>NZ_LT906478.1:0-1459775 GCF_900187025.1 Listeria ivanovii subsp. ivanovii
GTGCAATCAATTGAAGACATCTGGCAGGAAACACTGCAAATTGTCAAAAAAAATATGAGTAAACCGAGTTACGATACTTGGATGAAATCAACAACTGCTCATTCATTAGAAGGTAACACGTTTATCATTTCAGCGCCCAATAATTTTGTTCGCGATTGGTTAGAGAAAAGCTACACCCAGTTCATCGCTAACATTTTGCAAGAAATAACTGGCCGCTTATTTGATGTCCGCTTTATTGATGGGGAGCAAGAAGAAAATTTTGAATACACCGTGATAAAACCCAGTCCAGCACTTGATGAAGATGGTATTGAAATTGGCAAACATATGCTTAATCCGCGTTATGTTTTTGATACTTTTGTCATTGGTTCTGGTAATAGATTTGCACATGCAGCATCACTCGCAGTAGCCGAAGCACCAGCGAAAGCGTACAATCCTCTCTTCATTTATGGAGGAGTTGGTCTTGGAAAAACACATTTAATGCATGCAGTTGGCCATTACGTTCAACAACATAAAGATAACGCCAAAGTAATGTATCTTTCTAGTGAAAAATTCACCAATGAGTTTATTAGTTCGATTAGAGATAATAAAACCGAAGAATTTCGCACAAAATATCGTAATGTGGACGTTTTACTTATTGATGATATTCAATTTTTAGCTGGTAAAGAAGGAACACAAGAGGAATTTTTCCATACTTTTAATACGCTTTATGATGAACAAAAACAAATTATTATCTCCAGTGACCGGCCACCAAAAGAAATTCCAACACTTGAAGATAGACTTAGATCTCGCTTTGAATGGGGACTAATAACCGATATTACACCTCCAGATTTAGAAACGCGGATCGCCATTTTACGTAAAAAAGCAAAAGCAGACGGCCTGGATATTCCAAATGAAGTCATGCTCTATATTGCAAACCAAATTGATTCTAATATTCGTGAGCTAGAAGGTGCACTTATTCGTGTAGTCGCTTATTCTTCGCTCGTAAATAAAGATATTACAGCTGGTCTTGCAGCAGAAGCACTGAAAGACATTATCCCCTCTTCTAAATCACAAGTTATTACAATTAGTGGTATTCAAGAAACTGTGGGTGAATATTTCCACGTACGTTTAGAAGATTTTAAAGCAAAAAAACGGACGAAAAGTATTGCTTTCCCGCGCCAAATTGCTATGTATCTTTCAAGAGAGCTTACAGACGCTTCATTACCAAAAATCGGTGATGAATTTGGTGGACGTGATCATACAACCGTCATCCATGCACACGAAAAAATATCACAACTACTAAAAACCGACCAAGTGTTGAAAAATGACCTTGCTGAAATTGAAAAAAATTTAAGAAAAGCACAAAATATGTTTTAATAGACCTGTGCACAATGTGGATAACTGAAACATACTTACCCACAAGTTATCAACATGTGGAAAACTTTATGTCGCATGGCTTAAAACCTACTTATCCACAAATCCACAGGGCCTATTACTATTACTACGATTTTTTATTAATTAATTAAAGGTTTTTGAGGCTTTACAAAATATATATAAAACGGGGGATACTCATGAAATTTGTTATTGAGCGTGATCGTCTTGTCCAAGCAGTAAATGAAGTTACTCGTGCCATCTCTGCAAGAACAACGATTCCAATTCTAACGGGGATAAAAATAGTCGTAAATGATGAAGGTGTTACACTAACTGGTAGTGATTCCGATATTTCCATTGAAGCGTTTATTCCATTAATCGAAAATGATGAAGTAATTGTGGAAGTAGAAAGTTTTGGTGGTATCGTTCTGCAATCCAAGTATTTTGGTGATATTGTTCGTCGTTTACCAGAAGAAAATGTCGAAATTGAAGTAACTACAAATTATCAAACTAATATCAGTTCTGGCCAAGCATCATTTACACTAAATGGTCTTGATCCAATGGAATATCCTAAACTACCAGAAGTTACAGATGGTAAAAACATCAAAATTCCAATAAATGTACTTAAAAATATTATAAGACAAACTGTTTTTGCGGTTTCTGCAATCGAAGTTCGTCCTGTACTTACTGGTGTTAACTGGATTATCAAAGAAAATAAACTTAGTGCAGTTGCAACAGATAGCCATCGCCTTGCCTTGCGTGAAATTCCGCTTGAAACAGACATTGATGAAGAATATAACATTGTTATTCCAGGAAAAAGCTTAGCAGAACTAAATAAAATTTTAGATGATGCAAGTGAATCTATCGAAATGACACTAGCTAACAACCAAATTCTTTTTAAATTAAAAAATTTATTATTCTATTCACGTTTACTCGAAGGAAGTTACCCAGATACATCTCGTTTAATACCTACTGATACAAAATCAGAATTAGTTATTAATTCGAAAGCCTTTTTACAAGCAATTGATCGTGCGTCCCTACTTGCTCGCGAAAATCGTAATAATGTGATTAAACTAATTACGCTTGATAATGGCCAAGTGGAGGTTTCTTCTAATTCACCTGAAGTTGGAAATGTTTCAGAAAATGTTTTCAGCCAAAGCTTTACAGGCGAAGAAATCAAAATATCGTTTAACGGTAAATACATGATGGACGCATTACGAGCTTTTGAAGGTGATGATATTCAAATTTCCTTCTCAGGTACAATGAGACCATTCGTACTTCGACCAAAAGATGCAACAAATCCAAATGAAATTTTACAATTAATCACGCCTGTTAGAACTTATTAATCTTTAAAAAGTACATCCGTCTTGCTTCAAGGCGGATGTTTTTTTTGTTATAGTACAGTTTTTGAATAAAAATGTATATTTATGCAATAGGAGGATTGTTAGCATGATGAAAGATATGACAACTGGTAATCCAACAAAATTAATCTTTTGGTTTGCGATGCCGATGTTGATTGGGAATTTGTTTCAGCAATTTTATACAATGATTGATGCTGTTATTGTAGGGAAATTTGTTGGTGTAGATGCACTTGCAGCTGTTGGAGCAACAAACTCAGTCAATTTTTTTATGATTTCATTGATTATTGGACTGATGAGCGGGATTTCTGTTGTAGTAGCGCAATATTTTGGATTTAAAGATTATAATCGTTTAAAAGATGTTATTGCTACTGCAACGTATGCTGTAGTTTTTTCGGCGATTATTTTAACGATTGCGAGTGTGCTTTTAGCCAAGCCTCTCCTTATCCTACTTAGAACCCCAGCAAATATTTTAGACGATTCATCGATATTTTTAACCACCTTGTTTATCGGGATTTTGCCAATGAGCTTATATAACGGTATGGCAGCAATACTTCGGGCACTAGGAAATTCCATTACGCCATTACTTTTTTTAATATTATCTTCTCTACTAAATATTGCACTTGATTTTCTTTTTGTTGTACATATGAATATGGGAGTTCGTGGAGCTGCTATTGCTACTGTGTTATCTCAATCTGTCGCAGCGGTTTTAGTTATTTATTATGCATATCGTCATGTGCCATTTATGAGAATAGAACGAGCAAAATTCAAACTTTCTCCCCCACTATTAAAAGAAATGGTTCGAATTGGACTTCCTTCTGGTTTACAAGGATCATTTATTTCGATTGGGAATATGGCACTCCAAAGTTTAATAAATGGTTTTGGTTCTTCTGTTGTGGCGGCATATACCGCAGCTAGTCGTATCGATTCTCTTACATATCAACCAGGGATTGCCTTTGGAGCTGCTTCTTCTACTTTTGCAGGTCAAAATATCGGCGCAGGAAAAATGGATCGTGTTCGTGAAGGTTTTTGGTCTGGAATTAAAGTTGTAACGATTATTAGTATCGCGATTACCCTTTTAGTTCAACTTTTTGCGCGACATTTTTTACTGTTATTTGTTGATGCTGGCGAGTCGGAAGTTATTGATATTGGTGTTAGTTATTTACTTATTGTGTCGCTATTTTATGTTGTTGTAGGTATTTTATTTGTTGTGAGGGAAACGTTACGCGGTACTGGGGATGCAATGGTTCCTTTGGCAATGGGGATTTTTGAGCTTGTATCAAGACTCGTGATTGGTTTTGTATTGTCTCTTTACATTGGTTATATTGGACTCTGGTGGGCTACTCCAGTTGCATGGATTACAGCAACAATGCTCGGCGTTTGGCGATATAAATCAGGAGCATGGAAGAAAAAGGCAGTTATCCGACGAAAATAAGCCTTTTAATCAAAAAACGCCTCAGAAGCTCATATTTTATTTTTTTTAATAAATAATATCCCCCTATTAGTTTTGCTAAAAAAAGCTGAAAAACGAATATATGAAAATATTCTTTGTATTATTGGCAAAACTTTAGTAAAATAGAAGGTAGTGATAAAAAAAGATTGGGCGTGAAATTTTTGGCTGAAACAGTAAAGATAAATAGCGAGTTCGTAACGCTTGGTCAACTTTTACAAATGATTGATGTAGTTTCAACTGGTGGAATGGCGAAAGCGTATCTTAGTGAAAATACAATTTATGTCAATGGAGAGCAAGATAACCGCCGGGGGAAAAAGCTTCGTAATGGCGATGTAGTCCTTGTTCCTGGTATTGGCAAAGTGAAAATTGAACAAGGGAAATAGCAGATGCATTTAGAAAGCATTGTTTTAAGGAATTTCCGAAATTATGAAAACTTAGAACTTGAATTTTCCCCATCTGTAAATGTTTTTCTTGGAGAGAATGCACAAGGTAAAACAAATCTTTTAGAGGCTGTGTTAATGTTAGCTCTTGCCAAATCTCATCGGACAACTAATGATAAAGACTTTATTATGTGGGAAAAAGAAGAAGCTAAGATGGAAGGTCGGATAATGAAGCGCGGACAAACCGTACCATTAGAGCTAACCATCACACAAAAAGGCAAGCGTGCAAAAGTAAATCATTTGGAACAAAAGAAACTTAGTCAGTATGTTGGTAACTTAAACGTGGTTATTTTTGCGCCAGAAGATTTATCTCTTGTAAAAGGTGCTCCAGGAATTAGACGCCGTTTTTTGAATATGGAAATAGGACAAATGCAGCCGATTTACTTGCACAATTTAAGTGAATATCAGCGGATTTTGCAGCAGCGAAACCAATATTTAAAAATGTTGCAAATGAAACGTAAAGTAGATCCAATTTTGCTGGATATCTTGACAGAGCAGTTCGCTGATGTTGCCATTAATTTGACAAAAAGACGCGCTGATTTCATTCGAAAATTAGAAGCTTACGCGGCGCCTATTCACAACCAAATTTCGCGCGGCTTAGAAACGCTTAAAATCGAGTATAAAGCTTCCGTGACACTAACTGGCGATGACCCAGAAGTATGGAAAGCCGACTTGCTCCAAAAAATGGAATCAATCAAACAAAGAGAAATCGACCGTGGTGTCACGCTTATTGGACCACATCGGGATGATTCTCTGTTTTATATTAATGGGCAAAATGTGCAGGATTTTGGTTCACAAGGACAACAAAGGACAACGGCGCTTTCGATTAAATTAGCCGAAATTGACCTTATCCACGAAGAAACTGGCGAATATCCCGTCCTTCTGCTTGACGATGTTTTAAGTGAACTAGATGATTATCGTCAGTCGCACTTACTTGGAGCTATTGAAGGAAAAGTACAAACCTTTGTAACAACAACAAGTACAAGCGGAATCGACCATGATACGCTAAAACAAGCAACTACTTTTTATGTAGAAAAAGGTACAGTAAAAAAATCCTAATCTAGGTTAATATAATTTGATGAAAAAGAAAGTGCGGTGGAATAATTAATGTCAGAAGAAAATATTACGAATGTGCATGAAAGTGCTTCAGATTATAACGAAGATCAAATTCAAGTACTCGAAGGCTTAGAAGCTGTAAGAAAGAGACCAGGAATGTACATTGGTTCAACTAGCCAACGTGGACTCCATCACCTTGTATGGGAAATTGTTGATAACGCAATCGATGAAGCGCTTGCTGGTTTTTGTACAGAAATTGAAATTACTATCGAAGCAGATAATAGTATTACAGTTCGCGATAATGGACGCGGGATTCCAACTGGAATTAACGAAAAAATTGGTCGTCCAACCGTAGAAGTTATTTTCACTGTGCTTCACGCTGGTGGTAAATTTGGCGGAGGCGGATATAAAGTATCAGGAGGACTTCACGGAGTTGGTGCGTCTGTAGTTAACGCTCTTTCCACGTCCCTTGAAGTATACGTTCATCGTGAAGGGCAAAAATATTACCAACGTTTTGAACGTGGTGATGTAGTAATGGATATGGAAGAACAAGGTGAAACTGATTATCGCGGAACTATTGTTCATTTTACTCCAGACCCACAAATTTTCACAGAAACAACCGAATTTGATTTTGATACGCTTCGTACTCGTACACGTGAACTTGCTTTCTTGAATCGTGGTTTAACCATTTCGATTGAAGATAAACGCGAAGAACACAAAGTACGTAAAGATTTCCACTATGAAGGCGGAATTCGTTCTTACGTGGAACATTTAAACAAAGCAAAAGACGTTATCCATGAGCCACCAATTTATTTGGAAGGCGAACGCGATGATATTATGGTTGAAATTTCCATGCAGTATAATACTGGTTTCTCAAGCAATATCATTTCATTTGCAAACAATATCCATACGTATGAAGGTGGAACACACGAATCTGGTTTTAAAACGGCTTTAACGCGGGTTATTAATGACTATGCGCGCCGCAACAAAGTATTTAAAGATAGTGACGATAACCTTTCTGGTGAAGATGTTCGTGAAGGTTTAACTGCGATTATTTCGATTAAACATCCTGATCCGCAGTTTGAAGGACAAACAAAAACTAAACTCGGAAATTCAGAAGCTCGTTCAATCACGGATAAACTGTTTTCTGAGGCTTTAAATAAATTTATGATGGAAAACCCAGATGTTGCTAAAAAAATCGTTGAGAAGGGTGTGGTGGCTTCTCGTGCACGTTTAGCTGCTAAGCGCGCCCGTGAAGTTGCTCGTAAAAGTAGCGGTCTTGAAATTTCTAGTTTGCCTGGTAAACTTGCGGACTGTTCATCGCGTAATCCTGAAATCAGCGAACTTTACATCGTTGAGGGGGACTCAGCTGGTGGTTCTGCTAAACAAGGTCGTGACCGTTTATTCCAAGCAATTTTGCCGATTCGTGGTAAAATTTTGAACGTGGAAAAAGCACGTTTGGATCGTATTTTAGCGAACGAAGAAATTCGAACTATTTTTACTGCAATGGGTACAGGTTTTGGTGGAGATTTTGATGTTTCAAAAGCACGTTATCACAAACTAATTATTATGACCGATGCTGATGTCGATGGCGCACATATTCGTACGCTACTTCTTACACTGTTTTATCGTTATATGCGCCCGCTTCTTGATGCAGGTTATATTTATATTGCGCAACCGCCGCTTTACCAAATTAAGCATGGTAAGCAAATTGAATATGTATATAGTGATGGTCAGTTAGAAGATTATCTTGCGTCACTTGATAAAGACACTAAATACAGCATTCAACGTTATAAAGGTCTTGGAGAAATGAATCCAGAACAACTTTGGGATACAACAATGAATCCAGAACACCGGACACTACTTCAAGTAAATATTAAAGACGCTATTGATGCCGATGAAACTTTTGAAATGTTGATGGGTGACCGAGTAGAACCCCGTCGTAAGTTCATTGAAGAAAATGCACAATATGTTAAAAACTTGGATGTTTAATAAATATTTCCTGGGTAATAAATTTAGTTATTAATTGTTTTTAAAAGGTTTGAACTAGCTTCAGCCTTACTTTTGAAAGGGAGGTTTCTCTAACAATGGCAGAAACACCAAATCAACGAATAACAGAGATAAACTTAAATAAAGAAATGCGGACATCATTCTTAGACTATGCAATGAGTGTAATTGTTGCCCGTGCCCTACCAGATGTTCGTGACGGATTAAAACCAGTTCACCGTCGTATTTTATATGCGATGAATGACCTTGGGATGACATCGGATAAAGCATATAAGAAATCAGCTCGTATTGTTGGGGAAGTTATTGGTAAATATCACCCACATGGCGATACAGCAGTTTATTTTACAATGGTACGGATGGCGCAAGATTTTAGTTATCGTAATATGCTAGTTGACGGACATGGTAACTTTGGTTCGGTCGATGGAGATATGGCGGCAGCGATGCGTTATACAGAAGCGCGGATGTCAAAAATCTCAATGGAACTACTTCGAGATATTAACAAAGATACAATTGATTACGCAGATAACTATGATGGTTCTGAGCGGGAGCCAGTTATTTTACCAGCTCGTTTCCCTAACTTACTTGTCAATGGTTCGTCAGGTATTGCGGTTGGTATGGCGACAAACATCCCTACCCACCATCTTGGTGAAGTAATTGACGGTGTTTTGGCGCTTAGTAATGATCCTGATATTAGCATTCGCGAATTAATGGAGTATATCCCTGGACCAGATTTTCCAACAGCTGGGATGATTATGGGTCGTAGCGGAATTCGTCGTGCTTATGAAAGTGGACGTGGCTCGATTACCGTTCGTGGTCGTGTGGATATTGAAGAAAAGAAAAATGGTAAGGAAACAATTGTTATTACAGAAATTCCTTATCAAGTAAATAAAGCACGTCTAGTTGAGCGTATCGCGGAACTTGCTCGTGAGAAAAAAATTGATGGAATTACTTCTCTAAATGATGAGTCTGACCGCTCTGGAATGCGCATTGTTATAGAAGTTCGTCGTGACATTAGCGCTAGTGTAATCGTGAATAATTTATTCAAAATGACTGCTTTACAAACGACTTTCGGTATTAATATGTTAGCACTTGTAGATAATCATCCAAAAGTGCTTAATTTAAAAGAAATTCTTTATCATTATTTAGAACACCAAAAAGTAGTTATTCGTCGCCGGACTGAGTTTGAGCTTCGTAAAGCAGAAGCGCGGGCTCATATCTTAGAAGGTTTACGAATTGCACTTGATAATATTGATGCGATTATTAAATTAATTCGTGGATCAAAAACATCCGATGTTGCAAAAGAAGGTTTGATGACACAATTCAATCTTTCTGACAAACAAGCGCAAGCCATTTTAGATATGCGTTTGCAACGTTTAACAGGTTTAGAACGCGAAAAAATTGAAGAAGAATACCAAAACTTAGTAGCATTAATTAACGATTTAAAAGCAATTTTAGCTGATGATGAACGTATTCTTGAAATCATTCGTGAAGAATTAGAAGAAATCAAAGTTAAATATGCGGATAAACGTCGTACGGAAATTTTAGCTGGTGATTTAGTCAGCTTGGAAGACGAAGATTTAATCCCAGAAGAAGAAGTAGCGATTACTTTGACTAAACGTGGTTATATCAAGCGTCTACCACTATCAACTTATCGTAGTCAACGTCGTGGTGGTCGTGGTATTCAAGGTATGTCAACTCATGAAGATGATTTTGTAGAACACCTTGTAGCGACAAGCACACATGATACACTACTATTCTTTACCAATACAGGGAAAGTTTACCGTTCGAAAGGTTATGAAGTACCTGAATATGGTCGTACAGCGAAAGGTATTCCAATCATCAACTTACTTGGTATCGAAAGCCAAGAGCAAGTGAATGCTGTAATTAACTTATCTGAATTCACGGATGACAGCTACCTGTTCTTTACAACTAAACACGGTGTCGTGAAACGTACTACCCTTTCTCAATTTGCGAAAATTCGCCAAAGCGGTCTCCGTGCGGTAGAACTTCGTGAAAATGACGAACTGATTTCTGTACAAATGACTGATGGCACTAAAAACATGATTATCGCAACGAAACATGGCCAATCAATCTATTTCCCAGAAGAAAATATTCGGGTAATGGGTCGTACAGCTGCTGGGGTTCGTGGTATCAGACTTCGTGAAGACGATGAAGTTATCGGTATGGAAGTACTTGAAGACGATGAAAAAGTGTTAGTTGTAACAGAAAAAGGTTACGGCAAACAAACGCCAGCTTCCCAGTATCCGCTTCGTAACCGTGGTGGTATGGGTGTTAAAACCGTTACAATTACCGAGAAAAACGGAAATCTTGTAGCTATGAAGACAGTTACAGGTGAAGAAGACTTAATGCTCATGACAGTAAGTGGCGTATTAATTCGTTTCGAAATTGATACAGTATCACAAACTGGCCGTAGCGCAATGGGTGTTAAACTAATTCGCCTTGATGAAGACGAAAAAGTAGCCACTGTAGCAAAAGTTCCAAAAGAAGAAGACATAGAACTTGAGGAAGAAATTGACGAAACCCTCATCACCCAAGTACCTGATGAAAGTTTTGAAGATGCTCCTGGAAGTGACATAGAAGAATAGAAACGAAGCTGGAAAACAATCTAATTTTTGAATTAGGATGATTTTCCAGCTTTTTTAGTGGTCAAAAGCGCAATTTGGCTATAAATTATGTATAATATCTGTAATACGTCTAAAAAGGGAAGAGTTGTAACTATGCGTAAACTGATTCAATTTATTGTTATCGCGGTTGTTTTAACATTAGTGGAATATCTTTTAATCACTCAAGCAGCTACTTTATTTTTAATTTCGAGTATAATCATTCAATTATGTGGTGTCATTATTGCCATTAGATTGTTATTATTTGATCAACGGAATACTAGCTCAAAAATTGCTTGGATTGCTGTCATTTTTGTATTACCAGTATTAGGAACAATAAGTTATTTAGTCTTCGGTCGAAATCCAGCAACAAGAATATTCACACCTGCTCAAATAACAGAAAAAGAAAAATTAATTGAAGCGATTCATGCAATTCCAAATAACACAGATGAAAAATTACCACAACTATCAAAAAGAATAGCGCATTTAACATCGATTGAACCGATTAAAGGAAATAAAATAGAAATCCTAACAAATGGTGAAGAAACTTTTCCAGTGCTTCTAGACGCGCTGAGAAAGGCTGAAAACCACATTCACATCCAATACTATATTTTCAAAACGGATGAAATTTCTACGGAGATTCGTGATATTTTAGTAGAAAGAGCTAAAGATGGCGTGGAAGTTCGCTTTATGTTTGACGGACTGGGTTCAAGTAAATTGAAAAAAGATTTTTTGAAACCTTTAACGGATGTTGGTGTAGAGATTCATGCATTTGATCCGGTTACTTCACCATGGATTGTACGTACAGCAAATTTAAGAAATCACCGTAAAATTGTTGTCATTGATGGACAAATTGGCTTTACAGGTGGCCTTAATATTGGAGAAGAATATCGTTCCAATACGCCAGATTTTCGTGTTTGGCGTGACACACACATGAAAATAACAGGCCAAGCAGTTATTGAATTACAGGAATCTTTCTTGAATGACTGGGTCTATATGGAAAATAAAAAGGGAGCTTCAGAAAAATTTATTAATGAAGCTGGACTAAAACAATACTTTTCACCAGTTGATATGGGTGATGACTGGGCTCAAGTGATTTACGGTGGACCCTACGACAAAGAAAAATGGGTTCGCGATTCAATGCTTGATTTAATGGACTCTGCAAAAGAATCAGTTTGGATAGTATCTCCTTATTTTGTACCTGATGAAGAAGCTCTAGCGGTTATTCGCCGAGTAGCACTTAGTGGCATAGATGTTCGTGTCATTATTCCAGGAAAAGGCGACCGAGGAATATCTTTCCACGGAAGTAATGCATATGTGAAAACAATGATTGAAGCGGGAGCAAAAATGTATGCTTATCAAGATGACTCTTTTGTTCATGCAAAAGCAATGTTAGTAGATGGAACACTTGCAGCAGTTGGTACAGCTAATTTTGATGTGCGTAGTTTTAGATTGAATCATGAATTAATGGTGTTCTTATACGACGAAAGTGAAGCAATTCAGCATCTAAAACGTGACTTTAAGAAAGATTTTGAAGATAGTCGACTGTTTACGATGAAAGACATGGAAGAAAAAACGACTATGACTCGTATAAAAGAAGTACTTTCAAGTTTGCTATCACCAATTTTATAATTTAGGAGTGGAAAAATGAGTGGAGATTTAAAACTTAGGCCGCTTGAACGAGAAGATTTAAAATTTGTTCACCGGTTAAATAATGATGCGAAAATAATGTCTTATTGGTTTGAAGAGCCGTATGAGGCGTTTGTCGAACTTCAAGAGTTATATGATAAGCACATTCACGATCAATCAGAGCGCCGTTTTATATTAGAGTTAGATGGTCAGATGGTTGGATTAGTAGAGTTGATGGAAATTGATTATATTCACCGAAGAACGGAATTTCAAATTATTATTGATCCTAAGTTTCAAGGTCATGGGTACGCGGTATCTGCCACGAAACTTGCGATGAAGTACGCTTTTCACGTGCTAAATATGCATAAATTATATTTAGTTGTCGATAAAGTAAATGAAAAAGCAATTCATGTTTATGAAAAAGTTGGTTTTATTCGTGAAGGTGAATTAATCGATGAATTTTTTGTTGATGGAACTTACCATGATGCGATTCGAATGTGTCTGTTTCAGCATCAATACAAAGAAATGGATATGTAAATAAATGATTGGCACTGGAAAAGTTAGTGCCAGTCATTGTTTTGGCTTGGAAAAAGTTCTATAATAAGGTTTTAGTGAAAAAATTATGGTATCATGAAGTATTAAAAGTTGTATTATTTAGATGGAGAAAGGATTGGCGCACATTGGCTACAGGCATTGGGACAGCTAAAATGATATTATGCGGAGAACATGCAGTTGTATACGGAGAACCGGCTATTTCAGTCCCATTTACACAAGCAGTAGTAACTACGGATGTAGAAGCTTCTATAAAAACCAAATTTTCTTCAGCATTTTTTTCAGGTGATTTAGAAGATATGCCCGATTTTTTAGCAGGTATTAAAGCACTAGTTATAGATGTTCTAAAAGAAATTGGTCAAGGAGAAAGCGTATCAATTCATGTAACATCAGGAGTTCCAATCGGGCGAGGATTAGGATCAAGTGCAGCAGTAGCAACAAGTATTGCGCGCGGTCTCTATAAATATTTTAAGCAGGAACTAGATGGTAAAAAATTACTTTCGATTGTTAATGCAGCAGAAAAAATTGCGCATGGGAATGCAAGTGGTGTAGACGCAATCACTGTAGTTAGCGAAAAGCCTGTTTGGTATGAACGTGATAGAAAATTAGAAATCATGCACTTTCCCAAAAAAATTACTTTTGTAGTTGCAGATACTGGAGTTCCAAGTGAAACTAGAGCAGCAGTTGCGGATGTCCAAAAACTTTATCAAAAAAATCAAGCTGGAATTAGAGAAATAATCCATGCGCTTGGTGATATTTCCCGGGAAATAAAGACTTATTTAGAAGGTAATGCAGATACTGTGAAGATTGGTGCTGCAATGAATAAAGCACAGAATTATTTGGAATCTTTGACTGTTAGTGATAGTAGTTTAGAAAATTTAATTAAAGTTGCTAGAAGTAATGGAGCAGATGGGGCAAAACTTACTGGTGGAGGTAGAGGTGGTTGTATTATTGCCGTAGCTAAAAACCAGGAAATTGCTGAAAATATAACAAAAGCACTTCATAAAGCTGGAGCTGCACAAGAATGGATTTTTACGATAGGAGAAGGTAGTTATGAGAGCAACAGCCATCGCACACACGAATGTGGCGCTAATTAAATACTGGGGAAAACGCGATGAACAGCTGATTCTACCTGCAAATAGTAGTTTATCCTTCACTGTAGACAAATTTTATACGAAAACAACCATAGAATGGGACGACAATCTAAAGCATGATAGGTTTATCTTGGATGGCAAAGAAAAAACAGATGCAAAAGTAACCCGTTTTATTGATAAAATGCGCGAAGAATTTGGTTTGACAGCAAGAGCTCTGATAGTCTCGGAAAATCATGTTCCAACCGCAGCTGGACTAGCTTCATCGGCTTCGGCATTTGCTGCTTTAGCGCTCGCAGGATCACGTGCTGCGGGTAGAAAGGATACCCAACAATATATTTCCAAATTGGCCCGTTTTGGCTCTGGATCGGCTTCACGTTCGATTTACGGCGATTTTGTCATTTGGGAAAAAGGCGAATTAGCAGATGGTAGCGATTCTTTTGCTGTACCTTTTACAAAAAAATTAAGTGATAAAATGTCCATGGTTATTGCCGTTGTTTCTGATAAAGAAAAGAAAGTATCTAGCCGTGATGGGATGCGTTTAACCGTTGAAACATCCCCCTTTTTCAAAGATTGGGTAGCGGCAGCTAAGACGGATTTGAAAGAAATGAAACAAGCCATTTTAGCAGAGGATTTTATCAAAGTTGGTGAAATTACCGAACGAAATGGAATGAAAATGCATGCGACAACACTTGGAGCAGAGCCGCCATTCACGTATTTTCAGCCTTCATCACTTGAAGTAATGGATGGTGTTAGGGAACTTCGGAAAGAAGGGATACCTGCATTTTTCACAATGGATGCTGGGCCGAATGTAAAAGTTATTTGTGAGCGTAAAAATGAGAAAATCGTAGCAGAAAAATTGTCAGGATTAGCCAAAAATGTTCTAATTTGCCACGCTGGTAAGGAAGCGAGTGTTGTATCAGATGAAAAATAAACTACAAGTTAAAATACCTGGAAAATTATATGTTGCTGGTGAATATGCTGTTGTAGAATCAGGCCACACTGCAATTTTGACCGCGATTAATCGTTATATAACGTTGACTTTAGAAGATAGTGAGCGAAATGAATTATGGATTCCACATTATGAAAATCCAGTTTCATGGCCAGTTGGCGGTGAACTTAAACCGGACGGAGAGCATTGGACATTTACAGCAGAAGCCATTAATATCGCGACAACTTTTCTGAAATCTGAGGGAATAGAACTCACACCTGTCAAAATGGTGATTGAAACAGAATTAATTGATAAGTCAGGTGCTAAATATGGCTTAGGATCAAGTGCAGCAGCAACTGTGGCCGTAATCAATGCACTGATGACGAAATTTTATCCAGAAATATCCATGCTAAAAAAATTCAAATTAGCTGCTTTATCACATTTAGTTGTTCAAGGTAATGGTTCTTGTGGAGATATTGCTTCTTGTATGTATGGTGGCTGGATTGCTTATACAACCTTTGATCAAGAATGGGTGAAGCATCGGTTAGCCTATAAATCACTCGAATGGTTTATGAAAGAACCTTGGCCACTTCTTGAAATTGAAACACTAGAAGAACCGATATCGACTTTTTCAGTTGGTTGGACTGGAACACCAGTAAGTACTGGCAAATTAGTATCACAAATTCATGCGTTTAAACAAGAAGATAGTGAGAACTACCAACAATTTTTAACAAGAAATAATCAAATTATGAAACAAATTATTCAAGCTTTTCATACAAAAGATGAGGAGCTACTTTACTCCTCTATTAAGGAAAATCGTCGCATCCTTCAAGACTTGGGAACAAAAGCTGGAGTCAATATCGAAACGAACTTGCTAAAACAATTAGCTGATTCAGCTGAAAAAAATGGCGGCGCTGGAAAATCTTCTGGCTCTGGTGGCGGAGATTGCGGAATTGCTTTCTCAAAAACATCAGAATTAGCAGAAAAACTCGTTCATAAATGGGGAAAACTAGGTATTAAGCATTTACCTTTCCATACAGGCAAAGTGCAGATAACGGAATAAATGAAGGCAGTAAACAAAGCTATTTTGTTTGCTGCTTTTTTTGTTTCAAATTTCACAATCAAGGGAATAGAGAAGAGAATAAAAGTTTGTGAAATATTTAATATATCAAGTTTTTGAACAAAGGTATCAAATCAGATATAATAAGTTAGAGTATGAACTTAGTGATTCTAAAAATGCTAACCAATTTAAAAAAAGTTTGTGAGTTTTTTTAAGGAGCAAGAGAATAACAGCATTTTTTCAGTTACATAGGAGTTGTAAAAAAGCTTCTTTCAGCACTCCGGTAATGGTATTTTTGCGCAAAAATACACATTAGAAAACATCAAAAGGAAAAGAGGGGATTCGGGTGTCAAAGTTACTTAAATCTTTGCTACTCACGGCACTGCTTGGGGTTACCGGTCTTATAAGTGGTTGTGGTGATTTGACGGTACTTAATCCAAAAGGGCCAGTTGCAAAAGGTCAGTCGGACTTAATTATTTATTCGATTATATTTATGCTGGTTATAGTACTAACGATTTTTGTATTATTTACAATTATGCTGGTTAAATACCGCGAACGGAAAGACATTTCAAACTATGAACCGGATATGCATGGTAGTAAAAAACTGGAAATTTTTTGGACATTAATTCCAGTTGCTATTGTTATTGCATTAGCAATTCCGACTGTAAAAACAATTTATGCAGGGGAAGAAGCACCAAAAGTGACTTCGCATAAAGATCCAATTGTTATTTATGCAACTAGTGCGGACTGGAAATGGATTTTTAGTTACCCAGATGAATCAATCGAAACGGTTAACTACGTAAATATCCCAACAGATCGTCCGGTACTATTCAAATTAACTTCCGCAGACACGATGACAAGTTTTTGGGTACCGCAATTAGGTGGACAAAAATATGCGATGTCTGGGATGACGATGAGTTTATATTTACAAGCAGATGAAGTTGGTACATACAAAGGGCGTAATGCAAACTTCAACGGAGAGGGCTTTGCTGATCAGCGCTTTGATGTAGTGGCGCAATCTGAATCAGACTTTAAAAAATGGGCCAAAGAAACAAAAGCAAATTCACCAGTTATTACGCAAGACATTTATGACCGTCTCTTAATTCCTGGAAGCTCCAAGAAAAAAACTTATTCTGGTACGCATTTAGCATTTGTTGATGTTGCAGCAGATCCAGAGTATGTTTTCTATGCTTACAAGCGCTTTGGTTATGAAATGACAAATCCACATAATCCAAATACAAAATCAACCATTTCTGATAAACCACTCCTACCTGTTCGTCCTGTAACCGTAACTAATCCACAATTTGAGCGTCACGATATGGAGCCACAAATTATTAAAAACGGAGAAGGTTACCATGAGGATAAACATCGTGAGGATGAAATGAAGAAAATGGAAGATGACATCCAAACGAATGAGTTTAATAAAAAAGAATCGGATGACGCAGGGAACTAAAAGGGGGGACATAAGGCATGAAATGGAATGAGTTTATCGTAACTGGCGACCCGATGATTCTAGGTGCACAGATATCTATTGTGCTTGCTAGTGTCGGTATCGTTGTGTTACTAACTTACACAAAAAAATGGAAATGGCTCATGAAAGAGTGGATTTCCTCTGTTGATCATAAAAAAATTGGTATTATGTATTTGCTTGCTGCTGTTTTAATGTTTTTCCGCGGCGGTGTGGATGCACTGATGATGCGTACTCAGCTAGCATTACCAGATATGAAATTTTTGGATGCACAACATTACAATGAAGTATTTTCAACGCACGGAACAATCATGATTTTATTTATGGCAATGCCGTTTATTATTGGACTTATGAACATTGCGGTACCACTTCAAATTGGTGCTCGTGACGTAGCATTTCCATTTTTAAACAACTTAAGTTTTTGGACATTCTTTATGGGTGCCATGCTATTTAACTTATCTTTTGTTATTGGTGGTTCGCCGGATGCTGGTTGGACAAACTATGCGCCACTAGCGACGGACTTTAGTGCTGGATATGGAATTAATTTCTATCTTCTAGGAGTTCAAATCGCTGGTATTGGTACACTGATGACGGGGATTAATTTTTTCGTCACGATTTTACGAATGCGTACAAAAGGTATGACATTAATGAAAATGCCAATGTTTACTTGGTCTTCATTAATTACAAGTTTAATTATTATCTTTGCTTTCCCAGTTTTAACAGTAGCTCTCGCGTTGATGTCATTTGACCGATTGTTTGGGACTGCATTCTTCACGCTCACGAACGGCGGGCTCCCAATGATGTGGGCCAACCTATTCTGGGTTTGGGGACATCCGGAAGTGTATATCGTAATTTTACCGGCGTTTGGTATTTTTTCCGAAATCATTTCCACGTTTTCCAGGAAAAAATTATTCGGTTATCCGGCGATGGTTGCTGCGATGGCAGTTATTTCCTTACTAAGCTTCCTTGTTTGGGTCCATCACTTCTTCACAATGGGATCCGGGGCGCTCGTTAACTCCTTCTTCTCGATTACGACGATGATGATTGCGATACCAACTGGGATTAAAATATTCAACTGGCTCTTTACGATGTATAAAGGGCGAATAACCTTCACAACCCCAATGCTTTGGTCGCTTGCTTTTATCCCTAACTTTGTTGTAGGTGGGGTAACAGGGGTTATGCTTGCGATGGCTGCGGCCGACTATCAATATCACAATACGTACTTCTTAGTTTCGCATTTCCACTACGTATTAATCGCCGGAACCGTGTTCTCCTGCTTTGCCGGGCTTACATACTGGTATCCAAAAATGGTCGGTTACAGATTAAATGAAAAAATTGGTAAATGGTTCTTCTGGATTTTCGTTGTTGGGTTTAACGTTTGTTTCTTCCCACAATATTTCCTAGGACTTGATGGTATGCCTCGTCGTATTTACACTTATGTACAAGGTGATGGCTGGACTACGCTTAACTTCATTTCCACAGTTGGTGGATTCTTGATGGGTATAGCATTCCTAGTTCTTTGTTATAACATTTACTATAGCTATAAAAACTCAAAACGAGAAGTTACTGGTGACCCGTGGGATGCACGTACGCTTGAATGGGCTACAAGTTCTGCTGTTCCGCCAAAATATAACTTTGCTGTTTTACCAGAATGGAATGATTTAGATGATTTCTGGAATAGAAAACAAAAAGGAAATCCATATGTGAATGATAAAAATTATAAACCAATTCATATGCCAAGTAATACAATGGTTGGGTTTGTGATGTCCGTTTTCTTCTTCATTGCCGGCTTTGGTCTAGTATTCTACTGGTATTGGTTAGGAATTATTGGTCTAATTGGGATTTTGGGATGTATGGTTTATCGTTCATTCCAAAACAATGATGGCTATCACGTTGAAGTGGATGAAATTAAAGCAACCGAAGAACACAATGCGCGCGAACTTGCGACTGGTGTAAAGGAGGGTAACCCATGGAATCTGTAGAAACAAACAAAAATCTTCCCATTGAGTACAGGTCAGAACAAGGCAGATTAAATATTCTTGGTTTCTGGATTTTCCTTGGCGCTGAAATTGCTTTATTTGCTACCCTCTTTGCGACTTACTTTGTTATGAGAAAAGCTGGCTCTAATGCGGGGCATCCGCCAGCTGAAATGTTCGAGCTTTGGTTAGTACTGATTATGACATTTTTACTTTTAACAAGTAGTTTTACATGTGGTCTCGCGATTGGTGAAATGCGTAAAGGCAATGTGAAAATGTTGACGATTTACTCGATTATTACGTTGATTCTAGGTGCGGGATTTGTTGGTTTTGAACTTTATGAATTTGCACACTATGTAACGGAAGGCGTAACAATGCAAGTAGGTTCATATTGGTCTGCATTTTTCGTTTTACTCGGGACGCATGGTCTTCACGTAACGGTTGGGATTTTCTGGATTAGTTTTATTCTGATTCAAATTAAAATGCATGGTTTGACGCCAAAAACAGCATCAAAAGTATTTATTTCCAGTTTATACTGGCATTTCCTTGATGTTGTGTGGATTTTTATTTTCACCGGTGTCTACTTGCTCGGGATGGTGAACTAATATGGCGCAAAATAATAAATCAAATGCAGCTCATGCTGAAGGTGGCATTCCGTGGAAACACATTGTTGGCTTTGCGTTATCGATTATTTTAACGCTCTTAGCTGTCTGGGTAGCACTTTACTCGACGCTAACAACAAATGTGAAGGTAGTTATCATTTTCATCTTTGCGTTCATTCAGGCTGCCTTACAGCTCCTAATGTTCATGCACATGACAGAAGGCCGCGATGGAAAAATCCAAATCGGCAATATCCTTTTCGCCGCATTTATCGCAATTGTTGTAGTTATTGGTTCTTATTGGGTAATGGAAATTGGTCATATGAATCATTTGATGTAATCGAAAGCTGGTATGAAAGTAATTTTTCATGCCAGTTTTTTTAGGCCTTTAAAGAGTAAAACAAAGCCCATAGAAAAAAATTGAAAAATAATCCTTGCTCTGTAATGCATTACATATTCTATAGTGAAGAAGTAAAATTATATTTGCGAGAGGAGATACACAAAAATGACAGAATCAAAATTTCCTAAAGACTTTTTATGGGGCGGAGCAGTTGCTGCAAACCAATGTGAAGGTGCTTACCTTGAAGATGGTAAAGGACTTTCACTTGTAGATATCCTTCCAACAGTAGAGGACGGACGTTGGGAAGCTTTATTCAATCCAGCGAAAGCGCTTGCTACAGATTATGGTTTTTACCCAAGTCACGAATCCATTGATTTTTATCATCGTTATAAAGAAGACATTAAATTAATGGCGGATATGGGATTCAAATGTTTCCGTATGTCCATCAGCTGGCCACGTATTTTCCCAAATGGTGACGAAGCGAAACCAAATGAAAAAGGATTAGCATTTTATGATGCAGTTTTTGACGAATGTCATAAATACGGCATCGAACCAGTTGTTACAATTAACCATTTTGATACTCCACTTGAAGTTTTCAAAAAATATGGTGGTTGGAAAAATCGTAAATGTATTGATTTTTACTTGAATTTCTGTGAAGCGATTTTCACGCGTTATAAAGATAAAGTAAAATATTGGATGACA
The DNA here is from genome assembly GCF_900187025.1 of Listeria ivanovii subsp. ivanovii. Taxonomy (GTDB): domain Bacteria; phylum Bacillota; class Bacilli; order Lactobacillales; family Listeriaceae; genus Listeria; species Listeria ivanovii. Next base: position 20,634 of record NZ_LT906478.1, read on the forward strand.
TTTAACGAAATTAACATGATTCTTCATCTTCCGTACATTGGTGGTGGTTTAGACGTTACTAAGGAAGAAAATCCAGAAGAAGTGAAATACCAAGCGGCGCATCACCAACTAGTTGCATCAGCTCTTGCAACAAAACTTGGACATGAAATCAATCCAGAAAACCAAATCGGTTGTATGCTTGCAGCGGGTAACACATACCCAATGACTTGTAATCCAAAAGATGTCTGGAAATCTATTGAAGCTGATCGTGAAGGTTATTTCTTCATCGATGTTCAAGCTCGTGGCTACTATCCAAGCTATACAAAACGCTTCTTTAAAGAAAATAACATCAACATCAAAATGGAAGACGGCGATGTAGAAGCTTTACGCGACCATACAGTAGATTATGTAGCATTCAGTTACTATTCTTCTCGTCTGACAAGTGCAGATCCTGAGAAAAATAAAGAAACTGAAGGCAATGTTTTCGCAACACTAAAAAACCCATACTTAAAAGCAAGCGAATGGGGTTGGCAAATTGATCCACTAGGTCTACGTATTACAATGAATACCATTTATGACCGCTATCAAAAACCACTTTTCATCGTGGAAAATGGCTTAGGTGCAGTGGACAAAGTAGAAGAAGATGGTTCAATTAATGATGATTACCGTATTGATTATATGCGCGAACACGTACGCGAAATGGGTGAAGCAATTGAAGACGGCGTAGAACTTCTTGGATACACACCATGGGGCTGCATCGACCTTGTCAGCGCCGGCTCTGGCGAAATGAAAAAACGTTACGGTTTTATCTACGTGGACCGCGATAACAAAGGTAACGGAACACTAAACCGCTCGAAGAAAAAATCATTCAACTGGTATAAAAAAGTAATTGAAACAAATGGTAAAGATATCGATTAATAAAAAAGAGGTTGGATATAACTAAAGCTTAGCAATAAAAGTTGGAAAATAGAAAAGCAGAAATCATTGTATAGAGCCATTTCGAAAAATGGAATAGACATGATTTCTGCTTGTTTTTCATTTTAGAGACCCTTTTGTCCCAACCTTTTTTCCATTAATAAGAAATTGCTCGTTTCGCTTGTTTGCTCCAACAAGTATTGAAGTAACTTTGTGAAATTCGGGCATTTTTTTGGCCAGACCAGCTATCATTATAATAAAAATTATTTTTGTCGTAGCCAGTAATTGTTATCGCATGAACGGAAAAACCGTGAAAATTACTTACCCAAGCCACAACTGGATGCTTCTTATTTAACTGTGTTTTAATCCCCGTCAAATTCGTTCCAGTCATATTTTTAGCACTACCAGCATACTTTTTAACTTGATTTACTAAAGCAGGTGGGTAAATCGTCCAACCACTTTTAGAAAAAGGATTTCCTACAAAACCGTAATTTGGATTGGATTTATGACGTTTCATTTCTTTTGCCAACTTTACTTTATCCACGTTTTTACCAGCATAACGCAGTATCATTGCTATATTTGTAATTTCACATCCGGTTGGAAGTTGTGGACGCTGTACAATTAAAGGTACGTTCATTTGAATAATCTTTGGAGTTGATGGTTTGGGTGTAGGAGTTGTAGCACCAGCTGTTTTCACATACTTCCCAGATACATAACCTTTTTTCCCTTTATAACTAAGTCTGTACCAGTTGTTGGATGTTTTTGCGATGGCTTTGAACTTGGTCTTATTCGTAAGCCACCCGACAACCTTGCTAGATGTGTTGCTACTTGTACGGACATTTAAACTGGCTGTTGTAATCATCTGTTTGTTGATTACAACTTCTTTTGTCGCCGCGTGGCCAGTAGTAGAAACACTAAATACACTAAAAACAAGTCCCAAAATAAGTAACAATTTCCCCCATTTATTCAAATTAGCTCCCATTATTTCCCCTTTCGATTGCAGATTACTATGTTATACCCTTATTACATAAATAAATGCGTAAGCGTAATATGAGTTACCGAAATCCGTGGTACTAACTTATATAGGGAGAGTTAAATCTCCTCAAATAAAATTATTTTAAAAAAGACTTGCAACCGTTTTCTTTATATGATATATTTATCTCATCACAAAGGATTGTTACCAATTCATTGGGCAAAACCTAAGCTGATTTGTAGGACACGTTTATACGTGAAGTCCTCGAATGAGCTTAGGTTTTTCTTTTTGCCCAAAAAACAAAAAAGAGGAAGGAAGTCGTCAAAATGAAATATGAACAGTTAGCAAAAGACATCTTAAAAAATGTTGGCGGTAAAGAAAATATCAACAGTGTTTTTCATTGTATTACCAGACTTCGGTTTAAACTGAAAGATGAGAGCATTGCAAACACAAAAGAAATCGAAAAACTTGATGGAGTTATCTCCGTAATTAAAAGTGGGGGTCAATACCAAGTTGTTATTGGTAACCACGTACCAGACGTATTTAGTGCAGTATTAGCAGTTGGTGGAATTTCAGCAGAAGGTGCCGATGATAATAATAACGCGTCATCTGGTGGTAATATCTTCAACCGCTTTATCGATATGATTTCAGGCGTATTTACACCAGTTCTAGGTGTATTAGCTGCAACAGGTATGATTAAAGGTTTCACAGCAATGTTTGTAGCATTTGGCTGGATTACAATAGAATCAGGAACATATCAATTGCTTTATGCGATTGGTGACTGTCTATTCTACTTCTTCCCTATCTTCCTAGGCTACACAGCTATGAAGAAATTTGGCGGGAACATATTTATCGGGATGGCAATTGGGGCGTCCTTAGTTTATCCAACACTTGCAGGCATTACAGCAGGCAAACCAATTTACACACTTTTTGCAGGTACAATTTTTGAATCTCCAATTCATGTGACTTTCTTAGGAATTCCAGTTATCTTGATGTCTTATGCATCTTCTGTTATTCCGATTATTTTAGCAGCATACTTTGGTTCTAAAGTTGAAAAAGGCTTCAAAAAAATCGTTCCAGATGTAGTTAAAACATTCGTAGTTCCATTCTGTACATTACTTGTAGTAGTTCCACTTACTTTCATCGTTATTGGTCCAATCGCAACATGGGCTGGTCAATTACTTGGAGCAGGAACAATTTGGGTTTACAACTTAAGCCCAATTATCGCAGGTTTAATCTTAGGTGGTTTCTGGCAAGTATTCGTTATCTTCGGTCTTCACTGGGGTCTTGTACCAGTGGCAATCAACAACTTAACAGTACTTGGATCTGATCCAATTCTAGCAATGACTTTCGGAGCATCTTTTGCACAAATTGGTGCGGTTCTAGCGGTATTCTTCAAAACTAGAAATACAAAAATCAAATCTCTTAGTATCCCAGCATTCATTTCCGGTATTTTTGGTGTAACTGAGCCAGCGATTTACGGGGTTACTTTACCACTGAAAAAACCATTTATCATGAGCTGTATCGCTGGTGGTATTGGTGGCGGAATTATCGGCTTTGCAGGAGCTCAAGGTTATATTATCGGTGGCCTTGGAATTTTCGGTATTCCAAACTTCATCAAACAAGGTGCAGGAATTGATAGTACTTTCTGGTGGGTTATTGTTGCTATGATTATCAGTTTCATTCTTGGTTTCATTCTAACTTATGTAGTTGGATTCAAAGACCCAGCTGAAGCAGTAGTTGAAAAATCTAACACAGTTGAAGGCGAAACTTTAATCGAACGTGAAACAATTCCAGCTCCTGTAGTTGGCGAAATCGTTACTTTAGCAGACGTAAAAGACGAAGCATTTTCATCTGGCGCACTTGGTAAAGGTGTTGCAATTATCCCTTCTGTAGGACGAGTAGTCGCTCCAGCAGCAGGAACTGTAACTACAATCTTCCCAACAGGTCACGCAGTTGGTATTACAACAAATGACGGCGCAGAAGTACTGATTCATATCGGTATGGATACAGTTCAATTAGAAGGTAAATTCTTCACAGCGCACGTTAAACAAGGTGATACGATTGAAAAAGGTCAATTATTAGTCGAATTTGATATTGAAAGTATTAAAGAAGCTGGATATGATGTAACAACTCCAGTAGTTATCACAAACTCAGGTTCATATTTAGACGTAATGATTACTGATTCTAAAGAAGCTAAATTAGAAGAACGTTTAATCACACTAGTAATCTAAGCATAATAATTAGGCAGCTTGGGCAAAAATTGCTCAAGCTGTTTTTTATGTTATACTGAGAAAAAATAGGTGGTGGAGTTATGTTAAAAGCGGGAGATAGCATTGGAATTATTTGTTGTTCTAATGGCAGAAGGTTTGCGGATAAGGAACGGATAGCGGACTTAGAGCGTATTTTAGATGAAGAATTTGGGCTAAAAAGCCTTTTTGCTAAAACTGTTTTCCAGGTGGATGACTCGCTGTATAGTGGGAGCGCGAAGGAACGAGCAAGGGAATTGATGAAATTATATGCAAATCCTCAAGTTAAAGTTATTTTTGATATTTCTGGTGGTGACGTGGCGAATCAAATTTTACCTTATATCGATTTTGATATTATCCAAAAATCCGCCAAACCCTTTGTTGGGTATAGTGATCTAACCGTAGTCTTAAATGCTATTTATACAAAAACGAAGCAGATAGGATATAATTATTTACTGCTAAACTTGGTCGGAAGCGAAAAAGTGTTGCAGCTAGATCAATTTAAACAAATGTTTTTCGAAAATAAGCTAGTGATTAAAGGGGACTCACTCACCAATTTTGAATGGCATCGTACAGAGATAATCGGTGGGAATATTCGTTGCTTTTTGAAGTTAGCTGGGACGGAATTTATGCCAAATTTTTCAGGAAAACTGATTTTGTTAGAAAGTTCTGGAGGGACAGAGGCTAAAATAGCATCCTATCTTGCACAATTAGCGCAGTTGGGAGTCTTTTCTAAGTGTTCAGGAGTGATTGTTGGGGAGCATTCAGAAGCGGAAAAAGCAGGTGAATACAGTAAAATAGGCAGCTTATATCAAGAACTAGGTCTAAAATATAAGTTACCTATTTTTCGAACAGCAGAAATTGGACATGGTGCGGCGGCAAAACCATGTTTAATTGGAGCGGAAGTTAATGTTTCACGTGAAACATTAACAAATTTTTAATAAAATCATTGTTAAATGTTCATATTTAATCGGTAATATAGTACCTGTAAGCAAGGAATGCAATTAGTTTTACTCCCTTTTTGCTAATTGTAAAGTTCCTTAAAATCCTAAACTCCCTTTTTGTGACCGGCTTAACTGTCGGTCTTTTTTTATTTCTTTTCTAGCAAAACATCCATATTATCAAGCTCTTCTGATTTTGTTTTTTTAACTGTCAAAATTTCTCCTGACTTCAAAGTAATATCATAAGTGTCTTTATTTTCAAATTGAATATCGACACGGGCATCATCAGCGTAGTAAGGTGAAATTTGGATAAAGGGTTTTTCAGAACTATTTTTATCAGCAATATAAGTCAGGCTATATTCCCCGACTGGAATTTGTTTGCCGATTTCGTATGAACCTGAATGCTCTATTGTATAGATGTCATCAGAAGGTTTGATGGGAGTGAATTCTGCTGGCGTCAGTTCTATTTCACCGGAGCCTTCAAAATATATTTTATTATCATCTAGTAACTCCATGCCCACTAGCTTATTGCCTTTAGAAAGCTTTGTACCAAAGTAAGACAGCGAGCCTTTTGTTACTTGCATATCATAGATTCCAACTTTTATATCTTTTCCAACAGTGTATTCACCAGATTGGAGTTTAACACTTTCAGCTGCGTTTAATAGTTCTGGGTCTTGATTTTTAATATACTTTACACCTTTAGGAACGAGGAAGAAAAGCAGTGTAATGACTGCTAAAGCAATGAAAATACCTACTTTAGTTTTAGTCATGGATAATTTTCCCTTGGTCCATTCGGATAGTCACATCACAAAGAGGTGCAATATCTTCTTTATGGTGGCTAGCGATAATAATAGTAGCACCACGCTGTTTTTCTTCTAGCAGCAACTGATTAATTAGCTCAATACCTTGGTCATCTATCGCGTTGATAGGCTCGTCAAGTAATATTACAGCAGGTTTTTCAAAAATAGCTTGAGCGATATTTAATCTTTGTTTCATTCCAAGGGAGTATTTTTTAACTTTTTTATCAATATGCGGAGTTAAGCCCACTCTATCAATGGAGTTATCAATAACTTCTTCACTTGCGATGTTTTTGATCTTAGATAAGATTTTTAGATTTGTTCGTGCATCAAATTGTGGCAGTAACTCCATATTTTCAATAATGATCCCCATGCTCGGTGGGAAAGAAATATCTTGATGTAGCTGTTTATCATCAATAAAAATTTCACCACTTGTTGGGATGATTAAGCCAGCTAGTGATCTAAGTAACATAGTTTTCCCTGAACCGTTTTTCCCAAAAATACCATAAATTTTCCCTGATTCAAAAGAATAATTTATATTAGTAAGCACTTCTGTATGCTTAATTTGCTTGTGTAAATTAACAATCTTGATCATAAAAACCCTCCGTTGTCATAAAATGTCTGTTGTTTTAAATTTCTTAATAGCAACTATAAATACGCACAGTAAAACTACTAATAAAATGATTACACTGATAGGTTCTGAAATTAGTGAAGTGGAAGTGTTAGAAAATGCACTGAGTCCAGTTCTAAAGCCCATACCATAATTAGGAAGTAGTAAGTAATAAAGCCAAGTTACAGTTGTATTTTGATAGATTAAATCTGCCGCAAGAATAGAAATAATCACGTAACCGTTTATAATTAATAACGCTTTTTGTGCATCTATAAATAGCTCTAAAAGATACTGTAAACTGAAAATAGTAAGCAACATAAGGAAATAGCCCAGCGTTAAATAGAAAAATTGACTAGTCCAGTTTATATAAAATGGCGTAATTATGGAAATTAAAACAATTTGTAAACAGATAAACAGGATAATTTTTACAAACAACTTTAAAAATTGCTCCATCAACCAATATTCTTTTTTATAGTTACGAGAAATTTGTAAAAAACCATAATTAGACAATAAATCTTTTATATTACCTGAAATATAAAAACTGAAAGCAACAATTGGTAGGTACCAGTAAAGTAATAATCGTGTGACTACTGGTGTGGCTAATCCAACTGGAAAGCCATCTAGAACTGGTAATGTTTTAAATGGGAACTCAAAGGAGCTAAACAATATAGCCTGTAAAAGTAAACAAATAACTACTAAAATAATAAGTTTTTTGTTCTTCATATTAGTAAAAGTCCTTTTCTATAAAGATATTGGAGCTGAGCAAATATAGAATAAGTGCTATAGCTGCGCCTGGAATTAGAATAAATGGTATTTCGGGAAGCTTTGGACCGTTTTGTAGCCAAAGATCAAAGAAATTTAATGTATGAAGTGGCGTCCAGTAGATTCCGTTTAAAATAATCCAATCAATAAGATAAAAAAGGCACATTGCGAAGGCTCCAAAAATAAGCGCCTGTCCAGTAGAGTTAGTAATGTCATAGATAATTCTAAAAAGAAGGCCAATAGCTAAGTAAAAGGAAAACAGCATTAAGAAAAACACGAGTATGCCACTATAAAAATGAGTGGTTATAAGAAATTTATGGCTTGCAAAAATAAAAGCAAAAATTAAATTCACACTACTATAAATGCCTACATATAGTGAGCTGGCAATGATTGTATCCTTCATAATTTTATGATACGCGTGTAGCCGCTTTTTTTCTCTAACTAAAGAAATAATTTGTTCTTTCTTTGAGAATAGTAGTAAAAATATTAAATATGGAAAAACAAGCATCAAGCAAAGTGATTTGATGGAGGAATACCCATACAAACTACCATTCATAAGAAGAACAAGCTCCTCGCTCTTAGGAAATTTTAGAAATTGCCAGTTTTGTGTAAACCAAAAAACAGAAAAAAAGAGGAACATGGAAAGAATTAGAAGAAAATATCTACTCTTTAACATATTTCACCTCATATAAGTAAAGAATACTAACAATTATCAAAACTACTAGGCTGAAAACTAGAAATATAGGTAGGATTATCTCGAATCCATATTCTGTAAAAGGTTGGAAAATAAACATAATGGAATTGTCTGGAAGAATCATCAAAAACCAAATAAAAAATGCTGCTGGATATGCGAATTTTTTATTCAAAAAGAACAAACTAGCGCTTGCTCCGATGACGCCAGCCATTCCAGCCATTAAACAAGCAACAAACCCAAAACCGATATCTGCTAAGTAGGGATGCTGGATGCTTATATCAAATAAAGAATTAAGCGATCCGGCTCCATCCAATCCTAGTTGATACGTACCACCTCTAAATATAATAGAAACTAAAATAAAATTTAATAATAAAGCTGCAAACATAGTGATAAAACAAAGAATAAAACTGGTAGCTAATTTTTGAAGAATATAAGCTTTTTTTCCAATTTTATTGATAACGATATTTCGAACTCCTGTCTGGTATTCTTGGATGGCTGAATCAGTTCCAAGTAATAACCCTAGAATAGGTAAAAACCAGAGTAACAATATTTGAGTTATATGTCCTTGACTAGAACCGGCTAAAAAGAATGCAAAGGCAGGATGAATAGCCACTTCATCTGCTGGAACCATTATACATAACTGAAGAATTTCAACACAGGGTATAAGCATAATTAAAATGAACGTACCCCAAGTGATTGTATTATTTAATAAGTAAATTGACTTTTCATGTGTGTGGCTCCGTTCTATAATATTAAAAAGGAGAGAGGAGTTAGACTCTCTCTCTTAGTTCGGAAATCACCAAGTTTCCTCGTCCCAAATTCCATCGACATAATAAGTTTTGGAAGTATAGTTATTATTTTCGGCAGCCAAGTATGTAGTGTTTTTATTTGCTACTTTATAAGCACCACAATAGCGTGCTTTTGCTCCCTGTGTAATATTCATTATTGCAGAACCTCGTACAGCTTTTTTATCATTATTATAAGTTCCTAGCCAAAATGAAGCAATCGTACCTTTGCCTTCTGTAGAATTGTTAACACGAACTTTCCAAGGATTATTTACAGAGGAAGTTTCTCTATACCTTGAGCTTGATCCTGAGTTAGCACAATTTGGTTTAAGTTTAAAATCGAAACCAATATTGTTATCAGCAGCTTTAGTATGGAATGCGGGTGCAAAGACCATTACCCCAATTACAAGCGCTATGATAATCCTAACATTTTTTGATGCGAATTTTTTCATGATGCTTATCTCCTAATTAGTTTAATTTTACTTGTTAAAGATATCACAATATAAATATAGTAGTCAATATATTTTTTAAATTTACAGAAAATGATAAATAGTTTACAAAACCAAGCTCTTCCAAGCTGAAAACTACCCATTTTTTTGTTAAAATGATAACATAAAAGAAAATGCGTATTTAAAAGGAGTTTTTGTCATGAAAGTTGAAGGATTACTGGGATTTTTAGGGGCGGCGCTTGGTATTGGATTTAGTTTGATGGTACTAGTTATTCCGGATATTTCACAGGCTTTAGAAGAGGAATCGTTTTTCTTCTATATGTTAACTATTGGTTCGCTTGTGCTATCGGGTGTTGGACTGGTCGGTTCATTTGTTGTTTCAAATAAACCACGTCTTGGTGGTGCAATGATGGTTGCTGCGGCAATTGGTTGCACGATGTCCGTTTCCATTATGTTCTTACTACCAATCGTATTACTTGCTGTTGGTGGACTAATTGCATTAATCAATTATGAAGAAGCTGCTTCTGTAGAGGAATAAAATTAAAATGCCGTCCGGGCTTACCGGGCGGCGTTTTTAGCAATTTAAATATTGTTTTAAAAAGTAATAAATACCATCAGCGTCATTTGCAGTAGTGACATAATCGGCGCTCTTTTTCACGAGGTCGCTAGCGTTATCCATTGCGACACCAACACCTGCGACTTCAAGCATCCCAATATCATTTTCGCCATCACCGAAAGCAATGACGTTTTCTGGCTTGACTTTTAAATAATCGGCCAGTTTTTTCACCGCGTATTTCTTATCCATATCTTTTGGTAAAATTTCGATATTATTAGCATGTGAAGATAGGATAGATACGTCCGTTAGTTTTTCAAGTTCACTTCGAAGTGTGCCGAGTTTATCAAAAGCTTCTTCCTCAATAACAATACCATTAACAAACTGATTGTAGTGCTCCAGAAAAGCTTGCTCTGTTTGAACAGCAACTAATTTAGTCGCATTTACACGCCCTTTATCCGCTTCATCTGAAAAATAGGATGGCGGGGTTTTCGTATAGTAGACAGTATTCGTTGAAAAGAAAAAAACAGCTAAATCATGGGCCAGGCACAATGAAAAGGTCTCCAGCAAGGCGGATTGCTTCATCGTGCTTTGCTGAATTATTTCACCAGAAACAGCAACCACCCCACCATTTGATGCAATAACATCTGCTTTAGGATGAACCATTTTGGCAAAATCAGTTGCTGAATTATACATTCGGCCTGTGGAAACAGCAAAATGATGCCCTTCTTCTATTAATTGTTGCAATAAATGTAGAGTTTTTTCAGAGATGGTTTGGTTTTTAAGTAGTAAAGTACCATCTAAATCAGAACAAATTAAATATTTTTCCAAATAAATCTCCCTTTCATTATAGCTTGGAGCCGCATGATTCGCGGATAATTAACTCTGGATTATGATTAATTATCATCGGTTCATTTTGTCCATTAATAGCACTAATCAGTTGTAACAGTGCCATTTTTCCAAGGTATTCATTGTGTTGATCCATGGAGGTTAACCGTGGCGTTTGAAAATCACCATTCATAAATTGGTCGCAGCTGACAATCGCAATATCTTCTGGGCAAGAAAGGTTGGCGTCATTAATTGCCCGAATTGCTCCAATTGCAACACTATCATTAATCGCTACAAGAGCAGTTGGTAAATTTTCGGCGCTGTTTGTTAGTAGTTCTGTCATTGCTGAGTAACCATCTGCGGTATAGTAATCAGATAGTACGACCCAATCATCATTTACAGGATGATGATAGCTAGCCATGGCTTCTTTGAAAGATTCTAAACGATAAGTCGTAATTTTGACGCCCGCTTCCCCGCCAATAAAACCAATATTTTCATGACCAAGTGCAGTCAAATGGCTAACTAACGTAGTAACACCTTTTTTTAAGTTCCGTTCAATAAATAAACAGCTCAGCTCAGGGATTTTTGAGCCAATTACGACTACTGGGATTGCTTTATTTAATTGATTCAAAGCATCTATATATTCCGTTGAAATCACTTCTTTATCAATTTCTCCACCTAGGATAAGCAAGCCATCCACTTGTTTTTCCAAAATAATTTTCAAGTAATCTTCCTCGGTTAAAGGATGTTTATTTTTCTTATTAGCAGGCTCGGCAAGCATCGTATTAAACAAAATCGTTGAAAACATATAATCTAGCGCGAATTTTTGAATTTGGGTTACAAGTGAAATGAAATAGGGGTTAGAAATATCTGGCAAAATTACCCCAATATTCTTTGTTTGCTTATTTACCATTCCACGAGCAAATACGCTAGGTGTGTAGTTATATTCATCAATGATTGCTTGGATTTTTTGACGCTTTGCTGCTGAAACAGAGGGGCTGTTGTTAATAACTCGAGATACTGTAGAAACTGACACGCCGCTCAATTTAGCAATTTCTTGAATGGTTATTTTTTTCATTGGAAAGATTCACCTCGTAAGCGTTTTTAGCTAGTTTAAGTGTAGCTTATTTATCCGAAAATAACAAGCGATAATTTGGTAACGTTATCAAAAATAAGCAAAAAGGGGTTGACATATTCAATTATTACGGTTATTCTTTGTTAGAAAGCGCTATCAACAAACGTTTTGGTTTGGTAACGTTACCAAAAATGAGGTGGAAGAATTGAGCATAAAAGAATCTGTCATTGGAATTGATTTAGGTGGCACTAAAATTTTAATTGGTGAAGTAACGACAGCTGGAGAGGTGCTGAAGTCCAAAAGCTATCCAAGCAACACAGAAAACCAAACAAAAGCATTGGAAACTTTACTTTTGGCGCTAGATGATTATACGCAAACGATTGGTTTTGTGGCTGATAAACAAATTGGAGTAGGTGTTGGTCTTGTAGGGCGAGTGGATCACAAAGCGGGAATTTGGCTCGAAATCGAACCTGGCAAAACAAATCCAACACCCCTCGCGGAAATCCTTGCCGCCAAAATAGGGCTTGATGTAACTATTGGGAATGATGTGGTATGTGCAACGATGGCTGAGAAGCACTTAGGCTGGGGACAAGAAACGAATGATTTCATCTACTTGAATGTCGGCACAGGGCTTGCAGCAGGTTTTGTAGTTGATGGTCAAATCATTGAAGGTGGACATTTCAATGCTGGTGAGATCGGTCATACTGTTGTGGATATTCATAACGATGTGCTTTGTGGTTGCGGCCGAACAGGATGTGTGGAACGACTGGCTTCTGGTTTAGGCATTAAAGAAGAAGTGAGTCGAAATATAGTAGCGTATCCAAGTTCTATATTAGTTGAAAATCAGGAGGAGTTAACTGGAAAAATGGTTCTCCAAGCAGCGGAGCAACAAGATGAACTTGCAGTGAAAATCATTGATAATGCAACGCTTCAATTAGCTAATCTAATCATGAATTTAGTCCGGACTACTGATCCAGAATGTGTGATTCTTGGTGGAGGCGTGACACAAAACGAGCAATTTTTTCAAAAAATAAAAGCGAATCTTCAAAGCAATACTATTCGTTTTGTCACTAAGGGTGTTGTTCGTTCTAAGCTGGAAAAGGATAAAGTTGGCCTAATTGGTGCCGCAGTTATTGGAATGAAACTAGGAAATGAAGGAGTGAAAGCATGAAACCAAGCATGGAACGACAAATTGCACAAACTGGTATTATTCATCGACCGCTTCCTATCGAAACAAAGCATGCACTAGAAACCATTGCCCAAAAAAAGCAGGTTTTAACGGATAAAATTTTATTCAGTGCCAAACAAAGTGTCTCTTTGGAGTTTACGCATCAAGGCCCGGGAGAATATACCATTTCAAAACAAGGTGAAATTAGACTTACTTCACCAGTAGTAATGCCGCACTGGCCTGTTGGTGCACCGGATGATGGAGACTACACTAATTTTGGTAACGTTCTCATATCTGCGCCCCTTGAAAATGAAGATTGGAACGACTTTAATCGCGTTCGAATTCAAGTTTTCCCCAATTTTCCTGGTGTAACCAATCCGTATTTAATGATTAGCTTTAAAAACGATGGGACAGTCAAAGTGCCTGATATATATGGGCGTGAAGGGGTACATGGGGTTAATTTAATCAATCATGAGTGGAATGACGTTATTTTTGAAGTAGAAGGTTTACCAAGAGATAAAATGACGGAAATTAGTTTTAGCTATTATTTAAATGGACCAGAACGTTTGACTGCTGGGACGATGGAATTATTGATTAATGAAATTAAATTAGAGAAGATTGCTAATCCAGAAATTTCTAAAGGCTGGATACCGCAAAATAAAGCGCTTATATATTCACACAATGGTTACTCAAAAGAAATGCCCAAAATAGCGTTTTGCACGAATAACGTAGAAGCGGCAACTTTCACTATTCATGAAAAAAAGGCAGATAAACTTGTTTTTACTGGAAAAAGTTATCAAAAAGCTACAGAAACAGGGAATTTTGTGATTTTAGATTTTTCCGAGTTGCAAACGGTAGGCGAATATTATTTAAAATTCGCAAATAGACAAACCGATGCTTTTCAAATTGGTGAGTCACAAGTAATTTGGGAATCTTCTATCTGGAAATCGCTTAACTTTATTTTTTGCGAACGTTGTGGTTGTCCAGTTTTTGGAAAACACACTACTTGCCATGCCGATATTATCGCTGAACATAATGGGAAACAGCTTTCCTTTAACGGTGGTTGGCATGATGCGGGTGACGTATCTCAACAGTTGATTCAAACTGCAGAAGTCACAATGGCTTTATACGAAGTGGCAGGAAGTCTATCTGAAAAGGACGAACAGCTACGGATGCGCCTTTTAGAAGAAGGTGAATGGGGACTTGATTTTCTTTTAAAAACCCGATTTGGTGATGGATACAGAGCTACTAGTGCAGGAATGACGAGGTGGACAGATGGACTTGTTGGTGGCATGGATGATGCGATTGCTAGGGTGCATAATCAAGCTTACGAAAATTTCTACTGTGCAGGTATTGAAGCATTCATTGGCGGACAGGTAAATGATAACCCAGCAATGCAAAACCATTTGCGAAAAATTGCTGAAGAAGATTTATTATTTGCGATGGCAGAATTACAAAAACACGGCACAGGTCAAAAACCGATTTTCTGGGAGCATACTTACCAAACATCGGAAAGTTTATACTATGCGACTGCTTCATGGGCGGCTTCGATGGTCTATCAGTTGACGAAAAAAGAAGAATACGCTGAAAAAGCGGCTGAGTGGTTAGCGTTAATGCTTGAAGCGCAAGAGAAAACAGGCATTCTTGATAGTGAAACAAATGAACGATATAACGGTTTCTTCTATCGAGATAAGAGTCATAAAGTCATTCAACATTTCAATCATCAAGCGCGGGAACACCTTTATTTATTAGCAATTGAAGCAGCGGTCGAAACACAACCTGCACACAAGGCATACAAGGAGTGGCTACAAGCGGTAGAGATGTACGGCGATTATTTGAAAAAAGCAACTCGTTTTACTAAACCATATTCACTAATTCCAGCAGGTCTTTATAAAAAAGACGAGTATTTGGATGAAGCAAGTTTTCATTTACAACATCTGCTTATTGATGAAAGGGCGATAGAAGAATACAAATTGCAATTTGAGCAAGGTATCCAACTAAACGAAGAGATTTCGCTACGGAAGTTTCCAATTTGGTTTTCATTTAGAGGCAATAATGCGATTTTACTTTCAGCAGGAAAAGCAGCTTCTGTTGCTGGGAAAATTTTGCAAGATAAAACACTTCTTGAGATTGCAGAAGGACAGTTGCAGTGGGTGATCGGAATGAATCCGTTTGGACAGTCAATGATGCACGGTGAGGGTTATCGTTATGCACAGCAATATAGCGTTTTAAATGGAGAAATTACTGGCGAAATACCAGTTGGGATGGAAACTTTTAGAAATGAAGATGAACCTTACTGGCCAGAATTTAATAATGCAACTTACAAGGAAGTTTGGGTTGGTAATGCAGGGAAATGGATGTCGATTGTAGCAGATTTAAACAAAATAACAGAGAAATCTTAGGAGGACAAAAAAATGAGTTCAGAGAGAAGTTTATCTAGTAGATTTATTGAAGGATTATCTATTTTTGCTCAAAAAATCTCGTCGCAAAAACATATCATGGCAATTCGTGATGGATTTGCAGCGATGATACCAATCACGATTATTGCCGCGTTTTTCTTATTAGTGAATAATGTTTTGCTTCAACCGGAAAACGGCTTGCTTAAATTTATTCCAAATGTGGAAAATTATCTAGGTGTGGGGATCCAAGTTTATAACTCGACTCTTGGTATTATGGCAATTTTAGCAGCCTTTTTGATTGGTAACTTTTTAGCTAAATCATATGGTATGGAAGGGCGTACAGAGGGAGCGATTGCAGTTGCGGCATATGTTGTGCTAATTCCCGCTACTTCTCACTTAATGTCGGTTGATGGTAAAGGTTTTGAAGTTGGTGGCGTGTTATCCCAAGAAATGACAAGTTCCACAGGGATGTTCCTTGCAATTATTGCTTCATTGGTTAGTATCACGATGCTGGCTAAATTCTCGAAAAGTAAAAGGCTGAAAATCTCCATGCCTGAAAGTGTTCCACCAGCTATTGCGAAGTCTTTTAATATATTAATTCCAGCTTTCTTAGTTTTAAGTATTTTAGCTATTGTCGAAGTACTTGTCGTTAGTTTCGTATCTATGAGTATTCCAGAAATTATTGTGAAAGTTCTTCAAATTCCTTTAGTTGGTGGGTTCCAAACTCTACCAGGAATTCTATTGTATGTATTTTTAGCAGGATTTTTATGGGTATTTGGTATCCACGGTGCATTTGTTTTAGGTGCTATTTCTGGACCAGTCCTTTTAACTTCTTTGCAACAAAATATTGATGCGGTCAATGCGCATGTAGCTATGCCAAATATTGTTACACAACCATTTTTAGATGCGTTTGTATACATGGGTGGTGGCGGAACAATCATTTGCTTAGTTATCGCGATTTTCATTGCCTCCAAACGACCGGATCATCGAATGGTAACGAAATTTGGTTTGATTCCGAGTATTTTTAACGTAAGTGAGCCATTAATGTTTGGTTTGCCAGTAGTGTTTAACCCGATTTATGGTATCCCGCTAGTGATTGCACCGCTTGCTTCTACCGCGATGGCGTATTTTGCGACTTCATGGGGTTGGATTAGCCAAACATACATTTTAATTCCTTGGGTAACTCCGCCAGTACTATCAGGTTATCTAGCAACAGGTGGCGATATCCGCGCTTCGATCTTACAAATTGCGATTATTGCAGTAGGAACATTGATTTACCTACCATTCGTACTTGTAGCCAATCGCGCTTATGTGTTGGAGCAAAAAGCTGCAGGTAAAGTAGAAACTGAAGCAGTAACGAATGGAGAAGTTTAAAATGAAACCGACAATGATGACCTATATCAATGAAGAAGAAGCAATGTGCAAGTCGATTTTAGCTAATTTTGAAGGAAATGCGGAAAAACTAGAATCATTAGTAAGTAAGGGCGCAAAAGAATGGCTAATTTTGGGGACTGGTTCTAGTATAAATGCAGCCCAAAGCGCAAAATATTATATTGAAAACTTAGCGGATGTACGGATAACCATTCAAGAACCGTTCAATCATTTATACTATGAAAAATTACCGACGCAGCTCGATTTAGTGCTTGGAATTTCTCAAAGTGGTCAAAGCACCTCAACGATTGCGGCACTTGAACGAGTAAAGAAAGAAGCATCTGTTCCAGTTGTTGCGTTAACGAGTGATGTAGCCAGTGAAATCGCTGAGTTTGCGGATATAACACTTGATATTGGCTCAGGAAAAGAACGTGTAGGCTACGTAACAAAAGGATTTACCGCAACAGTACTAACTTTGATGCTGACAGGTCTTCACTTTGCTTATAAAACAGGTGAAATTGATCAGGAACGTTTCAACCAGGAACTGACCGTCTTTAACCAAGCAATTAAGGCAATACCTGAAACAATTTCGCAAACAGAAAGCTTTTTTGAAAAGTGGCAAGCGGAATTCGCAGTTGCGCCAAAATTCACAGCAATTGGCTATGGACCAACTGTTGGGACATGCAAAGAGTTTGAAACAAAATTTTCCGAAACCGTTCGCGTTCCTTCACAAGGACTTGATTTAGAAGCATTCATGCACGGTCCTTATTTAGAAGTGAATCCAGAACACCGTATCTTCTTTTTGGAGACCAAAAGTGCAGTGACAGAAAGACTTGTAGCATTACGAAATTATGAATCGAAATACACACCTTATACGTATACGATTCAATTTGGAACAGCGAAGAACGAACGCACACTTGGCATTCCTGCTGAGTTAAATGAATATCAGGCACCGTTTCTAATGATTATTCCTTTCCAAATTTTAGCGCATCATATTGCGGAGTTAAAAGGGAATCGATTAACAGAGCGAATCTACACGGATTTTGGTGTAGCAATGAAAAGTAAAACTAAACCAGGTGACTATGCATAATAGTCGCATGCAGGCTGGAGGAGACCCTTAATATCAGGGTTTTCTCCAGTCTTCTTTTTTGCCCCTGTCACATGTTACGCATAATGTAACGAGTTACAGGGTGATTCCGTCTGTTCTTAAAACTTGAAAACGTATTCAAAAATAAACTTATTTGTACTATGATGAGCATGTGGCAAGGAATTACTCGAGTATGCCCCAGAAAATGTATAGAAAATAAACTGTTGAGGTGACAAAAATGAACAAAAAAAGAGACTTTATCGATACGAAAGATTTTTCTAAAGAAGAAATACTATTTATGATAGAAATTGGTCGTAAAATGAAAGAATCTATTAAAAATGGTCATTATCCACAACTTTTAAAACATAAAACACTAGGGATGATTTTTGAACAATCATCGACAAGGACCCGTGTATCTTTTGAAACAGCGATGACCCAGCTTGGCGGGCACGCTCAGTACTTAGCGCCAGGACAAATTCAACTTGGCGGACATGAATCAGTAGGAGATACTGCGAAAGTTCTTTCCAGATTGGTAGATATATTGATGGCACGTGTAGAACGGCATCAAACTGTGGTGGAACTTGCGAATACTGCAGCGATTCCAGTAATCAACGGGATGAGTGATTACAACCATCCAACACAAGAACTTGGTGACGCGATTACCATGTTTGAACATCTTCCAGCAGGCAAAAAAATCGAGGACTGCAAAATCGTTTTTGTTGGTGATGCTACACAAGTTTGTGCATCGACCATGTTTATGGCAACCAAATTAGGTATGGATTTTGTGCAATTTGGGCCTAAAGGATTCCAATTAAGAGAAGAACATTTGAAAATCGCGGAAGAAAATTGCAAAGTGTCTGGCGGAAGTTATTTAATTACAGAAGATGCAGATATTGCTCTAAAAGATGCGGACTTTATTTATACAGATGTATGGTACGGACTTTATGAAGCGGAACTTTCTGAAGAAGAAAGATTGAAAACTTTCTACCCTAAATACCAAGTGAATAAAGAGCTAATTAGTAAAGCAGCCCCGCATGTGAAATTTATGCACTGCTTGCCAGCTACTCGTGGTGAAGAAGTGACAGATGAAGTTCTGGATGCGCCTTATTCTGTTGTCATTGATGAAGCAGAAAATAGACTGACTGCGATGAGAGCATTACTTGTATACTTCATGAATCCATATGTGAAGGAAGCTGGTATTGCGGTAGCAGAAAAATATGATGCAGAACTGGAACTATTACTTAGAAATGGCGCTGGCTTATAAGATACCAAAATAAGGAGGAGAAGAAAGTCCTAGTAACTTTCTTCCCCCCACTTAAAAAGAGGAGTGGGCATTTTGGAAAAAAAGAAATTCAGATTATTTGATGCGGTTCTTATGGCTGTGTGCGTTGTCTTGGTTGTAGAATCAGCCGCACCTGCAGCAGCGATTGGATCATCTCAGTTTTTCTGGTGGATTGCACTCTTAATATTATTTTTCTTACCATATGGGCTTGTTTCGGCGGAGCTTGGGACAACCTATGATGATGAGGGTGGAATTTATGATTGGGTGAAACGTGCATTTGGACGAAAATGGGGTGCCCGGGTTGCTTGGCTTTACTGGATTAATTACCCCATTTGGATGGCAAGTTTAGCGGTATTATTTGTGGAAGTAATTACTCAAATCTTTCCAATCTCATTTGGGACACCTGTTTCGATATTGATTCAGCTCGTTTTTGTTTGGATAGTCGTTATTATTAGTTGCTACCCAGTGAGTGATAGTAAGTGGATACTCAATATCGCTGCATTTTGTAAAGTAGCGATTATGTTGTCTTTGGGTGTTCTTGGAATTTATTTTGCGATTACAAAAGGGCTGGCAAATGACTTTTCTGGAAAAGCATTACTCCCTACTTTTGATTTAGAAAGTTTATCTTTTATTTCCGTTATTTTATTTAACTTCTTAGGTTTTGAAGTTGTTACGACGCTTGCAAGTGATATGGAAAATCCGAAAAAACAAATTCCGCAAGCAATCATTTACGGCGGGATTTTGATAGCTTTCTTCTATTTACTAGCAGCATTCGGAATGGGGGCAGCAATTCCGACTTCTGAACTTTCTACATCAGGTGGCTTAATAGATAGCTTCATTATGCTGATTGGTGGAGTTAATCCGTTTGTGATTATTATTGGGATTATGTTTATGTATACATTGGTTGCAAACTTAGTATCATGGGCACTCGGAGTGAACTATGTTGCTATGTATGCATCGAAAAACAAAGATTTACCAGCTGTTTTTGGGAAAACAAATCCGAAAAATGATATGCCAACGGGTACTAGTATTTTAAACGGTGTTGTAGCTTCCGTGTTAATTGTTGCGGCACCATTTATTCCAAACGAAAATATCTTCTGGGCATTTTTCGCACTGAATGTTGTTGCTTTACTAGGTTCATATATCTTGATGTTCCCAGCTTTCTTGAAATTACGCAAGATTGATCCAAATCGCGAACGTCCATTTAAAGTTCCCGGTGGAAAAATTTTACTTTACTTAATGACATTTGTACCAATGATTTTACTTATTATTACGTTAATTTTCTCGGCGGTTCCTTTAAATGGGTCTAGTGCAGAATTGAATGAAAAAATACCAATCTTGATAGGAACAGTTGTAGCAGTTATTGTTGGTGAAGTTTGTATTTGGCAGGCGGGTAAAAGAATCGATAAAGGAGAGATAAAAAAATGACAACGATTGATAGTTCATCCAAAAAAGATGGTTTCAGAATGCCAGGTGAATTTGAAAAGCATACGGGTTGCTATATTATTTGGCCAGAACGACCTGACAATTGGCGTTTAGGTGCCAAACCAGCCCAAAAAGCATTTGTGGATGTAGCGACAGCCATCTCTAAATTTGAACCAGTCACGGTGGTTGCAAGTTCTAGTCAATATGTGAACGCTAGGTATATGATTCCAGATGAAATTCGTGTAGTAGAGATGGATAATGATGATGCTTGGGTACGCGACTGTGGTCCGACTTTTGTCATCAATGATTCTGGTGATGTTCGTGGTGTGGATTGGTCCTTTAATTCGTGGGGAGGTTTAGTGGATGGCTTATATTTTCCGTGGGATAAAGATGACCAAGTTGCTCAAAAAATATGTGAACTTGAACGAAAAGATCGTTATCGTTTAGCGGACTTTGTACTCGAAGGTGGTTCGATTCATGTTGATGGTGAAGGGACACTGGTTACAACCGAAGAATGCTTATTATCAGAAGGTCGTAATCCTCAACTATCGAAAAAACAAATTGAAATGGTACTAAAAGAATATTTAAACTTAGAAAAAATTATTTGGCTAAAAAGAGGTATTTATTTAGATGAAACAAACGGACATGTAGATAATATTTTTAATTATGTTCGCCCGGGTGTTGTTGCACTTGCATGGACGGATGATGAATCTGATCCGCAATATGAAATCTCCAAAGAATGTTTCGATATATTATCGAATGAAACAGACGCAAAAGGACGCAAACTAGAAGTCCATAAAATTCATGTACCAAAACCAATTTTAATTACGGACGAAGAAAGTAAGGGAGTTGATGCGGTAGAAGGGACATTACCGCGCGAAGAAGGAGATCGCTTGGCTGCTAGTTATATTAACTACTACACTGCGAACGGTGGCGTTGTTTTCCCGTTATTCGGTGATCCAAATGATGAATTAGCACGTGAAAAACTACAACAGCTTTATCCAGATCGTGAAGTTGTTGGTGTTAAGGCGAGAGAAATTTTACTTGGCGGCGGAAATATTCACTGCATTACCCAACAAGTGCCAAGAGGATAAGGAGAGAGCATGATGAAGCGAAAAATAGTCGTGGCACTAGGTGGAAATGCAATTCTTTCAAGTGATGCCAGCTCAAAAGCACAACAAAAAGCCTTGGAGGAAACCGCGGAATATTTAGTTCAATTTATTGAAAACGGGGATGACTTAATTATTTCGCATGGGAATGGTCCTCAAGTGGGTAATTTGATGTTGCAACAACATGCTGGTGCGTCAGAAAAAAACCCGGCAATGCCACTTGATACTTGTGTAGCAATGACGCAAGGAAGTATCGGGTATTGGATGCAAAATGCACTTGATAAAGCTTTCTTAAAACATGGCATTGATAAAGTAGCCGTTTCTTTAATTACGCAAGTTGTAGTTGATAAGAATGACGCCGCTTTTGAAAATCCAACCAAACCAATTGGACCATTTTTAAGTAAAGCAGAGGCTGAAAAAGAAATGGCGGAAACAGGTGCCATCTTTCTGGAAGATGCTGGTCGTGGTTACCGCAAAGTTGTACCTTCGCCGCGCCCGCTTAGTATTAAAGAGTACAAAGTTATTAAGCAACTCGTAGATAGTGGAGTCGTAACAATCTCTGCTGGTGGCGGTGGCGTTTCGGTGGTAGAAGAGGGACTGGATTTAATGGGAGTTGAAACGGTCATTGATAAAGACTTTGCGTCTGAAAAATTGGCTGAGTTAATCGGTGCGGATTTGTTGGTCATTTTAACTGGTGTAGAGAATGTTTATATCAATTACAATCAGCCGACTCAGAAAAAACTCGAAAAAGTAACGGTTTCAGAATTAGAAAAATATATAGATGAAAACCAATTTGCCGCGGGAAGTATGTTGCCGAAAATCGAGGCAGCTACAGCGTTTGTTAAAGAAAGACCAGATGCTAAGGCTATCATTACTTCGCTTGAAAATATTGGCGCAATGCTCGAACATGAAGCGGGGACGGTAATTGTTGCAGGGTGAGTAAAATAGAGACGAAAATCCGGGTAATTTTTACTCGGTTTTTGTCTTGTAAAGCATTATTTCATGTATAATATGGTTAAGATGTTTTAGGAGGAGAATAAGGATGGGACAACGGAATGGGTTGCCGATAGAGGATGGTTTTAGAATGCCGGGAGAATACGAACCTCATGTTGGATGTTTCATGATTTGGCCAGAACGACCTGATAATTGGCGACTTGGGGGGAAACCAGCGCAACAAAATTATAAAGATGTAGCAATCGCAATTTCGAAATATGAGCCAGTCACAATGTTTGTATCAGGTAATCAATACAAAAATGCCCGCAACGAGCTGCCAGATGCTATTCGTGTCATTGAAATGAGCAATGACGATGCCTGGATACGCGATTATGGTCCGAGTTTTTTAATTAATGATAAAGGCGCTATGCGAGGTGTAAACTGGGGATTTAACGCATGGGGAGGCCTTCTTGATGGACTCTATTTCCCGTGGGATAAAGATGATCAAATGGCAAAAAAAATATGTGATTTAGAACGAATTGATTATTATTCACCAGAAAACTTTATTCTAGAAGGTTGCTCTCTTCATGTAGACGGCGAGGGAACACTTGTAACAACGGAGGAATGTCTTTTATCAGAAGGGCGAAATCCGAAATTAACCAAAGCTGAAATTGAAGCAACTTTGAAAAAATACTTTAATGTAGAAAAGGTTATCTGGCTAAAACATGGCTTTTACTTAGATGAAACGAATGGACATGTTGATAATATTTTTAATTTTGTTACACCAGGAGAGGTTGTGCTATCATGGACTGACAACAAAAGTGATCCACAATACATAATTTCCCGAGAATGCTATGAAATTTTGGCTAATGAAACAGATGCTAAAGGAAGGAAAATCAAAATTCATCAATTGCATTGTCCAGATCCAGTATTAATTACACAAGTGGAAAGCGAAGGGGTAGAAGCAATTAATGGAACGTTTCCAAGGCAAGCAGGAGACAGGCTAGCCGCTAGTTATGTGAATTATTACACAGCGAATGGCGCAATCATCTTCCCGCTATTTGATGACCCGAAAGATAAAGATGCTTCGGAATTACTTGGAAAATTATACCCAGACAGAGAAATTATTGGGATTAAGGCACGTGAGATTTTGTTAGGCGGCGGAAATATTCACTGTATCACACAACATATCCCTGATAAAACCGCAATGCGTGGATAAAAAGGAGACCTGAAAGTATGGACTTTTTCGAAATTTCCAGCAAGACTGTAGCTTCTCTTACTCGAAATGAACGAATTTTGTTTGATTACGTAGTGAAAAATATGAATCTAATTAAAAACCAAAGCATTCGTGAGGTTTCTGCGGAATGCTTTGTTTCAACTACCACTTTTTTACGCTTTGTACGAAAATTAGGTTTTACTGGATATAGCGAGTTTACAACGGTTCTCAAATTCACTTTACTAGGAAATACCGAATTAAAACCATCCCCGTTTGTTGTGGAGCAGTCCGATTACCGGGAAGAATATTTAAAAAACATTATTGAATCGGTCCGAGTTCTAGAACCAAGTAAAATCAAACAAATCACGAAAAAATTAGCAAATAAGCCAAGAATTTATATTTTTGCCAAAGGATTAAGCAAACATGCAGCAAAATATATCAAATATCTTTATACGATGAGCGGCTTTTTAGTGGAATTTCCAGAAGACTATCAGTACCGGCAAGCTGTCCTCCCCCATATTAGTAGCGATGATTTAGTTTTTATCCTTACATACGGCGGACACGATATTGAATTAATACAAACCGCCCAAAAATTAAAAAATCGTAGTTTGACACCAATGTTAATTTCTATCACAGGTGCAGATAATAATATTATTCAAAATATGAGTGACATCAATCTATATATTTTCACCGATGAAATTGAAATGAACAATTTGGACATTACTTCGCGAATTTCAACCATTGCTATCATGGAACTCATTTTGTATCAGTTTATGGAAGATGAAACTAGCGCCAAATAATTTTTAAAAGTGAAGAAATACGTCACAAGTCTGATACAAGAATAGTTAACTTGTGGTAAAATAAACTTTGACTTTAAAAAAGAAGAGGAAGTGAGTGCCTGGTGGATTTTATTACCTATATAATTGATTTTATTTTGCACATTGACGAACATTTAGTGGAGATTATAAATAATTTTGGAATTTGGACTTACATCATCTTATTTTTGATTGTATTTATAGAAACTGGACTAGTAGTATTTCCGTTTTTACCAGGGGATTCATTACTTTTCGCTGCAGGAGCTTTATCTGTTTTAGATGGTTCGATTTTACATATAGTTCCATTATTAATAACGCTTTGGTTAGCTGCGGTTCTTGGAGATACAGTAAACTATCACATTGGTAAGAAAATCGGAACATCGATACCGGAAGATAGTTGGTTTGGAAAATTAATTAATAAAGAAAAAATGGAAAAAGCAGAGGCATTCTTCAATAAACATGGTGGTAAAACTATTTTTATTGCTAGATTCATGCCGTTTATCCGTACTTTTGCACCGTTTGTTGCGGGAGCAAGTCGGATGAATTATCGCTATTTCTTAAATTATAATATTTTAGGAGCAACTGTATGGGTGCTGCTTTGTACATTAGCTGGCTACTTCTTTGGGAATTTCCCGATTGTTAAAGATAATTTTTCGTTAGTAGTTATCGGAATTATCGTTGTATCAGTTATTCCTATGGTTGTATCATTCATTAAAAGTAAAATGGACAAGAAAAGCGCGGAGTAATTCCCGTGTTTTTTTTATTTCCCGGGAAATGCACCGAGTAAATAATTTGTTTTTGGGGTAAGTGGATAGAAAGAGGTGATGGAAGTGGAAAATATATTAAACATTACATCCGAAATCGGCCGACTTAAGACAGTCCTCGTAAAAAGGCCAGGGTCTGAGCTAGAAAATATCACACCAGAATACTTACAATCATTATTGTTTGACGATATTCCTTATTTAAAAATGATGCAAAAAGAGCATGATTATTTTGTGAAAACAATGCAAGACTCACAAGTCGAAGTTCTATATTTAGAAAAACTAGCTGCTGAAGCGTTACGAGAATCTGGAAACAAAGAAGCATTTCTTACAAAAATGATTCGAGAGTCTAATCAAATGGATGCGAGTGCACTTTATGTTCGAGATTATTTAATGTCTTTTGACGAAGATGAGATGATTAATAAACTAATGTCAGGACTGAAAAAATCAGAAATCCCTGAACAGAAAAAGAAACATCTAAATGAAATGATGGAAAAACAATATCCATTTTTCTTAGATCCGCTTCCGAATTTATATTTTACACGAGATCCTGCTGCAGTGATTGGAAACGGGGTGACTATCAATAAAATGTTCCAGCCAGCTAGACGAAGAGAATCGATGTTTATGGAACTGATTTTGCAGCATCATCCGAGATTTAACAAACAAGAAATTTCGATTTGGATCAATAGAGCGGCGCAGTTTCCGTTGGAGGGTGGCGATGAATTAATCCTTAATGAGGAAACAATTCTTATCGGAGTATCCGAACGGACTGATGCACGTGCAGTGGAGCAACTTGCGGAAAATTTATTCAGTCGAGGAGCGAAAATCAAGCGTGTGCTAGCTGTTGAAATTCCTGAAACAAGATCATTTATGCATTTGGATACCGTTTTCACAATGGTGAATTTTGACCAATTTACCATTCACCCAGCCATTCAAAATAAGCAAGGTGAACTCAATGTCTATATTTTGGAAAAAAGCGATAATGGTCTTGAAATCACACCGCGTAAAGACTTTCAACGTGTTATTGCTGAAGTTCTACAAGTGCCAGAAGTCGATTTTATTCCTTGTGGGGGCGAAGACGTTATCGTATCAGCAAGAGAACAATGGAATGATGGTGCTAATACGCTTGCCATTGCCCCGGGCGAAGTGGTTACATATGATAGAAATCAAGTATCGAATGATCTCTTAAGAAGTGCAGGAATTAAAGTCCATGAAGTAATTAGCTCTGAACTTTCCAGAGGTCGTGGCGGTCCTAGATGTATGACAATGCCACTAGTTCGAGAAAATTTATAAGCAGACTCGAAAATATAGAATTATCAACCAAAATACAATTTTCGTAAAAACTATTGTCGCTCATTTTGAGGTATGTTATAGTGTTTTCAAACCAGAAAAATTTGAGAAATATCTTGCTGGTTAGTTAGTGCTATGATATAATATTTTATTGTGAGTAATTATAAATTATTCCTTGCTCGCTCTTGATTTGAAGGCTTGCTAAAGGCAGTCGGAATTTCGAGGATATGGTGTGTTTTTCACATTTATCAGAGCCGCTTAAGACCACAAGGAGGTGTAGAGTAGATGGCTAGAAAGTACGAAATTATGTACATTATTCGCCCTAATATTGAAGAAGATGAGAAAAAAGCTGTTGTTGAACGCTTTGACGGAATCTTAACTGAAAATGGCGCGGAGATCATCGAATCAAAAGAATGGGGTAAACGTCGATTAGCATATGAAATCAATGACTATCGTGACGGTTTTTACCACATCGTGAAATTAAATGCTGATAAAGCAGATTCTATCAACGAATTTGACCGTTTAGCAAAAATTTCTGATGATATCGTTCGTCACATGGTAATTAAAGAAGAAGCTTAAGAATTTATGCAAGGTTTGAGACCTTGATTTACTAAACGAGAGGAGGTTGGTTTTGCATGATGAATCGTGTTGTACTCGTAGGACGCTTAACTAAAGATCCTGAATTACGTTATACTCCAGCTGGCGTGGCTGTTGCGACTTTTACATTAGCTGTAAATCGTACATTCACTAACCAACAAGGAGAACGAGAAGCTGACTTTATTAATTGTGTTGTTTGGCGTAAACCGGCAGAAAACGTTGCTAATTTCCTGAAGAAGGGAAGCATGGCAGGTGTTGATGGCCGCGTTCAAACTCGTAATTACGAGGGAAACGATGGTAAACGTGTTTATGTGACAGAAATTGTGGCTGAGAGTGTTCAATTCCTTGAACCGCGTAATTCTAATGGCGGTGGCGGAAATAACTATCAAGGTGGCAATACTAATAACAACAGCAATTATAATAATGGTGGAAATAACTTCGGACAAGCACCTACTAATAACGGTGGATTCGCACAGGACCAGCAACAATCTCAAAATCAAAATTATCAATCCACTAACAATGATCCTTTTGCAAGTGATGGTAAGCCAATCGACATTTCTGATGACGATTTGCCATTCTAATTCATTTTAGCGGTTTGAACTTTAAGATAGGAGGAATTTTCAATGGCTGGAGGACGCAGAGGCGGACGCCGTCGGAAAAAAGTATGTTACTTTACTTCCAATGGTATTACGCATATCGACTATAAAGATGTAGAACTTCTTAAAAAATTCGTTTCCGAACGTGGTAAAATTTTACCGCGTCGTGTAACTGGAACAAGCGCTAAATATCAACGTAAACTTACTGTTGCTATTAAACGCTCACGCCAAATGGCTTTACTACCATTTGTTGCTGAAGAAAAATAAGTTAATTTTAACAGCCTAGAACATGTTTCTAGGCTGTTTTTCTATAAAAGTAGACCTAAAGACAAATAAACTTAAGACCTAAGAATGACGTTTGTGACAAAAGTTCATGGTATTCTTTTTATAGAAGTTAAAAAAACATACAGGGGGCAACAAATATGTATAAAAAATTAGCAGCAGTAGGGATGACGGTATTATTAGTAGGGGCTTTGTCAGCATGTAGTTTTAATGATGATAAGGATACATCCTCAAATAATGGCAGCGAAAAAACTAATAAGAGCAGCAGTAACGACAGTAGTTCAGCAGATAGCTTACAAAAGAAAAGCTTTGATATGAGCTATGAAGATGCAATAAACGCATTTAAAGAGAAACATAGTGATGCGGAAATTTCTAGCGTGGAATTAGAGAAAAACCTAGGGAAATATGTATACACAGTGGATGGTATTTCAGACGATAATGAATATGAAATGAAATTCAATGCTGAAACAAAAGAACAGATGAGTGATGAAACAGATCGTCTTGACGCAGAAGATGCTGGTGGAGTTGAAAAAGCAAACGAAAAACTTGATTTAGATGGTATTAAAACGCCACAAGAAGCAATGGACAAAGCAGTTAGCGAACAAGCTGGCGATGTAACAAGCTGGACTATTGAAAGAGAATTAGATACAACTTATTATGAAGTAACAGTGAAACAAGATAACAATAAATACGAAATCAAATTAAACGCAAAAACATTAGAAGTTCTTCAAACAGAACAAGACGACTAAAATATGGAAGCGGTCTGTGATTATTCTTTCGCAGGCTGCTTTTTTTATAAAAAATGTCACTAGAATTATATGTGAATATAGGAATTTAATACTCGGACTCATGCCTTTATACTCATTTGAAATTTCTGAATTATATCCAAAAAAGTGCTGATTTTGCTCTTTTTTGGTCGTTCATGACAAGAATCGGACATTTCATTACATTTTTGGTTATTATAGGTAAATTCGTTGTAGACTATTAGTGGAGGTGAATTAGTTGAGTAATTTTACTGCAAAAGTCCCTTTGTCAGAACGGATGGCAGATGTTTTGATTTCAAAAGATCGCTGGAAAGATGACGAAGAAGGTTATTTAAAAGTAAAATATGGGCTGGAAATAATAATAATTAATGTCATGAAGTTTGCAATCGTATACGGTTTGGCTCTAGTAACAGGGGTTTTACTGCAAACAATGACAGTGCATTTGTCATATTTATGGCTTAGAAGGTATTCATTTGGACTGCACGCAACCAAAACATTGAATTGTACATTAATGAGCTTAGCAATGTTTGTGCTTACACCATTAGTCTTTCAAAACGTACTTTCTAATAATTGGATTGTTTTAGGCGCATTTGGTTTTATACTACTCAACATATACTTTTTCGCTCCGGCAGATACAGAGAATTTGCCATTAATCGGTGAAGAACACCGGAAAAACTTAAAAAGAAAAGCGATGATAGGGACGCTGATTTTGACGGGAATAGCGTTACTTGTACCATTCGCAGAGATGAAAACATTAATCATGATAGGCTCTTTGTTTCAGGTAATTAGTATTAATCCAATAACTTACAAACTATTAAAAAGGAGGTATCGGAACTATGAAAAATATGAATAAAACAGTTGGTAAATTCCTTTCTAAAAAGTTAGAAGAACAATCCATGAAAGTTGCGGATTCTTCTATGAGTAAAGCATGCTTCATGTTTGTATACGAACCAAAAAGTCCATTCGTAAAAATGCAAGAAAAAAACGAAAATAAATAAAATTAAAACTGTATAACATCAAAATCCATGCTAAAATAAAAAGAAGACACACTACATATTTAAACATAAGATATTTTAGATAGTGGAGGACCAATATGTTTAGTATTTTGATGGCAATTATACAGATGACGGGTATTTTTCTAGCTATACAGATTTTAACAAACAAAGTATTTTCAATTAAAGAGGGATTGGTTACCGTGGCAATTGCTATGCTAGCCTTTCCTTTATTTACATTAGTTCAATACTGGTCGATGATTTTTGTGTTGATAGTTTTTGTAAGTGCACTGTATTGGAAAAATAAAAGCATTGTAGCTTCAGCATCAATCACACTCGCTGTCATCATTTTGCTTACTATTAGCGATTCGATAGTAGGTTTTGTTTTAGTACCCGGTTTGAATTTTAAGTACGATGACATATTTAATGAATTAGTACCAACATTAATATATTGCGTGGGGATGCTTGCGAACTTATTGGTGTTTTCGTTTGTTTTAAGAAAATTACTTGGTAAGATCAACATTGCAAGATTTGTGGAACATAGAAAATATGCATATATTATTTTATCTATTGTTACACTTACGGTATTGGCTTTTTATATGAATATATACGCTGGCTCGCTTGCCGGATATAATAGCACCATTTTGAAAACAAATACATTAATTTTTACAGGATATACTATTTTACTAATTGTTATTGTGCTGGTTGTTATTAAAACAGCGACCAATGAACTAAAAGTACAAAATCAGAAAGAACAGCTCGAACAGTTGCAGGATTATGTTACTACCCTAGAATCCTTGCATAGAGAAATGAGAGTTTTTCGTCATGATTATGTCAATATTCTTTCGACACTTGTAGGATATATTGATAATAATGATATGCCAGGTTTGAAGTTTTACTTTGAAAATAATATTATACCTATAAATAAAACAATTGAGTCAAATAACTATAAGATTTCATTACTTCAAAACATTCACGTTATTGAACTTAAAGGACTTTTAGCGGTTAAATTGATTCGAGCGCAAGAATTGAAAATTGATGCGATTTTAGAAGTAGTTGAACCTATCGATAAAATTGCGATGGATAGCATTGATTTGTGTAAAGCTGTAGGAATTCTATTAGATAATGCGGTTGATGCAGCGTTAACTTGTGAAAATCCAGTTATCCGGATTGCCTTTGTGAAAAAAGACGACAGCATACTAATTGTGTTTGCGAATAGCTTACCAATGAATATGCCACCAATTTATAAAATATTTGAAGAAGGGTTCTCCACGAAAGGGGAAGGTCGTGGATTGGGTCTTGCTAGTTTACGTGAAATTATGCAAAAGTACTCGCATGTTGCCTTAGATACAAGAGTAACAAATAGAGAAGTTATTCAAGAATTAGAAATTATGTAGAGGAATGGGGATGATTTTATGCTACCGGTTTTTATTTGTGAAGATAACAGAATGCAACGGGAAAGGCTAACAAAATATATTGAAGACTATATTATGGTCGAACATTTTGACATGAAGTTGGCGCTTTCGACAGGGAATCCGTATGAGTTAGTGTCGCGAATGCCTAGGCACCAAGGGATGGGGCTATATTTCTTAGATATTGATTTAGGACAGCCAGATATGAATGGCTTTGAACTCGCACAAGAAATCCGAAAATTTGATCCTCGTGGTTTCATCATTTTTATCACAACCCATGCAGAGCTTAGTTATATGACATTCACGTATAAAGTGGAAGCGCTCGATTATATAATAAAAGACGATATTGATACATTGCATGAACGAGTTTTGGCTTGTATGAAGCAAGCAGAAGAGCGGATTTCGAACGACCAAGATATGCAGAAATATTTTACATTTAAAGTTTCCGACAAGAAGATTATTCATGAACTATTAGATGATATTTTATTTTTCGAGACAGCACCTACGATTCATAAAGTAATTTTACATGGCAAAAACCGCCAAGTAGAGTTTTACGGAAAGTTAAAAAGTATTGAGAAAATGTTAGACGAGTCGTTTTATCGATGCCATCGCTCTTATATTGTCAATAAGAAGAATATCCATGAGCTTGATGCAATAAAAGGCGTTGTAAAAATGTCTAACGGAGAAAGTTGTTACGCGTCATCTAAGTTGATTAAGAGCTTAAGTTTATAAAAGTGGCCTTTTGGGTCGCTTTTTTTGTATAGACATAAGCTGTAATTTGAAGAAAAGCGGAATTATAGGTAAAATAATAGTGGTGAATTGTTGGTTCCATTTATGTTATGATATAGATACTCAAATTCAGACAAAAGGTATATAAAAAAATGGGGAGCTGGATGAAATGTCAGGCTATTTTCAAAAAAGAATGCTTAAATATCCTTTATACGGTCTGATTGCAGCGACAGTTATTTTGAGCGTAATCACGTTCTTTTTTTCATGGTGGTTATCTGCTTTAATTGTAGTTGGTGGAATTATTCTCACGGTGGCGATGTTTTACTTTGAGTATCGGCTGAATGAGGATGTTCAAAAGTATGTTTCTAACTTAACGTACCGGATAAAGCGCAGTGAAGAAGAAGCGCTTGTTGAAATGCCGATGGGGATATTGTTGTATGATGAACATTACAAAATTGAATGGGTAAATCCATTTATGTCCAAATACTTTGATAAGGCCGAATTAATTGGGGAGTCTTTGGAAGAAGTAGGACCAGAATTTTTAGATGTAATTGCCGGAAATGATGATGACGGGATTATGTCGATTGCTTGGCGTGAACATAGGTTTGATACAATCGTGAAGCGTAAAGAACGGATTTTGTATTTATATGATCGAACAGAATACTATGAACTAAATAAGAAATTCCAAGCGAATAAATCGGTGTTTGCTGTTATTTTCCTAGATAACTATGATGAATGGGCGCAAGGAATGGACGATAGACGTCGTAGTGCGCTAAATAATTTGGTGACCTCAATGCTGACAAACTGGGCTCGCGAACATCGAATTTATTTGAAACGAATTTCTTCGGACCGCTTTATGGCCTTTTTGACGGAAGAAATGTTGAAGCGGTTAGAGGCAGAGAAATTCCAAATCTTAGACCGAATTCGAGAACGCACTTCAAAACAAAACATTCCGTTGACGCTAAGTATTGGGATTGGTTATAAAGAAGAAGATTTGATTAAACTTGCTGATTTGGCGCAGTCTAGCTTAGACCTTGCTTTAGGCCGTGGTGGAGACCAGGTCGTTATTAAGCAACCAGAAGGAAAAGTACGCTTCTACGGAGGTAAAACAAACCCGATGGAAAAACGGACCCGCGTTCGCGCACGTGTTATTTCACAGGCTTTACAAGAGCTAATCAACCAAAGCGATCAAGTTTTTGTTATGGGGCATCGTTATCCAGATATGGATGTAATCGGCTCAAGTCTTGGCGTAATGCGGATTGCTGAGATGAACGACCGGAATGCTTATGTCGTTGTTGAACCTGGCAAAATGAGTCCAGATGTAAAACGACTTATGAACGAAATTGAAGAATATCCGAATGTGATTAAAAATATTGTGACACCACAAGTTGCGCTCGAAAATATTACCGAGAAGAGCTTGCTTGTTGTAGTGGATACACATAAGCCTTCGATGGTTATTAATAAGGAATTGCTTGATTCAGCGACGAATGTAGTGGTGGTCGACCATCATCGTCGTTCTGAGGAATTTGTTGGCAATCCAGTGCTAGTTTATATTGAACCATATGCTTCGTCTACAGCTGAACTGATTACCGAGCTATTTGAGTACCAACCTGATTTAGAACAAGTTGGGAAAATCGAAGCAACCGCGCTACTATCTGGAATTGTTGTTGATACGAAGAACTTTACACTTCGAACTGGATCAAGAACCTTTGATGCAGCGAGCTATTTACGGTCGCTTGGAGCAGATACGATTTTAGTGCAGCAATTTTTGAAAGAAGATATTACGACGTTTACACAGCGTAGTCGTTTAGTTGAGTCGCTGGAGATTTATCATGATGGTATGGCAATTGCAACTGGCCATGAAGATGAGGAATTCGGTACGGTGATTGCGGCACAGGCTGCGGACACGATGCTTTCAATGGAAGGTGTACAGGCATCCTTTGTCATTACGCTACGTCCAGATAAATTAATTGGAATCAGCGCGCGGTCGCTTGGCCAAATCAATGTGCAAGTCATTATGGAAAAACTTGGTGGTGGTGGTCATTTATCGAATGCAGCCACACAACTTAAAGATGTTACAATTGCAGAAGCAAAAAAACAATTAATTAGCGCCATTGATGCGTATTGGAAGGGAGAAACATAATTATGAAAGTTATTTTCTTGAAAGACGTAAAAGGTAAAGGTAAAAAAGGTGAAACAAAAAATGTTGCTGATGGTTATGCAAACAATTTTTTAATTAAAAATGGCTATGCTGTTGAGGCTAGTAATGCGGCTTTAAGCACACTTTCCGCTCAAAAGAAAAAAGAAGATAAACTAGCAGCGGAAGAACTAGCTGAAGCGAAAGCGTTAAAAGAAAAAATGGAAAAATTAACAGTGGAATTAAAAGCGAAGTCTGGTGAAGGCGGCAGATTGTTTGGTTCGATTACTTCTAAGCAAATTGCTCAAACGCTTGAAAAAACACATGGTATTAAAATAGATAAACGTAAAATGGACTTGCCAGAAGCAATTCGAGCTTTAGGGCATACGAAAGTTCCTGTGAAGCTGCATCACGAAGTAACAGCAACACTGGATGTACATGTTAGTGAAGAATAATTTTTCTTAAGGGAGCGTAAGACAGTGGATAATAATTTCCAGGACAGAACACCACCACAAAATATTGAAGCCGAACAAGCTGTACTGGGCGCGATATTTCTTGAGCCTAATGCGCTGATTACTGCTTCTGAAATTTTAATGCCGGATGATTTTTATCGAACTGGTCATCAATTGATTTTCGAAACGATGCTTGATTTGAATGACCACGGGAAGGCTGTCGACGTATTAACCGTTTATGAGGCACTTGCTGCGAAAGGTAATTTGGAAGATGTAGGTGGCTTGCCTTATTTGACGGAATTATCCGGAGCTGTGCCAACCGCGGCAAACTTAGAATACTATGCGCATATTATCGAGGACAAGGCGCTTTTAAGACGTTTAATTCGAACTGCGACCCAAATTGCCACAGATGGCTATTCGCGTGAAGACGAGCTGGATATGCTGATGGACGAGGCAGAAAAGAGCATCTTGGAAGTTTCACAACGAAAAAATGTTGGAGCTTTCAAGAATATTAAAGATGTTTTGGTTAAAACCTATGATGATATTGAAATTTTGCACAATCGCAAAGGGGATATTACTGGTATTCCTACAGGGTTTAATGAGCTTGATAAGATGACAGCCGGATTTCAGCGCAATGATTTAATTATCGTTGCAGCACGTCCTTCTGTTGGTAAAACTGCCTTTGCATTAAATATTGCTCAAAACGTAGCGACTAAAACAGATGAGAATGTGGCTATTTTCAGTCTCGAAATGGGTGCGGAACAACTTGTTATGCGGATGCTTTGTGCGGAAGGTAATATTAATGCACAGAATTTACGGACAGGTGCCTTGACTAGTGATGATTGGCAAAAGCTAACCATTGCGATGGGGACACTTTCTAATTCGGGGATTTATATTGATGATACCCCTGGTGTTCGCGTGAATGAGATTCGTTCCAAATGTCGTCGTTTAAAACAAGAAACGGGTCTTGGCATGATTGTAATCGACTACTTGCAACTAATTGCTGGGAGTGGTCGTGGTGGTGAGAATAGGCAACAAGAGGTTTCCGAGATTTCGCGGTCGCTAAAAGCATTAGCTCGGGAACTCGAAGTACCAGTTATTGCACTTTCGCAGTTATCTCGTAGTGTAGAGCAACGTCAAGATAAACGACCAATGATGTCAGATATTCGTGAATCTGGTTCGATTGAGCAAGATGCCGATATCGTCGCCTTTTTATACCGGGAAGACTATTATGACCGGGAAGGCGAAAATGATGGCACAATTGAGATTATTATAGCAAAACAGCGTAATGGTCCGGTTGGTGACGTTAAGCTTGCTTTTGTAAAAGAGTACAATAAGTTTGTGAATTTAGAAGTGCGTTATGATGACGCCATGGCTTAAACTAAAAACCTTGTGAAATTCTAATTAGATTTGGAGTTTTCAAGGTTTTTATTTTTGGGGAAAATGGCACTTGTTTTAAAAAACAGCTATTAAAATCGATTTAAAATGGTAAAAAAAGCGAACAATAATTTTTGCTTACAAATCAATGTTCGTTAATCCATTGACTATTTTAGTGGCAAACGGTACAATGTATAGTGGAAAATGAAGGGGCTGTGAAAAAATCATAGCTATCAAAGACCAATTAAATGAGGTGTTTAAATGTCTTCAGTTGTTGTAGTAGGAACACAGTGGGGCGATGAAGGAAAAGGGAAGATTACAGATTTTCTTTCCGAGAATGCAGAAGCGATTGCTAGATATCAAGGTGGGAACAATGCAGGTCATACAATCAAGTTTGATGGCGAAACGTATAAATTACACTTAATTCCATCAGGTATTTTTTACAAAGAGAAAATTAGTGTAATTGGGAACGGTATGGTTGTTGATCCAAAGGCTTTAGTGGAGGAATTAAAATATCTTCATGATAAAGGCGTGGATACTTCTAATCTCCGTATCTCTAATCGCGCGCATATTATTTTACCGTATCACATTCGCATTGATGAAGCAGATGAAGAACGCAAAGGCGCGAATAAAATCGGTACAACAAAAAAAGGAATTGGCCCAGCTTACATGGACAAAGCAGCTCGTGTTGGGATTCGGATTATCGATTTACTAGATAAAGAAACGTTTAAAGAAAAATTAGCGCACAACCTTGGCGAGAAAAATCGCTTATTAGAGCGCTTTTATGAATTAGAAGGTTT
The DNA here is from genome assembly GCF_900187025.1 of Listeria ivanovii subsp. ivanovii. GTDB lineage: Bacteria > Bacillota > Bacilli > Lactobacillales > Listeriaceae > Listeria > Listeria ivanovii. The sequence goes on from NZ_LT906478.1 coordinate 57,238, forward strand.
CAAATTAGAAGACATTTTAGAAGAGTATTATGAATATGGTCAACAATTTAAAGATTATGTTTGCGATACATCGGTTGTATTAAATGATGCACTTGATGACGGGAAACGCGTTTTATTTGAAGGTGCACAAGGGGTTATGCTTGATATTGACCAAGGAACCTATCCATTTGTAACTTCAAGTAACCCAATTGCTGGCGGAGTTACTATCGGTAGTGGTGTTGGTCCATCGAAAATTAACCATGTTGTTGGTGTAGCAAAAGCTTATACTACTCGTGTTGGTGATGGTCCGTTTCCAACTGAACTATTTGATGCTATTGGCGATAATATTCGTGAAGTTGGTCGTGAATACGGAACAACTACTGGGCGTCCGCGTCGTGTTGGTTGGTTCGATAGTGTAGTTGTTCGTCATGCTCGTCGCGTTAGTGGCTTGACGGACTTATCGCTTACTTTGTTAGATGTGCTTACAGGAATTGAAACACTGAAAATCTGTGTAGCGTACAAGTTAGATGGAAAAACTATTACAGAATTCCCGGCTAGCCTAAAAGATTTGGCTCGCTGTGAACCTGTATATGAAGAATTACCTGGTTGGACAGAAGATATTACTGGTGTTAGCTCACTGGATGACCTTCCAGCGAATTGTCGCCACTATATGGAACGTATTGCGCAACTAACAGGCGTACAAGTTTCGATGTTCTCTGTAGGTCCTGACCGCGCACAAACACATGTTGTAAAAAGTGTATGGCGTTTAGCTTAATAAAATAATTAAAGCTCCTTGAGGAAATTTTCTCAGGGAGCTTTTTTATGAGCTTAAAGCGAAAAAATTCTGCAAAAAGCAAATTTTATTAACGTGTTTTATATATCATTTTATGCGGAAAAATTTTAAAAATACCAAATAAAAACATTTATTATGTGAAAAAAACCTCTTTTTATCAAAATGGTAATTCCGGAAAAATACTTATTTGTGTTGATTTTTAGCCATTTTATTCATTTAATTGTCACATTTCACTTTGTGAATTCATGGTATAATTTGAGAGTGATATTATATTCACAATAGATAATAAGAGGAGATGAAGTGAATGTCAGGTCAAATTCGTATGAGTCCAAGTGAATTACGTGATCGCGCTAAAACTTACGGTCAAAGTGGTAGAGACATTGAGGATATCTTAAGCCGTTTAAGCCAATTGCAAGACCAACTTCGCAGTGAATGGGAAGGGCAAGCTTTTGCACGTTTTGATGATCAATTTGAGCAATTAAAACCAAAAGTTACTGAATTCGCAAACTTAATGGATCAAATTAATGATCAACTTGAGAAGACAGCAAACGCAGTAGAAGAGCACGATCAACAACTTTCTCAAAATTTCGGATTCTAAAATCAACAAAAGTGAAGCATACATACAAAAATAGTCTGATGCTTTACGAAAAGCCATGCAGTTTTTTGCATGGCTTTTTCTAAATAGAAAGCAGATGCCACAGTTGGTATTCCTATAAAAAAAGACACAGCGGGAGTGGGACATGAATGAAGAAAGTAAAATGGAGTATTTTACTCTTTTTAGTCTTGGCAATCTTTTTATCAGCCGGGATTACGTACTTAGCATTAAATCAGGGATCAAACAAAGAAGCAGCAGATGGCAATGAAAAAGCGCATAAAATGACTATTGCGCTCGTAAACGAAGATCAAGGTGCCAAGTTTCAAGGTGAACAAGTAGAATTTGGTAATCAATTTGTTAAAAGTATTGAAAAAGATGATCAGCATGAATGGTACGTTGTAAGTCGCGGAGTTGCAGAAAGTGGCTTAAAACGAGATGTATACAATATGATGATAGTTATTCCAAGTGACTTTTCTGAAAAAGCATTATCAATGACGTCTAATAACCCAGAAAAAGTGACGATTAGCTACAAAGTAAATGATGTAGGGAATAGCGATTTGAAAGCAGAGGCAGAGAAAACGGCGGCCACTGTATTGGAAGATTTCAACAAGCGTATTATTGATGTTTATTTTGCGAGCATTCTAACTACCTTACAAGAAGCGCAAGATAATATCGGAGAGCTAGTGAAAGAAGAGAAAGAATATGATGCTACTTATAACAAAGACGTAAATAAACCGTTATCGAGCTATACAGAACAGTTTAAAACGGTTCAAGATTATACAGGAACTTCCAAAGATAGCTTCCAAGGTTTCCAAGATATCATGAAGAACTTTGAAGAAAGCTTAAATCTAGCTAAAAAAGAAAATGCAACACACATGACTAACATGGACGCTTTCACAAAAATGCAAGAGCTAAATATGCCTTTTGAAGCAACATTCACGGAAAACTTGCAGAAGTTTGATGGTTCTCTTTCGGCAGATGATATTCGAGCGCAAACAGCCGCATTAGAACAAGCGAATGCGCATATGACGACAGAATTCCAAATCATGGGAAACAACAATACACTGTTATCCCAAACGCAAGGCTTACAAAACTATATTGCTGATACGAATGTGCGAATTAATGCAATAGATGAAGAAATTAAGGCAGCACTTAATGATGATTTCCGGACAGCTGTTTCCAGAGATTTACTACGAATTCTGCAGGAAAATGAGTATTCGGATAAATTAAACGAAATTGATTTGAAAGATTTGACCGGTGAAGATATTAATGAAGGTTTTAACAAGCGATTAGTAAAGGAAATCAAAGCTTTACCAACTTATAATACAGAGCAATTAGCTGAAATCGGCCTTGATGAATCGATGTATAAAAATATTGTGACACTATCCAAAGAGTACTATAGCAGTCATCGTAGTGCTTTTGGTGATGATTTCAGGTTTACTAATGATAGAAAGATATTGCCAATCGACACGCTTCAAAGTGACACGATTAATAGATTGAAGTCAGAAGGTGTTTCACTTGAAAGTGAGTCCTATACGCTACCAGTAAGTGAACATAATTCTGAGGTTTTTATTACGATAGATAAAAATTTCACTTTAGAAAATGCTGTTTGTATGATGAATGCGGAAGGACAAAGCGAATTAGTTCAACAAGAACCTTATGGCGAAAATGGACTAAAATTTATTTTGCCGGCTGTAGAAGCTCCAGTGGAAATTAAGATTACTGGGACGGCCAAATTAAGAGAGGGAGTTAGTGTTCCTTTGGTAGGCGCTGTGAATTGGAATGCGGCTTTACAGCAATATGAAAAACAAGACACTGAATCAGGCGAGTTACCAGTTATTCCTATAGAAGGTCTCGAACAAGAGGGAGATTCGGATACATCGGGTGAGGATCCGGTATTAGTTAGAAAAGAAGTGCAGCTCATTAATATCATTGAACCAACTTACCTTAATGAAACTAAGTCATCCGTAAAAGCAATTACAAACACAATAAAAGAGTACTATAAACTACAAGTTCTGTTTGACTTATACTACGGAATTGATGCAAATAATTTCGCTCAAATGCCAGACTTTAGCAATTATGAAGTCAACTTAGAAAACTCGGCAAAACCTTCTTCCTACTATTATATTTTCAATAAAGAAGATATTATTGGAAGTTTTGTTAATCTTACAACAGATCGATTTGTAGCAGATTATTCGAAAAAAATAACCGCTTTTGAACAGCGAATTGCTGATTATAAATTTGTTATGGCAGAAGCGGATGCTAGGTCCGTTGATGTGACTATAGGGTTGAACGAGACGACGCAGGAAGCCGTTAACTTGAATACTAACTTAGCACTAACGCTTGAGAACTTGGAAGCGTGGCGTGCTGCAAGTAATAATTTAATCACTGAAAATGGCGTTGTGGTCGAAAAGTCTGGTGAAGAAGGAACGATGGCTTTATCGCTTAGTTCTGAGTTTGCAGGCCTTTTAGCAGAAAGTGAGTCGCTTGCGGGAACGTCAGAAGGTAATTTGAAGTCGGCAGAGGTGGTTTATAAAACATTCGATGCGATTGATAATGAAGCGAAAAATATTCAAAAAAGCGGAAAGACACTTGTGACAGAGGCATCTACGCTGTCTGATGATTTAGCTAAAAAACTAGAAGACGATGAAACTTTCCAGAAGAATTTTGCGAAAGTCATGGATAATAGCCGTATTGGTGATAGACAAAACGAAAGCCTCTACAGTTTCTTGAGTAGTCCGGTAGATAAGATGAATGCGGGGACTATTGTGGCAGGGGATAAATCGATGCCGTACTTTATGATTTTAGTTTGTACGATACTCGCGATTTTTACTAGTTATGTTATTTCGCATCAAGAGAAGAAACGGCAACAGCTCAATGACTTTGAGAAAGAAATGTCGCTTGCTCTTAAAAACATCCCAATTACGTTCTTAATGATTTGTGTGGCAGTTATTGAGGGACTTGTTATCGGCGCAGTGTCAGGTTTTGTGTTTGGTATCGGTGAGGTCGGAATGTTCCTGTGGATTGGAGTTTGTGTACTAATTATGATGGTGCTTGTTACGGCATTCTCCTATTTATTACGACAGTTAAATATGATTGGGATGTCGATAATCCTACTTATTTTGAGTCTATATCTATTCTTAACAGATGCAGTTGGGCTTAACATCGACAGCGAATCTGTATTTGCGACATTTAGAACTTTTTCGCCACTACAATATATGGAGCAATTACTAAACGGTATTTTAAATATGCAACAAGATTATATTGTGATTGTGTATAGTTTGATTGGCACCGTGCTAAAAATGAAGCAAAAGAGGAGGAGCATTTGGATGAAATTTAAAATCGCGTTATTTCTTATATTAATCTGTTTTGCTTTTGCTCCTGGAGTGCTTGCCACAGATTCAGATAGTTATCTCGAGAACAGTGGGAAAATGGAGATTAAAACAGATAGACTGCAAAAAACAGATGAAGAAAAGGCAAAAGAACAAGAAGATATGAAAGAAACGGAACTGGATAAAAAAGGTATTCCCCTTTTTACGGATGAAATGGATGAAAAGATTGAAAAGCAAAAAGCGTCCGAAAAAGCGGAGTATGAGCGGATTAAAGACTCATTGTTTGAAGAAGAACCGACTGCAGGTGAAACGGTAAGAGCAACTAAAGAAAAGTTGTTCTCGGAAGATTATGAGACAGCTGTATCGGGTGAAACAGTGGTTACTGCAACAAATAGTGTGGAAGATGGGACGAAAAAAACAAAACAAAAAACAGTTGGCGGAGCAATTGCGGGAACGCTTGTGGCACTTGCAGGTGGGGTTTATGTAGCTGCGCGAAATGTTTTTGAATAGAAAGCGGGGAACATAACATGGCTAAAGATACACATATGAATGTGACGGTAGATTTTACAAATTGGGGCGCGGGTAAATATGATCTGCGTATCCCAGTGCATCAACCAATCAAGGCACTAATTATTAATTTGGCAGAGACGCTAAAAATTGAGTACCAAGATTTATCAAAATGCACTATCAAAACGACCAATAAAGCGATTTTACTAAGCGATGACGATAAACTAACTAACTTTCAAATTGCTGACGGCGATATTTTAGAAATTTTATAGAAAAAAGGAGAATGAAATCGATGAATAAAACAACTGAAATGGATGGAACGGCCTACGATTTTACTTATGAGGATTTAGTGTGAAGTATTACATTCCCTAAATCGAAAACCCATGCAAAAGAACTTGCGCAACTAGAATTGTTAGAAAAACCTGCTGCCCATTTTGTGCCGGCAAAGATTGCAAGTGACAGTGATTCGTACACTATCTCCTATGATATCGACAAATATACATATGGATTTGAACAAATTAGAAAAATGGAACGTGAAGATAAATTGCGTGCACTAAAAAATATCGTGGATTTAAGTGAGTTGTTAGATACTCGTTATACTTTTTTCTTACATCCGGATAACTTGATTTTTGATATAAATTTAGTTCCTCGCATTGTTCATCGTGGGATTAAAAATATTTTACCACCATATGAATTAACGGAAGCAACCTTTTTTAAACAATATCAATGTTTTGTGATTGCAATGTTTTCCAAAAAATATTCGTTTGACAATTTGTATAATGGCTCGCTGACTAGTGCGAGAGGAACGCAATTCGAGAAAAGTATCTTGGATGCGAAAACGATTCAAGACATTGCGACGATTTTAGAAGAAGCGTATGTGAAAGAAAATAAAGCAGTTCAAAGAAATATGACTCGGGTACCGAAAAAAAATACGGGACTTTTAGAGGATTAGCAGTTGGTTTTATCATTGTAGCGATTCTACTTGCGATTCCAGTTAGTTATTTTGCGTTTGTGAAAGTACCGCTCCAAAACGATTTGCTAACTGCTAATGAGAATTTCTTGAAAACAGACTACGACAAGGTGATTACTGGTTTGGAAGATGTTGATCCGGCAAAAATGCCACAATCCGTGCAGTACGAATTAGCCTATTCCTATGTTAATGGTGAAAAAATGAGCGATAAGAAAAAAGAAAACATCCTGCGTACGATTAGTTTGAAATCTGACCCACAAAACTTACTTTATTGGATTTATAACGGTCGTGGGGAGTTTAGTAAATCACTTGATATCGCGAAACTTTTAGATGATCCGTCACTAGCAATGTATAGTTTAACAAAACAAATTGAACAAGTACAAAGCGATACCACTTTAAGCGGCGACAAAAAAGTAGCGAAATTAAAAACACTGGAAGATAGTTTGAAAGAGTATGACGACAAGTTGAATGAACAAGCAACAGAAACAGATGAATCAACAAATACAGAAGCAAAATAAGGGAGAATGAATCATGAATAGAGAGGCTTTATTAATTGTTAGTAACGGGCAACAATGCCATAAACACCAGTTGTCTCCTGAAAAAGTCGTGACAATTGGCAATACCATCGAACATGAAATTACCTATCCTGAACTTGGTGAAGCGATTGAAGTTAAGTACGGTGAAGATACTTGGAATGCTGGGACTACGGCGCTTAAAGTAAATGAAGCTGTAAAAGTAGAGAAGTTAGCGTTTTATCTATGTCAAGATTTGCATACACAAGTTTATGATGTTGTAACCAATCTTTCGGTAGCTTTTGGGGATGGAACGGAAAATGATGTTACGATCGATGAAACTAAATCAGATTTTCTACTTTTGCGTGACTCAAAGGCGGAGAAGTTTGAATTACAAGTGTTTTATGGCGAAATTTATCATAATTTTTCTTTAGTGACAAAGAGTTGTACGTTAGAACCTGGTGACCAGCTTTATACGGACGGTGTGACGATTACAATTGGAAAAGAAGATATCAGTATGCTAGCTGCAAAAAATCGTGTGACGAGCAAATTAGCGCCGTTATTTGCTGCGGACAATGCATTCGGTGAAGACTATCCAGATTATCACCGCTCTCCGCGGATTATTTACCGTGCACCGGAAGAAAAAATCAACATGGCAAAACCGTCAAGCAAGCCTTCCAAACCAACAGATGGACTGATTAAAATTATTTTGCCACCACTTATTATGGTTGCAATTACCGTAATGATTTCGATTTTTCAACCGCGGGGACTTTATATTATCATGACAATCGCCATGTCAGCAGTAACGATTACAATGGCGATTATTAACTATATAAAATCACGCAAAAAATATAAAGAAGACTCAAAACAACGGTTGGAAAGTTATGACCTTTATTTAAAACGAAAAACGAAAGAATTGCATGAAACCAGCGAAAAACAACGACATGCATTAACTTACCATTATCCAAATGTCACAGAACTGGAAAAAATGGCACTACGAGTGGATTCGCGCATTTATGAAAAAACCATGTTTCATCACGATTTCTTAACTCTCCGTGTTGGTTACGGCGATGAATCCAGTAGTTTTTCTGTGGAATTTCAACAAGAAGAATTTAGCCAAGAAAAAGATGAACTTATTGAAGAAGCAGTGAAAATTAAAGGGCAATATTTATCGATTAAAGAGGTTCCAGTAGCGACAGATTTGATGCATGGACCAGTCGGCTATATTGGGCCACGTCACTTAGTTCTTGAACAACTGCAAATGTTAGTGATGCAAACGTCCCTTTTCCATAGTTATTATGATTTACAATTTATTACGATTTTCCCGGAAGAAGAAAAAGCCGATTGGGATTGGATGCGTTGGTTGCCACATGCGAATATGCGCGATGTGAATGTTCGCGGCTTCGTTTATCATGAACGTTCGCGCGACCAAGTGCTCAATTCACTTTACCAAATTTTAAAAGAGCGGAAACAAACGTTAACGGAGCAAACTAGCAAACAAGAACAACTCTATTTTAGTCCACATTATGTAGTATTAATTACGGATGAAAAATTAATTCTAGATCATACGGTCATGGAATTTTTCAATGAAGATCCAAGTGAATTAGGTGTTTCGTTAGTTTTCGTGCAAGACGTCATGGAAAGCTTGCCAGAACACGTGAAGACAGTTGTCGATATTCGTGATGCTAAAAGCGGAAACATTATTTTGGAGCAAGGCGATTTAGTCAATCGTGCATTCGTACCAGACCATTTGCCTGCTGATTTTGACAAAGAAGTCATTAGTCGGGCTCTTGCACCACTTAACCACTTACAAAACTTAAAAAACTCGATCCCAGAGGCCGTTACTTTCCTGGAAATGTACGGGGTAGAGCGCGTGGAGGAATTAAATATTGCCGGACGTTGGGCAAAAAATGAAACCTATAAGAGCCTCGCTGTCCCACTAGGACTTCGTGGGAAAGACGATATCGTGCAGCTGAATTTACATGAAAAAGCACACGGACCGCATGGATTGGTTGCTGGGACGACTGGTTCTGGTAAATCAGAAATTATTCAGTCCTATATTATCTCCCTTGGCGTCAATTTTCATCCCTATGAAGTCGCTTTCCTACTAATTGACTACAAGGGCGGCGGAATGGCGAACTTGTTTAAAAATATGCCGCATTTACTTGGAACCATTACCAACTTGGACGGCGCCCAGTCGATGCGTGCGCTTGCGTCCATCAAAGCCGAATTGCAGAAAAGGCAACGGTTATTTGGGGAGCACGACGTCAACCATATCAACCAATACCAAAAACTATACAAACAAGGCAAAGCAACCGAGCCAATGCCCCATCTATTCCTTATTTCCGATGAGTTTGCCGAATTAAAATCCGAACAACCAGAATTTATGAAAGAACTCGTTTCGACCGTACGTATCGGACGTTCCCTTGGCATCCATTTAATCTTAGCGACCCAAAAACCAAGCGGCGTGGTAGATGACCAAATCTGGTCCAACTCGAAATTCAAACTAGCGCTCAAAGTACAAAATGCGAGCGACTCGAATGAAATTTTGAAAACACCCGATGCAGCAGAAATCACGTTGCCAGGACGTTCGTATTTACAAGTGGGGAATAACGAGATTTATGAGTTATTCCAAAGTGCATGGAGCGGTGCAGACTACGTGCCAGATAAGGAAAACACAGATTATATTGATACAACCATTTATGCGATAAATGATTTAGGTCAGTACGATATTTTGACAGAAGATTTGAGTGGTTTGGATAAGAAAGATGATTTGACGAAACTACCGAGCGAACTGGATGCGGTAATTGATCATATTCATGCGTATACGGAGGAGGTTGGGATTGAGGCACTGCCGAGACCGTGGTTGCCGCCTTTGGAAGAAGAAATTTTCTTACCAGAACTACACCCAGTGAACAGAGAAGACTTATGGCATGGAGAAAAACAACCACTTCAAGCAACAATTGGTTTTCTTGATATTCCACAAATGCAGGCACAAGAGCCATTAACGATTGATTTAGCTAAAGATGGACATTTAGCTGTATTCTCAAGTCCAGGTTACGGAAAGTCGACATTCTTACAAACCGTAACGATGGATTTAGCAAGACAACACAATCCAGAAAGACTGCATATTTATCTATTGGACTTAGGGACGAATGGGTTGTTACCACTAAAAGGCTTACCACATGTTGCGGATACCATTATGGTGGATGAGGAAATTAAAATCGGAAAGCTTATCCGTCGTTTAGCACAAGAATTAAAAGAACGAAAACAAAAGCTAAGTCAATATGGTGTAGCAAATATCTCGATGTATGAAAGAGCGAGTAAGGAAGAAGTTCCAACTATTTTACTTGTGATTGATGCATTTGATTCGGTTGGCGAGGCGCCTTACAAAGAAGTATTTGAGAAATTAATTGCACAAATAGCACGTGAAGGGGCAAGTGTAGGAATTCATTTAGTTATCAGTGCAGTAAGGCAAAATGCTATTCGAGTGCAAATGCTCGCGAGTATAAAACATCAAGTTCCATTATTTATGATTGAAGACGGAGAAGCTAGAAGTATTGTTGGAAAAACAGATTTAACTAGTGAGGAATTGCCTGGTAGAGGATTAGTCAAATTAGAAGAACCAACCGTTTTCCAAACAGCTCTACCAGTTTGTGGAGAAGGAACACTTGATATTATTGAAAAAATCCAAACAGAAAGTGAAGAAATGGCTAAAGCTTGGCAAGGTATGGTGCCAGAGCCAATTCCAATGGTTCCAGAAGTAATCCATATGTTGGATTATCTGAAAAACAAACAAGTTCAAAGTGCCATTTCAAAAGGTAAAACTCCGATTGCTGTAGATTTTGAATACGTTTTACCAGTTAATTTAGATGTACGAACAGATGGTAATACCTTAGTTCTGACGGATAATGCGGATATTTTAGAACGAACAATGGTCTCATTAGTCGAATTAATGGGGCAAAATATGGAAGTCGATATTGCCCTATATGACAATTCCTCTAACAGATTCCAACGATATAAAAATAATGTAAATATTTATGCAGGCGACGATGACGCAATGAATTTAGTTTCCGAACAATTGATTAGTGTTTTAGAAGCGAGAGAAGATGGATGGAAAGAAATCCAACGTGCAGCAGGTGGCGATGTAACCTTGAGAATGTACGTGGAAGAATTGCGTCCAATGTACATTGTGCTAACAGATAGTATTTATAGTGCTGAACAAATGTCTGCGGAGGCTCGGAAAAATATAGTGAAACTAATAGAAAACGGACCAAGACTAGGAATTTATTTTGTTACCGGAAGTCAAACAGGAATTCTTTACAGAGCGAGAGATGAGATTTCTGGAGAATTACGAAAACAAAAAACAGGGATTTTACTAGGACGAGTTAGTGATCAAAGTGTCCTTAGCCTGATTAATACTATCTATAAAGAGCAGATGCTCGCACCATATGAAGCTTATTACATTAAACAAGGGCAGTGCGAGAAAATTAAGCTTATTGCGCCAAACCAATAATTGAAAGGAGGAATTAAATATGGGCCTATTCGATTTTGCCAAATCACCTACTGAAAAAAAACGAGATGACTATGATAAATTACATGACTATTTAAAAGATGCTCTCAAAGAACATGATGAAAAAATGGCAGAAGTAAAAAGTGATTTGAGTGCTTATAAAAAAGGAATGCCTGATATGCCAAGCAAAGGCATTCCTGCAAATCCATTTGTAGATAAAAACGAGAAAGTATTAGAGCAACTGGAAAAGTATATAGACAAAGAAAAAGATAAGCGCGCCAGTTTGAAAAGCGCCATTGATAAAGCTTATAGAAAATATCTAGAGTATAAAGCATTAGCAATAAAAGAAGAAAAAGCCGAGCAAGCGAAGAAAGAGCGGGAGGAGAAAAGGAAAAATGGGTAATGTGAAAATTGATGCGGCCAAAGTCGCCGAAGCCAAAAAATCAGCCGTCATTGTGGAAAAAAGCCTGGAAGCAACACATAAAAAATGCAAATCAGTTATTTCTTATGTAGAAGGTGCCTCTTGGAGTGGTAAATCACGGGATGCTTTTCTTACTTTCATGGAATTAATTGAACAGTACCATGCGGACGTAAAGAAAAACTTTAAAAAGCAAAAGAAAGCTTTGAACGCATTAGAAGATTATGTGGAAGATTTTGAGAACACTTCCTACTCCAAGGATGTGAAGAGGTTATGACAGTAAGCATGGTAGATACTTTTACACCCGTAGAACTATATTTGTTACTTGCGCCTTTTGAAGTAAAACATATCTTTGGAATCCCAGACAAGATAACTTATCTGTTAAAAGGCGAAGATGTTTTTGCGGAAGGATTTGAAATGCTTAAGAATAAAGGTGTTTTAGATGGTTCTGGAAATTTAACAGATGGTGGGGGCTTCTTGATTGACTCACTAGTTGAATATTATCAAAGCACAAAATATGTCCGACTCAATCAATTAATGTTTGCTTTTCCTAAAAAAACATCGAATGAAGTACTGGTAATGATAGAAATAAAACCACAAAAAGAATATCGGTTTGAGCGAATGAATAAAATCCATGCGCTAGCGATGATGAGAGAACTTTTCCCCATTATTAGCAGAGAACCTGGTCCAAAGGAAACGGAATTTTTAAAAGAAGAATTAACAAACGAAGAACGAAAACGGGCAATGGTTTTTAATCCAGAGAAGAATTTTATTAGTATGGAATTTTTTCACTTAGAAGAAAAAACGCAAGAAGCAAGTAATCCGGCTTTCTATAAGCAGTATCTATCATTTGAGATGGAAAACAAACTAATTATGGTGGATGTCGTAAATGAAGCTTATTATCAAGGGAGTCAGTATGCTTTACTAAAATTATTATTTGATGAGCTTGCATTTCCGTATAAGGAGGACAAATAGATGGCACAACAAACAATGGGCGGCGCAGGAGCCGCTTCCACCATAGATATCAACCCAGATGAAATGACGCATATTGCCAAAGAGTTACTCGCAATTGCCAATGAATTTGAAGGCACCATCCAGCCAGCAGTAAAACAGTTAAAAGCAAACAAGTATTTAACCAAAGGAAAAGCAAAAAAAGCGATGGAAAAAGTACCAGAGGCAAATGAACGAGTGATGGAGTTACAAGACCAATACAATATGGCATCTTCTGTTGTATTCGATATACTCCAAACCATGGTAGATGCAGACAGAGATATTGCAGAAAAAATCATCGCAGCATTAGAAATATAAGGGAGGCCAGCTGAATGAAAGACGTAAACTACCGAGAAGACGACTGGCGAGAAGCCAAAAGTGCCCTAGCTCCATTTAATGCAGCCAATTGGTTTGGGGGTCTATTTAATCATTTAGAAAAGGTGTCGAAAAATATGGAGAATGCGGAAGAGGATATCCGTGACTTAGACACCGATCACGCGATTCATTTCCAACATACCGACCATCGAAGCAAGTACGGGGAAATCGAGGAAGACTTAAAGGTGCTGTATCAATTCAGCTGCCACGCGGGAGAAAAGATGGAAACGCTGGTAGACCAACCTTTTTATGAAAAGTTAGATGCCTTTGTGGATGGGATGCAAAATTTGAGTATCACGACGTACTCAACTACAAACCGCATTGGGGCTAAATCGACACAAACGTATATGTCTTCGTACAGTAATCAACCCCAAGTGATTGAATCGGTAAAAGAAAGTGCGACCATCGAAGACTTGATGAATGGGGACAATTTCTACGCCAACCAAATGACCCTCCAATATGAAGCGTGGAAGCATGAAAATCCAGACCAGAAAGTCAGCGAAGCCGACTTTAAAATGGGGATGTTACATACTCGTGCGTTTGATTATAAATCCGTCCAAGACGAACAAGAAGAGAAAGAGTTCTGGGTCAATATCGTTGCCGCCGTGGTGATTGTGGGCGTAAGTATCGTCTGCCCACCAGCCGGATTAGCACTTGGAGTAGGATTTGGCGCACTAGAAGCCTCTTCAGCAGTTACTGGAAAAGATTGGATATCCGGCCGAGAACTAAGCGACCAGGAACGCGTGCTCCGAGGAGGATTTGCCTTACTCGATATTATACCAGGAGTCAAAGCCTTTAGTTCCGGCACCAAAATCGCTAGTGCAGGTTCCAAAATATTGCGAGTCGGAGACGACCTACTCGATGGTGGGAAGCTCGCCATCAAAAATGCAGGAAAATCATTCAAAGGAACGATTGATAATGGCATTCAAGCTGGAAAACAAGCTTTAGACCTGCGTATCGCTAACGTTAAAAAAGTCGCAGACGACGCGATGCAGGCGACCAAGAAAAAATTAACAAATGATCTAAACGATATAGGCGAGGCAGCCAAAACCATCCAGTCCAAAGCCAAAGAAACCTTCCAGATACCTCCGAGAGAACGCCTGGCATTCGCTGGTGTGGGCGATGATATTCCCGTCCAAACAGCTGCTGGAGGAACAAGCGCTGCTCAGAAGAAACTCCGGGATATGATGAGTAAGATGGATGATTTGAATATCAAAGGGAGTGACACGGATGATATAATAAGGGAAGTGGAAAAGAAATTCACCCCGAAGAAAATCACCTTAGACAATGGAGAAATTGCTTTCCAAGCTAAAGACGGGACACTAGTTCGTTCACCAGATTTTCTAGATGAAGCAGGGGACATTAAATGGCCAAAAGCGAATGGATTTGTGATAGATGAGACTGGTAAAGCTATTACGGTGGATGCGAACTTGAAAGCAGGACAAATTATTGACAGATATGGGGACTCAAGTGGAAGATTCACAAGTCCAGTAGAAGCAGGACAAATTTTAGATTATGACACAAGAGGTTTGCCGTATCCTGAGAGTGTTAGACCTTATTTCCAATATGAAGTACTTAAAGATATAAATATAAAAAATGTAACAGAAGCTTATACTAATTTATCTCAAAATCTTAGAGATAGATTAGACATTGTTATGGAACAATTTCAATTCACTTTAGCTGATTTAGCAAATCCTCAACAAGGCGAGATAGCAAAAGTTTTTGGAGCGGGCGGAGGAACTCAAATTCAGCTTGAAACGTCAGTGAGTTGGTATGAGGTATTACAATTAGTAAGGGAGGTCAAATAAGTGCTTGAATATTTAAAAGAACAAAGAAAGACTATTGAGGAGACAATTTATTCACAAGGATTAGAAAAATTAAGATATTCTATATTTGAAGGAGAAGAAAATAATAAAGAAGAATATCAAGTAAGAATTGAATATAAAGAATCGTATTATGAAGTCTATACCACTCATGAACGTGCCTCTATTGTAGGTAAGTATAAATTTAATGACTATGAAAGTGCTAAGAATAAATTTTTCAGATTATTAGAGCTAATGGTTTTATCAAATAGATTAGCTATTCAAGATGGAGATATCCCAAGTTATCCATGTTCATTATGGAATAATTAGTGAATGAGATATATAACATGCGATGATAACCCAGATTTAATGATGGGAACGAAAGTATTGGTTAATTTCACATGGAAATATACGTACTTTAAAAAATGATTGAAGAATATGGTATAGAATTAAATTATAAAACCCAAGATTACAAAGAAATATTATACGATTTACTGAATCTTAAAAATAAAAGAAAGCAAGCTTAGAAAAATCTAGATAGAGAAAATAATCTGAGAAAAAAGAAAGCATCTCAGATTATTTTTCTTGGATAAAAAAGTAGTTAAAATGAGTAGGATTTTACTTTTATCTATAATAGTAGTCTTTTTGATTTGCTTGAGCTACTAAAGCTACAATAAAAGAAATATATTGGAACGGTCATCTTGCAAAATGTTGAGCACGACGTCAACCATATCAACTAATACCAAAAACTATACAAACAAGGCAAAGCAAGCGAGCCCATGCCCCATTTATTCTAAATTTCCGATGAGTTTGCTGAATTAAAATCCGAACAATTGGAGTTGTCTTGAATAATTCAGAAAAGGTCGTGTTTTATTTTTCAACATCGGTGTTAATTCTCCTGGTATAGTGATTTGAAAATTCATTTATAGTAAACCTATTCTAACAATAGGAGTGGAAAAGCAATGACAAAAAACGATGAAAAATTAAAATCTCTACACCAAAAAAAGGAACCATTAATTTTATATAACTGCTGGGATGTTAGTTCTGCTAGAGCGATACAAGCAGGCGGAGCAAAAGTCATGGCGACAATCAGTTACGCTATCGCAGAAAACCTTGGAGTGGCAGACGGTGAGCAACTAACTTTTGACGAAATGTTCCAAGTTCTATCACGAATTGCAGCCAATACACAACTCCCGCTAACCGTAGACATCGAAAGTGGTTATGCTGAAAATCTTAATGAACTCGCCAAAAACGCTGAACGCCTACTTTCAATTGGAATAGCTGGTATAAATATAGAAGACCAACTCATCAAGGCTACCAATCCCGCATTATGTAACACGGAGGAATATTGTGATAAAATCAAGACAATAAAACAAACGGTAGCTAAAAGAAATACGAATATATTTATAAATGCACGAACGGACATCTTCTTCCAAGGACGAAAAGAGACAGAAGCACTAGTAAATGAAGCAATCAAACGAACAAAAGCATACGCCAAAGCAGGCGCAGATTCGATTTTCATCCCAGGGTTACTAACGCCACAATTAATCCGTACTTTTGTCGAGAAATCTCCGCTACCAGTCAATGTCATGCTAATGGACGGAATGGTTTCAACTGCCAAACTAACAGAAATCGGCGTAAAAAGAATAAGTTACGGGCCAAATAGTTATTTTCAGGCTAAATTAGCAATTCAACAAGCGGCAGAAAAGATTTTCGGAGGAGTGGAAATAATATGATCACCAATTCGAGGGATATTGATAAATATTACGAGATGTTAGTAGAGAAAAACTCGAATTATGAAGGAGTGTTTTTTGTTGGTGTCAAGACAACGGGGATACTTTGCAGACCAACTTGTCCGGCGAAAAAGCCGTTGAAAGCTAATTGTGAGTTTTTTAGTACAGCCAAAGAAGCACTTCTAGCATCATATCGGCCTTGTAAACGTTGTGAACCGCTCTCGAACCCAACCAAGACGTCGCCAGCTGTGAAATTGCTTGTCGATGCGATTGAGCAAAATCCTGAGAAGAAATGGACGGATAAGGATTTTGATGGGCTATCTATCAGTGCAAATACGGCACGGCGCCAGTTTCAGAAGCAATTTGGGATGACATTTATTGAGTATGCTCGGTCGCGTCGCTTGGGACTTGCCTTTAAACACATTCGAAATGGTGATTCAATCATAAATGCGCAGATGGCTAGTGGCTATGAATCAGGAAATGGCTTTCGCGATGCTTTTTCGAAAACGATGGGAAACGTTCCACATAAATCAAAAGAAATCACCATTTTATATTCCGCCTGGCTTGAGACGAAACTTGGCTCGATGCTTGCGATTGCAGATGATGAGCATTTATTACTTTTAGAATTTGTTGATCGAAAAGGTTTGGAAACAGAGATAAAAAAATTGCGCACACGATTAAAAGCAGTAATTTCGCCTGAAAAGACGGATGTTATCAAGCGAATTGAAGTAGAATTGGCGCTATATTTTGATGGGGAGTTAGTGGACTTTAAAACACCGATTCGCTATATTGGTTCAGATTTCCAGCAAAGTGTTTGGAACGAATTACGACGAATCCCAGTTGGTGAGACGGTTTCGTATAAAGCTCTTGCGGAAAAGCTTGGTAAACCTACTGCAAGTCGGGCTGTTGCAAGGGCGAATGGTACGAATCAACTTTCGCTAATTGTCCCGTGCCACAGAGTTATTAATAGTAACGGTGAGCTAGGTGGTTATGGTGGTGGGCTTGCTCGGAAAGAATGGTTGATTAAACATGAAAAGATGGTTCCGAAATAAAACGGAGCCATCTTTTTCGTTATTTTACCCGAATTCCAAATAACGGCATTAAAGCCGGCGCATGCGAATAATCGATACTCACGCCTTTTAAATCTTGCGGCAAGGCAGTGATAGACTCAAAAATACAAGTGCTAATATCAACACCGCTCAGTGCACAATTTAAAAACTGTGCTTTGTTCAAGTCAAGACGTTCTAAGTATGTATCCACTAATTGCGCACCACTGAAATCACTATTCGTATAAGCGCCAGATTCAAACGAAACCCATTTTAAATTGGCATAACGAAAGGCTATATAGTCCGCATAACAATCAGTGAAAACGCAATTTCTAAGTGTGCCGTCACTGAAATTCACTCCGATTAACTTACAATTTTCAAACCGAACTCGGTGGATAACAGCACCCATCAAATCTAAATTTGACAAGTCGCAATTTCGGAAAATCACATCGGTTAAATTTACACCTACAAGAGAGACAGAATCAAACACACAACCATCAAATACAACTATTTCTAAATTAAAATGTTCGAAAATTTCTCCAGTTAGCGTTGTTCTTTTGAAGATTTTTTCTGTAATTTCCCCGATATCTTCAATCATATATGTATCGTCTGGATAGACCACCAAATCCCCATCCGGAATCCGCGGCGCAGTAATTTTTTTCATTTTTCTTACCTCGCTTTCGCTTCTATTATAACGCATATTGTTTGGAAAAGGGCCGAAAAATCATTTACCTTTCCTAAAAAACGGCTTACAATGAATTTAGTCGAAAAATGGTATTGGAGGAGTGGCGAAATGACAGCAAGCGTTTTAGTAACGGGTAAATTACTATCAGAAACAATGGAAGCTCTTGAAGGGTGGCAAGTGGAAACTGCTATAGGTGAAGAAGATTTGACAGAGGATGCACTAATGAAAAAGGTGGCAACTGTGGACGCAATTATTTGCCCGCTTTCGACGCAAATAACTGCAAAAGTTCTCGAATCAGCGAAAAAGCTTAAAATTGTTGCGAATATTGGTGCTGGTTTTGACAATATCGATGTGAAAAAGGCGAAAGAATTAGGAATTGCTGTAACGAACACTCCAGATGTTTCAACTGAAGCAACCGCTGAGTTAACGCTTGGGCTCATTTTGGCAGTCGCACGCAGAATTCCAGAAGGAGACCGTTTATGCCGCGAAACGCCAGAGGAATTTACAGGCTGGGCACCGACTTTCTTTTTAGGTACAGAATTAAGTGGAAAAACCCTTGGAATAATCGGCTTAGGTAGGATTGGTCAGGCTGTTGCAAAACGAGCAGCTGCTTTTGGAATGAAAATTATTTACTCTGGGCATAACCCGAAAGACTACAATGCCGAATTTGTTAGTCAAGAGGAATTGTTAAAGCGTAGTGATGTGGTGACAATTCATGCGGCTTACAATCCTGATTTAAAACATTTAATCAATGAAACAACCCTCCAAATGATGAAATCTAGCGCATTTTTGATCAATGCTGCTCGTGGACCGGTTGTAGGAGAAGTTGCGCTCATAAATGCTTTGAAAAGTGGAGAGATAGCTGGAGCAGCTTTAGATGTTTTTGAATTTGAACCTAAAATTGGAGCAGCGTTACGAGAGTTAGATAATGTAGTTTTGACCCCACATATTGGTAATGCAACTGTCGAAACTCGCACTGAAATGGGACGAATGGCAATTTCGAATGTCGAAGCTGTTTTAGCTGGAAAAGCTCCTATTCATTCGGTTTACTAAGCAAGAAAACATAGCCGTAGTAAGAAGTTGCGGCTATGTATTTTTACTGAATTATGGTATAATATTTTTTGTCGGAATACGACGGGTTGTTAGCTCAGTTGGTAGAGCAGCTGACTCTTAATCAGCGGGTCGTGGGTTCGAACCCCTCACAACCCATCTTAGAGTGCTAGAGTTTTCGCTATATGCGGAGGCTCTTTTTTGTTATCATATCAATTTGACACATTTGTAATATTAGTGTAACATTAAATTTGTAAGCGGATACATATTGCGTATAAAAGAGAAAATAACAGTATGAAAAAAAGAGCATATTAAAGGGAGGCAGCTAAGAAATGAATAAAAAGAAATCGGTACTTGTTTTGTTAGTAATTTTACTAGTATGTTTATTTTTGAATCCTGCAAGTGGAAGTGCTTATGTTCTCAATAAACAACGAATGCCAAATCCAAAGCATATTAATTATTTCAATGATTCGTCAATTATTAAAGCAAAAATGGATGGATACATGAGTTATGCGACTAAGTGGAACTACTCAGGAAGTCAAGTTAAGGTAAGTAGGAGTATTGGAGCAGTTGGAGTGCAAATAAAGAATACATATGTAAATAGTGGGTCGGGTACTTATGCGATAACTTACTATACATCAAGGCAAAGCGCTACAATTAAATATTTTAAACCATTTAAGAGTCTTAGTGCTGCTAATAAAAGAGAAACAGTAGTTCATGAAGTAGGTCATGCGATTGGATTATCACATACTCAGAGCAAAAATGATTCAATCTCCGTTATGAGAACTCTGAAGTTTAATGGAAAAGCATATCCTCTATCTGATGATAAAAAGGGTATAAACGCAAAATATTAATTTTAAAACGGGAGGATTTTATTATGAATAGAAAAAAAATAACCATTATAAGTATTATTGCAGTTCTTTTACTAAGTCTAGGAGGATACATGGTTTATCAAAAAATGAAACCAAAACATTTTTCTGAAGTTGCTGTTGAAGCAAAAACGCCCAGTTTTGACAATGGAGATGAGTTGAAAAATGCTAGTGATGCAATTGTATTAGGGCGGCTTGATAAGCGTGGCGAATCTCAAATAGAGAGGGAAGCTACAGGCGGTGTTATAGGAGTTTATAGAATGTCTGACTTTAAAGTATCTAAAGTAATAAAAGATAAGACAAATCAAAATTTAGAAGAAGATTCAATCATACCGATTTACGAAAATGAAGGACATGATGAGGAAACTAATACGACCTATCACATAGCTGGTTATGAAAAAATGGAAAATAATGAAACTTATATGTTGTTTCTGTCTTATGATCCAGAGGATGCTTATTATATTCCTTTAGGCGTTAATTTTGGAAAAGTAAATATTGACAGCAACAAAGAAACAGAATTATATGGCCAAGACAATATTGAAATAGAAAAAGAAATCAATGAAGTTCAATCTGAAGCGCTAGATGTGTACGATGATGAAATAAAAGAAGCAGAAAATCAATAAAAAGAAAATGCAAATATATAGCAACGTTTATAGATGCTATTATCTTCTTTGAGTGACTCTCAAACACTACGTTTGAGAGCTTTTTTGTTTGTGAAATTTTAATATCAATATAGCTTGTTTAAACACTTTTGTTATAGAAAATCAGATTATTTTGTTTTTAAAATAGTATATAAACAAAATGTTTTTTTAATAAGATGTGCATAAAGTTCTTTTATGAAATTTGTAGTATTGAGGGGGAAAAATAATGAGAGAAAATAAGTGGTTAAAAAATTTGTTAGTCATCATGCTAATTATTGTTGGAAGTATGTGTATCAACTTGAGCACGGGAACAAAAGTACAAGCAGAAAGCATTACAAGTCCCGCGCCTATTAATCAACTTTTTCCAGATCCTGCTTTAGCTGAAGTAATGAAAGATACTTTAGGGAAAATGAGTGTAACCGATGAAGTGACTCAAAGTGAATTGGATGAAGTAAAAAGGGTTGATGGAGCACAATTAGGAATAAAAACTATAGAAGGGACCCAATTTTTAAATAAACTAAAAGCATTTATACTAACCAGAAACGAAATTATAGATATTAAACCATTGGCTAATCTGAAAGAATTAGAGGAATTGTATTTAGCTGGTAATAAGATAATAGACGTTAGAAGTTTAGCGGAATTGAAAAATCTTAAAACATTATATTTATTTGGTCAGGTTTATAAAAATACGCCATTAGAGTTTCAGGAACATATTACTATTCCAAATATAGTACGAAAATTATCAGGAAGTTTGATTAAGCCATATTTTATAAGTGATAATGGGGTTTATATGAAACCTAATTTAGTGTGGAATTTGTCAGGGTATCTAAACGAAGTAAGTTATAGCTTTAATTATTTAGTCAAAATTGGAGAAGCAGAAGCTAATTTTTCTGGCAAAGTAATACAGCCATTAGGTGAGTATGACGTTATCGAATATAATAAAGCCCACAGAGCTATAGGCCGTATTAAATCAGGGAGCACACATGATATTTGGTCGCACCCTTATAAAACTCAAGGTTCGAAAATAGTAGGGAATATTTGTAGCTTTATAGGGGAAGACTTACGCATTATAAGAGAAGCAAAAACGACAAGCGGTACCTTTTATCAATTTAGTGTAGCCGGAGATAAAATCGGTTGGGTAGAAGCATCTGCACTAACGATATTTCATCGAGGACCTAAAGGGGAATTAGAAGAGGTTAAAGATCCTAAGGAAGGTGAAAGTTGTCAGTTATTAAATTCAAGAAGAATTCAATTTGAACAAATATTAAAGAATGGATTTCCTGATGGAAAAAAACTAAACCAACATGCTTTCAATTCGCTCTTTAAATCAGGTAGAAAATCTATTACGTTTAAAGAAATTTTAGGTGCATTAATAAATACACCAAATCCTGCAAAAGAAGGAAGTGTCGAATATATTAACCCAATAACAGGGACTTCCGTTTTTGTTAATCCCGATACAAATGAAGTAGTCGGCATTTGGCCAGCATGTTTTAAAAAAAATATGGAGGAAAATCCACAGTGAACACAAAGACCAAATCACATGAAATCACTAGTAAAATAGTTAGAAGGATTTTGTAAAAAGGAAGGAAGACCTTGATTTAAGTATCAGGGTCTTTGTTTTGTCATTATTTAATTTAGCAAATAGAAAAAGTCAAAACTAGTTAAAATTTTAGTATCAATATAGTGAATTCCGTGCCTCTTTTTGTAAAAAACTATTTATATCAGAAAATGTTAACTTTTGTTATATGAATAGTACCTTTTTTTAGCTACAATACATACTTGGAAGACTGAGTGTTTTCAATTTATATAAAGGGAGTGTAAATCGTTAATGAAAAAAGATTGGATGAAAATTTTCTTAATAGGAATGTTAGTAACGTTTATTGTTACATGCGTTAACACAAGTTTAGAAACAAAGGTACAGGCTGCGAGTATTCCACATCCAATGTCAATTAAACAAATCTTTCCAGATCCAGGTCTAGCGAATGAAGTGAAAAGAAGTTTGGGTAAGGAGAGTGTGGCAAGTTTTGTCTCCCAAGAGGAGCTAGATGAAGTACAGAAATTCAATGGAGATAATTGCAACATTCAATCTCTTGAAGGAATGCAATATTTTACTAATTTAAAAGAGCTGTTTCTATCTCATAATCAAATAAGTGACCTTAGTCCGTTAAAGGATTTAACCAAGTTAGAAGAGTTGAGCTTGAATAGAAATAAACTGAAAAAGTTAAACGGGATTCCAAGTGCTTGTTTAGAACGCTTATTTGTAGATGATAATGAACTTAGAGATACTGATTCGCTTGTTCATTTGGAAAATTTAGAAATCTTATCTATTCGTAAAAATAAACTAAGAAGCATTGGGGCGCTTTGCTTTTTACCTAAACTAGAGGTACTGGATTTGCATGGAAATGAACTAAGAAATGTATCTGAGGTAAGGGGATTAAAGAAGATAAACTGGATAGATTTAACGGGTCAAAAATGTGTAAATAAACCAGTGAAATACCAGCGAGAATTGTTCATTACAAATACAGTCAAAGAGCCAGATGGAACATTAATTGCTCCAAATTTTATCAGTAATAATGGAATATATGTAGATGGCTGTGTTATATGGGATTTACCTGTTTACATGAATGAAGTAAGTTATACGTTTAGTGAACTTATCAGTGTTGGAGAAACAGAGGCAATGTTTGATGGAACAGTGGTACAGCCTTTATTTTACAAGGTGTTTGGAAGTTGAGATAGGAATTGTTTCTAAAAAAGAAACTAAAATATATTTAAGCTAATAATAAACACATATAGCGTATTAAATAAATGGTATGAAACGCATATAATTAATCTTGTGGTGAGGAGAAGGAAGATTATCAGCTTGTTTTTTGGAACAGTTATTCTAGTAATAATAGGCTTGTATATCGCATATATCTATGTAAACGAAAATTTATCTATAGTATTGAGTCTAGCTAGCGTGTTTACTTTCTATTATATAATAAGTGTTTATCCAAAAAATAAAGTAGTTACAATAATAATTGTAAATTTAAAAATGGAAGATATTTTTCGCAATTGCATGTCGGTACTACCAAAGAACGCCAATGGACAAAAATCCATTGGCGTTTTTAATAGGTTTAATAACAAATATATAACCAATAATTATATAGCTAGTATTACTTGTGCTTTCGCTGAGAAGTAATCGTGAATTTGTATTCGGAACTTTTATAATAAATATTGGATACTTCAAATGGTATGTTTGTTTCGAGTATACCAATGGACTTGATTTCTAAAATCGGTTTATTTGTAGGTATTTGGAATAAGGCGGCTATTGCTTCATTTGGTAAGATGGGTGTAAATTCTTGCTGACTGCTTTTGATACGGATGCCTTTTTGCTTTTCGATATAGTCATACTTAGAACCTTGCATAATTTCATAAGTTAAATCTGGGAAGAGGGATAGCGGCATAAATGTGTCTTCAACCGCGAAAATGGAATTATTGACGATTCTACTGCGACGAATATAATAGATTCGATCTTGTTCGGAAATTTGAAGTTTTTGGGCAATCTCTTTGGATGGTTTTTGGATTTCATATTGAAGAATTTCGCTTGAAAATACACGGTCTTTCCCGTCCATTTCTTCACCGAAACTTTTTAATTCAAATAAATCGTGGACTATTTTTTCCTTTACATAGGTGCCGCTTCCTTGTACGGATTCTAAGTAGCCTTCATCAATTAATTTAGCTACGGCTTTTCTTACAGTAATTCTACTAACAGAGTATTGGGCGGATAATACAGATTCGGTTGGGATGGTGTCGCCCGTATTATAGGTTTTTTTATCTATTTTTTCTTTTAAATCATTTGCTAATTGGATATATTTAGGGTTATTTTGTTTCATACGAACCTCCATCTTTTATTTGTATTATATCAAATTTAAAAGAGCTATTGCAATTAAAATTTATTTGTTATACAATCATTATGGAAATCTCTTTAATTTGTATTTAAAATATCATGTGAAAGAGGTGTGAAATGACAAAGTTGATTATTAACTCAGATGATTTTGGTTATTCGAGAGGAGTGAATTATGGGATTGTAGATTGTTTTAATCACGGTATTTTGACTTCGACTACGTTAATGGCGAATATGCCAGGATTTTCTCACGCGGTAGAACTTGCCAAGAGCAACAGCGGGCTAGGTGTGGGTGTTCATATGACACTTACTTGTGGCCGGTCAATCTTACAAAACCTAAAGACTATTACAACAGAAAATGGGATGTTCAAGAAACTTGCTCATTATAAAGAAGCAGGTTTTGAGATTGATACTGGTGAGCTTTATCAGGAATGGGACGCGCAAATTCAAAAAGTTTATGCTAGTGGGATTGTTCCTACTCATTTAGACAGTCATCATCATGTTCATACGATGGGGCCATGTATTGAGGTGGCGCTTGAACTTGCCAAGAAATATCAATTGCCTATTAGAAAAAATTTTTTAGACGATGCCAATATTCCATTAGAAGGAATTAAAATAGTGGATTATTTCGTAGATGACTTTGATTATACGGGGTTGCAAAAAGAATTTAACAAAACAGATGAAGAAATGGCGGCTTATTTTGAAAAGTTACTAGAAACGATGTCCCATTTTGAATCAGTAGAAATTATGTGTCATCCAGCTTACTTAGATCGCGATATTATGGAAGGTTCCTCCCTAAATACTGCAAGGGTTATTGAAGCGGACATCTTGATGAATTCTACATTTAGCAAAAAAGTAAAAGAATCAACAACCTTGAAACTTAGCAATTATTCTCATTTATAAAATTTTAGGAGGAGAAAAAATGGCTTTTAAATCAGGGATGCAAACATTAGGGCGCTCTATGTTACTTCCAGTTGTTGCCATGCCTGTATCTGGATTAATCTTACGTTTAGCAGCACCGGATATGTTGAATATACCAATTTTAATGGCAGCAGGGAATGCGGTTTTTGGAAATTTAGACATGTTGTTTGCGATTGGTGTAGCGATTGGATTTGCTAAAGGAAAAGATAAAGGAATTGCGGCTCTAACAGCAGTTGTCGGTATGTTAACACTTCGAGAAGGATTGAAAATCATGAATCCCGACGTTAACATGGGTGTGTTTGGTGGTATTTTCACGGGACTCATGTCAGCATGGTGTTGGAATAAATTCAATAATCAAAAATTACCCCAAATATTTTCTTTTTTCGGGGGGAATAAATTTCCAATTACCATGATTATGCTTGTAAATACGGTTGCTTCTTTACTATTCGGTTGGCTATGGCCATACGCGCAGTCTGGAATTGACTCATTTTCTGGATTGTTACTAGGCATGGGAGCTTTTGGTGTATTCATCTTTGGTTTCTTAAACCGTTTACTCATTCCATTCGGCTTACATCATGTATTGAATACATATGTTTATTATGCAATGGGATCCTATACTGCTGCAAATGGTGAAACATATACTGGAGAAATTCCACGTTTTATTAATGGGGACCCGAGTGCTGGTTTATTTTTAGCTGGATTCTTCGTTATCATGATGTTTGGGATTCCGGGGATTGCCTTTGCGATAACAAAGGCGGCTAAAAAAGATCGGCGTAAAGAAGTGGAAGGCCAAATGATGTCAGGAGCAGCTACTTCTTTTATTGCTGGTATTTCTGAACCAGTAGAATTTAGCTTTATGTTTCAGTCGCCACTTCTTTATTTCATCCATGCAATTTATGCTGGTTTAGCAATGTTTACTTGTTATTTATTTAATATCCATCTTGGGTTTACGTTTGGTTCTTCGCTTATTGATTACATTATTAATTTCAATATCGCGACAAATGCAATATGGATTATTCCAATTGGGATAGTGTTCTTCTTCCTTTATTTTGTTACTTTCTATTTCATTATTACAAAACGGGATGTGAAAACTCCAGGGCGTGAGGATGATATTGAATTTAGTGCAGAGTCAACAAAAGAAGAAGAAGATTTAAATCTTGCAAGTAATAACTACGAATATATTGCGAAGAAAATTTTACAAAATCTTGGTGGGAAAGAAAATATTATTAATTCAGATGCTTGTACAACAAGGTTACGTATGGAAGTTGAAGATATGTCTCTTGTGAATGATGGGAAATTGAAGCAAGTAGGCGCACATGGAGTCATTAAAATAGATGAGCATAATGTTCAAGTGGTTATTGGACTTCAGGTAACTTATGTGCATTTGGAATTAAATAAATTGTTAGATGAATAAGGAGGAAGTAACATGTCCAAAGAAGTGACGGTTACAATTGCTGGAGGAGGAAGTACATACACCCCGGGAATTGTACAAGCTATATTAGAAAATCCAAATCAATTGCGAATAAAAGAATTAAGATTATATGATATTGATCAAGTGCGCCAAGAAAGAATGGGCTACCTTATCCAAGCGTTAATTAAGAAAAATTATCCTTTTTCTGTCCGTTTTTTAGCGACAGATAATCCAGAAGAAGCATTTACAGGTGCGGACTTTGTTTTTTCGCAAATTCGGGCAGGTGGTTTGCAAATGCGTGAAACAGATGAAAAAATTCCGCTTAAATATGGTTGCGTCGGTCAAGAAACATGTGGGGCAGGTGGCTTTGCTTATGGTTTACGTTCTATCAAAGCTTTTTTACCTCTAGTAGAGAAAATTATACACTATGCGCCAGACGCGTGGATTCTAAATTATTCTAATCCTGAGTCAATTGTGTCAGAAGCAGTTGCACGTAAATTTCCAAAAGCAAAAATTATTAATGTTTGTGATATGACGATTTCAATTGAAGAAACAATTTGTTCGGATTTTGGTTATGAACATGCTGATTTTATTCCTGAATATTATGGGTTAAATCATTTTGGTTGGTATCGTTCTATTTATAGCAAAAAAGAAGGGCGCGATATTCTTCCAGATATTCTTCATAAAATGAACAATGGATTGGATGTAGCTGATTTTAATACCGGAGATGCTTCTTGGGCAAGGACTTATCGGATGTTAGGGCAAATGATAACAGATTTTCCAGGTTATTTACCAAATACGTATATGGAGTATTATCTCTATCCGGATGTTGTCGTAGCAGAGGCTGATCCTAATCACACTCGTGCAAATGAAGTAATGGAAGGCCGTGAAACAAAAGTTTATGCTTTAGCGGAAAAATGTATGACTGGTGAGAATAACTCAGATATTGAACTGAACTTTGGTAGTCATGGGCAATATATTGTAGATATTGCTACATCGCTTTTGAATGACGAACATCGTCGTTTTATGATTATTACACCTAATCGAGGCTCTATACCAAATATTCGTCCAGATGCCGTAGTTGAAGTGCCAGCCTATGTTTGTGCAAAAGGAGTGGAACCAATTGCTTTAGATGCTATTCCGGATTTTCATAAAGGATTGATTGAAGCCCAGTGTGCCGCAGAGAAATTACTTGTAGATGCTTTCTTTGAGGAAAGCTATTTGAAGGCATTACAAGCATTTACACTAAATCAAGCAGTTCCTTCAGCCACTGTTGCAAAAAAAATGCTTCATGAATTTATAGAAGTAAATAAAGATTTTTGGCCAGAATTACGCTGATTCTTTAGTCCGAAGCAAGTATATATCTTACAACTTAAGTATATACTTGCTTTTTTTATGAGTCTAATGATGGAAGGGGAAAATTTGAATGAAAAAGGTATGGAAGGTTAATACATCTATACTACTTGTATTAATGACTTGTGCATCACTATTCACTTTTCAAACAGATACTGTAAAGGCCGCCTCAGGAACAGATTGGGAAAAAGTGCAACAACTAATGGATGAGTTTCAAGCAGATGCCACTTGGAGTGACACTAAATATTCTGGAGCAATTACAGGACGAATGCCGAGCACAGCAGTTCTTGGTAACGGGGATGTTGGTGTCACCTCATATGGAAATGCCACAGAAAAAACGTATTTACTATCTTCCAATAATTTTTGGAGTGATAATACCCGTTATTTTGGTTATCGTGGTAGGAATCCACAAATCATCACTGGTGGTGGGTTAACGATGAAAGAAGGCCTAGCTCGTGATCCCAATAATCTAGCTTTTAATATGAATACTACGAGTTCGCCAGCAGCTGAAAATCATGAAGGGAAATTAGCGACACAAGGGCTTTATTCTAATGATTTAAGTAATGCGGGAGAAACTTTTACAGGATTTGAAGCTAAGAATACGGACTCGCCTGCTTGGATAACTATTCAGCTTTTAGGTTATGAAAGGTTTGATCGTTATGTAATTAGGCATGATAATTTCACATCAAAAAAAGGAAAGAATCGCAATACGGAGTCCTTTAAGATTCAAATTTTACCAGAAGGAAAGAGTCTAAGTACTGCTACAGATGCAGATTGGCAAACGCTAGATACAGTAACTAGTAATACTGCTGATGAAACGGATAAAAAATTAGCGAAACCAGTGACTGCGAAATATATCCGGCTACTAATTGATAAGGCGACGGCGGATAGTGGCGATGGTATAGCTCGGATAAGTCAATTGGAACTTTATGATAATAATGATACTTACAAAATGCCGGTTGTTGACAATGCTCCGTCTACACATCCAAAAGACTTAGCTTATGGAATGCCTGCGAGTGCCTCTTCGGAAACAAAGGGGTTTGAAGCAAGCAAAGCCGTTAATGGAGCTTACGAATGGCAAAGTAAGGAAGAAACAGAAAAATTTGCTGGCTGGGTTTCAGAGGCAGAAAAGGAACAAACATTAACGATAGATTTAAAACGGAAGCAACAATTCAATCGTTGGACCGTAAAACACAATAATAGTACTGCTGAAAATGGTGCCAATTTAAACACAAAAGACTTTTATTTGGAAATCAGTTCTGATAATGAAAATTGGACTAAAATTGATGAAGTTATTGGTAATATGGCAGACACAACCGATCGTCGGCTATTGTATCCTTATGAAGCTAGATATGTGCGTTTGCATATTACAAAGCCAAGTGATGAGCCAATAAATACAGCAAAAGCGCGAATCAGCCAATTGGAACTTTATAATGACAAAAATGCTGAAGATAGCATTGCGACAAACAGTACAATTACTGCAACAACAGCTATGAAAGGGCGGACAGTATTATTGATGACAATTGGGAGCAAATAGAAAATGGTTATAACGATTATAGTGGATGGATTAGCAACCCAGGAATGCCCCAGTCTTTCACTATTGATTTACAAGCAGATAAAGAATTTAAAGAAATAGGAATTGTGAATGCAGGAGACATTGGTCTGGTCAATTCATTAGTAGCAAGTGGGAATAACAATGCGCGTAATTATCAAAACTTTAATACCAAAAACATGAAAATTTCTATTAGCGAAAATAAAATCGACTGGCAAGAAATAAAAAATATCACTAATAATCAAGCGGGGCGTATTAATATTCAACTACCAGAAAAAGTTACAGCAAGATATGTGAAAGTGGAAATACTTACTGGACAACAAACAGGAACCATTTCTTCCCAACGTGCTCGCGTTGCTAAAATGTATCTATTCGCTTCCCCGGGATACACTTTGCCAATCGATTCTGGCTCACCACAAGCCACACAACAAGCCAGTGAAACAAAACCTTTAAAAGCTGCTAATACAGCATTTCAAGAAAAAATGGATATTGCTAAAGCTGAAATAAATACTGAAATGACAATTGGATCAGCACCAGTCAGCATTAACAATTGGTTGTCAGCAGAAAATAATATTATGGTTACAACCGTTGAGTCAAAAGCGAAGACAGATCAAGCTATCGAGATCAATCCATGGGCAAAAAACACAGTGGCATACCAAACACCAGCTAATGGGGATAACACTAAAGCCTCTAAACCAGAAACTACTACCAAATCAGGTGTCTCGGGTGATGTAACTTGGGTTTCGCGAAGGTCTAATATAAATGATGATATAGTCACACCAAAAGGCAAAACTAAACAAGAAAAATATCAAGCTGGTTTTATGAGTGAATTTGCAATCGCTACAAAAATACTTGGTGGTAAAGGAAGCGTTGATGCGGAGGATAACACTGGTAAAATCTATACTGTTCTTCCAGCGGGGAAAAAAATCACGATCGTTTCCGCAATTAACACAGTAGGCGATCAAAAAATAGATGCTCCAAACGGTAAAGATGGAAAGGCAGTTCAAGGAGCAGTGAAATCTTTAGAAAGTTTTAATACAGAAACAAGCATTGCCAAGGAACGTCAAAAAACGCTCGATTGGTGGAAAAATTACTATCTTCAATCCTATGTAGATACAGGAAACACCAAGCTTAATAAAACTTACTACGGTTCTCAATATATTTTTGGTTCAGCAACTAGAGCAGGAAAAACCGCACCTGGTTTATATGGTCCGTGGATTACGACTGACCAGGCAAACTGGCAAGGTGACTACCATTTAAACTATAATTTCCAAGCGCCTTATTACGGATCTTATTCGAGTAACCGACTCCTTGAGTTTTCCGAACCGATGTTTTATGAAGCAATTCGTTATATGAATACAGGCATCAAAAGGGCTTCAGATCCAGCTGAATTAGAATCAATTTCTCCTTGGTATTACAGTACAAGAAAAGATGAAAACGCTTTTAAAAATGGGTTCAATGATTCGCTCCTCTTCACAGTTGGAATAGTACCCTATATAGATGATAAGACAAAGGGAAGCTATTTAAATCAAACAATTGATGCCCTGTTACTTGCATCTCAAATTGGCGCATACTACGAATACACACAAGATGACGAGTGGATGTTTACCAAAATCGAAACGCCTAATGGCACATACTCGCCGTATGATTTCCTAACAAAGGTAGGTAATTTCTACAAAATTTGGCTAGAAAAACGAAATCCTAGAATAGACCAAGAATATATCAAAGACAATCCATCTGGTGTAAAAGGTAATACGCTGGCCACAAAATATACAGCTAATTACGCAAAATATCCTCCCTACTCAGGTGGTAAAAATTACACTTATGTTTTATTTGACGGTTCCCATGAGAGTTCCTTTGAGTTTAACCCAACTGTTGCTGTAGGAAATCTACAATACTTGATGGATAATTTGGTAACCATTAGTAAAAATAATCAACTTTCCGAAAGTACCTATGCAGATTGGAAAGATATCGCAACCCATTTAGTTAAACCAGAAACAGCAATTTATGAATATAATCAAGCAACTAGTTGGAAGACTAGCTCAAATTACTTTGGTAAAGAAATTTTTGGGCTTTCTGAAGACAGATACGTACGGCCAATTTCCGCAACGGTAGAATTAGAGTTTGTCATGCCGGGAAATCAATTAGGTTTTGATTCTGAATCTAGACTACTGGAAGCAGGCCGAAACACAGTAGATGTTATGGGAAATGACGGTAGTCCAGGCTGGGCATCAAATAACAATACACCGAAAATATTTACACAAGCAGCAAGATTACAATATGATGCCGCAACTTTACGAAGCAAGATTATCACAAATGTCACTAATAAGATGGATAAGAATTATTATGTAAACGATAATACTCATGGTTGGGAGAAAGCAGGCATCATCGAATCTATCAATAATATGATGCTCCAAAGTAGTGAGGGGATTATGAAACTGTTCCCTGTTTGGCCAGAAAACACTAATGGTGAATTCCGTCAAATTAGAGAAAAAGGCGCATTTTTAGTCTCTGCCAAAATGACGAATAACAATATTTCCGATATGGAGATTACTAGTGAGAAAGGAAATGACGTGAAAGTAGTCAATCCGTACCAAAATGAAAAAGTTCGTGTATTAAATTCAAAAAATAAAGTGATTCAAGTAAGTTACGGTACAACAAAAAATAGCACCCAAAAAGAAAGTACTAGCCAAGAAAAGAAGCTAGAAGAAACAGTCGACTTTAAAACGGAAGCCGGTGAAACGTATCGAATCATAAAAGCCACTGTTGAAGATAATGCAAAGGATGCCTTAGCAGCTATTTTAAAGGACATAAATGATCCTAGCAAAGGCTTTCTAGTTGGAACAACAGCTACGCAAATTAAAGCGGTAGAAGAGCTAATAAACCAACTCCCTGCATCTGAGACGAAATTAAAATTGCTAAATACTCTCGCAACAGCGCAAAAAAACATAGGAGAAAAGGATCCGCCGTCAACTGAAGGTAACGCTGCCGGAATAGTCGAACCTAGCAATGGCAATGGGGGAGGAAATACAATTATAAAAGAAAATCTAACTACAAAAAAACCAGTTGCTACTAATACCATGAAGAAAAATTTACCACCCACTGGAGATAGTGGCTTCATACCGGTAGTAGCTGGTGGGGGGATCATTTTAGCAACACTCGGATTGATTCACCGTACTTATCAATAAAATTATACTAAAAGGAGGCTTTATAAATGGAGATAGAAGTACTAAAAGATTTAATATGTGATGTCTGTCATAAAATGTGGCAACAGGGTTGGGTTGCGGCAAATGATGGAAATGTTACTGCTAGGTTAGAAGAGAATATGTATATTGCAACGCCAACAGGAATTAGCAAGAGTTTTATAACTCCTGATAAATTATTATTAATTAATGGGAAAGGGGAATTGCTCGAAGAAAATCCTGAGGGGTATCGCCCGTCAAGCGAGATTAAAATGCATTTGCGTTGTTACGAGGAACGAGAGGATGTTGGCGCGGTTGTTCATGCCCATCCCCCGACTGCTACAGGATTTGCTTTAGCACAAATACCACTTGACTCGTACTCCCTTATTGAGAGTTCTATCACTATCGGTTCTGTGCCAATTACACCATTCGGGACACCATCAACTATGGAAGTTCCTGAGGCGATTACCCCATACTTACCAGAACACGATGTACTCCTTCTTGAAAATCATGGAGCGTTATCGGTTGGTAGTGATTTAATTACAGCGTACTACCGGATGGAAACCTTGGAATTAGTTGCAAAGACAATGTTTGTTGCTCGTATGCTGCGAGGCGGGGAAGTGGAGAAAGAAATTCCGCGTGAAAATCTGGAGCGCTTATTTAAAATGCGTGGAAATTATAAAATCACAGGGAAACACCCCGGCTATAAGAAGTACTCGAAATGAGGTGAAAGGCGATGGTGAAAAAAGTTCTCGCATTTGATTTCGGAGCATCTAGTGGACGAGCCATACTAGGCAGTCTTAACGGAACTAAATTACAAATCAAAGAAATTTATCGCTTTGAAAATAATCCTATCACCAAGGAAGGAACGCTTTATTGGGATATCATAGCTTTGTTTTCAGAACTAAAGAACGTTTTAAAAGTTATCGGAAATGACAAGGACTTAATCAGTATAGCTATTGATACTTGGGGAGTTGATTATGGTTTAATTAATCAAAAAGGTGAATTAATGCAGAATCCAGTGCATTACCGAGATAGCCGCACAGATAATATAACGGCCGATATAAGCGATTCTTATCTTGAAACACTTTATGAATTAACAGGCATTCAGCAACTTAATATTAATACATTATTTCAACTAATGGCCGAAAAGCGAGACCATCCGACTGAATTCGCGCAGCTTGAGAAGATTTTATTAATGCCTGATTTATTCAACTACTTCCTAACTGG
The DNA here is from genome assembly GCF_900187025.1 of Listeria ivanovii subsp. ivanovii. Lineage (GTDB taxonomy): Bacteria > Bacillota > Bacilli > Lactobacillales > Listeriaceae > Listeria > Listeria ivanovii. The sequence continues at coordinate 91,580 of NZ_LT906478.1, forward strand.
AAAAATCGTAGCTGAAAGAACCATTGCCTCGACAACGCAGCTTTTTAATCCCTATACGAAGCAATGGGAGGAAAAGGTATTTCAGCTTTTCGGATTGCCTGAAAAAATAATGCCTGATTTGATTTCTCCAGGTCAGATGATAGGTACTTTATCTTCTGTTCTTGCTAACGAATTGTCTATTCCTAATATTCCAGTAGTAGCAGTCTGTAGTCACGATACAGCTAGTGCAGTTGTAAGTGTTCCAGAGGTAGAAGATAAGCCTTTTCTGTTTATTTCATCTGGAACATGGTCGCTTGTTGGGACAGAACTTACTAATCCGATAATTAATAGTACAGCACGTTTTTATAATTTAACCAATGAAAGTGGCTTAGATTCAACGACCCATTTTTTAAAAAACATGACTGGGCTGTGGATCATTCAAGAAGTTAAGCGCCAATTAGAGCAAGAAGGAAAATTTTACTCTTATGACGAAATAAATACATTAGCTACACAAGCGAGAAAATGTGTCTGCTTGTTAGATACGGATGCTGTAGCTTTCCTTAAACCTGGAGATATGGTGAGGCGAATTAAGACCTACGCCCGAAAAACAAACCAAGAAATTCCGGCAACCGATGGAGAAATTTTCCGCTGTGTGTATGAAAGTTTAGCGATGAAGTATGTCCAAGTAAAACAAGAAATAGAAGAAATAACAAAAAATAAATTCACTAGAATCTATATTATTGGAGGGGGATCGAAAGCGGAACTTTTATGTCAACTGACAGCAGATTTTGCCGCGGTAGAAGTAATTACTGGTCCAGTTGAAGCATCCGCCATTGGGAATGTGGCAGTTCAATTTATGGCATCAGGAGACATAGAATCATTTGCAGGCGCAAGGGAGTTAATTCAAGCATCTTTTCCTATTAAACGCTATACCCCTATAATTCAAAAGGAGGAAGGTAGATGCTAAAGAATATTCCAGCTAACTTATCACCAGATTTATGGAAAGTTTTGATGGAAATGGGACATGGGGATGAAATTGTCCTTGCAGATGGTAATTTCCCAAGCAGCCAACTCGCGAATCGACTAATACGAATGGATACAGTAGGCACTTTAGAGTTGCTAGAGACGATTCTAACCTATTTTCCATTAGATACTTATGCAACCGCCGCGCTGATATTAATGAAACCAGTAAATGATGATAAGGAACCAGGGATTTGGGACGATTTTAAGCAGTTATTGATAGATAAAAACTCGGAGAACCAGTTTATTGAGTTAGAAGAGCGTTTCGATTTTTATGAAAGAAGTAAGAAGAGTTATGCCATAGTAGCAACCGGCGAAACAGCTGTTTATGCCAATATTATTTTAAAAAAAGGTGTCGTTGTACATCATCAAAACAAGGAGGAAGTGAAACATGACAAACTATCCAGCAATCGGTATTCGGCCGACAATTGATGGCCGCAGACGAGGAGTGAGAGAATCACTTGAAGAACAAACGATGACAATGGCGCAAAGTGTAGCTGTATTATTAGAAAAAACGTTAAAATATCCTAATGGAAAACCAGTTCGGTGTGTGATTGCTGATCAAACAATTGGAGGAATTCATGAAGCTACTCTAGCAAAAGCCAAATTTCACAAGGAAGAGGTTGGTTTAACGATTACCGTTACCCCGTGTTGGTGTTACGGTACTGAAACAATGGATATTGATAGTCAAATTCCTCATGCCGTTTGGGGGTTTAATGGTACAGAACGACCAGGAGCAGTCTATTTAGCAGCTGTATTATCGGCATTTGCTCAAAAAGGAATTCCAGCATTTGGTATTTACGGGCGAGACATACAAGATGCAGGGGATACGACCATTCCAGATGATGTTGCCGAGAAATTGATTCAATTTTCCCGCGCAGGATTAGCTGTATCTTTAATGAAAAACCAAGCTTACTTATCTATTGGAAATGTTTCTATGGGAATTGCCGGATCAATTGTTAAAGATGATTTTTTTCAAGAATATTTAGGGATGCGTAATGAATATGTTGACATGACAGAATTTGTTCGTCGGATTAACGAAGAAATATATGACAAAGCAGAATTTGAAAAGGCAAAGAGCTGGGTGAAAGAAAATCTGGAACAAGGTGCAGACAACAATCCAGTGCATTTACAAAGTAAGCCGGAAAAAGCCCGAGAAGAGTGGGATACAAGCATTAAAATGGCGCTGATTGGTCGAGATTTAATGGTAGGAAATAAAAAATTAGCAGAGGCTGGCTTTGAAGAAGAAGCGGCAGGTCATCATGCTATTTTGTCAGGTTTTCAAGGACAACGACAATGGACTGATTATTTTCCCAATGGTGATTTTATGGAAACAATTTTAAATAGTTCGTTTGATTGGAATGGTCCACGTGCACCATATTTAATGGCTACTGAAAATGATAGTTGTAATGGCGTATCAATGTTATTTAATTATTTATTAACTAATACAGCGCAAATTTTTGCCGATGTACGAACATACTGGAGTCCGGATTCGGTAAAACGTGTCACTAATTATGATTTAGAGGATCATGCTAAAAATGGAATTCTTCATTTAATTAATTCTGGCTCTGCTGCGCTTGATGGAGCTGGAAGAGAAGTTAACGAGGGTGTTCCTGTTATCAAGCCTTTTTGGGAAATTACTGGGCAAGAAGTGAAAAATACGTTGGCACATACAAAATTTCGACCAGCTTCTAAAGAATATTTTCGTGGTGGCGGGTTTTCCACGAATTATTTAACGACAGGTGGAATGCCGCTAACTATGGCTCGCTTAAATATAGTGAAAGGACTAGGACCAGTACTCCAAATTGTAGAAGGTTATTCAGTTAAGCTCCCAGAAAAAGTGCATCAAGTGCTGGATGAACGAACGGATCCCACTTGGCCAACGACATGGTTTGCACCAATTTTAACTGGGGAAGGAGCATTTTCAGATGTGTACCAGGTGATGAATAACTGGGGTGCAAATCATGGGGCAATATCATATGGACATATTGGTGCCGATTTGATTACACTTGCTTCGATGCTAAGAATCCCAGTGAATATGCATAATATCGAGGGGGAAAAGATTTTCCGTCCCCGTGTTTGGTCAATGTTCGGGACGGCCGGCTTAGAAGGTGCTGATTTTAGAGCATGCCAAAACTTCGGACCTATCTATAAATAGGATTCTGAATAATTACAAAGCACAGTAACTAGAAGCTATAACTAGTTATTGTGCTTTGTTGTTTTTAATTTAAATAGCGCCTTAATTTATCTTTGTCTTCTTCGGTTAATTTTTCAACATCAGCTATTATTTGCGCAATATCTTTTTCGCTAGAGATAAAAAAAGAGGTTGTGATACTGGTGACAACACCTATAATACCAATACCTAAAAGCATCAAAACTCCTGCAATGCCACGCCCCCAATTAGTTATTGGAGATAAATCACCATATCCAACTGTAGTAACCGTTACGATGGTCCACCAAAAAGCATCCGCGTAGGAGTTTATATCTGGTTCTATTATAAAAATAGGAATGGGTATAATTAGTAACAATATTAACAGAGCAATAAATATTTTATGTAGATTTTTCTCTTTTAGAAATAAAAAAACTGGTGTGAAATATCTGCTTCCGATACTGCTAAGTCTTAATATTCTCAGTGCCCGAACTGCTCGGAATATCGAATCAAGTGGGATAAGTGCAATTAATTCAATCCAATGCTCTCGTACATAACGCATCTTTTTAGGCGCTTTAATGAAAAAATACATATAATCAACAAAGAAAATAAACCAGATGATAACATTTAAAACTTGAACAACTAGATTGTTGAATGGCAGTGTAAATAAGGACAGGATGACCAAAGAAAACATAGCGATTTCATACCATAATTTATAATTTTTAGAACTCATATTATACTTCTCTCCGTTGACTTATTTGTATTCCCCCTCATTATATAATTCCTAATATTATACATCAAGAGAATATTTTATATTTTTTGAATTGTAGCTTGTATCTTAATTTAGTAAAGAAAGGCTTTCGTTTAGTGCAAGTTCTGGGTAAAGAGAGCTAACAAAATGAAGTAAAAACCATGGTTAGTACTATAATCATTATCTGTTCAGTGATTTTTGCCTTAAAATGGGTAATAGACATAAATAATATTGTGGAAATGGTTAAAGTTGAAGGAGTTGTTTATGTTGTGACTACTGAACCTGGAAAGAAAAAGGATGCTTTAGATATAGAACACAAAATTAAAAAGTATTTAACCCCAGAAAAAGATTTTACATCTACTGAGTTAAATATTGGTACAGAACTTTATGCAGTTAGAAATGAGGAAGATTTTCCAAGAAATATTTATTAAAAACAAAACGACATATTTTGCATTGCTTCAGAAGCTATAAATGCTGATAATTAAACTAACTAATCAATCTTGAGGAATCTAAAGAAGTACTTAATTCTACTTTAAGAGATAATTTATTTATGTTGATAGCCTTGAAATGTTTGAGATAGAATTTTACAAAAACTATTCAGGCAGCCAATTTCTTTAAAGAAAAGAATAAAGCAAAAGCCAAATGATTTTGCTCACTTGGCTTTTACTTTATTATGTGTAAATACGTTCAAAAATGTAAGACCCTTCACTTTGTCTCATTCTTCTCTGTAACTCTATATTACCTTGGATAGAGTTTTTCTATTTATTTCTATCTGTATTTAATGGTTTATTCCCGAAATCAAACCATTTTTATACCCACCAATGGCCGAAAAGAAAGGCTACTGAACTTGTGAAATACCTAAACATCGCATTCAACCCCTAACTGATTTTATTATATTACCAATAGGTTATCATGGTATACTAAAGAAAAAGTCAAATTGAGTATTAAATTACTCATAAATAGAAAAGAGGTGTTTGCAGTATGAATAAAACTATAGGAGATACAGTTAAATACATTAGAAAAGCTAAAAATATTAATCAAAAGAATGTCTGCCTAAATAATATATCTAGAAGCACACTTGTAAAAATCGAAGGGAACAAAACAAATCCAACAGTACAGACTTTTGAGCACATATTAAAACAATTAGGAGTAGGGTATGATGAATTTTCATTTGTACTTAATAATTTTCAGCTTAGCGAAAGGCAAAAATTATTAGAGAAATTCAATAATATTAACACTAGCATCCGACTTAAACAATGGTTAGCGCTAGAACAGGAAATGAAACATTATCTTCTTATAGAGCCAGATCCAATTATTCAAGAGTATTTACTTATAGTAAAAGCTTTAATAACGATTGAAAGTGAAGATGATTATGTAAAAGCCGCACAATTCGTATCACCAATTTGGGAGCGTATATCCAAAAATGATGTTTGGTTTATGGATGATATACAGCTTTTAACATGCATATTTTTTATGTTTGATAGTCAAGTCGCATTAACAATTAGTCAGCGTCTAATTAAACAAACAGAGAAGTATCAACATGTAGCTAATATTAAGCGTATTCGAACTAATACACTAATGAATATCAGTACCTTGCTTTTAAATCAACAAGATTATATCAATGCTTTGAACTATATAAATTTAACTATTCAGAATGCAAAAGAAAATGAATACTACACATTGTGGCTTTTCAGCAAAGGAACAAAAGGTATTTTACTATGTCTACTCAATAAACATTCTGAGGGCCTTCCTCTAATCAAAGAATCTATTAAACTGTTGAATGGTTTAGAGCAAACTGATATTGCAGATGCATTAAAAAAAGATGTAAAAAACTATATCAATATGGATATCCAAAACTAAGTATTCATCTAGCTAAAGACTATAGAGAGAATGAGCAATCATTTTATCTATAGTCTTTATTTTAAAATACACTACTTTTTCAGACCAAAAATTCTGTATCAACAACCGATACACTAACTATATTACTAAATATCAAAAATGTTTTATCGTTGATATAATAACGCTTCAAGGGCAAAACACTAAAGTTGGCACAAAACTTGCTTCATATAAAGCGGGTAGCAAAATAAATGAATTATATTAGGAGGGAAAAAGATGGTAGGAATTATCCTCGCAACTCACGGTGAATTCGCTGAAGGCATTCTGCAGTCCGGAACAATGATTTTCGGAGAGCAAGAAAATGTTAAAGCAATCACTTTGATGCCAAGCGAAGGTCCTGAAGATATCAAAGCTAAAATGGAAGCTGCAATTGCATCCTTTGATAGCCAAGATGAAGTTTTATTCTTAGTGGATCTTTGGGGAGGCACACCATTCAACCAAGCAAACGGCCTTTATGAATTACATAAAGATAAGTGGGCGATCGTAGCAGGGCTCAATTTGCCAATGTTGATCGAAGCTTTCTCATCACGTTTTACAATGGAAACTGCGCATGAAATCGCAGCTAACATCCTTGCACCAGCTAAAGAAGGCGTTCGTGTTAAACCGGAAGAACTACAACCTCAAGAAGCAGTTGTAGCACAACCAGAAGCAGAAATTGCTACAGTTGGTGACGGCAAAATCGAATTTGTTTTAGCACGTGTTGATTCTCGTTTACTACATGGTCAAGTAGCCACTGCATGGACAAAAGCTACACATCCAACAAGAATCATTGTAGTTTCAGATGCTGTTGCTAAAGATGATCTTCGTAAAAAATTAATCGAACAAGCAGCACCACCAGGAGTAAAAGCCAATGTTATCCCAGTCAGCAAAATGATTGAGATTGCAAAAGATCCACGTTTCGGCAATACAAAAGCACTTTTATTATTCGAAAATCCTCAAGATGTTTTACGCGCAATTGATGGTGGCGTAGAAATCACTCAAGTAAACGTTGGATCAATGGCTCACTCAGTCGGTAAAGTAGTTGTTAGCAAAGTACTTTCCATGGGACAAGACGATGTCAAAGCCTTTGAAGAGTTAAAAGCAAAAGGGGTTAAATTCGATGTTCGTAAAGTTCCAAATGACTCAAGTGCGAACATGGAAGAAATTCTTAAAAAAGCAAAACATGAATTAAAGACACAATAAAAAATTAAAATAGGAGGTTTATTATGTCTGTCATATCAATAATTTTAGTAGTACTTATTGCATTTTTAGCAGGTATTGAAGGTATTTTAGATGAATTTCAATTCCATCAGCCATTAATTGCATGTACATTAATTGGACTCGTAACAGGTAACTTAACAGCATGTATCATCCTTGGCGGAACACTACAAATGATCGCACTTGGATGGGCAAACATCGGAGCAGCCGTAGCACCAGATGCCGCGCTTGCCTCAGTAGCTTCAGCAATTATATTAGTTTTAGGTGGGCAAGGAGTAGCAGGTATTCCTTCCGCAATTGCTATTGCAATTCCACTAGCAGTAGCAGGACTTTTCTTAACAATGATCGTTCGTACATTAGCAGTTCCAATCGTTCACTTGATGGACCGGGCAGCTGAAAAGGGGAATATACGGAGTGTAGAGTGGTTACATATTTCCGCGATTTGTATGCAAGGTATTCGTATCGCGATTCCAGCAGCAGCACTTTTATTCATTCCAGCAGACAGCGTTCAAAATTTCCTAGAAGCAATGCCAGCTTGGTTAACAGATGGTATGGCAATCGGTGGAGGAATGGTAGTAGCAGTTGGTTATGCACTTGTTATTAACATGATGGCTACAAAAGAAGTATGGCCATTCTTCGTAATTGGTTTCGTAGTAGCTGCAATTTCTCAGCTAACACTTATCGCAATTGGTGCTCTAGGTGTTGCGTTAGCTCTTATTTACCTAAACCTATCTAAAATGGGTGGCGGTAATTCAAACGGTGGCGGAGGCGGAAACTCAAGAGATCCACTCGGCGACATATTAAACGATTATTAATTAAAAAAGGAGGAGAAGAGAATGGCAGAAAAAATCGAATTAACAAAAAGAGATCGCTTACGTGTAGCATGGCGCTCTACGTTCATCCAAGGCTCTTGGAACTATGAACGTATGCAAAATGGTGGCTGGGCTTTCTCCATGATTCCCGCTATTAAAAAATTATATAAATCAAAAGAAGACCGTTCAGCAGCGTTAAAACGTCATTTAGAATTCTTTAATACACATCCTTACATTGCATCGCCAATTCTTGGTGTAACACTTGCGCTAGAAGAAGAACGTGCAAATGGAGCAGAAGTGGATGATGTAGCAATTCAAGGGGTTAAAGTTGGTATGATGGGACCTCTAGCTGGTGTTGGTGACCCAGTATTCTGGTTTACAATTCGTCCAATGTTAGGAGCATTAGGTGCTTCTCTTGCCTTGAGTGGAAACATTCTTGGACCAATTTTATTCTTCGTTGCTTGGAACGTCATTCGTTGGGGCTTCATGTGGTATACACAAGAATTTGGTTACAAAGCAGGTTCGAAAATTACTGATGACCTTTCTGGAGGCTTACTGCAAGATATTACAAAAGGTGCCTCGATACTCGGGATGTTCGTGCTCGCCGCCTTGGTACAAAGGTGGGTAAATATCCAGTTTGCTCCAATAATCTCGAAAGTTAAACTGGACGACGGTGCGTATATTGATTGGAGTCATCTTCCACAAGGCGCGCAAGGTATCAAAACTGCCTTAGAACAACAACAAGCAGGTTTAGCTCTTTCCGAATATAAAGTAACAACCTTGCAAAATAACTTGGATAGTTTAATCCCAGGACTTGCAGCAGTAGCACTTACATTCTTATGTATGTGGTTACTTAAGAAAAAAATCAGCCCAATTATCATCATCTTAGGACTATTTGTAGTTGGTATAGTTGGTCATTTAATCGGGCTTCTGTAAAAATAAGTTGATTCAAAAGAGGCTGGCGGTGCAATCACTAGCCTCTTTTGATTTTAAGTGTATGACACAAGTAAACGAATGCGGTATAATAAACAAAACAAGCGAAAAGAAATGGAGCGAATATAGTTGGTTCAATCGATTAATACAAAGGTAGATTTAACAATAGATGCCACCGCTTATACAGGGCTCACAGATTATGGGAAAATTATGATTGGCGATAAAGGCTTCGAATTCTTTAACTCACGCGATGTGCGGAAGTTTGTCCAAATCCCGTGGGAAGAAGTCGACCAAGTTATCGTTTCAGTTATGTTAAAAGGCAAGTGGATTCCGCGTTATGCTATTAAAACTAAACGCAATGGAACCTACACATTTGCTTCAAAAAAACCTAAAGATGTTTTGCGAGCGATAAGAGTATATGTCGACCCAGCTAACATGGTGAGTTCGCTTAGTTTCTTTGATGTTATGAAGCGCTCGTTTCGGTCGATATTTAGCAAGAAGAAAAACAAGCAAGCAAAATAGACGGATACTAAAAGTTTTGATAGGCAAATTTTGTCTGTTGAAGCTTTTTTTTGTAGATAATCATTGAGCAGACTGGATATTTTGTTACAATAGATGTACCAAAAGGAATCAAAGGAGGAATCAGAATATGGCACAGCCGAAAATCTACACGATGTCATTTGCTAGCGTTTACACTCTTTATATAAAAAAGGCAGAGAAAAAAGAACGAACAAAAGAAGAAGTAGATGAAATTATTTATTGGCTAACAGGTTATGACGAAGCTACACTACAAAAAGCTGTCGACGAAGAAATTAACTTCAAAACTTTCTTTGAACAAGCCCCAAAAATGAACCCGAACGCTTCGCTAATCACAGGAGTTATTTGTGGCTACCGAGTGGAGGAGATTGAAGAAAAACTAATGCAACAAATTCGCTATTTAGACAAACTAATTGATGAACTTGCTAAAGGTAAAAAAATGGAGAAAATACTTAGAAAATAAACCAAAGCAAAAGCATCTCTACATTTCAACAAAAATGTGGGGATGCTTTTTTGTAATGCTCAATTTTCGGTCAGCTTACTTCGATAGTCAGCTGGAGTTAATCCATATTTTTCATGGAATTTCTTGTAAAATTGAGTAATATTTGACATGCCAACAAGACTCGCGATTTCTGAGATTGGCTGTTCGGAAAACTCTAAGAACTGAGCCGCATTTTTCAGCCGTTGATCAGTTTGGATTTCTTTGAATGACTTTCCAAAAGTACGTTTAATTAGCTGCGATAAATACTTGGGATGATAATTATAAAGTTGAGCAGTTTGTTCTAATGTACAGAGCTCGGAATGCTTTTCAATATATTCAATAATTGCTAACAGATTGTTGGCATCGGTTGAGCTGATATGGACGATTTGCTTGTTTTCGTTGGCTTGATAGTTACGAATGAGTTGAATGAATATCAATGAAAACAGCGCTTCAATCGAGTATCGACTAAACGAATCATTTTTAAAATATTCATTGATGAGTTGACTAAAGTAGTTTTCAATAGTTGCATCACTATTTCTAAAAATCAGATAGCCATCATGATGATTATTCTGCGTAATTGCAGCAAACAAAAAATTAGTCAATACACTAGCCTCTCCCAGCCCCATAATAAATTCCCGCGAAAAAAAGTCGTTACTCAAACTAATATTGAGCACAATGTCATTTTCAGTTAATTTTTCTTTTGCCCGAATAACATTACGATCAACAATGCAAATATCTCCTTTAGTAAGTAAAATCTTTTCATCATTAACGGTGTAATGGCAAGTACCCGCATAAACATAGTTAATATTTATATTGCTATGAATGTGTTTCGGGACAGAGGTAAAGCGTGAGTCTCGGCGGATTTCAATAATATTTTTTTTCAAATTTGGAAGTTCGAATTTATAAACTTTTTCCTCATCAATCATTACTTGGGGTAATTGTTGGTAAACTGGACTGTGAAATGCAGGATTAGCTAAATACTTTTCTTCAGGCTTCGTCAAATCAAAAATCGTGGCTAAATAATTATTATTCACAAAATCACCTTACCTTTTGTTAGTCATTAACTAGAAAAGAATTATTGAAAACGTTTTATAAAAATATATACTTGTATTATAGCTAGCAAGAAATATTTGCGCAAGTATTGGTCTAATAAATTATTTAGGAGGACTTAGGATGGATACGAAAGATTTAAGCAAACAAATCCTAGTTAATATCGGTGGAAGTGAAAATGTGAATAATGTTACTCATTGTGCTACTCGTTTGAGAATTACGGTGAAAGATGAAGCGCAAATTAACAAAGATAAAATTGATGGTTTAGATGGTACCCTCGGAAGTGTCAATAGTGGCGGGCAATTTCAAATTATTATTGGACAAAATGTTGGTCGTGTTTATGAAGCTTTTTCTGCTGAGCTAGAAGGTGCTGGTGATAAAGTGGAGAAAGAAGAAGTGGTAGAAGCAAGCTCAGATAAGAAAAAATCTGTCTTTTCAAACATATTAGATACAATCACGGGTATTTTTACACCGCTATTACCTGCGATTACGGCTGCGGCAATGATAAAAACGCTTTTAGTGCTGTTAGATCTATTTCATTTAATTGACCCTACTGGAGGAACGTATAAAGTTTTAACGTTTGCTGGAGATACCGCTTTTTATTTTATGCCAGTTTTGGTAGCGTTCTCAGCTTCTTTAAAATTTAAGTTAAATCCGTATTTAGGGGCTTTAATGGGTCTGCTATTAATTCACCCAAGTTTTGTAACACTAGTGGCGGATAAAAACCCAATAAACTTATTCGGTTTTTTGCCAGTAACATTAGCTAATTATAGTTCGACGGTTATTCCGATAATGCTAATTATCTGGATTGCATCTTATGTTGATCGCTATGCTGATAAATTTTGTCCAGAAGCAGTGAAATTTTTTATTCGTCCATTAGTGACTTTCTTCGTGATGATTCCACTAGCCTTAGTAGTGATTGGGCCATTGGGATATTTGGTCGGTCAAGGCTTAGAAAGCGTAATTGATACTATCCAAGTCCACGCTATTTGGGTATTGCCTCTAATATTTGGAGCACTATCGCCAATATTTATAATGACTGGAATGCACTATGCGATAACCATTCCACTTGTATTACAATCTATTTCTTCTAATGGATTTGATATGTTGGGAATTGGCTTTTTAGTGGCAAATATTGCACAAGGAGGCGCTGCTTTTGCTGTTGGACGTTATGCGAAAGCGACTCAAGTGAAAAGTTTAGCTTACTCATCTGGGTTTACGGCACTTCTTGGCATAACGGAGCCAGCGCTATATGGAGTTAACTTAAAATATAAAAAACCGTTTTTAGCAGTAATGATTGCTGGAGGAATTAGTGGACTGCTAGCTGGGATATTAAGTGTTAAACGGATGACATTTGCGCCGACTGGACTAACTACTTTGCCAATTTTTATAGATCCAGCTAATCCTTGGAATTTGGTTTTTGCGATTTTGGCTTCGATTTTAAGTTTTATTCTAGCATTTATTTTAACGTCGGCCTTTATTTATAAAGATAATCGTTTACAAAAAGAACTAGGGGGAGAATGAAATGAACCAACAATTTCCAGATGATTTTTTATGGGGGGGAGCAATTTCTTCGGCACAAGCAGAAGGAGGTTACCTAGAGGATGGAAAAGGAATAGATACGCAGTCAATGCGCTATTTTAATTCAGAGTGGGACCGTAAGAAACGAGATGAGAATCGTAATATTAATATGACTTCTGAACGTTTTCAAGTAGCGCTAGAAACGAAAGACGAGGTGACTTACCCATTTCGTCATGGTATTGATTTCTACCACAGATACAAGGAAGATTTAGCTCTTTTAGAAGAAATGGGGATACGGGTGTTTCGGACGTCGATTGATTGGTCGCGAATTTATCCGAATGGAGACGATGAAACGCCGAATGAAGCGGGTATTCAATTTTATATCGACATATTTACAGCGTGCCAGGCCAAAGGAATGAAAGTATTTGCTACTATGCTACATTATGGAATGCCAATTAATTTGGTTACTAAATATGGCGGCTGGAAAAACCGTAAAACTATTTTCTTTTTTGAAAAATATGCTCGTACTTTATATGAGAGACTTGGAGATTTGGTTGATTACTGGTTACCATTCAATGAAATCAATTGCAATAGATTTAATCCTTATAACGGGTGTGCGGTTATCAAGGACCAAGAGGAAGACTATAATCAAGCTATTTTTCAAGCAGGACATCATCAATTTTTAGCTAATGCACTTGCGGTTAAAGCGGGCCATGAGCTATTGGAGCAACCGATGATTGGCGGTATGATTGCTCGGTTCACGACATATCCAGCAACGTGTAAACCAGAAGATGTGATGCAAGCAATTTTGGATGAAAATTATAAAAATTATTTCTACACAGATGTGCTAGCTCGAGGGAAATATCCTAGTTATACGAAACGGATGTTGGAAGAACTAGATGTACAATTGGAAATTCAGGAGGGGGACTTAGAACTATTACGCGAAAATACTGTGAATTTCATGTCATTTTCTTATTATATGTCGATGATAGCAAGTGTAGCCCCTGATTATGAAATCACAAGCGGAAATTTACTAAGTGGAATGAAAAATCCTTATTTAGAAACGAGTGATTGGGGCTGGCAAATTGACCCAGTTGGTTTACGAGTTTCACTAAATGAAATGTATGACCGTTATCAACTACCAATTTTTATCGCAGAAAATGGTTTAGGTGCGCATGATACAGTAGAAGAAGATGGCAGTATTCACGACGATTATCGTATCGACTATTTAGCAAAACATGTAGAACAAATGGCAGAAGCAATTCATGATGGAGTAGACTTAATTGGTTACACAATGTGGGGTATTATTGATATTGTAAGTTGTGGCACTATTGAGATGTCAAAACGATATGGTGTCATTTATGTTGATTTAGATGATGCTGGCAAAGGTAGCTATGAACGTAAGAAAAAAGCTTCTTTTGATTGGTATAAAAAAGTGATTGCAATGAATGGAATCACACTAGACTAAAAGGAAAACAAGCAGAAATCGAGACTTCATATATCGGTTCCTGCTTGTTTTTCTATGAAAAAACCACCAATCTGTTTCACGAGTTCTTCGTTTACAGAATAAATATGCGTTGTACCTTCCTTTCGTAAATTGATAAGTTCAGCTTCCTTTAGTAGTTTAATATGATGGGATAGTGTCGATTTTGAAACGTTGTAAGTTGTTCCAGAAAAGCGTTTTTCCTTATTCTTGAGTAAACATAGAAAGATATCTAGGCGGATTGGATCGCTAAGTGCTTGGAATATTAATAATAATTCTGGTTTGGATAATTCATTCATCTTTTTCATATAAACTATCATATCACAACTTACTTTTTAATTGCATGGAACTTGCGGCTATGATATATTGTTATAGTTCGAAAAAAATCGAACTATAAAATACGAAAGAAGATGTTTTGAAATGTTGCATATCGAAGCGCGAATCACGATAAAAGCTGAACAAACGAATGCTTTTTTACAGGCGGCACAAGAAGTTATTGCAGCAACACGAGCTGAGGTAGGAAATCATGGCTATGAGTTAGTGCAATCTACTGAAAATGAAACAGTGTATTACATGCTTGAGAAATGGGAAGACATGGATGCAATTACGAAACATAACGAAAGCAAGCATTTTAAAAATTTCCAGAAACTAGCTGCCAATTTTGTTGCTAAACCACTTGAAATAGCAGTTTTAACACCAATTGAACGATAAGGAGGAGAAAAAATATGACTTACTTAAATAATGATTTTGAAGACTTAATGAAAAACCGCCGATCGATTCGGGAATACGATGAAACAGTAAAAATTAGCCAAGAAGAAATGCAAACGATATTAACAGATGCGGTGACTGCTCCTTCGTCGGTAAACATGCAACCGTGGCGCTTTGTTGTCGTGGAAAGCGATGCCGGAAAAGAAAAACTGAAACCGTTAATTCGCTTTAATACACTACAAAATGATACTTCCGCAGCAATGATCTTGATTTTTGGCGATTTAAACAACTTCGAAAATGGCGAAAAAATTTATGGTGGTGCAGTGGAACGTGGTCTGATGCCGGCAGATGTAAAAGAACAACAAATGGCAAAACTAAGCCAATATTTTGAAGCAATTCCGCGCTCCGAAGCAGAACGAGTTGTATTAATTGATGGCGGGATTGTTGCTATGCAGCTAATGCTTGTTGCTCGCGCTCATGGCTATGATACGAACCCAATTGGCGGTTTTGAACGAACAGAAGTTGCGAAAGCTTTTGGTATGGATCCGGAGCGCTATGTGCCAGTAATGATTGTGTCGATCGGTAAAGCTAAAAGTAATGGATATCAGTCTTATCGTTTACCAATTACTGATGTTACTACATTTGCATAAAATGAACATAAATAAAGCAAGGGGATGTAATGTCTCCTTGTTTTTTTATGCTTCCTCGTTATATAATTAAATTAGAATATTACATAAACAAAGGAGGCCAAGCAACAATGACTATTAAAATCACTCGTAAGGCTGGAACTTTAGGTGGTATTTCACCAACAAAAATTAAAATAGAAAACGAAGGAAATGTGGAATTGAATGATGGGGAATCCTATTTCTTTATGCCGAAAAAAGAGAAAACAAAAGTGAAAGTAAATCGGTGGTTTTCGGGAAGTCAAGAAGTGGAAATAGATAATAATAGTAAAGTTTTGCTTATACTTAATACTAAAGCAGTCGTTCTATATTATGCGATGTTTCCATTTTGGATAGTGGGTCTTTTGATGACTAATATTCTTTCAATGGGAATCGCTATAACGCTTTGTATCGCTTCCTTTCTTTACTCTAGAAAAAACTGGTTCAAAATCGTGCAAACAGAAAATTGATTTTAATAAAGGTAGTATTGGCGAATGGCTAATACTACCTTTATTTCATCTGTGTAACTAACTTTTATACTTGTGTAATTTTAAAATAGCGCTAAAACCTATTATGTTAGCGCTTTCTTTTGGCATGATTATTGCATGTTATACAGATGCTCAGAATGAATCTTTTACGAGGAGGGTGGACAAATAGAAGAACTGTTCTGGCAACCACACAAAAGGGGTACAGAGACAAACTTAGAACTACCGAAATGAGGTTTATAAATCAAAAATCGGGGTGAAGAGATGAATAAAAAGACGAAGAAGTTTTTTAGTATTGCATCTGTAGTGTTGTTAGTTTTATCATTAGTAGTTGTATCAATTGGTGCAGCACAGCCAAAACGAGTGAAAGCGGCTGAAAATGTGCCACAGTATCGAAATGTTATGTATTATGGAGATTGGTCAATTTGGGGAGGAGAAGGTAATTTTTATCCGAAAGACATTCCAGCAGAGCAGTTAACGCATTTGAATTTTGCTTTTCTGGATTTTGATAGCAACGGGGATTTAGTTTTCACGGATAAAGATGCTGCTGTTGGGGCGCCTGTTGGACAAGAGGGAGTTCAGTGGGGCGGTGCGAATGCAGGGATTTTGAACGCGATACAAGATTTGCGGGCAAAAAATCCGAATTTAAAAATTGGCGTTTCTGTTGGAGGTTGGTCTAAATCGGGGGATTTCTCGACCGTCGCAGCAGATCCAACTAAACGAGCTAATTTTGTGAAAAACGTAATGAAATTTGTGAAGTATACCAATATGGATTTTGTTGATTTGGACTGGGAATATCCTGCTTCGGTGCGGGCTGCTGACCTTGTTGATAATAAAAATGATGAAGGTACTCCAAATGCAAAACCTGCGGACAAACAAAATTTTATTACGCTTCTACAAGACTTAAGAACGGCTTTGGATAAACAAGGTGTCGACATTAATAAGAAATATGAATTATCGGTTGCTTTGCCAGCTGCAAAATCCACTTTAGAAAATGGCGTAGATGTAGCGAATCTCTTTAAAGTAGTCGATTTTGCTAATGTGATGACGTATGACTTGAATGGTGCTTGGACTCCAAACAGTGCGCATCACACAGCGCTTTATGGTAATCCGAAAGATCCTAATTATGATAGCGGATTTTCGGTCGACCAAACGATAAAATACTTAAAAGACAAGGGAGCAGTTTCGAATAAAATTGTTGTTGGAGCAGCATTTTATACTCGGGGCTGGAATAAAGTAGCTGCTGGAGATGATACTGCTTTGCCAGGACTTTTCCAAGCAGCGGAGAAAAACAATAAGGATGCCGATGGTTCGCTAACTTATGGAGCGAATAACGAAAATCCAATCAAAACAGGCGACGGGGGTCGTGCTGGTGGAGTGTATGCTTATAGAAGTATTGATGCTCTGAAAGCAAAAACGCCAACTTTGAAAGAGTATTGGGATGACACGGCTAAAGCGCCTTATCTGTATAGTAAGGAAACTGGGGAGTTTTACACATATGACAATACGCGTTCGATTGGCTATAAGGCTCAGTATGTGAAGGATAATAACCTTGGCGGCATGATTTCTTGGATGCAGTCACAAGATAAAGCAACAACTTCAACCAAGCGGGATGAACTTACTAAGGCGATTAAAACAGGTTTATTCGGAACAAGTGCTATCCCACAAAATACGATAAAATATGCGGATTTGAATGTGGTAGCAACTGTAAAACCTTATAGCGAAAATGGGGTCGGATACGAAATAACCATTACAAATAATGAAAAAGCGGATGAAACAAATGAAGTACTGAAATCAACCGAACTAGCTTTTGAAACAGTAAAATTACCGAAGTTTTATATTCCAGTGATAGCAGGCGAAACGCTGACTGCTGGGGATTATAAAGCAGGAACCGTTACTACTTCTGGCGGGAATACAGTGGTTGATTTAGCTTCCGTTTATGATGCCCAACAAATTCCACAAGGCGCATCTTATACTTTCCGCTTAAAATCAAGTGCAGCGACAGTAGATGTAAATCATATTTCCAAAATTGATTTGACGCAACGAATGGTTAAATCAAGTGTCGAATTTAGTAAGCAAACTATTTTTGGCGGCGGAAGTGTTGTACCAGACCCAAGTGATACCGAAGCGCCAACCGTTCCAAAAACAGTCGTAGCATCGAATGTATCTGATAAAGCAGCGACATTAACGTGGACGGCTTCAACAGATAACAAAGCAGTTGCGGGATACAAAATTTATCGAAATGGAACGGAAGTCGGCTCTGTATCAGGAACTACTTTTACGGATAGTGGCTTAACTGCAAAAACAGCCTACACTTACACAGTGAAAGCCTATGATGCGGCAGGGAACTTTTCTGCGGCAAGTGCTGCATTAACAGTTACAACGCTAGATGCATCAACACCGCCTGCAACTCCAGCTTGGGATACCGCAAAAACCTATAATAAAGGTGACCAGGTTTCTTATAAAGGAAAAATATATGAAGCGCAGTGGTGGACACAAGGAAATGAGCCAGGAGCTGAACAATGGGGGCCATGGCTGTTGATTAATTAAAAATAAGGATAGGATAAAAGTAGATTTAAAATCACTTTTTATCCTATCCTTTTTAAATTCTAAAGCGATTGTAACATATCAAACTGTGACTGGTACAAATTATAATAATAACCATGTTGCGCCATTAATTCTTCGTGGCTACCGGATTCTTGAATTTGACCATTATCAATATAGAAAATCCGTGAACTGTTTTTAATTGTAGAGAGCCGATGCGCAATAATAAAAGAAGTACGTCCTTCCAGCAGCTTTTCCAGTCCTTCTTGTAGTAGAATTTCTGTCTGAGTATCGATACTTGAAGTTGCCTCATCAAGAATTAAGATTTTTGGATCAGCGAGTAACGCCCGAGCAAACGAAATTAGTTGTCGCTGCCCAGCTGAAAGGGTACTACCGCGTTCTTTCACTTCGGTATAATAACCATCTTTCAAACCAGTTATAAAATCATGGGCGCGAACCACTTTAGCAGCAGCAATAATTTCTTCTTCAGTTGCATCTAATTTGCCGTAACGAATGTTCTCAATAATCGTTCCTGAGAAAATAAAGGTATCTTGGAGCATGACGCCCATTTGTTCTCGGAGTGATCTAAGTGTCACCTCTTGAATATTCTCACCATCGACCAAAATTTCTCCAGAATTAATATCATAAAATCGGCTAAGTAAATTAATAATCGTCGTTTTCCCCGCACCAGTTGGTCCAACTAGCGCAATGGATTCGCCGGCATCCACATGGAAATGAATCCCTTTCAAAATGTCGTGACCTTCCTCATAACGAAAATAAACATTTTTAAAGTCAACATTACCAACGATTTGTGGCATTTTTTTCGCATTTGGCAAATCTTTAATGTCTGGTTCCACATCCATTGTTTCAAAAATCCGCTCTAAATAAGTCGTAGCCGTAATAAGAGAATTATAAAAGTTTCCAATATTAATTACAGGGTTCCAGAAATTCCCAACATAACCGATAAACGCGATAAGTGTCCCAGTGGAAACATCAACGCCGTATCCCTTAATGCCAACAAAATAAATCAAACAAGTAGTCATTACAGCGATATTTTGGACACCCGGCCAAAGCAAGAATTGGATTTTGACAGCTTTCATCCAAGAAGTCCGATAGTCATTACTTACCTCTGTGAAAATTTCGAAGTTTTGCTCCTCGCGCGAAAAGCTTTGGGTTACTTTAATTCCAGCAATACTTTCATGGATATAAGCATTCATATTTGACTGCTTATTACTAAGAACTTGATAGGCTTTTCGCTGTGCCGTTTTGATTACCATCACAATAACAAAAAGAACCGGGAGCAGTGCCAAGCTATAAAGTGTCAAAGTAGGATCTATCATCAGCATGAATCCAAGTGTAACGAGTACGCTGATAATATCAGAAATTAAGTTAATAAGTCCATTTGAAAGCAAATCACTTAACATATTAATATAGTTAACAACCCGAATAAGAATTTTCCCATGAGGCCTACTATCAAAGTAAGAAAATGGCAGCTTCTGTAAATGACCGAAAATCGCAGTTCGCATATCTTTCAAAATATCTTGACCAATCAAGGTAATCGACTTAATCCGGTAACGCATACAAAGTCCAGTTACAACAACTGATGCCACAAAAATAACGGCAATCCAGAAAAGCTGGGTCATATCTTTGTTTGGAATCGTATCATCAATAACTACTTTCGTTAGGTAAGGTCCAATCATTGTTGCGATGTTTGCAAGTAGAATGACAACAAGCGTCAGATAAATCGATTTTTGGTAGGGTTTGACGTATATGAGAATCCGTTTTAAATGTGCGGAACTGAAGGCTGTTTCTAGCTTTTCATCGACATCAAATTTATTTCTAGCCATTCGCACTCGCCTCCGTCCCTAGTTGTTTATTGTAAATATCAAAATAATAACCTTTTTTAGCTAGCAAATCAGCATGTGTGCCACGTTCGATAATTTCACCGTGATTTAAAATCAATATTTCGTCAGCTTCTTTTACTGAAGAAATCCGGTGCGCAATAATAAAGGTTGTCGTATTTTCCGTAATTTGTTTTAATTCTCCTTGGATCTTCACTTCGGTTTCCATGTCAACGGCAGAAGTTGTATCGTCCAAAATGAGAATAGAAGGATTTTTCAACAGTGCTCGAGCTAGCGAAATCCGTTGTTTTTGTCCGCCAGAAAGACCAACTCCGCGTTCACCAACAATTGTGTCATAACTTTCCGGCATTGTTTCAATAAAATGGTCAGCATCAGCAATTCGAGCCATTCGCCTGACATCTTCCATCGTTGCATCTGGCGCCCCAAAAGCAATGTTTCCTTCGATTGTGTCAGAAAACAGGAAAATATCTTGCATAACGGTCGCGATATGATTTCTAAGTTCCCGCACATGCCACTTTTTCGCATCGACGCCATCTAATAAAATTTCACCAGAAGTAGGATCATAAAAGCGGCAAATCAAGTTGACTAAAGTAGATTTGCCTGCGCCGGTTTCTCCTAAAATTGCAATCGTTTGTCCTGGTGCAGCTTTCAAAGAAATATTTTTCAGAACATCGGTGGTTGGATCATCTTCAAAATGAAAACTAACATTTTTAAATTCGACATAGCCTTGCAGGGACGGCGCTGGTTTTTCGGCATGAATCGGAATTTTCGCTGTGGTCGCCATCATATCTTGAATTTTAAAAGATGAAGCAACAAAGCGTTGAACGTCATTAATTAACCAACCACTCATCCGCATTGGACCATTTAGCATCCATAAGAAACCGTTAAAGGCAACTAAATCTCCGAGTGTCATTTGGCCTTTAATTACTAAATAACCGCCAAAAACAAGCGTGATAACTACTAAAATTCCAGCTAGCGAATCAAGCACAGGAAGATAAGTCCTAGAAACTGCAGCAGAATCTAAATTACGTTGTTTAAAATCCTCGTTATGCTCATGGAATTTCTTCATTTCAAAATCTTCGCGCGCAAATGCTTTCACGACGCGATTTCCACTAATATTTTCTTCTACCATCGAGTTAAGCCGCGAAAAGCTTTCACGAATTTCATAAAAAACTGGTTGTGCTTTGCTAGACATTTTCATCGTAAGAAAAGCAATAAGTGGCGTCAAAATAACAAGTGCCAGCGTTAGTTTCCAGTCAATTGTCGTCATAATAACAATCGCAAACGTAAACAAGAAAATATTTTCCAGAATATTGTAAGACACCCAAGAAACAAAGTGACGAATCGCATCCGTGTCCCCAGTCATTCTTGCCATAATGTCACCTACACGAGTATTATTAAAAAAATCAAAATCCAATGACTGCAATTTTTTATAAAGATCTTCACGAATTTGGAAAAGGGAGTTTTGTCCAATTCGCTCACACATAATTTGATACGTATAACGACAAATCGTTCGAATAATGGTCGAAATAATCATGATTAAAAGTAATGGTATAAGCAATTTTGGCTGATTTTTATAAACGACATCATCAATCACTTTCCCACCAAGTAGTGGATAAATAATACTAATACCAGACGCAATAAAAATTAAAATAAATACTCCAACCATAAGCAGCCGATATTTCCGTACATATTGCCAAATCCATTTCATGCTTTTCATTCGTTTCACTTCCTTTTTACTTTTATTCATCCATTTAGTTTACACCCCTAATTTGGAAAAAGAATGGTTTATATTCGCTGGAAGCATGGACAATGTTATATAATTAAAGGATAATTGTAAACGTTATTATTAGGAGGTGAGAAGATGCTAAAGATTAATACAACTACATTCAATCCGCAAATTTTGTATATCGCCAGTTATTATACAAATGAGCCACGAATTGGAGAAAATCACCATCATGACTTTTTAGAAATTTCGATTATTTGTGAAGGAACAAGTGTTTATGATATTGAAGGTGAGCGAGTTGAATTAAGTGCAGGGGATGTATTAGTTTTTAATCCCGGTGTGAATCATTTCGATATTACCGAACCAGGAATGACAAATGTACAACTCCACATTGGTTTTCGTAATTTTACTTTGGAAGGCTATGCAAGAAATACGTTCCCGTTTAAAAAAGCATTTTTACGAAAAAGCGAAACAGAGTCAGCTATTTTAAATATTGCTAAACAAATTATTGATGAAAAAGATGCCGAAAAATCGGGCTATGATTTAATGTTGAAAGCCAATTTAATGCAGCTGATTATTCATATTTTACGCGAAGCAACCCCAGAACAACTTGAAAATAATGGGATGAAATTGTCGACGGATGAGCAGCAAAAGCAAATGCTTGTGAATGAAATTATTCATTATATGGAAAAACATCATAGTGAGGATGTGTCGCTTTCATCGCTATCGCAAACAATGTATATCAGCCCGGCTTACATTTCTAAAGTATTCAAAGAAGAAACGGGAGAATCGCCAATTAATTACTTAATCAAGATTCGTCTTACCCGTGCTGAGGAGCTCCTCAAGAATAAAGATATCACGGTTAAACAAGCGGCTAACATGGTTGGATATAATGACGCTTATTATTTTAGTAAGCTTTTCAAAAAATATTACGGCTTCCCACCATCTGAAAATTGGCGAAAATCTAGTTAACGTCTAAAACAAGCTAATTGAACGTATAATTATGACATAACCGCAAAAAAAGCATGCTCCGTGGTAAAATTAAAAAGAAATATACCATAGAAAGAAGGAAGAAATGATGCGTTATGAAGAAGCCTTGAAATATTTAAAAACACATAACCACACGCAACAAGATGAAGGTACCGAAGTCATTTTTAAAATGGTAGCGGATACATCCCGTGGAAACCTCGATCCATTTCTATTAAAAGATCGTGAAGAAGAGTTAGAAGGCACTAATACGGCAATTGAAGTTATGCCGGAAGAAATGGCCATGCCAGATTTTTCGAATTTAGAAATCGCAACAGCAGCGGCCCTCCAAATGCGTGCTTCGATGGGAAGTCCCAATAAAGATTTAACCAAAGGAGTAACAACGGAACACAGAGTCATTCAAGGTGAATATGGAGATATTCCAGTCCGAATTTATCATCATGAATCGCAAAAAGAACTAGCGCCAGCCCTCATTTTTTATCATGGTGGTGGATTTGTCGGAGGGACACCAGAAGTAGTAGAAAATTTTTGTAAAGGCATTGCGGAAAAACTACCAGCAGTTGTTATCAATGTTGATTACCATTTAGCACCTGAATTCCCAGCTCCAGCAGCACTACAAGACTGTTTCCGTGTACTGAATTGGGTCATAGAAAATAGTGATGAACTTCGAGTTGATGCTACGAAGATTGGTGTTTCAGGGGACAGTGCAGGAGGAACCTTAGCTGCGGCGGTAAGTTACATGGACCGAGAAGCAAAAACGAACTATGTCGGGTTCCAAGCCCTCTTATATCCAGTCCTTACGCTAATTGATGAGGATAATGACAAATATAAGTGGGATATCACTAAGTTTGCTGCCTCGGAAGAAACGATGCCGGTTGTAGCTCCGGGAATTATTGGAATGAATAATTCTGGTTTATTGCTTCGAACAGCATATGTAAGAGATGAAAATCCAGCTTCACCAATCTATTCACCATTATCCTCTCCAGATAAAAGTATTTATCCACCAACTTTAATTGTTAGTGCTGAATTTGATGCGCTCAGAGCTTTCGCAGCGGTATTTGCAAAACAACTAATGACTAGCGGCGTCAAAACAAAAGCAATCGTATATCAAGGAATGTGTCATGCATTTATTGATAAATACGGGATTTACCCACAAGCAGAAGATGCCGCAGATGAAATTGTCCAAATGATGAAAGAAATATTTTAAGATAGAAAAAGCAGGTATTTTGAGGAATACCTGCTTTTCATTGGACTAAATTTTGCGGTTCGTGCTAAAAGTATATTAGAATGGAGAAGAGAAAAGGGAAGGAATGATAGGGCGTATGAAATTTCAACTTTTTATCCAACCAAAGTTAGATGTTCTCCAAGGAAATATTGTCGAATACGAAATACTTCTTAGAGATGATAGCGAAGTTCCTAAATTTCCTTTGACGGAGCTAGAAGCAGTGCTTGCTAATGAAGAAATATATTATGTTTTTTCAAAGTGGTTTAGTGAGGCTTTTTTAGAAGTTTTAGACAAATATCCCAGCGACCGTTTTGCTATTAATATAGCGCCACAACAGCTTTTTTATGCTGAAACACTTCTCTGGCTAGAAGAACTGAGAAGCGAGAGCCATCGAATCACTGTAGAAATCACCGAAGATATTTTTGACGTACCCGCACATAAGCAACATTTAAATGCCAATGAGAAAGATGCGTTTATCCTCAATAAAATCAAAGTCATTCATGGACTAGGTTATCATATTGCCATGGATGATGTTAGTTGTGGCCTAAATAGCTTGGAACGAGTGATGAGCTATCTGCCGTATATAATTGAAATTAAGTTTTCTTTAATCCATTTTAAAAGCATCGATTTAGAAGATTTGCTGTACTTTATTAAAGCTTGGGCGAACTTTGCTCAGAAAAATAATTTGGATTTTGTTGTAGAGGGAATTGAAACAAAAGAAACCATGGCAATATTAGAAAGTCATGGCGTCTCGATTTTTCAAGGTTATTTAGTTAATAAGCCATTTCCGGTTTAAAAGTTTTCAATCTGATTCTGCAAGTTTTGGAAAGAACTAATAGTAATTGGTTTTTTGGAAGTTAGTAATCCTTTTTCGCGCATCGTTTCTAAAGCTTCCGTAATTCTGGCCCGGCTAGAGCGACAATAATCAGCTAAAAGCGACTGCGTAACATAAGATGGAAGTGTAATCTGATCATCATGTTGATGAAGATTCAGAAGCTCCACAATTTCCACTAAGACATTCGTTGCTTTGTAAAATGGTGACTGATTAATATTTTTATAATTTTTTGCAGTAAACATGTATTTAACAAGAACATTATCTAATATTTGGTGGAAAACTTGAGGATTTGCGTATAAATAATTAAGGAAAAGCTCGCGATTAATCAGTATGGCACTTCCATCAGTGAGGGCACGCACACGATAATCTATAAGTTTAGGCGCGGTACTTGTCTCGAGCAACACTTCTACTCCAAAAAGCATCGACTCAGCGACTAGCCCATTTATTAACCAACGACCTTCAGATGTATGCCCTTCGATAGTGGCTGCACCAGACATAATGATGCCTAATTGTGTTTTATGATCCCCTCCAACTCCAAATGAGTGGATGATATCACCCTTACTAAATGAAACCCTATTTGAATATTCATGCGAAATAACATCTAATATATCATTAATGTAAAGCATTTATCAAAACTCCTATATGAAGTAGAACTAATTCACATTATTTAGCAACTAACATTATTACTATACTACCAAGTAGATGAAAAAGATACATAAATGGAGTTTGCGTCACAAAATAGCCACATTTTAGACACTCAATTGAAACAAATTTTTGGATTTTTACGTGAAAATATTAAAAAGGCACCGACCCAACTAGTTTCGGAACCTTCAAAATTTCTTATAAACATCAATAGAGCTACCAAAATTAATTAAATATCCACCGTAATCATACATCGGCCCATATTTTTCTGCGTAATGCGTAACAGTATTCCGCAAAAATTCCTCGGTTACTTCTAAAAAATCGGCCACTTCAAAATATTCTCTCAGTCCGAGATAAAAACAAGTAATGATATCTTCAAGCGGAACCATTGCTTCATAACCTTTTCTACGGGCGAAAAGCTCTTGCTTCTTATCCATAATTGTTACTTGTTTCGTAATATTACCAACTGTATATTTATAATGCATTAATTCTTCCGCTAAAACGCACCCTTTTTCAATGGAAGACTGGTTTTTATTGATCAAAATTATCCCATTTAAATATAGACCAGGTAATTTGTAAGGCATTTTTTCTTCTCTTATGGTTACTTCATCTTGGTATTTAGCTACCAATTTTTCATACAATAAAATCACATCCCGCGATGGAGTTTTTTCTTCATCTCTATATAGGCTAATATATCTCGCAATTCTTCATCTGTTACATCATCATCAATGTGGGCCGCGACTGTCATTCCTCGTTCATCAACAGGAGGTAAGTTTCTTTCTGGGAAAAAGTCATCTAATCGTTTGTTAAAAATCTTCGCAATTTCAAATAAAACATCTTGGTTTGCTTTGCGATCACCATTTTCATAGCGGCTGATAGTTTGGCGTGTGGTGTGCAAGCGCTCAGCAAGGGCCTCTTGATTTAAACCTCGTTCCTCACGATATTGTTTTATTTTATTTCCTACAAACTTATTTAACTCCATAATTATTATCCTCCAACTATTTATGGTTCTAGTGTAGCATCTTTAGCACCAAAATGGAACTTTTTAAGACAGAATTGTTTGATTTAATTTACTTGTAACCAAAATGGTGCTATAATAAGCGTATGTTAAAAAATAAAAAACGCTCGACCTTGCACCTATAGCACCGAAATGGTGACAAATATGCGAAGTGAACGAGTAAATTCACGAGATGGAAGTGATAGAGATGGATAGAAAACTTCTTAAAGAAAAGCAAATACAATTGATTTTCCAACTAGAAAAAGAAGCAAATAGGTTTGTAAGAAAGCGACTAATAGAGGAACTAGAATACTTTGAAGCATTAGGAGACGAGGAAAAAGGACTTTTAACAGCGGAGCAAAAATTACTTATTTTATCACCGCGAGAATACTTAACATATAAAAAGACATTTTCTGATGTTCAGATTAGCAACTTAATTGGCGTATCAAGGTCTTCGCTTGCAGAATGGAAACGAAAAAAAGGATTATCAAAGAAACAACGACCTCGAATTCAACAAGAAATGATTCGAATCTTAGCTTACCATTTAGATAAATCAGAAGAAGAAATCAGTCGTTTACCTGACGCAATGATTGAATGTCAATATGAAGCTTTCGTCATTAATGAAGCCCATAATTAAGGAGTGATTGTATGCAAGTGCTTGTTTTACCAGAAAGTAAAGACATTAATTACATTAAAACTGTTCAAGAAGTAAAACGATTTTTTGCCGATTTTCAGCGCTTTCGTGTGATAAGTGGACTTCCGCAAAAGCCGTTTCTGGAGAAAAATGGGCAGTTGGAAGAAGCTATTTTTAATACAGTAGCTTTTTCTGCAAGACATGCTAAGGAAGTAATGAATGAGGCGCAGTGTCTAGTAGAAAAATACACGATGATACTCAACCAAATGGATGCGTTGTATCGAACTATTTTGTTGGACTGCTATATAGAAAGAAAGCAAGATGTGGCGATTATGATGAATTTACCATATGAGATTGCTCAATTTAAACGGATTAAAAAACGAGCAGTTTTGGAAATTGCTACGGTTGTGGGGATTTTGGTTAGGAAGGCATGATACTTTCGTGATATTTTGAGAAGTTGATTTTTCAGTAATATAAAGGTAAGGAATTTGTCCAGTATGCGGATGACAATAAAAGCTGCAGCAGAATAAGGGTGCACCGCTGTTCTGATCAATACATGTGTTTAATTCAGAAGTTTGCTTTTTAATGTAATCAAAAAAGGGGGGGTTCCATGGAAGTCATACTAAAAGTTGGGATACTGGGATTTGGTGCGGCGTTTGGATACTTATTTGGGGAAGTGGATCTGTTGGTAAAAGTGCTTGTATGCTTTATTGTAGCTGATTATATTTCTGGGCTACTCGCTTCAGGATATCAAGGGAAACTAAATAGTAAAATGGGTTTCAAAGGAATCGCAAAAAAGATTGCTATCTTAATTTTAGTAGCTATTGCGCACCAAATAGACTTGATTCTAGGAACGTATAATTCAACTCGTGATGCTGTTATCTTTTTCTATTTGGCAAATGAGCTGATTTCTATATTGGAAAACTTCATACGAATGGAAATGAAAGTGCCAGAAGTTTTGAAAAATTTAATTTCGATTTTTGATTCGAAAGCAGGTAAGGAGGAAAAGAAAAATAACGAAAATATGAATTGATGTAGGTCATGGCGGTAAAGATTCTGGTGCAATGGGAAACGGACTTGTGGAGAAAAATTGGGTGCTGGCTGTTGCGAAGTTGTTGCAAACTGAACTGATGAATGCTGGCTTTGAAGTGGGGATGACAAGAACGGATGATACTTTTTATGAATTAAGTAAACGAGCGCAAAGAGCAAATAGCTTTAAAGCAAATTTATTTATCTCAATCCACTTCAATGCAGGTGGTGGTATGGGATATGAAGATTACATTTTCACCTCAACACCAGAACGAACTGAAGAAATCCAAAAAATAATTCATAAAAAAGTGATCGCAAAAGTTTCTAAACATGGAATGCGTGACCGAGGAATGAAAAAAGCGAATTTTGCAGTTTTACGAGAAACGGCTATGGATGCCATTTTATTAGAGGCGGGTTTTTGTGATAGTAGTGATGCGGTGATTCTCAAAACGAGTGCATATCAGAAAGATTTTTGCTTAGGGATTGTGGAAGCTGTGAAAGAAATCTTTGACGTTACAGTAACCAAATTTCGAGCAGGAAAATATTCAACAAGCTATGATGCGATTTCAGGTGGAAATCTAAAAGGCTATTTACCGGCTGGGACAAACGTTTTTGTTTATAAAGAATTAGCAAAAACAATTAATTTAACAATGGCTAAAGGTGTCCCTGGAAGTTGGGTTTTGAAAACCGAAGTGAATACTGGGAAAAGATAAAAAAGGAGCGGCCAAATTTGGTCGCTCCTTTTTAAAATCAGTTTTTCTTCCGCAAAACATAAAGCGCAGTTGTTGTTAAAACTAACCCAAAAACTGTCGCAAGTCCTGCTGTATCACCAGTAGTTGGAAGGGTGGTACTTACCTTGCTTCCAGTAGTTGTTCCGTTTGGTGCTGATGTTGTTGGTGTTTCAGTTGTAGTTGTTCCGCCGTCAGTAGTTCCGGAACCATTATTGGTATTGCCGTTATTTGCGCCACCATTACTACCATTTCCATTCCCTGTTCCGCTGTTATTACCATCCTCGTTATCAGGAGGTGTAGTTGCGGTTGCTTGCACGGTTGTTTGGAATGTGGTGCTGTAACCGTTCGCATCAGTGACAGTAGTTGTGAATTGGTCACCTTTTTTTAGGTCTAGAGAAGAAATATCTACAGAGAATTTACCATTTGCATCCGCTGTTGTGCTTGGTCCAGTGGCGCGTGCTAATTTGGCGTTTGTATCTGCTTTTTGAACACCAACCGTAGCGCCTGGTAAAGTAGTTCCTGTAAGCGTTTTGTCTTTTTCAGCTAGTTTGTTGATTTTTGTTGCGTCTTTAATTGCTTGGATTGCTGCAGCTTCGGTTTCTTTGTCGATATCAGCTTGGGATTTGTAAACTTTACGGCCTTCTTTTTGGGCAGTGATTACTTTTCCAGCAGCTTTTTGGTCTTTAATGTAGTTGATAAATGTTTCAGTATCTGGGTCAATGGCTGTAACTAGATTCGCTTTTTTGAATGCGGAAAATCCGTCGCCACCACCGAATAAGAAGTCATTAATCACGACTTTATATTTTTGGTCAGCTTTAAGTGGAGTTCCGTTTTCTGTTGTAACACTAGCGACTTTGTATGCATGATCTAAGTCATCTGTATCGGTGAAAGTGTATTTTAGTCCAGATATTTGTAAAAAGTAAGTTTGGTTACTCAAATATTGTTGGTTCAGTGCTTCTAAAATATCTGCACCTGACATTTCAACGACTTGAAGAATGTTTCCAAATGGTTGGACAGCTTGTGCCGCACCCCAAGTAATTTCGTTTTGACTATTTGCAAGTCGAGTTGAAAGGTCAGCTCGAATTCCACCGTTGTTCGTCATCGCAAAGTCGACATCAGCTCCAGCTTTATTCGCCATATAGCGTTGTGCGTCAGTAATCATATTACCAAGTTCAGATTCTTTATCATCAATTGCTTTGTTGTCTAGATTTGTATCGCGGGAAATCACGTCTTTATTTGCAAGTCCGATAGTTTCGTTGATAACTCCTTCAATGCGGCTTTTCGCATCTTCAGTTACAGCTGTAATATCGGCATTTGGAGAGACGCTTCTCGTATTATATGTAATTTTAGCATCTGGTGGTGAAACGAAATCGCCTGTTGTTTTATCAAGTTCGCCGGTTACATCGGAAAAAGCTTTACCGTTATTGTAACTTTGGACGATACGAGTTTTACCAACTAATCCGTTTGTGTATTGATGATTATGACCAGCTAGGACTAAATCGACGGAATTATTTGGGTCTAATTCGTTTGCTTTCGTTATCATATTAGCAGCTTCCCCAGCTACATCTTGCTTTGTTCCAGTGTTTGGATTTCCAGTGGAAAGAGCTGGAACGTGAGATAAAACAACGATAGCATTTACGCCTTGTCCTCTAAGTTCAGCAGAGTATTTCACAATTGTTTCTGCTTCATCAAGGAAATCATAGTCTTTAATATGATTTGCCAGTACTAAATTAGGGATTTCGGTTGTAACGATACCGATGAAGCCAACTTTGACGCCATCAATTTCTTTTACATAATAAGGTGAAAATCCTTCTGCAACTGTGTTTGTCCCTTTATTAACAACATTTGCGGCAACAATTTTCATATCGCTTTTAACGCGTGGATAAGCTTCCACAATTGGTCCGAATTTGCTTGTAGAAACCCCATCTAAAATTCGTTTGTATTCAGGTAAGCCTTCATCAAACTCATGATTCCCAAGTGTGCCGACTTCGAAGTTCATTTTTTGAAGGACTTTCATTGTTGGTTCGTCTTGAAGTAAACCAGAAACGGCTGGGCTAGCACCGACCATATCACCCGCTTGGACACGAATGGCATTATCTGCTGTAGCATCAGGATTTGCTTGTAAAAATGAGCTAGTAGCATTATCCAGGTTGGTTGCTAAATAGTCTGCTCCGCCTATTGGTGAGCCAGATGCATCTTTGGAGGCTGTTTCAAGCGCTCCGTGGAAATCATTTATTCCTAAAATCTGGATAGGAACGGTATCCGCTGCTGCCTGTACTGAATTCCCAGTGAATGGTGCAGTTAGTCCGATTGTGAGCCCTGCTACGAGTAAAACATGTGTGGCTTT
The DNA here is from genome assembly GCF_900187025.1 of Listeria ivanovii subsp. ivanovii. Classification (GTDB taxonomy): domain Bacteria; phylum Bacillota; class Bacilli; order Lactobacillales; family Listeriaceae; genus Listeria; species Listeria ivanovii. The sequence goes on from NZ_LT906478.1 coordinate 122,803, forward strand.
CTTGAAAAATTTGTTCACTTTCACACTCTCCCTTTTTTCGCCAGTGGCAATTTGTAAGCGCTAACTCATTGATGCCTATCTATAATAGTAGCAAAGTGAATTTGCCTTAGCAATAGGTAATGTAGCTTTTTTGTAAATGTTTTGATAATTTATTGCGATATTTTCATTTTAAATAAAAAAGGGTAAACTAGAGGAAAGGAGGGATGAGATGGATATCTCTAGTACGGAGATTTGGGATGCAATCAGGAGAAAGAATTACTTATTATATTATCATCCAAAAGTGGATGCGAGAACAAATGAAATTATTGGCTTTGAAGCGTTAGTTAGGTTGAAGACAACGACAGCAATTCTTGGACCAGGGGAGTTTTTTGGTGATATTGTCCTGTTGAATGCTACACGAGAAATGCAAGATTTTGTCGCTGAAAAGGCAATCGAACAAATCAATCAGCTAGAGGGGCGCTTTTCGATTTCGATTAATATTCCAGCAGATTACTTAACAAGTAGTAATTATATGCACTTTTTTTATGATTATATAAAACAACATCTAAAATATCCAGAGCAGTTGGAAATAGAGATTATCGAACGAGCAGAAATTACAGAACTTGAGATGGCGAATAGGAATTTACGAAAGATAAAAGACTTAGGTGTCAAAGTAAGCATGGATGATTTTGGGAAAGGTTATAGTTCGATGACTTATTTGCGCAGTCTGCCAATCGATATTATTAAAACAGATATGTCATTTATTGCTCTTTTAAAAACGGATAGGAGGCAACAGATTATTATTCAAGCGATTATTGATTTGTGTCATGACTTAGGCGGGAAAATTGTGACAGAAGGCGTAGAAGATAAAGAACAAGTGGAAAAATTGCGAGAAATGAAAGTCGATTATTTTCAAGGGTTTTATTTTAGCCGCCCTTTGCCAATGGAAGAGCTTAAGAAGAAGTTTTCAATACAGTGAACCGATGGCAATAAAAAATTGGTTGGTGTGAGTCTGGTAATCTACCGAATTCACACCAACCAATTTCGTTGTTATTTAATTAAATTATTGGAGGCATCTTTAACGACAACATCATGCGCGCCGCCTTCTACAATAGAAGTAGAGGAGACAAGCGTAATTTTTGCTTTTTGTTGAAGTTCAGGGATATTTAACGCCCCGCAATTGCACATCGTAGAACGAACTTTACTTAAGCTGATTGCTACATTGTCTTTTAGTGAGCCGGCATAAGGAACATAAGAATCTACACCTTCTTCAAAGGAAAGCTTTTTATCGCCACCAAGATCATATCGTTGCCAGTTACGTGCTCGGTTAGCTCCTTCTCCCCAATATTCTTTCATATAAGTGCCATTTAAATTCACTTTGTTTGTAGGGCTTTCATCAAAGCGAGAGAAGTAACGACCAAGCATGATGAAGTCAGCGCCCATTGCTAGAGCGAGTGTCATATGGTAGTCATAAACAATTCCGCCGTCAGAACAAATCGGAATATACACACCAGTTTCTTCAAAATATTCATCACGGGCTTTCGCAACATCGATTAAGGCAGTTGCTTGACCACGGCCGATTCCTTTTTGCTCACGCGTAATACAAATTGATCCACCACCAACGCCAACTTTGACGAAATCTGCACCTGCATCAGCAAGGTAACGGAAACCATCACGGTCAACCACATTTCCAGCACCGACTTTGACTGAATCGCCGTATTTGCCGCGAACATAGTCAAGTGTGCGTTTTTGCCATTCAGAGTAGCCTTCAGAGGAATCGATGCAAAGAATATCTGCACCAGCTTCCACCAGTGCGGGAACGCGTTCTTCGTAGTCACGTGTGTTAATGCCAGCGCCAACAACATAACGTTTGGAAGCATCTAGCAGCTCTAATTTATTTTCTTTATTAGAATCATAATCTTTGCGGAACACCATATGAACGAGGTGCTCATTATCATCAACAAGTGGTAAGGCATTTAATTTGTTGTCCCAAATAATGTTGTTCGCTTCTTTTAATGTAGTCGATTTATTTGCAGTAACCAATTTTTCAAAAGGAGTCATGAAATCTGCTACTTTTTCGTCAGGGCTCATACGTGTTACACGGTAGTCACGACTTGTTACGATTCCAAGTAATTTACCATGTGCAGTGCCGTCTTCAGTGACTGCAACCGTAGAATGACCTGTTTTTTCTTTTAAATCAAGAATATCTTGCAAGGTTTTATCGGGGCTGATGTTGGAATCACTAATAACGAAGCCGGCTTTATGATTTTTAACACGTGAAACCATCGCTGCTTCACTTTCAATAGACTGTGAGCCGAAAATAAAGGATACGCCGCCTTCTGTAGCTAAGGCAATTCCCATGTTATCATCAGAAACAGCTTGCATAATCGCAGAAACAAGCGGAATATTCATCGTAATTGCGGATTCTTCCCCTTTTTTAAATTTCACAATCGGTGTTTTTAAGCTAACATTAGATGGTACACATTCAGCTGATGAGTAGCCTGGAACAAGCAAGAACTCACTAAATGTGCGGGACGGTTCTTCAAAATAAAATGCCATTATCTCCACTCCTTCTTCTATTTGTTTTTACATTTATAAAATACCTTTATTATTTCAAGAACTGGCATGAAAGTCAATGATTGATAGAGATTATTTGTGGACAAGTATAAACGTTTTCTTTTGCAGGCCAGGAGGAATATACTAAAAGAAGATAAAGGAGGTAAGCATATGAGTGAAGAAAAACTTATAGAACGCGGCTACCGCAAGTATCACGGGGAAGAAATAGATGTTTATTTTAACACAAACGTTTGCGCACATTCAGGTAATTGTGTAAAAGGTAACAAAGAACTATTTGATTTAGATAGAAAACCATGGATTATGCCAGATAAAGTATCAAAAGAAGAAGTAAAACGTGTCATTAATACTTGTCCAAGTGGAGCATTGCAATATATAGAGAAATAGGAGGGATAAAATGGAATATAAAGAAGGTAAAAATAGAATTTATGCGGTAAATAATGAAGGTACTGAGGTTGGGGAGGTAACATTTGTCCCGACTGGTGAAAATATGTTTATTATCGACCATACAGGTGTGGATGATGCAGCACGAGGCCAAGGGATTGCGCAAGAACTAGTAAAGCGTGCTGTAGAAAAAGCGAAAACAGAAGGAAAGAAAATTATTCCGCTTTGTCCATTTGCTAAATCCGAGTTTTCGAAAAAGCCGGAGTATCAGGCAGTGCAAGCAGATAAATAATTGTTAAGTAGACTAGGTTTTGAACTTAGTCTACTTTTTTATGGATTATTTTAAAAATATCAGTTTTCTCTTCTTGACATCTACTGTGTTTCAGTGTATCTTTAATTAACAGTAAACTTATAGGAATAATAGTAATACGATTTCTTATCAAGAGTGGTGGAGGGATTCGGCCCAGTGAAACCCGGCAGCGGAGCGCAAGTTCTATGCTAATTCCGAACAGAAGTAACATTCTGGCAGATAAGTAGTAGCTTACAATTAGGCGCTTCGATTCTGACCAAAAAACAGAAGAAGCGTTTTTTTATTAGCGCTAAAGAGGGGAGTTTTTGTTAGATGAAGAAATTTTTATTAGTGGCGGTTATCTCGGTTTTTGCGTTGGTGTTGACTGCTTGCGGAGGTTCTGGTGCTAGTTCAGACAAAGCAAACGGTTCAGGCAAAGCAAAAGATGGCGGCTCGATTATTATCGGAGTTGCAGGAGACCCAGAAGTTATCAATCCAAACTATGCCGGTGACCGTGTAACACTAACAATTCAACAAGCTGTATACGCACCGCTTTTCTGGGAATCTGACGGAAAACCTGCACTTGCGAAAAGCTTAGATATTTCAGATGACAATTTAACTTACACTGTAAAACTGAAAGACGGTTTAACTTGGCACGATGGCAAACCGTTAACAGCAGATGATGTAGTATTTACAGTAGATTCCATTTTAGATACGAAACAAAACAGCCCGAATCGCGGCAACTTTGTTTTTGACGATAAACCTGTAAAAGTAGAAGCTGTAGATGATACAACAGTCAAATTTACTTTACCAACTGTTGCTCCAGCCTTTGAGAATACCATTAAAACCTTCTTCCCGATTCCAAAACATGTTTTTGAAGGGGTAGCAAACATCGAAAAAAGTGATAAAAATAAAAGTCCAATTGGTTCGGGACCATATAAATTTGTTGAATACAAAGCAGGCGAATATGTTTCCCTAGAAAGATTCAACGACTACTTTGACGGCAAACCTAAACTAGATAAAGTTACTTTCCGAATTACAAAAGACCAAAATTCAGCAAACTTAGCACTTCAAAATGGCGAAATCAATTTAAAATCGATTCAACCATCTGATCGAAACAAAGTGGAAAAAGCTAGCGCGGTGAACATTATCACATATCCAGAAAATCGCTTAAGTTATGCAGTTTTCAATGAAAATCAACCTGCACTTAAATCAAAAGAACTTCGCCAAGCATTATCCTATGCGCTTAACCGTGAAGATATCATTGAAGCAGCTTATGGTTCTGATGAATATGCGAAACCAGCATCTTCTTTCCTAACAGAAAACACAAAATACTTCACTGACAAAGTAGAAACGTATGACCAAGATATTGCTAAAGCAAAAGAATTAGTTAAAGAAAGTGGCTTTGATACAAACCAAAAATTAACTGTATACTATTTAAATAACAGTAAATCTCAAGAAAGTATCGCACTTTACTTGCAACAACAATATAAAGAAATTGGCGTGTCGCTTGATTTAAAACCAACTGATCCAAATGCGCTCAGCAATATTACGCTTGATCGCAAAAATGCCGATTACTCCATCGCACTAAATGGTTATATTATGGGAAATGATCCTGATGCATACAAATCCTTATTCCTAAGCGATGCCCCTTACAACTATGCTAATTACCACAACAAAGATCTAGATGCGCTTTGGGCAAAAGGTGCTGTAACAGCGGATGATAAAGATCGTCAAGCAGTTTATGAAGATATTCAAAATACAATTGCAGATGATGCAGTAATTTACCCGATTTCGTACGACAATGCAGTACTTGCACTTGATAGCCGTTACGGTGGACAAAAAGCTGCAACTCCGCAACCAGTAACAATGTTCCGTGATTTATCTAAATTATATTTAACGGAATAAGTAAATAAAAATCATTCGTAAAAAATCTGACCTGCCAAGCTATTTTTGGTAGGTTCAGGTTTTTACTTGTCATTTTTTGTGTTTTAGATAGGAGATAAATTATGCTAAAAACAATCACAAAACGCGTACTGCAAATTATTCCGATGCTATTTATTATCTCGATTATTTCATTTGCACTTATAAAATTAGCACCTGGTGACCCGGTGAATTCATTTGTTACACCTGATATGAATCCTGATGATGTGGAGCGAATTCGGCAAAGTTTAGGGCTGGACCAACCAATTTACATACAGTATTTTATTTGGCTTGGTAATTTGTTGCAGGGGAATTTAGGTTATTCGATTATCAATAGCCAACCAGTTTTACAACAAATCTTAGAACGAATCCCAGCGACACTAGGTTTAGTTGGAACTTCCCTTATTTTAACGTTGATACTGTCCATTCCGCTTGGTTTAGTTGCGGCGAATTACGAAAATACTTGGATTGATAAAGTATTAAATGGGATTTCGTACATTGGGATTTCGATTCCGATTTTCTGGTTCGGAATGATTTTAATTGATGTGTTTTCGATTCAGTTAGGGTGGCTTCCGAGTCTTGGAATGCGAACGATTGGAGTGGACTCATTTTGGGATATGGCGGAACACGCGATTTTGCCAGTAATTACGCTTACTTTTCAAGGATGTGCCGCTTATTATCGTTATGTTAGATCGAATACGATTAACCAATTAAAAGAAGAATATGTGTTATTCGGTTATGCAAAAGGGCTTTCTAAAGTACAAGTAATGGGGCATCACGTCTTAAAAAACTCACTACTACCAGTTATCACGTTACTCGGGATGTCGCTTCCTCAAGTGATTACGGGAGCTTTTATTACTGAGAGCATTTTCTCCTGGCCGGGGATGGGCTCGCTAGGAATTAATGCGATTTTCCAATTAGATTATCCAGTTATTATGGCAATTACTCTATTTTCGGCACTTTTGTTAATTATTGGGAATTTATTAGCCGATTTAGCCTATATGATTGTCGATCCACGGATTAGGGAAATGGGGTGAGGAATTCATGATGCGATTAGACTTTTCGAAAAAAACGATGCAGGAATTTGAGCGGGATGCAGAAGTTGTTCATGCTACTAGAGAGCGAACTTTTTGGCGTTATATGCTATCAGACCGCCGTGCCATTTTTGCAACAGGGGTATTGATTTTTATTACAGTAGCTTGTATCTTTGCATTCCTGTCACCTTATGATCCCAATGCGCTTTCAGTTCAGGATAAATTAATGCCGCCAAATGCATCACATTGGTTTGGTACGGATGACCATGGCCGAGACTACTTAACACGTGTCTTATATGGTGGTCGCGTTTCCCTTTTAGTTGGCGTGTTTGCAATGATGATTGCGATTGTCGTCGGAACGCTTGCTGGAACAATCAGTGGCTATTTCGGTGGTTTTGTTGATAACATGGTGATGCGATTCTTAGATATTTTCATGTCAATTCCCTCGTTTTTCTTATTAATGATTTTAAATGCCTACTTAAAACCAGGGATTTCCAATATTATTATTATCATTGGTTTACTATCTTGGATGGAAGTGGCACGGATTGTTCGAGCGGAAACACTGACACTAAAAGAACGAGAATTCATTTTATATTCCAAGTCAGCAGGTGGCGGATTTTTCCATATTATGTTCAAACATATCATTCCAAACGCAATGCCATCGATTGTTGTTGCCGCATCTCTAAACGTAGCCACAGCGATTTTAACCGAATCTGCCCTAAGTTTTCTAGGGCTTGGAGTACAGCAACCAAACGCTTCGTGGGGAAGCATGCTGAACAACGCACAAGGTTATGTTGGAGAAGCTACCTACTTGGCACTTTTCCCAGGATTATTAATACTAATGACGATTCTTTCGTTTAATGTGCTTGGGGATGTGCTTAGAAAAGGGTTGTCGCGTAGGTATTAAAAATAAAGAATGAAAATGGATTTGGTGATTCTTTAGGGAAGAATCATCAAATCCATAAGTCGCGAAGCAAGATGCCGCCCACAGCCAGATAGAACAACAACTACAACAAGTCAAAAAAGCCCAAACAAATATAGAAAATCACCTCGAACAAACGAGAAGAAAACAAAACGAACAAGACTGGTTAGAAGAAGACGCGGTCAGATTCCGCCAGAATTGACGCAGAAGTCTTACAAGAAGCCATGGAGAAAGTTGGCGAGCTACAACGAAAAGAAGAAGACTTACACCGACAATTAACCGCGCCCAACACCAAACCAGACATGCAACAAGTCTATGTCGTGAAATCAAGAAGTGTCCATACGCAATTACTCAAGGCAATAGAAAACGAGAACATTCTAGAAAGATACTTGGATTTCGAACAAAGTCATAGCCAATTTTTCAGTGCCTTGGCTGAACTCATTCACGCGACCGGACGAGCCGTGCAAGAATTGCTACATAATGTGACCTTTAACGATAAAACAGGCAATTACTCAATACCAACTAACACAATGAATAATTTACAATTAATGAAAAAAGCCTTAGATACAGCACGAACAGAAAATGACAAAGATTCCTATCCAGATGGGTTGGAGGATTACAGCTTGTTAGCGTATACTTATGTTAATGACCAAGGCAAAACCGTCACGATGTGGTTGCTTGAAAAAGACGGAAAACGGGCAAGAAACAAGGAATTACAAGACTACCGCGAAGAACATGGCGAGGAACTAAACCCAATCCAGAACACGGAACTTTCCGGCGAAGAACTCGAACGCAAAGTAAGCGATGCCTGGAAAGACGGCTAAACTACTTAAACGGTCAAAAAGTATCAGGTGTTAGCGCCGGGATATTAATGTCTATATTTGTGATCGTGATTTTCATGAAAATGTTTATAAGGCAATGATGTAGAAAATAGTTATACAGGTACTTCTATTAGCTCAATTCAAAAAATTAGAGTAATAAATAAGGTTTCTATCCAAATTTCTGGATAGAAACCTTATTTGCTCTACTAGTTTTTCACTTGCATAAACTTATAACTATACGGCGAACCAAAAGCATGTTTTTGCACACCGGTAATATCGGTTCGTTGCAATACGGCTGTTTGATGTTGGTAAAGTGGTAAAATTGCTGCATCGTCATCTAACAAGACTTTTTCAGAAGCAACAAACGCATTCCAACGTTCTTCTGGTTTCGTTGCGAGTGTGGTATCAGTTGATTTTACTAATTTGTCATACTCGGGGCTGTTATAGCTCATATGGTTGTTAAAGTAATCGGATAAGAACAGGCTGCTATACGTCCACGGATCTTTGAAATCGGGCATCCAAGCAGCAAGTGATAAGTCGTAATTACCATCAGAAGTTAGTTGTGTCGCGCTTTTGGATGGCATATTTTTCACTTTAATAGTCACGCCTGGTAAATTATCTTCAAACTGTGCTTTTAAATAAGCGAAAATGGTCTTGGTAGTTTCTTGATCATCGCCAAGTAGTTCAATCGTAACCTTGTCTGTTCCAAGTTCTTTTTGCGCTTGTTTCCAATATTTTAAAGCTTCTTCTTTGTTATAAACTAAGTGATCGCCACTATCTGTTCGGAAATCTGCACCTGTTGTTGGGTTTTGGACGAAATCTTTTGGAAGTAAACCATTCGCAGGGAAGGAACCGTCACCTAAGATGCTGTCTGTTAATTGTTTTTTATCAACAGATAAGTTAAGCGCGTGACGTAAGGAATTATTAGCGAGGGGTGTCGCTTTTCCATCACGTTTTTGGTTCATTCGCAAATAGCTTATTAATGCATCTTTTTCAGTTAGGAAGTCTTTTTTATCTTTATATTGTTTAGCAAAGTCGCCCGAAAGTGGAACGCGGTCAGCTTCGTTAGTATTATAAAGGTTTACACCTGCATTGATATCTTTGGCTACTTGAACATCGATTTCGTTTACTTTCACATTATCTTTATCCCAGTAGTTATCATTTTTAGCGTAAGTCCACTTATTGGTAATATTTCCGCCCCAATCCTTCATTACAAAAGGCCCATTGTATAAAGTATGCTCGCTGTCTGTACCATATTTTTCGCCTTGCTCCTTCACATAACTTTCTTTTTGTGGGAAAAATGTTTCAAAAGTAAGTAGTGAAATGAAATAAGGAACTGGTTTTTTTAGTGTAATTTCAAGTGTCGTTGGATCAGTAGCAACAACTCCAAGATCTGTTACAGGTAATTTACCCTCATTTATTTCTGTAGCATTTTTGATGGAATCTTTGAATAGTGCAGAGTAGCCAGGTGCGGTTTTCGGATCCACGGCACGGCGCCAAGCATAAACGAAATCAGCGGCAGTTACCTCTGAACCATCAGACCATTTCGCGTTTTTCTTTAATTTGATGGTATATTTCGTTTGATCTGCGCTAATTTCAGGCATCCCGTCCGCAACCCCAGGAACAAAGTTATCTTTTTGATCGAGTGTATATAAGCCTTCAAAGACCTGGTTTTGCGCGGTAAAGCTAGCGAAATCTTCTTCGGCAGTTGTATTTAATGTTAGTAATTCACTGGTTTCAAGAAATTTAATTTTGTCCGGGGAAGTTTTTTCAGATGACTTATTAGAGTTATTTCCACAAGCTGTTAGTAAAAGTAAAGTCAAAATGGCAATAATAGGCAGTGCTTTTTTAAAATAGTGCATGATATTCTCCCCTTCTATCTGTATATTTAAAGTTATTATAAGTATTCCGATAAGATAAGTCAAATTTATGGTTTGGAAAAAACAGCTTGACGCGTAAAAAATCAAATGGTAAGATATTTCTTGTAAATAAGAATGATTACGTTTTGTAATATGTAATCGATATTTACATAGTATAGTCACAAGAGATAAATCGTAATAATTACGAAATGAGGGGAAAAGTATGAAGAAATGGTCTTTTTTATTTGTAACAGTAGTAGCATTCGTTTTAGTTTTAGCAGGGTGCGGTGCTAATAGTAATGCTAGTGGAGAGAAAGATAAGTTGAAGGTAGTGACCACTTTTTATCCCATGTATGACTTCACCAAAAATGTTACTGGAGATAAGGCGTCGGTAGAAATGTTGATTGATGCTGGAACAGAACCGCATGAATATGAGCCAAGTGCCAAGGATATTGCCAAAATTGAAGCTGCAGATGTGTTTGTTTATAATAGCGCTGATATGGAAACCTGGGTGCCTAGTGTGCTTAAAAGTTTAGATTCTAAAAATTTGACAGTAATTGATGCAAGTAAAGGAATTCAATTAGCGGAAGGAATAGAAGAAGGGGAAGAGCATCATCATGAGCACGAGGAAGAAGACGGTCACCACCATGAACATGATCCGCACGTGTGGTTGAGCCCTGTTCTTGCCCAAAAAGAAGTGGCGAATATCCAAGCAGGTATTACAAAAGCAGATAAAGCGAATGCAACTACATATGAAGCGAATGCAGAAAAATATACAGACAAACTAAAAGGCTTGGATAACGACTACAAAACAGCTTTTGAAGGCGCAGGACAACGCGATTTTGTCACACAGCATGCAGCGTTCCAATATTTAGCAGCCGAATATGGTTTACATCAAGTCGCGATTGCTGGATTATCTCCCGACCAAGAACCTAGCCCAGCACGCCTAGCAGAATTGCAAAAGTATCTAACTGACAACGACATTAAAACGATTTATTTTGAAGAAGTTGCTTCGCCAAAAGTAGCAGAAACACTTGCAAACGAAACAGGTGCAAGTCTAGAAGTATTAAGTCCAATTGAAGGGATAACAGCAGAAGAACAGGAAAAAGGAATGGATTATATTTCCTATATGCAACAAAATTTGAAAGCACTTAAAAAAACAATTAAATAAGGAAGCGATAAGATGTCATATATTAATGTAAACAAGGTTCGTTTTAAATATGAAACAGAGCCGGTTCTTGAAAATATTTCTTTTGAAGTGAATGCAGGAGAATTTATTATACTAACAGGTGAAAACGGAGCAGCCAAATCTACACTGCTCCGTATTATTTTGGGGATTTTACAACCAGATAAGGGCTCAGTTTCATTCGCTAAAAACAATCTTGATGGTGGGAAACTTTTGACGGGTTATGTTCCACAACAAATAGCTTCATTCAATGCGGGTTTTCCAAGTACTGTTCTTGAGTTGGTGAGATCAGGACGTTTTCCAAATGGGAAATGGTTCAAACGATTAACGCAAAAGGATCACGAGCATGTAGAAAAAGCATTAAAATCGGTAGAAATGTGGGATTTTAGACATAAGCGGATCGGCGAATTGTCTGGTGGGCAAAAGCAGCGAATCTGTTTAGCGAGAATGTTTGCAACAGATCCAGACTTGCTAGTTCTTGATGAACCGCAAACTGCAATGGATAAAAATAGTAAAATGAAGTTTTATAAATTGCTCCAGCACGAGGCTAAAGTACATCATAAAGCGATTTCGATGGTTACGCATGATAGCGAAGAATTAGAAGGGTATGCTGACAAACATATCAGACTTGTGAGAAGGGAGGATGTAGCATGGAAATGTTTTTCTATGGATTTATGCAAAGAGCCTTCCAAGCATCAATGATTATTGCTATAATTGCGCCGCTTTTAGGTCTATTTCTAATTATTCGTAGGCAGTCTCTTATGGCTGATACGCTTTCGCATGTCTCGCTTGCTGGTGTTGCCTTTGGTTTGGTGTTAAATGTGAACCCGAGTGTGACAACTTTAATTGTAGTTGTGATAGCGGCTCTTGGAATGGAATACTTACGAGGTGTCTATACGACTTATTCGGAATTATCGATAGCGATACTAATGGCTGGGGGACTTGCAGTGGCGCTTGTCTTAATGAGTCTCAATCAAGGTGGGATTACGACGAGCGTGCAACAATATTTGTTTGGTTCAATTGTAACAATAAGTAAAGCGCAAGTGCAGATGCTCCTCCTATTAGGGATAGCGATAGTTATTCTGTTTCTTGCGTTTAAACGATTTATGTTTGTACTTACATTTAGCGAAGATGTTGCGGTTGCAGAAGGGGTTCCAGTTCGGTTAATTTCGCTATTATTTAGCGTTGTGACAGGGATTGCCATTGCTTTTATCATGCCTATTGCGGGAGCTTTACTTGTATCAGCACTGATTATACTCCCAGCTGCCATTGGAATGCGTGTTGCTAAGGGGTTTCTAATGTGTGTAGTTAGCGCAATCTTCATTGGTTTATTAGGGATGTTTTCAGGGCTCGTATCCTCTTATCAACTCGGAACCCCGCCTGGTGCAACCATTACTTTAATGTTTATCTTGATTTTTATCGTGGTAACATTTGTATTAAAACTTGTAAGAAAATAACTTTTTTACCAAGTTTCTCGAAAAACTTTTACTCGGTTATTTAATTCTTTACTAAAGACAACCCAGTTTTTATTCTGTTTTTTGATGTAGTTGCTATCTTGTAAATCTTTGTAAAAACAGCTCTTGGATAGGTTACAGTAGGAAAGAAGGTAGCTAGTTTTAATTTCTGGAGGAAGAATTACTTTGTCATCATCCACAGGTATACCATGAAAAAGAGCCATACTAGTAAGTGCAGCCATGAGTTTATCTGAAGCGGAACAATTCATTACAATGCTTTTGCGATAAGCATGGATGGCTTGATTCTTCATAATAAAAAATTGGAACCCAAAATTCTCTGGGAACATCGAAAGGAAATATTGGATGTTTTGTTTAGAGTATTGATACAAGGTGCATTTGGATAAAGTTTTAAAGGTGAATTGATTAGGAGTATCATCCAGTAATGTTAAATAGTTTAAAAAAGAACCTTTACCTTGAATGGAATAAATTTTTGAATTGGAGGTAGTTTCCTTTGAAAATATGGAAATGTAACCGTCTACTATAAGATAAATATGTTTACTTACGTCAGCTTGTTGTGTTAATAAGCTGGCGTTTTTTGGTACTTCTACTTCCTTATAGCCAATCTTGCCTTCTTTGGAAAGTCTAATGAATTCTTGATAATTGTATAAGTTTTCAGCCATGATGTGTTCCTCCATTATTTTCTTATCCCTTAATTTATATTCTAACAGAAAGACCTAACTGTAAAGTAACGATGAAGTACTATTTCCCGAGTAAATATTTCTAAAATGTGAACAAAATTCGAATCTTAAGCCTGCAAATGTAAATAAAAGCTTGGAAAACCTAAATTTTAATTATTTTCGATTATAAAATTTAGTATTTTTTGCGGAAAACGTAACAAGTGAAACGAACGTCAGTTCTGTGCTATAATTCAAGAGGGTTATGAAGGAGGATTGTTGATGAAAACGGTAAAAATTTCAGTACGGCGTTTAGTGGAATTTGTTCTTAGAAGTGGCAGTATTGATAGCCGAATGACTAGTTCTAATCGAGCGCTAGAAGGTACGAAAATTCATCAATTGCTCCAACAAACAGCAGGAGAAGAATATCAAGCAGAAGTTAGTTTAAAACTCGACCGTACTGTGGAGGATGTAGCTTTTTCGATAGATGGTCGTGCGGATGGGATAATTAATGAGCGAACAATAGATGAGATTAAAACAACGGAAACCGTAATGGAAGAAATTACCGAAAATTTCCAGCCACTTCATTGGGCGCAACTTATTTGTTACGGCTTTATGCTCGCTGAAAAAGCAGATTTTTCTGAGGTCACGCTTCAATTAACCTATTATCAAGTAGCTGATGAAGAAATAAAGCAATTTAGACGTGTAATGAGTCGAGAAGAAATGGGTGCTTTTGTAGATGATTTGCTTTCCAAATATGCAGTTTGGGCAAAAATGTCAGTTGCTTGGGAAATGAAACGGAATAAGACAATTCAGGAGTTGGTATTTCCTTATAGTAGTTATAGGCGCGGTCAGAGAGAACTTTCGATTGCGGTGTACCGGACAGCAATATCAGGAGAGGATTTATTTTGCGAGGCTCCAACTGGAATTGGCAAAACAATGTCAACCCTATTTCCTTCAATGAAAGCAATGGGTGAGGGGAAGACGGATAAACTTTTTTACTTTACAGCGAAAACCATTACGAGACAGGTAGCAGAAGATGCGCTAGATGAAATGCGGCGGAAGGGGTTAGCGGCGAGAAGTGTTACGATTACAGCGAAAGATAAAATATGCTTTTTAGATGAGCGCAAGTGTGAACCGGATCATTGCCAATTTGCAAGGGGCTATTATGACCGGTTGAATGAGGCTCTATTTGATCTGCTTGGACAGGAAGAAGCAATAAGTCGGTCTGTTATAGAGCGGTATGCCCGAAAATACACTCTTTGCCCATTTGAATTGTCGCTTGATGTAGCGCTGTTTTGTGATGTGATTGTTTGTGACTACAATTATTTGTTTGATCCAGTGGTTTATTTAAAACGCTTTTTTAGTGAAGGTCCAGGAAAGTACACGTTTCTAGTTGATGAAGTGCACAATTTAGTAGATCGAGCGCGTTCGATGTTTTCGGCGACGCTGCGAAAATCACTCGTTATGCAAGTAAAGCGACAGTTGGACAAAAAGCTACACAAGCGGCTTTGGAAAACGGTTAATGAGATGAACAAAGTAATGATTTCAATCAACAAGAAATTAGTTGAAGCGGACGAGACAATTTATGTAAACAAAGCAGCACTGACGGAATGGAACGAGTCGGTATTAAAGTTTACGTTTGTTGCAAAAGAATGGCTGCCAAAAAATGCGCAATCGGAATCACAGACCGATGTGTTGGAGCTTTACTTTGAGGGCTTGCGTTATATGAAAATTGCTGAACTTTATGATGAACGCTATACTACGCAGATTACGCGCCATCGTTCGGACTTAGAAATCAAACAACTATGTTTAGATCCTGCTTTCCTGCTATCAGAAAAACTAAAACTAGGGTCTAATTCAGTACTTTTTTCAGCGACGCTTAGACCAATTGATTACTATACAAATGTACTTGGCGGAGAAAATGATACTAGTCGAATAGTTTTTAGTTCTCCGTTTGAACAAAAAAATATGCGTTTATTAGTGGCGGATAATATAAGTACCAAATATCAAATGCGTCATCAAAGTTTAGCAACAGTAGTTGAATCACTAAATTCGTTTATATCAGGGAAAAAAGGAAACTATTTATTTTTCTTTCCTTCTTTTCAGTATTTGCAAATAGTGTATGAGTTATTTAAAGCGAAATACCCAAATATCATCGTACAAAAGCAAGAGAATTCAATGGATGAAGTGCGACGTGAGGAATTTTTAGAAGTATTCAAAGTAGGGAATTCAGAGACTCTAGTAGGTTTTTGTGTTTTAGGCGGTGTTTTTTCAGAAGGAATCGATCTTCGCGGTGAAAGGTTAATTGGAGCTGCGATTATTGGGGTTGGACTTGCGCAACTAAATCCAGAGTCAGATTTAATTAAAGACTATTATAATGAAACAATAGGCCGAGGGTTCGATTATGCGTATCAAATTCCTGGGATGAATAAAGTGCTTCAAGCTGTGGGACGGGTCATTCGCGATGAAACTGATCGGGGAGCCGTATTACTAATAGATGAACGTTTTTCGGCAAGTCGTTATCGGGCATTATTTCCGGCTCACTGGAATCATGCAAAAATAGTCAAAAATACGCAAGAAATCACGCAGCAAGTAAGCGAATTTTGGCGAAATGATTAGTTTTCTAGTAGAATGAAAATAATTAGTCAGTTTTGGGAGGAAATTATGTATAAAATTATTGCAATAGATATTGATGGCACGCTTTTAAATGATGCACACAAAATCACACCAGCAGTTCGTGAATCTATTAAGGCGGCAAAAGCAAAGGGTGTGAAAGTAGTTTTATGCACTGGTCGGCCACTTGCTGGAATTAAGCAAAGTTTGCTGGAACTAGATCTTTTGGATGTTGGGGATTATGCGATTACATTTAATGGCGCAGTCGTTTTAGAAACCGCCTCTGAAAGAACGCTAGCAGATATTACTTTAAATAAAACAGAATTAGAAGAAATTTATGCATTTTGTCATGCAGAAGAAGTAAATGTCACTTATTTTGATGGGAAAAACATGTATGTACCAAGTCGAAAAATAACAGAAATTACTTGTCAAGACTCACTTTTATTACAAACGCCGTTATATCATTTACCAGTTGAGGAAGCGCCGGATGATATTCATGTATCAAAAGTAATGCTGCTTGATTCTCCCGAAAAAATAACCAATGTTATAAAAAATTTACCGTTGAAATTAAAAGAAAAATTTTATATTGTTCGAAGTGTTCCTTACAACCTAGAATTCTTGCAAAAAGGAGTAAATAAAGGTTCTGCATTAGAAAGTTTGGCAAATAAGCTTGGAGTAGACCAAAGCGAAGTAATTAGCATTGGGGACCAAGAAAATGATATCACTATGATTGAATATGCTGGTATGGGTGTCGCAATGGGAAATGCGACAGAACACATTAAAGAAATTGCCAATTATACAACGGCAACCAATAATGAAGATGGGGTTGCAAGTGCTATTCAAATGCTCGTATTAGATCGCTAAAAAAATACATCTGATGTCAGGTGTATTTCGATTCGAAAATATTAACAGCGCTTTATTTAATGGGCGAATATAGAAAGATACATAAGTAACCTAGGATGGAAGCTATTTTAGTACAATTAGAAAGGAAATGTTTTTTTATGGAAGTTTTTCTATCAAGTCTATCTTGCCAAACGCGTTTTCTTTTGTTATTGTTTTAGGAATAGTTTGACATTTTGAAAATTGAAGGGAGTATAGGGGCATGAAAATCACAAAAATTAAAACGCGCATCTTGCCAATTCAACTTAACGAAACGTTTAAGACGGCGCTTAGAGAAGTGAATCATGTAAATGTGGTGCGAGTATATATCCATTTTGATAATGGAATAGTTGGGATAGGTGAAGCAGCTCCGACTCATGTAATAACTGGAGATACAGAAGCGAGCATTATAAGTGCAATAAATGACATTTTCGCTCCGTTTTTAATCGGGCGTGAATTGGATGAAGAATTGACCATTTTAGATGAAATGAAACTACTTTTAATACATAATACAAGTCCGAAAGCGGCGATAGACATTGCGCTACATGATGCTTTGGCGAAAGCGAGTTCCAAACCACTATATGAATTTCTTGGTGGCGGGAATCCGAGACTTGAAACCGATTATACAATAAGCATTGGAACACCAGAAAAAATGGTCCATGATGCAGAAATAAAAGTAACAGAGGGGTTTCGGTCTCTTAAAGTTAAACTTGGACTTGATCCGGTGGAGGTAGAAGTCGCGAAGATTAGGAAAATAAATGATGCTTTAGGTGGGAAAATACCATTTCGGATTGACGCCAATCAAGGTTGGACGGACAATGAGGCAATACAAATTTTACATGAATGGCGCGATATTCCAATTGATTTCGTTGAACAACCCGTAAAAAGTTGGGATTTTGCGGGAATGGCGAAAGTGATTGCTCACACGAATATTCCCATTATGGCGGACGAGAGTTTATTCGGGATTCATGATGCGAAACGTCTTCTGGACGAAAAATGTTGCGATTTGTTAAACATTAAATTGATGAAAAGCTCCGGAATTAAGGAAGCTCGAGTCATTCATAATTTAGCGAGCGAATATAATGTGGGCTGCATGATTGGGACAATGATTGAAGGTTATGCAAGTTTATCAGCTGCAGCTCATTTTGCAGCGGCATCCAAACAAGTGAAATTTTATGACTTAGATGTGCCGTTTATGTGGAATCTACATGGTAAAAATATAACCGATATTGGGCTGGAAATCGGTCAAGGTCAAGTGCTTTTGACAGAAGAAAGCGGTATTGGAATTCCAGCATACTAATGAAAGAAGGGATATTATGAACAAAGTGGTTAGCCAAAGTAATGCTTTTCTTTGGAGAAAGAATGAAATGAATCCAGTTTTGGAAAGTATTTTAAAAGCGAGAAAAACAAGTGATCTAGTTCAGGTGACAAAAGAAGATGCAATGAAACTTTATGATGACAGCCTCGTGGACTCAGATCTACTTTATAATGACTTGGTAATTGTTGATAAAATGGAAGGTGAATGGGCGAAAGTGGTCGTACCTTCGCAACATAGTTTCCTTGATAAACGCGGCTACCCGGGTTGGATGCTCCTGGAGGATTTGATGGATATAGACGAAAAAGCAAGTGACGGCAAAAAATT
This sequence comes from Listeria ivanovii subsp. ivanovii, assembly GCF_900187025.1. Lineage (GTDB taxonomy): Bacteria > Bacillota > Bacilli > Lactobacillales > Listeriaceae > Listeria > Listeria ivanovii. The sequence goes on from NZ_LT906478.1 coordinate 141,039, forward strand.
AGCTGTTGTCGTACCAAAAACACAAATTAGTTATGAAGATGGAACGATTCGTGAAATATCATTTGGAACACTTTTTTCTAAATTGGCTGAGTCCGAAAATCATTATACGATTGAAACACCGCATGGTCCAGCAACTATTTCACGGACAGATGTCGCATTTCAAAATGAACCACGTGAAAATATTGGCGTTGAAGTTGTTCAAATGGCGCTCCAATTTCTTGATCTACCATATGTTTGGGCGGGTATTAGTAGCACTGGTTTTGACTGTTCTGGTTTTGCATTTACACTTTATCGCACTTGCGGGAAATACATTGGTCGCGATGCTACGGAGCAGTCATTCAAAGGGGAAAAGATAGACTACGCAGATGCCGAACCAGGCGATTTGCTATTTTTTGCCTATGAAGAAGGAAAAGGCGATGTCCATCATGTTGGAGTATACATGGGAAATGACGAAATGATTCATTCGCAAACGCCGGGTTCCAAAGTAATTCTAACCAAAATTACTGGGAGCAAATATGAACCAGAGCTTTGCGTTATATCGAGGCATCGCTAAAAAAGGGGAGTGGTAGTTTGAATACGTATATGGAAATCAACAAAACTTACGAGATGATTGATTCAAAGGCACTATATATATCAGACGAAAAACAGACGCTTTTTGCAGAAAACGAAAATCAGCTTTATACAGCGGCAAGTGTTATTAAACTACCCATTTACTTGTATTTTTTCGAAAAGATTAGTAATGGGGAACTAAATCTGCAAACGGAAATCCAGCTGTCACCTGACAGAGTAGTTGCGGGGGCAGGAATCATTCAAATCCTCCCTCAGAAAAGAACTTGGCGACTAGAAGAATTATTGCATTTGATGATTGCGATTTCTGATAATACTGCTACTAATCAGTTAATAGAACTAGCATCACTTCAAAATCTACAAGCATGGCTAGGTAAAAAAGGCTGGGAGAAAAGCGCCCGAATAGAACGTAAAATGATGGATTTTAAAGCTGCTGGAGAAAATAAAATCACTGCCAAGTTAGCTGTAACTATTTTTCAAGAAATTATGGAGCTAACCAAGAAGTATCCAAATCTAACCGAAACTATCCGGCGTCCATTTTTGAATCAACAGCATCGCTCGAATTTAACGGGTACTTTGGAAGAAGCGGGAATCGCAGGGCTTCAGATGTTAAATAAGACTGGAGAATTAAAAGATATTCAGCATGATGTTGCCATTTTTGAATACCAAGGAGAAATAAGATTTGTGGCGGCACTTACAAATAATACGGGACTTGAAGCGAACTCGACGGCTTGGATGCAGACAGTAGGGAAACAAGTATTTGCTCAAATAAATCAAAAATAGGGAGGAAGCAAAATGAAAAAAAGATTAGCACTTTTGTTTATCATGATTCTATCGATATCTACTTTTTTAATGGCATGTGGAGGAAACAAAGATGAAGCAACGAAATCACAAGGTAAAAAAACGCTGAAAATCATGGAAAATGCTGAAGTTTCTTCCATGGATTCGACGCTTTCGCAAGACGTCCCTAGTTTTACCGAACAAGGACAAGTTTTTGAAGGCTTGTATACGTTAAATGATAAAGACCAAGCAGTACCAGCTGTTGCAAAAGATATGCCCACGCTAAGTGATGACCAAAAAACATATACTATCCAATTACGGAAAGATGCTAAGTGGTCAAATGGAACAAAAGTTACTGCCAACGATTTCATTTTTGCATGGAAAAAACTGGCGAATCCAGATACAGCCGCTCAGTACTCCTTTTTACTTGATGGGACAGTAGAAAATGGCACAGATGTAATAAGTGGGAAGAAAAGTGTTGATGAGTTAGGCGTAAAGGCGCTGGACGATTACACCATTGAAATTAAACTCGAACAACCAGTACCGTACTTCACATCACTACTTGCATTTAACTCGTTTTATCCTCAAAATGAAGAATACGTCAATGAACAAGGCGATAAATATGCGCAAAGTAGTGAAAATATGATTTATAATGGTCCTTTTACAATGAAAGATTGGACTAATACAGAAAAAGAATGGACGCTCGAAAAAAATCCAGAATACTGGGATAAAAAGAATGTAAAATCCGACAAAATAGAAGTAACGGTTGTAAAAGCACCAAATACAGCGGTTAATTTGTACGATACGGGAAAACTTGATGTAGCAACACTTTCAGGAGATTACGCATCGCAAAAAAGCAACGATAAAGACTATCACTCTGAACTAGATGCTTATGTGACCCATTTAAAATTAAATCAAGTAATAGATGGAAAGAAAACACCGCTTGCAAATGAAAACTTGCGAAAAGCGCTATCTCTTGCTGTAAACAAAGAATCACTTACAAAGAAAATTTTAGCAGATGGTTCCAAAGCAATTTACGGCTATGTTCCAGAAAAATTTGTCACTAACCCAGAAACAGGCGAAGATTTCCGTAAAGAAAGTGGCGACTATATGAAACAAGATGAAGCGGAAGCCAAAACTTACTTTGAAAAAGCAAAACAAGAACTCGGTGGCGGTGAAATTACTGTTGAGCTGCTAAATTCAGATTTAGAATCTAGTAAAAAAGTAGGTGAATACCTTCAAAGTCAACTGGAAGCAGCTTTGCCGGGGCTTAAAATAAACTTGAAAACCGTTCCTAAAAAGAACTTACTTCAATTAACACGTGAACAAAATTATGAAATCGTTCTTTCTAACTGGGGACCTGACTTCCAGGATCCATTAACGTTCTTAGGAAACTATACAACCGGTAATACTTACAATGCGAGTAGCTACTCAAGCGCTGATTACGACAAAATGATTAAAGCAACCTCAACAACCCTTGCAACCGAGCCAGAAGAACGCTGGGAAACATTCATTGATGCAGAAAAACTACTTATTGAAACAGATGCAGCCATGATTCCACTTTATCAAACGGCTGTATGTAATTTGAAAAAAGACACGGTCAAAAGAATTGTTCACCATAATTTTGGAACAAGTTTTTCCTATAAAGGCGCATACGTAGAGTAAAAGGAGAGAGGAAAAATGAAACTTTGGATTTCAGTAGATATGGAAGGTATAAATGGTCTTCCAGATGACACTTTTGTAGATTCTAGCATGCGAAATTACACTAGAGGACAAAAGATAATGACCAGCGAAACTAACTGGGTTGTAGAAGAAGCACTTAAAGCTGGCTATGACGATATTTTAGTGAACGATAGTCATTCCAAAATGAATAATATTTTGATGGAAGATCTACACGAAGAAGCACGGTTAATTACTGGCGATGTGAAGCCGTTTTCGATGGTACAGGGACTGGATGCAAGTGCAGATGCGGCGATTTTTGTAGGTTATCACTCGCGCGCGGGACAACCAGGAGTGATGAGCCACACAATGACTTCTGGTGTTCGGAATTTTTACATTAATGATGTTGCGATTGGAGAATTTGGTTTAAACGCATACGTCGCAGGAGCATTCGGTGTTCCAGTTATTCTTGTCGCTGGCGATGATTGTATTGCTCGCGAGGCGAAAGAGCTAATACCTGGAATAGAAACAGCTGTCGTTAAAGAAGCCGTTTCTAGATCTGCTGCAATAGCTTTCTCACTAGCAAAATCAGAACAAATCATTCGTGAAAAAGTAGCCGTAGCTTTACAAAATAAACAAGCAATAGTGCTTACTCCGCCGGAAAAACCTGTCTTGAAGATAGAGTTTTGTAATTACGGACAAGCTGAATGGGCTTCTCTTGTACCAAGAACGAAAATAATCGATGAAACGACGGTCCAATTTGAAGCAAACGATATTTTAGAAGCCTATCAAGCGATGGTTGCAATGACTGAACTCGCAATGAAATGCGCTTTTTCTTAAAGAAGACAGAAGGCACTTGGGAACTGCCACTATAATTAGATACAATTAAAAAAGAGCACCTCAAATTTAGTAAAATAAATTTGGAGGTGTTTTCTAATGACAAAACATACATATTATTCAGTCGAACTAAAAATTCAAATTGTAGAAAGGTATCTTAGAGGAGCCAGTGCTGCTTCCCTTCGGAAAGAATTCCAAATTTCTAGTTCAGGAACTCTCTATACATGGAAAAAGTGGTATTTAGATGGAGAGATAAGCAGACTGAACAGTGTCTCTGGGCGTCCTTTAAGGCATGAATTGTCGGTTTCCGAAGAATTAAAACAGACAAAAAAAGAACTCGAATTATTAAAAAAGTATTTTTCTCAGGAAAGATGGTGATGCGTAAAAATATAGTTCTCTTTATGAAGCAACATGCAAAGGAATTTTCTATTACACAGCTTACTCGCTTATTTGGTATATCTAGAAGTTATTACTATCGCCATCGCTATAAAGAAATAGATACTTTATCTGATGTAGAGTTACGTATTCAAGAATTAGTAACCAAAAACCATTTTCTCTATGGTTATCGAAAAATCTATGCTTTAATTAAGAAAGAAATTCCGATAGGAATTAATAAAGTGGCTAAAATTATGCGTAATAGAGGATGGAACTGCCAGGCGAAAAAGAAAAAATTTAGAAAGCCAGGAACTATCTATAAGACGTTTGAAAACGTAATTGCTAAAAATTGGCAGGCAGAAAAACCACGCCAAAAATTGACAACGGATATCACCTACCTACCTTTTGGTAAATCTATGTTATATCTATCTACGATTATGGATACCTATAATAGTGAGATTGTAGCATACAAAATATCCGATCATCCAAATGCACAGCTAGCAGTAGATACTTTAAATCAGATTAAGACATTTCCTAAGGGAGCCATTTTACATAGTGATCAAGGGGCGACTTACACTTCGAAAGAATTCTTTCAAGTAGCTAAACAAAAAAACATTATCCGAAGTATGTCCCGTAAAGGAATACCTTCAGATAATGCCCCAATAGAATCATTTCATTCCTCACTAAAGTCTGAAACATTCTACCTTCATAAAGAACCCATAAGTTCTAATAACATTGTAATCGATATAGTTGAGAATTACATCTATTTTTGGAACAATCAACGAATCTTAGCCAAACTAGGCTATCTTTCGCCAATAGATTATCGAAAAAAAATGGCTTATTGAGTTGCTCTTTTTATATTGTGTCAAAAAATAGTTTCATTCCCATCTTTTTTTGCATCGCTATCCCTCTTTTTTAAAGTATCTAAAGAGACATTTTACAAACAGGTTAAACGGCGTAACAATCATAATTGTTGCTAAAAATAAGTCTGGTTATCTGACCTAAAATTCACAAAATGTACACAAAATGAACGTTTTTCATCTTGTGTACATATAAATTCTAAATTATTTACTGTATACTGGCACTAAATTAAGTTGATTTAACAAATTTGTAAAGGATGAGTTAAAATATGAAAATGGGCAGAAACTTTAAAAGAATAGGCTTTGTCTTTCTTAGTACAATTTTGCTTGTGAATGTGATGTTTCAAACAAATTTTGTAAAAGCGGCAACTAATTATGGTTCTGAACTTTTAAAAACGGTGGAATTACAAGATGCGGATGGTAACCCTAAAACAGATTTTAGTTATTATGAAAGTATTCAAATTCACTATACATGGGAAATTCCGAATTCAGCAAATGTGAACGCTGGAGATACAATGGAGTTCACTTTACCAAAACAATTGAAAATAGTAACAGACTTAAATGTTGTTTTAAAAGATGATGAAGGAAATACGGTGGGAAATGTAACTGCGACGAAGGCTACGGGTAAAGTAGTCGTGACCTTTACAGATTATGTGGAGAAGAAGTCGAATATTAAAGGTGACCTTAATTTCTGGAGTAATTGGGACAAAACAGTCATAAACGGAAATGAAAAAGTCGATGTTGATTTTCCGGTAGATGGGGATTATGTGACTATTCCTGTCGATATTGGTCCTAAAAACCAAATTAATCCAAATGAGACTTTATATAAATATGGTTGGGCAGATGAAAAAAATCCAGCACTAATCAATTGGGTTGTTCGTGTGAATTATGCGAAATTAAGTATTGATAATGCCATATACGAAGACTTTATCGGACCAAATCAAACACTTGATTTTAGTTCTGTGAAAGCCTATCATGGGACGTTTGATGCGGATGATAATTTTACAAGAGGAACACAAGTACCGGCATCAGCTATTACGCAGACTAGTGATGGTTTCAAGATTGCATTTGGAAATCTGACTGATTCGGTGAAAATTTCCTATTATACAATTGCGACTGATGGTGGTGTATCGTCCAATTACTCCAATAAAGGGATACTTTCAGGCGATAATTATGTTCCAAAAACAATTGAAGTTTTAACACCAACATCTGGTGGTGGCGGAACTGGTGAAGGCACAACTGGCTCCGTGGAATTAACGAAAACAGACAATACAGCACAAAAAAAACCACTGGAAAATGCCGAGTTTAAATTAGTGAATTCAGCCGGAGCTACGATAAAAGAAGGGATTAAGACCGGTGCAGATGGAAAACTTACGATTGCAGATTTGAAGTTTGATACGTATAAATTAATTGAAACCAAAGCACCAGTGGGTTATGAGTTAGATGCAAGCCCGGTAGAATTTACAATTGACGAAGCACATCAGGCATTATTCGTATCCAAAGAAAATACCCCGATTACAGGTTCTGTGACACTTGAGAAACTAGACAGTGAAACAAAAGCAAAACTGGCTGGCGCGGAATTTGAATTGCAAGATGCTCAAGGCAGCACGTTACAGACTAGTTTAGAAACGAACGCGGCTGGAACACTAACTATTTCAGACTTAACGCTAGGCGATTATCAGTTAGTAGAAACAAAAGCGCCAATCGGTTATGAGCTAGATGCAAGTCCGGTAAAATTCACGATTGACGAAACGCATAAAACTCTGAACGTATCCAAAGAAAATATGCCAATCAAAGGTTCTGTGACACTTGAGAAATTAGATAGTAAAACAAAAGTAAAACTAGCTGGTGCGGAATTTGAGCTGCGAGACGCGCAAGGAGCTACTTTGCAAGCTAGCCTCGAAACAAACGAAGAAGGAACCTTAACTATTGCAGATTTAGTACTTGGAGAGTATCAGCTAGTAGAAACAAAAGCGCCAATCGGTTATTTGTTAGATGCAACACCAGTGAAATTTGCAATTACAGAAGAAACATCGCACCTCGGTTTACTTGTGACAAAAGAAAACACCAAAATACCAGGAACATCAATTATTCCAAAAATACCCAAAGAACCACTAAAACCAGCAGTTCCTAGTAAACCTAAAACACCAATAGAACCACTAAAACCAGAAATACCAGGCACCCCAGAAACCCCCGATGAAATTGTAAGTACAGATAGTTCATCAGCTATATTGCCAAAAACAGGAGATTCCCCTCTTGTTAGCGGATTAGGATTACTATTAGTTGCGATTTCAGCAAGCGGGTTAATCTTATTTAGGAAAAAATAATAAAAATGGAACATAAGGCGAGACGATAATTCGCTCTATGTTCCATTTTTTATTTGGTTCTAGTTTTATCTTGTAAAACAGCTTTTAAAGAATGATAGGCTGGAATCGATAAGTTTAAATCCACACGATTAATTTGCTGGGCCATTTTTGGTTGGATACCGGAAATGAAAGCTTCGACTCCAAGCAGTTTGAGTACCGTCACTAAGTTATTAAGCATTTCTCCAAGGGCATCATCAAAGTACGATATACCCGATAAATCAATACAAAGCTGCTCCACGCCGAGTTTGACGCATTTAGTAGCTGTAATCTCAGAAATTTTTTCAGCTCTTTCTCGGTCGACGCGTCCCATTAAAGGAAGGATGGCTAGATTGTCAGTAATCGAAATGACTGGTGTGCTAATTTCTTCTATTAATCGGTGTTGTGATTCTAAATGTTGAACAATATCACGGTAATACATTGCTGAAAAAGCCTCATTGATTCGGTCGAAACCGTGGTTAACCATTGCCATACTAGAAGAAAAATCACATTTGGTTACTTCATCGTTTTCAATGCAAAAATCAGAAACAGCAGATAAAAATTCGCGGCGAAGTTTGTCTAGAGTGGTGATTACTTCTGGAAGCGGCACTTCATTTTCCATGCGTCGTGCGTACATGTTATCGAGCCATTTATCTAGTTTCGCAAAAAAAGCTTTTTTACCTGCAAAGTAAGAAATAATTAGATCGGCTGTTTGTTCGCTATCAGCACGCAGTTCATCTTTATAGCGCGGAGAATAAACAAAACTAGTATAAGTGTTTTCGTTTTCATAGATTTTGGATAGCCAATTAGTTATAATTTCTTCGGTATGTGCCCTTAAATAAAGTTCCATGCTTCCGTTTGATTCATTCATACCAGACAGCCCCTTTAAGTCTAAGTATAGAAACTACTTTTCCTTTATTCTATGCTCAAAAGGGTCTACTGTCCATGTAAATTTTGGAAAAAAAGCTAATTTATTCAAATTGTAATATTATTTAACAAATTCATCATTATTTTTTGTTAAAATTCCGAAGCTATTTGGGGCTTGTCATGGTATAATATTACAATATGGATAGAAAGGAAGTTTTTTGTGGGATTACAGGATGAACTTACAGTGATGCAACCAGTGGTCATGAAGATTTTTTCAAAAAGTGTCCGCGAAAATCGGTTATCGCACGGTTATTTATTAGAAGGAGCAAGTGGCACAGGAAAAAAACGTACGTCACTTTGGTTAGCTCAAAGTCTTTTTTGTTTAGAGCCTACTAAAACAGAACTTGCGTGCGGCGAGTGTGCGAATTGTACCAGAATAGCCAGTCATAATCATCCGGATGTTCATTTGCTAGAGCCAGATGGTGCTAGTATCAAAATCGATCAAGTCCGTGCGTTAAAGCAAGAACTAAGTAAACGCGGGATGGAATCAGATCGAAAAGTCGTTATCATTTACGATGCAGAAAAAATGACTGTTCAATCAGCCAATAGTCTGCTGAAATTCATAGAAGAACCAGAGGGCGGGTTGTTATTACTGTTTTTAACAACAAACCCGGGACAAATCTTGCCAACTATTCAATCAAGGTTACAACCAGTGACATTTAAATCGCTAACATTTGATAACCTTGTAGCTTCTTTAACTCGCGTTGGTATTTCTGAACAAAAAGCGCGGATTTATGCTAGTATTACAGGGAGTACAGAGCAAGCAAAGAATTTTGAAGAAGATGAGTGGTTTGGAGAAGCAAGAACTACCGTAATCAAGTTATATGAAGGATTGCATCATCAAGGAACTAGTCCGTTAATTATCATTCAAGAATCATGGATGCCGCTTTTTAAAGAGAAAGATAAGATGGCACTTGGTCTTGAGTTGTTATTACTGCTATACCGAGACAGACTGCACCTTACGCTTGATGGAAACTACGAGCCAATTTGCACAGCGCAAAAAGAAATGCTCGCGCAAGACGCTTTACGCAAATCGTTGTCTGAAACCACAGGGGAAATCGAGAAGATTCTCACTGCGAAATCAAAGCTAGATTCCAATATGAATGTGCAACTTCTAATGGAACAACTAGTTCTTGAAATTCAAGGGAGGTAATCGCTATGCTTAAAATTGTAGGCGTCCGTTTTAAAGACGTTGGTAAAATATATTATTTTTCACCTGGAGAACTGGAAATCACAGAAAATCAAGGTGTTATTGTGGAAAATGCACAAGGAATTGAATTTGGGAGAACCGTCATCGAGCCACGTTATGTGGACGAAGAAGACGTTGTATTACCTTTAAAGAAAGTGCTTCGAGTAGCGACAGAGGCAGATTATAAGTGTGTTGCTGAAAATGGCGATTCTTGTCAGAAAGCCTTTTTATTATGCGACGAAAAAATCCGCGAGCGCGAACTAGAAATGAGCTTGGTGGATGTTGATTACACTTTTGACCGTAATAAAATTATTTTTTATTTTACTGCAGAAGGTCGTGTCGATTTCCGGGAGCTTGTTAAAGATTTAGCTTCTGTTTTTCGGACACGTATTGAGCTTCGCCAAATTGGAGTTCGTGATGAAGCGAAATTACTTGGTGGGATTGGTCCATGTGGGCGGATGCTTTGTTGTTCGACGTTTCTTGGTGATTTCGAACCAGTATCCATCAAAATGGCGAAAGACCAAAACTTGTCCCTTAATCCAACGAAAATTTCTGGATTATGTGGACGTTTAATGTGCTGCTTGAAGTACGAAAACGATGAATATGAGCAAGCAAAACGTGAAATGCCAGATGTTGGTGTGAAAGTTAAAACTCCAGAAGGCGCAGAAGCACGTGTTTCGGGAATCAACTTGCTTTCTAGAATCTTACAAGTAAGTTTGCCCGAAGAAGAGACGGTTATAGAATACGAATTGGATGAATTACGTCCATTTAACGATTTTCTAAAACAACCGGCAAAGTCTTGAGGTGAAAAAATTGGATAAAAAAGCTATTTTTGACTCAGTCAGTAATATGGAGGAGCAAATTGGCGAATTGTATCAGCAACTTGGAGATCTAAAGACAAACTTAGGTGAGATGTTGGAGGAAAATAACCGGTTAAATCTTGAGAATGAGCATTTGCGACGTAGGCTTTCTTTGACAGATGAAGTATCTTCTGAAAAAGAAGAAGAGGCGGTTCATGGAGTAATGGCGCCAAATCGTAAAGAAGCAATGCAACAAATGATTGAACTCGGGGAAGGTTATGATAATCTTGTCCAACTTTACAGAGAAGGATTTCATGTCTGCAATGTGCATTTCGGCAGTCCGCGCGGCAATGATGAAGATTGTTTGTTTTGCCTATCCTTACTTAATAAAAAATAATAAGACGAGCCTTTCTCGATTTTGGAGGAGGGTTTTTTGCTAGAGAAGGTGGATTATTTGGAAAATCTTAAATTAATAGGTGATGAAAGGCTAGACTATTTGCTAGCTGAAAATTTGCGGATTATTCAAAGTCCGTCTGTCTTTTCTTTTTCAATTGATGCGGTACTTTTAGCAAAATTTAGCTATTTGCCAATTCGTAAAGGGAAAATAATTGATTTGTGTAGCGGGAACGGGATTATTCCGTTGTTACTAAGCACCCGGACAGAAGCACAAATTGTGGGAGTCGAAATTCAGCCGCGCCTTGCAGATATGGCGAAACGAAGCGTTATCTACAATGAGCTCGAAAGTCAGATTGAGATGATTGAGTATGATTTGAAAAAAATTACTGATATTATCCCGAAAGAACGTGCCGATATTGTGACTTGTAATCCGCCGTATTTTGCGGGTCCAGATACAAGTTTGAAAAATGAAAATGAACATTACCGAATTGCTCGTCATGAAGTCATGTGTACGCTTGAAGACACCATTCGTGTTGCATCAAACCTGTTGAAACAAGGTGGCAAGGCTAATTTTGTTCACCGTCCTGAACGGCTCCTCGACATTCTTGATTTAATGCGAAAATATCGTTTAGAGCCAAAACGGATTCAAATGGTGCATCCGCGTTTGGACCGAGAAGCAAATACCGTGCTTGTCGAAGGAATCAAAGACGGCAAACCCGGCGTGAAATACATTCCACCAGTTATTGTATACGATGAAGCTGGCGAATATACCCCAGTAATAAAGGAGATTTTATATGGCGAAAGCGAGTGAACATTTCTTTTATGTGCTAAAATGTAGTGATAATTCTTATTATGGTGGTTATACGACAGATGTTGCGCGCCGAGAAGCGGAACATAATGCCGGAATCAGATGTAAATATACCAAAACACGCCGCCCAGTAAAAGTGATTCATTTTGAAAAATATGCAACGAGAAGCGAGGCAACAAAAGCAGAATCAGCCTTTAAAAAATTGTCGCGCAAAAATAAAGATGCCTATTTAGAACGGGAGGAGAATGAATGATTAAAAGTCAAAAAAGTTTTGGCGGGGTTCAGGCAGGAGCGCTCTATTTAGTGCCAACGCCAATTGGAAACTTAGAGGATATGACTTTTCGTGCAATTAACATATTAAAAGAAGCAGATATTATCGCTGCGGAAGATACAAGAAATACCATGAAACTCTTAAATCATTTTGAAATTACGACCCGAATGACGAGTTATCATCAGTTCACGAAAGAAAATAAAGAGGAAAATATTATTGAGCGGATGCTGAGCGGAGAAGTTGTTGCTCTTGTAAGTGACGCGGGAATGCCTTCGATTTCTGATCCGGGCTATGAACTCGTTCAAAGTGCGCTAAATGCAGATATTCCAGTGATTCCACTCCCGGGAGCAAATGCCGCACTGACAGCATTAATCGCTTCAGGACTCGCTCCACAACCATTTTATTTTTACGGCTTTTTACCACGCCAAAACAAAGAACGAACACAAGCAATCGAAAAACTCGCAGCTCGCGAAGAAACATGGATTTTATATGAATCGCCACACCGTTTGAAAGAAACGCTAAAAGCAATTAGCAAAATCACCGGAAATGACCGTAAAATCGTTTTATGTCGTGAACTAACGAAACGATTTGAAGAGTTTTTGCGCGGTACGGTAGAAGAAGCGCTTAACTGGGCGACAGACGAAGAAGTACGCGGCGAATTTTGCATTATAATAGAAGGAAACGATAATCCGCCACTTGCAGATGAAACACTTTGGTGGCAAGAGTTAGATATTAAAACCCATGTCAGCACAGTAATGGAACAAGAAAATATTAGCTCCAAAGACGCGATTAAAACAGTCATGAAAGCGCGAAACTTACCAAAGCGTGAAGTTTATGCGGCTTACCATGAAATAAAATAAAACCATGCGCGAAGTCCATCAAAACAGGACAATCGCGTATGATTTTTTTATAACGAATCCCCAAACCGCCGCTTAATCTCCTCCATCAACTCCGCAGCGCCTTCTTTACTAAGCGTCAATTTGCCATCCGCGAATTTTTTATTATCCACAGAAAACTCTCCAGTAACATCACACACCAAACCAGCAGAATATTTCTTTAAAATAATTGCTTCATCATCAATAAATATTTCAAGTGGGTCTTTTACATTTAAATTCATGGTGCGTCTGATTTCAATCGGAATTACAACGCGGCCAAGTTCATCAATTTTTCTTACCATTCCAGTTGATTTCATTTTTTCACCTTCCCCGTAATTTTCATTCATTTTAACAGATTATCATTAGAATAGGAATGATTTTGAGGTAGAACGGGTATAGACCACAAGTAGAGAAAAATTAGGGGGAAAAACATATGAATATAGTTATTGCATTAATTCCAGCAGTTATGTGGGGGATTATGCCGCTAGTTGTTTCAAAAATTGGCGGAAAACCACGGCAGCAAATTATCGGAACAACCTTTGGCGCATTGCTTTTCGCAATCGGCGTTTTTATTTTTACAAATCCAGAATACACAACGACGATTTTAATTGCTAGTTTTGTTTCAGGGGCATTTTGGAGTTTAGGTCAAATGAATCAATTCCGTGCCTTTACCCAGGTTGGTGTATCTAAAACGATGCCACTTTCGACTGGGATGCAACTAGTCGGAACATCACTTTTTGGTGTCTTTGCTTTTCATGAGTGGGGAACAACATCGAAATTAGTTATTGGATTTTCAGCATTAGCACTTATTATTTTTGGGATATTTTTAACAAGTTATCAACAACATAAAGACGAAAACTCTGGTCAAAATATGAAAAAAGGACTTATTACTTTAGTTATTTCATCGGTTGGATATGTCGGGTATGTTGTTATAACACAGTGGTTTAATATTAGTGGTTGGGATGCAATTTTACCGCAAGCTGTAGGGATGGTTGTTGCAGGATTATTATTTTCCATTAAATCATCTGAAAAACGTTTTACAAAGCAAACTTGGTTAAATATGATCCCCGGTGTTATGTGGGCTACCGGTAACTTAGCGCTTCTATTCTCTAATAAATTAGTCGGAATCGCAACTGGATTTTCGCTTTCTCAAATGGGGGTGGTCATTTCGACCATTGGGGGCATTCTTTTCCTAGGTGAGAAAAAGACGAAGAAAGAGTTGGTTCTTGTTATCATCGGGGTCATTCTAGTGATTGTTGGTGGAACAATGATAGGAATAGCAAAAAGTTAATCCTTAGTATTCAGCATACTATTTGTTATAATCAAGTTATATTAAATTTAAAGGTGGTATTGTAAATAATGGATGTAAACCTACAAGTAAATGCAGAAACTGTCAAAGAATCTTATGTTTATTTATTGTCACGTTATCTCGTTTTACGGCAAGAAAATTTTGATATTAAGCAAGATAAAATACCTTATAATGTGTTGAAACATAATACAATCGCACCAGCCGACGCCAATTTTGTTAATCCTAATTTCGATGTTGTTTACTCTGAAACATGGCTTGCTGTTGACGATAATCATGCAGTTATACTAGAAGTTCCAGAAATCAAAGAACGTTATTACACGGTACAGCTTTTAGATGGTTGGGGCGAAGTAGTGACGAATATAAATGAACGGAATTATCCAGAGCATCCATTTGGCAAATTTGCCTTTATCAAAAAAGGTACCAATCCAGTTGTCCCTGATGACGCCATAAAAATTGAATTGCCTGCTGAAAAAGTGAAACTACTTCTTCGGGTAGAGCAAAAGGGGGATCCGGAAGGCGCTGTAAAACTACAAAAACAATTCAAGTTAGATGCGCCAACGGGCATTGAAATTCAAGAGCCACTTGAAATACCACCTTTTACCAATGCAGCTTTCCTAATGGAAGAAATTTACGATAATTTAGAAACAGTTTTAGCAAGCTACCCAGATAAAATGCCGAAAGCACCAGAGTTTCAAGCAAAAGCAAGAAAGGTAGCAGAATATATCGCACTTGGAGATGAACAAAGAGCGGAAGTGAAAAATTTAATTATTAAAGAAGCAATTCCTTACTTCCTAGCTGGAGCGAAGGGATTTGGAACACAAAAAGGTGGTTGGTCTGTTACATATGTTGCTGGAGCGTTTGAAAATGATATTTTAGCACGTAGTATCATTGATTTTGGCGGATTATGGGCAAATACCATTGACGAAGCACTATATTTCATTGGTCAAACAGATTCAAATAAAGAAATGCTAAGTGGAGATAATACCTATAAAATCCATTTTACAAAAGAAGCGTTACCTGAGAAATTAGTAAATAGCTTTTGGTCGATTACGATGTATAGTGTTCCAGACTATCACGTTATTCCCAATAAGTTAAATAAATTCAGTATAAATAATTATTCTGATACGAAATTAAATGACGATGGAAGTCTAACACTATATCTAGCACCTGAACAACCTGCTGGAGTTAAAGAAGGAAACTGGCTGCCAAGCGAAAAAGGAAAAGATTTCTCGCTGAACTTCAGATTATATGTAGCAAAACAAGAGGTACTTGAGGGCAAGGTGTTTTTACCTCCGCTTGAACGTATTTAAATAGTTAAAGTTATAAGCCGAGTATGGTAGCTACCTGTTTGTAAGGTTTCTCATACTTGGCTTTTTATTTACAATAATCCCCTAGAATCCTCTATCTTCTTCCCGTTATTTCCGCTATAATAAAGTAATTGAAATCCATAACAAATGGTCAACAAGGGGGATAACGATTTGAATATCATGATTGCGCTGATTCCTGCGTTACTTTGGGGAACAGTACCGCTGATTATTACCAAATTTGGCGGTTCAACAAGGCAACAAACAGTAGGAATGACACTTGGGGCGTTAATTTTTGCAGTAATCGTTTTTTTCTTTACGGACCCGGTTTATACACTCAAAACAGTCGGCATTAGTTTTTTGACAGGGTGTTTATGGAGCGTTGGACAGATGTTTCAATTACGTGCTTTTAAAATAATTGGTGTATCTAAAGCGATGCCGATTTCGACAGGGATGCAGTTAGTTGGAACGACGCTTTGTGGTGTTATTTTATTTCATGAATGGGATACGACATTACGTATTATACTTGGTTTTATTGCTTTGACTTTAATTATCGGCGGTATATTTCTTACTTCTTATGCGGAAAAAGAAGAGGATGGCTCTAGTGCTTTAAAACAAGGCTTGATTACGCTAGTGATTTCATCTGCTGGTTACGTCGGGCTAGTTGTATTAATTCAAGGCTTTAAGATTGATGGGATTAACGCGATATTACCACAAGCGATTGGGATGGTTTTAAGCGCGCTAATTATGACGAGCAGTGGTGGGACAGAAAAACGTATCAACAAACGAACGCTGCTGTTAGTTATCCCGGGAATGATTTGGGCGGCAGGTAATGTTGCGATGGTACATGCTAATCAACTTGTCGGCGTGGCAACGGGCTTTTCGCTTTCACAATTAGGCGTGGTGATTTCAACGATTGGTGGCATTGTACTACTAAAAGAAAAGAAAACAAGAAAAGAAATGATATATGTCATTGTAGGCGTTATTTTGGTTGTTCTTGGCGGAATCTTAATCGGTGTAGCAAAAGGAGCTTAATTAATTATTTCGTTTAGCAAGAAAAATGATATAATGATACTAATTGTTTTATTTTTAAGGAGGGAATTGTGTTGCCTGAAGAGAAAAATACTTTTTACATTACAACACCAATCTATTATCCAAGCGGAAAAGCACACATCGGACATGCTTATACGACAGTTGCGGGGGACGCAATGGCTCGCTACAAACGCTTAAAAGGATATGATGTGTTTTACTTAACTGGAACGGATGAACATGGTCAAAAAATCCAAGCTAAAGCAAAAGAACGCGGTATTTCTGAACAAGAATACGTGGATGAAATTGCAGAAGGCTTCCAAGAGCTTTGGAAAAAACTAGAAATTTCCAACACAGACTTTATTCGTACAACACAAGACCGTCATAAAACATCTGTTGCGAAAATTTTTGAACAGCTTGTCGAACAAGGAGACATTTACTTAGGTGAATATGAAGGTTGGTATTCTGTTTCTGATGAAGAATACTTTACTGAAACGCAATTAGAAGAAGTATATAAAGATGAGAACGGCAAAGTCATCGGCGGAAAAGCTCCTAGTGGAAATGAAGTGGAACTTGTTAAAGAAGAGTCTTACTTTTTCCGTATGAGTAAATACGCGGATCGTTTAGTAGAGTATTACAATTCGCATCCGGAATTTATTTTACCAGAATCAAGAAAAAATGAAATGATAAATAACTTCATCAAACCAGGTTTGGAAGATTTAGCAGTATCTAGAACCACTTTTGACTGGGGAATTAAAGTTCCTGGCAATCCAAAACATGTGGTTTACGTATGGATTGATGCGCTTTCTAACTATATTACGGCGCTTGGTTACAATACCGATAATGATACGAAGTTCCAAAAGTACTGGCCGGCAGATGTCCAAATTGTTGGAAAAGAAATTGTTCGTTTCCATACGATTTATTGGCCAATTATGTTGATGGCACTAGATTTACCACTTCCAAAAATGGTATTTGGTCATGGTTGGATTTTGATGAAAGATGGTAAAATGTCGAAGTCAAAAGGAAATGTAGTAGATCCATATATGTTGATTGATCGTTATGGTCTTGATGCGCTTCGTTATTATTTATTACGTGAAGTTCCATTTGGTTCAGATGGTTTATTCACACCTGAAGACTTTGTTGACCGAGTGAATTACGATCTTGCTAATGACCTAGGAAACTTGCTAAATCGTACGGTTGCAATGATTAACAAATATTTTGATGGAGAAATTCCTGCTTATCAAGGGAAGGTGACGCCATTTGATAAAACCTTAGTTGATTTCAAAAATAGTGTCGTTCTTGACTATGAGAAAAGCATGGATCATATGCAGTTTTCTGTAGCACTTAATCAGCTTTGGTCCCTTATTTCCCGAACAAATAAATATATCGATGAAACAGCTCCATGGGCTATTGCGAAAGAGGAAGAAAAACGTGCAGAATTAGCGAGTGTCATGACTCATTTAGCAGAAAACTTACGAATTATCGCTGTTCTTTTGCAACCATTCTTGACAAGAACTCCTGGTGAAATCTTCTTACAGCTTGGTTTACAAGAAGAAAACTTGAAGAAATGGGATAGCATTTATGGCTACGGAGAAATCCCTGCTGGAACAACTGTAGTGAAAAAAGGAACGCCAATTTTCCCAAGATTAGATGCAAAAGAAGAAGTAGCCTTCATTCAAGACGAAATGAAAGGTTCAGCACCAGCACCATCTGAGGCAACAGCTGAAGTGGATGCACTTGAAACTCCGCAAATTGGCATTGAAGACTTCGATAAAGTAGATCTCCGAGTTGCTGAAGTGAAACAAGTGGAAAAAGTGAAAAAAGCCGACAAACTACTTTGTTTCCAATTAGATCTAGGTGAAGGTAAGTTACGCCAAGTACTTTCTGGTATCGCAGAATTTTACGAACCAGAAGACTTAATTGGCAAAAAAGTAATCGTTGTTTCCAATTTGAAGCCAGTAAAACTTCGCGGGCTTATGAGCGAAGGGATGATTCTTTCTGGTGAGAAAGATGGAAAACTTAGCATTATTGAAGCAAGCAGTACCCTTCCAAATGGTGCAAAAGTAAAATAAAAATGGCGCCCCTGATTCAGGGGCGTCTTTATGTGAGAAAAAATCAAAAAAAAGATTGCATATTGCAAGCGATTACAATATAATGTAAATATACTTACTTAATTCATTGAACGAAGTAAGTGGACATCCAGAAGTAAAGGAGCCGAAAAATGGATATCTTAAGAAAAGGGAATAAGGATTTAATTAAAGATATAAACCGCTACACTGTCCTTAATTTAATTCGTGAAAAAGGAGAAATTACTCGGACGGAAATTGCCAAAAAATGCGATTTTGGGATGTCAACGCTAACGTATATTTTAGATGACCTGCAACAAGAAGGCATCATTTTAGAAGGAGCAGAAACATCCTCTACTGGTGGCAGACGTGCCAAACTAGTTAGATTTAATAAAGATTATGGATTTGTTGTTAGTGTGAAAGTAGAAGAGGAACAACTTCTTTTTGCGTTAACAGACTTAAACGCTAAAATTATCGAAAATAGCTCGATCCCATTTTCAGCTGAGAAAAAACCAGAAGAAGCAATTGATTTAATTGCCGAAAATGTGAAGAAGATGTGCAAAAATAGAAATATGGAACATTTACTGGGTGTTGGAATTGCGATTTCAGGTCTTGTAAACCGTAAAAAAGGGATTGTTATTCGCTCCACCATGCTAGGTTGGGAAAATGTGGCATTAGAATCAATGTTAAACGTCCACTTCCCAAATATTCCAGTATATGTCGATAAAAATATAAACTGCTATACGCTCGCAGAATTATGGTTAGGTGAAGGCAAACATTCGAATAACTTTGCAACGGTTTCAGTAGGAGCAGGCCTCGGCTTGTCTGTTGTAATAAATCGCCAAATTTATTATGGATCTCAAGGCGGCGCAGGGGAATTTGGTCACACAACTATTCAGCCAGGTGGATATAAGTGTCACTGTGGACAAAAAGGTTGCTTAGAAATGTATGCATCTGAATTTTACTTCCGAAACCGCGGAGAAGAACTTAAGGAAGTCTATCCAACATCGGAATTAAACGATTTTCATTTTGATAGTGTAGCCAAAAGTGCAAGAGCAGGCAATGCGTTGGCAACAGAATTAATGGGGAAAATGGGTGAATATTTAGGATACGGAATCCGTAATATCATCAATACCTTTAATCCGGAAAAAGTTATTATTGTTGGAGAAGGCTTGCACCATCGGGACCTATTCTTAACAAAGATTGACGAGATTGCGTCACAAAACTTTTTTTCGGGGGCTGGCTTCGAAACGGAAATCACGACAACTTCTTTAGAGGATCCTGCATGGTTGCAAGGTGCGGCTTTACTAGTCATCCACCAATTGTTTCAAGTGCCAATCTATGAAGAAGAACAAACATTACTACGTTAAAAGTTACATAAATTATTTTCAGGAGGTTATTTTTACATGGTTGGTATGACTAGGAAGAAAACTCTCTTTTGGCTGTGTATTTTCTTATTGCCCAATTTACTTGGTTTTCTTATTTTTATCGCAATTCCAATCCTAGGCTCACTCGGTATTAGTTTTACCGATTGGGACCTAGTTAGTACAATTCACTTTACCGGATTTGACAATTATAAAAGATTATTTAATGATCCGGAATTTTGGAAGTCATTTAGAAATACTGTCACATTTATTATTGGTTACTTGCCTAGTGTCATGATTCTTGGATTAGCGTGTGCATTAATGCTAAATCAAAAAATTAAACTTAGACCATTTTTTCGAGCGGTGTACTTCCTACCAGTAATTACTTCTTGGGTAGCAGTTTCACTTGTTTGGAAATGGTTGTTCAATCCAACGTATGGTCTGATTAATTACTTCTTGTCTTTAATTGGTATTGTAGGGCCGAACTGGTTGACTGATCCGCAAACGGCGATGATTGCTGTCATTATTACGAGTGCATGGAAAGATATTGGTTTTGTAATGGTGCTATTTTTGGGCGGGTTACAAAATATTTCTCCATCTTATTATGAAGCAGCTAATATGGACGGCGCATCAAAACTTCGCCAGTTATTTTCCATTACTATTCCATTGCTTACACCAACCACATTCTTTGTGACGATAATTTCGCTAATCAACTCATTCCAGGTGTTTGACCAGGTGATGATTATGACAGAAGGTGGTCCAAGTGGAGCAACGATGACACTCGTTCAAAATATTTACAATCACGCATTTAGATACTTTGAAATGGGCTATGCCTCCGCGATGAGTTGGATCTTGTTTATTGTTATTTTCATCATTACAATTATTCAAAATAAACTTCAAAAAAGGTGGTCCAATTACTAATGAAAACAGAAAAAAGTGGTTCACCAAAATGGCGACTATTTAAAAATATTTTAACTTATGTCATTATCTGCCTTGGTGGGATAATTATGATTATGCCATTTATCTGGATGATCTCGACCGCATTCAAGACAGGTGCAGCAAATATGACATTACCACCCCAATTTATTCCTGAAGATCCAACAACGGCGAACTTCACTCAAGTATTTGAAATGTTCCCAATGTTCCGGTTTTTAATTAACTCTGTATTTGTTGCGATTGTAACGACACTTGGACAAATGTTGTTTTGTTCGATGGCCGCATACGCTTTCGCTCGTATCCCATTCTGGGGCAGAGACAAATTATTTTTACTTTATCTTGCAACAATGATGGTTCCGGCCCAAGTAACCATGATTCCTCAATTTATTTTGATGAAACAGTTTGGATGGTTAGATTCTTATGCAGGACTTATCGTACCGGCACTATTCAGCGTATTTGGAACATTTCTATTACGTCAAGCATTTATGGGCATTCCGAAAGAACTTGAAGAAGCTGCATTCATGGATGGAGCTAACCACTTTACGATTTTCCGCAAAGTTATTTTACCGCTTGCGAAACCGACTTTTGCCACACTCGGAATTTTGACATTTATGCAGTCTTGGAACAGTTATTTATGGCCATTAATCGTCACAAGCTCACAAGAAATGGCTACGCTACCTTTAGGACTATCGCTTTTACAAGGTAGATATGGAACAAATTTCGGTTTGATGATGGCGGGAGTGCTTATCAGTGTTATCCCGATTTTAGCAGTCTACCTTTTTGCTCAAAAATATTTCATTCAAGGAATGGCAATGAGCGGAATGAAAGAATAAAAAACCAACAAAAAAGGAGTGTTACAAATGAAAAAAGGTTTATTATTATTAATGGTTGTTGTCCTGTCAGTATTTGGTCTCTCGGCATGTGGTGGAAGCAGTGGAAGTAGCGATAAAACAGAAATCACGTATTATCAATTCTCTGCCCCTGCTGATGGAAAAGCGCTAGATGAAATGGTTAAAGAATTTGAAAAGCAAAATCCTGATATCAAAGTAAAAGTGCAAACAATCGCTTATAATGATTATTTCACAAAACTCCAAACACAAATTGCTGGTGGAGACGCGCCAGATGCCTTTGAACTTAACTACGAAACATTTGTTCAATACGCTGAAAAAGGTGTGCTTGCGGACTTAACAAGTTATATCAAGGAAGATAAAGATTTTGATCCATCCACATTGAATAAAGAAGCATACGATGCCTTCAAATATGAAGACAAACAATACGGCATGGTAGAAAGTTTCTCGAATGTAGTGACAATCTATAATAAAGACCTTTTTGACAAAGCTGGTGTTGATTATCCTACAGCTGACTGGACTTGGAAAGACGAGCAGGCAGCAGCAGAAAAATTAACGGATGCTAAAAATAAAGTTTGGGGAACTTCTCAACCAGTAACAATGAATGAATTCTACAAAGTAGCGGCACAAAATGGTGGTTCGATTTTCAATGAAGATATGACAGCTACAACGATTAACAGCCCTGAAAATGTAGAAGCGCTAACACATTTGACGAGTGAAGTGACAGATTCAAAAGTGGCACCATCACCATCTGATTTATCTGGTCAATTACCAGAAGACTTATTCATGAATGGTCAAATCGCTATGCTCCACACAGGTATTTGGTTATTCGATATGTTCCAAGATGCACCATTTAAATGGGACGTGCAAATCGAAGCAGGAAATACACAAAAAGCAACTCATTTCTTCGCTAACGGTATCGGTGTTTCTAAAGACTCAGATAAAAAAGAAGCAGCATTTAAATTTGCATCATTCATGAGTGCGAATGAAGAAGCTGCGAAAATCAGAATTGAAAATAACTGGGAACTTCCAGCAACTGAAAACAAAGAAATTTTGCAACCATATTTAGATGCAACTCCTCCAGATAACAGAGAAGCGGTATTTGAATCCTTACAATATATGGTATTGCCTCCAGTTGTGAAAGATTGGAACAAAATCAGTGATTATACCAATTCAGAATTCGAAAAAGTGCTAAATGGCGATTCAACTCCAGAAAAAGCACTGAAAAACAGTGAAGATAATATTAACAAAACTATGGGTTTTAAATAAGTAAAAAGAGTGGCAGGGACGTTTGTAAGTTTCTAGAAATTAGAGCTTAGAAATAAGACTGCCACTTTAGTATATCTAAGGAAGGAAAAGTGTCATGTCTAAATTCACAAAATTAATGCAGGGTTACTTACATTTAATAGAAGGAAAAAATGAAAAAATTAAGCCGATTCTTGTAGAAACAAAGCCAGATCTAGCAAATGATTCTGTACTTGAAATAGCTTCATGGTTATGGCTAAGTAGTAAAATTAATCATTTTAACAAAATAGAAGTAGAACCAGTGATAGCATTTTTGGTAGCAAATTGGGATCGCCCAGAAAAATCAGTTTGGGGTTCTCCAGAAAAAGATATCTATTTAGCAACGATTTCTAGTGTCTACTCTGCTTTGTTAGATGTGAAAAATACTTTTCCTAAACCTGAACTACAACAGACGATTACAACCATTCGCGATTATTGCTTTAATAATTTGCTCAAAGGCGATAGCATTCTAACTGGATTAAGTACTCGAAAAGTTTCTACCGATCAATTACTATCTGTGCTTCCATTTGGCCTTTTTTCACCAGAAGATTTAGTAATGGTCGCTGCAGTGGGTAAAATGGAACAACAATTAGTACAGGATGACGGTGTTTTGCCTTATTCAGGTGCGCCGACAGTTAGTTCTCTTGCAACAGCTATGATGGCTCTTTACTTTTTGGAAAAAAGTGACCAAGATAAAGCACTACATTACTTAAATATGGCGATGAAACTAGAAGATAATGATAAACTTGGCGAAACTTTCATTGAAATAAATCAAGTGTTCCGTTCGATGGAAAGTGAGGTTGCTGCACACATTTTACATAATCCATTTGGTAATGACAATCGCTATGAGAAGCAACTTACGGAACGTACGCCGCATTATCCGGAGACGGAAATGCATTTTTCGGCAGCGTGTGAAGTGATTTCGGAAGAAGCAGCTATCCAAGTGGAGCTGATTGTAAAAGAAAAAGACTGGACAATTTTGTGCGAAAAAAAAGAGGAAAATGGTGTGCAAATTTGGGAAGCGCTCGTTCCACCGCTAGAAGAAGTTGGTGAATATACGTATTACTTCCAAGCTACTTTAAAGAACCAGGAAACTTTGGCATCAGAAGAATATTTAGTGGAATCGATTTGGAAACATTGGTCAGAAGAAGCCGCTGTTTGTGAGACGGAGCAAGGTCTAATAGTGCTGTTTAAAGAAAATCCATCAAGCATATTGCCAATTGAGTTTGTGATGAACGAGGAAGAGCTTGTTGTACGAATGAAACCAACTTTTGACGTGGAAAAAGTGAAAACTAAATCCACAGGGCGAATGAAAAAAGCCGATTTAGAGATTATTGTTACGAATAATCCTGTACGAATGGAAGTTCACTATAAAAACAATTTAATCCTAGAGTCGCATAAAATTTACCCGGCGCTTCAATGGTATACCGATAAAATAGGAATAATCAACAAGGTCAAACTACATTTAGATGCACCTAAAGAGGAAGAGTATTATGGATTTGGGGAAAGATATAATGCGCTTGGTCAACGCGGAAATGTGCTTGATTGCTTTGTTTACAACCAATACCGCGACCAAGGAACAAGAACTTACATCCCAATGCCGTTTTACCACACAAACCGAGATTACAGTGTTTTTGTAGATACAGCTCGTTACACTAGTTTTGATTTAGGCAACCAATTAGCCGATAAACATACTATTACTGTCGAAATAAACGGCTGTGATACAGATATTTGCTTGTTACTCGGAGATATTCCAAGTGCAGTTGCAAGTTATATGGAAAAAACTGGCAAACCAGCGATGATACCAGTTTGGGCGCTTGGTCCTTGGATGTCTAGTAACAACTGGGACCGCGAATCGATTGTACGAACCGAAATAGAAACTACCCAAGAATTACAAATTCCTTCTACGGTTGTTGTATTAGAGCAATGGAGTGATGAAGCAACTTATTATATGTTTAATGACGCCGAATATGCTGAAAAAGACCCTTCTGAAGCATACCATTACGATGAAATTAAATTCCCATCATGGGGAAGATGGCCGAATCCAAAGGGAATGGTTGATTATGTTCATGAAAATAATATGAAATTGATTCTATGGCAAATCCCCATCCAAAAATATCTCAATCGCCAGCAACATCCACTAAAAGACCGGGAAGAAGCTTACATGACTGAAAAAGGTTATGTGGTGAAAAATCCAGACGGAACCCCATATCGTATCCCAGAAAATTGGTTTACAGAAAGTTTAATCATGGATTTTTCGAATGAAGAAGGAAAAAAATGGTGGTTTGATAAGCGCCAATACTTAATTGATATCGGTGTAGATGGCTTTAAAACAGATGGCGGTGAATTTGTCTTTGGTGAAGGATTACAATTTGCTGATGGTAGACACGGCGATGAAATGAGAAACCTCTATCCAAATGATTATATCGAAGCTTATTATGATTTTGCACAACAAAATGATGGCATGACATTTAGTCGTGCTGGATATACTGGTGCACAACGGTTCCCTGCTCACTGGGCGGGTGACGAGCGTTCAACTTTTGATGCGTTTAGAAGGTCTTTAATTGCAGGATTATCAGCCGGATTTTCAGGTATTCCGTTTTGGAGTTTTGATTTTGCTGGATTTAATGGTGATATTCCGACTGCTGAATTATTTATCCGTTCAGCACAAATGGCTACATTTTGCCCAATTATGCAGTATCATGCCGAAAGTAAAGGAGAATTCAATCAAGATCGTACCCCGTGGAACATTGCATCAAGAACTGGTGATGATACAGTAATCCCGATTTATCGTCATTTTGCGAATGTACGAATGAATATTTTACCTTACATTTATAATGAATCGCGTAAATGTGTCGAAACTGGTTTACCAATGATGCGTGCCCTTTTGCTTGATTATAAAGAAGACCCACGTGTGTCAGATATGTACGATCAATATTTATTTGGTGAAGCAATGCTGATTGCTCCAGTTATTGAAGACGGCGTTCGTTCAAGAGAAGTATATTTACCAGAAGGAACTTGGTATGATTTCTGGACAAATACACGAGTAAGTGGTCCAACATTACGCAAATGTAAAGCAGAAAAAGAAGAAATCCCAGTATTTATCCGCGGTGGAAAAGCAATTCTATGCAACGTAGATAGTTCGTTATCACTAGGATCATGGGTCGGAAATACAGTGATAGAATATGATACGCCACTTTTGAAAATTTATCTGGATAGAGATTTTACAGAAGAAATTACCGACCATTTAGGTGAAAACTGGTTAGTAGAAGTGACTACTATCGCTAATGAAATAACAGTTTCCGTTCAAACGAATACACCAAATTTCGAAGTTGAAGTGATCGGTGCAACGAAAAAAGTACAAATAAAGAAAGGAAGATAACGATGGATGCTTCCACAAGTTTTGCCATTTTACCATCTAATGTTAAAGAAAAAACGGCTTTCCCAAAGAGAGTCAATCAAATAAAAACGGCTTCCTGGGCAGACAATTGCTTATCAGGCACCCTAGATATCGGTCATTTTCATTGTTATTTTGTGAATGATAAAATAGCTAGAGTAATTGTAAATCCATTTGGAGAAGTAGATTCGACTGCCTCAATTGCTGCAATTCATGATACAACGAAACAAGCTGCAAAATTTGCTGAAACGAGCGATTATTACCAGCTGCATTTTGCGGACAAACAAATTTATATTTACAAACAACCATTCCAAATCATCATGAAACAAGGAAGTAAAGTCATTTTTCAAACAGAAGGACTTGCGATTAACCGCAATAAAGCACACCAAATCTCCGTTCAGAGCAGACAAGAAACAGCTGTTTTTGGTCTGGGAGAAAAAACAGGTGGTCTAAATAAAGCGGGTTCGATCATTAGTATGTGGAATACCGATGTTTATAGCCCACATAATAAAGATACCGTCGAATTATATCAGTCCATTCCATTTATGATTGCGGATACGGAAGAAACGACATATGGCTTATTCTATGATAATTCCTACCGAACAGAATTCGATTTTCAAAGTTTTGAAGATATGTATACGATTCTTGCAGAAGGAGGCCAGGCAAACTTCTATGTTATCTTTGGAGATGACATAAAAGAAGTAGTTGCTAGCTATACGGACCTAACAGGAAAAACGCCGCTTCCTCCAAAATGGTCTCTAGGTTATCATCAATCAAGATATAGCTATACCTCAGAAGAAGAAGTAGAACGCATTGCAAATACATTTAAAGAAAAAGAAATTCCACTTGATTGTGTTTTTATGGATATTCATTATATGGATGATTTCCGAGTATTTACCTTCAACCCGGATACTTTTCCAAATGGTCCAGAATTAATTGCACGACTCAAAGAACAAAACATTGATGTAGTTCCCATTGTCGACCCTGGAATTAAAAAAGATGTCGATTACGCTGTTTACCAAGAAGGAATTAAGCATAATCATTTCTGTCGTAAATTAGAAGGGGAGATTTATTATGGTGAAGTTTGGCCAGGTGTCAGCGCTTTTCCAGATTTTCTAAGTACAACTGTTCAAAATTGGTGGGGTAATCTGCATAAATTTTACACGGATTTAGGGGTTCGTGGTATTTGGAACGATATGAATGAACCTTCCGTATTTAATGAAAGTAAAACGATGGACTTAGATGTGGTCCATAATTTGGATGGGGAAACAATCACTCATAAAGAAGCGCATAACTTATACGGATTATATATGAGTAAAGCTACTTTTGAAGGACTAAAACGTCTAGTTCCAAACGAGCGACCGTTTTCACTTACTCGTGCAGGATATGCTGGTGTTCAGCGTTACTCTGCAGTATGGACTGGAGATAATCGTAGCCACTGGGAGCATTTAGAAATGTCGTTACCAATGATTATGAATTTAGGATTGTCTGGTGTGGCGTTTACTGGTGCGGACGTTGGCGGATTTTCATCTGATTGTACAAAAGAAATGCTAATACGTTGGACGCAAGCGGGTGCGTTTTTGCCGTATTTCAGAAATCACTCGGTTCAAGATAGTATTTACCAGGAACCATGGGCATTTGGACCGGATGCGGAGAAAATTGTGAAGCAATACATTGAACTTCGCTATGCCTTTTTACCGTATATTTATACAGAATTTCAAAAAACAGCAGAGACTGGTCTGCCACTTGTACGACCGCTATATATGGAATTTAATGGCGAGCGGGACTTAATTCAAGTAAATGATGAGTTTATGCTTGGTGAAAATATCTTAGTTGCTCCAATCGTTCGTGAAGGACAAGTAAAACGTCTAGTTCGTTTACCCAAAGGAACATGGTTTAACTATTGGACAAAAGAGAAAATAGAAGGCGGAGGCTATATTATTGCAGATGCACCGATGGATACGATGCCAATTTATATTAAAGCAGGGACAATTTTACCCATTGGAAGTAATGTTCAAAATACAAAAGAAACACAAAGTTTAGTACTTGAAGTATACTTAGCAAATGGCAAGGCAGCAGGATACGTGTATAATGATGATGGTAAAAGCTATCAATATGAGCAAGGCGAACTTTCTAAGACAGAACTCACTGCTTCTCTGCAAAATGGCGAAGTACAAGTGAACGCGAGTCATAATGGTAAGCTAAATCTACAATTAGAAATCACCACAATTCAAGTTTTTGGTGAAAAAACAAACAAAATTATAAGGGCGGGAATCTAAAAAATGAAAGAAAAAGACTGGTGGAAAAAAAGCGTAGTATATCAAATTTATCCAAAGAGTTTTAATGACTCCAATGGGGATGGAATTGGGGACATTCAAGGAATCATCGAGAAATTAGATTACTTGAAAGAGTTAGGCGTAGATGTTATTTGGTTATCGCCAGTTTATGACTCACCGCAAGATGATAATGGCTACGATATTCGTGATTACCAAAAAATTTATGAAGAATATGGTGATATGGCGACTTTTGACAATTTACTACAAGGGCTTCATAATCGTGATATGAAACTAGTGATGGATCTTGTTGTAAACCATACATCTGATGAACACAAGTGGTTTGAAGAATCTAGAAAATCAAAAGATAATCCATACCGCGATTATTATTTCTGGCGTGAAGAAAACGAAATTAACAACTGGGGTTCGATTTTCAGTGGTCCTGCTTGGGAATTAGATGAAAAAACAGGCGAATATTACTTACATTTATTCTCCAAAAAACAACCTGATTTAAACTGGGAAAATCCAAAATTACGTCAAGATGTCTATAACATGATGAAATTCTGGCTAGATAAAGGGATTGATGGCTTCCGCATGGACGTAATCAATTTCATTTCTAAAAACACTGATTTCCCAGATGGCCCAGTTGCTGAAGGTCAAATTTATGGAGATGCTGGCAACGATTTTTGTAATGGTCCGCGGATTCACGAATTCTTGCGCGAAATGAATCAAGAAGTAACCTCTAATTACGATGTGATGACAGTAGGGGAAATGCCCGGCGCTAGTATAACAGAGGCCCAAATTTACACCAACCCAGCTAATAAAGAAGTCGATATGATATTTACTTTTGAACATATGAACTTAGATTCAGACGGAGACAACAAATGGGATTTGAAACCAATCTATCTCCCAGAATTAAAAGAAAATATGTCTGAGTGGCAAGTAGCACTTCAAGAAAACGGTTGGAACAGCCTATACTGGAACAATCATGACCAACCACGTATCGTTTCCCGTTTTGGAAATGACAATCGTTTCCGAGTTCGTTCTGCAAAAATGCTTGGGACATGTCTGCACATGATGAAAGGAACGCCGTATATTTATCAAGGGGAAGAAATCGGCATGACAAATGTTCATTTTGAAAGCCTAGATGAATATCGTGATATCGAAACACTCAACATGTACAAAGAGCGAAAAGAGCAAGGACACAGCCATGAAAGCATTATGGAATCGATCTATACAAAAGGTCGCGATAACGCAAGAACCCCTTACCAATGGGACAATAGCCCAAATGCAGGCTTCACAACAGGCACACCTTGGATTAAAGTGAACCCGAGTTATACCGAAATCAATACCGAAGAAGCGCTTAAAAATCCAGATTCAATTTTTTACTACTATCAAAATCTAATCAAATTACGCAAATCAACAGAAATCATCACAACAGGTAATTATCGCTTATTATTACCAAACGATGAAGCTATATTTGCTTACGAGCGCTACACAAATGATGAAAAATTAATCGTTTTATGTAACTTTACGGAAGAAGAACAAGTCATTACCGATCAAAGTATTCTAAATGATATTAAAAAAGGTACCATTTTAGTAAATAATGTACCCGAAATTATAGAAGGAACTTTGCGACCATACGAAGCAATTGTGTACCAAGTAAAGTAAAATCACAAAAAGCCGTCCGATTATAGGATGGTTTTTTTGTCCGAATAAAAATTTATAGTATAATAGAAGGAAATCGATTTATTAGGAGGAATTTCATTGTTATTCGACACGCATGTACACCTCAATGACCAGGCTTTTGACGATGATATAGAAGAAGTAATCAAACGAGCACAAGAAAATGATGTAACCCGTATGGCGGTTGTGGGCTTTAATAAGGAGACGATTGACAAGGCATTAAAACTAGCAGACAAATACGATTTCATTTCACTAATCGTCGGTTGGCACCCCACAGATGCAATTAGTTTTACCGACGAAGATTTAGAATGGTTACGCGATTTAGCCCTAACCCATCCAAGAGTAGTTGCTTTAGGCGAAATGGGCTTGGATTATCATTGGGATACTTCTCCAAAAGAAACACAATTTGAAGTCTTTAGGAAACAAATCCGTCTAGCTAAAGAAGTGAATTTACCGATAGTTATTCATAATCGTGAAGCAACCGAAGATATCATTCGGATTTTGCAAGAAGAACATGCCGAAGAAGTGGGCGGAATTATGCATTGCTTTGGAGAAACGGTGGAAGTAATGGAAGCTTGTCTGGCGATGAACTTTTATATTTCGTTCGGTGGAACAGTTACTTTTAAAAATGCTAAATTGCCAAAAATTGCAGCTCAGGCTATACCAATTGACCGATTATTAATCGAAACTGACGCCCCATATCTTGCTCCAACACCAAATCGCGGAAAAAGAAATGAGCCAGGATACGTCAAGTTAGTTGCCGAAAAAATTGCTGAATTGAAAGAAATGAAATATAGCGAAATCGCAACGCACTCAACAGCTAACGCGAAACGCCTATTTAAAATCCAAGATTAAATGTAATGAAACTGTAACATAAAGCCGACTCTGTAACCGAATCTTAAGCTTCAAAGATATAAAAATAGGCATTTGGACCAAAACCCTTATTTTATGCCTACGACCAGAGATGTAGAAAAATGACATACTTTTGTTACATTTGATATTTAACTATCTTTGTTAATTTAAAAACGGCTTCATAACAACGTTTATTCCCGGAGTTTGCGTAAATATGAACAATCTATTAAAAAAATTGACAGTTGTTTGCTCCCCTGTATATAATCACTAGCGAAGTAGAAAGGGGAGAAATACATGACCATGGAAAACAGCAGTAACGTAGCCCAATCATCAAAATGGAAATTACCAATCATGATTGCAGGATTTGTTATTGTAGTAGCATTGGTTTTTTATTTCGTTTTCGAAGGAACTAAAAACGATATCACTATAGTAAACGCTGGCGAAAAAATTGAATCAAGAACACACGCTAAAACAGTTTCTGCAGCACTCGATGAAGCAGGAATCAAAGTAAGCGAACATGATGAAATCGCGCCAGGTAAAAATGCAGAAATTAAAGACGGTATGGAAATTAAATATCTTCCAGCACGTCAAATTACAATAAATGATAATGGCACAAAGAAAAATGTGTGGAGTACTAAAGTGGATGTAGCAGACTTGCTTAAAGACGAAAACATCACAACTCGCCCACATGATGTGTTAAATGTAGCATTAGATGATAAATTAAAAGATGGTCTTGAAATTAATATTGATCGTGCCATCCAGCTTTCCTTACAAAATGGAGAGAAAAAAGATACAGTTTGGACTACAAAAACTCAAGTTGGTGATTTGCTAGCAGAGAAAAATATCAAACTGGATAAAGAGGACCGTGTGTCACCTGCGAAAGACAGTAACTTAAAGGAAAAAATGACCGTACAAGTTACATATGTTGATTCAAAAGCTGACAAGAAAAAAGAGCAAATTAAATTCAATACAGTTTACAAAGAAGACGACAGCTTAAATCAAGGCGTTGAAAAAGTTGTTCAAGAAGGTAAAACTGGTGAAAAAATTGTTGAGTATAAAGTAACATTTGAAAATGGTAAAGAGAAAAAACGCGATATCATTAAAGAAAATGTCACTGTTGCAAAATCGGATAAAGTAGTTGTTCGTGGTACAAAAGCAAAACCTGTAGTATCGCAAATAGCTAATGCAACACCTGCTAAAAAAGCAGCATCATCTAACACTTCATCAACTCCATCAGGTGGTAAAACACTCACGATGGAATCCACTGCTTATTCAGGCGGGGGAACAACTGCGACAGGAATTAACTTAAGTGCTAATCCTGGAATGAAAGTAGTTGCTGTTGACCCAAGTGTTATTCCACTGGGTTCACGTGTTTGGGTTGAAGGATACGGAGAAGCTATCGCTGGAGACACTGGCGGCGCTATCAAAGGAAATATCGTTGACGTTTATTTCCCGAATGAAAGTTCATGTTACTCTTGGGGTAGAAGAACTGTAACTGTAAAAGTGTTAAACTAATAACCGCATAAAAACGAGGCTGACTCATAGGGCCTCGTTTTTTCTTTGCCCAAAATGTGGTATGATGTATTTACTTATTTTACTAAAAAAGGATGTAGTCATTATGAGCGAGAAGCCTGTAATACATGAGTTTATTGTCGTAGAAGGACGCGATGATACAACGGCCATTAATCGTTCTGTCGTTGCAGATACCATCGAGACAAATGGATCAGCCCTTTCACAAGAAACCATTGAAAGAATTAGACATGCGCAACAACTTCGAGGAGTCATTATTTTTACTGACCCGGATTTTCCAGGCGAAAAAATTAGAAAACAAATTGACTCAGCCGTTCCTGGTTGTAAACATGCTTTTATTAATCGCCAAGACGCCTTGCCCAAAGCTGGCCGAGGTCTTGGAGTGGAGCATGCTAGTAGCGCCAATATTCGAGAAGCATTACAACATTTCCATACAAGCAGCACGCTAGCTGAAAAACAATTTATCTCCAAAGACACTCTAATAAACTTAGAACTTCTAGGTGGGGTTGGTTCAAAAGAACGCAGAGAAAAACTCGGAAACATACTTAAAATCGGCTACACTAACGGAAAACAATTGCAAACACGTCTGGAATCATTTGCTATCAGTGAAGAACAGTTAGTAGCCGCGTGCCAAAAGATTATGCAGGAGGAAGAGCATGAGTAAAGATATTGCAACACCTGGAAAAACAACAGAAATCCTAAAAAAATACGGTTTCTTGTTTAAAAAAAGTTTAGGTCAAAATTTCCTGATTGATAGTAACATTTTGACACGAATTACAGACACAGCCGAAATTACCAAAGAAACAAACGTAATCGAAATCGGTCCTGGGATTGGCGCGCTAACAGAACAACTTGCCAAAACAGCAAAGGAAGTAGTTGCTTTTGAAATCGACCAACGCTTATTGCCGATTTTAGATGATACATTAAGTGCCTACAATAATGTCAAAGTAGTTCACGGCGATGTCCTAAAAGCAAATGTGGAAGAAGTCATTTCTACCCAATTTACCCATCCGGAATTACCTCTGAAAATTGTAGCTAACTTGCCTTATTATGTAACAACACCAATTATTTTAAAACTGCTACATGATAACATTCCTGCTGACTCGATGACTTTCATGCTTCAAAAAGAAGTAGCGGACCGTATTAGTGCAGTTCCAAGTACCAAAAGCTACGGAAGCTTAACAATCGCCATTCAATTCTATATGGAGGCTGAATTAGCTTTTATTGTACCGAAAACAGTATTTATGCCACAACCTAATGTAGATTCAGCTGTCATTCATTTGAAGCGTCGCAAAGAGCCGCTAGCGCAGGTATATGACGAAGAATTTTTCTTTGAAGTAACAAGAGCTTCCTTTGCACAAAGAAGAAAAACATTATGGAATAACCTAGCTTCCAAGTTTCCAGCCTTAAAAGTACGTAAGGAAGAACTGATAGAAGGTCTAAGTGCTATTGGTATAGACTTAATTCGCCGGGGTGAAACGTTAGATATCCCTGAATTCGCTAAATTAAGCAATTTTTTAGCTGATTTTTTAGCAGAAAAATAAATTTTCCCAAAAAAGCGCTTTCTTAGTTGACAGTTAGCCCTTACAACTGTTAAAATATTTGGTTATTGATTTCTTAGTCCATCTGTGCTATACTATTTATTAGTGAGGTGGAAAATAAATGCCAAAAACCATTGCAAGCATTAAGACGAATTTAGATTCTAGATTAGGTAAAGCATTGACATTGAAAGCAAACGGCGGTCGTAAAAAAACGATTGAACGTTGCGGCATCCTAGCTGAAACATATCCATCCGTTTTCATTGTAGAGCTTGATCAGGATGAAAACAACTTTGAAAGAGTATCCTATAGTTACACGGATATCTTAACAGACGCAGTAGAACTTATATTTACAGATGATAATAAAGAATTAGCTTTGTAAGAAGCTGAAGTAACCGAACCGTAAAGCATGGTTCGGTTTTTGCTTTGTTAAAGAGTGTTTTGGGCCCCTTGCTACATATTTCTTCTTTCATATGATAGAATAGAAAAAGAGATTTTGAACGCGGAGGCGGGGAGAATGAAAATAAGTGTAACGGCGCCAGCTAAAATTAATCTTTCCCTTGATGCTCTTTACAAACGTGAAGACGGTTATCATGAAGTAGAGATGGTAATGACCACGATTGATCTTGCGGATAGACTTTATTTAGAGCGGCTAGATGAGGACGTTATTGTATTAAACGTAAAGGCGCACTTTATCCCGGAAGACCGCCGCAATTTAATTTATCAAGCAGCGGCACTTTTGAAAAAACGTTTTGATGTAAAAGCAGGAGTGCGAATTACGATAGATAAACATATTCCGGTTTCTGCGGGACTTGCAGGTGGAAGCTCGGATGCAGCGGCAGCACTTAAAGGACTAAACATTATTTGGGAGCTAGGACTTTCGATAGAGGAGCTAGCAGAAATCAGCTCAGAAATTGGTTCTGATATTGCCTTTTGTGTTTATGGTGGGACTGCCATTGCAACTGGTCGTGGGGAGAAGATTTCTTCACTTCCTAATATGCCAGGTTGCTGGATTGTACTTGCTAAACCTAGCATTAGTATATCGACACCAACCATTTATAAAGAGTTACAGGTAGATAATGTAGCACATCCTAATACGAAAAAAATGATAGAGGCAATTGAACAAGGCGACTTAGACGGAATTTTTGCTGCTACAGGAAATGTTCTGGAATCTGTAACGTTAGAGAAAAATCCACAAGTTAAACGGATTAAAGACCGGATGCTCGCGTTTGGTGCTGAGACGGCTTTAATGAGTGGTAGTGGTCCGACAGTATTTGCGCTCATCAAACAGTACTCAAGAGCGAAACGTGTCTATAACGGCTTGCGTGGCTTTTGTGAGGAAGTATATATGGTTAGGCCATGGAGTGAAAGTGAAAATGATACTATTAAAGGTTCGGAGGGGTCAGACAAATGAAGATTATTTTTAATGCAGATGATTTTGGAATTAGCCCAGGAGCGGTATATGGCATTTTGGATGCTTACAAACGAGGCGTCGTGAAATCAACGACACTACTTGCCAATAGTCCAGCATTTGATTTAGCAGTTGAGGTAGCAAAAGAAAACCCGGGACTCGATATCGGTGCGCATTTGACCTTAACTTTCGGCTCACCGCTTCTTCAGGGACTTGGAACACTAACCGTTGATGATGGACGTTTCCGTAAAAATTATACTGCGTTAGAATCTGGCTTGGCTGATGCAGATATGGGAGAAGTGGAACGCGAATTAACTGCCCAAATCGAGAAAATTTTAGCTACTGGACTGACGATTTCTCATTTTGACACACATCATTCAATTGAACCATTAATTTTCCCAGTACAACACAAGCTCGCAGAAAAATATGGTGTAAGCATAAGACGCCATGCAGATGTTTCTAATTTTGGCACGATTAAAACACCTGATTTATTTGCTACTGATTTTTATGCAGATGGTGTAAGCTTTGAAACAATCAAAAAAATAGTTCAAAATCATATTGGTACAAATGATGTAGTCGAAGTTATGACCCATCCAGCCTTTATTGACGATACCTTACTTCATATTTCTAGTTACGTTCAACCTCGTACGAAAGAACATACCGTACTGACATCCAGAGAGTTACAAGCATACTTAGGTCAACAAGAAGTAGAAATTATTAGTTTCCGTGATTTATAAAAAGTAGTTACTAGTCTGTCAAAGGAAGTTTATTTGGCAGGCTTTTTGTACATTAAAAGAATAAAAGTTGTCAATTTTATAGAAAACGTTTTATAATAGAGAAAATACGGACAAAATACGTGAAATTGCTTTTTAATATACGGAATTTTATCAAAGGGAGAGAGATTATGAAGATTCGTCGCAGTGAACGATTAATTGATATGACGCAATTTCTTTTGTCGCATCCGCGAAAACTAGTGCCGCTTACGATGTTTGCTGAACGTTATGGCTCAGCTAAGTCTTCTATTAGTGAAGATTTGGTCATCATAAAGAAAACATTTGAAGATAGAGGGATAGGTACGCTTGAAACACTTCCAGGAGCTGCAGGAGGAGTACAATATATTTCTATTGCTGGGAATGACGATGTGCTAGATTTTGTACACACATTATGTAACCGGATTGCAGAGCCGAATCGCTTACTGCCAGGTGGTTATTTGTATCTTTCTGATTTGTTAGGCGAACCAGTTACGCTTAAAGCAATTGGGAAAATACTAGCTACAAAATTTAACGACAAAAAAATAGATGCAATTATGACAGTGGCAACGAAAGGCATTCCAATTGCTCAAGCAGTTGCAGAACACTTAAGCGTACCGTTTGTCATCGTAAGAAGAGATAGCAAAGTGACAGAAGGCTCGACTGTAAGCATCAATTACGTTTCAGGTTCTTCCAAACGAATTGAAAAAATGGAACTATCAAAACGTAGTCTAGCGGAAGGATCCAATGTGGTTATTGTAGATGATTTCATGAAAGCTGGCGGAACCATCAACGGAATGAAAAATCTGCTGGAAGAATTTAATGCTCATTTAGTTGGCATTGGGGTTCTAGTTGAATCGGAGTATGCGGAAGAACGCTTAGTAGATGATTATGTGTCACTTGTGAAAATTAAAAATGTCAACATGAAAGAAAAACAAATCGAAGTGGTTGATGGGAATTATTTTAACAGCTAAGCAAGCGACCCTAGGGGAATCTAGGGTTGTTTTTTTATTGTGAACAAATCAGCCTTGCGATGTACTTCACTCACTTAAGTTTTATGGTAGAATAAATCCTATCATTGTTACATAAAATATAAGGCTTCCAAATAATTGGGAGCAGAAGGAGAACTTTCATGAAAAAATGGGTTAAATGGTTAATTGTTATTGTTATTATCGCAGTTGTAGCCGCCGGTGCGGTTATGTTGCTTGGGAAAAATAGCGGTTCTGTAACGCAAGAGAAGTTAGTTACAGCTAAAGTGAAACAAGGAGATATGAAAATCAATGCTACCGGAACAGGAGCAATTTCACCAGAAAATACACAAGTTCCTGATTATGACGAACTCCAATTGGTAGCACAAATGGATGAACTTGATATTCCGAACATCAAGAAAGACCAAGAAGTTAAAGTCACGGTAACAGCTCTACCAGACAAAACATACACAGGTAAAGTAAAAGAAATTGCTGAACAAGGTCAAGTTCAAAATGGGGTATCTAGCTTCTCTGTTATTATTTCACTTGATAAGACAGATGATTTAAAAGCTGGTATGACAGCAGATGCCTCCATTTTAGTGAAAGAGAAAAAAGATGCCCTATATGTTCCAATTGAAGCGGTTCAAAAAGATAGTAACGATAAATACTATGTGCTAGTTCCAGAAGAAAAAAATAATGGTAAAACAAAAAAAGTGAAAAAAATCGTCGAAACTGGTCTGCATAACGAAGACAATATTGAAATCACAAAGGGCGTTAAAAAAGATGAAAAAGTAATCCTTCCTACACAAGAAACTGAGACAATGCCAGGTGCACCAAGCTAAGTTTCTTGTAAATATGATTCAGATAAATTGTATGAAGGAGGGATAAACATGCCAAAACCACTAATTGACATGAAAAATTTAACAAAAACGTATACGCTAGGCGGAGAAACTTTTAAGGCTTTAGACGATGTTACTTTTACCGTTGATCAAGGTGAATTTTTATCCATCGTTGGTCCATCTGGTTCAGGAAAATCAACGTTAATGAATATGATTGGTTGTTTAGATGTGCCAGATGAAGGAAGTTATCATCTTGATGATGTAGATGTCTTTAAACTCAGTGACAACAAACTATCGGAAATTAGAAATAAGAAAATCGGCTTTATTTTCCAACAGTTTAATCTGCTTCCGAAATTATCAGCTTTTGAAAATGTGGAACTACCATTAATCTATGCAGGGTTAAGTGTTTCGGCACGTGAAAAGGCTGCGCTCGAATGTTTGGAAAAAGTTGGTTTGCTTGAAAAACGAAGAAATTTACCGACTCAGCTTTCTGGTGGGCAACAACAACGTGTCGCGATTGCGAGAGCACTTGCTGGCAAACCGCAAATTCTTTTAGCTGATGAACCAACTGGAGCGCTCGACTCCAAAACAGGTAAAGAAGTAATGGGGATTCTTCAAGAGTTAAATCGAGCAGGAAATACGATTGTCATGATTACGCATGATCCAACCATTGCCTCTTATGGAACAAGAAGTATTCGTATTCAAGATGGTAAATTATTCCATGAGGAGGCGACGAAAGCATGAACGTTCTCCAAAGTATGAAAATGGCATGGAAACAATTAAAAGCAAGTAAGCTAAGATCTTTTTTGACCATGCTGGGTATTATCATTGGTGTAGCATCTGTTATCCTGCTAGTCTCGCTAGGGAATGGAGTCACCAAAGAAGTTGACGAACAAATGGGGGATTTAGGTTCCAATTTAATCACAGTCGTTAATAGTTCGGTTAATCCTAATGATAAATACACCTATGATGAAGTAATGAAGTATCAAAATATCGATGGAGTGAAAAGCGTCTCTCCAGAATTATCTGGACAAGTAAATGCAACATTTGATTATAAAAACTCAAGTAATAAAGTTATAGGTACAAACGATCAGTACAAAGCGGCTCGTAGCTTGGAAATGAGCGAAGGACGCTTCTTACTACCAATTGATACGGAATATGGTCAGAAGGTGGCTGTAATAGGTTCTACGGTAGCGAGTGACTTGTTCGGTTTCGGAAATCCAGTTGGTGAAACAATTAGACTCAACGGAATGCCTTACAAAGTAGTTGGAGTTCTAAAAGAAAAAGGCGCTTCGATGATGGGTTCAAGTGATGACCAAATCTTCATCCCGATTTCTTCTGCACAAAGATTATTAAAAGATACAAATGTCCGTACCATCTATGTAGAGACAAAGACAGCGGAAGATGTCGATTTTGTTGTAAATACATTGGAATCTCGTTTAGCAATTAAGTTTGGTGACGAGAAAGAGCAAGAAGAAAATGCTTCTTCCGCTCAAATGGGACCATCTTATCAAGTTATTAACCAACAAGAAATTTTAAATGCGTTTAATACGATTAGTACAACGTTAACCACTGCGCTTGGTGCGATTGCAGCGATATCACTTGTGGTAGGTGGTATCGGAATAATGAATATTATGCTTGTTTCAGTTAGTGAACGGACGAGAGAAATTGGTATCAGAAAAGCGCTAGGTGCTAAAAAACGAGCAATTTTGCTTCAATTTCTAATCGAATCTATTGTTATTAGTGTTTGTGGTGGGATTATCGGGATTATCATCGGTGTATCTGGTGCACTGATATTCGGTTCAGTTGCTGGAATATCATCGGGTATTACAGCGGGAACGATTATCTTCTCCTTCGTGTTCTCCTTATGTATTGGCATAATCTTTGGGATTGCTCCTGCCAATAAAGCATCAAAACTACGGCCAATTGATGCATTAAGATCTGAATAAGCAGAGAAAGGATTCGGAATCATTGATTTCAAATCCTTTTTTTGTACTAAAATAGACGGATTTTATGTATAAAAAAGCCATAAGTTGTCTTGTCATCTATATTTAACATTTTTGTCACAATTAAGCGTTTTAAAAAAATGAATTGAATTATTAAATTAAAAAAACTTTAAAATATGCGTTATAGCAGTACTTTTGGGGTATATATACTTTGTTGGCAGTTAATTTATGTGGAATTGGAAAATAGCCTAAGTGTAAAAAATTATGTGCTATTATTCATGGAACGCTTGGGTTATTGTATACAATTATTTCTGAAAAATGATTTAATTTCTACCGTTTTACTGGTGTTATTACTTATAAAATAGTATGATAAATACATTGCAAGACAGTTCTGGCAATGGATTAGAAGTTTTTAAATTAGAAATATATAACATTGTATACAAAGATGCTTTTGCAACGAACAATCTGTAAATGTCAATACTTTTTTGTAAAAAAATTTTTTTTTCGATTTTGAATTCACAAAGTTGTCAAATTTAGTTTTTTTTATTATTATGTTCATAGGGAAGAGTTTTACGTAAATGTTGCTTGCTTCAAAAAGCGATTTTTTCTATGGGGGAATTTTTCTCGAGTGTGTACTTAATGTTGCATGTGAGCATTGGATACTAACAGAGCAACTAGAATAAGGTGGTGAAGATAATGGAGATTACAGATGTGAGATTGCGACGTGTTGAGACAGATGGGAGAATGAAAGCTATTTCTTCAATAACGATTGATAGTGAGTTTGTTATTCACGACATTCGTGTTATCGATGGCAACGAGGGACTGTTCGTAGCTATGCCAAGCAAACGTACGCCGGATGGTGAGTTTAGAGATATTGCGCATCCTATTAACTCAAATACCCGTGCAAAAATTCAAGAAGCTGTTTTAGCTGCTTATGAAGTAGCGGAAGAACCAACTGCAAGTGAAGAAAAATCTGCTGACGAAAGTGTTGCAGAAGAGAATTAAAAAAATCCTCATTTTAAGGAGAACATTGTTATGAACAGTTTAA
Organism: Listeria ivanovii subsp. ivanovii; assembly: GCF_900187025.1. Taxonomy (GTDB): domain Bacteria; phylum Bacillota; class Bacilli; order Lactobacillales; family Listeriaceae; genus Listeria; species Listeria ivanovii. Next base: position 182,102 of record NZ_LT906478.1, read on the forward strand.
GACGGGGATTTAATTAAACCTGATGTTTGGCTGGGAAAAGCATATTCTTTTTGATCGAGGCAAATGGGATAAGGAGTGACTAATAATGCAAGTAACAGATGTGAGATTACGTCGTGTAGAAACTGATGGAAGAATGAGAGCGATTGCTTCAATCACTTTAGATGAGGAATTTGTAGTTCATGATATTCGCGTTATTGATGGGAATAACGGTTTATTCGTAGCTATGCCAAGTAAACGTGGTGTTGACGGTGAGTTCCGTGATATTGCTCACCCAATTAATTCTGATACTCGTGCTAAAATTCAAGAAGTTGTTTTAGCTGAATATGTACGCGTTGGAGAAGAAGAAGCAAGTGCGGTAACAGAAGAAGAATCTGAATCCGTTTCTGCTGAATAATTAAAAATTTCCAAGGGCTAGCCAACTGCTAGCCCTTTTTGTGTCTTTAAATCTTGAAAAAATGATAAATAGCCTTGGTCTTCCATTTTGGCTATGGTATAATTAAAAGTAGATTGAAATTGGGAAGGGGAATTCAGAATGATGTTGCAAAATCAGGCACAATTGCGAGACTATTATTGTAGCACGGCTGTAACCTCTACTTTTAGTGAACAAATAAACAAGCGCACTATATCTTTCGGAATTTTCAAACAAATAAAACATTGAAATTACTCTTTGCCTATAAAATACGGTTGAGAGTTTTTATTTGGACGTAATCTTGAAAAAAAGCGGATTTTACGTTATCATTCATAATGGAAGAATAGTGAATATTGGAGGTTCTATATAATGTCAAAACGATATGCTGTAGTGCTTGCTGCTGGCCAAGGCACGCGGATGAAATCAAAACTATATAAAGTCTTGCATCCTGTTTGTGGAAAACCAATGGTCGAACATGTAGTGGATCAAATTTCGACACTTGATGTTGATAAAGTGGTTACAATAGTTGGGCATGGCGCAGAAAAAGTACAAGAGCATTTAGCTGGTAAAAGCGAGTTTGTGAAGCAAGAAGAACAACTTGGTACAGCCCACGCGGTACTTCAAGCAAAAGCCGCACTTGCTGAAAAAGATGGTGTTACGCTAGTTGTTTGTGGCGATACACCTTTAATAGAGGCTAGTACAATGGAAGCTCTGCTGAAATATCACCATGAAAAACGTGCAAAAGCAACAATTCTTACAACAGTGATTGAAGATCCTACTGGTTATGGACGTATTATTCGTGATGATCTTGGTATTGTAGAAAAAATTGTAGAACATAAAGATGCGACTGAAAAAGAGCAACGCATTTCAGAAATAAATACTGGTACTTACTGTTTTGATAATAAATCTCTTTTTGAAGCATTAGAAAAAGTTTCAAATGATAATGTGCAAGGAGAATATTACTTGCCAGATGTTATTAAAATTTTAAAAGATTCAGATGAAGTAGTAGCGGCATATCGAATGGAGTCTTTCGAGGAATCCCTTGGAGTGAACGATCGAATTGCTTTAGCTGAAGCATCTAAGTTAATGCAACGTCGAATTAATGAGAATCATATGCGTAATGGAGTAACACTTATTAATCCAGAAAGTACGTATATTGATATAAATGTAGAAATTGGCCAAGATACAGTTATAGAACCTGGTGTAATGCTTCGAGGTAATACAGTGATTGGCGACGATTGTGTTGTTACAAGCGGCTCAGAAATCGTAAATAGTATCATTGGTGAACGAGCTCATATTAAAAGTTCCGCAATCTTTGAAAGCAAGGTCGGAGATGACGTTCAAATCGGCCCGTATGCACACCTAAGACCAGGATCTGATATTCATAACAACGTAAAAATCGGAAATTATGTTGAAACCAAAAAGGCTGTTGTTGGTGAAGGAACTAAACTGCCGCATTTCATTTATATGGGGGATGCAGAAATCGGTAAAAATGTGAATATTGGTTGTGGAAGTATTGCTGTTAATTATGATGGGAAAAACAAAGCGAAAACCATTATTGGCGACGATGTTTTTGTCGGTTGTAATTCTAATTTAATTGCACCTGTCAAAGTAGGCAATCGTGCATTCATTGCAGCTGGTTCAACTATTACAAAAGACGTTCCAGATGATGCTCTAGGAATTGCTCGCGCGAAACAAGACAACAAGATAGGCTATGCGAAACGTTTAAATCACGGTAAATAATTTCCAATTGGAAAGTTTAAAATTTTAATAAAAATAGTGGAGGCTGATTATGTCAAACGAGTATTTTGATCCAAAGTTGAAGATTTTCTCGCTAAATTCTAATCGTGAACTAGCTGAAGAGATTGCGAAAGAAGTAGGTATTGAGTTAGGAAAATCAAGCGTTACTCATTTTAGTGATGGAGAAATCCAAATTAACATTGAAGAAAGTATCCGTGGTTGTCATGTTTACGTTATTCAATCAACGAGTAACCCTGTAAACCAGAATTTAATGGAACTTTTGATCATGATTGATGCGTTGAAACGTGCTTCTGCGGCGACAATTAATATTGTTATGCCATACTATGGTTATGCACGCCAAGATCGTAAAGCAAGAAGTCGTGAGCCGATTACGGCAAAATTAGTTGCAAACTTAATCGAAACAGCTGGTGCAACAAGAATGATTACACTAGATATGCACGCGCCGCAAATCCAAGGTTTCTTTGATATTCCGATTGATCACTTAAATGCAGTTCGTTTACTAAGTAATTATTTCGGTGAACGTCATTTAGGTGATGATTTAGTAGTTGTTTCACCTGACCACGGAGGAGTTACTCGTGCTCGTAAAATGGCGGACCGTTTGAAAGCGCCGATTGCGATTATTGATAAACGCCGTCCACGTCCAAACGTAGCAGAAGTAATGAATATTGTTGGTAATGTTGAAGGGAAAGTTTGTATTATAATTGATGATATTATTGATACAGCTGGCACAATCACTTTAGCAGCAAAAGCGCTTCGTGAAGCTGGCGCGACAAAAGTATATGCTTGTTGTTCGCACCCAGTACTATCTGGTCCTGCGATGAAACGTATTGAAGAGTCACCAATTGAAAAACTAGTTGTTACAAATTCCATCGCTCTCCCAGAAGATAAATGGATTGATAAAATGGAACAACTTTCTGTAGCGCCACTACTAGGTGAAGCAATCGTACGTGTACATGAAAATGCATCTGTAAGTTCGTTATTTGAATAAAAATAATTAATGAATTTGAGGTCACTTAAACTTAAAAACAGGATTTCTCTAACCATTCGTGGAGAGAAATCCTGTTTTTTTTGTAATCGTAGTATTTAATTGAATTTTTCCCATGAACTAGGACATGCTAGATAGAACCATTCGTCAAGTTTAGGGGCAATTTTTTTTAGGTAATCAAGATTTTGTACATAAAAAGATGAATGTTTATATTCGATAACTTTTTCTTTTTTTAGTTTTGAAAGAATTCTGCTAACAGCCGAACAATGTGCTATTCCACTTGAATAACCTAATTCTTGCATAGTGAGGTTATCAAGGGCAATTTTGATGCCATCAGGATTTTTTTCGCCATATACATAAGTTAGTATTAAAAGCTGTCCGCAAATAGAACCTAGCTTCCCATTAACAGAAAAATCATTGAACTTAGCTAAACTGTATGAAACTTGCTTTTGCAAAGCTTGGATAATGTAAAAAAGCTGCGTGATATCTGAGCTAACCAAATTTTTTAAATCGCTTATTTTGAGTACATAGGCAGTGGCTGTTTTACTAATTACTTCTAGATTATAGTAGCCTAATGGTTTTCCTGTATCAAGGGAACCAGACATGATGATGAAAGCTCCTTTGTAATATTGTAAATTCATGATGCTTCCATTTTCGCTAATGTTGGTAAGTTTTGCAATCCCGTCGTATAGGAATACACAATATTCTTGTGGGTCCCATTGATTAAAAATAATGTCTTTTTTCTTGAATTTTTTTGGTTTAATGCCGTTAGTTTCTAAAAAATTTTTGAAATCTGCTGCTTGAGCGTCCATTTTTCATCCCCCAATCGTTTTTATAGCCTTTTTGAAAAATTATCCTTATGATTGCGCTAGGCATTAATAACAATTGTTAGCTGTTGATAGAAAATCACGCTAAATAATGTTTTTTACATATAGGATTTTATTATACAATTTTTAAATTCGCAAAAGATTTGCTTACGTATTAAAATTTTTTTCCTGGAGTATCTGTAGGCTATTATTTCTAGTTGAAATGCTATAGAAAAAGGGTTAGTATATGTTTCCGAATGTGGTTCGGAGATATACTAACCCTTTTATAGGAAAATATAAGTTAGTTAAATTTATTGTTTTTAATTACGCTTTTAATTGTCTGTTTTGGTGGGAAGTCCATGATGAATACGCCAAGTCCTCGTACTCCTACAGCGGTTAATTTAGTTACATATTGGTCTACCTTAGCATTTAGAGTAGATGCGTATTGGTAAGGTGTGCAAGTTAAGGAAGTAGCGCTGACGTGATTAAGGTAGAGTTTATTTTCCCCTGAAGATTGTTTGAAAGCTTGATGAGCAGTTTGGACAATTTCGTTGTATTTAGTTTTAATGGTAGGTCCATTAAAGTTATCTTGAATAACTTGATTTTCTGCAGCGAACTTCATTCCGAATTTGCTATAGTTAATAGTTAATGGTTTATTAGTGCCGTTCTCTAAAAGTAGCAAAATTTTACCGCGGAGCTCTTTTAGTGTAGGGAATTTATCGCTAGAATCTGATTTTGGAGTTGTGTAGAAAAATGCTTTGTACTGATTAATTAAAGGTTGGATTCGATAATCAAATCTATCGTTTTTATGATTATTTTCATCTTTTAATCGCATAATAATGGTTTCTTTAGGGTGTTCTTTTAAAAAGTTAACCGTTGTTTCTAATACTCCTTTAAGTGAAGCGTCTAAATAGATAGGCCCATGATAAATTTGGAGGTCCTCTTTCGCTCTAATATCAATGTATCGTATCCCGGCCTCTAGTTGTTGAAATAGCGACATCTTTTGGGTTTGGGCAAGGGATTTTGTGAGCGTCCAGCTGATATTCCCTTTATAACTCATGGTGTCATGTGTTCCAGGGATAGTAAGTGAAGTTAATTTCGTATTGTCAGGCAGGGCTGACATCCATTGCTTAGTAGTTATCGAACTTTGTGCAGTTCTATAACTGTTTTTAATTGAGTGCGCTTTTCCGGCTGATGGAAAAGTAATAATGTAACAAACTAAACATAATAATACTACTAAAACTTGGCGTGAACGAAGCTTATACATTATTATTTCCTCCTTTGATTTGTATAAGCCTATCTTATAAATAATTTCACATCGAATCTTTAACATTTGTTAAAGACGTTAAGGTTTACTAGATTTACAATAAAACCATAAACAAAGGATATAATATTGCGTTTCTAAATCTTGGAAGCGAATCTCGTCAATATTATATTGGAAGGAGAGGGGTGGAACATACTACTTGGCATTATTAGGTTAAAAAATGTAGAAGGAGAGTGAAAACCATGAAAAAAATAATGCTACTTTTAATGACATTGTTACTAGTAAGTTTACCGTTAGCACAAGAAGCTCAAGCAGATGCCTCAGTATATAGTTACCAAGGCATAATTTCACACATGGCACCACCAGCGTCTCCGCCTGCAAAGCCTAAGACGCCGGTTGAAAAGAAAAATGCAGCTCAAATCGATCAATATATACAAGGGCTGGATTATGATAAAAACAATATATTAGTGTACGATGGAGAAGCTGTTAAAAATGTTCCACCAAAAGCAGGATACAAAGAAGGAAATCAATATATTGTAGTGGAGAAAAAGAAAAAATCTATCAATCAAAATAACGCAGACATTCAAGTTATTAACTCGCTTGCAAGCCTTACTTATCCAGGAGCTTTAGTGAAGGCGAATTCAGAGTTAGTCGAAAATCAACCCGATGTCCTCCCTGTGAAACGAGATTCAGTTACACTTAGTATTGATTTGCCTGGAATGGTTAACCATGACAATGAAATAGTCGTTCAAAATGCAACTAAATCCAATATAAATGACGGAGTGAATACTTTAGTAGATCGTTGGAATAATAAATACTCCGAAGAATACCCAAATATTAGTGCGAAAATTGACTATGATCAAGAAATGGCCTATAGCGAATCGCAATTAGTTGCAAAATTTGGTGCAGCATTTAAAGCTGTTAATAATAGTTTGAATGTAAACTTTGGAGCGATTAGTGAAGGTAAGGTGCAAGAAGAAGTTATTAATTTCAAACAAATTTATTATACTGTTAATGTTAATGAACCTACAAGCCCTTCCAGATTCTTTGGTAAAAGTGTTACTAAAGAAAACTTGCAAGCGCTGGGCGTAAATGCGGAAAATCCACCCGCATACATCTCTAGTGTTGCATATGGTCGTGACATTTTCGTGAAATTATCGACTAGTTCACACAGCACCAGAGTGAAGGCTGCATTCGATGCTGCATTTAAGGGTAAATCAGTTAAAGGTGATACAGAATTAGAAAATATTATTCAAAATGCTTCATTTAAAGCGGTGATTTATGGTGGTTCAGCCAAAGATGAAGTAGAAATAATTGATGGAGATTTAAGCAAATTACGAGATATTTTAAAACAAGGGGCTAATTTTGATAAGAAAAATCCGGGCGTACCGATTGCGTATACAACTAATTTCTTGAAAGATAATCAGTTAGCAGTTGTTAAAAATAATTCGGAATATATCGAAACAACTTCTAAGGCTTACTCGGATGGAAAAATTAACCTAGATCATTCCGGTGCCTATGTTGCGAGATTCAATGTTACTTGGGATGAAGTTAGCTATGATGCTAATGGAAATGAAGTTGTTGAACATAAAAAATGGTCCGAAAATGATAAAGATAAGTTAGCTCATTTTACGACATCAATCTATTTGCCAGGGAATGCAAGGAATATTAATATTCATGCGAAAGAATGTACTGGCTTGGCTTGGGAATGGTGGAGAACGGTTGTGGATGATAGAAACTTGCCATTAGTAAAAAATAGAAATGTTTGTATCTGGGGAACAACGCTTTATCCAGCGTATAGTGATACTGTAGATAATCCAATTAAGTAAAAATATGGAAAACCCCCCGCTTATCACACACACATAAGCTTGTGAGACATTCGTCGCGAATCATTTGGGGCGAATGTCGAAACAAGCTTATTATTTTTTGAGTTTTAACAAATGTCAAAGAATGGGATGCTTCTTATTCATATAATATAAGCATATTAAAAGTTTGAGTCACTTATAGTTTCCTACTGCGAAAACATATAATTTAGTTCCCACCCATACTAAAATTGTGTCCTTAACTCTCTATTAATTTGGCTATACGTGGCTTAATCTTTTAATTACATAATTTTTGTAGCATTAAAATTGCGAAAGGAGAGACTGTATGAAAAGAAAAACAATTTTTCTAATTTTTTTATTAGTCTTTGTGGGTTATTTTAATGTAAAGGTAAAAGCGGACTCTGTTGAAAAAGAAAAGCTTCAAAGTGATATACAATCCGAAATGAAAGCAATAGATTTACAAGCTTTACCAAATTGCTACAAGGCAAAAAGCGATTACAAGAATTTGAAAATTACTAATAGTGAAAAAGATAGCATGGGAATCACACATATTACACTTGCGATGAATTCCGATGGTTATTTTACAGATCACGATGAAATAAAACTCCATATTAGCCCAGAAAATAAAATTCTCTTTATAAATGGCGATCTAAAACAAACGCGGCCTACTATTACAAATAAAATGAAACTTACAGAACAAGATGCGATAGAAAAGGCATTTGAAGCAATCGGACGAAATGAAGCAAGTGTCAATAGCTACATAGGAAGCCCGATTAAAGAAAAAAGAGTAATCGTAAATTCAAGGACAAAGCGTTTAGTATATAGTATAAGGTTGATTTTTTCTGAACCAGTAGTAGCTAGCTGGATTATTCAGATTGACGCTGAGACGGGTGCAGTTTTACGAAAACAGAATATGCTATCGGAAGCTAACTCTCAAGGGACGAAAAAAAATATTATAGCTCCAGGAAAAGGATACGATCCATCATTACAAAGACCATTGAATGTTTTGAAGATAAAGAACTTTTTCTGCCTAGTTGACAGAACCCGCAAAGGACTAATAAGAACGTTTGATTTGAACCATAACACAGAAATTTCGCACGGGAAACTAGTGTCTAACGAAGTAAATATGTTTACAGCTCCCGAATATTGCTCTGCTGTAGATGCACATTATTATGCTGGTGAAGTATATGATTACTTTAAAAAAGTTCATAATCATGAAAGTTTAGATGGTGAAGGTGGAGGAATTGACTCTTTTGTTCGTTATGGCTTAAATTGCAATAACGCTTTTTGGGATGGTCAGGAAATTCTTTATGGAGATGGAGATAAGAAGAATTACAAACCATTTTCATGTGCAAAAAATATCGTCGCTCATGAATTAACGCATGCTGTCATTCAACACTCAGCAGGTTTAGAATACGAAGGGCAAGCAGGTGCATTAAATGAATCATTCGCGGATGTCTTTAGTTATTTTATTACTCCAGACAATTGGTTAATAGGTGAGGATGTCTGTTTACATGGAATGAACAGCAGGAGAGTAAGAAGTTTAAAAGAACCAGATAAATACAACCAAGCGGCACACATGAATGAGTATGAGTCAATGCCGATTACAGAAGAATATGATTGGGGAGGGGTTCATTTCAATAGCGGAATACCTAACAAAGCTGCTTATAATACCATCACGAAAGTTGGTAGGGAACAGGCAGAACAACTATATTTTCGAGCATTAAAGTATTACTTAACGAAAAAATCCCAATTTGTCGATGCTAAGAATGCGCTTCAACAGGCGGCGAGAGACTTATACAGCGAAGAAGTGGCTAAAAAAGTAGGAGAAGCATGGGAAGAAGTTGGCGTTAGATAAGGGATGTCCTCCAAGCCAAATTAACAAATGTTAAAGAAAAGCGGTTTCTCCCAATGCTATTCTTGAAGCAATTCATGAATTGTTTTCCTAAATTAGCTAATAGGGAGGTTTTAACAAGAGTCAAAAACTCTAAACAGCCTGAATTGTATACTGTTCTTACGCAGGTATTAGAGAATGGCGAGGAGGAGTAAAAAAGTGAAACTAGATAGATTTTTACGTGCAATGATGGCAGTTTGTTTTACTGCAAGTTGTATCTTGGTTAATCCTGGTGTGATATTTGCAAGTAATAGCACAGTATCTACAAGCAGTAATGAGAATTCTAACCTTGAATCAGATGAACAGGGAGAAGGTGAGCAGGCAGAAGGGAAAGTAGAAGAAGGAAGAAACAGTCCTGGGCATGGAGCAATTAGTGAGGCGTGCGCACGCGATATTCAAGAACTCGGAAAAACGGGTGAAGCTAAAAGTGCAAATGTCCCGGATTCAATGACTACGCCAGATAGCGGATTAAGTAAAGAACCAGGACAGAATATTGGAGAAACCGTAACTAAGTCTAAGCCACCGTCTGTGCGAAAACGATTTAAACGCTGCGTTGAGAAAGTATTAAAAGGTAAGAGGAATAAATCATCAAAGGAAGAAACTAAAACTACTAAGAAAAAGCAAGAATCTAGCAAGCTTCAACCTAAAGAACTTGTGCCTCATCCATCAATAGCAAATCAATCATTTTGGAGGAGGCTTTCAGACAAAATAAAGCCAGTAGTTACAAGCAACGATGATAACGATTCTAGGATCGACTCAGATGAATGGGATGATGGTGAAGAGGCGAAAGAAAAAGTAGAGGAAGGAAAAGCGGAGGAAGAAAAAAACAATCTCGGGCAAGAGGAAATTAGTGAAGCGAGAGAGAGGGATCTCCAAGAACTCGAAAAAATGGGGAAAGTTAAAAATGCCAATGTAACGGCTTTGCTGGCTATGCTCGATAGCAGAGCCGGAAAAGTAGCAAGGCAAGATATTAAAGAAACTTTAAATGATGAGGTTCCAGCGGTGCTCTTTCACCCCAAACGCAGTATTAAAGAAATATTAAGCGACGAGCAAAATAGAGTACCAATGAATAGTGGTAAGATAAAGAATAGAAGAAAAGCAATTGAAGGATCTGATATGGAAGACTCTGATATGGAAGATGCTGATACCGAAGAAAAGCCGCTTGCGCATGGTGCTACAGGGCCTCTTAGAACGATGAATCCATCAACTTCTGAAGAAACATCGGAAAAAATTCAATCTAATGAGAATAATGAGGAATCTAGCAATCAAAGTCAGTTTGATTTATTATCGTCTTCAACCGAAGAGGGGTTAAGGATTGCTCTTCCGGAGCCGCCTGGACTTCTTGGTTTCAATATGCAAAATAATGAATTGGAATCTTCGGTAAGTGAACCTAGTTCTTTTAATCTCTCATCCCCACCAACCGAAGAGGAGCTAGCGGCAATGGGGATAACGCTAAGTGTTACCCCATCAGTTGAAGAGGAATCGAGCTTGCATCTACCTAAAGAAGATGCACCTCAGTCGTTAACAGCTAATCCATCATTGGAATTCCCATCCCCGCCAACCGAAGAAGAGTTAGCGGCAATGGATATGAAGCAAAGTATAGCTCCGACAGTTGAAGGAGAATCGAGCTTGCGTCCATCTAGAGAAGATGCGCCTCAGTCGTTAATAGCTAATCCATCATTGGAGTTCCCATCCCCACCAACCGAAGAAGAGCTAGCGGCAATGGATATGAAGCAAAGTATAGCTCCGACAGTTGAAGGAGAATCGAGCTTGCGTCCATCTAGAGAAGATGCACCTCAGTCGTTAACAGCCAATCCATCATTGGAATTCCCATCCCCGCCAACTGAAGAAGAGTTAGCGGCAATGGATATGAAGCAAAGTATAGCTCCGACAGTTGAAGGAGAATCGAGCTTGCGTCCATCTAGAGAAGATGCGCCTCAGTCGTTAACAGCTAATCCATCATTGGAGTTCCCATCCCCACCAACCGAAGAAGAGCTAGCGGCAATGGGTATAAAGCAAAGTATGGCTCTGTCAGTTGGAGAAGAATCGAGCTTGCGTCCATCTAGAGAAGATGCGCCTCAGTCGTTAATAGCTAATCCATCATTGGAGTTCCCATCCCCACCAACCGAAGAAGAGCTAGCGGCAATGGATATGAAGCAAAGTATAGCTCCGACAGTTGAAGGAGAATCGAGCTTGCGTCCATCTAGAGAAGATGCACCTCAGTCGTTAACAGCCAATCCATCATTGGAATTCCCATCCCCGCCAACTGAAGAAGAGTTAGCGGCAATGGATATGAAGCAAAGTATAGCTCCGACAGTTGAAGGAGAATCGAGCTTGCGTCCATCTAGAGAAGATGCGCCTCAGTCGTTAACAGCTAATCCATCATTGGAGTTCCCATCCCCACCAACCGAAGAAGAGCTAGCGGCAATGGGTATAAAGCAAAGTATGGCTCTGTCAGTTGGAGAAGAATCGAGCTTGCATCCATCTAGAGAAGATGTGCCTCAGTCGTTAACAGCTAATCCATCATTGGAGTTCCCGTCACCGCCAACTCGAGCAGAATTAGCGGCAATGGGAATATTTATGTTTAACGACGGCTTATTGAGGGGGGACTTAGGAAGTGCGGGGAATGCCATAGAGCGACAGAGTTCAAGTTGCCTTGATTCGCCCACGTGTTCATATTTCTATGGATTCCATACAGATGATGAGTATAGTGATTCAGAAGACGAGTTAGACAGCCTTTTAAATCCAAAAGTAACTGCAATTGGTGAAACTAAAAAAACATCACAACAGTATAGAAAGGTAGGATTTATGCCATTTGTCCCTCTTCTTGAAAAGCCTTTTGCGGGTGGAAATGGAACTCTTGCAGAGGAGCAGATTATCAAAAATCCACTTGGAAAAACTAAGCAAGAGCTGCAACTCCAAGACAGTATAGAGCAGCAATTAACTTTAGCGAAGAAATTACAAGATAACGCTGAAAAAGCTGCTGAAACAACTGAAGTATCTAAAACAAATGAAACAACTAAAACAAATGAAGTAATTAAAACAAATGAAACTATTAAAACAGCCATACTCCCAAAAACCGAACCGGCTGAAGGTCTATCGCTACTAACGAATAGTACTCAAACAGTAGGAAGTACTTTAAAAGTAAGTAGGAATAAACTTCATAGTCCGCAAAAAACTACTGGTACTTTAAAATCAGAAAATTCTTCTCTAATACCAGCTGGAATGCCGATTATTCCATTGGAAAGTTTGGAGAAAAGGAAGGAACAGCCGAAAACAAATCTAGCTGAAGGTACGCTCAAAAATAATAAATTAGTAGAAAAGAGTGAAGGTAAAAATACGCCTTCTAGAAGCGGATCGGAAAAATTAGTTGCTAAAAGTGCTGAGCGCGAAAAAACAAATCAAGAAGCCGGAAACAATACGGTCTTAATGTATGCTTTAGTAGCGATTGGGATTATTTCATTAGCTGTAATTATTAAGATTATCCGTACAAGAAAAAGTGATTAAAATTTTGAATCGCTTCAGGAAATAAATGAGAGGAAGAATAATGCTATGAGAATCAACAAAATATCGCTTGGTATATATGTGTTTATCTTTGCTTTGACTGCATCTCTGATGAAAGTAAATGCCTGCTCTGATGATCATCTGATGCAGCCTCAAACACCTAATATAGAACATAAATTACCTCATAAGCTTAGCTGGTCAGCAGAACGACCCTTAGACGAAAAGGCTAATACGCATTTATGGTTATTTAAACAAGCAAGAAAAATATTGGCCAAAGAAAACAATGGCGCGTATAAGGAATTGCTTGAGATGTTAAACAAATATTATAAAGAAGTTGCTCAAGGTATATTTGATGCTGACCATAAAAATCCCTATTACGATTGTAGTACGTTTGTATCGCATTTTTATAACCCAACTAAAGATAATACTTATTTACCAGGTTTTAAAAATGCGAAACAGACCTGCGGCAAATATTTTAAACAAGCTTTGCAAGATTATAAAGAGGATAAGCTCAATACAGCTTTCTACAAATTAGGCTTGTCCATTCATTACTTTACGGATTGTAGCCAACCAATGCATGCAAACAACTTCACTGCAGTTTCGAACCCTATAGGATTTCACTCTGTTTATGAAAATTATGTAGATTCAATTAAGTGTAATTATCAAGCGACAGAAAGCATGGAAGTGAAAAAGTTTTGCGTTGATACTCCTGAAGAGTGGTTACGTGAAAATGCTAAAAGAGCACAAGCTGATTACGATAAAATTGTTAATGCTAATACCAAAAAATCTTATTTAGAAGGAAATTCTAAGTGGAAAAAAGATATAGATAAACCTACTGGTGAAAGGCTACAAGATTCGATGCAAACACTGGCAGGATTCATAGATTTTTGGTATAAAAAGGCGGATCAATAACTATATACAAATTTGTTTTATCCACTCGTGTAATGCGAGTGGATAAATTTATAAAAAGGGAGTTCAATAAAATGTGTATAAGAGGAAAATGGGCTTTTTTTCTTGTGATTATCACTGTCTTAATGTTTCTATTAATAAACATGGTTGTGTGGGGGATGGCTATGTTATAAAAAGTAACAAAGTGAAAATGCAGAAGATTGAATGCGGGATGGATTGCAAGGGGAAAGCTTCCTCTTCTAAAATAATGGTGTTTCCAGCAAAGCGATTCTTGGTAGAAAGAACAGATAGCATAGAGGTGATTATCAATAAACATGAAAAAAATGATTTTGAAACTACTGTTCTCATTCTTATTTTGGATAAAAAAGATTTTAATATTTCCCGAAAGTATCTGCTGGAAAAATAAATTACTGCTTTAAAAATGAACTTTAAATATACGCATTTGTGCGAAAGTGAGTCATTTGCTAAAAGGGATATTCATAAAAAAATTGTACATCAAGCATCATTAAGTTATCCTAAAAAGAGTAAAGCGGTTTTGCTTGAATAGTAATAGTAGCTTGCGAAGGGAAAGGAGAATCGCAATGGATAAAGTAAGGATTGCAATCATATCAGATGTTCACGGTAATGTGGAAGCGCTAAAAGCAGTGCTAAAAGATGCTGCGAACGAGGGGGTTGAGGAATATATAACAGTTGGTGATATTGTTCTTAAAGGGTCCGGAATAGATATCTGTTTGGAACTGTTAGAAAAACTAAATCCGCTTACTTTTGTGCTTGGAAACCATGAACAAGTATATATTGACTTTTTAGAAGGGAAATCTTTTGATCATTCTTTGAAAAGACGGATGATTGAGGATTTAGTGAAGTATGATTACGATTTATTAGGTGATGAAAAGTTTCGCTATTTCTCTACATTACCAAAAAAAGTCTCCACACAAGTACTGCAAACAAAAATAGATGTTTTTCATGCGATGCCTGACTCCGTTAGCTTTCCAATTTATGCTACTGAAGAACAAGCCCACTTTGATAAGATGTTTTCTGGAACAGATGCCGATATTGCTATTAATGGGCACGTCCACAGACAGTCGTTAAGAAGGACGGCGGATGATAAATTAATTATTAATTCTGGTTCTGTTGGACTACCAGGTGGAGGGAATCAGAAAACAAAAGACAATTTAGCTCAATATGCGCTTATTGATATAACTGAGGCAGGGGTTGTTGACATTCACTTCAAAAAAATCGTGTATGATATTGATGCAGAAATTGCTTTCGCGAGAAAACGAAACTTGCCATATGTAGATATTTATGAAAAAACGCTTCGATCAGGTCAATATTTATATATTGATAGCCAAATTGAGCAGTATATGAATCCAAAATAAACAAAAAACGGAAATCAGTTAGTAAAACTGGTTTCCGTTTTTTATTAATAGTCTTGAGCCTCAATAACAACAGCGGTGCCAGATGCAGTAACCATTAACATACCATTATCCGCTCCAAGTACTTCATAATCGATATCCACACCAATTACGGCATTTGCTCCGATATCTTTGGCGCGCTGTTCCATCTCTTTAATAGCTTCCTCACGTGCGTTAATTAACTCGTCTTCATAACCTTGTGATCGTCCACCGAAAAAGTTTCTGAGGCCAGCTCCAATGTCTTTCATAAAATTAACACCAGTAATTACTTCTCCGAAAACGATTTTTTTATATTCGATAATTTGCTTGCCTTCAATATTTGGTGAGGTAGTTACAATCATTATTAAATCCCTCCAGTTTTCTTTTATCATACCTCTAAGTTGTTTTTTTAGTCAAAGGATAGCTGGTTATTTTTTACGGGCGTGGGCTTTTTCGATATAAGTAATCGCATCTGGGACTTTGCAAGCAGTTTTTCCTAAATCTACATATACTTTACCTATTGATTCTGCTGCTTCCAATGCTTTTGTGTAAAGTTCCTCTTTATAAATTCCGCAAGCGATAATATAACTATTCATAGAGTAACGAGTTCTGTTCGTTTCAGATTGTAAAGATTCTTTTGCGAGTTCCAGTAATTCCTCGGCTTCAGGCAAAGTCGCGATGTGTTCTGTGAAAATTTGCCAGCCCATTGATTTAGTTAAATCAGCATCACTTTTAATCCATTTCCTAGCAAAGGTGAGTGCGTCATCACGTTTACTTACAACGGAGGCTAGCCCAAAAGTTAACATCGTCCAAGCATCTCGAAAAGCTATATTCCATTTCTCGATTTGTGAAACAGCTACTTTTTTAGGGTTCACGGCAAGTAAACCAAGGTAAATTAAGTCGCTATTATTAGACTCGATTAATTGGAGTGCTAATTCGTGATTTTTATTCAATTTTTCACGGCGAATAATTTTCTTTAAATCACCAATCTTTAATCCATAAAGCTCTAAAGTTTCTGGACAACCGTGGTTTCGGAAAATTTTGATGGTGTTAGGGTTTTGAAGAGCGCTTAATTCAGCATCCAGTTGATCAAAAGTAATCATAGGTGGTCTCCTTTCGAATAAATTAAGTATAACAAAAAAGCATGCAAAGTCGCATGCTTTTAAGATGAAGTCTCACTAGTCGATTTGTTTCATTGCGTCATCTAATACTTTTTTAAGTGTATCAGCTGATTTTTTCATTTGTTCTTTTTCTTTATCGTTTAAATTCATTTCTACAATGTGACGAACTCCTTGACGATTGACTACTGCCGGAGCGCCGATGTATATATCGTTCATACCATAATGTCCATCTAAGTAAACGGAAAGTGGTAAAATCGCATTTTCGTTATTTAAAATGGCTTTAGTGATACGAGCAAGAGCGGCTGCAACTCCGTAAAAAGTAGCGCCTTTTTTGTTGATGATTTCATAAGCTGCATCACGAACGCTTACGAAAATAGTGTCCATTGCGCCTTGTTCATCTTCATTAATCCATTCTGTAATTGGGAGTCCACCAACTGTTGTATGTCTCCAAGCTGGGAATTCGGTATCACCGTGTTCACCTAGAATATAGCCATGGACATTACGAGCATCCACTTTTAAATAATCGGCAATTGACATACGGAAGCGCGCTGTATCTAAACTTGTTCCAGAACCGATAACTCGTTCTTTAGGAAGTCCAGAAAATTTCCATGTCGCGTAAGTTAAAATATCCACAGGGTTTGATGCGATTAGGAAAATACCATCAAAACCACTTGCCATTACTTCATCGACAATGCCTTTCATAATCTTAATGTTACGATTTACTAAATCTAAACGAGTCTCGCCAGGTTTTTGTGCTGTACCTGCTGTAACAACAACTAAGTCAGCATCATGGCAGTCGCTATAATTTGCTGAATAAATTTTCTTAGGGGTAGAGAATGGGACTGCGTGACTTAAATCCATTGCATCCCCGATTGTTCTGTCTTTATCTATGTCAATGATGCCGAATTCTTGTCCGATGCTTAAGTTCACACATGCAAATGCATAACTAGAACCAACTGCTCCGTCGCCAACTAAAATGATTTTTTGATGATCTTTCATTTTGAATTCCTCCTATAAAAAACTTTTTACTAGTACAGTATACCATGTTTTTTTCATTTGTGAAGCGTTGAACGTCCTAAATTTTAAAAACTTGTTATAATGAAATTGCGAAATGGTTATAGTACAGTTTGAAAGCGTCTGCATTAGGATATAATCGCTATTTTGTCTTTACCTTTTATTCGAATTTATAAACCTTTTATTTGAAATCAGCCTTTTGCTTTGTTTTGCTATTTTTCTAAAGGGTAGATATAATAGGAGTGTACCAAAATTGAATGAGTGGAGTGATTTTTTATGGCAACAACATTAGAGGTCCAGAAAAGAGAAACAACGCAACATTCAGAAGTAACGAAATTGCGTAGTGAAGGAAAAGTACCTGGAATTATTTATGGCTACAAATCGGAAAATGTTCCAGTTTCCGTTGATTCTTTGGAATTAATCAAGGCAGTTCGTGACAATGGTCGAAACGCCGTGTTTGCAGTGACTGTTGACGGCAAGAAATTAAATGTTTTATTACATGAATATCAAGTGGATCCGTTAAAAGACACTTTAGTACATGTGGATTTACTAGCGGTTGATATGAATGAAGAAGTAGAGACCGATGTTCGCGTGGTATTGGTGGGTGATGCGCCTGGTGTTAAAGCTGGCGGCGTATTACAACAAATTATCCATGACGTAAAAGTTTCGGCAACACCTGAAAAATTACCAGAAACAATTGAATTAGATATTTCATCGTTAGAAATTGGTGATGTTCTTACTACTAATAATCTTCCGGAAAACAAAGATTATGTCGTTCAAGTGGAAGAAGAAGAAACGGTCGTAACTGTTTCTGCTCCTCGTGCTGAAGAAGAACCAACCACAGCGGAAGCGCCTGAACCAGAAGCATTACACGGTAAAGATGAAGAACCTGTAGAATAATTTTTGATAATACAATCGGGGACGCGCAAATTCATGCGCGTCCCTTTATTTTTTTGTTATAATAGCTAGGAAGAGGAGGCGTTTTTATGCTTGATAAATCAGTGCCGCATATACCTGCTGCAATGGTAAACGAGGATGCCATGAATTATCCGGAATTTAGCTTGCCGGTTGGCTATTCATTTCGTTTTTATGAGGATGGTCTTGAAGAAGAATGGTGTCAATTACAATTAGAAACTGGACAAGCAGTCTCCATAGAAGCAATTCGCGAGCGTTTTAAAGTAGAGTTTGGCGATCAAAAAGAAAAATTAGCTAAACGTTGTGTTTTTGTTCAAGCGGCGAACGGAGAAATTGTTGGGACCGCAATGCTTTGGGACGGGGATACATTTGGTGAAATGGAAAGTCGGATTCATTGGGTTGCTGTGCTTGATTCCCATGGCGGGAAGGGAATTGCCAAAGCACTACTAACTAAAATTCTCCGCTTAAATAAAAATAATTTTGTTTACTTAACGACTCAAACTGGGAGCTATCAAGCGATTTATCTATATCAAAAGTTTGGCTTCACGAAATATATCGGCGAATCCCCAGTAAACTGGAAAACAACAAAATTTCAAGTCGAAAATGAAAAAGCTTGGCAAATAATTGAAAATAAAATTGCCGAACATAAGCATTGACTGGAAAACTTTCACCCAAATCAAATTCATGTTATAATCAAAAAAACATTGAAACAAAAACCAGTTCATTCGTGAAGTGGTTTAGTTCATGTAAGGAGAAGCCCTATGAAATTAATTGCAGGTCTCGGTAACCCGGGCAAAAAATACGAACGCACCCGGCATAATGTCGGTTTTATGGTAGTTGATGAATTGAGTTTTCGTCATCAAACCCCTTGGAAAAAAGCTAAGTTTAATGGAATGGTTAGTGAAATCAATGTTAATGGTGAAAAAATGTTACTAGTAAAGCCACTAACATTTATGAATGCCTCTGGTGAATGTATTCGACCGCTAATGGATTACTATAATATTCCCATGGAAGATGTGCTAATTATCTATGATGATCTTGATTTACCAGTTGGAAAGATACGTTTGCGCCAAAAAGGTAGTGCGGGCGGTCACAATGGAATGAAATCAATTATCCAACATGTGAAAACACAGGAATTTAACCGCATTCGAGTTGGCGTGAGTCGTCCAAGTCACGGTGAAGTTATTAACTATGTGCTTGGAGATTTCCCTAAATCGGAACAAGCAGATATTATTGAAGCGATTCAAAAAAGTGCAGATGCTGTAGAAGATTTTGCGGAACTACCATTTATTGAAGTAATGAATAAATATAATTAAACTAAAAATTTATAGATTGAAACGAGGCGTGACAATGCTTTTGTCACGTATTTCGGTCTTTTTTCGGCTTTGTGATTCACTTTCGCATTACGTAGAATGAATTTTCTGACAAAAAGGAGCTGTTTTCCCTTGAAAGGATTACAACAATTAATATATGAACAAACAGATATTCGAGCAGTCTTAAAAGCGCTCGATGAAAAAGAAAAAGCACAACTTGTTACTGGGCTTACTGGGTCTTCACGTGCGTTATTTGCAAGTGTAGTGGAAGGTGCATCTAAACGACCAGTTGTTTTTGTGACGCATAATTTATATCATGCGCAAAAGCTATATGATGATTTATTATCTTTGATGGATTCAGACCGTCTGTTTTTATATCCGGCCGATGAACTAATATCTTCCGAGTTAAGTATTTCCAGTCCGGAACTCAGAGGTCAACGAGTTGAAGCGTTAGATTTTTTGATTTCTGGAAAATCTGGAATAGTGATTGTTCCGGTTGCAGGGCTCAGAAAGATGCTCCCGCCAGTATCTCTTTGGAAACACTTTAATGTATCCATCGTAGAAGGCGAAGAAATTGATCCAGAAGTTTTGCGCCAAAAATTGGTTACCATGGGCTATACGATGAGTGGGATGGTTAACACGCCAGGAGAATTTAGCGTTCGTGGTGGGATTATAGATATTTACCCAATTACGGAAGAATTTCCAATTAGAATAGAACTATTTGATACCGAAGTGGATTCGCTTCGTTTCTTTGATGTCGAAACACAGCGCTCTACCTCTCGTGTAGAAGAATTCCACTTACTACCAGCGACAGAAATCATTTTAGATCAAAGCTATTACCCAGATATTGTCAAACGTCTTGAGAAAAAAATGATGCTTACTTTGAATGAATTAAAAGAAAAAGAAGACAAACAAGCACTTGTTGAAAATTTAGAAGAAGATTTAGAAATGTTGCGTTCTGGTGTAAAACCAGATATGTTTTTCAAATACATAGGTTTAGCCTATCCTGATCCAGCATCACTTTTTGACTATTTTCCGAAAAATACTGCAATTTTACTAGATGAATTTGGGCGTATATTAGAAACCGAAGAAAGCTTAGAAAAAGAAGAAGCAGAATGGCAGACGGAGACACTAAGTCGTATGGAGACCGTACGTGATGTTCGGGTAAGCCATTCTTTCAAAAAATTACTCGACGAAAATCACTCGCCAAAAATCTATTTATCCCTTTTTCAAAAACAAATGGCGAGCATGCGGGTATCGAAAACAACGAATATTGTCTACAAACAGATGCAACAATTTCATGGTCAAATGAATGTGCTCAAAACAGAATTAGAAAGCTGGCATAAAAACAATTATGCGGTAGTCATCTTAGCACCTAATATAGAGCGTGCAGAGAAAATGCAACAAACACTAGCGGATTATGACATGGAAAGCCTGCTTCTAAAAAAAGAATCTGACGTCCCTAAATATGGGCAGGTTCAATTTGTCGTTGGGACATTCCAAAATGGCTTTGAGTTACCACTTGCCAAAGTAGCGATTATTAGCGAATCAGAACTCTTCAATAAAAAAGTAAAAAAGGTAAAAAAACACCAAAAACTATCTAATGCTGAGCGAATTCAAAGCTATTCCGAATTAAAAGTGGGCGATTATGTCGTGCATATAAACCACGGTATTGCTCGCTATGTTGGAATGGAAACTTTAGACATTAATGGCGTGCATAAAGATTATCTTCTTCTCGTTTATCAAGGTGAAGATAAATTGTTTATCCCAGTAGACCAACTTGACTTAGTGCAAAAATATGTTGGCGCTGAAGGGAAATCCCCGAGATTAAATAAACTTGGTGGCACGGAATGGAAACGCGTGAAGAAAAAAGTGCAAGCTTCCGTCCAGGATATTGCAGACGATTTAATCAAGCTATACGCGGAACGAGAAGCAGAAAAAGGTTATGCATTCAGCCCAGATGAAGAAATGCAACGCGAATTTGAAGATGCTTTCCCGTACCAAGAAACCGACGACCAATTGCGCTCTATTGCAGAAATCAAGAAAGATATGGAACGGCCACGCCCAATGGATCGTTTGCTTGTTGGTGATGTTGGCTACGGTAAAACAGAAGTTGCGCTTCGGGCTGCTTTTAAAGCAATTATGGATGGCAAACAAGTAGCCTTCTTAGTTCCGACAACTATCCTGGCTCAACAGCATTTTGAAACAATGAAAGAGCGATTCCAAGGTTTTCCAATTGAAATCGGGCTTTTAAGTCGTTTTCGGACAAAAAAACAACAAACAGAAACGTTAAAAGGGATGAAAAGTGGAACAGTAGATATCGTTGTCGGCACACACCGACTATTATCAAAAGATGTTGAGTACCATGATTTAGGTTTGCTTATTGTCGACGAAGAACAAAGATTTGGTGTAACCCATAAAGAAAAAATTAAACAAATGCGTTCAAAAATAGATGTATTAACACTAACAGCGACTCCAATTCCACGAACACTACACATGTCGATGCTAGGTGTTCGTGATTTATCCGTTATCGAAACCCCGCCAGCGAATCGCTTTCCAGTTCAAACATACGTAGCGGAACAAAATAATGTTCTTGTTAGAGAAGCGATTGAACGAGAACTCGCGCGCGATGGACAAGTCTACTACCTTTACAACCGGGTAGAAACAATCACACAAAAAGCAGATGAAATTTCTGCAATGGTTCCCGATGCCCGAGTTGCCATCGCGCATGGACAAATGGGTGAATCTGAATTAGAGTCGGTTATTTTGAGTTTCCTTGAAGGTGAGTTTGATGTTCTAGTAACCACTACTATTATCGAAACCGGCGTGGATATTCCAAATGTGAATACACTCTTCGTTCAAGATGCTGATCGAATGGGCCTATCACAACTGTATCAATTGCGCGGACGGGTAGGGCGCTGGAATAGAATTGCATATGCTTACTTTATGTACCAAAAAGATAAAATTCTTCGTGAAGAAGCGGAGAAACGTTTGTCAGCCATTAAAGAATTTACCGAATTAGGCTCTGGTTTCAAAATTGCGATGCGCGATTTATCTATCCGTGGCGCTGGTAATATCCTTGGGGCGCAACAACACGGCTTTATTGATTCTGTCGGTTTTGACCTTTATTCGCAAATGCTAAAAGAAGCGATTGAAGCGAAAAAGCCAAAAGAAGAACAAAAGCAAATTGTGCCAGTCGAAATTGATATCCAAGCAGATGCCTATATACCAGAATATTACATTACAGATGGTCGCCAAAAAATCGAGATGTACAAACGTTTCCGTAATATAGAAGTATTGAATGATTTGGAAGAACTGCAAAGTGATATGATTGACCGTTTTGGTGAATATCCAGAAGAAGTCGAGTATTTATTCACGATGACAGAACTTAAAGTCCATGCGCTTGAAGTCGGGATTGAATCAGTCAAACAAGAACAAAACAAAATTACTATATTATTTTCCGAAAGTGGCACAGCCGGAATTCGTGGTGATATCGTGATGCAAATCATTGGCGAATTTGGTCGGATGATTGGTGTTGGAATGGAAGGTGCGCAACTGAAAATCACCGTAAATGTCCAAAATAAACCATTAAAAGAATGGCTCTACCAAATCAAAAGCTTAGCTGAAAAACTTCGTGGCGCTTTAAAAGAAGAAGTACCTTCCGAAAACTAATCCATTAGTACAAAAGAAAGGAGGCGGCGGGGTGTCTGAACGTTCCATGAAGCGTCTAATGAAAGGAGCAGCTTGGCTAACTGCTGCCTCGCTTATCTCTAAAATACTTAGCGCAGTTTACCGAGTTCCTTTTCAAAATATGGTTGGCGATGTCGGGTTTTATATTTTTCAACAAGTCTACCCGATATACGGGATTGCAATGACCCTTGCTTTAGGCGGCTTTCCCGTTGTTATCTCTAAAATGTTAGCTGAAGCAAATGGTGATTTAAGACGACAGCAAATTATTATGCGTGCTGTCTTTAGGATGCTTCGAATTATAAGTATCACTATGTTCATCTTCTTATTCTTATTCGCTGACTTGATAGCAATGATGATGGGAGATGTAGCGCTTTCCGAGCTTATTCGAGTAATTAGTTTCGTCTTTTTGCTAATGCCGTATCTTGCTTTTATGCGTGGTTTCTTTCAAAGCACTGGAGAGATGGTGCCAACTGCAATATCTCAGACTGTAGAACAAATTATCCGTGTTGCAATTATCCTTCTCGGTGCAGGATTAGCGCTCAATATGGGGCTGGATTTATATGACACGGGATCAATGGCGATGAGTGGTGCTATTTTTGGGGGTATTTCTGGAATCTTCGTGTTGCGTCACTTTTACAATAAAAAACTGGCATCGGGTCAAGGGTTGCAACCAGCTGTATTTGCTGAGAAACAAGAGAAAATCGGTATTGGCCGTGATTTCCTTCGTCAGAGTATGGCGATTTGCGTCGTCAGTTCGATGTTGATTTTATTCCAACTAGTTGATTCCTTCCAAGTTTACCGTTTAATGAGTGATTCAGGTATTCCAGACTTCATAGCAAAATCACTTAAAGGAATATACGACCGCGGTCAGCCAATTTTACAACTTGGTCTCGTGCTTTCGACTGGACTTGCTCTTGCACTCGTTCCAATGATTACCGCAGCAAGAGTTCAAGACCAACAAAAAGAATTAAAACGGTCAATACTATTAGCTATTAAAATCACACTCATTCTCTCAGGAGCGGAAACAGTCGGATTAATTGTCATTATGCGCCCCTTAAATCAAATGCTCTTCCAAACACCAAACGGAACTTTCGTCTTGCAATTATTTATGCCGGCGGTTTTTCTCAGTTCTTTAATTGTGATGTTAAGCAGTATATTACAAGGGGTTGGAAAAATTATCGTTCCAGCTATTGGTGTTGGTATCGGACTTGTTGTAAAATGGGTTACAGGAAGCGTATTGATTCCACACTACGCAACAGTAGGTGCATCCATATCGACATGTATTGGTTTAGCAGTAGTTTTGCTAATCTGTTACGTTTCATTAAAAGAAACCATCCGCGTACCGTTTGTTGAAAAATCAATGCTCCTTAGGCTTATCGCTGCCTTAATATTAATGGCAATAATTCCATGCCTAATAGAATGGTTAGTTCCGTTTGAAACAAGACTTGGAAGTGCGTTTCAAGCAATAATTAGTGCACTGCTCGGTGGTGGGGTTTTTCTCGTTTTTGCATTGAGATACAAATTGCTCGGACCGAAAGATTTCGTTTTCCTTCCATTTGGCTCTAAATTACTAGCGCTTAGCAAACTTGTGGCGCGAAAATAAAAAAAGTAGGTGAATAAAATGGCAACAACTATGCGATTAGATAAATTTTTAAAAGTATCTAGATTAATTAAACGTCGTACAGTAGCTAAAGAAGTGGCAGAAAAAGGACGCATCGCTGTTAACGGTGTAACTGCAAAACCAGGAACCAATGTGAAGTCTGGTGACGAGTTAGTTATCCGTTTTGGTCCGAAAATTGTTACAGCAAAAATCGAACGCTTAGAAGAGAATGCAAAAAAAGAACAAGCGACAGAAATGTACACAATTATTAAAGAAGAACGTACTGACGAAAGTAGATAGGAAAATCGTTTGAAATGGCGAATTAAAGCCGATTTCAAACGATTTTTTTCTGCTCCAAAAAAGGCATAACCTATTTTTTGTAAAAAAGTCAAGAAAAAAATGATAAAAATAGCGGATTCCAATAGACAAATGGCTGATTTATTGATATCATTTTAAACAAGAAACGTTTTTTTCTCTACCGAATTTCACAGACTAAGAGCAAATAAGAACATGGGAGGGACGATGTATGAAAAAAGCTAAAACAAAAGTAGCGAGAATAGAAAATCGCTACATTAAAGATACTGCAACAATGAAAAAAACTCGTAACCGTCGTCGTATTGCCCTGTTCCGTAGACTTGCTTTTATGGCTATTATCTTTGCCGTTGTTGGGGGATTACTAACTATAACTTACACGCAACAAGTTTTATCACTAAAAGATAAGAAAGAAAAACAAGTAGAAGTAGATAAGAAAATGGTTGCAATGAAAGATGAAGAACAAGCACTAAACGATCAAATCAAGAAGCTTCATAATGACGAATACATAGCCAAACTAGCTAGAAGTGAATATTATTTATCTAAAGATGGAGAAATTATTTTCAACATTCCTGAAGAAAATTCGAAACAAAAAGAGTAAGTCGAAGTGGAACCAATATTCTCCATAATAGAATCAAAGGGAAAATTAAGTTGTGCATTTTTTGGAGATTACGAGTTTGACTGTTTGACACTCTTTTTATTATAGCTATAATTAAGCAATAGAGTGATATTTTAAGGAGGACGCATTTTTTTATGTCGATCGAAGTAGGCAACAAGTTACAAGGGAAAGTTACTGGGATTACTAATTTTGGAGCATTTGTGGAGTTAGAAGGGGGCAAAACAGGTTTAGTCCATATTAGTGAGGTTGCAGATAACTATGTTAAGGATATTAATGACATCCTAACTGTAGGGGATGAAGTTACTGTCAAAGTAATGAATATTGGTGATGATGGGAAGATTGGTCTGTCCATTCGTAAAGCGGTAGATCGTCCGGACCGCCCAGAAAAAAGTTATGATCGTAAACCAAAATACAGCAAAAAAACTGCTGGAAACTATGTAAAACCAGCCGAGAGCTTTGAAGATATAATGTCTAAATTCTTGAAAGATAGTGACGAAAGATTAACAACTATCAAACGCCAAACAGAATCCAAACGTGGTGGCCGAGGCGCGAAACGGGGCTAACACCTTAAATTAATTTTAAATTATAGAAGGATGCACCGTATTGGATCATTAATACGGTGCACTTTTTAATAAAATGTGAGAGCTGAATTTCGAAGGAAGGGTTTCTTGAATGGATGACATCGAAAAACGAGTACATAAGTATATCGAGAAACATGACTTAATCTGGTCCAACGACAAATTGCTTGTGGCAGTTTCTGGCGGCCCGGATTCTTTGGCGTTACTGCATTTTTTGCAAACGGCTAATCTGGTCCCAAAAGAAGCTATTTCTGTAGCTCATCTCAATCATGGGTTAAGAGAAAACGCAGTAAAAGAGCAATTTATCGTTCAAACATACTGTGAAAAATATGACATTCCTTTCTTTATGGAAAAGATAAATGTGAATGAACGCGCCAAAAGCTTACATAAAGGTATTGAAGAAACAGCGCGTATAGCAAGATATGAGTTTTTTGAAAAGATAATGGCGAAAGAAAACATCAACAAACTAGTGCTAGCCCATCATGCGGATGATCAAATCGAAACCATCCTCATGCGACTAGTTCGTGGGAGCTCCAGTATTGGTTGGTCAGGAATTCAGCCAAAACGTAGCATACGAGGCGGTTATGCAATTCGGCCCTTTTTAACAATTACAAAATCAGAAATTATCGAATACGCTAATAAGCACGAGTTAGCTTACGAAATAGATGAATCTAATTCTAGCCCGAAATACACTAGAAACCGTTACCGGGAAGAGGTCCTACCATTTCTAACCAAAGAAAATCCAGCTGTTTACAACCATTTTGAAAGATTTTCTGAAGAAACAAGTGAAGATTTTCAGTTTTTGGAAGACTTAGCGAACGAATTGCTGAAGAAAAACCTTATCAAAAATGCTGAGCAGACAACACTTTTACTTAGTAACTTTAAAAATGAAGCGAATCCTTTACAACGTCGCGCAATTCATTTACTATTGAGATATCTGTACAATGAGGATGCTAGTTTAATAACGGTAAATCATATCTATCAGATTATCCAGATGATTCAAAGTGACAACCCATCTAGTTCACTTAATTTGCCCAAAAAACTCGTCGTCAAAAGATCTTACAACGAACTCCACTTTCAATTCGGAGACAGACGAGCGCCCACTGAGTTTTATCATCAACTAGAACTAAATGATCACATTGAATTAGAAAACAAAGCAAGTATCCGTTTAAAGCTAAAGAGCTCCGTTGTTCAAACCAATGGGCTAAACGGAATGCTACTGGATGCAGCGGATATTACACTTCCTTTAATCGTCCGAAATCGTGTGAATGGGGATAGAATGACGATGAAAGGCCAAACAGGTAGCAAGAAACTAAAAGATATTTTCATCGATGCCAAAATACCAAGGCAAGAACGCGACAATCTGCCCGTGATAACAGACTACACTGGGAAGATTCTTTGGATCCCCGGCGTGAAAAAGTCTGGATATGACCGAGAATTTAGTCGTAGCAAAAAGCAGTACATTATTAGGTACACTCGAAATATAGGAGGAAACGAGAGCATGCATAATGATATTCAGAAAGTACTGATATCGGAGGACGAATTACAGGAAAAGATTCGTGAACTTGGTCGTGAGTTGACAACGGAATATGAAGGACGTAATCCGCTTGTAGTTGGCGTATTAAAAGGGGCAACTCCTTTTATGACAGATTTACTTAAGCGCGTAGACACATACTTAGAAATGGACTTCATGGATGTATCCAGTTACGGAAATGGCACAGTATCGTCTGGAGAAGTGAAAATAATTAAAGACCTTAATGCATCAGTAGAAGGTCGCGATGTGCTAGTAATTGAAGATATCATTGATAGCGGTCGTACACTTAGTTATTTAGTAGACCTTATTAAATATCGCAAAGCAAAATCAGTAAAATTGGTTACTTTGTTAGATAAACCAGCAGGACGAAACGTGGCAATTGAAGCAGACTACGTAGGCTTTGTAGTACCAAACGAATTTGTTGTTGGTTACGGTTTAGATTATGCAGAGCGTTATCGCAATCTACCATATATAGGTATTTTAAAACCAGAAATTTATAGCGAGTGAAATCAATTAACAAACAGAACCATTTTTTGCTAAAATATAATAGCTAGCTTTTTAAGAAAACAAAAAGAAAAAAGATTCATGCCAGCCATGCAAAATAGTGGGCAATATAGATTCGGTATGCTATCATTAGTCTTAGTTTTCGAAGGTGAAAAAAGTATCAATAAATATTAAAAAATCTAAATTAATAATAGAATAACTTCGTGAGAGAAAAGGCTAAACGGATGTGTTTTTATTAATCAGGGGAATTTGCTATTAGTCGAAAACAACTTTTAAAGGGATAACTATCCAGAAAAAGTAAGAATCCAAGCTCTTGCGTGGGAGGAGGTAAGGAATGAACAGGTTTTTTAGAAATGCAATATTTTATGTCATCATATTCCTTGTTATAATCGGAATCGTTGCATCGTTCAATTCAAATAAAGAGGCAGCGAAAGATATTAGCTATACGGAATTTATGAGTAAACTAGAAGATGGTAAAGTTAAATCACTAACCATACAGCCAGACCGAAGTGTTTATACAATCAAAGGGGAATTCAAATCAAGCGACAAAAGTTCTTCTGATGATAAGAAAACTGGTCTAGGACAAAGTAAAACAAGTAGTACAGCTTTCACAACGTATGCTTTAAATAGCGATACTTCGCTGGAAGAATTACAAACTGCAGTATCTAAAGAAGATGTGAAAATGGAAGTAGAACCTGCTAAGCAAAATAGCGGTTGGGTTACTTTCTTAACTTCCATCGTTCCATTTGTAATCATCTTTATCCTATTCTTCTTCCTAATGAGCCAGTCTCAAGGCGGTGGCGGTGGTAAAGTGATGAGCTTTGGTAAAAGCAAAGCCAAACTTTACAATGACGATAAGAAGAAAGTTCGCTTTACTGATGTAGCAGGAGCGGACGAAGAGAAACAAGAATTAGTAGAAGTGGTAGAATTCCTAAAAGATCCGCGTAAATTTGCCGAACTGGGAGCTCGTATTCCGAAAGGTGTCCTTTTAGTAGGTCCTCCGGGTACTGGTAAAACTTTGCTAGCTCGTGCAGTTGCAGGTGAAGCAGGCGTGCCATTCTTCTCCATTTCAGGATCTGACTTTGTAGAAATGTTTGTCGGAGTTGGTGCAAGCCGTGTCCGTGATTTATTCGAAAATGCAAAGAAAAATGCTCCATGTATCATTTTCATTGATGAAATTGATGCAGTTGGTCGTCAACGTGGTGCAGGAATGGGGGGCGGTCATGATGAACGTGAACAAACCCTAAACCAATTACTAGTTGAAATGGATGGTTTTGGCGGTAACGAAGGAATTATCATTATTGCCGCAACTAACCGTGCCGACGTACTTGACCCTGCACTTCTTCGTCCAGGACGTTTTGACCGTCAAATTATGGTTGATCGCCCAGACGTTAAAGGTCGTGAAGCAGTACTTCGTGTCCATGCTCGCAACAAACCACTTGCGAAAAGCGTTGATTTAAAAGCAATCGCACAACGTACACCGGGATTTTCTGGTGCCGATTTAGAAAACTTACTAAATGAAGCAGCCTTAGTTGCCGCTCGTTCTGATAAAAAAGAAATTGATATGAGCGATTTAGATGAAGCAAGTGACCGCGTAATTGCTGGACCTGCTAAGAAAAATCGTGTCATTTCTGAAAAAGAACGCCGTACAGTTGCGTATCATGAAGGTGGTCACGTAATCGTCGGAATGGTTCTTGATGAAGCAGAAGTAGTGCATAAAGTTACGATCGTCCCTCGTGGACAAGCTGGTGGTTATGCAGTAATGCTTCCAAAAGAAGATAGATTCCTAATGACGAAAGCCGAGTTGATGGACCGTATCACTGGTTTGCTTGGTGGACGTGTAGCCGAAGAAGTTACGTTTGGTGAAGTGACAACTGGTGCTAGTAATGACTTCGAACGTGCAACTGAACTTGCTCGTCGCATGGTAACTGAGTGGGGTATGAGTGATAAGATTGGACCACTTCAATTTACTTCTGGTAATGGTCAAGTATTCATGGGCCGCGATTTCGGTAATGATAAAGGTTATTCCGACAAAATCGCTTACGAAATCGATACAGAAGTTCAAAGCTTAATTCGCTACTGTTATGACCGCGCTAAAACAATCATTACTGAACACCAGGAACAACACAAACTTATCGCGGAAACATTACTAAAAGTAGAAACTTTAGATGCTCGCCAAATTCGTTCCCTATTTGATGACGGTGTAATGCCTCCAGATATTGATACGATTGACGCGGAAGTAGAGTATCCTTCTGAAAAAGAAGATGAACTAGCTGGAAAATCTTTTGAAGAAGAAAAAGAAGATTTAATACAGGATGAAAATGCAGTTGAAAAGCAAGATGAACCAAAAGAGGTTCCTTCAGAAGATGCTCCGAATATTGAGCAAACTCCAAACGATAAAAAAGACGAATAAAATCAAAGAGGCTGGGTTATTCCAGTCTCTTTTTTGAAGCCATATTATTCGGTTTTTAGATTAAAACATGATATGATACGTTAGAAAAACCTACTAAAGGACGGTATTCAAACTTATGATACTTGTAATTGATGTTGGAAATACTAACTGTACTGTCGGCGTTTATAACGACCAAAAACTTTTAAAACATTGGCGCATGACAACTGACCGTCACCGGACATCTGATGAGCTTGGTATGACAGTTTTAAATTTTTTTTCCTATGCAAATATAACTCCTTCTGATATTCAAGGAATTATTATTTCGTCCGTCGTTCCACCAATCATGCACGCTATGGAAACTATGTGTGTACGTTACTTTAATATTCGGCCACTAATTGTAGGACCAGGAATCAAAACTGGTCTTAACGTTAAAGTCGATAATCCACGAGAAATTGGTGCTGACCGTATTGTAAATGCCGTAGCTGCATCAGAAGAATACGGAACACCAGTAATCGTTGTTGATTTTGGAACAGCAACTACCTTTTGCTATATCGATGAATCGGGCGTATATCAAGGCGGTGCAATTGCGCCAGGTATTATGATCTCTACAGAAGCTTTATATAATAGAGCTGCCAAACTTCCTCGAGTAGATATTGCTGAATCAAGTCAAATCATCGGGAAATCAACAGTTTCTTCCATGCAAGCTGGTGTTTTCTATGGATTTGTTGGGCAATGCGAAGGGATTATTAATGAAATGAAAAAACAATCGAATTCGAGCCCGGTAGTAGTAGCTACAGGGGGGCTTGCAAGAATGATTACAGAAAAATCTTCTACAGTTGATATTCTAGATCCTTTTTTACCATTAAAAGGGTTAGAACTTCTGTATCGAAGAAATAAACCGACAACAGAAAAATAAAGGAGTTTTAAACAATGAGTGATTATTTAGTAAAAGCGCTAGCCTATGATGGGATGGCACGTGTATATGCAGCAGTAACAACAGAAACAATCAAAGAAGCGCAAAGAAGACATGACACTTGGTCCGTTTCTTCCGCAGCGCTTGGTAGAACAATGACTGGAACATTATTTCTCGGAGCGATGCAAAAAGAAGATCAAAAAATCACGGTAAAAATAGAAGGTGATGGTCCAATCGGTCCAATTGTAGCTGATAGCAATGCGCAAGGCCAAATTCGTGGCTTTGTAACTAATCCACATGTTCATTTCAGTGAACTTAACGAAGCTGGAAAACTGGACGTTCGTCGTGGTGTAGGAACATCTGGAATGCTTTCTGTTGTAAAAGATTTAGGTTTTGGGGAAAACTTCACAGGACAAACTCCAATCGTTTCCGGGGAAATTGGCGAAGATTTCACCTATTATCTAGCTACTTCCGAACAAATCAATTCTTCAGTAGGAGTAGGTGTTTTAGTGAATCCAGATGACTCAATCGAAGCAGCTGGTGGTTTCATGCTGCAACTTCTTCCTGGCGCGACTGATGAAATCATTGATGAAATCGAAAAAAATCTAACTACCTTACCAACCGTATCTAGAATGATTGAAGCAGGAGAAACACCAGAAACGATTTTAGTCAAGTTAGCTGGTGGCGAAGAAAAACTACAAATTTTAGAAAAAATCCCGGTAGCTTTTGAATGTAATTGTTCTAAAGAGCGGTTTGGTAGTGCAATAATTTCTCTAGGAAAAGAAGAAATCCGCTCCATGATTGAAGAAGACCACGGAGCAGAAGCAGAATGTCATTTTTGTCGTAACACATATGATTTCTCAGAACAAGAATTAGAAAAACTATACGAAGAAGCAAAATAAACCA
This sequence comes from Listeria ivanovii subsp. ivanovii, assembly GCF_900187025.1. GTDB lineage: Bacteria > Bacillota > Bacilli > Lactobacillales > Listeriaceae > Listeria > Listeria ivanovii. The sequence goes on from NZ_LT906478.1 coordinate 214,259, forward strand.
AAAAGGAGCGCTCTATGAGAGTGCTTCTTTTTTTAAGCCTTAAATTTGACAAAATAGGTCGGAATTAATTAAACTATATGAAAGACCTAAAAAGATAGGAGTGCTTTAATAATGACAATTGTAAATTCAATAACTGATTTAATTGGAAAGACACCTATTGTAAAACTTAACCGCTTACCAGAAACAGGTAGCGCAGATGTATATGTAAAACTAGAATTCCAAAATCCAGGTGGCAGCGTGAAGGACCGTATTGCAAATGCGATGATTGAAGACGCTGAAAAGTCTGGTGCTTTAAAACCAGGCGATACAATTATTGAGCCAACAAGCGGAAACACTGGGATTGGTCTTGCGATGGTTGCAGCAGCGAAAGGTTACCAAGCGATCTTCGTAATGCCTGAAACAATGAGTTTAGAACGTCGCAAATTACTTCAAGCATATGGCGCGAAATTAGTATTAACGCCAGGACCAGACGGTATGAAAGGCGCTATTGCCAAGGCAGAGGAGTTAGCGAAAGAAAATAATTATTTTGTTCCACAACAATTCCATAATCCAGCAAATCCAGCTGTTCATGAAGAAACAACTGGTCCAGAAATCGTCGAAGAGTTCGGTAAAGATGGTCTGGATGCTTTTATCGCAGGCGTTGGAACCGGTGGAACAGTAACCGGTGTAGGACATGTACTTAAGAAAAATTATCCTGATGTAAAAATTTACGCACTAGAGCCGGAAGAATCTCCAGTACTTAGTGGTGGATCCCCATCCCCACATAAAATCCAAGGAATTGGTGCTGGCTTTGTCCCGGATACACTAGATACAAAAGTCTATGATGGTATTTTAAAAGTTTCTAGTGAAGATGCTTTAGAAACAGCGCGTGAAGTAGCCAAAAAAGAAGGTATTCTGGTTGGTATTTCTTCAGGAGCAACAATTAAAGCTGCACTTGATTTAGCTAAAGAACTTGGAGCAGGAAAAAAAGTTCTAGCTATCGTTGCAAGTAATGGTGAACGCTACTTAAGTACACCGCTTTATAATTTTGAAGATTAATGAGGCGAAGCGATGTGTTTTGGGGAAATCCTAGGCATGTTGCTTTTTTTATTTATTAAAAGAAATAAATAGATTTCTTACTATTTTCTAATCAAATGCACAGGGGAAACTTTCTTTAGTTGGTTAATATATAACCATAAGCTAACAACAAGCAAAACATTTTCATTCTTTCCCCTTTTTAGAATGAAAATCCCAAACTCCCTTTTTGACCAGTGTGGTTTACTCCCTTTTTCCACACTGGTTTTTTAGTACAAAAAAATGAAAAGAAAAACCGAGAAATCTCACGAAAATTTAAGAAAAATCACAGCATATCCACCGAAACTTCGGTTAATATATAATCATGAGCTAACAACAAGCAAAACATTTTCATTCTCCCCCCTTTTTTAGAATGAAAATCCCAAACTCCCTTTTTGACCAGTGTGGTTTACTCCCTTTTTCCACACTGGTTTTTTAGTACAAAAAAATGAAAAGAAAAACCGAGAAATCTCACGAAAATTTAAGAAAAATCACAGCATATCCACCGAAACTTCGGTTAATATATAATCATAAGCTAACAACAAACAAAACATTTTCATTCTTCCCCCTTTTTAGAATGAAAATCCCAAACTCCCTTTTTGACCAGTGTGGTTTACTCCCTTTTTCCACACTGGTTTTTTAGTACAAAAAAATGAAAAGAAAAACCGAGAAATCTCACGAAAATTTAAGAAAAATCACAGCATATCCACCGAAACTTCGGTTAATATATAATCATAAGCTAACAACAAGCAAAACATTTTCATTCTTCCCCCCTTTTTTTAGAATGAAAATCCCAAACTCCTTTTTGACCAGTGTGGTTTACTCCCTTTTTCCACACTGGTTTTTTAGTACAAAAAAATGAAAAGAAAAACCGAGAAATCTCACGAAACTTTAACAAAAGTCACAGCATATCCACCGAAACTTCGGTTAATATATAACCATAAGCTAACAACAAGCAAAACATTTTCATTCTTTCCCCTTTTAGAATGAAAATTCCAAACTCCCTTTTGACCAGTGTGGTTTACTCCCTTTTTCCACGCTGGTTTTTAATGCAAAAAATGAAAAGAAAAACGAAGAAATCTCACGAAACTTTAACAAAAGTCACAGCATATCCACCGAAACTTCGGTTAATATATGATTATAAGCTAATAACAAGCAAAACATTTTCATTCTTTACCCCTTTTTAGAATGAAAACCCAAACTCCCTTTTGACCGATGCGGTTTACTCCCTTTTTCCGCATCGGTTTTTTTGTGCGCTAAAATTGCTGAATTCTGCTATAATAAATCACGGAAAGAGGTGTTTGGACTTGAAAAAATGGAAAAAGGACCATTTAGGTATGGTCATGGGAATTTTAAATGTTACACCAGACTCTTTTTCGGATGGTGGTAAGTATATGAATGTAGAAAAAGCTGTTGCTCGTGCTGTGCAAATGGCTGAGGATGGTGCGGCAATCATTGATGTTGGCGGAATATCTACGCGACCTGGTTTTTCAGAAGTCTCTCAAAATGAAGAATTAACGAGAATTATCCCGGTTATTAAAGCGATAAGAGAAAAATTGCCAGATATATGGATATCAGTGGACACATGGCGAGCGGCAGTTGCTGAACAAGCTGTTTTGGCCGGGGCTGATATGATAAATGACCAGTGGGGCGCGAAAAAAGAACCGGAAATTGCACAAATTGCAGCTCAGTATAATGTTCCAATCTGTTTAATGCACAACCGAGAAAATGCTCAATATGAAAACTTTTTAGAAGACGTGAAAACGGATCTTTTGGAAAGTGTGGCAATTGCAAAGGCTGCTTCTGTACCAGATGAACATATTATATTGGATCCGGGATTTGGATTTGTTAAGACGCCAGCACAAAATTTAGAAGTTTTGCGACGGATAGACGAAATTGTTGCGCTTGGGTATGAAGTTTTACTAGGAACAAGTCGAAAATCAACCATTGGCCTAATTTTAGGAGGATCACCTGACGATAGAATGGAAGGTACTGGAGCTACCGCGGTTTACGGTTTTGCAAAAGGGTGTACAATTACACGAGTGCATGATGTCTTGCCGATTGCTCGAATGATTCGGATGACAGATGCGATTACTGGGAAGTTAGATATAACGAAATTATAAAAAGGGGCGCTTTAATTGGATAAAATATACTTAAATGAACTAGCATTTTATGGTTATCATGGTGTTTTGTCAGAAGAAAATAAGCTGGGTCAAAAATTTAGCGTATCATTAATCCTTGGTCTTTCAACAAAAAATGCAGGGAATTCTGATGATGTAAACGATACTGTTAGCTATGCAGATGTCTATGAAACGGTGAAAACAATAGTAGAAGGAAAACCGTTTAATTTAATTGAGGCACTTGCGGAAAAAATTGCAATAGAAGTTTTAAAGAATTATCCGCTTCTTAAGGAAGTGACGGTGAAATTAATTAAACCTAATCCGCCAATTCCAGGACATTATCATTCTGTGGCAGTGGAAATCGAACGAAAAAGAAGTGAACTGAATGGCTAAAGCTTTTTTATCTATAGGAACAAATATTGGTGAGCGATTGGTTAATTTAAATAATGCAGTTAGTGGCTTAGCGGCTGCAGAGCAAATTGAAATGGTGAAAGTATCCAGCATCTATGAAACGGATGCAGTAGGTTTTGAAGATCAAGCTGCTTTTTTTAATATTGTTATCGAAATTGAAACGAGTTTTCCCCCAGAGGATCTATTAGACTTTTGCTTAAAGCTGGAGCTCGAATTAGGAAGAGTCCGTTTGTTCAAATGGGGACCACGATTAATCGATATTGATGTTTTGTTATATGATGATGTTAAAATGGATACAGAAAAGCTGAAAATCCCACATCCTTATATGAAAGAAAGAGCTTTTGTGATGATACCGTTAGTGGAGATTTCTCCTGATAAGGCAGGAATTCAGGTTGATCAGGCTGTTTTGGCTGAGCAAGGCGTCCGGAAAATAAAAAAACAAGTGAAGTGGTAAAATTGGCACTTGCAGAAAAAACAGTTTATGATAACATATCACTAGCGCAGTTTAAGAGGAAAGGGGTTTAGTAAATGTTTCAAATAGGTAACGTAGAAATTAAAAATCAAGTAGTTGTGGCTCCGATGGCGGGGATATCCAATTCTGCATTCCGTCTTACGGTCAAAGAATTCGGAGCAGGTCTTGTTTGCTGCGAAATGATTAGTGACAAAGGAATCGCATACCGCAATGCAAAAACGCTTGATATGCTATATATTGATGAAAAAGAAAAGCCACTAAGTTTGCAAATTTTCGGTGGAGAAAAAGAAACTCTCGTGGAAGCTGCAAAATTTGTAGCTGAGAACACAACAGCTGATATTATTGATATTAATATGGGATGCCCAGTCAACAAGATAATCAAATGTGAAGCAGGAGCGAAGTGGTTACTTGATCCAAACAAAGTGTACGATATGGTTGCAGCAGTTGTGAATGCTGTAGATAAACCAGTTACTGTGAAGATGCGTATCGGTTGGGATCAGGAGCATGTATTTGCAATCGAAAATGCATTGGCTGCAGAACGTGCAGGGGCTGCTGCGGTCGCGATGCACGGGCGTACTCGAGTTCAAATGTATGAAGGTAGCGCCAACTGGGATGTGCTCAGAGATGTGAAACGTGAATTAAAGATTCCTTTTATGGCTAATGGAGATGTTAGAACTCCGGAAGATGCAAAACGTATTTTAGAACATACCGGCGCTGACGGAGTGATGATTGGTAGAGCGGCACTTGGAAACCCATGGATGATTTATCGAACTGTTAAATATTTAGAGACTGGTGAACTTTTGCCAGAACCAGAACCACGCGAGAAAATGCAAACTGCTATGCTGCATTTAAATCGTTTAGTCGAATTAAAAGGGGAGAATATCGCTGTTCGCGAATTTAGACAACACGCTGCTTACTATCTAAAAGGTGCTAGAGGAAGTACGCGTGCTAAAGTTGCTGCAAACCAAGCAACAAAACAAGTTGAAATGGAATCGATTTTAAACGAATTTGTTCTCCAATATGAAGAAAAAGAATTAGCAAAACAAGACTAAACATTGTTGCTCCGGGTTTTCGGGGCAATTTTTAAATTAACACTAGAAAAACAACACTAAAAGAGCGTATAATGGAAACATCTGTAGAAATGAATAGAATAGGAGTGTACCTATATGAGTAACGAGAATCACGAAGAACTAAATGACCAACTCATCGTCCGCCGCGAAAAAGTAGAAACTTTGCGCGAAGAAGGAATTGATCCTTTTGGCGGAAAATTCATCCGTTCCATCAGCCCGGAAGAAATTGAAACCAAATTTGCTGATAAATCAAAAGAAGAACTTGAAGAAGCTTCTATTGAAGTAACTGTGGCAGGACGTATTATGACAAAACGTGTAAAAGGGAAAGTTGGTTTTACACATATTCAAGATCGTTTCCACCAATTACAAATCTATATCCGCAAAGATGCCATTGGCGAAGACGCATATGCCATTTTCAAAATTGCTGATTTAGGAGATATTATCGGCATTAAAGGTACTATCTTTAGAACAAACACTGGCGAACTATCTGTGAAAGCAACAAAATTCACATTACTATCCAAATCATTGCGCCCACTTCCTGACAAATACCATGGCTTAAAAGATGTTGAACAACGCTATCGCCAACGCTATTTAGACTTAATTACCAATGAAGAAAGTCAAAATCGTTTTGTTATGCGGAGTAAAATTTTGAAATATACACGTGATTACATGGATAATCAAGGTTTCTTAGAAGTTGAAACACCGGTATTGCATACAATTGCTGGTGGCGCTGCTGCGAAACCGTTTATTACTCATCATAATGCGCTGGATATGGAATTATACTTACGAATCGCGTTAGAACTACATTTAAAACGACTAATTGTAGGTGGAATGGATAAAGTATACGAAATTGGCCGTGTATTCCGCAATGAAGGAACATCTACACGCCATAATCCGGAATTTACTATGCTGGAATCCTATGCTGCATATGAAGATTACAAAGATGTAATGGATTTAGTAGAAGGATTAGTTTCTACTGTATGCGAGCAAGTTAATGGGACTACTAAGATAACATATGGTGAATATCATGTAGATCTAACACCTAACTGGCGTAGAATTCACATGGCTGATGCTGTTAAAGAATATGTTGGAGTAGACTTTTGGAATGTAACTTCTGATGAAGAAGCTCATAGATTAGCCAAAGAACACAACGTACAGGTCACGAAACATATGACATACGGCCATATTCTTAACGAGTTTTTCGAAACGTTTGTTGAAGAAAAGCTGATTCAACCAACATTTGTGTATGGGCACCCAGTAGAAATATCTCCATTGGCTAAGAAGAACAAAGAAGATGACCGGTTTACTGACCGCTTTGAATTATTTATTGTTGGTCGTGAACATGCTAATGCTTTCTCAGAATTAAATGATCCAATCGACCAAAGAGAACGTTTTGAAGCGCAAATGAAAGAGCGGGAACAAGGAAATGATGAAGCACATGGAATGGATGCAGATTTCTTAGAAGCGCTAGAATATGGTTTACCGCCAACCGGTGGATTAGGAATAGGAATAGATCGTTTAGTAATGCTACTAACTGACGCACCATCTATACGCGATATTTTATTATTCCCAACAATGAAACACAGAGATTAATCGAAATCCAGAGCTGATATATTCAGTTTTGGATTTTATTTTTTTAGTCAGAAAAACAAATTTTCCAAAGAGAAACTTTTTCTCAAAATATGCTTGCAATACCTATAAAAACATGATATATTTATAAACGTTCCAGTTAAACAAAGATAAAATGTTTTTGAGAAAATTAAATTTTTTTGAAAAAACATCTTGACTTTGAATGGTGGATAGAGTAAGATATAAGAGTTGCTGCTAAACACGGCGACGAAGAAAGCTGACCTTTGAAAACTGAACAAAGAAGAAGACGAAAAGCAATGAGACGTAAAGTCTCACTGGTAATCGCAGGGCAGAAAACAGAAAGCTGTTTTCAACAAAACAAACTAGTAATTTAATTGCTAGCGAAGTCAATTTGACGCAAGGAATCTTATTCACGGTGTTGAATAAGTATTCAAATTCAATTTATATTTTAAAGAGAGTTTGATCCTGGCTCAGGACGAACGCTGGCGGCGTGCCTAATACATGCAAGTCGAACGAACGGAGGAAGAGCTTGCTCTTCCAATGTTAGTGGCGGACGGGTGAGTAACACGTGGGCAACCTGCCTGTAAGTTGGGGATAACTCCGGGAAACCGGGGCTAATACCGAATGATAAGTAGTGACGCATGTCATCACTTTGAAAGATGGTTTCGGCTATCGCTTACAGATGGGCCCGCGGTGCATTAGCTAGTTGGTAGGGTAAAGGCCTACCAAGGCAACGATGCATAGCCGACCTGAGAGGGTGATCGGCCACACTGGGACTGAGACACGGCCCAGACTCCTACGGGAGGCAGCAGTAGGGAATCTTCCGCAATGGACGAAAGTCTGACGGAGCAACGCCGCGTGTATGAAGAAGGTTTTCGGATCGTAAAGTACTGTTGTTAGAGAAGAACAAGGATAAGAGTAACTGCTTGTCCCTTGACGGTATCTAACCAGAAAGCCACGGCTAACTACGTGCCAGCAGCCGCGGTAATACGTAGGTGGCAAGCGTTGTCCGGATTTATTGGGCGTAAAGCGCGCGCAGGCGGTCTTTTAAGTCTGATGTGAAAGCCCCCGGCTTAACCGGGGAGGGTCATTGGAAACTGGAAGACTGGAGTGCAGAAGAGGAGAGTGGAATTCCACGTGTAGCGGTGAAATGCGTAGATATGTGGAGGAACACCAGTGGCGAAGGCGACTCTCTGGTCTGTAACTGACGCTGAGGCGCGAAAGCGTGGGGAGCAAACAGGATTAGATACCCTGGTAGTCCACGCCGTAAACGATGAGTGCTAAGTGTTAGGGGGTTTCCGCCCCTTAGTGCTGCAGCTAACGCATTAAGCACTCCGCCTGGGGAGTACGACCGCAAGGTTGAAACTCAAAGGAATTGACGGGGGCCCGCACAAGCGGTGGAGCATGTGGTTTAATTCGAAGCAACGCGAAGAACCTTACCAGGTCTTGACATCCTTTGACCACTCTGGAGACAGAGCTTTCCCTTCGGGGACAAAGTGACAGGTGGTGCATGGTTGTCGTCAGCTCGTGTCGTGAGATGTTGGGTTAAGTCCCGCAACGAGCGCAACCCTTGATTTTAGTTGCCAGCATTTAGTTGGGCACTCTAAAGTGACTGCCGGTGCAAGCCGGAGGAAGGTGGGGATGACGTCAAATCATCATGCCCCTTATGACCTGGGCTACACACGTGCTACAATGGATGGTACAAAGGGTCGCGAAGCCGCGAGGTGGAGCCAATCCCATAAAACCATTCTCAGTTCGGATTGTAGGCTGCAACTCGCCTACATGAAGCCGGAATCGCTAGTAATCGCGGATCAGCATGCCGCGGTGAATACGTTCCCGGGCCTTGTACACACCGCCCGTCACACCACGAGAGTTTGTAACACCCGAAGTCGGTAGGGTAACCTTTTAGGAGCCAGCCGCCGAAGGTGGGACAGATAATTGGGGTGAAGTCGTAACAAGGTAGCCGTATCGGAAGGTGCGGCTGGATCACCTCCTTTCTAAGGAAAAGGAAACCTGTGAGTTTTCGTTCTTCTCTGTTTGTTCAGTTTTGAGAGGTTAATTCTTCTCTATACTGTTTGTTCTTTGAAAACTAGATAAGAAAGTTAGTAAAGTTAGCATAAATAGGTAACTATTTATGACACAAGTAACCGAGAATCATCTGAAAGTGAATCTTTCATCTGATTGGAAGTATCATCGCTGATACGAAAAATCAGAAAAACAACCTTTACTTCATCGAAGTAAATTGGTTAAGTTAGAAAGGGCGCACGGTGGATGCCTTGGCACTAGGAGCCGAAGAAGGACGGGACTAACACCGATATGCTTTGGGGAGCTGTACGTAAGCGTTGATCCAGAGATTTCCGAATGGGGGAACCCACTATCTTTAGTCGGATAGTATCCTTACGTGAATACATAGCGTGAGGAAGGCAGACCCAGGGAACTGAAACATCTAAGTACCTGGAGGAAGAGAAAGAAAAATCGATTTCCTGAGTAGCGGCGAGCGAAACGGAAAAAGCCCAAACCAAGAAGCTTGCTTCTTGGGGTTGTAGGACACTCTATACGGAGTTACAAAAGAAAGTTATAAATGAAGCGGTCTGGAAAGGCCCGCCAAAGACGGTAACAGCCCGGTAGTTGAAATAGCTTTCCCTCCAGAGTGGATCCTGAGTACGGCGGAACACGTGAAATTCCGTCGGAATCCGGGAGGACCATCTCCCAAGGCTAAATACTCCCTAGTGACCGATAGTGAACCAGTACCGTGAGGGAAAGGTGAAAAGCACCCCGGAAGGGGAGTGAAACAGTTCCTGAAACCGTGTGCCTACAAGTAGTTAGAGCCCGTTAATGGGTGATAGCGTGCCTTTTGTAGAATGAACCGGCGAGTTACGATTTGTTGCAAGGTTAAGCGGAAAAAGCGGAGCCGTAGCGAAAGCGAGTCTGAATAGGGCGAATAAGTAACAGGTCGTAGACCCGAAACCAGGTGATCTACCCATGTCCAGGATGAAGGTAAGGTAATACTTACTGGAGGTCCGAACCCACGCACGTTGAAAAGTGCGGGGATGAGGTGTGGGTAGCGGAGAAATTCCAATCGAACTTGGAGATAGCTGGTTCTCTCCGAAATAGCTTTAGGGCTAGCCTCGAGGTAAAGAGTCATGGAGGTAGAGCACTGTTTGGACTAGGGGCCCTTCTCGGGTTACCGAATTCAGATAAACTCCGAATGCCATGTACTTATACTCGGGAGTCAGACTGCGAGTGATAAGATCCGTAGTCGAAAGGGAAACAGCCCAGACCACCAGTTAAGGTCCCCAAATATATGTTAAGTGGAAAAGGATGTGGGGTTGCTTAGACAACCAGGATGTTGGCTTAGAAGCAGCCACCATTGAAAGAGTGCGTAATAGCTCACTGGTCGAGTGACCCCGCGCCGAAAATGTACCGGGGCTAAACATATTACCGAAACTGTGGATGAACCTCTTATAGAGGTTCGTGGTAGGAGAGCGTTCTAAGGGCGGTGAAGTCAGACCGGAAGGACTGGTGGAGCGCTTAGAAGTGAGAATGCCGGTATGAGTAGCGAAAGAAGGGTGAGAATCCCTTCCACCGAATATCTAAGGTTTCCTGAGGAAGGCTCGTCCGCTCAGGGTTAGTCGGGACCTAAGCCGAGGCCGATAGGCGTAGGCGATGGACAACAGGTAGAGATTCCTGTACCAGTGCTAATTGTTTAACCGATGGGGTGACACAGAAGGATAGGGAATCGCACGAATGGAAATGTGCGTCCAAGCAGTGAGTGTGAGAAGTAGGCAAATCCGCTTCTCGCGAAGCATGAGCTGTGATGGGGAAGGAAATGAAGTACGGAAGTTCCTGATTTCACGCTGTCAAGAAAAGCCTCTAGGAAGAGTAGTACTGCCCGTACCGCAAACCGACACAGGTAGATGAGGAGAGAATCCTAAGGTGAGCGAGAGAACTCTCGTTAAGGAACTCGGCAAAATGACCCCGTAACTTCGGGAGAAGGGGTGCTCTATTAGGGTGCAAGCCCGAGAGAGCCGCAGTGAATAGGCCCAGGCGACTGTTTAGCAAAAACACAGGTCTCTGCAAAACCGTAAGGTGACGTATAGGGGCTGACGCCTGCCCGGTGCTGGAAGGTTAAGAGGAGTGCTTAGCTTCGGCGAAGGTACGAATTGAAGCCCCAGTAAACGGCGGCCGTAACTATAACGGTCCTAAGGTAGCGAAATTCCTTGTCGGGTAAGTTCCGACCCGCACGAAAGGCGCAACGATCTGGGCACTGTCTCAACGAGAGACTCGGTGAAATTATAGTACCTGTGAAGATGCAGGTTACCCGCGACAGGACGGAAAGACCCCGTGGAGCTTTACTGCAACCTGATATGGAATGTTTGTACCGCTTGTACAGGATAGGTAGGAGCCGAAGAGACGTGTGCGCTAGCATACGAGGAGGCAATGGTGGGATACTACCCTGGCTGTATGACCATTCTAACCCGCCACGCTTAGCGCGTGGGGAGACAGTGTCAGGTGGGCAGTTTGACTGGGGCGGTCGCCTCCTAAAGAGTAACGGAGGCGCCCAAAGGTTCCCTCAGAATGGATGGAAATCATTCGCAGAGTGTAAAGGCACAAGGGAGCTTGACTGCGAGACTGACAAGTCGAGCAGGGACGAAAGTCGGGCTTAGTGATCCGGTGGTTCCGCATGGAAGGGCCATCGCTCAACGGATAAAAGCTACCCCGGGGATAACAGGCTTATCTCCCCCAAGAGTCCACATCGACGGGGAGGTTTGGCACCTCGATGTCGGCTCGTCGCATCCTGGGGCTGTAGTCGGTCCCAAGGGTTGGGCTGTTCGCCCATTAAAGCGGCACGCGAGCTGGGTTCAGAACGTCGTGAGACAGTTCGGTCCCTATCCGTCGCGGGCGCAGGAAATTTGAGAGGAGCTGTCCTTAGTACGAGAGGACCGGGATGGACACACCGCTGGTGTACCAGTTGTTCCGCCAGGAGCATCGCTGGGTAGCTATGTGTGGCAGGGATAAACGCTGAAAGCATCTAAGCGTGAAGCCCCCCTCAAGATGAGATTTCCCATTTCTTCGGAAAGTAAGATCCCTGAAAGATGATCAGGTAGATAGGTTTGGAGTGGAAGTGTAGCGATACATGGAGCGGACAAATACTAATCGATCGAGGACTTAACCAAAAAATGAAACGAAGTTACCTAACTGAACCCTTTCTTCTCTAGTTTTGAGAGAGCAATCTTTCAACAATTCAATATTGTCTGGTAGTTATGGCGAGAAGGTCACACCCGTTCCCATCCCGAACACGGTAGTTAAGCTTCTCTGCGCCAATGGTAGTTGGGGGCTTCCCCCTGCGAGAGTAGGTCGCTGCCGGGCAGTATTTCTGGAGGTTTAGCTCAGCTGGGAGAGCATCTGCCTTACAAGCAGAGGGTCAGCGGTTCGATCCCGTTAACCTCCATTTTTTATGCCGGCTTAGCTCAGTTGGTAGAGCAACTGATTTGTAATCAGTAGGTCGCGAGTTCGACTCTTGCAGCCGGCACCATTTGTATTTTCTTTATAATAGTGCATAATTATTGTAGAGAGCCGTTAGCTCAGTTGGTAGAGCATCTGACTTTTAATCAGAGGGTCGCTGGTTCGAACCCAGCACGGCTCACTTTTGCGGGTGTGGCGGAATTGGCAGACGCACCAGATTTAGGATCTGGCGCCGCGAGGCGTGGGGGTTCAAGTCCCTTCACCCGCACTTATATGATATGCGGAAGTAGTTCAGTGGTAGAACATCACCTTGCCAAGGTGGGGGTCGCGGGTTCGAACCCCGTCTTCCGCTTGTTTTCAAAAGTTCCAATATGCCGGGGTGGCGGAACTGGCAGACGCACAGGACTTAAAATCCTGCGGATAGTGATATCCGTACCGGTTCGATTCCGGTCCTCGGCATTATTTTAATATGCGCCCATAGCTCAACTGGATAGAGTACTTGACTACGAATCAAGCGGTTAGAGGTTCGACTCCTCTTGGGCGCACTTTATAAACGGGAAGTAGCTCAGCTTGGTAGAGCACTTGGTTTGGGACCAAGGGGTCGCAGGTTCGAATCCTGTCTTCCCGATTTGTTTGTTTTTTATTATTATAATGGGGCCTTAGCTCAGCTGGGAGAGCGCCTGCTTTGCACGCAGGAGGTCAGCGGTTCGATCCCGCTAGGCTCCACCAAATTTATTTTCTAAAAGGTATTGACATTTATTAGGGAATAGAGTAAGATATAAGAGTTGCTGCTAAACACGGCGACGAAGAAAGCTGACCTTTGAAAACTGAACAAAGAAGAAGACGAAAAGCAATGAGACGTAAAGTCTCACTGGTAATCGCAGGGCAGAAAACAGAAAGCTGTTTTCAACAAAACAAACTAGTAATTTAATTGCTAGCGAAGTCAATTTGACGCAAGGAATCTTATTCACGGTGTTGAATAAGTATTCAAATTCAATTTATATTTTAAAGAGAGTTTGATCCTGGCTCAGGACGAACGCTGGCGGCGTGCCTAATACATGCAAGTCGAACGAACGGAGGAAGAGCTTGCTCTTCCAATGTTAGTGGCGGACGGGTGAGTAACACGTGGGCAACCTGCCTGTAAGTTGGGGATAACTCCGGGAAACCGGGGCTAATACCGAATGATAAGTAGTGACGCATGTCATCACTTTGAAAGATGGTTTCGGCTATCGCTTACAGATGGGCCCGCGGTGCATTAGCTAGTTGGTAGGGTAAAGGCCTACCAAGGCAACGATGCATAGCCGACCTGAGAGGGTGATCGGCCACACTGGGACTGAGACACGGCCCAGACTCCTACGGGAGGCAGCAGTAGGGAATCTTCCGCAATGGACGAAAGTCTGACGGAGCAACGCCGCGTGTATGAAGAAGGTTTTCGGATCGTAAAGTACTGTTGTTAGAGAAGAACAAGGATAAGAGTAACTGCTTGTCCCTTGACGGTATCTAACCAGAAAGCCACGGCTAACTACGTGCCAGCAGCCGCGGTAATACGTAGGTGGCAAGCGTTGTCCGGATTTATTGGGCGTAAAGCGCGCGCAGGCGGTCTTTTAAGTCTGATGTGAAAGCCCCCGGCTTAACCGGGGAGGGTCATTGGAAACTGGAAGACTGGAGTGCAGAAGAGGAGAGTGGAATTCCACGTGTAGCGGTGAAATGCGTAGATATGTGGAGGAACACCAGTGGCGAAGGCGACTCTCTGGTCTGTAACTGACGCTGAGGCGCGAAAGCGTGGGGAGCAAACAGGATTAGATACCCTGGTAGTCCACGCCGTAAACGATGAGTGCTAAGTGTTAGGGGGTTTCCGCCCCTTAGTGCTGCAGCTAACGCATTAAGCACTCCGCCTGGGGAGTACGACCGCAAGGTTGAAACTCAAAGGAATTGACGGGGGCCCGCACAAGCGGTGGAGCATGTGGTTTAATTCGAAGCAACGCGAAGAACCTTACCAGGTCTTGACATCCTTTGACCACTCTGGAGACAGAGCTTTCCCTTCGGGGACAAAGTGACAGGTGGTGCATGGTTGTCGTCAGCTCGTGTCGTGAGATGTTGGGTTAAGTCCCGCAACGAGCGCAACCCTTGATTTTAGTTGCCAGCATTTAGTTGGGCACTCTAAAGTGACTGCCGGTGCAAGCCGGAGGAAGGTGGGGATGACGTCAAATCATCATGCCCCTTATGACCTGGGCTACACACGTGCTACAATGGATGGTACAAAGGGTCGCGAAGCCGCGAGGTGGAGCCAATCCCATAAAACCATTCTCAGTTCGGATTGTAGGCTGCAACTCGCCTACATGAAGCCGGAATCGCTAGTAATCGCGGATCAGCATGCCGCGGTGAATACGTTCCCGGGCCTTGTACACACCGCCCGTCACACCACGAGAGTTTGTAACACCCGAAGTCGGTAGGGTAACCTTTTAGGAGCCAGCCGCCGAAGGTGGGACAGATAATTGGGGTGAAGTCGTAACAAGGTAGCCGTATCGGAAGGTGCGGCTGGATCACCTCCTTTCTAAGGAAAAGGAAACCTGTGAGTTTTCGTTCTTCTCTGTTTGTTCAGTTTTGAGAGGTTAATTCTTCTCTATACTGTTTGTTCTTTGAAAACTAGATAAGAAAGTTAGTAAAGTTAGCATAAATAGGTAACTATTTATGACACAAGTAACCGAGAATCATCTGAAAGTGAATCTTTCATCTGATTGGAAGTATCATCGCTGATACGAAAAATCAGAAAAACAACCTTTACTTCATCGAAGTAAATTGGTTAAGTTAGAAAGGGCGCACGGTGGATGCCTTGGCACTAGGAGCCGAAGAAGGACGGGACTAACACCGATATGCTTTGGGGAGCTGTACGTAAGCGTTGATCCAGAGATTTCCGAATGGGGGAACCCACTATCTTTAGTCGGATAGTATCCTTACGTGAATACATAGCGTGAGGAAGGCAGACCCAGGGAACTGAAACATCTAAGTACCTGGAGGAAGAGAAAGAAAAATCGATTTCCTGAGTAGCGGCGAGCGAAACGGAAAAAGCCCAAACCAAGAAGCTTGCTTCTTGGGGTTGTAGGACACTCTATACGGAGTTACAAAAGAAAGTTATAAATGAAGCGGTCTGGAAAGGCCCGCCAAAGACGGTAACAGCCCGGTAGTTGAAATAGCTTTCCCTCCAGAGTGGATCCTGAGTACGGCGGAACACGTGAAATTCCGTCGGAATCCGGGAGGACCATCTCCCAAGGCTAAATACTCCCTAGTGACCGATAGTGAACCAGTACCGTGAGGGAAAGGTGAAAAGCACCCCGGAAGGGGAGTGAAACAGTTCCTGAAACCGTGTGCCTACAAGTAGTTAGAGCCCGTTAATGGGTGATAGCGTGCCTTTTGTAGAATGAACCGGCGAGTTACGATTTGTTGCAAGGTTAAGCGGAAAAAGCGGAGCCGTAGCGAAAGCGAGTCTGAATAGGGCGAATAAGTAACAGGTCGTAGACCCGAAACCAGGTGATCTACCCATGTCCAGGATGAAGGTAAGGTAATACTTACTGGAGGTCCGAACCCACGCACGTTGAAAAGTGCGGGGATGAGGTGTGGGTAGCGGAGAAATTCCAATCGAACTTGGAGATAGCTGGTTCTCTCCGAAATAGCTTTAGGGCTAGCCTCGAGGTAAAGAGTCATGGAGGTAGAGCACTGTTTGGACTAGGGGCCCTTCTCGGGTTACCGAATTCAGATAAACTCCGAATGCCATGTACTTATACTCGGGAGTCAGACTGCGAGTGATAAGATCCGTAGTCGAAAGGGAAACAGCCCAGACCACCAGTTAAGGTCCCCAAATATATGTTAAGTGGAAAAGGATGTGGGGTTGCTTAGACAACCAGGATGTTGGCTTAGAAGCAGCCACCATTGAAAGAGTGCGTAATAGCTCACTGGTCGAGTGACCCCGCGCCGAAAATGTACCGGGGCTAAACATATTACCGAAACTGTGGATGAACCTCTTATAGAGGTTCGTGGTAGGAGAGCGTTCTAAGGGCGGTGAAGTCAGACCGGAAGGACTGGTGGAGCGCTTAGAAGTGAGAATGCCGGTATGAGTAGCGAAAGAAGGGTGAGAATCCCTTCCACCGAATATCTAAGGTTTCCTGAGGAAGGCTCGTCCGCTCAGGGTTAGTCGGGACCTAAGCCGAGGCCGATAGGCGTAGGCGATGGACAACAGGTAGAGATTCCTGTACCAGTGCTAATTGTTTAACCGATGGGGTGACACAGAAGGATAGGGAATCGCACGAATGGAAATGTGCGTCCAAGCAGTGAGTGTGAGAAGTAGGCAAATCCGCTTCTCGCGAAGCATGAGCTGTGATGGGGAAGGAAATGAAGTACGGAAGTTCCTGATTTCACGCTGTCAAGAAAAGCCTCTAGGAAGAGTAGTACTGCCCGTACCGCAAACCGACACAGGTAGATGAGGAGAGAATCCTAAGGTGAGCGAGAGAACTCTCGTTAAGGAACTCGGCAAAATGACCCCGTAACTTCGGGAGAAGGGGTGCTCTATTAGGGTGCAAGCCCGAGAGAGCCGCAGTGAATAGGCCCAGGCGACTGTTTAGCAAAAACACAGGTCTCTGCAAAACCGTAAGGTGACGTATAGGGGCTGACGCCTGCCCGGTGCTGGAAGGTTAAGAGGAGTGCTTAGCTTCGGCGAAGGTACGAATTGAAGCCCCAGTAAACGGCGGCCGTAACTATAACGGTCCTAAGGTAGCGAAATTCCTTGTCGGGTAAGTTCCGACCCGCACGAAAGGCGCAACGATCTGGGCACTGTCTCAACGAGAGACTCGGTGAAATTATAGTACCTGTGAAGATGCAGGTTACCCGCGACAGGACGGAAAGACCCCGTGGAGCTTTACTGCAACCTGATATGGAATGTTTGTACCGCTTGTACAGGATAGGTAGGAGCCGAAGAGACGTGTGCGCTAGCATACGAGGAGGCAATGGTGGGATACTACCCTGGCTGTATGACCATTCTAACCCGCCACGCTTAGCGCGTGGGGAGACAGTGTCAGGTGGGCAGTTTGACTGGGGCGGTCGCCTCCTAAAGAGTAACGGAGGCGCCCAAAGGTTCCCTCAGAATGGATGGAAATCATTCGCAGAGTGTAAAGGCACAAGGGAGCTTGACTGCGAGACTGACAAGTCGAGCAGGGACGAAAGTCGGGCTTAGTGATCCGGTGGTTCCGCATGGAAGGGCCATCGCTCAACGGATAAAAGCTACCCCGGGGATAACAGGCTTATCTCCCCCAAGAGTCCACATCGACGGGGAGGTTTGGCACCTCGATGTCGGCTCGTCGCATCCTGGGGCTGTAGTCGGTCCCAAGGGTTGGGCTGTTCGCCCATTAAAGCGGCACGCGAGCTGGGTTCAGAACGTCGTGAGACAGTTCGGTCCCTATCCGTCGCGGGCGCAGGAAATTTGAGAGGAGCTGTCCTTAGTACGAGAGGACCGGGATGGACACACCGCTGGTGTACCAGTTGTTCCGCCAGGAGCATCGCTGGGTAGCTATGTGTGGCAGGGATAAACGCTGAAAGCATCTAAGCGTGAAGCCCCCCTCAAGATGAGATTTCCCATTTCTTCGGAAAGTAAGATCCCTGAAAGATGATCAGGTAGATAGGTTTGGAGTGGAAGTGTAGCGATACATGGAGCGGACAAATACTAATCGATCGAGGACTTAACCAAAAAATGAAACGAAGTTACCTAACTGAACCCTTTCTTCTCTAGTTTTGAGAGAGCAATCTTTCAACAATTCAATATTGTCTGGTAGTTATGGCGAGAAGGTCACACCCGTTCCCATCCCGAACACGGTAGTTAAGCTTCTCTGCGCCAATGGTAGTTGGGGGCTTCCCCCTGCGAGAGTAGGTCGCTGCCGGGCAATTTGAAAAGTCCTAATTCGTTAGGACTTTTTTTGTGTAAAAAGATAAATAAATTGCTAATAGGTAAGGTTATCTAGTATAATTAAAGTCAAAAATAGTCAAAGTCAGTAATTGGGAGAATATAGAAAGGAGAGCCTTATAATGAAAAATATTTCTGATATTATAGAAGCTTATTTAAAACAAGTACTGGAGTCTAGTGAAGCAGTCGAAATTAAAAGAAGCGAGATTGCTGATAAGTTTGAATGTGTACCGTCACAAATCAATTACGTTATTAATACCAGATTTACAATGGAGCGTGGATATATTGTTGAAAGTAAACGTGGTGGTGGAGGATACATTCGGATTATCAAAGTTAAAATGAATGATAAACTGCAGTTATTGGAAGCTATCATATCTATGGTTCATGATAAAAAGGTATCTCAATCTTTCTCAGAAGATGTTATTTTAAGATTGCTTGAGGAAGATGTTATAACGAAGAAAGAAGCGAGATTGATGGTGGCAGCATTAGATCGAGAAGTTTTAATTTTACAATTACCGGATCGAGATGTTTTGCGTAGTAAAATATTAGAAGCGATGTTAGTTGCTTTGAAATATGATTAGGGTGTGATAACTTATGATATGTCAAAGATGTGGAAAAAATAAGGCTGTTATTGCTTTGCAACAGTTAAAGGATGCTGGGAAAGTAGAGTCGCTATATTTATGTGAGAGTTGTGCTACTGATGAAGCTCTTGCATCAGAGAAAGACTTAGTTAAGGCGATGGATACATTTAGTGAAGTTGCTTTAGATTTTTTAACACTCTTACAGAAAGAAGAAGCGGTACAGAAAAAAATGGTTTGTGAAAAATGCCATTTATCTTTTGAAGAATTTTTACAAACGAATCGTGTTGGTTGTGAAGCATGTTACTCAGCTTTTCAAGCACAATTGGTGCCAATTATTGGGCGTGTGCAAAATGGCTATAAGAAGCATATCGGAAAAGTTCCTAAAGAAATTGAACGTGCGGAAGATGTGCAAAATGAAATTATTCGTCTTCAAGAGAAGTTAAATCAATTAATTAAGAATGAAGAATTTGAGGATGCCGCGATTGTGCGTGATGAAATTCGAGATTTGAAGGCTGGGGGTGAGGATAAATGAATGTATTTGAACCTCGGCTTAGTTCTTGGTTAGAGAATGATGGGGACGATGATGATGTAGTACTTAGTTCGCGAATCCGATTAGCTAGGAATTTAAAAAATGAACCATTTCCAATTTATGAGCAAAAAGAAGGAACGATGGATACTATTTCCGCTGTTTTTGATAATAATTTTACCCTATTTAAAATGAACGAAATTTCTAAGCTTGAGAAGGCTCTTTTGGTGGAGAAACATTTAATTAGTCCTTATTTGATGAACAAGAGTCAGCATGGGGCAGTTCTTTTAAATGAAGAAGAGAATGTTAGTATTATGTTGAATGAAGAGGATCACTTGAGAATTCAGTGTATGACACCGGGATTAAGGTTGTTTGATGCACTGGAAGCAGCTCTCCAAATTGATAGTTATGTAGAAGATAAGGTTGTTTATGCTTTTGATAAGCAGTTTGGGTATTTGACTAGTTGTGTGACGAATATTGGGACTGGAATGAGGGCCTCTGTTATGGTTCATTTGCCAGGACTTGTCACGACTAAAAGGATTAAAAATGTGGTTGAAGCGATTAGGAGCCTTGGTTTTGTGGTAAGAGGTATATACGGGGAAGGTAGCATGCCCGCGAGTAATATCTTCCAAGTATCTAATCAAGTGACGCTTGGAAAAACAGAAACTGAAATTGTGGAAGATTTAACGCAAGTAATGGAACAAATTATTATGCAAGAACGAGTGGCTAGAACGACTTTGAAGCAAAAATTTCATATAGCACTTGAGGACCGAGTTTTTAGGTCATATGGTTTGCTTAGAAATTGTCGGATTATTTCTATTCAAGAAGCAGCAGATGCTATTTCTGATATTCGGTTAGGTGTTGAATTAGGATTTTTCGAGCATATTTCTCGCAAAAAAATGAATGAGTTGGTACTATTCTCGCAACCAGCTTTTTTAAGGATAGAAGCTGGACGAGATATGGATGCCTTAGAAGAGAAAGTAATACGAGCCAAAGTGATTCGCGAGATTTTGGGCGATAATGGAATTGGCTGAGGATAAGGAGGAAACAACAATGATGTTTGGACGTTTTACGCAAAGAGCTCAGAAAGTACTCGCTTTGTCACAAGAAGAGGCAATGCGCTTGAATCATAGTAATTTAGGTACGGAACATATACTGCTTGGACTTGTTAGAGAGGGAGAAGGGATTGCAGCAAAAGCGCTCTATGAACTTGGAATTAGTGCTGAAAAAGTTCAACAAGAAGTAGAAGGATTAATTGGTCATGGCGAAAAAGCTGTAACGACCATTCAATATACACCTCGAGCTAAAAAGGTAATTGAACTTTCAATGGATGAAGCACGGAAACTTGGACATACGTATGTTGGAACAGAGCATATTCTATTAGGACTTATTCGGGAAGGTGAAGGAGTTGCCGCTCGAGTTTTAAGCAATCTAGGTATTAGCTTGAATAAAGCTAGACAACAAGTATTGCAACTGCTTGGTGGCGGGGATGCAACTGGAGCTGGAAGACAAACTAATACGCAAGCGACGCCTACGTTAGACAGTTTAGCTCGTGATTTGACTGTTATTGCTCGTGAGGATAATTTGGATCCGGTTATTGGCCGCTCTAAAGAAATTCAACGTGTGATTGAAGTGTTAAGTCGTCGGACAAAAAATAATCCAGTTCTTATTGGGGAACCAGGTGTAGGTAAAACAGCGATTGCTGAGGGGCTAGCACAGCAAATTGTACGTAATGAAGTTCCTGAGACGTTGCGCGGAAAGCGTGTAATGACGCTTGATATGGGGACTGTAGTTGCAGGAACTAAATATCGCGGTGAATTTGAAGACCGATTGAAAAAAGTAATGGATGAAATTCGCCAAGCTGGAAATGTGATTTTATTTATTGACGAACTTCATACGTTAATTGGTGCTGGTGGAGCGGAAGGTGCAATTGATGCATCTAACATTTTGAAGCCACCTCTAGCTCGTGGAGAGTTGCAATGTATTGGTGCAACAACGCTTGATGAGTACCGGAAATATATTGAAAAAGACGCAGCACTTGAAAGGCGTTTCCAACCAATTAAAGTAGATGAACCGACTGTTGAGGAATCCATTCAAATTTTACATGGCTTACGTGATCGTTATGAAGCGCATCACCGGGTTGCTATTACTGATGCGGCGCTTGATGCAGCAGTTCGCTTATCGGACCGCTACATTTCTGACCGCTTCTTACCAGACAAAGCAATTGATGTGATTGATGAAGCTGGTTCTAAAGTTCGGTTGAAATCTTTTACAACACCCAAAAATGTAAAAGAAATGGAGAATAACTTAACAGATTTGAAGAAGGAAAAAGATGCAGCTGTGCAAGGTCAAGAATTCGAAAAAGCGGCAGCATTACGAGATAAAGAGCATAAACTTAAAAAATCTTTAGAAGAAACAAAAGCAAATTGGAAAGAAAAACAAGGGCTTGATCATAGTGAAGTGACAGAAGATATTGTTGCAGAAGTTGTAGCTAGTTGGACTGGAATTCCGGTTGCAAAACTTGCTGAAACGGAAACAAATAAATTACTTAACATGGAAAAACTTTTACATGAGCGAGTAATTGGTCAGGATGCTGCTGTTAAAGCTGTATCCCTAGCCGTTCGTCGGGCGCGTGCTGGACTTAAAGATCCGAAGCGTCCAATAGGTTCCTTTATTTTCCTTGGACCAACTGGTGTCGGAAAAACCGAACTTGCTCGTGCACTTGCGGAGTCAATGTTTGGTGATGAAGATTCAATGATTCGGATTGATATGTCAGAGTATATGGAGAAATTTTCAACTGCTCGTTTAGTTGGGGCTCCTCCTGGTTACGTTGGTTATGAAGAAGGTGGACAATTAACTGAGAAAGTCCGTCAAAAACCTTATTCAGTAGTTCTTTTAGATGAGATTGAAAAAGCACATCCAGATGTATTTAATATGTTGCTACAAGTGCTAGATGATGGTCGTTTAACAGATTCTAAAGGACGTGTAGTTGATTTTAGAAATACGGTTATCATCATGACCTCGAATATTGGTGCACAAGAAATGAAACAAGATAAATCGATGGGCTTTAATGTAATTGACCCACTTAAAGATCATAAAGCAATGGAACACCGCGTTTTACAAGATTTAAAACAAGCGTTCCGTCCAGAGTTTATCAATCGCATTGATGAAACCATTGTGTTCCATTCGCTTCAAGAGAAAGAGCTAAAACAAATTGTAACGCTTCTAACTGCACAATTAACTAAACGCCTTGCTGAACGTGATATACATGTGAAGCTGACAGAAGGCGCGAAAGCTAAAATTGCAAAAGACGGTTATGACCCAGAATACGGGGCTCGTCCTTTGAAACGGGCAATTCAAAAAGAAGTAGAGGATATGCTTTCTGAAGAGTTGCTTCGTGGAAATATCAAAGTGGGAGATACAATTGAAATTGGTGTGAAAGATGGGAAGCTGAAAGTTAGACAAAAAGCTGCACCTAAAAAGAAAGCTACACCTAAAAAAGTTAAAACAAAATAAATAGAGAGCCTTTCCTAAGAAATTTAGGAAAGGTTTTTTAAAACGCGAAAATACAAGATTTATGGCCAAAATACGAGTTTAATTAAAAGGCTTAACGCGAACAGATGATCTGTGGTAAAATGAAGCATATGTATGGAGGGGTGTTAGAAATGGCTAAGGCAAAAAGGACGACCAAATTTGTATGTCAGGCATGTGGATATGAATCGCCAAAATGGATGGGGAAATGTCCGAATTGCAACGAGTGGAATCAAATGGTGGAGGCGCTAGAACCATCTAAGAAATCACGCTCAGCTTTTAATCATACTGGGGAAGCGGCAAAAGCAACTCCGATTACGCAGATTGCCAGCGAAGAAGAGGCTCGAGTAGAGACACGTATGCCTGAGTTAAATCGTGTACTTGGTGGTGGAGTTGTCCCAGGATCTATGGTACTAGTTGGTGGGGATCCAGGTATTGGTAAATCAACACTTTTACTTCAAGTATCAGCACAACTAACGCTGACAAATAAAAAAGTACTGTATATTTCTGGGGAGGAATCAATCAAACAAACAAAACTTCGAGCTGAGCGATTGCAAGTTTCAGGAGATAATTTATATGTTTACGCGGAAACGAATTTAGAAGCAGTGCAAGAAACGATTGATTTTGTGAAACCAGATTTTGTTGTAATTGACTCTATTCAAACAGTGTATCATCCAGATGTCACCAGTGCTGCTGGAAGCGTATCTCAAGTTCGTGAATGTACGGCGGCTTTAATGCGAATCGCTAAAATGCAAAATATCGCTATTTTTATAGTAGGGCATGTAACAAAAGAAGGCGCAATTGCAGGACCACGTTTACTTGAACACATGGTAGATACGGTGCTCTATTTTGAGGGAGAGCGCCACCATGCTTACCGAATTTTGCGTGCTGTGAAGAACCGTTTTGGATCAACGAATGAAATTGGTATTTTTGAAATGCGTGATGTAGGTCTTGTTGAAGTTGCCAATCCATCGGAAGTCTTCCTAGAAGAACGTTTAGAAGGAGCATCAGGTTCAACGGTAGTTGCATCTATGGAAGGAACACGCCCAGTACTTGTCGAAATTCAAGCCCTTGTTTCACCAACCATGTTTGGAAATGCAAAACGAATGGCAACGGGAATTGATTATAATAAAGTATCATTGATAATGGCTGTTTTGGAAAAGAGAGTAGGATTAATGCTACAAAATCAAGACGCTTATCTGAAAGCAGCAGGTGGAGTGAAATTGGACGAACCGGCTGTAGATTTAGCTGTGGCTGTAAGTGTAGCATCAAGTTACCGAGATAAACCGACTAAAAGTACTGATTGCTTTATCGGCGAACTAGGTTTAACTGGAGAAATTCGTCGAGTGGCAAGAATTGAACAACGCGTACAAGAGGCGGCAAAACTTGGATTCAAACGAATTTTCATTCCGAAAAATAATGAAGGTACTTGGAAAATACCAAAAGATGTGCAAGTGGTTGGAGTAGAAACAATTGGGGAAGCTTTGAAGAAGGCATTGCCAGACTGAAAATAAATACTTGAGAGATTCCGTGAGTACTATTTGCGGTATCGTCTTTTAATAGTGTAGAATAGTGCTATATGTATATTTGATAATAGCTCAAATATGCCTATAAATATAAAAACGGAGAGGGGGAAACTAAATGCTTACATGGGTAATTCGAATATGTTTTTTGATTCTTGGCGGGACAACGGGAGTCTTTTCATTGCCAATGCTTTGGACAAAACTAGGAATAGGGCATATTCTGCTAATTAATAATCCTTATACTAATGCTCTGATTGGTGCACTTATATTTTATCTTATTACTTTTTGGGCGGTGAAATATGTAGAAGCCGCACTTAATTGGTTAGAGGAAAAATTAGCTAAAATTGCTATTGCCACACTTGTTTATGGCGGACTTGGTTTGTTTGTAGGTTTAGTTATTGCGTTTTTTGCTAGCAATGCGCTAAGTCAAACAAATATTCCACTTTTAAATTCGGTAGTACCAGTTATTTTAACATTAGTACTTGGTTATTTAGGATTCCGGATTGGGATTAGTCGTCGCAATGAATTTGGGAATTTTGTCAATAACAGAAATGCGAAGAAAAAAACACCAGAGGAAGAGCGTACGGAGGAGAAATCTAAGAAAACCTATAAAATTTTGGATACGAGTGTCATTATTGATGGACGTATTGCGGATATTTTAGCAACAGGCTTTTTGGATGGAACAGTGGTTATTCCACTATTCGTACTAGCTGAACTTCAACATATTGCAGATTCATCGGATACGCTTAAGCGGACAAGAGGTCGTCGTGGATTAGACATTTTAAATCGAATCCAAAAAGAAGAATCTATTCAAGTAGAAATGTATGAAGGTGACTTTGAAGATACGCCTGAAGTAGACAGTAAACTTGTGAAACTTGCTAAAGTAATGGGTGGAATTGTCGTTACCAATGATTATAATTTAAATAAAGTATGTGAATTCCAGAATGTACCAGTTCTAAATATTAATGATTTGGCAAATGCCGTGAAACCAGTTGTTTTACCAGGTGAGAAAATGACTGTTCTTATGGTGAAAGATGGAAAAGAGCATAACCAAGGTGTGGCATATCTAGATGATGGGACAATGATTGTTGTAGAAGATGGCCGTAAATTTATTAATGAGACTATTCAAGTAGAAGTAACTAGTGTGCTTCAAACATCAGCAGGAAGAATGATTTTTGCTAAACCATCCTGAGTGGAAGGAGTAAACAAGCATGAATTATGAGCTGGTTTTTTTAGCAGCAGGACAAGGCAAACGCATGAATGCGAAACAAAATAAAATGTGGCTAGATTTAGTTGGAGAACCAATATTTATTCATGCATTACGTCCTTTTTTAGCGGATAATCGTTGTTCAAAAGTGATTGTTGTATGCCAAGAAGCGGAAAGAAATCATGTGAAAAATTGGATGCAACAGTTAGATGTTGCTGAAAAACGCACAGAAATTGTCAAAGGTGGAAGCGAGCGACAATTCAGTGTAGCTGCTGGTCTGGAACATTGTGGTACAGAGCAAGTAGTTCTTGTACATGATGGGGCGAGGCCGTTTGTAACACTTGATATTATTGATCGTCTTCTTGATGGTGTCAAAGCGAATAAAGCTGCTATTTGTGCAGTGAAGGTCAAAGATACGGTCAAACGAGTTACAGATAGTATCGTGCAAGAAACTGTTGACCGAGAAAATCTTTGGCAAGTTCAAACTCCGCAAGCCTTCGAGTTACACATTTTACAAAAAGCACATCAGCTTGCTAAGGAAGAGCAATTTCTTGGAACGGATGAGGCGAGCTTGGTTGAGCGGATACCTATTCCAGTTTCGGTTGTTCAAGGAAGTTACTACAATATTAAACTCACCACGCCAGAAGATATGCCGCTTGCGAAGGCAATCCTGGGAGAAATTACGAATATGAAGAAGCAGATCTAGTAAAAAAATCTTACTTGAAAATATTTGAAGGAGTGAATAATTGTGAGCGAAACAAAACGTGTACGTGTACGTTATGCGCCGAGTCCAACTGGATTTTTGCATATTGGGAATGCGCGTACAGCCTTATTTAACTATTTATTTGCAAGACATAATGATGGAGACTTTATTATCAGAATTGAAGACACGGATGCTAAACGTAACGTGGAAGACGGAGAAGAAAGCCAAATGAAAAACCTGAAATGGCTTGGTATAGACTGGGATGAAGGAGTTGATGTCCCTGGAAAATACGGACCTTACCGTCAATCTGAACGTCAATCCATCTACGAACCACTTATTCAAAAACTTTTGGATGAAGGCTTGGCTTATAAATGTTATTGTACAGAAGATGAATTAGAAGCAGAACGCGAAAAACAAAAAGCAAATGGTGAAATGCCTCGTTATAGCGGGAAATGTCGCCATTTAACAAAAGAACAACAAGTAGAAAAAGAAGAGCAAGGCTTTAATCCAAGTATTCGTTTTAAAGTACCTGCAAACCAAACGATTACTTTTAACGATATGGTAAAAGAGGATGTTTCTTTTGAATCGAATGGTATTGGAGACTTTGTTATTGCGAAAAAAGATGGTATTCCAACATATAATTTTGCAGTAGCAGTAGATGATCATTTAATGGAGATTTCTCATGTGCTTCGCGGAGATGATCACATTTCCAATACACCGAAACAATTACTTATTTATAATGCTTTTGGTTGGGAGCCACCAATTTTTGGTCATATGACTCTTATTGTAAATGAAAGCAGACGTAAATTAAGTAAGCGTGACGGTTCGATTATTCAATTTATTGAGCAATATCGTGATTTAGGTTATTTGCCAGAAGCGTTATTTAATTTTATTGCAATGCTTGGTTGGTCCCCAGAAGGCGAAGAAGAAATTTTCTCTAAAGAAGAATTCATCCAAATGTTTGATCCAAAACGTCTATCTAAATCACCAGCGTTGTTTGATAATGTTAAATTAACGTGGGTGAACAACCAATATGTGAAGAAATTACCGCTAAATGATGTCGTAGAGCTTTCTTTACCACATTTACAAAAGGCCGGAGTTGTTTCTGAAGAGTTAGACCAAGCTGAACTTAATTGGGTACACAAGTTAGTTTCGCTTTACCATGAACAAATGAGTTATGGTGCGGAAATCGTGCCACTTTCGGAAATGTTCTTTGCGGATGCGGATTCGATTACTTTTGATGAGGAAGAAAAAGCGGTTCTTGTAGAAGAAACTGTTCCAACTGTTATCTCAGCTTTCAAAAAGGAATTGGAAGCTTTAGAAGTTCTAGAAGCTACTGAAGTAAAAGCGGCTATCAAACGCGTTCAAAAAGAAACTGGTGTCAAAGGTAAAGGGCTATTTATGCCAATTCGAATTGTGACTACTGGTGAAATGCACGGTCCTGAATTGCCACTCGCTATTGAAGTGCTTGGCAAGGAAAAAGTGATTAATCGATTAGATACATGGCTACAAAATAACTAATACACCCCCCTTGTAACAAAGGTATTATCTATGTTGCGAGGGGGGTTGCATTTCATGAATTTATAAAGTAGATAGTTTGAAAATGACGCAATGTCTTGAGTTTGTGAGAAAGAGAATATATACTAAGATGAGCGAATGAATCGTAAATTAAATTTAGAGAGTCCTTGATTATTTAAATCGGCATATTTTAAGTGTAATCAATTATAAGGTAGGGGGAAATAGTGTTGCTAGCTAAGGAACGATTACTATATATATTAAAAAGGCTACATGATCAACCATCGATATCGGTAACTGACTTGTGTAAAGAATTGGGTGTATCAAAATCCACTATCCAACGGGATCTTAAAGCGCTTGAGCAAGATGGAAAGGTCGATCGAGCGAGAGGTGGAGCTATCCAAAAAAACTTTGATGAAACGATGAGTGATCTTACAGAGGTACCTGTTTTAGATAAGTTAGGTGTTCATATTAAAGAAAAACAGGCTGTGTGTAAGGAAGCTGCCAAAATGATTAATGATGGAGATTTAGTTTTTTTAGATTCGGGAACAACACCTGTCCAACTGTTGCCCTATTTACAAAATAAAAGAATTAAAGTTGTAACTAATAGTTTTTTTCTTTTATCGCGTTTATCTATTCCAAATGGAAGTATTTATATGCTGGGGGGGGCTTATAATCCTAAATACGAAACATGCTATGGACCAAGTACTATAGAGCAAATCAAAGAATTTAGATTTGATAAAGTTTTTATTGGTGCGAATGGTGTAGACCTAGATTTAGGTGAGGTTTATGCTAGTGAATTTGAAGTTGGAGCTTTAAAGAAGGCTGTAATGGAAAGAGGCAAGCACTCGTATTTATTAGTTGATCATTCTAAATTTTCTTTAACAGGCATAAGTACTTTTGGTTATTTAAACCAATTTGACAAAATATTTGTGGATGATTTTCCTACTGATAAGAAGAATTATAAAAATATAGTGATTTCTAAATAAAGAGGATGGAAAGG
Source organism: Listeria ivanovii subsp. ivanovii (assembly GCF_900187025.1). Classification (GTDB taxonomy): domain Bacteria; phylum Bacillota; class Bacilli; order Lactobacillales; family Listeriaceae; genus Listeria; species Listeria ivanovii. Next base: position 242,977 of record NZ_LT906478.1, read on the forward strand.
TGGATATAGCCTTTCCATCTTTTTTTAGGCGATTTCGCAATGGATTCCATGTGAAATAAATATTTTTTTTGTGCAGAAGCAGGTCCGTGGTGCTTAATTGTGGTGTGGTTGTAAACTCATATTTTCTGCCAAGGAATTTATACTTACTCTTGCCAAATTGGTGAAAAGGGAGTAATTCTACTGCTTGGATATTAAGGGAGCTTAGTAATAGGGCAAATTGTTCTGAGTCAGCAAGAGAATCATTGTATCCAGGGATAATCGGTATTCGTAAGAGCATATCTTTATCTGAAAGACTTGCTAACTTAAGATTTTCAATTATTGGTTCTAACTTTACACCTGTTTTATCCCTGTGTTTTTCGCTGTTGTAATGTTTGATATCCATTATGAGTAGGTCAACGTTTTCTAATAATAACAGAAATTTTTCTTTGGAGGAGTATGCAGAAGTTTCACAAGCTGTGTGTATTCCATTTTCCTTGCACTTTTTTAGGAATTTAATGACAAAAGGTAACTGAGCTAAAACTTCGCCACCAGTTACAGTGACCCCGCCGCCTGATTCTGCGTAATAATCGATGTCTTTTAGGACTTCTGACATTATCTCGTCTACTGTAAGATAATCTCCAGTGAGTATATTCTTCTTTTTGATATTGTCCCACATCCATGCTGGTAAACGCTTTTGGGACTCGGGATTAGAACACCATGTACATTGTAAGGGGCAGCCTTTAAAAAAATGGTTGTTCTAATACCGGGACCATCATGAATACTAAAACGTTGAATGTTAAAGACACAGCCTTTTGTATCTACTATTTTAATCACGCCTTTCTATGTGTATTTATAACTTAAACTAAGTATAACTGTAAAATTTAATAAAATAAAGTTCAAAATGACTTAATTTGATTTAAAATGATTTATTTGGGTAATAATTAAGTTTTTTGAATGGTGAGGGTTAGTTTGAAAATTGATAAATCCTTATTAAATATGGCTTTTTGTAAAATATTACTTATTTTAAATTCTTTTTCAAATAAATTATAGTTAGTTATTTGAAGCAAGGACATCCGTTTTTTGGATTTTTTGACACAGAATGATTTAAAATGACTAAAAAAGACTTGAAAAGGTTTTTTCGAAGGTGATATACTGAACAAGAAATGTGAAAGGGTATTCATAATTCGTTTTAATCATATTAACACGCGTTTTTTGAGTTAAGAATGTAAGGTTATATTCGCTTGGATTTAGTGAAAAATGAAATTCATTAAGAAAAATTACTCAAAGGAGAGAAACGTATGAAAACAAGTAATCAAAAAAATAAAGCTTTATTAGAATCGTTGAAAGGTGGTTTGGTTGTTTCTTGTCAAACGCAAAAGGATGAACCAATTTATACGGATGATATGGTAGTGAAAATGGCTGAGTCAGCTAAGTGGGCTGGCGCAGTAGGTATTAGAGCAAACTCGCCTGAACAAATTCGGTTAATTAAAGAAAAAGTAGATTTGCCGATTATTGGTCTTTGGAAAATTTGGAATGATGATACGGATGTTTTTATTACTCCGACATTACAATCGTGTAAAGACATCTGGGAGGCTGGAGCGGATATTATCGCTTTAGACTGCACTGGTCAAATAACTCATGAAGGGACCGTTGCTTGGGATTTGCTACCGATAGTGAAGCGTGAAATTCCAGATGCACCAATTTTTGCAGATATATCGAATTATGATGAGGCGAGACGAGCGATTGATAATGGGGCAGATATCGTTGCACCAACTTTGTATGGATACACAAAAGAAACAAAACATATTGAAGAACCGGATTTTAGAGAATTTGCCCGAATGTGCCGCGATTTTAAAGATGAGGCCTATGTAATGATGGAAGGACACATCTATTCGCCGGAAGATGCAATGAAAGTATTATATCTAGGGGCACACTCAGTAGTTGTAGGGAGTGCGATTACTAGACCTCACTATATTGCTAAAAGATTTGTTGATTTGTTGGGAGGTTATCAAGACAATTGGCGAGATGCTGAAAGGAGTAAACATTAGGATGAAAAAAACAAATATTGTCGGTGCTCAAAATGTAGAAGTAAGTATCAAGCTACCAAGTGAAAAAACGCCGCAAGAACAACTAGCGATAATGGAAGAATATACTCGTGTTCACAAAGAGTCAAAAGGTCTTTCCAAAGAAAAACGAGAAATTAATTGCCTTAAAGTTATTTATCCGACGTTGTTTCGGAGTATTGAAGAGCAGGACTTATTAGCGGGACGTTTGGATTTTTTGCCAATTGGTTTTGGTTGTGTTACTTCTCTTGGTGGAGTAGGACATTATTGTGTGTTTGATAAGCTGTTGAAATTTCGTGAAGAGCTTTCTTTGGTTGAAGATCAAAAACGCGTTGATGAGATGTATTCATACTGGGAAGAGAATGATGTCAAAGCGCTTTATTGTAAAGATGTACTAACGGAAGATACAGTAGGCCGTTTTATTGATTGCGATTTCCCTCTGATGGCGACAGCTAGACTAAGTGGGATGATGCTTGATTATCCTAAGCTTTTAGATAATGGCATTGAAGGTTTGAAAACACTAATAAAAGAAAAACAAGTTGTATTGGGTGATAACGAATTTTTTACCGCATCCATTGAATCGTTGGAACTTTATCAACAGGTCGTAGATTTTGAAAGGGAATTAGTTCAAAAGGCAATGCTTCAAGTTTCACCAGAACGTCGAAAACAATTAGAAATGATGGATAATGATTTAGAAGTTGTTCGTAGTCAAAAACCTAGAACCTTTCATCAAGCGTTACAAATGGTCTAGCTATATGCTTTGCTTGCTGGATGTATAAACTACGGTAGATTAGACGATTATCTTGGACCATATTTGAAAAACGACTTAGATAATGGTGTTATTACTGAAGAAGATGCATTTGATTATCTGAAATCTCTTTGGAATTTAATTGAAAATCGGAGAACTACAGTTAATGGCCGAATTATTGTGGGGGGATATGGAAGGAAACACCCGGAAGCGGCAGATATTTTTGCGAAAATTGCGATGAAAGTAACGCAAAAATGTAATTATGTAGAGCCGCAATTTACGTTAAGGTTCAATAAGGAAACATCAGAAGAAATCATGGATATGGCATATGACTGTATTGGCAGTGGCGCAACATACCCTACACTTTATAATGATGAGGTGAACGTGCCAGCTGTTATGTATGCAATGCGAGTGGATCGAGAAGCAGCAGAGCAATATGTGCCGTTCGGATGTGGAGAATTTGTAATTCAAGGACAGAGTGTAGGTACCCCGAATACTTTGCTTAATCTAGTGAAGCTGTTGAATATCACATTGAATAACGGGATAGACCCGATAGATGGTGTGAAAAAGTCTGGTCCTGTTCAAATAAAAGATAATAGTGAGTTTCATACTTTTGATGATTTGTATAATAATTATAAAGAATTACTAGATTACTATTTTGATCTCTCGGTGGATGCGCAATATTATAGTTATGAACTTATGAATCAAGAAGTTTCATTTCTGTTTGCTAGTATTCTGATGGATGATTGTATTAGTAAAGGGAGCGCTATTCTAGATGGAGGTATTAGGTATCTTGGTGGAACGAATGAAACTTACGGAAATATAAATACAAGTGATACCCTTACAGCGATTAAAAGCTTGGTTTATGAGCAGCGGAAATATACTTTAGCTGAATTAAATGAAGCGGCACTTAAGGATTTTGCGGGGTATGAGAAAATACGTGAGGATTTGTGGAGTCAAGGTAAATATGGTAATGACCTTAAAGATGTCGATGAATTAGCCAATGATTTTTATGAATATGTCGCAAAAGGGATTAGAGATAGAGGTATTGAGAAAGGAATGGATTATTATCTAATTGTTATTAGTAATAATCAAACAAATACGGAATGGGGACGAAGAACTTCTGCTTCTTTAGATGGACGTTATTCGGGAAGGTTTATGAATCCAGCTAATAATCCTCAAGGTGGGGCTGCTACGAGCGGACCAACAGCTGTATTGAATTCACTGTCTACCTTTGATGCTAAGTATCATGGAGGGGCAGTTCAAAATATTAAATTTACCCCTAATATGTTTAATAAAAATAGACAGCAAATTAAATATTTATTTAACACTTACTTCAAAAGAGGTGGTTGTCATTTAATGGTGACAATTGTTGATCATGGGGGTTTGGAAGATGCGCAAAAACATCCAGAGAAATATCCTAATTTAATAGTGAGAGTCAGCGGTTTTAGCGCAGTGTTTGTTAACTTGGATAAAGATGTTCAAGATGAGTTGCTTAGTCGAACGTTATATGATGAATAGATAACTTTAACAAAAAATGAAAGCGCTATAATTTCAACATCAGGAGGAAAAGAAATGTTTATTAGAGTAGATGACAGATTAGTACACGGGCAAGTAGTTACGGCGTGGATTAAACAACTTAACGCCAAAAAGATTTTTGTTGTAGATGATTTAGCAGCTAGTAACCCAATTATTTCAAAAGCACTAATTATGGCGACCCCGAAACATGTGGAATTAGTTATTAAAAGTGTAGAAGATGCAAAAACGAGTATTTCTGAATTAAATGAAGAGCAAACGATGCTTATTACAAAAGCTCCAGTAAATGTTAATGCTTTAATTGAAGCGAATGATAGCTTTAATTGGACGATAAACGTTGGAAATATTGGGATGGCTAAAGGGCGCGAAAAATTTGCGCAAACGGTACATTTAGATGAGGAAAATCTTGCGGCAATTAATAACTTAAAAACAAAGAATAATGTCGAAATATTTATGCAAACTGTACCAGGACAATCGATAAATAAATTTGACTAAGCATCTAGGAGGAAAACTATGACGTTAATACAAGCAATTTTAATAGCCTTATTTGCATATTTAGGATGGATTGCCAGTCCGTGGTTAGGTGGACAAGGTATTTCATATCATGTTTTTGGAAAACCACTTGTTGCGGGACTGATAGTTGGTATCATAATGGGGGATGTAACTAATGGTGTAATAATTGGGGCGACTATCAATGCTTTATATGTTGGTGCAGTTACTCCTGGTGGGGCGATGTCATCAGATATCACTTTTGCTGGGTATGTAGGGACAGCATTAGCGTTATCTACTGGTGTTACCGCAGATATGGCAGTATCTATAGCAGTTCCGTTAGGGCTGATAGGGACATTTGTGTGGCAATTATTCGCAACTATTAATTCTGTGTTAGTTCATAAAACAGATGAATACGCTGCGCAAGGTAATGTGGCAAAACTGACATTTATGACAATAGGTTTGCCTCAAATAATTGCATTTGTTTTAAGATTCTTCCCGGCGTTTTTAGTACTTTATTTTGGGGCTTCAGCTGCTTCAGAAATTGTTCAATATATTCCAGATTGGTTAACTAATATTATTACTGTAATTGGTGGTATGTTACCAGCGTTAGGTATGGCTGTTCTTCTTAAGATGTTATTAACTACAAGATCTTTGATGGGATATTTTATTGTTGGTTTTATAGCGGTAACAGCATTAAAGCTTCCAATTTTTACGATTGCAGTTATTGGAGCTGCCTTAGCAATGATTAGTTTCCTTAATAAACCAAAAGGAGAGTATGCAGATGTCGACTAAAACAAAAGAAGTTGAGGTAACTAAAAGAGATATATATAAAGTTGGTCTTAGGTGGTTGATGTCTAATACATCTGCTTGGAATTGGGAGCGAATGCAAAATGTAGCATTTGCTTGGAGTATGGTCCCTGTTTTGAAAAAAGTGACCGATGGAAGTAAGGAAGAAATGGGTGAAGCTTTAACCAGACATATGAACTTTTTTAATACAGAGCCAACGATTGGAGCGCCGCTGGTAGGATCTGTTGCGGCTATGGAAGTTTCGAAAGCAAATGGAGAAGATATTCCAGATGATGTCTTTAATGCAATTAAATCTGGGCTAATGGGACCAATGGCGGCTTTAGGAGATTCCCTTTTTGCGAGTACAGGGAATGCCTTATTGTTGAGCTTTGGAATGGGGTTAGCGTTAGATGGTAATGTTTTAGGACCGATTATTTTTTTAGTCGGTTGGACGGCAATCACACTTGGTTTTTCTATGTGGGGCGTTCAATTTGGTTTCCGTGAAGGAATGAAAATTATGGATTCAGCTATTTTTTCTTCTGCTATGATCCAAAAAGTAACAGCCTTCTTATCTATTTTAGGTTTAACGGTTGTTGGCGGATTATCGGCCCAGTTCGTTTCTCTATCAACATCTATCTCGTGGACTAGTGGAGAAAGTACGACGAAACTTCAAGAAATACTAGATGGTTTGATGCCGGGATTATTACCTTTTATATTGGTTTTGGTTGTTTGGTATTTACATGATAAGAAAAGTGTTTCTGTGATGAAATTATTAGTTATCCTAATTGGTGTAGGAACAATGGGATCACTTTTACACATATTTTAATGGAGGTTTTGTATGGAGAATAACATGAGTAACATCATAGTGATGACGCATGGTGAGTTTGCGGAAGGTATTGTTAAATCCGCAGAAATGATAATTGGCGAGCAAAAAAATTTGAAATCTGTCACATTTCACCCGGAGATGTGTTTGGATAGTTTGGTTTTAGAATTTAAAACTAAAATTAAAGAGTTTAATAATGATTACCCGTGCTTGATTTTTGTGGATTTATTTGGAGGATCACCATCCAACGCAGTGGCGATACTTTTAGCAGAAAAATACGATATTCAAGCAATTGCCGGAGTTAATTTACCAATGCTTCTAGAGGTTTTGGGAGGAAGGACGATTTTTCCGATTGATATTTTAGTCAAACAGGCTGAAATGGCAGGAACAGAAGGTGTAGTAAACATTGTTAAACGTTTTTTAGAAGATTAAATATCGCTTTTCATAGAAGTAAGTTTTTGGTATCTAAAAAATAATGATGGCGCTTCGTTCGCGAGGCGCTTTGTTATTTTAATATATTTCAGTTGCAAGGATTTTTATTGCTGTTATAATAGAACTAAATATATGGAAAAAGTGCTGATAGGAAGAAGTACGGAATTTTAAGCTTGTAGAGAGAGTCGCCATGGCTGGGAGCGACTTAGCTGAACGCTCCCGAAATGCCTCCTTGAATTCTGGTGGGAATTTTAGTATCACCAGACGAAATGTGGGTCGTTACCCCCGCCCCTAGAGTTGGAGTATCTGCCAGAAATTTGGCAGAACTCAAGTCAGAGTGGAACCGCGCAAAGCGTCTCTGTAGTAGAGGGGCTTTTTTTGTTGTTTTTTAAGGCTAATGAAAAAACGTACTAACTTGAATAAGGAGGCAACAAAATGCCAACTCGCTTAAAAGAAGATATTGCAACAATTATAAAAAATGATCCTGCAACAAAGAGTTTTTTTGATGCTTTTTTAACTAATCCTGGACTTCACGCGCTTTGGTGGCACCGGGTGGCGAACTTTTTTTATCGTCATAAAATGGTTTTATTTGCTAAAGTGTTATCGCAAGTGGCGCGTTTTTTAACTAATATAGAGATTCACCCAGGAGCAACGATAGGTAGGCGTCTCTTTATTGACCATGGTGCGGGAATTGTTATTGGAGAAACAGCGGAAATTGGTGATGATGTAACGATATTTCATGGAGTCACACTTGGGGGGACAGGGAAAGATTGCGGAAAACGTCATCCAACAGTTGGTGATGGCTCACTAGTTTCAGCTGGAGCAAAAGTACTTGGACCAGTCGAAATTGGAGCAGGTTCGCGAATTGGAGCGGGAGCAGTGGTTTTAAAAGATGTTCCACCGGGCGCAACAGTTGTCGGGATTCCAGCTAAAGTAGTTCGGCTTAATGGACGGACAGTAGGCCACGCGGTTCCAAAGATGGATGAACTTAATTTACGAATTGCTGAATTAGAAAATATAGTAGAAAAACTTTTGAAGGAAAAGGAGTAGATTGGATTGTCGATACAAATTTTTAATACGTTAAAACGAGAGAAAGAACCCTTTAAACCGCTGAGAGATGGCGAAGTAAAAATGTATGTATGTGGTCCAACTGTATACAATTACATCCATATTGGGAATGCGCGTCCGATTATTGTATTTGATACAGTTCGACGTTATTTCACGTATCGTGGGTATGATGTGAAATTCGTATCTAATTTTACTGATGTGGATGATAAACTAATCCATGCTGCAAAGGAGTTGAAGCTAACAGTTCCAGAAGTAGCGGATCGTTTTATTGGAGCTTATTTTGATGATGTCGATCAACTGAATGTCGCAAAAGCAAGTGTAAATCCTCGTGTAACGGAAAATATGGATGAAATTATTCAGTTGATAAGCACATTAATTGAAAAAGGCTATGCGTATGAGTCAGCTGGAGATGTATATTTCCGCACGAAAGAGTTTAAAGATTATGGTAAACTATCTGGACAAGCATTATCAGAATTGCAGCACGGGGCTAGAGTTGAGTACAATGAACGTAAGCGAGATGAACTCGATTTCACGCTTTGGAAAGCTGCAAAACCAGGGGAGATTTTCTGGGAAAGTCCGTTTGGAAATGGTCGTCCTGGTTGGCATATTGAATGTTCAGCGCTTGCTAAAAAATATCTTGGTGACACGATTGATATTCATGCTGGCGGGCAAGATTTGATTTTCCCTCATCACGAAGACGAAATTGCGCAATCAGAAGCAGCGACAGGTAAAACATTTGCTAACTACTGGATGCATAATGCTTTTTTAAATATTGATGGCGAAAAAATGTCTAAATCGCTTGGGAATTTTATTACGCTCCATGATGTTCTAAAAGATAATGATCCAAATGTCATTCGCTTCTTTATGCTGTCCGTACATTACCGGAAACCTATTACGTTAAATGATGCCATTTTAGAAGATGCAAAAAATGGATTGGAACGTTTAATGATTGCTTATCAAAACATTGACCATCGTATTCAAACTGATGATGGGGAATATGTGGAAGAAGCTCATCAAGACGAATGGTTAGAGCAATTAACCGAATTGAAACACGCTTTTGAAGAAGATATGGATGATGATTTTAATACAGCAAATGCAATTACAACATTCCATGAACTTGCAAAGCGAGCGAATATTTATCTGTCGAAAGAAGTTGTCTCCGTTAATGTATTGCGCGAATTCCTAAGTATGATGCGTTTATTTGCCGAAGTTTTAGGGTTGAAACTAGAGAATGCGAAAACAGATTCGCTTGATGACAATGAAGTAGAAGCGCTGATTGAAGAACGATTACAAGCTAGAAATGAACGTAATTTCGCACGAGCTGATGAAATTCGAGACATTTTAAAAGAAAAAAATATTATTTTGGAAGACACTGCGCAAGGCACGCGGTTTAGACGGGGGTAAATATGGCAGAAGTTAAAGAATACAAACAACTTAATGGTCTCGCACTTGCTTATATGGGCGATGCTGTTTATGAAAAATTTATCCGCGAACATTTGCTAGCTGCTGGTAAAACAAAGCCTAATCAACTGCACAAAACAGCCACAAAATTTGTATCGGCTAAAGGTCAAGCCGTGGCACTAAAAAAAATGATAGCAGATGATTTCTTAACAGAGGAAGAAGCGGCGGTTGCTAAACGGGGACGAAATGCAAAGTCGTACACTGTTCCGAAAAATACAGATCCTGCAACATATAGTATGTCTACATCATTTGAAGCGGTACTTGGGTATCTTTATTTAGCAGGGCAACTCGACCGACTTCAAGAGTGGATGGAAAAGGCGATTGAAATAGTAGAAAAAGGAGTGGAGAATAGCTAATGGAACAAGAAAATGAACAAGAATGGATTGGCGGTAGAAATCCAGTTCTCGAAGTATTGCGTTCAGATAGAGATATTCATAAAATTTATGTACAAGAAGGCGTGCAAAAAGGTATTTTAAAGCAAGTTTTAGCCTTAGCAAAAGATCGCAAAATTCAAGTTCAATTTGTACCAAAACAAAAAATTGAAAAAGTAGTTAGTGGTGCACATCAAGGAGTTGCAGCACAAGTCGCAGCCTATCAATATGCAGAACTTGATGACTTGTTTAATGCAGCTGAAGCAAAAGGTGAAATGCCGTTCTTTATTATTTTAGATGAATTAGAAGATCCACATAATCTTGGCTCTATTATGCGGACGGCAGACTCAGTTGGGGCACATGGGATTATTATTCCGAAACGACGCGCAGTTGGTTTAACGCAAACTGTAGCAAAGGCTAGTACTGGTGCAATGGAATATGTACCAGTTGTTCGAGTGACGAATATGGTACGGACAATGGAAGAATTACAAAAACGAGGCTTATGGATTTTTGGAACAGATGCAAATGGTAGTAGTGATTACCGGACAATGGATGTGGACATGCCACTTGCGATTGTTATTGGTAGCGAAGGCTTTGGAATGAGCCGTTTAGTTAGAGAAAAATGCGACTTTTTAGTTCATTTGCCAATGCGCGGAAAAGTGACCTCGTTAAACGCTTCTGTTGCAGCTAGTATATTGCTTTATGAAGTTTACCGGAAACGTTTCCCACTGGAGAAATAACGATGGAACAGATTCTACTTGTTGATGGATATAATGTGATTGGGGCTTGGCCGGAATTGAGCTATTTGAAAGATCGGGACTTAGAAGCGGCGCGAGATAAACTTATCGAATGGATGGCTGAGTATCAAAGTTACACGGGTTATCGCGTGGTAGTTGTTTTTGATGCGCAGTTTGTTCGTGGGGTAAAGCGGAAAAGTATGAAACACCAAGTCGAAGTTGTTTTTACACACGAAGATGAAACAGCAGATGAATTTATCGAACAAAAAGCTATCGAATGGAAAGACGCCCGAACTCAAATTATTGTTGCCACATCAGACTATACAGAACAATGGGCAATATTTGGTCAAGGAGCGCTACGAATTTCTTCTAGGGAACTACTTTTTGAAATTCAAGAAATGAGTAAAAAGATTGGCCAGAAAATCAAGCGAATCCAAGAAAAAATGCCAAAATCAAACCTCAATATAGATTCTGACGTTATTTCCCAACTTGAAAAGTGGCGTAGAGGCGAGAAGTAAGGGATTGACGGAGAGTTTTTAGCTATGTATAATAAAGCAACCTAAGAAGAAATCCTGTTGAAAAGGAGCCGAGTAGCTTAGTGAATAATTCAATAAATCAAGAAGAGATGAAGATGCTTGAACTAGCTAGAAGCGGTGATACGGACGCATTAGAATATTTTTTCAGTAAGTACCAATCAGTTATTTACTGGAAATCAACGCAATATTTTTTGCAAGGTGCAGAGCGAGATGATTTAATTCAAGAAGCGATGATTGGGTTATTTAAAGCGATTCGTGATTATGATCAAACCAAAGAAGCTTCTTTTCGTTCTTTTGCGGAAATGTGTATTAACAGGCAACTTCTTTCAGCGGTAAAACGGGCTTCACGGCAGAAAAACATTCCACTTAATAATTCTGTTTCACTAGATACCCCTATGGCCGAAGATGATGTAGACTGGACTTTGCTGGATGTTATTTCCGAAAAAGCAGCCGAAACCCCAGAAGATTTTTTAATCAAAAATGAAGATTTAACTCATGTAGCACGAAAGTTAGAAGAAGTTACAAGTGAATTTGAAAAAGAAGTTTTAAAACAATATTTAGAAGGGAAAAGCTATCAAGAAATGGCGGTCTTCTTCAACAAAAAAGAAAAGGCAGTTGATAACGCCTTGCAACGAGTCAAAAAGAAAATGATGAAGCAGTTTGACTAAGAAAACAATTGACTAGAAATGAGCCAAGTGTTATATTTATATGGATGAAATGTGCCTATTTTTTGGCATGGCATATTTAATGATTGCGGAGTTGAGATAATTTATGAAGAAGAAAACATCCCTCGCTTGTTCTGAGTGTGGTTCGAGAAACTATACTGTTAATGTCAGCGGGACGCAGAAAGAAACTCGCTTAGAAGTGAAAAAATTCTGCCGGCACTGCAATAAACATACATTACATCGAGAAACAAAATAGACGATATGGAGGTTTTGGTATGTCTGCAATAGCAAGATTCTTTCGGAACGTTTCATCCGAAATGCATAAAGTTACATGGCCAACTAGAAAAGAACTTTTAACATATACAGTAACAGTAGTTATTACAGTTATCTTATTTGCTGTATTCTTTATGGTTATTGATTTCGGGATTGAACAATTAATTCAACTTATTATGTAGTACTAGGAATTTTATTAAGAAAATGATATACTGTTAATTGAGACAAAACCCGTACAACTTTCGGGTTTTTTATTTTGGATTATACTAAAAGGAGGATGGCGGCAAAATAGGATGCAGCCAAACAAACAATGGAAAAAAATTGGTATGTAGTTCATACTTACTCCGGTTATGAAAATAAAGTCAAAGCAAACTTAGAAAAACGTGTAGAATCAATGGGCATGTCAGATAAAATATTCCGTGTTATCGTACCGGAAGAAGAGGAAACAGAAGTAAAGAACGGTAAAACAAAGACAATTAAACGTAAAGTTTTCCCTGGTTATGTACTTGTGGAAATTGTAATGACAGATGATTCTTGGTATGTAGTTCGTAATACGCCGGGTGTTACTGGCTTCGTCGGTTCATCAGGTTCTGGCTCAAAACCAACGCCACTACTTCCAGAAGAAGCAGACCGTATCTTGAAAAGCATGGGTATGGTTGAAAAACGTGCTGAAGCTGATTTCGAAATTGGCGAAACAGTTATGGTCAAAGAAGGACCATTCGCGGACTTCTCTGGTAAAGTGGACGAAATGGACAATGATAAAGGTAAAGCGAAAGTCATGGTTAACATGTTCGGTCGTGAAACGCCAGTCGAAGTTGATTTCAATCAAATCGAAAAAATCTAAAACGAACAACCTCTACGAAAAATCGTGGAGGTTATTTTTATAGAAAAGAGGCACGAGATGAAGCGAGCTAAAGAAATCTATTTAGAATTAAAACGAGAAGCTTACTTTTTCGACCTTGATTTTCCTTTGTTTTTAGGCGATGGACCAGGTTCAGGAGAATTGTGTATGGATTACAACGGGCAGGACGGATATATACTTTATGGTTACGAACGTGGTAAACGCACTAGCGAATTTAAAACAGCCGATTTGGAAGAATTTAGATATGAAGTTTTTTTACATCTTTGCTGGTATATGGGAATGGAATTTGAATTGCGCCATCGAAAGGAACACATCAAACGAGATGATAATATTCTTGAAACCGACACACGGAAAATTGCTTTTGAAAAAACATTACAACTATTAAATGAAGTCAATCCGGCGTGGCTAGATAAAGCTGCTATAGGGTACACGGGTTATTTAAATCTATGGCGTAAGCAGCAAAATGTATACTTTGATAAAAACACGATGGAGTTTAAAGTAAATTCATAAAAAATCTTGCAACTAATTGGTTAAAATGGTATCATATATAAGTACGTTTTTACGTATGTTTTAACGTGGGAGGGGAAATATCAGCCCCAGTCAACCACATCACGGACTTAAGGAGGTATGTCTCGTGGCAAAAAAAGTGATTAAAGAAGTTAAACTTCAAATTCCAGCAGGTAAAGCAAATCCTGCACCTCCAGTTGGACCTGCATTAGGTCAAGCTGGCGTAAACATCATGGGATTCTGTAAAGAGTTTAATGCTCGCACAGCCGATCAAGCTGGTCTTATTATTCCTGTTGTGATCACTGTATTTGAAGACCGTTCGTTTACGTTCATCACTAAAACTCCACCAGCAGCTGTATTACTTAAAAAAGCAGCTAAAGTGGAAAAAGGATCCGGTGAACCAAACAAAACAAAAGTTGCATCTGTAACTCGCGCTCAAGTACAGGAAATTGCTGAAACAAAAATGCCAGACCTTAACGCTGCAAATGTTGAATCTGCAATGCTAATGGTTGAAGGTACTGCACGTTCTATGGGTATCACTATCCAAGACTAATCGTGTGTTTCACAATTTGACAATTAAGGAGGAAAAGAAATGGCTAAGAAAGGCAAAAAGTATCAAGATGCTTTAAAACAAATTGATGCAAACAAAGTTTACACTGCAGAAGAAGCAGTTGAACTTGCTAAAAAAATTGACTTCGCTAAATTTGATGCAACTGTTGAAGTAGCATTCCGTCTTGGCGTTGACCCTAAAAAAGCGGACCAACAAATCCGTGGTGCTGTTGTATTACCAAATGGTACTGGTAAAACTCAACGCGTATTAGTATTCGCAAAAGGTGAAAAAGCAAAAGAAGCTGAGGCTGCTGGAGCTGATTACGTTGGTGAATCTGAATTCGTTGAAAAAATCAACCAAGGTTGGTTTGACTTTGACGTTATCGTTGCAACACCTGACATGATGGGTGAAGTTGGTAAATTAGGCCGTGTCCTTGGACCAAAAGGTTTAATGCCAAACCCTAAAACTGGTACAGTAACTATGGACGTAACTAAAGCAGTTAACGAAATTAAAGCTGGTAAAGTAGAATACCGTGTTGATAAAGCTGGTAACGTCCACGCTGCAATCGGTAAAGTATCTTTTGATGCTGCTAAACTAGTAGAAAACTTCCGTACTGTGAATGACGTTCTACAAAAAGCAAAACCTGCTGCTGCGAAAGGTACTTACGTGAAAAATCTTTCCGTAACAACTACTTTCGGACCTGGAATCAAAGTCGACCCAGCTAGCTTATAAAATTTAACTTGACCAGCCCCTTGTCTTTTGATAAGATAGGCTAGTTGAAACAATCAAATATCCTTACCGTAGACAGTTGGCGCGTTTATCGCTTAAATTTTGCCACCCGAGGGATTTCTTTTGAAGTGTGCGTCCGCGTGCATTTTACAAAAACCTCTGATGTCTACGGTGTCAGAGGTTTTTTGTTGCTGATCAAACGGAACTTGTGTCTGTTTAATTAGATTTAATTGTTGGACGGAGGTGGAAAAATGAGTAAAGTTCTTGAAGCTAAACAAAGTGCAGTAGAAGAAATTAAAACAAAATTATCAGCTAGTGCGTCTACAGTAATTGTTGATTACCGCGGTTTAAACGTTGGCGAAATCACTGAATTACGTAAACAATTGCGTGATGCTGGTATTGAGTTTAAAGTTTACAAAAACTCACTAACTCGCCGTGCTGTTGAAGCTAACGGTTATGAAGGTTTAGAAGGAGCTCTAACTGGTCCTAACGCAATCGCATTCAGTAATGAAGACGTAGTTGCGCCTGCGAAAATTCTTAACGATTTCGCTAAAGATCATGAAGCACTAGAAATCAAAGCCGGTGTTATTGAAGGTAAAGTTGCTTCTCTTGAAGAAATTAAAGCACTTGCAACACTTCCATCACGCGAAGGATTGCTATCTATGCTTTGCAACGTACTTCAAGCTCCAGTTCGCGGTCTTGCTATCGCTACTAAAGCTGTTGCTGACCAAAAAGAAGGACAAGAAGCATAATCTGTTCTACCCAGGGGAAACCCTACAAACAAATCTCGGTTAAATCCGAAAAAATTATATTATTGGAGGAATTTCAAAATGGCTTTAAACATTGAAGAAATCATTGCTTCCGTAAAAGAAGCATCTGTATTAGAACTGAACGATTTAGTAAAAGCAATCGAAGAAGAATTTGGCGTAACTGCTGCAGCTCCTGTAGCTGTAGCTGCTGCTGGTGGCGCTGCTGCTGAGCAAACTGAATTCACTGTAGAACTAGCATCTGCTGGCGAATCTAAAATCAAAGTTATCAAAGTGGTACGTGAAATCACTGGTCTTGGCTTAAAAGAAGCTAAAGAATTAGTTGATAACGCTCCTAAAGCTCTTAAAGAAGGCGTAACTAAAGAAGAAGCTGAAGAACTTAAAGCTAAACTTGAAGAAGTTGGCGCTAACGTAGAAGTTAAATAATTAGTTTGAAGACCTTGGATACTCGTTATCTAAGGTCTTTTTTTACGCAATTAACTAGGTTTAAGACGAGTTGCCAAAAATTCCTTTTAAATATACTTTAGATCGAGGTTTTATGCTAAAATAACTAGAGATATGAAAGGAAGGTGCGGTTCTTGACTAATAATCATTACTACACAAACGATGAAACAATTAAACACAACCGAAAAACATGGCAAGTGATGTTAAAAGGTTTTAATATGAGTTTTACAAGTGACAATGGCGTATTTTCCAAAAATACGGTCGATTTTGGTTCGAAATTATTGATTGAGTCTTTTGAGTTAGAAACGAAAATAGGAAAAATCTTGGATGTTGGTTGTGGTTATGGTCCGATGGGGTTAACGGTAGCGAAAGCGTTCCCTGATAGCCAAATTGAAATGGTGGACGTTAATTTGCGCGCACTAGAACTTGCGAAAGAAAATGCGGAAATCAATAAAATTACGAACACGCATATCTATGAAAGTTCGGTTTATGATAGCGTAACTGCGAACGATTACCAAGCGATTATTAGTAATCCGCCAATTCGTGCAGGGAAAAGAATAGTTCATGCGATTTTAGAAGGTGCTTACGATCACTTGCAAGAAACCGGAGAACTTTGGATTGTTATTCAAAAGAAACAAGGCGGCCCATCTGCTGAAAAGAAAATGGAAGAAGTTTTCGGCAACGTTGAAACAGTGGCAAAAGATAAGGGCTATTTTATTTTCAAAAGCGTTAAAAATTAAGTTGTATCAAGTGCGGAAACGTGCTAATATAGAAATACATTTTACCAAGAAAGGACTGAGGGATATGCTTAGAATGAAAGATATACTAGAAAAAAACAACCAATCAAGACAGAAGATAATAGGTATTTCTTTAACGTTCCTGCATAGCCAACCGGTGTCTTTTCAAGGTAGCGTCCGTTAAAAGTTACGTCCTTCAATCTTTCTTGATTGAGGGACTTTTTTTATACCTAAAAATAAATTTGAAAGAAGTGAGTCGAATGACAATAGGAGAACTGGAGAATTTTAACAGCTAGGAAGAGAAGTGGAGACTTTCATTTCTCTATTAAACAGAAAATGAGGAATAGAAATGCTAACATTAAAAGGAAAATATAACGAAGCGAAAGTTTTTACAGATAATGTGGACGACAATACCATCGGGCAAATTATTACGCTGTGTAATCAACTGTTTGCGAAGGATAGTAAGATTCGGATCATGCCCGACACGCACGGTGGTAAAGGCTGTGTGATTGGAACGACAATGACAATTCAAGATAAAATTGTACCGAATTTGGTTGGAGTAGACATCGGTTGTGGACTGCATGTAGTGAAACTAAAACCTGGAAAGTTAAAAATGGACTTTGATAAGCTAGATAAAGTTATTCGCGAACGAGTGCCATCCGGAAGCAAAACGCACGATAAGCCTGTAGATGAATTTGATTTGGAAGGTATAGTTGCGCCAATTCATCACGGCTGGGCAGCTAGAAGTATAGGGACGCTTGGTGGCGGGAACCATTTTATTGAAGTGAATCAAGGTTCTGATGGTATTTACCTTGTAATCCATAGTGGAAGTCGGGTGCTTGGTAAAGAAATCGCAGAATACCACCAAGAAGTAGCTTATAAAAGATTAGACATATTGCGTAAAGAATTGAAATTAGACGCAACTGCTGCGAAAAAACGCGGCAATTTAGAAATGGCCAACAACTTGAACGGTGAGCGTGAGCAAGTGAAATTGGATTATGACTTATCTTATGTGACGGGCTCTGATTTAAACAATTATTTAAATGACATGGAAATTGCACAAAAATTTGCAGCGCGTAATCGTTACGTCATGGCAGAAACTATTTTAAAAGCGATGAAGTGGGATAAAGCAGTTGTTTCAGCGTTTGATTGTGTGCATAATTACATTGATATTGATAACCACATGCTTAGAAAAGGTGCGACATCTGCTCAGCTTGGAGAGCAAATTATCATTCCGCTTAATATGCGCGATGGCAGCATTCTTGCAACGGGTAAAGGAAATGCAGATTGGAATTACTCGGCGCCGCACGGGGCGGGAAGGATGCTAAGTCGTTCTAAAGCAAAAGCGCAAATCAGTTTAGAAAGCTATCAGGCAGCAATGAAAGACGTTTGGACTACTTCTGTTTCTAAAAAAACAATTGATGAAGCTCCAAAAGCCTATAAATCTGCTAAACAATTACTTGCTGATGTAGAAGATACGATAGAGATTCAAGAAATAATTAAACCGTTATACAATTTCAAAGCATGATGGAAAAGAAGCAGCATATATTACTATTTGCTGCTTCTTCTTTTTGTTGTTAGAGTAGTGTTATAAGGAAATAAGTTCTCACTTTTTCTGTAATCTGATATAATAAATTAAAATAGATGAATTTGAAATTTTAGGGAGATAGATATGAATAAAGTGACGAAAATTGGAGATGTAGCAGAGAAAACGGGCTATTCTATAACTACTATTTCTCGAGCAATTAATGGTAATCCAAATGTTTCAGATAAAACAAAAAAGAAAATTTTTGCTGCGATGAAAGAACTGAATTATTATCCTAATAATATTGCTCAACAATTTCGAGGGCAGGGGACTAAGATGATTGGTGTTGTGATTTCCTTTATAACCAATCCTTTTTTTGCGTACCTTGTTGATGCGATTGAACGCTATCTATCTCACAGAGGGTATCAGGTTGTCATGTTGCAAACTTTAGAAAATCCTGCAAAAGAATTACAATTTATCGAGATGTTACAAAAGAAACAGCTAGATGGATTGATTATGGCTAACTTAGAAAATGATACAGAAGAAATTAAATCACTCGTTGAAAGTGGCAAAATTGTTCTTTGTAATCGTTATCTGGGAAATGAAAATTTGACGATTATTAACATTGATGAAACGAAAGCGGCTTATCAAGCAACGAATTATTTAATAAAGTGCGGTTATAAACGCCTTGCCTACTGTACTGGTGGTATTAAAAATAAAAATGATTACCGTTTTAAAGGATTCATGCAAGCTGTAACAGAAAATGGACTTTCTTTTGATGAATCATTGTATTTTGAGAAGTTATTAACCATTAAAGATGGCGAAGAGCTTCTAGTTAATATTTTAGAAGAGAAATCTACTCTGCCGGACGCAATTTTTTCAAATGGTGATACGGT
This sequence comes from Listeria ivanovii subsp. ivanovii, assembly GCF_900187025.1. GTDB lineage: Bacteria > Bacillota > Bacilli > Lactobacillales > Listeriaceae > Listeria > Listeria ivanovii. The sequence goes on from NZ_LT906478.1 coordinate 261,964, forward strand.
TGCTGCTGGGATATTATATGCTGCAAAAAAATACGGGATAGCAGTGCCAGAGGAGCTAGGAATCATAGGTTTTGATAATCAACCTATAGCGGAAGTTCTGAATCCGGCGTTGACAACTATTAAACAACCAATTAAAGAACTTGGTGAATATTCGGCGCAAGTTCTATTGGCTAATTTACAAGGAACGAGTGTGCCGGTAGCGCCAGACCTTGAAACAAAACTAATAATAAGAGAGACTACCAAGTAAATTCTCTCTTATTATTTTTATGAAAACGGTTGACATTTTGTAAGATAATTGATATTATTTTTACGATATATGAAACCGCTTAAACCAAAATGACAACCGGTTGTCATTTTAAGTGAAGATAAGGAGAATGTTCAAGTATGAAGAAGTTACTTTTGTCCATCAGTATTATTGTCGGTTTAAGTTTGTTGGCTAGTTGTGGTGTAGAAAAGGAATACAAGCCAGATATAAAAGTAAACGAGAAAAATGTTTCTTTAAAAGTTTGGGTGGATTTAAATCAGGGAGATTTTTATAGGAAAGTAGTAGATGATTTTAAAAAAGATCATCCTGATAAGAATTATGACATTACGGTTATTGAATCTGAATCTGGGCGAGCACAAGAATATGTTCAGAAAGATCCAGAAGCTGCGGCGGATGTATTTATAACTCCGAATGACCGTCTAGGACAACTGGTAGAGTCTGGTGCGGTTTACCAATTGACAAAGTATACAGATGATATTAAGAAAAATAATACACCAACCTCCATTCAAGCTGCTACATATCAAGATAAAATGTATGGTTTCCCTGTGACGGCGGAAGCGATGTTTATGTATTATGATAAGCGCGTTTTTTCAGAGGATGATATTAAAACTTTTTCTGGAATAACGTCTAAAGGGAAGCTAGGAATAAATCTTGCGGAAGCTGGCGCGGATTATCGTGAAACTCCTTGGTTTATTGCAAATGGTACATATCTTTATGGTGAGAACGGCGAAGATCCTTATGGGACAACCTTCAACACTCCAGAAGGCGTCCAAGTATTGAACTGGATTGGTGAGTTGAAAAATAATCCTAATGTTGTCGCTGTAAATGCAGATGAGATTAGTGCGCTTAGATCCGGTAAAATAAATGCCGTTTTTAGTGGGGGTTGGAATAAAGATGCGATACGAGAGGTTTTGGGTGAAAATATGGGAGTGGCAGTATATCCAAAGGCCGATTTTGGAAGTGGTCAGGTAGATATGATGGCTTTCCAAGGAAGCGGGATATACTGTGTGAACGCATTTACTAAATCGCCATTAGATGCGATGGAACTAGCTGATTATATTACTAATGCGGATGTGCAGGAAAAAGCTTTTAAAGAGTTAGGGAAAATTCCGAGCAATTTAGAGGCACGAACTAGTTCTACAGTAGAAAAGGACGATGTGGCGAAAGCAGTTATTGATATGACATCCGGAAAGCACTCCGTTTTAATGCCGAAAATACCTGAAATGAACGTTTTTTGGCAACATATGAACCCGCTATTAGTAGATACTTATAAAGGCAAGATTAAGAAAGAAGATTATCCAGAGGCGCTCGATAAATTAGTCAAAGATATTACACCAGCGAAATAGGAAAGTAGGTTAAGTATATGATGGTTAAGAAGAATTATTTTAATATTTTTAAGAATGGTTCTGTTTCTACGAGATTATCTTATGTAATTATGGGGGCTGGTAATTTGGCCCATAAGCAAATTGCGAAGGGACTTCTATTTCTTTTTAGTGAACTTGCTTTCTTGTTTTTCTTTGTGTTTTATGGCATTACCTTAATTCAAGGTATGGCGACATTAGGGACAGTTAACCAATCGTGGAATTTTGATAAGAGTTTAGGTATTATGGTTCGAACACCGGGCGATAATTCCATGCTGATGCTAATATATGGGATTATGACAGTTGTTATTTGTGTACTATTTCTCTTCTTGTACCTTGCTAATATTAGAAGCGCTAGCCAGGTGGAGGGCTTCCGGCGGGAAAATAAAAAAATCCCAACATTTAAGGAAGACTTAAAGAGTTTGCTAGACAATAAATTTCATGTAACTTTACTGACGATCCCGATGATTGGGGTTGTGGTGTTTACGATAATGCCACTTGTTTATATGATTTCTTTGGCTTTTACCAATTATGATCATGAACATTTACCACCAAGGAATTTATTTGGATGGGTAGGATTTGTTAACTTTAAAAATGTGCTAAATGGTGATGTTTCCAGTACGTTCTTTCCGGTGCTTGGATGGACACTTATTTGGGCGCTTTTAGCTACTGCTACTTGTTTCTTTTTTGGCGTATTGCTTGCACTTCTTATTAATCATAAGGGTGTTAAATTCAAAAAGTTTTGGCGCACTATCTTTGTTATAACTATGGCGGTACCTCCGTTTGTGTCACTTCTCGTAATGCAGAACTTGTTGCATGCAGCAGGACCGCTTAATACGATGTTACTTAATTGGGGAATTATAGCTGAGCCGATACCATTTTTGACAGATGCTTTGCTGGCAAAGGTATCCGTCATATTTGTCAATATGTGGATTGGGATTCCGGTAACTATGTTAATCGCCACGGGGATTTTAATGAATCTACCGAAAGATCAATTGGAAGCGGCGCGAATGGATGGAGGTAACAGTTTTCATTTATTTAGATACATAACTTTCCCTCAAATCTTAACGGTGATGTTGCCAAGTCTGATTCAACAATTTATTGGAAATATAAATAACTTTAATGTGATTTATCTCTTGACTGGTGGAGGACCTTCGAATAGTAACTTCTATGGTGCTGGGGATACGGATTTGCTCGTGACATGGCTTTATAAATTAACAGTAGAAGCTGCGGATTATAATTTAGCTTCGGTTATTGGGATTGTAACATTCATTCTTAGCGCGGCATTCTCGTTATTTGCCTACACACGTACAAATTCTTATAAAGAAGGGAGCAACTGAAATGAAAAGAGCTACAGTATGGCCTAACTTATTGTTGGTAGTGCTCGGGTGTATCTGGATATTCCCGATTATCTGGATTGTTTTGACAGCTTTTAGAGCGGAAAGTGGACAATTTGTTTCGTATATCTTTCCGAAAGAATATACGCTAGATCATTTTGCTTACCTATTTGAAAATCATGAAAATTTTCCTTTTATGTTATGGGTTAAAAATACAATGATTGTTGCGGTGTGTTCCTGTTTATTGAGCACTTTTATAACCGTTTCGATGGCTTATGTGTTATCTAGACTTCGCTTTAGATTTAAAAAGACAATGTTAAAAACAGCGCTAGTTTTAAATATGTTTCCTGCTTTTATGAGCATGATAGCAGTTTACTATATTTTAAAAGCATTTGGATTAACGCAATCTCTAACGGCGCTTGTGTTAATTTATTCATCTACAGCTGCATTAACTTTTTATATTGCAAAAGGATTTTTTGATACAATACCAAAATCTTTGGACGAATCGGCAATGATGGACGGGGCGACGAAATTAAGTATCTTTACAAAAATAACTTTACCAATGTCTAAGCCTATTATTGTATACACAGCTTTAATGGCATTTATGTTGCCTTGGATGGATTTTATTTTTGCTAAAGTGATTATGGGAGACAATGTGCCTAAATATACAGTGTCGATAGGTTTATATTCCATGTTGAATCAAACAACGGCAAATACAATGTATACAACGTTTGCGGCTGGCTGTATATTGATTGCGGTACCAATTACAATACTGTTTATTTATTTGCAAAAATATTATGTTGAAGGCATTACGAGTGGTGCTGTTAAAGGATAGGAGATAGATTAATAGTGGAAATAACAGAAACGAAAGAATGGTGGAAAGAATCGGTAGTGTACCAAATCTATCCGCGTAGTTTTCAAGATTCAAATGGGGATGGCATTGGAGATATTAGAGGAATTATAGAACGACTTCCTTATTTGAAAGATTTAGGTATTAATGTGATTTGGCTTTGTCCGGTCTATAAATCACCTATGGATGATGGTGGTTATGACATTTCTGATTACTATGAGATTGATCCAATGTTTGGAACGATGAGTGATATGGATGAATTAATTGAGAAGGCAGAAAAATTAGGAATAAAAATATTGATGGATTTGGTGGTAAACCATACATCTGATGAACATGAATGGTTTGAAAAAGCAATAGCTGACCCAAAAAGTAAATATCGAGATTATTATATTTTCCGAGAGGGTGTAAATGGAAACCCGCCTAATAATTGGCGTTCTTATTTTGGGGGATCTGCGTGGGAAGCCGTACCAGGTGAGGAAAACATGTTTTACCTGCATGCTTTTTCTAAAAAACAGCCAGATTTAAACTGGGAAAACATTGTAGTGCGTAATGAATGTATCCAAATGATTAACTGGTGGCTTGAAAAAGGTTTAGGTGGCTTTAGAATTGATGCTATTTTAAATTTGAAGAAAAGAATTGAGTACGGTACTTTCCCAGCGGACGGGGAAGATGGCTTGGTTTTCATCGGTCATTGGATTTTAAATCAGCCGGGAATTGAAGAGTGGCTCAAGGAGATTGACGAACGGACATTTAAAAAACATAATGCATTTACTGTGGCTGAGGCGGATGTGCCTGAAGAAAGACTTTCTGAATTTATAGGTGAAAATGGTCATTTCCGTATGGTGTTTGATTTTAGCTATACAGATATTGATACTCCTGAAACAGGCGAATGGTTCAAGAATTCAGAATGGACAGTAAAAGAATTAAAAGAGAAAATAATTACCAATGAACTGGTGACACAGCGAAATGGTTGGGGGGCAAAATACTTAGAAAATCATGATCAACCGCGTTCGATAAATAAGTATTTACCTCAAGAATACCAAGATGATCGTAGCAAAAAAATGCTAGGCATGTTATTTATGATGTTGCACGGTACGCCGTTCATTTATCAAGGACAAGAGATTGGCATGAGTAATACTCGGATGGAAAGTATAGATGATTATAACGATATCGCGACGCACGATCAATACCATCGCGCAATTCTCTCTGGAATGAGTCCGGAAGAAGCGCTTGAAGGAATGTATCGGCGTAGTAGGGATAATTCAAGAACACCAATGCAATGGAATAATCAAAAGAACGCTGGTTTTTCCGACTCGGATGAAATTTGGTTGAAAGCAAACCCTAATTACCTTGATATTAACGTAGAGCAGGAACAAAACGATGATAATTCCGTATTGAATTTTTATAAGAAATTAATCCATTTAAGAAGTGATTCTAGTAAATATAAAGAAGTGGCTGTTTATGGAGAATTACTGCCAGTAGAATCAAGTGATGAAGTTATTGCTTACAAACGTAAAACAGATGACGCTGAGCTCTTAATCATCGTGAATTTTTCTGATTCTGAAAATCAATTATGCATTGAAGGTACTTATGAACAGGTACTTGCTAATGTAGCGTTGCCAGAAATGGTAGAAAATGTCCTTGAAATACCTGCATATACAGGTGCCGTTTTCTCAAGGGTTTTGGAGGTAGACTGATTGCAAATTAAAAATAAAGCTATGTTAATTACTTATTCTGATAGTTTAGGGGAAAATATGGAAGAATTATCCAAGGTGATGGAAACTTATTTTGAAGATGCGGTTGGCGGGATTCACTTATTGCCGTTCTTTCCATCCACTGGAGATCGAGGGTTTGCGCCAAGTGATTACACAACAGTAGATAGCGACCTAGGCTCTTGGGAAATGATCGAGAAATTAGGCGAAAAGTATTATTTAATGTTTGATTTTATGATTAATCACATTTCTCGCGAATCACTCTTCTTTCAAGATTTTAAAAAAGAGCATTTAAACTCAAAGTATAAAGATATGTTTATTCGTATCAATGATTTCTTTCCTCCGGGTAGACCAAATGAAAAAGACTTAGATTTAATTTATAAGAGAAAAGACAAGGCACCTTTCCAAGAAGTTGAATTTGCTGATGGAGAAACGGAATTAGTTTGGAATGCTTTTGGGGAAGAACAAATTGATTTAGATGTGACAGCCGAAGTTACAAAAGAATTTATTCGTCAAACGATAAAAAATATGGCTGCACATGGTTGTTCTATTTTGCGCCTTGACGCCTTTGCTTATGCAATTAAAAAATTAGATACAAATGATTTTTTTGTAGAACCAGAAATTTGGGATTTACTGGATGAAGTGAAAGCAGAAGCGGCCAAATATGATATGGAATTATTACCAGAAATTCATGAACATTATTCCATCCAAATGAAAATCGCGAACCATGATTATTATATCTATGATTTTGCGTTACCCATGGTGATGCTGTACTCGTTATATAGTGGCCGAGTGGAACGTTTAGCTAAATGGTTAGAAATGAGTCCGATGAAGCAATTTACTACTTTAGATACGCATGATGGCATTGGCGTTGTGGATGCACGCGATTTATTAACAGATGAGGAACTCGATTATACCTCAGCGGAATTATACAAAATAGGAGCTAATGTTAAAAAGATATATTCCTCTGAAAAATATAATAACCTGGATATTTATCAAATTAATAGTACCTATTATAGTGCTTTGGGTGACGATGACAAAAGTTACTTGTTGGCGAGAGTAATTCAATGTTTTGCGCCGGGGATTCCGCAAATTTATTATGTTGGTTTACTTGCTGGCAAAAATGATATTGACCTTTTAGAGGAAACAAAAGAAGGGCGTAATATTAATCGTCATTACTACACAATAGATGAAATTAAAAATGAAGTAAAAAGACCAGTTGTTAAAGCGTTGTGCAATTTACTGAGATTTAGAAATACTTCTGAAGCGTTTGATTTGGAAGGAAGTATAGAAATTGAGACACCTAGCTCAAATGAAATCGTTATTATTCGCAAAAACAAAACAAATAAAATTACAGCGACATTAAAAGCAAATTTAAGTACTAAAACATTCCAAATCAGCGAAAATGAAAGAAATATTTTAATTTAACATTTTATAAACACGAATGAGCCTCTTCGTTCGTGTTTATTTCTATTTTCTATTGACATTGGCTAATGGTTATTGTATTATTATATAATGCCAAAAGAATCGAAACTGTTTTTTGTGTTTATTATTAAGCGAAAATGCTGTCGAAAATCAAGCATTTGCAATCGATTTTGGCAAAATAGAAGACATAGATGTGGCTTTCAAAAATACAAAACGGTATAAACTTTTTCCGTCTTGTACTGACACTTTTAAGGAAAATTATTTTCTAGGGAGTTTCAGCAATATGAAATCCGCTTTCTTTTTGTCTAAATAGAATATTTTTTGTACGAAAGTTCCACTTATGTTAACTCTGGAAATGCTTCTTGGATGCGTGTTTGCAAGCCAAGATTAGAAACAAAAAGGAAAATTTTGATGCACGGTGTTTAAGCCAGTATATTTTGCACGTAGCAAAAAACTGCTAGCGTCTTAAACCTCGGATACGGAAGGTTCCATTGTTTTCGCAACCATAATTAACAAGTGTGCTTATAAATTTTTTAATTAATTTGAGGGGTGAATAGTTTGTCAGGACATTCAGGACATGATGTAAAATATGGACGGCATCGTACGCGTAGAAGTTTTGCGCGAATCAGTGAAGTACTTGAATTACCAAACTTAATTGAGATTCAAACAGCTTCTTACCAATGGTTCTTAGATGAAGGGCTACGTGAGATGTTCCGCGATATTTCGCCAATTGAGGATTTTGCGGGTAATTTATCTTTAGAATTCATTGATTACGATCTTGGAGAGCCGAAATACTCGGTAGAAGAATCTAAGAACCGTGATGCAAACTATGCGGCTCCACTACGCGTGAAGTTGCGCCTAATCAACAAAGAAACCGGCGAAGTAAAAGACCAAGAAGTATTTATGGGAGATTTCCCGTTAATGACTGAAATGGGTACGTTCATTATTAATGGGGCAGAACGTGTTATCGTTTCCCAATTAGTTCGTTCTCCAGGTGTCTACTTCAACGGAAAACTCGACAAAAATGGTAAAAAAGGCTTTGGTTCTACAGTCATCCCTAACCGTGGGGCTTGGCTTGAGTACGAAACAGATGCTAAAGACGTTGTACACGTTCGTATTGACCGTACACGTAAATTACCAGTAACGGTTTTACTTCGTGCACTAGGCTTTGGTTCCGATCAAGAAATTATTGATTTAATCGGGGACAATGACTACTTGCGCAACACGCTTGAAAAAGACAACACTGACAATGCTGAAAAAGCACTTCTAGAAATTTACGAAAGATTACGTCCGGGTGAACCCCCAACAGTTGATAATGCTAGAAGCTTACTGGTTTCTCGTTTCTTTGATCCAAAACGCTATGATCTTGCAAGCGTTGGACGTTATAAAATCAACAAAAAATTACATCTAAAAAACCGTCTATTCAATCAAACATTAGCAGAAACTTTAGTGGATCCAGAAACTGGTGAAATTATCGCTTCTAAAGGTGACATTTTGGATCGTCGTAATTTAGATCAAATTATTCCTAATTTAGAAAACGGTGTAGGTTTCCGTACACTTCGTCCAACTGATGGAGTTATGGAAGATAGCGTACTCGTTCAATCTATTAAAATCTACGCACCAAATGATGAAGAAAAAGAAATCAACATCATTGGTAATGCGTATATTGAAGAAAACGTAAAACACATCACGCCTTCTGATATTATTTCATCCATTAGCTACTTCTTTAACTTGCTACATGGTGTTGGCGATACAGATGACATCGATCACCTAGGTAATCGTCGTCTTCGTTCTGTTGGTGAACTTTTACAAAACCAATTCCGTATCGGTTTATCCCGTATGGAACGTGTGGTTCGTGAACGTATGTCTATTCAAGATATGACTACAATTACTCCACAACAATTGATTAATATTCGCCCAGTAGTTGCATCCATTAAAGAGTTCTTTGGTAGCTCGCAGTTATCTCAGTTTATGGATCAAACAAATCCACTTGGCGAACTTACGCATAAACGTCGTCTTTCAGCGCTTGGACCTGGTGGTTTGACGCGTGAACGTGCTGGTTATGAAGTACGTGACGTGCATTACTCTCACTATGGCCGTATGTGTCCGATTGAAACGCCAGAGGGACCAAACATTGGTTTAATTAACTCCCTTTCTTCCTTTGCAAAAGTAAATAAATTCGGCTTTATTGAAACGCCTTACCGCCGCGTAGATCCTGAAACAAACCGTGTTACAGATAAGATTGACTATCTAACTGCGGATGAAGAGGATAATTACGTAGTAGCGCAAGCGAACTCGAAATTAGACGATGAAGGTACTTTCACAGAAGAAGAAGTTATGGCTCGTTTCCGTTCAGAAAACTTAGCGGTAGAAAAAGAACGTATTGATTACATGGATGTATCGCCTAAACAGGTTGTATCTGTTGCGACAGCATGTATCCCATTCCTTGAAAACGATGATAGTAACCGTGCGCTAATGGGAGCGAACATGCAGCGTCAAGCAGTTCCTCTTATGCACCCTGAAGCTCCATTTGTTGGAACAGGTATGGAACACGTATCTGCAAAAGACTCTGGTGCTGCTGTAACTGCCAAACATGACGGTATTGTAGAACACGTTGAAGCTCGTGAAATCTGGGTTCGTCGTGTATCTCTAGTGGATGGCAAAGAAGTAACTGGCGGAATTGATAAATATACTTTACGTAAATTTGTTCGTTCTAACCAAGGTACTTGTTATAACCAACGTCCAAACGTAGCTGAAGGAGACCGCGTTGTTAAAGGAGAAATCCTTGGTAATGGTCCTTCAATGGATTCCGGTGAACTTGCTCTAGGTCGTAACGTACTTGTTGCATTCATGACTTGGGACGGTTATAACTACGAGGATGCAATCATCATGAGTGAACGTCTTGTAAAAGATGACGTTTATACTTCGATTCATATTGAAGAATTTGAATCAGAAGCTCGTGATACAAAACTCGGACCTGAAGAAATGACTCGTGATATTCCAAACGTTGGGGAAGATGCTTTACGCGACCTTGACGAACGTGGAATTATCCGTGTCGGAGCAGAAGTAAAAGATAACGACCTTCTAGTTGGTAAAGTAACACCAAAAGGAGTTACCGAACTAACTGCTGAAGAACGTTTACTACATGCTATCTTTGGTGAAAAAGCGCGTGAAGTTCGTGATACTTCCTTACGTGTACCTCACGGCGGCGGAATCGTGCTTGACGTGAAGATCTTTACACGTGAAGCAGGAGACGAATTGCCACCTGGTGTAAACCAATTAGTACGTGTTTATATTGTACAAAAACGTAAAATTCACGAAGGCGATAAAATGGCTGGACGTCATGGTAATAAAGGGGTTATCTCCCGTATTTTACCTGAAGAAGATATGCCATTTATGCCAGACGGAACACCTGTTGACATCATGCTTAACCCACTAGGGGTACCATCTCGTATGAATATCGGACAAGTTCTTGAATTACACTTAGGTATGGCTGCTCGTGCTTTAGGAATTCATGTTGCAACTCCAGTATTTGATGGAGCGAATGAAGAAGACGTTTGGAGCACAGTGGAAGAAGCTGGTATGGCCCGCGATGCGAAAACAATTCTTTATGACGGACGTTCTGGTGAAGCATTTGATAACCGTATCTCTGTAGGTGTAATGTACATGATCAAACTTGCCCACATGGTTGATGATAAACTTCATGCGCGTTCAACTGGACCTTACTCTCTAGTAACGCAACAACCGCTTGGTGGTAAAGCGCAATTTGGTGGACAACGTTTTGGTGAAATGGAAGTATGGGCACTGGAAGCTTATGGTGCTGCTTATACACTTCAAGAAATCCTAACGATTAAATCCGATGACGTGGTTGGTCGTGTGAAAACTTACGAAGCGATTGTTAAAGGCGAAAGCGTTCCAGAACCTGGTGTGCCAGAATCCTTCAAAGTACTCATCAAAGAGCTTCAAAGTCTTGGAATGGACGTTAAAATGCTTTCCGCAGACGAAGAAGAGATCGAGATGCGTGACATGGATGATGACGACTTTACTAATCAAAATGATGCCTTCAATATCGTACAACCGGAAAACGCAGCCGCTGAAAAGACTGAGTAATTCGGTTCGATAATTGAGACTCCAAAACAATAAGAAACAATGATTTGTTTTTTGCAAAATATAAAATTAAGCGATCGCTAAGACTTTACCTGAAAAGTCAAGGAAGTGTGCGGGAATCCCCAAGCACTTCCTAAAGCGAATGCTCCAAACTAATTTAGGAGGTTGGGCACTTGTTAGATGTTAATAATTTTGAGTATATGAAAATCGGTCTGGCATCTCCAGATAAAATTCGTTCATGGTCTCACGGTGAAGTGAAAAAACCTGAAACCATCAACTACAGAACGCTTAAACCTGAACGTGACGGCTTATTCTGTGAAAGAATTTTTGGACCAATGAAAGACTGGGAATGTTCTTGTGGTAAATACAAACGCGTGCGCTATAAAGGCGTAGTTTGTGACCGTTGTGGAGTAGAAGTAACGAAATCAAAAGTGCGCCGTGAACGTATGGGGCACATTGAACTCGCAGCTCCTGTATCCCACATTTGGTACTTCAAAGGTATCCCAAGCCGTATGGGTCTTGTTATGGACATGTCTCCACGTGCATTAGAAGAAATTATCTACTTTGCATCCTACGTGGTTACTGAACCAGGCGACACTCCACTTGAGAAGAAACAACTTTTATCTGAACGTGAATACCGCGTTTATCGCGAAAAATATGGTAAAGGTTTCTCAGCTGGTATGGGCGCAGAAGCAATAAAAAAAATCTTAGCCGATATCGACTTAGAAAAAGAAACAAATGATTTAAAAGAAGAACTAAAATCCGCACAAGGTCAACGTCGTACTCGTGCAATTCGTCGCTTGGAAGTTATGGAAGCTTTCCGTAATTCCGGCAACAACCCTAGCTGGATGGTGCTTGACGTACTGCCAGTTATCCCACCAGAAATTCGTCCAATGGTACAACTTGAAGGTGGACGTTTTGCAACAAGTGATTTGAATGACTTATATCGTCGGGTAATCAACCGGAATAACCGTTTGAAACGCCTACTTGATTTAGGTGCGCCAAACATTATCGTGCAAAATGAAAAACGGATGCTACAAGAAGCTGTCGATGCTTTAATTGACAATGGTCGTCGTGGTCGTCCAGTAACAGGTCCGGGTAACCGTCCGCTTAAATCCCTTTCTCATATGCTTAAAGGGAAACAAGGTCGTTTCCGTCAAAACTTACTAGGTAAACGTGTCGATTATTCTGGTCGTTCCGTTATCGTAGTTGGACCTAACTTAAAAATGTACCAATGTGGTCTTCCAAAAGAAATGGCGCTTGAATTATTCAAACCATTTGTAATGAAAGAGCTTGTTGGACGCGGTTTAGCACACAACATTAAGAGCGCTAAACGTAAAATCGAACGTATGTCACCAGAAATTTGGGATGTATTAGAAGAAGTTATCCGTGAACACCCGGTACTACTTAACCGGGCGCCTACACTTCACAGACTTGGTATTCAAGCATTTGAACCAACGCTAGTGGAAGGCCGCGCAATCCGTCTTCACCCTCTTGTATGTACAGCTTACAACGCTGACTTTGATGGTGACCAAATGGCGGTTCACGTTCCTTTATCCGCAGAAGCACAAGCAGAAGCTCGTATTCTAATGCTTGCGGCTCAAAATATTTTGAATCCTAAAGATGGTAAACCAGTTGTAACACCTTCCCAAGATATGGTGCTAGGTAACTACTACCTTACTTTAGAACGTGAAAATGCTGTCGGCGAAGGGACAATCTTCAAAGACATCAATGAAGCACAACTTGCATATCAAAACGGCTATGTACACTTACATTCACGTATTGCTGTATTCGCTGGTTCGATTCCAAATGAACGTTTCACTGATGAACAACGTAACCAATTATTAATTACGACAGTTGGTAAATTGATCTTCAATACAATTTTACCGAAATCGTTCCCTTATATTAACGAACCAACGAAATTCAACTTAGAAATCGAAACACCTGAGAAATATTTCGTTGATACAACTACAGATGTTCGTGCTCATATTGCGGCACAAGAACTAATCGACCCATTCAAGAAGAAAATCCTCGGTAATATTATCGCGGAAGTCTTCAAGAAATTCCATATTACCGAAACTTCCAAAATGCTTGACCGTATGAAAGATCTTGGCTTCAAGATCTCGACTAAGGCTGGTATGACAGTTGGTATTGCGGATATCTTAACACTTGAAGAAAAACATGAAATTCTTGAAAAAGCACATGATACAGTTGAAAAAATCACTAAATCATTCCGTCGTGGTTTGATTACTGATGATGAAAGATACGAACGCGTTATCGCTGTATGGAATGCTGCCAAAGACGAAATCCAAGGAAAACTTATCTTGAGTTTGGATCGCTTAAATCCAATCTTCATGATGCAAGACTCCGGAGCTCGTGGTAACATCTCCAACTTTACACAGCTTGCAGGTATGCGTGGACTAATGGCTGACCCATCCGGACGTATCGTAGAATTGCCGATTACATCTAACTTCCGTGAAGGTCTAACGGTCTTAGAGTATTTCATTTCTACCCATGGTGCGCGTAAAGGTCTTACCGATACAGCCCTTAAAACTGCCGATTCTGGTTACCTTACTCGTCGTCTTGTTGACGTGGCTCAAGATGTTATCATTCGTGAAGACGATTGTGGCACTGACCGCGGTCTTACAATTAAGGCTATTCGTGAAGGTACTGAAATCATCGAACCACTGGAAGAACGTCTGGAAGGTCGTTATTCTCGTAAAACAATTCGTCACCCAGAAACAAATGAAGTTATTGCACGTGAAAATGACTTAATTACAGAAGCTATTGCAACTCAAATCGTAGAAGCTGGAATTGAAGAAGTTACGATTCGTTCCGCATTTACATGTAATACTAAACACGGAGTATGTAAAAAATGTTATGGTAAAAACTTGGCAACTGGTACAGAAGTCGAAGTTGGAGAAGCAGTTGGTATCATCGCTGCTCAATCTATCGGGGAACCAGGAACTCAGCTTACTATGCGTACATTCCATACAGGTGGGGTTGCCGGAGACGATATCACGCAAGGTCTTCCACGTATTCAAGAAATCTTTGAAGCACGTAATCCGAAAGGGCAAGCTATCATCACTGAAGTTGGTGGAGAAGTTGTTTCTATCGAAGAAGGTCGTGATCGTCAACAAGAAATCACTATCCAAGGTACAGATGACCGCCGTTCTTACAACATTCCTTATACTGCTCGCTTGCGTGTAGAAGAAGGCTCCATTGTAGAACGTGGGGAAGCTCTAACTGAAGGTTCTGTTGATCCTAAAGCCTTGATTCGTGTTCGCGACGTTTTATCCGTTCAAGAATACTTACTTGCAGAGGTACAAAAAGTTTACCGGATGCAAGGGGTTGAAATTGGCGATAAACACGTTGAAGTAATGGTTCGTCAAATGTTACGTAAAATCCGCGTAATGGACACTGGAGATACAAATATCTTACCAGGTACATTAATGGATATTCATACATTTACAGAAGCTAACCGTGAAGCAATCTTAAGCGGTAGCCAACCAGCAACAGGTCGTCCAGTTCTTCTAGGGATTACAAAAGCTTCCCTTGAAACTGACTCCTTCTTGTCTGCTGCATCATTCCAAGAAACAACTCGTGTTTTGACAGATGCTGCAATCAAAGGAAAACGTGATGAACTTCTAGGACTTAAAGAAAATGTTATCCTAGGTAAACTTGTCCCGGCTGGTACTGGTATAGGCCGTTACCGCAAACTAAAATCCGAAGTTATTAAAGAAACTGCTGAAGTAACTGACGAAATCACAAATATTTAATTCCAAAAAGCCAAGTGTCACGTTCGCGCGCACTTGGCTTTTTTTGTTATACTTTTAAAAAAGGAGTGAAGTGATTTGATTACACATGTTATTTGGGATATGGGCGAAACGTTGAACACCGTACCAAACACAAAGTATGACCATCATCCTCTTGATACTTACCCAGAAGTTATTTTACGTAAAAATGCGCTCGAAACACTTGAAAAAGTAAAACAATTAGGATTTAAGCAAGCGATTTTGAGCAATACAGCATCAAGTGATAGTGAAGTGGTAAAACGAGTTCTGCAAAACTTCGGTATTCTTGATTTTTTTGATTTCGTTTATGCATCTAATTCAGAATTACAACCTGGAAAAATGGAAAAGCCGGATAAAACTATTTTTGAATATACCTTAAAGGAATTAAATATTGCAGCATCACAGGCTGTTATGATTGGAAATACTTTTGAAAGTGATATTATCGGCGCAAACCGAGCAGGAATTCATTCCATTTGGCTACAAAATCCGGAAGTCTGCATCCAAGAAGAACGATTACCAATTGTGACTCCACCGTTCATTTTGCCAGCTTGGGACTTGAAGGACGTACCAGAAGCACTTCAACTTTTGAAAAAAATAACCATTCGCTAGAAATTTCTTCTTGACCTGTAATGCATTACACAGGGTAGACTAAAAAAGTAGAAGAAATTAGCCGGAAGGGGCGAACAAAATGACTGAAATGAAAAAACAATTTCCAAAAGGATTTTTATGGGGTGGGGCTACTGCCGCGAATCAAGTTGAAGGCGCTTACGACGTTGATGGAAAAGGACTTTCCACAGCGGATATGGTTAGATTTATTCCTAAAGAAGAACGAACACAAGACCACGCATTAGACGTTTCAAGAGAAGAAATCGAAGCAATTATCGCTGGCAAAGTGGAGGGCAGATTTCCAAAACGTGACGGCGTTGATTTTTATCATCATTATAAAGAAGATATCGCACTATTTGCCGAAATGGGCTTTAAAACATTCCGTCTATCATTAAACTGGGCTCGTATTTTCCCGAATGGTGATGACAAAGAACCAAACGAAAAAGGTCTCGCTTTTTATGATAGTGTATTTGATGAATTATTAAAATACGATATCGAACCATTAGTAACTCTTTCCCATTACGAAACGCCATTAAATTTAACTTTAAAATATAACGGTTGGGCAGATCGTCGCGTTATTGGCTTTTTCACTAACTATGCAGAAACTGTTTTCAAACGATATAAAAACAAAGTGAAATATTGGCTTACTTTTAACGAAATTAATGTTATTTCTCTTAGCGCATACACTGGTGGCGGCGTACTTTTAGAAGGAGAAAAAAAACCGTTAGAAGTCTCTTACCAAGCAGCGCATCATCAATTTGTAGCGAGCGCACTTGCTACAAAACTAGCACATGAAATTATTCCAGGAGCACAAGTTGGTTGTATGCTTGCTCGTATGGCAACATATCCAGCAACAAACAACCCAGATGATATTCTAAAAGCACAATTTGAAAACCAACAAAACCTATTTTTCACAGATGTTCATGCCCGCGGGGAATATCCTAGCTTCATGAATCGCTTCTTCCAAGAAAATGACATCAACATCGTAAAAGAAGTTGGCGACGACGAAATCTTAAAAGCGCACACAGTTGATTTCATCTCATTCAGCTATTATATGTCATTATCTGCAACTGCTAGCCCAGAAGGAGACCGTTCTACTGGAAACTTAATGGGTGGCGTGAAAAACGAATACCTTGAGTCATCCGATTGGGGCTGGCAAATTGACCCTAAAGGCTTGCGTTGGACTCTAAATGATCTTTATAGCCGTTATGAATTACCACTTTTCATTGTGGAAAACGGTTTAGGAGCATACGATACAGTAGAAGCAGATGGGAAAATTCATGATGATTACCGAATTGACTACTTACGCAAACACATCGAACAAATGAAAGAAGCAATTGCAGACGGCGTCGACTTAATCGGCTACACTAGCTGGGGGCCAATCGACTTAGTAAGTGCCTCCACCAGCGAAATGTCAAAACGCTACGGCTTCATCTACGTAGACCAAGACGACTGGGGCAAAGGAACTCTAGAACGCTCGAGAAAAGATTCTTTCTTCTGGTATAAAAAAGTAATTGGAACTAATGGGGAAGATTTAGATTAAAAAGAAATTTAGGCTGTAAACAAACTAAGAGATTAGTATGTTTACAGTCTTTTTGATACTATTCTCTCTGTTTACTCAAAAAAATTCAGGGAAAATATATGATGGATAATACGGAAGGAAGGCGAGGAAATGGAGCAACAAAAAAAGTTACAAATTTTAAAAGACATTATCAACATTAACTCAACGAATGGACATGAAGAACAGGTCGCGAATTATTTGCAAAAATTGTTAGCGGAATACAGCATCCAAGCTGAAAAGGTGCACTATGACACAGATCGTGCGAGTCTTATAAGCGAAATCGGCGCAGAGCAAGGACGAGTGTTAGCTTTTTCCGGTCATATGGATGTGGTGGATGCTGGAGATGTTTCTAAGTGGACCTTTCCGCCATTTGAAGCAACCGAATCGGATGGAAAAATTTATGGCCGTGGTTCTACCGATATGAAATCTGGTTTAGCTGCGATGGTCATTGCGATGATTGAGCTTCATGAAGAAAAAACTAAATTAAATGGGAAAATTAAATTATTGGCAACAGTTGGAGAAGAAGTTGGAGAGCTCGGAGCGGAACAGCTCACTACGCAAGGTTACGCAGATGACATAGATGGTTTGATTATCGGCGAACCAAGTGGACATCGGATTGTTTATGCGCATAAAGGTTCAATTAATTATACAGTCAAATCTACTGGTAAAAATGCACATAGTTCAATGCCAGAATTCGGTGTTAATGCGATTGATAATTTGCTATTGTTTTATAATGAAGTAGAAAAGTTTGCGAAATCGGTCGACACTACAAACGAAATATTAGGTGATTTTATTCATAACGTCACCGTAATTAATGGTGGAAATCAAGTGAATAGCATCCCTGAAAAAGCAGAACTTCAAGGGAATATTCGCTCCATTCCAGAAATGAGTAATGAAACAGTGAAACAAGTGCTAGTGAAGATTATCAATGAGCTAAATAAACAGGAAAATGTGCAACTAGAGTTAATATTTAATTATGACAAACAACCAGTATTTAGCGATAAAAATTCAGAATTAGTGAAAATTGCTAAAAATGTGGCGAAAGACATTATTAAAGAAGAAATTCCATTACTGGGGATTTCCGGAACAACGGATGCAGCTGAATTTACTAAAGCCAAAAAAGCCTTTCCAGTTATTATCTTCGGACCAGGAAACGAAACACCTCACCAAGTAAACGAAAATGTTTCGATAGATAATTATTTGGAAATGGTGGATGTATACAAGCGAATTGCTGTTGATTTCTTAAACCAATAATATAGTAGGTAAATAAGGGCAGGCCAGTAGACAAACTACGGGTCTGTTTTTATTAAAGCCAGATTACTTGCTTTTATTAAAGTTTAGAACTAAACTAATGGTATCAAGAGGAGGGGATGAGCATGGTTAAAAAAGAAGAACGACTAGGGGTTTTACTTTGGTTTCGATTTAGTCGGTTTTATAATCGAAATATGAAGCTGACCAATCAGAATTTACGAGATGCCGGAATTTCGACAGCACAATTCGACTGTATTGCGCAGATAGGGCTGGACAGTGAGATTACACAACAACAACTAGCAGAAAAATTAGTTGTGACAAAAGGAAATGTAACTCAACTCCTCACAAAATTAGAAGAGCTGGACTACATCACACGAACAAAAGCTGGACGAGAAAAGCACATCAAATTAACGGAAAAAGGAAAAAAATGCTACTTGGAAAATGTTCCTAAACAAGAAGCTTTTCAGCAATCGCAATTCGATAAATTATCTAGAAAAGAACAAAAGGTATTACTTCAACTTTTAAAAAAATTAGGAGAGTGATTTTTATGAAATTAGCAGGAATTCATCACGTGTCTGTTTTCACAGCAAATGCACGCGCAAACTTTGATTTTTATACAAAAATAATCGGGTTACGATTAGTAAAAAAATCCGTGAATCAAGATGATCCATACACTTATCATTTGTACTACGGGGATGAAATTGGTTCACCAGGGACAGCGCTAACTTTTTTCGAAGTGCCTAACATGGCTAGAAATAAGCCATCACGTAATGCTATTTCTGGTCTTAGTTTGCGTGTTCCAAATGACGAAGCGCTTAGATACTGGGATAAACGTCTCGATAAACACCAAATTTTTCATAGCAAACCAATGAATCAATTCGGTCGCCAAATTATTCGCTTGAAAGATATCGATGGCTTACCAATTAATTTGATTTCTGATGAGACAAGTACACAGCTTACAGAGTTTTCTTATTGGGAAGATAGCCCGGTTCCAGCTGAATATGCAATTCGCGGTCTGGGTCCAGTTCGCTTCTCCGTTTTCAAAAAAGAAAAAACGGATCAACTTTTAACAAAGGTATTAGGCTTTGAACGAGTTGGCGCCTATGAAGATGATGATAAATTAGTCACCGTATTTAAAACTGGTGCTGTCGGGCTTGGCGGGGAAGTGCATGTCGAATCGCGACCAGATTTAGAACAGGGAAATCTTGGTGCTGGAGGGATTCACCATGTGGCGTTCCGTGTGCCAACAGATGGTGACTTAATCGGCTGGACAGAAATGATTCAAGACCTTGGTTACCATAATTCAGGATATGTAGACCGTTTTTATTTCCACTCGCTTTATTTCCGTGAAAGTAATGGTATTTTAATTGAACTCGCGACGGATGGCCCTGGATTCCAAACTGATTTCACGAAAGAAAACGGCACTTACATAGATTTACCACCACATCTCGAAGACCGTCGTGAAGAGATTTTGACACATTTACAACCATTAGATACGGATAAATGACAAAGTAAGCCTTGAAAATATACCTATTCATGATACAATTTTAGGAGAATGTGTAATTAGGAGGCAGAATTTTGGCAGAAGGTTTACGAACAATTTATTTTGTAAGACATGGCAAAACAGAATGGAATATGACTGGGCAAATGCAAGGGTGGGGCGATTCACCGCTTGTTGCTGAAGGGATAGACGGAGCAAAAGCAGTCGGCGAAGTTTTAAAAGATACGCGGATTGATGCTGTTTATACGAGTACGAGTAAACGCACAAAAGATACTGCTGCATATATTTTAGGAAACAGAGACATTCAGATACGCGAACTAGAAGAACTAAAAGAAATGCACTTTGGAACTTGGGAAGGTATTACTGTAACAGAAATAGACGAAAAACATCCAGAAGAGCGAGCAAAAATCCTTCATAGTCCAGAAACGTATAAAGCAGAAGTGAACGGTGGCGAAACATATTATGAACTTGCTGAAAGGTTACAGCGTGGTGTAGAGAAAATCATCGCAGAAACTCCAAGTGGCAATATTTTAGTCGTATCTCACGGCATGTCACTTACACTGCTATTATATTTGCTACAAGGTGGAACTGTTGAAGACCACCGCAAAGAAGCACCTCGGATTTTAAACACAAGTATTAGTATCGTAGAGTATGAAAATGGTGAATTTACACTAAAAAAATTAAATGAAATTGATCATTTGAATTTAAAATAAATAGGATCTTGGACATGTCTTAGAGGGGGATGTGTCCTAGATTTTTTTAACATATAAGATAACTAAAAAGGGAGAAATAATACATATGAAAAAAGTTGTCAAAATTTTTCTACATTATTTTTTAGGAATTATCGGGATTATTCTGATTAGCTGTGTACCGGCGATTTTTAGTAAAGTGACTTCCTGGTCATCGGAAACCTATCTGGAAGCATTAATGTCGATTTTCACGACTATTATCCATCCAACCACCTGGGAAATCACCTATCAAGGCAGTGCAGAAGTTTTCCATGTCTCATTATATGATTTTATCAGCGGCCCATACGCATACACGATGAAAATTATTATTGCTAGCTTACTGATTTCTTTAGGGATTGCTTATCTTTTAGTAATATTGACTTTCCGCGGTCCAAACTGGTTACGCCAAGGATTAGCTGGCTTTTCATCACTTCTTCAAGCATTTCCTGATTTTTCTTTTATTTTTCTTATTCAAATGTTAGTCGTATATATATATCAACAAACTGGCATTTTCACATTAAACTTTTATAGCCTAAATGGAGAACAAATCTATGCAGCACCAATTGTTTGTTTATCAATTATTCCGACCGTGTTATTTTATAAAATGATGATGCTTTTAATGAGAAACGAATGGCAGGAAGACTACATCGACCTTGCGCGCGGGAAAGGATTAACAAACACAGCCATTTTACTTCGGCACGCGACTCCGAACATGGCCCAAAGCTTGTTTTACCAATCAAAAACAATTATTTGGTTTATTTTAAGCGCCTACTTAATTGTGGAATTTTTATTTGGAATTGAAGGTGTGTTGTATTATCTTTTAGCTGGCTTTAATCCGGTAAATACTTTCCTAATATTAGCCTTAATTTTTACACCGTTTTACTTCTTTTATGCGCTAGTGGACTTATGGATTAGCCGTGGCAAAACACTTACGAGTGCAACCATCACGAAAATCCCGCTACACTGGAATAGCTTTCAGAAAACCGTTGCTGAAAAAGTAGACCTTAAAAGCAGATGGCGAAAAGCTAGATTAACGATTTTGAAGTGCTTAAAACGGCCATCATTCAGCATTCCGCTAGTCACGCTTATGATTATGCTAGTTGTAAGTCTAATTTACGGATTAATGGGAGATACAATTCATACACTAAAATTCATTAGTGATTCATCGGGGAAAGTAACTGGAATGGCTCCGTTTAAACCAAATTCAGAAGTTTGGCTTGGGACTGATGGAGCAGGTAATTCTATTTTGGATCAATTGTTAGTTGGGGTTAAGTATACGTTAATAATTGCTGTCTTTATCGCGACATTACGTGTTTTTATTGGCTATCTTTTGGCTGTTCCATTGGCTTTTTTCAGCAAACCGAGAACACGAAACTTTGTTCAAAGTCTTGCTGATGGGATGCATTATTTACCGTTATCGCTTCTGGTTTTTATTGTTATGGTGAATGAGTACAT
This sequence comes from Listeria ivanovii subsp. ivanovii, assembly GCF_900187025.1. GTDB lineage: Bacteria > Bacillota > Bacilli > Lactobacillales > Listeriaceae > Listeria > Listeria ivanovii. Next base: position 283,917 of record NZ_LT906478.1, read on the forward strand.
TAGCTATTCTGGTGTATTTGAAACAAGTTTATTTACACGAATTGCTTTCCAAGTGTTAATCATGGTTGTTATCGTTTTACCAATTACGACTAATCGAATTAACAGTGAGATATCTCAAGTGATGAAAAAAGAGTTTGTTTTGAATTCGCTTGTTTTTGGAGGGAATGCTCGGTGGATTTTAACGAAGCATATTAACCCACAAATTTGGTCTAAACTGATACTAATTTGGCTCGAGCAACTTGTCCAAGTTTTACAGATGTTTGTTCATTTGGCAATTTTGGGCATTTTTATTGGTGGTGCGATCAAAGGGGCTGATGACGGAATGCTTAATCCGGTCATTCCAGAGCTATCTGGTTTAATTGCTAATGCCAAATTCGTTTTTGCCAATCATCAATTTTGGATTATTTTACCACCGTTACTAATTTTTATGGTGCTTATCTTATGCTTCCAAATGATTGCGAGTTCGTTGCTGAAAATGGAAGAGGAAAGAGAACGCGGGTATTAAAAAAGATCTAGTTCTTGTGTTTGACAAGAGCTAGACCTTTTTTAAATTTAGATAGGATTAGTTTTCAAATTCTTTGATAGATATATCTAACCATAATTCGTACCAAGCAAGAAAGTCTAAACGTGATTCATTACCAAAATAAAAATCAGGGTAAATTCCATTACTATTACACCTATCGTCAACCCAGATTTCTCCGTATGCTTCACCATTTACGACTAAATTTATCGAGACGCCACATCCAAAATTAGCAATTCTCAAGAAACCGTTTGTGATATCGTCTTGAAAACACGCTTCTTCCCAAATTTGATACGCTTCTTCAGACATGTTATTTACATCTCCTGGAAGATTCCATTCATCCGTATGAGGGAATGGTTCGCTTAAATTTTGTAATCCGTATTTTGCTTCTTTGTAATCTAAGGAAGTAAATACGCCATCTTCTAAAGACTCTAAGCCATAATAAGGACCGGTGCCACCATTTCCAATCTGTTGTAAAAACAATCGGTAAGCGGGCGGAAGGGTTATTTGGTGTGACTTTTCGAATTGGTTGATAGTAGCATCTGATAAAGGGGCTTGAAGTTCATAATTATGTGACTCGGCGCCAAATAGACTTTTGTTAGTATCAAGTGTTTTTAGTTTCACGATTTTGGTATTAATTCTTTCGAGAGCATCTTGGTGAATAGTCATGCGATTATAATTCTTCCCCATTTGTTTTGATTACTTTTTTATACCAATAGTAGCTTTTTTTCGGAATACGAGTCATCGGTGCATCATCCTCTACGTCGCGATCAACATAAACAAAGCCATAGCGTTTTTGGTAGCCGTTTAGCCAGCTTAGAAGGTCTGTGAAGCTCCAAGTGCAATATCCTAACATATCAACTCCATCACTGATTGCATCGCGAATAGCGGTAGCATGAGCGCTTAGGTAGTCGATACGATAGTCATCGTTTACTTTACCCTCAACTAATTTATCAAATTCACCTAAACCATTTTCGGTGATTAAAATTGGTAATGCATAGCGGCTGTTGATACGACGAAGCGCAATTTGCAGACCTTTTGGATCGATTGTCCAATCCCAGTTCGTAGTTTTTACAAACGGATTCACCACTTTTTTATAAACACCTGGTACACCAGTTTCTTTCGTGCTACCTTTTTTACCAGTGAAGTTCATTTCATTGTTTTGACCAACACCATCAAGTGGGTTGTAAGCAACAGTTGCAGATTGATAGTAATTGACTCCCATGAAATCTGGTTTTGCAGAAGCAAGCAATTCCATGTCTCCAGCTTCAATAACTGGAGCAATATCATTTTCTTCTAAATATTTCCAAACCGCTTTTGGATAACGACCAAAGGCATACATATCCATCCAGAAGTAACTATTTAATTCTTCCGCATCATCCGCTGCTTGAACGTTTTTAGGGTCTGTATCGATTGGATAGTGTGGTGTATAAGCAAAACTTGGTCCGATTTTTCCATCAGGAACGATCTCGTGGAAAGCTTTGATAACACTAGCATTAGCTAAGTTTGCAATATGGTTCACTGCGTACATTCTCTTTGGATCGCTCACTTTTGGTGGATGAAGTGCTTGACCATAACCCATGCCAACAAAGATATTTTGTTCGTTTAAGGAAATCCAGTATTTCACACGATCTCCGTAACGTTTGAAAAGGGTAGTGGAGTAGTTTGTGAAGTCTTCAATAACTTGGCGCGATTCCCAGCCACCATATTCATCAAATAGCGCTTGTGGGATATCCCAATGATAAAGCGTTACCAGTGGTTCAATTTCATATTTAATCAATTCATTAATTAAGTTATCATAAAATTGTAACCCAGCTTCGTTGACTTCTCCCTTACCATTTGGAAAAATACGAGTCCAAGCAATGGAGAAACGGTAAGCTTTCAGTCCAGCTTCGGCCATTAGTTTCACATCTTCTTTATAACGATGGTAATGGTCAACTGCTACATCACCATTTGTTCCTTTAAAAGTAGTTCCTGGAATACGAACATATTCATCCCACACTGATTTTCCTTTACCATCAGCGTCCCAGGCACCTTCAATTTGATAAGCTGCAGATGCAGAACCCCATAAGAAGTCTTTCGGAAATGGTGAACGTTTTTGATGTTCCATAAAAAATAACCTCCATTTTAAACGATTTTTTAATAAAAACTCTACTAATATATTTTAAAGTATATTCTTTTAAAAAGATAGTTAAAAACGCAGATGAGATAAGGAAAATGTGCTTAGGCAGCAGAAAAAGCGAATTTCCAGATGCGCTTTTTCTACGGATTCCTACATGTTATAATAATTAGGCAAACAAGTTTATGGTGGTGTGCCAGCCTTCTTCATCAGAAAGTAGGTGGTGCTTATGTTATTTTTGGAGCGTTGCCTGGAAAGGATAAACGTGTGACTGTTTTCGAGAGTCTTACGCTTATGATTGCTTTTGCAGTCTTAATCGTAACAATCATGAACAGTAAAGATGACAAAAAATAAAAACCACTCATAAGCTTGAGCGGCTAAAAATGAGTGGTTTTTAATCTCATATAAGGCTGTCACCATCTTAAATGGTGTTTGCACTGTAAGGGAGTCATGTTGACGCATGGCTCTCTTTTCATGTTTTATAATAACATATTTAAGCATTGTTCACAATAAATCTAACTAAGATAAAGTACTAGTTAGATTTATCAAGCACAAATTTTTGGATGGCTTTGGCAACACCACTATCATTGTTAGAGGCAGTGGTATAATCAGCCAATTCTTTTATATGTTCTGGTGCATTACCCATTGCAATTCCAAGTCCAGCAAATTCAAGCATCGTTACATCATTTTCTTGATCGCCGATGCAGATAACTTCACTTTGCTTTATACCAAGCTTTTCAGAAAGTTCTCGTACCGCATTCCCTTTACTTGCATCACGATTAAGAATTTCTAAGTAAAATGGTGTGCTACGAACCAAATGGTATTTTTCCTTAAACGATTCTGGTAGTTTCGCGATACCAGCTTCTAAAAGTGGAGCTTCTTCAATAAACATCGCTTTAGACATAATAAAATCATCTGGTACATTTTCGATTTCTTTGAAAATAAGTTGGCTGCCAGTAAGGTATGCTTCGACAATTGTATATTTACCAATTTCTCGGTTTGGTGTATAAAGGGCCTTACTATCAAAGAAATGCATGTGTAAATTGCTATCTAGGCTTACTTGATAGATTTCTTTTAAGTCTTCTATTCCAAGTGTTAAGTGAGAAATGACTTCTTTTGTAAAAGTATCTTGGACAAATGCGCCGTTAAAGCTAATAACATAGTCGCCTTCTTCACGCAGTTCAAGCTCAGTTAAGTAATTTTCTACACCAACAAGTGGACGCCCAGTACAAAGAACCACTTTTACCCCTTTTTGCTTGGCGTGCCGAATCGCATCTTTTACTTCTGTTGTTACCTTATGATCGTCTGTTAGTAACGTTCCATCAATATCAATCGCAATTAATTTATACAATATAATAACTCCTTTTCCATCATAAACTCATTCTAGTATAGCATAAAATCACCCGGATTTCTGACTATCTATTGAAACAACAGGGAATTTATGGCATGATGGATTTGGAAACTTGATAAAGAAAAGAGTGAAATGATGAAACGTAATTATCACGTAAAATTTCTAACGGAAAAAGATGTCGCACTTGCTGAAGCTGTTTGCAGTGCTTCAGAAGATTATTATTTAATAGAACAAGATAAGCCCGCATCCAAAAGTGATGCACTAAAAATTATCACAGAAATTCCAAACGGGAAAACACGCTTTGACAAATTTGTAATGGCTGTTCTTGATGAAAATGAAAAGCCAATTGGGCTAGTTGATATTGTGTCAGACTATCCAAGAAAAGGTCGCTGGTTCATAGGATTACTATTGTTAACCCCAGCAGCACGTGGAAACGGATTAGGAAAAGTACTTCATCAAACAATTCAAGAGTGGGCTAATGATGGTGGGGCGGATTCGCTTGCTTTAGGCGTGCTTGCTGAAAACGAGAAAGCATGTGGCTTTTTTAAACATTTAGGTTATACAAAAGAGGAAACAAAAGAAGCAACTTATGGCGAAAAAGTGCATCAAGTTGATATTTATACGTTAACTATTTAAATAAAAAGGAGGCCGCATCCAGTGCAGCCTCTTTTTTTTAACGTGTAATATCGTTCTTCTTATTCAAAGCATTCATGTCAATTTGCCATTGTGAATGAACTTTAGAGATGATTTTCGCTTCTTTTAGTTCTTTTAATTGGGCATAGAAGAAAGCTTTGGATAGTGTACAGTAATTCTTGATAATAGTTGTACTGATGGGCTTAGGTAATGTAGCAATTCCATCTATTATATCCACATTAAGCAATGTCACAAGTGTTTCAAAAGCAAATGCCAATTGGTTCTTTTTGTTCTGATATTGCAGAAGTGATTTATAATAACCATGTCTTGCGATAGTTTTCATGATAGTATACTGAAATCCAAAATTTTCAGGGAATAGCGACAAGGAATATTCAACATCTTTTTTCTTATAAAGTAAAACATCACATTCTGTAAGCGTCTGGCAAGTTAGAGCGAGTGGTGTATCATCAAAAATCGTGAAATATCCCATAAAAAAATTATCATTAAAAACAGAATAAATCTTCCTTTTATCAAAATCGATGTAACCGGCAATTATCCCAGTCTTTACTAAAAAAAGATAATTTTCATGTTCTGTAGCTAAATCATTTAAAATAGTATGCTCTGGAATGGTTATTCTTGTTGATTTTAAATTGTATTGATCCATCATACTAACAAATTCTTCATGATTGAACGGAAAAACCATTATATGTTTCGTCTCCTTTAGAATCAGTTATTAAAATACTAGTACATTGTAGCATCGTATTAATAAAGATAACTACTAAAATTAGACCGCGAGAAACACCTATTTAATGCTGTTTCCGAGTTTGAAGAATCAAATTGCTAACAATATCGACTTATTTAAAGTGGTTTTACTACGGAAAAAACAGCGAACTATTTACCAACTTTATATGAAGAACCATTTCCTGTTACAACGATGGTTTTATTTTTATTAGTTTGGTAAACTTTGGTTCTTGCTTTCGTTAAGGTTTTAACAGTCTGTGAGTTTGGATGATCATAGCCGTTTTTACCGACGCTAATAATAGCGTATTTAGGTTTTACAACGTTGACAAAAGTGGAACTAGTGGCATTTTTGGAGCCTTGAGTACTTACTTTTAAAACATCAGCGCGTAATTTCTTTTTTGCTTTAATCATATCTTTTTCTGCTTTTATTTGCGCGTCACCAGTAAAAAGGAAAGTATTTTTCTTATAAGTTAGATGAAGTACAGCGCTCCAATTATTTCGATCGGTTTTCCCGTAGGACTTAACGGGACCGACAAATTGAGCGGTAACACCTTTTACAGGTAGCTTTACTCCAGCTTTAGCGTTTTTGATGGCTAATTTTTTCTTTTTGGCCGTATTTACAAAATTTTTGTATGCCGCAGTAGTATTCGTGGATTTAGGTGCATAAAGACTTTTGACTTTGATGCTATTCATTACTTCTGGAAGTCCACCAATATTGTCTGCATCTGGGTGAGAAGCAATCATAATTTCGATATCTTTTACTTTTAATTTTTTAAGATAGTTAACAACGGTTTTTCCTTTTCCTTTGTTTCCTGCATCAATTAAAATGTCTTCACCACTTGGCGCTTTGATATAAATAGCGTCTCCTTGGCCAACATCGATGAAGTGCACTTTAATGCTTGGTGCGGCGGCTTCTGCTTGAATAGAGCTTGGAATCGATAATCCAGTTACTAAAACAAAAGCTAGCAAAACTTTATAAATTCCTTTTTTCATCCTTCTCCCTCTTTTCTATTAAATGAATTCTTTTAGAAACTTGTAAACCCCGTCTGCTTCATTTGTGTCTGTAATGCTGTTTGCTGCAGCTTTTACATTGTGGCTTGCGTTTTTCATCGCAACACCAATGCCGGCATATTCTAGCATACCGATGTCGTTCTCACCATCGCCAAAAGTAATTATTCTTTCACGTGGAATGTTGTAATGTTTTCCAAGGGCTTCGACAGCTGCTTTTTTTGTCAGAATTAGCAGGTAAGATTTCCAAATTATTATGATGAGAAGAAAGAACGCGAATCCCGCTTGCTTCGTTCAAAGCAGTTCGAACAGATGGTAAGCGAGATGCGTCTTCTTCGGCAACAACAATGGCATTCAAAAATTGGTGCAAATTTTCATCAAAGGCGCTGGAATCATTAATCGAAACGAGCGAAAAACGATCATGGCCTGTGTCTAATCGACTTTTGTCAGCAAGACTTTGAAAAAATGCCGGCGGTTCTTTTGTGTAAAATAATGTATTGGTAGAAAAGAAAAATAACGGTAAGTTAAAATCACGCATAATATGATACGTATCGCGAATGGCTTTTTCTTCTAAAGTGGTTTTAAGCAGTTGCTCATCGCGAATCGCTGCGTAAGAACCATTCGAAGCAATAACGTGACCGGAATCGCTTACTTGCAAGCCGACTTCACGCGCGGAACGATACATTCGTCCGGTGGAAATCGAGAAAATATGTCCGTCATTTTCGAGTGTTTGAATTAAATCACGGGTTTTTTCTGATACGGTTTGATCCGAATGCAACAATGTGCCATCAATATCGGAACAAATTAAATATTTTTAGTCAAATATAATCATCCTTTGTAGTTAATACCCTAAGTATACCATGTGCGAAAGCGAATAGTTATTATGATACAATAGTTTTATACATATTTTTATAACTTCTGAGCTTATTTGAAAATATAAATCTAAGGAGTTTTACAATGAATAAACTTAACTGGGCAATTCTTGGTCCTGGATCGATTGCGCACCAATTTGCAGAGGGAATGAAAGGTTTAGACCGTGCAATTTATGCAGTAGGAGCTAGAAATTTGGAGAAAGGTCAAGCGTTTGCAGAACAATATGCTATTAAAAACGTTTACGATGACTTTGATAAAATGCTTGCTGAACCAGCGATAGACGTGGTTTATATTGCAACGCCGCACTCCAATCACTATGAATATATTATGAAAAGTTTGCAAAATGGCAAGCACGTGCTTGCAGAAAAAGCGATTACAGTAAGTAGTACCGAATTGGATGAAATAAGTGCGCTTGCGAAAGAAAAAGGCTTAATTGTTAAAGAAGCGATGACGATTTTTCACATGCCACTTTATAAAAAATTACGAGCAATTGTTGATTCAGGTGAAATTGGTAAATTAAAACTTATCCAAGTCGCATTCGGAAGTGCAAAAGAAAAAGACCCAAGCAACCGTTTTTACAATATGGACTTAGCTGGCGGGGCACTCCTTGATATTGGTACATACGCATTAAGCTTCGCGCGCTACTTTTTAACCGGGGCACCAGATGAAGTGCTAACAACGATGAAAAAATTCGAAACAGGCGTGGATGAGCAATCTGGCATTCTGCTGAAGAATAAAGAGGAAGAACTCGCAATCGTGTCGCTTTCTTTCCGAGCAAAAGTGCCAAAACGTGGAATTGTTGCTTGTGAAGAAGGTTTTATCACTGTGGATGAATACCCGCGTGCAAGCCGAGCAACTGTGACTAATACAATTACAGGAAAAGTGGAAGAAATTGTGGCTGGTGATACGGATAAAGCTTTAGAATACGAAATTGCCGCGATGGAAGAAAGTATTACAACTGGAGAAAATACAACATCCGAGTTAACGAGTGATGTCATCGCGATTATGACGGATGTTAGAACACAATGGGGCATTAAGTTTCCGTTTGAAAAATAAGACAAGCCAGCCGACAAAATTCGGCTGGCTTTTTATAAGTATTTTAGTCTGTCAAATTATCTTCTGTTTCTGGATCAAAGAAGTGAGATTTAGACATTTCAAATGCAAGTGTAAGTACTTCATTTGGTTGGTGTTCAGAGCGAGCATCCACACGAGCAACGAATTCGTGCGTACCAACACGGCTATGAAGCATAAATTCAGCACCAGTAAGTTCGGCAACGATAGTAGTTGCTTTGAAAGTATAACCTGGGTTTGCTTCAATTACGATAGGCTCATCATGGATATCTTCCGGACGAATACCGAAAACGATATCTTTCCCATCAAATCCTCTGTCTTTAAGAAGTTTCAATTTTCCTTCTGGAACGGCAATTGTGAAATCATCACCGATAAAGTTAGAACCATCTAAGCGACCTTTAAAGAAGTTCATCGCTGGGCTACCAATAAAGCCAGCTACGAACATATTCACTGGATGATCATACACTTGTTTTGGTGAACCAACTTGTTGGATAACGCCGTCTTTCATGATAACGATACGAGTGGCCATCGTCATTGCTTCTGTTTGGTCATGGGTAACGTAAATCATCGTAGTATCTAATTGTTGGTGTAGTTTTGTAATTTCCGCACGCATTTGCACACGTAATTTTGCATCCAAGTTGGAAAGTGGTTCATCCATTAAGAATACTTTTGCATCACGAACGATTGCACGTCCTAAAGCAACACGTTGACGTTGACCACCAGAAAGTGCGCTTGGTTTACGTTTTAAGTATTCTGTTAAACCAAGAATATTTGCTGCATGTTCTACACGTTCTTTAATTGCGTCTTTTGGCATTTTACGTAATTTTAAACCGAAAGCCATGTTATCATATACAGTCATATGCGGATAAAGCGCATAGTTTTGGAATACCATTGCGATGTCGCGGTCTTTTGGTGCGACATTATTCATTACTTTACCATCAATGGATAGTTCGCCTTTAGAGATTTCTTCTAGTCCGGCAATCATCCGTAGAGTAGTAGATTTACCACAACCAGATGGACCAACGAAAACGATAAATTCTTTGTCATCGATTTCTAAATTAAAATCAGATACTGCTGTTACTTTGTTGTCATATATTTTATAAATATGTTCTAGTGATAATTGTGCCAACTAACTTCGCCTCTTTCTATTTTTTAACTTGTGTTCATTGTATATGAAAACGCTTTACAAAAACTATGGCAAATTGCACAAAGAAAATTTTTAACTATTGGGCAACATGCCTAACTACCAAAAAAATAAAAAGTTGTAAAGGTGACAAAAGACCTTTTATGTGAAATATTTTCATGCTAATTAATTCTTTAGTACCAATTCAAAAAAATCCTCAGATATCATTATAAAAAATCTTCATCTTGTGTTATATTATTAAAGCAGGCACAATATATAGTTAGTGGGGGATTATCATGTACGTGGAACAACTTAATGAACAAATGGTAATAAAAAGGGACGGCCGTAAAGCAAGTTTTGATTTAATTAAAATTCGTAATGCGATTGAAGCATCTATGAAAGCAATTAATTTAGAGGACGAACCCTTTTTAGAAGAGGTTTTGCTTGAGGTTGTAAGTGAATTACCTAACAAGGCAGATATGACCATCGATGAGATCCAGAATAGCGTCGAAAATACTTTAATGAAATCGACGTATCCAGATGTTGCGAGGGCTTACATAGAATATCGCCATGATCGTGACCATGAGCGTGAGAACATCACAGACATGCACAAAAGCGTAGAAAAATTACTACAAAAAGACAAAACAGTCGTCAACGAAAATGCCAATAAAGATGCAACGGTATTTAACACCCAACGAGATTTGACAGCAGGCGCCGTAGCCAAAAGTTATGCCCTAAAATATATGCTGCCAAAACACGTATCCAATGCTCATCTAAAAGGAGAAATTCATTTTCACGATTTAGATTACAGCCCGTATCACGCTATGACGAACTGTTGTTTAATTGATATTGAAAGTATGTTATCAAAAGGATTTACAATTGGTAATGCCAATGTAGAAAGTCCGAAGTCTATCCAAACAGCAACCGCACAAATTGCTCAAATCATCGCAAACGTTGCCAGCTCACAGTATGGTGGTTGTTCCGTAGATAGGATTGATGAAGTATTATCTGTCTATGCTCGCTTGAATTTTGAAAAACATCAAAAAGATGCAGCAGAATGGGTTGTTCTAGAAAAACAAGAAGGCTATGCAGAAGAAAAAACGCGCAAAGATATTTATGATGCAATGCAAAGCCTTGAATACGAAATCAACACGTTGTATACAAGTAACGGACAAACACCTTTTGTAACGCTAGGATTTGGTCTTGGAAAAGACTGGTTTGCTCGTGAAATCCAAAAGGCTATCCTAAAAGTTCGGATTGGCGGTGTTGGGAAAGACAAACATACAGCGATTTTTCCAAAGCTAGTATTTTCGATTCGTCGTGGAACCAACCTGAATGCAGCTGATCCAAACTACGATATTAAACAATTAGCACTTGAATGTTCCTCTAAGCGGATGTATCCAGATGTACTGAATTATGATTCACTCGTTCGTTTAACAGGTGATTTTAAAGTTCCGATGGGTTGTCGTTCGTTCTTACCTGCTTGGACTAACGAAAACGGAGAACATGTAAATGCTGGAAGAAACAATCTTGGTGTAGTAACACTTAATATTCCACGAATTGCTATCCAAAGTGGTGGGGACAAAGACCGTTTTTGGGAAATTTTCCATGACCGGATGAAAACGGTCAAAGATGCGCTACTTTTCCGTTTAAACCGTGTGCGCCAAGCTCGTCCAGAAAATGCACCAATTTTATATAAATATGGCGCATTTGGCAAACGACTACAAGACGGAGAAGAGGTTGATCAACTTTTCAATAAAGAACGTTCAACTATTTCGATTGGTTACATCGGGCTTTATGAAGCAGCAACTGTATTTTATGGTGGCGAATGGGAAGGCGATGCAGAAGCAAAAGACTTCACATTAGCTATCCTCAAAGAATTAAAAGCATATGCAGACAACTGGAAAGACGAGTATGGCTATTGGTTTAGTGTCTACTCTACTCCAAGTGAAAGTTTGACAGACCGTTTTAATCGTTTAGACAAAGAAAAATATGGTGTAATCAAAGACATCACCGACAAAGATTATTATCAAAACTCATTCCATTATGATGTACGCAAAAAAATTACACCATTTGAAAAAATTGATTTTGAAAAAGATTATCCAGAATTTTGTTCAGGCGGATTTATTCATTACTGTGAGTATCCTAAAATGGTACACAATACGAAGGCACTTGAGGCTGTATGGGATTACTCTTATGACCGTGTAGCTTATCTTGGAACAAATACACCAATCGACAAATGCTATGAATGTGACTTTGAAGGAGAATTTGTACCGACGGAAGAAGGATTTAAATGCCCTAGTTGTGGAAATACCGATCCAGAAAAAGCGGATGTCGTAAAACGTACATGTGGCTATTTAGGTAATCCAATGAAGCGTCCAATGGTTCATGGACGTCATGTGGAAATTAGCAATCGAGTAAAACATATGGAGAACTTAGGTGAATAATCCAAAACCTGGCGAATGGAAGTCGACCGAATTATCCAGAGGCTATATCGCTGACTATAAAGCATTCAACTTTGTGGACGGGGAGGGTGTACGATGCAGTTTGTATGTATCGGGATGTCCTTTCCACTGCGAAGGTTGCTACAATAAAGCCGCACAATCTTTTAAATACGGCAAACCTTACACGAAAGAACTAGAAGACGATATTCTGAAAGATATTGGGCATGAAAGTGTTCAAGGCTTAACGCTGCTTGGCGGGGAACCGTTCTTAAATACCGCCACATGTCTATCCGTTGTGAAGCGAATCCGGACGACATACGGGGATTCGAAAGATATTTGGTCATGGACAGGCTACACTTGGGAAGAAATGATGCAAGAAACCCCAGACAAACTAGAATTATTGTCCTTAATAGATGTCTTGGTAGATGGTCGCTTTGAACAAAAACTATTCGATCCAAACTTAGCATTCCGCGGTTCTAGCAACCAACGAATTATTGATGTACAAAAATCACTTAGCAAACAAGAAGTTATATTATATGAGCTATAACAAAAGACGCTTTCTAGGCTAACTAGAAAACGTCTTTTGTTATCATTGAGTGATAGTGGGTCTTTTTTTCACACAATTATACAATTCTTTATTATGAATAACCCAACAATTATCCACTTTCTCGATTTTACCTTGCTCTGTTAAAATCGCAAGTTGTTTATAAAAACTACTCTTGGAAAGACCACTATATGCAGCGATAATTTTTGTCCGTATTTCTTTAGGAAGTATCACGCTATTTGGTTCCATCATAGTTCCGTGGAATTTCGCAATATTAGCAAAAGAAAGCTCTAATTTACCAGCTGGAATACAATCACTAAGCAGACTTTTGAAAAAAGAATGCCTCGTTAGTTCCTTCATTATGAAAAATTGAAAACCGAAATTTTCAGGAAACATGGAAAGGAAATACTCTAAATCTTTAAAGGAATATTTATAAACCACGCATTCGGAAATAGTTTTGAAAGTTAATTTTTGCATATTTTCTTCTAATAAACTGTAATAATTAACAAATAAGCCTTTACCTAAAATAGTATAAATATTAGGTGAATCTGGACTTAACGATGTGGAAACATATCCATCAATAATTAGATAAACATGTTCTTTGGTAAGCCCTTCTTCATCAATTAATTGTGTACGGTTAGGAATAGTAATTTTTTCAAAACTAATATTACCTTTTTGAGAGAGTTGGATGAATTCCTGATAATTAAATATCGTATTCATTTCTGAGGGCTCCTTGCATTTTTATTTGTCTTACTAAGAATGTGTAACAAGTTTCCCTTCTCTAGTATAACTCAGGACGTCTATCTGTGAAAATAGGAATAATGCCTCTAGTTTCAGCGACAAGGCTTAAGTCGATTTCGGCATAGAGGTTTTCTTCTCCTTCGCCTGCTTGAGCAACCACATTTCCAAGTGGATCAATAACAAGTGAGTGACCGTTGAAATGATTTTGTGGATCGTCACCTACACGGTTTACAGCAACGATAAAAGCTTGGTTTTCAATAGCCCGTGCGATTAATAGCTGTTTCCATTGGGTAATTCGTTCTGCCGGCCACTGAGCAGAAATAAATAATACTTCTGATCCTTCAGAAGTATGTTTCCGTATCCATTCAGGAAAACGGATGTCATAACATATAAAACCAGCGCAAGAAACATCATTTAGTCTGAATAAATTGGTATCATTACCAGCTTCGATAAATAAATGCTCATTCATCAGTTGGAATAAGTGAACCTTCTTATAGGAAGATAATAAACCACCATAACGATCAAATGCGTACATCGTATTTGAAAATTTACTTCCTTCTGAAATCGCTACTGAACCACCAATGATGGCAATTTGATGTTTTTCAGCTAGGTTTGTTAAAAACTCTTTTGTGCGCTCCCCATTTAAATCGGCAAGTCCAGATAATTCGCTTAAGGCATAGCCGGTATTCCACATTTCAGGTAAAATTGCAACATCTGCCCCATTTTTTGCTGCTTCGACAACAGCTTTTTCCATTCGCGCATAATTTGCATCTGGATATTTAAAAGCCACATCCGTTTGACATAATGCCAACTTCCACATGTTTGTTCGCTCCCTTTTCCCTTTTTCTTTTAAAAATAACATAAGCTTGGTGAGCGGTCTATTTTTGACCACTTTTCACCAAGCTTTAAGTATGGAATTAATCCTTTTTTAGACGTCTTGATAAGAAATTACCAAACGATTGTAGTGCTTGAACCATAATAATCAATATAATAATGGTTGTGTACATGACAGTAGGTTCGAAGCGTTGGAAGCCATATTGGTAGGCGATTGTTCCTAGTCCGCCAGCACCAACAAGTCCGGCCATTGCTGTTGCACCAATTAAACCAATCGTAGCGATAGTTAGACCGAGTACGATACCAGACCGTGCTTCACGAATAACAACACTCCAGATGATCTTTGGTGTGGAGATTCCCATTGCTTGATATGCTTCGATAACCCCTTTATCTACTTCAAGTAGGGCGGACTCCATTAAACGTGCAATATAAGGTGCTGTAAATACAACAAGTGGCATAATCACACCTTGAATCCCAATAGTAGTTCCAACAACGGCACGTGTTACTGGAATCATTAAGAATAATAGAATGATAAAAGGTAATGAACGTAAAATATTGATAACCCAGTTCAAAATACTATAGACAACTAGATTTTCTGATTGTCCGCCTTTACGCGTTAAAATTAAAAATACGCCAAGAGGTAGACCAATAGCTAAGGCAATAACAAGCGTAATCCCTGTCATTGTCAAAGTTTCTAAAAATCCCTGCCAGAGAATCGGTCCCCATTCTTCAAAAAATGAACTCATAGTAACTCGACCTCCTCAACAACAACACCAGATTCTTTTAAATAAGCAATTGCTTTACTGTATTCTATTTCGTCTCCTTTTAAATGGACAAGCAGTTTTCCGAGAGTTCCATTTTTCAAATGATCAATTCCCCCAGCTAAAATACTAGGCAAAACATCAAATTTGCGTGAAACGAGTGCAAGGGCTGGTTCATCTGCTTCGTCACCAATGAAATGGAGGGATACCAATTTTCCAGTTGCGATATATTTTTCGAGTAGATCTTGTGGAATATCAAAACTTGCTTCGGAACCAACAAAGCGTTTGGTAGTCGCGTGTTTGGCTTGGGTGAAAATATCTAAAACAGTGCCTTGTTCGACCAAATGCCCATTTTCCATAACGGCAACATGGTCACAAATGCGTTGAATCACATCAAGCTCGTGTGTAATTAAGAAAATCGTGATGCCTAGTTCAGCGTTAATTTTAAGTAATAGTTGTAAAATTGCTTCGGTCGTTTCCGGATCAAGTGCGCTTGTTGCTTCATCGCTAAGCAAAATTTCTGGCTCATGTGCAAGCGCGCGAGCAATCGCCACACGCTGTTTCTGACCGCCAGAAAGTTGGCTTGGATAGTTATTTCTTTTATCCTCTAAGCCAACAATCGATAAATATTTGTTCACACGTATCTCGATTTCCGTCTTTGGTACACCTTCCAGTTGGAGTGGTTTAGCGATATTATCATAGACGGTAGCCGTTTTAAGCAGATTGTATCCTTGGAAAATCATCCCAATTTTGCGACGAGCCACGCGCAGCTCTTTACTTGAAAGGGTAGACAGATTCTTGCCATCAATCAAAACTTGGCCCGCGTCTGGACGTTCAAGCAGATTGATGCAACGAACGAGTGTACTTTTGCCAGCGCCACTATAACCAACGACGCCAAAAATTTCTCCTTTTTTGACCTTGATAGATACGTTTTTAACAGCTTCTACCGTTTTTCCATTAACGTTAAATGTCTTTGATACTTGATGTAGTTCAATCAAATTAAAACAACTCCCTAGAATGCAGGTACTACAGACCCATTAAATTCTTTTTCAATAAATGCTTTTACATCATCAGAATGGTAATATTTTTCTAACGTTTTTACGACTTCATCATCTTTGTTTTCAGTACGGACAACAAATACATTTGGATATGGATTGTCTTTCGTTGGTTCGTGGTAAATTGCGTCTTTATTAATAGAAAGTCCAGCGCCCATTGCAAAGTTAGTATTGATAGCTGCGGCTGCCACTTCATCTAATTGTGCAGGGATTTGAGAAGCTTCTAGTTCAACAATTTCAAGATCTAATGGATTTTCGGCAATATCTTTTTTCGTTGCTTTTTCTTCCACGCCATCTTTTAGTTTAATGATACCAGCATCTTCAAACAATTTTAGACCTCGATATTCGTTACTAGGATCATTTGGAACGGCAATTTTGTCGCCTTTTTTCAGCTCTTTTAAATCTTTAATGTCGTTGGAGTAAATCCCCATTGGGAAGGCAACTGTTTTAAAAGCGACATCTAGTTTGTAGCCTTTATCTTTCTTTTGTTGCTCTAAAAATGGAATCGTTTGGTAGTTGTTAGCATCCAAGTCACCATCATTTAAAGCTGTATTTGGTGTATTATAATCATCAAATGTTTTGATTTTGATTTCTAGTCCATCTTTTTTTGCTAGTTTTTGAACTTCTTCAGCGATTTGTTGGTGTGGTCCAGCAGTAGTTCCAATCGTTATTTCTTTCGTGCTTAAGGCTTTATCATCGCTGCCTCCTCCGCATGCTGCTAATCCTAAAATAAGGCTTGATGCAAGTAAAATTCCTAACCCTTTTGTTAATTTTTTCATCTTTTTTCCTCCCTAGTATGTTGATTATTTATCCAGATTTATTCATAAAAGCAATAAAAAAACTTCTCTATTTAGAATAGAGAAGTGGAAAGTCGAACATATCCAGCTCCTCTTATCTACCAAAACGAAAAAACGTTTTGCTGGAATTAGCACCTTCACTTTACGCTTAAATAAAGTTAGGTTGCCGGGCTTCATCGGGCCAGTCCCTCTGCCGCTCTCGATAAGAGAAAATATTTAGAAAAACCTGTTAGTTAAAAATATACGCATTTTGCTGTGATTTGTCAATGGTTTTTTCTGTTTTAAAAAATCAGACTGGACAAATACTTCAGAAAACTTTACTATTTTAATCAATGAAACTTGTAAAGGACAGGTGCAAAAATGAAAATTTCCAAACGCTTGCAAAATTTACCAGATCAGTTTTTTTCTAGTTTAGTGGAAAAAGTGGGCAAGAAAGTAGCGGCAGGTCATGATGTTATTAACTTAGGTCAAGGAAATCCTGATCAGCCAACACCTGCGCATATTGTAGAGGCACTTAAAACTGCTTCTGAAAAACCCGGAAATCATAAGTATTCTTTATTTCGCGGTAAACATGAATTAAAAAAAGCGGCGGCAGATTTTTATGCACGTGAATATAATGTAACTCTTGATCCTGCAACCGAAGTAGCGATTTTATTTGGGACGAAAACAGGCTTAGTCGAGTTACCAATATGCGTCATGGATCCTGGTGATGTCATGCTTTTACCAGATCCAGGCTATCCTGATTACTTGTCTGGTGTCGTGTTAGGAGAAGTACAGTTTGAAACAATGCCACTCATTGCGGAAAATAACTTTTTGCCAGATTTCACTAAAATTCCTACAGATGTTGCCGAAAAAGCGGAATTAATGTATTTAAACTATCCTAATAATCCAACTGGCGCGATTGCAACAGCTGATTTCTTTGAAGAAACAGTCGCCTTCGCTAAAGAAAATAATATAACCGTTGCTCACGATTTTGCTTATGGTGGGATTGGTTTTGACGGTAAAAAGCCAATTAGTTTCCTGCAAACACCTGGCGCAAAAGAAGTTGGAATTGAATTATATACACTCTCAAAAACATACAACATGGCAGGATGGCGAGTTGGTTTTGCAGTTGGAAATAAAGACGTTATCGAAGCAATCAACCTTATTCAAGATCATATGTATGTAAGTTTATTCCCGGGAATTCAAGATGCAGCAATCGAAGCTCTAACAGGCGACCAAACATGCGTCAGCGAATTGAATAATCGTTATCAAAAAAGGCGAAATGCTTTTATTACTGCTTGCGAAAAAATTGGCTGGCAAGCAATTGCTCCAGCTGGTTCATTCTTTGCTTGGATGCCAGTTCCAGAAGCCTTCACTAGTAGTCGTTTTGCGGACTATTTATTAGAAGAAGTGAGCGTTGCAGTTGCAGATGGTAGTGGTTTTGGGGAATTTGGCGAGGGGTATGTTCGAGTGGGTCTATTAATGGATGAAGCACGTTTAGAAGAGGCAGTTACCCGAATTTCCAAATTGCACCTTTTTGATAAAGTTCCACAAAGTTAAAAGTAGCAAAAAGAGAAAATAGCCTGTAATAATTCAGATAATTAACCGTATGTGTTATACTTAGTTAAGTGGGTCTATTTCTTATTTGTGATGGTTCAAAAAAGACTCACTGAAATGAACATAATTACTTTGAAAAATATGCATGAAACTAAACTATCTGTCCCGGTAAAAACCGGCAAAATCCATGAATGAGAGGACTGTAAACTAATGGCAGAAAAGAAAATCCTTGTAGTAGATGATGAAAAACCAATTGCGGATATAGTTAAATTTAATCTAAATAAAGAAGGATTTGATGTATATTGCGCCTATGATGGCGATGAAGCATTAGAACTAGTTGAAGAAGTCCAACCAGATTTGATTTTACTAGATATTATGCTTCCTGGTCGCGATGGTATTGAGGTATGTCGTGAAGTTCGTAAAAAATATGATATGCCAATTATTATGGTCACAGCAAAAGACTCGGAAATTGACAAAGTTATCGGTCTAGAACTTGGTGCAGATGATTATGTAACGAAGCCTTTCAGTAATCGTGAATTAATTGCCCGAGTGAAAGCTAATTTACGTCGTCATAGTCAAGTGAGCTCCAGTGCGGCAGAGGAAGAAGAAAATAGTGAACTAGAAATTGGTTCGTTAATTATTCATCCTGACGCATATGTTGCTTCTAAACGTGGTGAAACAATTGAACTTACGCATCGTGAATTTGAATTGCTTCATTATTTAGCAAAGCACATGGGCCAAGTAATGACGAGAGAACATTTACTCCAAACCGTTTGGGGCTATGATTACTTTGGTGATGTTCGTACTGTAGACGTTACCGTTCGTCGTTTACGTGAAAAAATTGAAGACAATCCAAGCCATCCAGCGTGGTTAGTAACAAGACGCGGCGTGGGCTATTATTTACGTAACCCTGAACAAGAATAAGCATGTATTGATAAGCGGTTATCGAAGTGTCAAAACTTTGGTGACCGCTTTTTTGGGTATATTCGATTAGTTGATGCTTTTTTAATAAATAAATCGACCTAATTAATACTAAAAATCGTACGTCTCCCCCTGAACATATGGTATACTAATTTAAATATATTACCCCGAATAGGAGTAGAAAGACTTATGCATAAAATGAGATTTTTTCAGTCCGTACAATTTAAGTTAGTTATTATGTATTTGCTTCTGATTATTGTGGCGATGCAAGTAATAGGGGCTTATTTTGTTCGTGAACTGGAAGGACAACTGGAGAAGAATTTTCAAGATTCGATTACAAATAGTATCACATTACTCGATTATAACGCTCGAGAAGAAATTCTGAAAAGTAGCGATAATACCGTAAAGTTACAGAACGACATTCGCGAACTACTCGTTGACTATTCGCGTGCAAGTAGCAATATTATCGAAGTTAGAATAGTAGATGAAAAAGGGAAAATTCTCGGTACATCTAATTTAAATAACCAAGGAATCGTTGGGCAAAAAAGCAATGATCCACTTGTGAAACGTACGCTATCACTTGGCACAAGCTCAGAAGATAAAATCTATAAAGACGAGTCTAATAAAAATAATCGTGTCTGGGTGAATGTTTCCTCAATCAAAAACAAAGGCGAAGTGATTGGGGCTATTTATCTTGTCGCGGATATTGAGAGTGTCTACAAACAAGTAGATGACATTACAAATATCTTTATTACCGGGACACTAATCGCGATGATTATTACAGCTGTTCTAGGCATTTTGCTTTCGCGAACTATCACAAAACCAATCATTGAAATGAAACGTCAAGCCTATGCAATGGCGCGCGGGAATTATAGTCGCAAAGTAAAAGTGTATGGTGTCGATGAAATAGGTGAATTGGCTGACTCCTTTAACACCTTAACCAAGCGAGTACAAGAAGTACAAGCAATGACAGAAGGCGAACGGCGCAAATTATCATCTGTGCTAGCTTACATGACAGATGGAGTTATCGCTACAGACCGTCGTGGAAAAGTTATTCTAATCAACACGCCTGCGGAAAAAATGCTGCGTGTCAAACATGAAAGCGCGAATGGACGCTCAATTATCGATGTTTTAGATATAGGTGATAAATTCCAATTTGAAGATTTAATGGAAGTCGATGGATCGCTCACAATGGACCGAAGCACTGCGGACAAGCCATACATTCTCCGCGCTAATTTCTCTGTTATCCAGCGCGAAACTGGATTTAATAATGGCGTTATTGCTGTTTTACATGATATTACTGATCAAGAAAAGGTCGACCAAGAACGCCGTGATTTCGTTTCTAACGTTTCCCATGAACTTAGAACGCCACTTACTAGTATGCACAGTTATTTAGAAGCATTAAGCGATGGCGCATGGGAAGATAAAGAAATCGCTCCACGCTTCCTTGAAGTAACGCAAAATGAAACAGAACGAATGATTCGACTAGTAAACGATTTACTGAAACTGTCAAGAATGGATGGTGGCAGAGAACGTTTAGAGAAAAGTTTCGTGAATTTCACCGATTTCTTCAATCATATTATTGATCGTTTTGAAATGATGAAAAAAGAAACAATCATGTTCAAACGTCATATTCCAAAAGAGCCAGTTATTATTGAAATCGATGAAGACAAAGTAATGCAAGTGTTAGATAACATCATTTCAAATGCGAATAAATATTCACCAGACGGCGGTAGAATCTCCTTCTACTTGAAAAAATATGAAAATGAAATCGAAGTTAGTATCGCTGACGAAGGCCTTGGTGTGCCAGAAGAAGATTTAGCAACGATATTCGATCGCTTTTTCCGTGTAGATAAAGCTCGTTCACGGGAAATGGGAGGAACAGGGTTAGGGCTTGCCATTGCTCGAGAAGTTATCGAAGCACATGGTGGCCGAATTTGGGCAGAACGCAATAAAACTAAAGGTACCATTATTAAATTTACCCTGCCATACAGTGACTTACCGGAGGATGATTGGGAATGATGAAAAAAACAGGATTTCGTTCATTTGTATTAACCATTTTAGTCATACTCAGCGTAGTCCTAAGTTACTTGATTTGGAAAGGACAACCTGATTATGAAGCGATTAATGTTAAAGAAATAGAAAAAACAACGATTGACAAAACCATGACTACTTCACAAGTTTTCCGACCATACAAACTGGCTGTTAATGCAAATGGGAAAAATTACCAAAGCTTAAATGCGGATTTGCTTAACGAACTAATCGCACAAGGAAAATCATTTAGTTTCTCGGAAGTAGTACTTGCAAACAAAAAGAACAATGAAGAATACGAGAAATTAATTCATAAAAACGGCACCATCGAAATCGTCTATCCAAACAATATTCCGTTTTCTATTTTCGCTCAAATTTTCCAAGTAGAAGGGGAGGGGTTAGAATCAGCTTTCTTCAATCGGATAATTTTTGATATTAATAATACAGATACAGGTTTACACTCCGTTTATTTTGCAAACGACGACCAAGATAACATTTACCAAAGTTCACTTCAAAATAAAGATATTGATAAGATCGAAAAAATTGTCAAAGCGAGTGAAAGTAAACTAACAGAAAACGACAAGCTGATTTTAAACAAGCATAATCTATTCCTTAGTTCAGATAAAACCAAGCTGAATCGAAAAAAATATATCATTGATTCACTGGAAATAAATCAGTTTACAGCAGCACTTTTCCAAGATTCTGGTACGATCAAAAGTGAAGGGAATACTTACACAGATGGATCGAGCGTTATTGAAATGGATACAGAAAATAAAGTATTAGAGTATGTTAATCCATCTCAAGAAAGAACGAATCCAGAAGACTTAAGTAGTGTGAAGCGAGCGGGATTAATTCAAGATAGCTTTAATTTTATTAACGATCATGCTGGGTGGACTGGCGATGGATCGTATTATTTCACTGGATATACCGGCGAAAGTGGGACGACCAATTTTAGTTTATTTGTAGATAATCTTCAAGTTTATAATGAAAATGGCATGGCAGATATTTCGGTCACAGAAGGAATTGAAGCAGTGTACAAGTATATGCGACCATTTTTCCGCTTGGATACGGACGTTCCTGGGGAGAAAAAAGAAGAAACATTACCATCTTCCTATGAAGTTTACGAAGAGCTATCCAATAATCCTAATGTGAGGGCTGAGGATATTCAAGATATCGTCCCTGGTTACCACATGACGAGAAGCGAATCTTCAGGTATGAATCGTATCGTTACTTTAGAACCGACTTGGTTATATAAATACCATAATAAATGGTTCATCTTCCAGTCAGACAAGGAGGGTGAATAATAATGGATTGGCGAAAAACACAACTGATTTTTATTGTTACGCTACTCATTTTAAATGTATTTTTAGCAGTGATTCTCTTCAATAAACAATTATCAGATGATCCAGACACGCTCGGCAACGAGACGCTAGAAGAACGGTTGAAAGCAGATAATATAACGTATCCTGACCTTTCAAGCAAACCAACTAGTGGCGCCATTTTTACGACTGAACGCGCTGCATTTACTACGAAAGATGTTAGCGATTTAACCGGGCAAGCTATCACATTAAAAGACAACAACAAAGAAATTTATTCGATTTTGCAAACACCAGTAAAAGCTGGGAAAAAAGGGAATAACGCCGAATTGAAAAAATTTATGGAAACAGAAATATATCGAGGCGAATCGTATAAGTTTTGGAACTACGATAAAAAAGCTAACACGTTAACATTTAATCAATTAATTAACAATAATATGGTGCTTTTTGATGAAGCGGGACAAATCACGTTCTATTTAGATAATGATGACCAGGTAGTATCCTATGAACAAACTTGGATGGCTAAACAAGACGATTTAAAAGAAAAAACAAACTTGATGTCAGCAACAGATGCTTTAGAAGTAATTTATCAACACGGTGAATTAAAGCAAGATAGTGATGTGGTTTCTGCAACATTTGGCTATTACACTACTGTTCAACTACCATCAGGCAATGTTTACTTCCCTGTTTGGTGTTTTGAAGTGGTACATGCAGACGCTACTAGTTATGTCTTAGTCAATGCAAAAGACGAGCAAGTAATTAATCAATCAGAGAACCAAACCACAACAGCACCAGGAAGTGAATTATCCAGTCGTCAAAAAGTAAAATAAAATAGTAATCAACCTAATCGCGAGTCAGATTAGGTTGATTTTTTCAAGTGACAGCACATGCAATTTTGTCGATTTAGCGTTACAATGAAAGGTATATAAGCCTTTAGGGGGATAAAAGATGTTCGCAAATAAAATTCTAACTGAAAAAGACACGGAACAAATCCGATTTAGCATATTAGCTAGTGGAAGTTCAGGCAATGCTACACTTGTCGAAACAGGCGACCAAAAAATTCTCGTAGACTGCGGTTTAAGTGGGAAGAAAATGGAAGGATTGTTTGCTCAAGTTGGTAGAGAAATGAGCGACCTTGATGCGATTTTAATAACACATGAGCATTCCGACCATATCAAAGGTTTGGGTGTACTTGCTCGTAAATATAAATTACCAATATATGCTAATGCAAAAACATGGAAAGCAATGGACAGTATGATTGGTGAAGTTTCGTCTGACCAAAAATTCCAATTTGACATGGAAACAGTAAAATCTTTTGGTAGTATGCAAGTAGAATCCTTTGGTGTATCACATGACGCGATTGAGCCGATGTTTTACATATTTCATAAAGGGAATAAAAAGTTCGTAATGATAACTGACACAGGATATGTAAGTGATCGCATGAAAGGGCATATTGCAGGAGCTGATGCCTATCTTTTTGAAAGCAATCATGATGTAGAAATGCTCCGAATGGGACGCTATCCTTGGAATGTTAAACGCAGAATTCTTGGAGATGAGGGCCATGTGAGTAATGAGGATGCAGCAATCGCAATGAGTGAAGTTATTACTGATCAAACGAAACGAATTTATTTAGGACATCTTAGTAAAGACAACAATATGAAAGAACTTGCAAGAATGAGCGTAACTCAGACACTGCTGGCAGAAGGAATTGACGTAGGCGGAAAACTGGAGATTTTTGATACTGACCCAGAAACTGCTACTTCTATCTTCACCATTTAAGTTTCACCAATTTGTTAAAGCTTTTTCATCTTTTTTTCATATTTGTGGGTTACTATGAAGTATATAAATGCGAAATTTGCAGAGAGGAAGGAAGACATGGACGAGAAAGAGAAAGATTTAAATGAAAACACAGAAAATGAAAGCACGCCAAAAAAAGAGGTCGAGGATACTTTACATACAGCTGAGAACCCGCAGCCAGTCCAAGAATCTCCTATCGTGGAAGGCGTGACACCAGAAGGAGAAAAGTTTGCTGGCGCGACAGAAGAAGTCGCTGAAGCAAGCTCTACGAATGCTTTTTTTGAAGAAGCAAGTAAGGAACCTACCAGACCAGCACCAGGACCAAGACGTGCTGGAAATGCTGGCGGGGGAGTACCGCCTAATCGTGTAACACCGAGCGGAAGTGGTAACGGGAATGGACAGCCACCTAAACGCGGAAAACATTTTGTAGGATATTTTTTAACAGCGCTTATCGGAGTTATTATTGGCGGATTAATTATTTTCTTTGTTGGTTGGAACAACGGTGACAACGCAGATACAGCGAATAATACAACCGAAAATAAATCTGGCAAAGTGGAAAAAGTAACCGTTAATACGACTTCAGATGTGACCAAAGCAGTAGACAAAGTTCAAGATGCGGTAGTGAGTGTATTAAATTACCAATCATCTTCATCTCTTGATGGAACAACTACATCTGAACAAGAAGCTTCATCTGGATCAGGCGTGATTTATAAAAAAGCTAATGGTAAAGCATACATCGTAACAAACAATCACGTAGTAGCTGATGCCAATAAATTAGAAGTAACTTTCACAAACGGTAAAAAATCAGAAGCAAAATTACTTGGAACAGACGAATGGAACGATTTAGCTGTTCTTGAAATTGATGATAAAAACGTGAGCACAGTTGCAGCATTTGGCGACTCTGATGCATTAAAATTAGGAGAACCAGCAATTGCCATTGGTAGTCCGCTTGGAACAGAATTTTCTGGTTCTGTAACACAAGGTATCATTTCCGGCTTAAATCGTGCCGTGCCAGTTGATACTAATGGTGATGGAACAGAGGACTGGGAAGCAGACGTTATCCAAACAGACGCAGCAATCAACCCAGGTAATAGTGGTGGAGCTTTAATTAATATCGAAGGACAAGTAATTGGGATCAATTCCATGAAAATTTCGATGGAAAACGTAGAAGGCATCAGCTTTGCGATTCCAAGTAACACAGTAGAACCAATCATCGAACAATTAGAAACAAAAGGTGAAGTAGAACGTCCATCACTTGGCGTTTCCTTACGTGATGTGGATACTATTCCAGAAACACAACAAAAAAATGTCTTGAAATTACCAGACGGCGTTGATTATGGCGCAATGGTTCAACAAGTCGTATCTGGCTCTGCAGCAGATAAAGCAGGTCTAAAACAATATGACGTTATCGTGGAATTAAATGGCGAAAAAGTAACAAATTCCATGACATTACGCAAAATCTTATATGGTAATGATGTAAAAATTGGCGATAAAGTCAAAGTGAAATACTACCGTGATGGGAAAGAAAAAACATCAGATATTCAATTAGAAGCAGCAAAAACAACGACATGATGAGTGAAAAGCCATTCTCTTGAAAAAGAGGGTGGCTTTTTTGGTGTGGAAAAGCTGTGTATAGTGATTTTTTTCGGATATAGATATAGTAGAGAACGTAAATTCGGCTACTAAATATGGATGTGATTTGTGGATATGTGGATAAGTTCTGTGGATAACCTGTGTATAAGCAGTGAATATCTTGTGGAAAAGAACAATTTTGATAATTTGATTAATAAATACAGATTTATTTTTGAAAAAAACGTATTTTTTGTGAAAATATGGGACAAAAAAGAAAAATGTGGATAGAAAGCCATTTATCCACAATCCGTCAAATAATGTGGCGGAAATGTGAAAGCAAAAATAACTTTACTAAAAAAAGAAATACGTGAGAGCTACTGTGGGAGAATTGTTTAGCACGATTTTCGGGAATAATAATGGGCTAAAATAGTACTAAAATACACTTGTGGATAACCTGTGGATAGTGAAAATAAGTGAGCATATATATTGTATGGAATATATGTTCGGACACAAAATAGCGAATAGGGCTGTGGATATGTGGATAATATTTGTGTATAACTTGTGTATAAGGGTGGGATAACTTGTGGAGTGGAAAAACGGAAATACTTCTTTTTTGTTTGGAGTATCGTTTTTCTTGCAGGATAAAAGGACTAATTAAGCGATAAAACAACAAATTTAGCTAGAAAATCAGCGTTGACAGAAAGCGTTTTATCTTGTATCATGTACTTAATTAAAGGAATGTCACTGATTCGATCAGGCATGACCCGGAATAAGACAATTACTTGTTGAGTGAAATCTTGCAAGCATTTGTCTAACTCCGGGTCATTTTTTGTATCAAAAAGTATAAACTAGGAGGGATGCACAGATGGAATTTAAAGAAAATAAATCTTTTCCAGCAACTTTTTTGTGGGGCGCTTCTACTTCTTCATTTCAAGTGGAAGGTGCGTGGCAAGAAGACGGAAAAGGGCTATCTGTTATTGATGTAATGGAAAAAAATCCGGAAATAACAGACTTTACGATTGCGGTAGATCATTATCACCGTATGAAAGAGGACGTAGCTTTGATGGCTGAATTAGGAATGAAAGTATACCGATTCTCGATTGCTTGGACACGTATCTTTCCGAATGGAAGTGGTAGCGTAAATCAAAGAGGCGTGGATTTTTATAATGCGTTAATTGATGAACTTTGTAAATATGGAATTGAGCCACTTGTGACGATTTATCATTTTGATTATCCGCAAGCGTTAGTGGAAGAATATGGTGGATGGGTCTCACGTCAGAGCGTAGAAGACTACCGAGCATATGCTGAATTCTTATTCCGGACATATGGCAATCGGGTGAAATATTGGTTAACAATTAACGAACAAGATCATGTTGTCCGCATACCGAGCCGCCTTGGTCTAACTGGGAAAACGAAACACGAGCAGTTAAAACTTGGCTATCAAGCAAATCACCATATGTGTTTAGCAACAGCGGCAGCAATCAAGACATTTCAAGAGCTTGGGATAGAAGGCAAAATCGGTCCGGCGGTATCTTTTTCGATGATTCATCCAGCAACTTCTAATCCAGATGATGTACTTGCAAGCAGTGATGCGATGTTAGTGAAACATAATTATTTGCTTGACTTGCATTGTTACGGCGACTACAGTACACCATTTTGGCAGTATTTATTGGAAAGAGACTTTGCACCTAAAATCAAACCCGGGGATATGCAACTTATGAAAGAAAATCCACCAACAATGATTGGGGTGAATTATTATTTTTCAGAAGCAGTGAAAGCATTCCCAGCGACCGAAGCATTTCCGATTGGTTACCAAAAAGAATCTTTACTACCAGAAGCAGAAGCTGGGATTTTTCAAGTCGTCAAAAATGAAGAATTGGTAGCAACTGATTGGGGCTGGGAGATTGATCCAGTTGGTCTTCGGTTGACACTTCGAGAACTACATGAACGATATCATTTACCTTTAATTATTACTGAAAATGGAATGGGCGCATATGATAAACTAGAGGAGGGAGATATTGTAAATGATGATTATCGTGTGATGTATTTAAAGGAACATATAAAACAAGTAAAATTGGCATTTAATGATGGCGTTTCGGTTCTAGGGTATTGTGCTTGGAGTTTCATCGATGTAGTTAGTGGACGAAATGGAATGGACAAGCGCTACGGATTCGTGTATGTTAATCGAGAGAACTTTGACTTGAAAGATATGCGAAGAATTAAAAAGCGTAGTTTCCACTGGTACCAAAAAGTCATCGCTTCTAATGGGGAATTTTTGTCTTAATTTAACTTTCTTAGATGTAAACTATTGAAGAGGAAAAAAAGATGATAATAAAAAAAGTATTTAATAATAATGTTGTTTTAGTCATTGAGAAGCAGGCAGAAGAAAAAATCCTCATGGGGAAAGGCATTGGTTATCAAAAATTCCCTGGCGACCCAGTTGACTTAACTAATTTAGAAAAAACATTTGTATTAAATGACGATGCAACAGAAGGGAAATTGGCTGCTTTTTTTGATGAGGTACCGATAGAGATTATTAATTTAAGTGATTATTTAGTGAAGCAAGGAAAAGAGAAATTAGGCGCACATATTACAGACAACTTACTAATCCCGCTAGCTGACCATATTAATTTTGCGATAACTCGTGCAAAAGAAGGCATCCAAATTGACTACCCTTTAAAATGGGAAATTCGCCATATGTATCCAGAAGAAGTGGCATTTTCTGAAGAAGCTATCAAGTGGATGCTAGAACATGAAGGCATTACATTACCAAGCGAAGAGGTAGTTCCGATTGCGATGCATTTTGTGAACGCTAGATTTGGTACTGCGGAAATAGAACAAGCATTTGAAATGACTACTTTAGTGGCCAAAATATTAGATATTATTAACTATCATTACCTTATTCAAGTAGATGAAAACTCCTTAAATTATGCACGTTTGATTACCCACTTGCGCTACTTTATTTTACGTCAAATGAAAAAAGAATCTGACATCGTTGAAGAGGCACTCCTTTATGACGTAGTGAAAAGTAAGTACCCTAAGGCTTTTGAATGTGCTTTGAAAGTGAAAAAATTACTAGAAGAAACGATGAACTGGACTGTGAATCACGATGAAGTGCTTTATTTAACGCTCCATATTCATCGTGTAACTACCCGAGAAACAACTAAATAATTTATTACAGGATCGTTACTGTTTGGCAGGCGTGACCTAAATAAAAGCAGGCATTCTTTAGTGTCTATCTTTTGTTTAGGTTTTTTTATTACAAAAGAAGTGGAGGAAAACAATGAATAATCAAGAATTAGCAAAAGCGATACTCGCACTTGTCGGGGGAGAAAAAAATGTCAGCGAAGTCATGCACTGTTATACAAGATTAAGGTTTCACTTAAACAAAATTGATTTAGCGGATAAAGATAAAATCGAGGAGTTACCAGGTGTCATTAGTGTCCAAATTCAAAGCGGACAATTCCAAGTAGTTATTGGCAACAAGGTTTCAAAAGTGTACAAGGAACTTATTAAACTTGGCAATTTTAAACAAGGAGAAAGTGCAGAAATAGAAAGCGATAAGAAAAAAGGGAACATTATTGGTCGTTTTTTTGAAGTTATTTCAACTATTTTCACGCCAATAATTCCGGCAATTGCCGGAGCGGGGATGCTAAAAGGGTTGCTCGGTCTTGTTACGGCATTTGGCTGGGTAGAACCGACAAGTGGCGTTATTACAATGCTGCAAATTGTATCTGACTGTGTGTTTTATTTCTTACCATTCTTCCTTGCTGTTTCTGCGGCTCGAATCTTTAAGACGAATGAGTTTATAGCAGTTGCTGTTGCAGGTGGGATGATGTATCCAATTATTATTGATGGCGCCAAAGCTATAGCAAATGGTGGGCCGACCGGATCTGACCTATTTGGGCTCCCTGTACCGTTTATCAATTATAGCTCTACGGTTATTCCAATTATTTTAGCAGTTTGGATTTTAAGTTACGTTTATCGTTGGGTAGACAGATGGATGCCGTCTTCTTTAGGTATTGTATTTACTCCGACGATTGTATTAATGATTATTATTCCTGTACAATTAATTGTTATTGGACCACTAGGCTCCTATCTGGGTGTTTGGTTAGCAGAGGGGGTTACTTGGCTGTTCGCGCACGGTGGAATCTTAGCCGGTGGATTGCTCGGGGCAACTCGTCCGTTACTCGTTATGGTCGGCATGCATTATGGTTTAATGCCGATTGCAATTCAAAATATTGCTGTACTTGGTTATGACTACTTAATGCCAGTCTTCCTAATGGCTAATATGGGTCAAGCAGCAGCTGCCCTTGCCGTATTCTTAAAAACAAAAAACAAAGATTTAAAAGCAATTGCAGCTCCTTCCACGATTGCCGGTTTCTTAGGAATTACCGAACCAGCAATGTATGGGGTTAACTTGAAACTAAAGAAACCATTTATCGCAGGTTTAATTGGTTCTGGAATTGGTGGCGCCTTTGTTACAGGTTGTGGAGTTACTGGGAATGCGATTGTTTTACCAGGATTAGTTAGTTTGCCAGTATTTATGGGGCCGAAATTTATTTTTCTAATCATTGGAATGCTACTTACGATTACGATCACCATTGCACTAACATTCTTCTTGAAATTTGATGATAAAGATACAACTGCAAAACCAGCAAAACAAACAGAAAGCAAAGCATCTTCCATTGAACACGAAACCGTTCTAAGCCCAGCAATCGGAACAACGGTTGCTTTGAAAGAAGTACCAGATGCAACTTTTGCGGAAGAAATTATGGGAAAAGGAATCGCGATTAATCCGTCTGTTGGTGAAATTTATGCGCCATTTTCGGGTGAAGTAGTAACCTTTTTCAAAACTGGTCATGCACTTGGAATGCGCTCGAAAGAAGGTGTGGAGCTGTTGATTCATGTCGGGATTGATACGGTGAATTTAAATGGCGCTCATTTCCATCCTAAAGTGAAACAAGGCGATCAAGTGCAGGCTGGAGATTTGTTACTCACGTTTGATATTGAGGAAATTAAAGCGGCAGGATATGAAATCATTACACCGGTCATTGTGACGAACACAGAAAATTACTTAGATGTTATTGGAGTGGATGAAAACCAACCGATAAAACCGGGCGATTGGTTGATTCAAATTATTAATAAAATAAGTTGATTTTTGAAAGCACTATTCGAAATGAACGGTGCTTTTTTTTGTTTTAAGTAGTGTTAGGCGCGTGATTTGTTGTATTATAAGAGTACTAATAAAGTTAAGGGTGGCGCAAATGAACATTCAAGTTGTAACAGTAGGAAAACTAAAAGAAAAATATTTAGTGCAAGGAATTGCGGAATATTTAAAGCGTCTTAGCGCGTATGCGAAAGTAAATATTGTCGAAGTTGCGGACGAAAAAGCGCCAGAAGTATTGAGCGAGGCGGAAATGAAACAGGTGAAAGATAAGGAAGGCATGCGGATTTTGGCGAAGATTCCTGAAGATGCTTATGTAATTGCACTGGCGATAGATGGCAAAATGAAGTCAAGCGAGGAATTTGCGGCGGATTTGGATAAGCTAGCGACATATGGCCGGAGTAAAGTGACGTTTGTGATTGGCGGGTCACTTGGGCTGAGTGACGCGGTATTGAAGCGGAGTGATGAGCGGATTTCGTTTGGACGATTGACTTTGCCACATCAGTTAATGAGATTGGTCTTGGTGGAGCAAATTTACCGGGCGTTTCGGATTGTGCGAGGGGAGCCTTATCATAAATGAGTCTACAATTAAAACTGATTATTGCAGCCGCAAAGCTAATCAAGGTGATAGCGATTTCACTAATTGTGGATTTTGCATTAATTCCTGCAATAGCCGGTCGTGGAGAAGAAAGATACGATTGTTGCAATGAAGGCGCTTATGGTGAGTGGGACGAGGGGAGCTACTAAACCGGATGGCTCGGATGCATGAAGAGACTGAGTGTTTGGAGTTAGTAGGATTACCGTACGTGTTCGTCTTGTATCCGATTCCGGAAGCTAATGAGGTTAATGAACGGATTTGGGGATTTGTAAATGAATGATTGGCAGAAGACAGTAGCAAACTTTTTCATACTAGTAAATCAGTTCTCGAAAGGAGAATACAAATGTCTTTCTTAAAAAAATACGGTTTTTACTTTTTAATTCTTGGCGTACTGAGTGATTTCCTAACACCATACATACTTGGATTGTTTTATCCCGGATTAAACCAAATGACGATGATGATAAGCTTGTTTGGGGATGTGGCTAGTCCGGTTCGTGTAGCGTTTTTGGTTTGGTCGGTGGTTTCGGGGGTGCTACTTATGTTGGCTTTACCGGCGATTTATCAAGCGGTGGTTAAAACTTCGCGAAGCCTCGCAATTTGTCTGACTTTAGCAATTGGGTTGTTCGGAATTGGTGATTGTATCTTTACGGGGTTATTTAGCATTGATACGGAGCGAGCGACTTGGACGTTTTCAACTTGGGTGCATAATATTGGTTCAGGACTGGGATATACGGGATTTTTACTTTCTCCACTACTCTTGATGTTGCTATACTGGAAAACAGGCGAGACAGCTTATTGTAAGCTCTATCTGGTGCTTTTAATCATTAGTTTGCTGACAGCCGTCGTTTATGGCTTGGCACAAGTTTCGGCAGTTAATGATTTACCCATTTTGAATAAAATTGGCTTTTGTCAGCGGGTTAGTTTCTTTTTTAATTATGTGCCGATTG
Source organism: Listeria ivanovii subsp. ivanovii (assembly GCF_900187025.1). Classification (GTDB taxonomy): domain Bacteria; phylum Bacillota; class Bacilli; order Lactobacillales; family Listeriaceae; genus Listeria; species Listeria ivanovii. Next base: position 316,420 of record NZ_LT906478.1, read on the forward strand.
TTGTTTTTGGGGTTGATCAGATTAGAAAAGGATATAAGAAACCTTAGATTTTTTGATGTTTTAGGGGTTTTTTGTGGATTATAGTTTGCATAATTCGATAAATTGGTCGAAATTTTCTTGTTTCGTTAATTTTTTTATGGAGCGGAGTTTATTTGAAATTTTTACTAGTTGACGCATTCTTCTTTTATTGTGAGTAGAAGGGCGAATTTGACACGATTTCCGCCCCAGTTGATTGGTTTTGTCTAAGGAACTACGGGGACGGCGCGCTATGCTATGGTTGTCGTAATAGGTGCTAGATAATTCCCCGCGCGTCAAATAACTACCGCATCACAGTAATCAAGCGTAGTTAGGTTTTGGCTACTAAAAAGATTAAATGAAGCGAGTCTCTAATTCAGGACTAATAATATCCGGAAGAGACCATATGTGTATCTAAATGGAGAAAATCTTTCGTCTCAAGCTTTTTTCGTTTGTTCACTTTGCAACGAGGTCTAACTTTATTGTACAGTTACTGGAATATTATACTCATATACGCGTTTTTTATCTAAATTTGACTCAAAATAACAAAAATAAAGTTTATCATTACGAGTTAGTTTCCAGTATGGTGGAATAGCAACTACAAAGATATACTTACCAACTTCACCTGGCTTTAATTCATACTTTTCTACACTCGAATTCTCTGGAGTACCACTTTTATTTTTGAGTTTAGAAAAGCCCAAACAATAGTTTACATGATATCTATTTGACATGAGAACCATATTATCTGAATCAACTTCTAAAACTTTTTTTGATGTGTTTTCAATGGTTAATTCAAGCTCATATAATTGGATATCTTTATTATCTTCTTGAAGACTTGTGCTGATATTAGAGATGGAATATTTCCCTCCTTTGCTTAGTGTAAAAGAGGGTTCTGTTTTCTTTTCAATCTTAAAATTTTCCCAAGGTTTATTGACTTCTTTGTATTGATATAAAGCAAGTACTACTATAATAAAAACGCCAACTATTCCAATGAAATACCACCGATATTTTTTTAGTATCATATCGTATGCACTTCCATGATACCGCCATTTTCAATAATATATAGATTATCGCAAACTTCTTTTAAAAAGGCTTCATTATGGCTGGTCAGTAGTACTAGTTTACCTTGTGTTCGCCATTCAGCAATTAAATTTTTCAGCATGTTGATTCCGTCTGTATCTAGTGCGTTTGTCGGCTCATCTAAAATAATAATAGTGGGATTTTCCATGAACAATTGAGCGATTCCTAAGCGTTGGCGCATGCCTAATGAATAATCTTTCACTTTATTTTTATTATTGGGATTTAGTCCTACTTTGGCAATCGCTTCGTAAATCGTTTTATCAGTTATTTTATTTTGAATAGCGGCGAGTAATTTTAAATTTTCAAAGCCAGAGTAGTATTTGACGAATCCGGGATACTCGATGATAAAACCGGTATCTGATGCAAATTCAATTTTATCATGCATTTTTTTCCCATCAATAAATATTTCTCCTATTGTAGGCTTTAAAAACCCTAAAATCAGCTTAAATAAAACAGTTTTTCCTGATCCATTTACCCCTTGAAAACCATAAACGTTATTTCCACCCATCGTAATAGTAACATCACGGATGACTTCGCGTTTCTTTAATGTTTTAGATACTGCCTTTAATTTAATTTCTCTCATTTATTAGTACCTCTCTAAAAAGTATTTTTTATGCATAAGAATGTAAATTATAGAACTTACAATGATGATCATTGCTCCGTAAATGAACACTAGACTAAGAGGGATTTCACTCAGACGTTCATACATTGTGATGTTAATCCAAACAAATAAAGTGGGCTGAAAAACTGTTAGTAAGTACATTGAGATAACAACTAATAGTGTGATAATGGAGCTTAGGAAAAGTAATAATGTATAAATAATAATCATAGTTATCGATATGGCTAGTAATTGATAAAATAAAAAATGTAAATCTTTCAGTCCAGCTGTACTTCCAGAAAAAAGCAAATCTATTAATGTGCAAACAAAGTATAGAAATATATGATACAGCCAACCAAAGATAAGTACACTTAACAAATTAGCGAATATTAATATCTTATTAGAGGAAACTCGGCCTAGTAGCATTTTATCGTAGACTTGCTTTATCTCATGGATGACATCTATGCTAATTAAAAAAGGAGCAATACTAAAAAGAAACCAAGGAATTGGCAATTTTAGAAGAGGGTCATTTGGCACTTGCAAATGTGTACCTGCAAACATTTTTAAGTAGACATCTGAACCGTTACCATAAAAAGATAGTTGGACTATAAAATAAATTGCTAAAAATAAAGTAAAGATTAATATACTTCGCTTGGTTTCGGTGAATATAACTAAGCTATTTCTTTTAAGAATTGAAATCATCAGCGTTCCTCCGTAGTGGTAGATACTGTATCATATCGGTTACTCAAACATATTAGCAATACACCAATTATCCCTCCATACAATAATATGCCATTTATAAGAATGAAATCTGGAATTATCCCGAATCCATCTGTAATCCAGTACTCGTGAAGTAGGATAGGTTCAGCGAGGTAACCTTCTAAGATTACGCTAATCATGATTAAGATAAACGGTATATATACATTTCTAAAGAGTAGTGTAAGAAGTTCTTGAGAAAGAAGCAGACAGATTAAATTGACATACCAAACTAAAGAAAAGAATAAAACGCTATAGATACTGAATGGTTTTTGATATAATTCCCCCATAATAAATCCTACTACCGTGATAACTAGAATCATTACTAATGCTATAGCTGAAAACAGCATGAATTTAATTTTGTCATTTTAGCTGTAAAAAAAGATTTTCCAAAACCAGCTTCATTTTCTAATCTAGAAAGTATGTCATTAGAAGAATTCACTGAACACTTTCAAGAATGGTCGGTATGGCTTGAAAACGATAATATAAAATTCTTAAAAGTGTTTAATAAGACTTATTTTGAATGAAAAAAACATGCCATTCTAAACAGGAAGGAGCTGCTCAAAATCGACAACAAGAACACCAACCTCGATTATGACAAATTATTTTTGGAGAAAGATCAATTAAAAGGAACGATGTACTTAGAATTTAAGTACCATACTGCGAAAAAAGAGTTTTGGAATGAAGATTCGTACTACATTTATTTAGGTGATTTTGAAGTTTTTCTTGCAACTTTCGAAAAAAGTAAAGCCGATTTCTGCATGTTTGGTGAGAATGATTTTAGTTTTGATGAGTTAAACCGATTGATAGAAAATCTAAAGAAAATCGATTTTGAAAAAATTTCAAATAATTTTGTAAAAGATATTTGTAATGAGAAACCATCGCTGGAAAAGGAACGGTTCACACTTTCTTTGTTTCATCTGGTTCGCAAAATGGGAAAATGGTTAGAAAAAGCAATAGAATTAGGGGTTAGAGTGTTGGTACTAGGGGGTTAATAAGTATCTTGATGTATTTCTGTAAATATAAGTTTTGAGGTGGAAAATGAATATAGTTATAAGTGTATGTTGTTTGATACTAGGAGTAGCGAGTTTTTTGATATGTTTTCAAATTGCTGAGAAAATGAAAAATCGGAAAGCAACTAATATAACCCAATATCTTGGAATTATTTTGTTTGTTATTGGAAATGCTGCGTTCTGGGTGATTGGATGGGCGTAATCATTAAAGAAGAAGCGAAAACAAAGAGAGTCATCCTTGTAAATAGATCTATCGACATAAAGAAATGTTTCGCTTATTTATAAAAGATGATTTCGAGCCATATGCAAATAAAATATTTTTATTTAAAGAAAAGATGGAACTAAATTATCGGAAAGTTATAAATTTAGAACTCAAATAAAACAAGGGGGATAAATAAATGGCAAGTGTTTTATCGACAGGTTGTGTTTACAAAGATACCTCTTATATAGGTGTTATCAAACAGTATTTGGAATTGTTGAATGGCATTGCAAGTATAAAAATCGAAAATCTTGTTTGTTATAACATAGAAAATGATTTATCTAGAACTAGGACTTTGGAAGAAGTGGAAAAAGAGCAGTGTTTTTCAAATGTGACTCAAATTAATTGCAAACTGATAGAAAACGAATGGCTTTTTGCGGTACGATTCTACGAGGAAAAAGGCTATCAAGGTGTTTTATTTGATGTATCAAGTGATTATGTATTTGAGACGTGCTCATTGGATCAAATGGAAAATAAATTAATCAATATCTTGATAGCTATTCATCCAAGTTGCCCATATTATTTTGGTTTTATCGATACAGAAGCAGAAGTGGATATGTTTAATAATCCTACAAATATAAATCCCGTTGTCAGTCCATATGCAACACTCGTACTACCACATAATGAAAATTTCCATGTGTATTTAAATTCGTGGAAAATTGATGGAATAACTAGTCGAGAAAAAAAGGAGTATGTCGTGAGCAAGACATCAGCTACTGTAGACGAATTATTAAATCCTGTTTTTACTGAGTAGCAAACCACAATGCTTTTTGAAAGAAGCTAGAAGCCAAGCCAATTACAATCAAAGATGAAGCTAATCATATAGAAGGAGACAAAACTTAAATGAATTCAAGTCAAAAAGAGATTTTACTAAGTGAGCATCCAAAATATATTAGCGAGATAGAAAAAAATGGTGTAGACAACTTAAACCCAGAAAGTATAGATGGAATATTAGATATCCTTTTGACTTCTTTTGTAAATTATGGCTTGGAGGATAACGATGAGCCAAATAACTATGGTTTAGAAATAGAGCATTTGATTGATTTAGTTAATGATGCTGAGTAGGAGATAACCAGGCTTACTACTAAAAAATTTTTCTAAGCGGTATAAAGGGAGAGCTTTTATGTTGGAATTTTTAAAAATCTTGATAGCGCTTGAGTTTTTATTGATTAACACGTTATGTTTAGTAATTATTAATAAATATAAAGCAAAGAAGCAAGATAAATTATTAAGATTTATGCCATACTTATTTACTTGTGTAGCCATAGTCGTTTTAGCAACATTTGTATTCTTCACAGGTTGAAAAAGGAGGAATGAGCGTGCAGTCATTTTTATGGAGTATTCTAGCTATATACACAATCATATTGGTAGTAGTACTAATCTTTCTACGGTTTAAAATGTATGCTAATAATAACATAAAGGTTCTATACACTATATGCACACTATATTTTTTATGTTTAATACTTTTTGTAGTTACTTTAATAAAGGATTTTTTGTATATTCCGTAAATATAAAAAAGGGGAATTTAGCGATGAGGAATTCTGATGGAATTTATAGGAGGCTACAATGGATGAGATTTTGAACTTGATAATGGATTTAGAGTTTATTGGGATAATCATCATGTGCATAATTATCATTGAATTTAAACGAGATAATTTTTTTGAAAAGTTTATTCAAGTCTTGCTAATAATATGCTTATTCGCTGTTACTGGTTTAACGATATACTTTTAGGAGGGAGAAAAAACTGTAAATGTTATATGGCGTAATCGCAGTATATTTAATGTTCTTACTTATACTGATTGTTGGTTATAGCAAAAGAAACGAGAAAAACGGGCAGAGTTGGCTTAGTTCTATTGCTATTGTTATTTTTCTAATATCACTGATTCTTTATGTAATAATGCTAGTTCCAAGATTGGGTGTTTAGCAAAAAGGTAATCATAAAATTCGATAGATCTGGAGGGATTTAATGAATAATCACATATTTAAAGATGGGAATGTAAAGCATATAAAAAAACTTTATAGAAATATTCAAGATAAGGTTAATAATAAATCTGAAATACCTGAACAAGTATTTTACCATCTAATTAAAGTATATGTATTTGATTTGACGGATTTTTTGGAAGAGAATTTACAGTATTTACTCGAATTAACTGAAAAGGCTGGGACGAATGAAATACAAATGCTTCCAAACTATAATAACAAATATTATAAAAAATACATTCAGTTTAATCTTAAACAGGATGAGGTGAATTTTCAAGAGCTATGGGACGAAGACGAACTATTCTATTTTTTAGAAGAAGGTTGCATGTTTGATATAAATGCAAATTGGATAGCTAAATTTAATTTGGAAGAATATTTATTAGTTTTAGGTGTATTCAATGAAAAATTTGTTCTAAGCGATTTTCCAAAACCTCCTTATACCAAGGAACTTTTTCTAGAAGAATATATAATGATTCCAGTAGATGATCTAGATAAGAAAACTAAAAAATCAATCGAACATTATAATCAAAAATTTGTAAAAGCTTTTTCTGAAAATTACTTTTGAAAGTGAGAATCCAACAATGTTACTAATACTTTACATATGTTTAGCAACTATTTGTATTATTACTTGCCTTATATTGGAATCTAGAAATAAATTTTTATTTTGGTTGGTACTCGGGATCGGAATTTTTTTTGGAATAAAAATCGGTAATATATTTTTAGAAACATTCGGTTTTAATTAAAATGGATTGGAAAAATGAGTAAAGGAGCACACCATGGAAACTATCATAGAAACTGCCAAGTTCATTGGTCTCGTAATCATTGCCTATTTTTTACTTAGTGTGATTTTAGCTTTTTTATGGGGAGTATTTCAAAATATTTTCCATCAAGAGAGCTTTAGAGAACAGTTTTTAGGAGCCTTTCTGACAATTTTTATTGAAATTCTCTGGTCACCAAATTGATTTTAGCAAAGTCGAAAAATAATAACACCACACTCATAATCTAATTTATGGGTGTTTTTTTATCGACAAATACATTAATTTGAAAAATCGACATATAATAATGCAATCGGTGTGAAATCTACACACAAGGATAGCTTCAAGCTCTGTTATACTTTCGAAGTCGAGTCGGGTCACGCGGGTAATCAGGTCGCAGGGGCAGGCTTAATAATCAAAAGTAGAAGGAGCACGAATTAAATGAGAATAAATAAAATTGTAGCATTACTACTTGGCACAGCTTTGGTTGTTCAAGCACCTTTTCAAGTTTTTGCAGCAACGACGGATACGGAGAAACAAGACCAAACAGAAACTTCTAAGCCATCCACATACATGAATAATAAGATTTTCGCAGCAACAAGCGATTTGGAACTTACTGTTGGAGAAAATACTTCAAAAACATTGCACCTTCAAGATCAAGCTTTACCTAATAATGAGTGGGGGAGCTATATTTCAGATGTGAAAGTTACATTGACAAACCTTGATGGTGTTGATTATAGCATCGAATATGGACCAATGAGCGAAGATGGAACACATTATCAATATGCAGATGTGATGCTTTCAGGAACACCAACGAAAGCGGGGACTGGGAGCTTTACTATCGACTATTCTGATGGTGCTGGCAATAACGGAACACACACCTATACCGTGAATATTCAATCAATGGCAACTGTACAATACGTTGATGAAAATGGCGTAAAGATTTCAGAAGACACTATGCAACAAGGGGATTTAAACACAGCTTACACAACAGAAGCAAAAACAATCGATGGCTACACATTAGATGAAACAAAACTTCCTAGCAATCAAAACGGACAATTTGGCGAAACAAACCAAACTGTAACTTACACCTATACAAAAAATCAAAATGAAGTAAACAAAGGAAGAGTTGGTATTTCGTTCTATTCGGTAGATGGTAAAAAGCAAGAACTATATACATCACTCAATTTATCATACGCATACCCAGATGGTGTACCAACAGACACTGTAACATTTGGTGATTTAGCGAAAGATGCTAAATATAATGATTTAAGAAATAACACATTAGATTCTGAAATGTCCTGGAATGATGTATTAGAAAATATGGTAGCATACTTGAACGGAGATATTGATGCAGCTCAATTTGAAGCAGCAGTTGGAGCTACTACCGAACAATTTGACTTAGATGGAATTGCCGCAAATTTTGAAGGATATGAATTTGACGAAGCAACTTACCAAGAGAATCTAGCGAAAATGGTCACTTTTGAACAAGATGGTGATAATGTCAATTTACAAGTTCCCTTTAAGAAAATAGCAGAAGTCCACGCAGGTGCGGACGTGACGGTGAAATATGTGGATGCAGATGGAAATGAATTAGCAACGGAAACTACTTTAAGCGGAAATGTCGATGCGGATTATACATCAAAAGCAAAAATGATTGAAGGTTGGACTTTAAAAGAAACGCCTGCCAACGCAACAGGGGCTTTCAGCGATGAAGCTCAAACCGTAACCTATGTTTATGATAAAAATGCGGATAACGATGTCACACCAACACCTGTAGATCCAGATGGGAAAGACGATAATAGTGCTTCAGCTGATAATAACAATAATAATCCAAGTATGAAAGATAACGAAACAGACTTACACGTCGCTGAAAAAACAACTGCTGTAAAATCGCAAGTAAAAGATTCAACTAAAATAGTGACAGCGAAAAACTCCTTACCTAAAACAGGGGATAACGCTTTAGAAAATAGTCTTTTAGTGGGCTTAGGTGTTTTACTATTAGCTGGTCTTTTCATATTTATGCGTAAAACTAGAAAAGTAAAATAAAATTCGTATAAAAAAAGAGACTTGATTTGCGTATCATACACAAATCAAGTCTCTTTTTTCACTTATTGTTGTAGTTCGCGTTCCATTTGTAGGCGTTGAACTTTCATTGTTGCTGTTCTTGGAATCTCGTCATATTTCATCACGATTGGTTCATTCATATGTGGCAAATCGGAAACCGCATTCCACCAAGCATCCCAGTTCATTTCTTTGTCATCATGAACAGCGATAATTGGCTGAGGACTACCATTTTTGCCACGGATAATGACAACTTCATCTAAGAAAGTTAGTGTATCAAGTAATTTATCTTCAATCGCAAGCGTGCTATCAATCGTTTCCACTAAATCCACTTGACGGTCTTGCAGGAATAGGCGACCGAGTTCATCTTTCATACCATAATCACCACTGTCCCACCAAGGACCGTAAACATTTTCTTCAAAACGAGCTTCTTCTTTATAATACGTCAGTGCACGTCCTTTCGAAAGCATTTGGATATTGCCGCTAACGCCCGCAGGAACAGGGTTACCTTCTTGGTCAACAATGCGAACTTCTGTAAGTCCAGGCATACCAATTCCCATATCACGCGCATTTAATGTTTTAATTGATTTCAACGTATGCGCACGTAAAATCATTGGACCACATTCGCTTTGACCATAAATTTGTAAAAAAATCGGTTTTTTATAAGAAGAGGTACGAAGGAAAGTAGCCATTGTTTCTTTATTAATCGCATCAAATGTAGAATGATAAAATCTGATGCTTTCAAATACATCTGGTTTTTCACGCGCAAGAGATGCCCATTGGACAAAGTGATTTGGATGAGTTTCAAGGACATATGGTTTATATTCGCGCAATATTTGAGTGATGTTTTCTTTGGATGGATTGGCAATCGGAAGTAGCGGGAAGCCAAGCGACATCAAGGAAGAGATACCAATATTAAAACGGGAATGTACAGGCGAAATATGGAAAGCAACAAGATCTCGAGGTTTGATGAAATTCAAAATACGGCGTTGATACTTGGTTCTCCAGCCCATCGAGTTCGCAGAGTGAGCAATTAATTTTGGCACACCAGTAGTTCCGGATGTATGCGTCATATAAGCAATCATATCTTTCGGTAGTTCTTCTTGCGGACAAGTATAGTCACCAAGTGGAGCTTTAAATAATTGTTCAGCATTGATCAATCGTTCGTCCGGTAAATTATTTAATTGATGACTTTTATCAGAAGTTTCTCCGTCGAAAAGTAACCATGGCTCATCAAGTCTGTTAACAAAAATATCAATAGTAGACGCTGGAAGATGCGAGGAAACCATAATTGGTACTGCTCCAAGGTAAGAAATCGCCACAGCTAAAACGTAAGAATCAAATTTAGCTGATTTATAAACAATCACTTTTTCAGCCCTCTGGACACCAAATTTGTGCAAGTGTGCAGCTTTTTGAATAATGGCTTCTTCACATTTTTTGTAAGTCGTATGTAGGCCTAATTCTGGAAAAGTGACTAGCTCTTCATCAAAATGAATCGGCATTTCCGGATACCGCTCAGAAGCGTTTTTAAAATTGGTGTAAAGGTTTAATGGTTCGTATTTATTAATCATATATGGCGAGGCTCCTTTAATATTTGATGTTGTTATTATAGCACTTTGTTGAATTAATGGGGAGTAATTACCGAGAAGATTCGCCATTTTTAAAAGAAGTCTGTAAATTCCTCCTTTTCTTACTTTAACAAATCTGTCTGATGCCCTATAAAGATGTCTCTATTAATGCTATAATATGTTAATATAATCACAAACTATTGGGGAAGGGAAAATTTTTACCAAAAAAGTGGAGGTACAGAAATGAAAAAAAGGTTATCAATAACACTCATCATGCTACTATCACTTGCATTAGTCATCGCAGGCTGTGGAAGTAACAACACAAGTAAAAGCGACAAGACTGAAACAAAAGACAAAGAGAAAACAGAAGTAACATCAGGGGCATCGAAAACGAGCTATACAGATCCATCAGAATTAAAAGATGAATACGATATTGTCATAGTTGGTGCAGCAGGAGCAGGGTTATCCGCAGCACTAGAAGCAAAAGCTAAAGGGATGAATCCAGTAATTCTTGAAAAAATGCCACAAGCAGGCGGAAACACTTTGAAAGCCTCTTCTGGTATGAATGCATCTGAAACTAAATTCCAAAAAGAACAAGGAATTAATGATAATAACGATAAATTTTACGAAGAAACATTAGCAGGTGGTCACGGAACGAATGATAAAGAAATGCTTCGTTTCTTCGTAGATAATTCCGCAAGTGCGATTGACTGGTTAGATTCAATGGATATTAAATTAAACAACTTAACTATCACAGGTGGAATGAGCGAAAAGCGTACACACCGCCCAGAAGATGGTTCTGCAGTAGGTAAATACCTAGTCGACGGTTTATTAAAAAATGTCCAAGAAGAAAAAATTCCAGTGTTCGTTAATGCAGATGTAAAAGAAATCACACAAAAAGACGGAAAAGTAACTGGAGTAAAAGTACGTCTTAATAATAAAGAAGACAAAAACATCAGCTCAGATGCTGTAGTTGTAACAACTGGTGGCTACGGGGCAAACAAAGAATTAATAGAAAAAGAACGTCCTGACTTAAAAGGATATGTCACAACCAACCAAGCAGGAAGTACTGGCGACGGTATTAAAATGATCGAAAAACTTGGTGGGACAACCGTAGATATGGATCAAATTCAAGTCCATCCAACAGTGCAACAAGAGAAATCTTATCTGATTGGTGAAGCCGTACGTGGTGAGGGAGCCATTTTAGTTTCACAAGAAGGAAAACGTTTTGGGAATGAATTAGATACACGCGATAATGTGACGGCGTCCATCAACAAATTACCTGAAAAATCCGCATACCTTATTTTCGATTCTGGTGTAAAAGATCGGGTAAAAGCTATCGCACAATATGACGAAATGGGCTTTGTTGAAAAAGGAGCAACAATGGATGAACTAGCTAGCAAAATCGACGTACCAAAAGAAGAACTTACAAAAACGTTAGATACTTGGAACGCTAGCGTGAAAAACAAAAAAGATGAAGCATTTGGCAGAACAACAGGAATGGACAACGACTTATCCAAAGCGCCATACTATGCAATCAAAATCGGACCAGGAATTCACTATACAATGGGTGGCGTAAAAATTAATACTAATACAGAAGTTCTAGATAAAGATGGTAAACCAATTACAGGATTATTCGCTGCCGGGGAAGTAACAGGGGGCTTGCACGGAGAAAATCGTATCGGTGGTAACTCCGTAGCTGAAATCATTATCTTTGGTCGTCAAGCTGGCGATAAATCAGCTGAATTTGTAAAAGAACAACAATAATTTTCGAGCAATAGTTTGTGATTAGAAAAGCTTGCGGAGCCGCTTTTAATAAGCGTTTTCGCAAGCTTTTTAGTTGATAGAATTTGTTTGGGGTAAAGGGTTTGTAGTATGATGAGTAAGTGAGAAGTGATTAAAGGGAAAAAGGAGGAATAAGTATGTTAAAAATGGGTTTTATTGGTAATGGGAAAAGCACCAACAGATACCATCTACCATTTATTCTAGAACGCGAAAATATCCAAGTGAAAACAATTTACAATCGAAATCCGAAAACCGCTACGTGGGATAAAATGGAAGGCGTGCATTACACAACAAATTTAGAGGAGCTTTTAACAGACGGAGAAATTCAGCTTATTACGATTTCGACAACGCAAAGCTCTCATTTTGAATATGCTAAAATGGTGTTAGAAAATGGTAAAAACGTATTAGTCGAAAAACCATTTATGATGACGTATGCAGAAGCGAAAGAAATTTTTGAACTGGCAAAAGAACGTGGTCTAATTGTTCAATGCTATCAAAATCGCCGCTTTGACTCTGACTTTTTAACGGCTCAAAAAGTGATTGAAAGCGGAAAACTTGGCGAACTTTTGGAAGTGGAAATGCATTATGACTATTTCCGGCCAGAAATTCCTGAATCTGTTCATGAATTCAAGTTTTATGATAGTTATTTGTATGGGCATGGTTGCCACACGATTGATCAAGTGCTTTCTTACTTCGGGAAGCCAGATGATATTCATTACGATGTGCGCCAATTATTAGGTGCAGGCCGCATGAATGACTATTTTGACCTTGATTTTTACTATGGAATCTCCAAAGTCTCTGTAAAATCAAGTTATTTCCGGATTAAAGCCCGTCCAAGCTTTGTTTTATATGGTAAAAAAGGGATGTTCACGAAAGAAACAAAAGACCGCCAAGAAGAACATCTAAAACTATTTTATATGCCGAGTCATGAAGATTTTGGAATTGATTTACCAGAGCATTACGGCACATTAACTTATGTGGATGATGCGGGGGTGTGGCATGAGGAAAAAGTCATTTCTGAAGTGGGCGATTATGGTCGTGTGTACGATGATCTCTATGAAGCCATTATCAATGGAAAACCGAAGAAAGTAACTGACGAAGAAACGCTACTGCAAATGGAAATTTTGGAAAAAGGCGTGGAAGGTTGTAAATAAGGAAAGATACCGCGGGAGAGATTTTGCGGTATTTTTTTGATTCTTTTTGAACGTTTTAGCTCAATTTAAAGTCCTAAAGAAGCCGTAAAATGAACTTTTTGCATAATTGGCGCATTATATTGAATGAAGTCGTTCAACGTGATATAGTGTAATCAAATGAGGGAAGCGCTTACTTTATTGAGAGAGGATGTATAATATGGATATATCAAATTTGATAAATGAAAATCGCATTATTTTTGATAATCGTATTCAAACCAAGCAACTATTATTTGAAAAAGTTGCAGAAGTGTTAGAGCAAGAAGGAGCTATTACAAATCATAAAAAATTTGTACGTGATTTGTATAAACGAGAAGATGAAACTTCGACAGGTATTGAGTCTGGGTTTGGTATTCCTCATACAAAAAGCAAGTATGTGAAAGAACCGTTGATTGTTTTTGTTCATTCTGGCATTATAGCTGATTATTTTGGACTAGATAATGCACCAATTGAATGCAGTTTTATTATTGGGGTTCCAAAGAAAGCTGCCGACACGCATTTGGATATTTTAAGTAACCTTTCAAGAAAGTTAATGAATGATAAATTCATTGAAAAGTTAAAAAAATCAAAAAGTAAAGAAGGAATTATGACAATTTTATCAGAATAAGGAGGCGTTTTACATGAAAATAGTTGGTGTTACAGCTTGTCCCACTGGTATTGCGCATACGTATATGTCTGCTGAAAAGTTAACTATGACAGCAGAGGCTCTTGGCTATGAAGTGAAGATAGAGACGCAAGGAGCAAAAGTTGAAAATGTCTTAACAAAAGATGATATCGAATCGGCGGACTATGTTATTTTAGCAGTCGATAAAGAAATTGATACATCTAGGTTTGCTGGAAAGAAGGTAAAAAAAGTATCTACATCAAGGGCAATTAAAGAAGCTGATGTTGTGATTGAGGAAACTATTGCTGGAAAAGGACTAATAAATTATGCGAAGGAAAACACTTTAAGTAATTCTGAACAACCACCCAAAGCAAGTCTGTATAATCATTTTATGAATGGTGTTAACTACATGTTGCCTTTTGTTATTGCGGGTGGGATTTTGATTGCGATCAGTTTTGCGTTTGGAATTGATGCTTCTAATCCTGACTCTGATTCCTATAATGCCCTTGCCGCAGCGTTCTCTAAAATTGGTGGAGATACTGCATTTGGACTGATGGTTCCAGCACTTGCTGCCGGGATAGCAGTTTCCGTTGCTGGACGAGCCGGTTTTGCACCGGGGCTTGTCGCCGGAACACTTGCAACAGTTGGTGGTTCTGGTTTCCTTGGGGGGATGATTGGCGGTATTTTGGCAGGTTACGTAGCTCACTTCTTTGCTAATAAAGTGAATGTCACTAAATCACTTGCTTCGATTTATCAGTTGATTGTTGTACCGCTTCTAGGAATTACGATAGTTGGTTTGGCGATGGTTTTCGTTATTGATACACCGATAGCTTGGGTGTTAGATGCACTTACTGGTTGGTTAAATGGCCTTGGTGAAACGTCTGGTGTGGTATTTGGGCTCTTGATTGGCGTGATGATGGCGGCAGATATGGGCGGACCAATTAACAAATCGATTTCTACCTTTTCTATCGGTCTGATGTCGGCGGGGGTTACCGCTCCAATTGCCGCATGTATGGCAGCTGGAATGGTACCACCGCTTGGATTAGCATTAGCCACTTTAATTTTCAAAAATAAATTTACAAAAGAAGAAAAAGCAGCTGGAAATTCATGTTGGGTACTAGGGGCATCTTATATTACAGAAGGAGCGATTCCGTTCGCAGTGGCTGATCCACTCCGAGTAATTCCTAGTTTGATGCTTGGTTCGGCTACAGCAGCAGCGATTTCGATGGGAGCAGGAGTTACTTCTATGGCTCCACACGGCGGAATTTGGGTAATGTTCATTCCGAATGTAATTAATCATTTATTTATCTACTTAATAGCAATTGCAGCAGGTACTGTCGTGACAGCAATCTCAGTAGGGTTATTAAAAACACCGCTAAATAAGCGGAAAAATAAACAGGAGATGATATAATGTTATATACAATGAAAGATCTTTTAGAAGTAGGAAAAGAACATCAATTTGCGGTACCGGCATTTAATATCTGTAGTTTTGATATGTTAAAAGCGGTGATGGAACAAGTAGAGGAAAGTAATGCACCAGTTATTATCGAAATCCATCCAGATGAAATTGCTTATCTTGGGGATAATTTTGTCGCAACCGTTCGCGAATATGCACTTAGAAGTAAAGTTCCGGTAGTTATTCATATGGATCACGGTGGAACCATTCAAGATGTCATGCGAGCAATTAGAAATGGCTACACTTCCGTTATGATTGATGCGTCTCGAGCTAGTTATGAAGATAATATTGCGTTAACAAAAGAAGTGGTCTCTCTTGCGCATAAAGTAGGCGTTTCTGTGGAAGCGGAACTTGGGACAATTGGTAATAATGGGTCTGCTGAAGGTGGGGCGGACACAATTGTTTATACTGACCCAGATCAAGCAGAAGATTTTGTGAGCAGAACAGGCATTGACACTCTAGCAGTTGCGATTGGAACGGCACATGGACTCTATCCTAAAGATAAAAAGCCGGAACTCAACATGCCGCTTTTAAAAGAATTAAATAAACGGTTGGATATTCCTTTTGTGCTTCACGGGGGGTCAGGGAATCCGGATAAAGAAGTAAGCGAATCCGTCCAGTATGGTGTTAGGAAAGTAAATCTTAGCTCGGATCTGAAAAGTGTCTTCTTTGAGGAAATTCGTCAGGTGCTTACTAAAAATCCTGAAATGTATGAACCAAACCAAGTGTATCCGTCAGCAAACGAAAAAGTAAAAGAAGTAGTGAGACATAAATTAAACATTTTAAATACAGTCGGACAAGCAGATAAATACTAATTGCAAGGGCGAAAGGGCTAATTGGAGCACTTTTGCCCTTTGAGGAGTGAAGTAGCATGTTAAGTACAGCGAAAGAGCGCCAACTGAAAATAGTTAACCGTTTAAAAGTAGAACAATTTATGCGGATTATTGATTTGGTGGAACTAGTTAATTATAGTGAAGCAACAGTGAAGCGCGATTTAGTAGAGCTTGAGAAAGAAGGGCTCGTGAGGCGAACTAGAGGCGGGGCAATGATTATTGATAACAAAAAAATTGATTTGCCTTACTTGATGAAAATGAACGAGCGAAGTAATGAAACAAACAAAATAAGGATTGCTGATATTGCCAAATCACTTATTCGTGATGATATGGTAATTTTCTTAGACTCTAGCTCGACATCGCTGTATTTAATTGATGCTTTAAGTAAATTTGAAGGATTGCAGATTATTACTAATGGTGTAATGACTGCCTCGATGTTATCTGAGTTTACTAGCGCACGAGTTAGTATTTTAGGCGGCTCGATTTTAACAAAACGTTACACGGTCAATGGAGCAAAAGCATATAATGATGCACTTACGTATAATGCGGATATTGCTTTTGTTTCATGTCGCGGGGTAGATTATGATACCGGAGCAACTGAAACCCATGAAGGAGAAGCCTTAATTAAGCAAGCTTTCAGGCGTCAGTCTAGCGAGCTCGTTTTACTAGTTACCGAAGAAAAAGTCGGGCATAAATTTATGCATCAAAGCCTAGCGTGTCATGACATAGATTATTTAATTACAGACTTTAAACTAGATGCTGAAGTCGAAAAACAGTTTAAAGCACATCAAATTACTTGTTTATATTAAGAAATGTCTAGAAATCTGTTTTCAGAAGATTTCTAGACATTTTTATTCATTTGTTTTTAAGGCTTAAAATTAACGGTTATTTCATTATCTTGAACGAGAATAGCTTCTTTATTACTAATTGGAACTAATTTTAAGGATTCCTCATTTTCATTTACTATTTTTTGCGTTATTTTTTTAAAAGGTACACTGTTAAAATGAGGAACTGTGTAGAAATTGACTAAATTCAAAGCATCATAATTTGTTAAGTTGGGCGCTTTGTCTATGCTGTCCATCGTTTTTATAAATTCGATATTTGCCCCAGTGATGACGGCCCCAGCGGATTCACCAAGATAGAGTTTTCCAGCTTCAACTTCCACTGTTATTAACTTATCCGCACCAGTTCTTTTTAACTCTTGCAATAAGAAAAAAGTATTTCCACCAGTGACATAAATAATATCATTATGAGCTATTTTTTTGGCAATCACCTCAAAACTTGCAGTAGAAACATCTAATTCATCAATTATTAAACCTAAATTTTCAAGGGCTTTTTTACCAGCTTCTACATAAAACACAACATCTTCAACAAGACTAGCTGTAGGGATAAAAGTAACCGTTTTACCTGCTAAGTCCTTTTCAAAATCACTAAATATCGTGGCAACATCGGCAAAAGAAGAGGATAGAAAAAGTTTTTTCATTGTTTTTGGCTCCTTTATTAAGATTTCTAATTATAGTATAATGATAAAAGGTATCAAATAGTGACACCTTTTATTGCGAAGGAGAAAAGATTTCTATGAAAAAATCAGAAAGACTAAATGATATGATGTTATTTTTAAACGATAAAAATTCCTTTCAATTGAGTGACATAATGTCTAAGTATCATGTTTCGCGAAGTACAGCCATTAGAGACATTAAGTCTTTGGAAGAAATCGGTATGCCAATTTATTCAGAGCTTGGGAGAAATGGTCATTATAGCATGCTTCGTAATCGATTGTTATCTCCAATTTTTTTCAATGAAGATGAGGTTTTTGCGTTATATTTTTCAATGTTAACTTTAAAAGCCTATGAAACAACTCCTTTTCATTTAAGTGTAGAGAAATTAAAAAAGAAATTCGAAAACTGTTTAGCGACCCAAAAAACAGAGATGCTTCATAAAATAGAAGAAGTATTTAGCTTAGGCTACGTGGAACATAATAACGAATGTGAATTTCTAGATGTGATCTTGCAGTTTGCAATGGAAGAAAAAGTATGTGAGCTGAAATATAATAAGCAAGGAACGGAGAAAGTGTATATTGTTCAATTCTATAATATTTCGTCCGCATATGGACAATGGTATGGGACATGTTTTAACTTTGAAACAGAACAAATACAAGTATTTCGTTGTGATAAAATCTTAGCAATGGAAGAAAGTATTAAATTTGAGCCAAAAGTCTTAGCTAATCTCAAAAAGGATAATAAGCAACTTTATAAACAAGCAAATGCCACCAATTTTGAAGTAGAAATAACTCAAAAAGGGATAGATTTATTTTATAAAGAGCATTATCCTTCTATGAGTCTTCATTCTGAGCAAGGTAGAAATCTTATTCGCGGTTTTTACAATAAAGGAGAAGAACGATTTATCATCAATTATTTGTTGGTTTACGGTGATAATATTATCGCAATTCGCCCAAATGTTTTGAAAGATATGCTAGTAGATAGATTAGCTTATCTGAAAAATCATATGCTGCATTTGATACAATAGTACCGAACAAAAGGAGGCATTTGCATGGAAAAGTGGGATTTATATGATAATCAGCGTCAATTAATCGGAAAAACGCATATTCGTGGTGAAAAAATGCAGCTAGGCGAGCTTCATTTAGTTGTTCATGTGTGTATTTTTAACGAGGAAAATCAATTATTAATTCAAAAGCGCCAAAAAGAGAAAGAATCTTGGCCGGGATATTGGGATTTATCCGCTGCAGGTTCAGCACTAAAAGGCGAAACGAGTCAACAAGCAGCCGAACGAGAAGTCCAAGAAGAATTGGGAATCAAACTAGATTTAAGCAACGAGCGCGCTAAATTTAGTTTCCATTTTGACTACGGTTTCGATGATTACTGGTTCATTACAAAAAACATCCAACCAAGTGACTTAATACTACAGCAAGAAGAAGTAGCGGATGCTCGTTTTGTGACGAAAGAAGAACTCGAAAATTTAAGCGCCACTGGTGAAATGATTCCGTATTTCTTTTTAGACAAGCTTTTTGACCTAAAAAATGCTACAAGTAGCCACTTTTAATAAATATAGTTAAAATTCCACTTAACAAATCACGTGCTTACACTTATAATAGTACAGAGACAAGAGAAAAACTCCAATTTAGAAAGAGAGTGGTAATATGGGCCGTAAATGGGCAAATATTAAAGAGAAAAAAGCATCAAAAGATAAAACGAATAGTCGTATCTATGCAAAATTTGGAATTGAAATATATGTAGCGGCTAAATCAGGCGACCCAGATCCACATTCCAACCAAAAATTACGCTTTGTTATTGAACGTGCAAAAACATACAATGTGCCAAAACATATTATTGATCGTGCTATCGAAAAAGCAAAAGGGACTGGCGACGAAACTTACTCCGAACTTCGCTATGAAGGTTTTGGCCCAAGTGGTTCGATGATTATTGTTGATGCGCTAACAAATAATGTAAACCGAACTGCATCAGATGTGCGTGCAGCTTATAGTAAAAATGGTGGTAACATGGGTGTAAGTGGTTCCGTTGCTTACATGTTTGATAATACCGCGATTTTTGGTGTAGAAGGTAAGGATGCCGACGAATTGCTTGAACTTCTAATGGAAGCAGATATTGATGTTCGTGATATTTCAGATGAAGATGGACAAGCCATTATTTATGCGGAACCAGAAGATTTCCACAAAGTTCAAGAAGGATTAAAAGCGGCGGGAATTGAAGAATTTACCATAGCTGAAATCGAAATGATCCCACAAAATGACATTCAATTAGCAGGAGAAGATTTAGAAAAATTTGAGAAACTAATCGATGCTTTAGAGGACCTAGAAGACGTGCAAAAAGTATATCATAACGTCGAATTAGAAGATTAAAACAACAATCGGAGGAACAAGCAAAATGCCAAAATTACCAAATTGCCCAGAATGTAACTCAGAATATGCATACGAAGACCGCGGACTCCTAATCTGCCCAGAATGCGGACATGAGTGGAGTGCAGTAGCAGAAGCGCAAGAAGAGAAAGTATTCAAAGATTCTAACGGTAACATCCTTACAGATGGCGATTCCGTTACTGTCATCAAAGACTTAAAAGTAAAAGGCGCATCTAACCCAATTAAAATGGGGACCAAAGTAAAAAATATCCGCCTAGTTGACGGCGACCATGATATTGATTGTAAGATTGATGGTTTTGGTCCAATGAAACTGAAATCAGAATTTGTGAAGAAGATATAGCAGAAAAACAGCGATTCTCAATAATTTGGGAGTCGCTGTTTTTATTAATTCTGCACAAAAACCGTTTCAAACACAAACGACTCATACGTATGCCGCGTAATCGAATATTCAAAAACACGGCCATCTTCCAAATGAGCGAGTTTTTCAATTTCCATCATAAAGGTAGGTTCTTCCAACTCGAGCAACTTGCTATCCTCTTGATTCGATTTATCACCTCGAACCCAAACATGCGCGCTCTGCATTTTTAATTTCAAATCTTCCCGAATGTAGTTATAAATCGATTCTTCCAAATGGCGTGGCTCTAGACCAGGAATAATCGCCAGTGGCATATACGTATGTTCAATCGAATATGCTTTATGACCAACTTCCCTCATCCGAATTATTCGATAAATATAGTCATCTTGCATTTCTAGTTTTTCAGCAACTTCCTTTGAAGGCTTTTCAATCGAGAATAAAATAACTTTCGACTTAATATTATCTTTTCCAAAGGTATTTACAAGCCCAGCCATCGGTCCGAGAGCTAATTCGCCGCCGTTTGTCGAGTGAGATTTCACAAAAGTACCAGCTCCGCGCCGCCTAATGATCATCCCTTCCTGAACAAGCATATCCAGTGCTTTTTTGACAGTAAGCTTACTGCAGCCATAATCACGCGCCAATGTATCTCCACCGGGCAGTTTTTCGTTAATTGTATATATATTTTGGTTGATTTTATCACGGATATCTATGTATATTTCCATGTATTTAGCCATTCCCGACATTTTATTGGCTCCTTTTCTCATGTAATAAAGATAGTATATCATATACTTTTGATAAAAGGTATCCCTATGTCTAAAGGTATATATCTTTTATAAAAAGTATTGTTTTTTAAATAAATGTATGCTATATTTATTTTGACAAAAGGGAGGCCATAAAACATGAAAGAATTATTAACATTTCCAAAAGACTTCTGGTGGGGCTCCGCATGGTCTGCAGAACAAGCAGAAGGCCGCGGCGACACTGGGAAGGCAAAAACCGTTTGGGAGCATTGGTTTGAAACAGAACCGAATCGTTTTTACGAAGGTATAGGCTCAGAAGTTACAACCGATCATTTTAATCGTTACAAAGAAGATGTGCAGTGGATGAAGAAAACAGGGCATAATTCGTTCCGTATTTCGATTTCATGGGCGCGGATGTTTCCAAGCGATGGCATTGGAGAAGTAAACACAAAGGCAGTTGCATTTTATCGTGATTTACTTACTGAAATGAATGAAAACGGTATCAAACCATTTGCGAACTTATATCATTTCGATATGCCAGTTGCACTTCAAGATGCGGGTGGTTGGGAATCAAGAGAAGTCGTTGATGCCTATGTTCATTTTGCGGATACTTGTTTTAAAGAATTTGGCGATTTAGTTTATCACTGGTTTACGTTCAATGAGCCACTTGGACCAATTCTTGGCGGTTATTTAGAAGATTTCCATTATCCGAATCAAATTGACTTCAAACGCGGGGCACAAGCTGGTTTTAATACTATTTTGGCCCATGCGCTAACGATTAAAGCATTCAAAAAATTAAATTTAACTTCGAAAATTGGCGTGATTTTAAATCTCAGTCCGACTTATCCGCGTAGCCAAAATCCATATGACCTAGAAGCTGCAGAAATCTGTGATGCTTTTTATACGAGAAGTTTCCTAGATCCAATGGTCAAAGGAACTTTCCCAGCGAAATTAGTTGAAATCATGCGCGAATATGACCAAATGCCGGAATATACTGAAGCTGATTTGGTTACCATTAAAGAAAATACGGCGCAAATTCTTGGTTTGAATTATTATGAACCGCGACGTGTCAAAGCCCGTCTTACTGCTATCAATGAGAAAAGCCCATTTCTACCGGATTGGTTTTTTGAACCACATAATATGCCTGGCAAACGAATGAACATTTACCGTGGTTGGGAAATTTATGAGCGTGGTATTTATGATTTATGTATAGATATTCGTGATAATTACGGTAATATCGAATCCTTTATTTCCGAAAATGGGATGGGTGTTGCAAATGAAGAACGTTTCTTAAATGCAGAAGGTCAAATTGAAGATGATTACCGCATTGAGTTTGTCAAAGACCACCTAGCATACGTGCATCAAGCTATCCAAGAAGGTTGTGATATTAAGGGTTATCACTTATGGACATTTATTGATTGCTGGTCATGGATTAATGCGTATAAAAATCGTTACGGATTAGTTTCGCTAGATGTGAAAACTGGCAAGCGGACGATGAAAAAAAGTGGCGAGTTTTATAAAAAAATGAGTGATGCTAATGGCTTTGAGTATGAAACAAGCAAGATTGTTGGGACGAAAAAGGGAGGAAATAACTGATGGCAGAATCGAAAAAGAAGTCGATTGTTAATGGCTTTATTAATGTAGCACAAAAGCTCGGTGGACAGATTCATTTGCGTTCCTTGCGTGATGCTTTTGCGAGTATTATGCCGTTTATGATTTTGGCTGGTTTTGTAACGTTAATCAATTATGTTATTTTAGAACCAACTGGCTTTATGGGCAAGATTGTTAATCCTGACACACTCAGAACATGGCAAGAAATCGGTATCTCGATTGGGAACGGAACGCTAAGTGTTATTACGTTACTTGTAACCGTCGCAATTTCGTACCACTTATGTTTAAACCGCGGTTATAAAAATGTGATTGCACCAATTTTAGTTGCCTTATCTTCTTTCATTGTGGTGACACCGATTGCGACAACCTTTCTTCCAGAAGGAGCAACTAAATCCATCGAAGTTCCAAATGTTATCCCTGTTAGTTATACTGGTGCAGCTGGCATGTTCGTCGGAATTATCGTTGGCTTGATTGCAACGGATTTATTCATTAAATTATCGAAAAACAAACGGATGCAAATCAATTTAACCGGAAATATTCCCCCGGCTGTTATTAAGTCATTTAATGTATTAATTCCCATTATGATTACGGTCATCATTTTCTCGGTTGTATCATTCGCGGTCAACCAAATTTTCAGCATGGACTTCAATACTTTAGTAACGACGATTATTACGAAACCACTTAGTTACGTAACAACAAGTCTGCCAGGATTCTTGCTTATTACTTCTATCGCCAATTTGTTCTTTGGTTTAGGTATTCACCAAGCCGTTATTTCTGGACCGTTACTAGATCCGTTTTTACTACAAAATATGCAAGAAAACATGGTAGCTTATGCGAATCACCAAGAAATCCCCCATATTATTAACATGGCATTTAAAGACACTTTTGCTGTGATGGGTGGGTCAGGAAACACGATTGGCTTACTAATTGCCATTTTCATCTTTGGGAAACGAAAAGACTATAAAGATATTTCCAAACTATCCGCGGCGCCTTCTCTTTTCAACATCAGTGAACCAATTATCTTTGGGCTACCAATCGTTTTCAATCCGTTACTAATTATTCCATTTGTACTTGCACCAATTTTCTCACTAACAACAGCGTATTATGCGACCGCAGCTGGTTGGATTAATCATGTCGTTGTGCAAACTCCGTGGACGACACCACCAATTATTTCTGGATTTTTAGCAACAGGTGGAGACTGGCGAGCGTCTGTTTTACAAGTAATTATTATTGTAGTAACCGTCTTTATCTATCTACCGTTCTTACGTATGGACGAAAAAGTTGCTTTCGCGACAGCACAAAAAGCGGAAGAAAAATAAGAGAGGAAGTTTAACTCATGAAAAATATTTTATTAGTTTGTAACGCTGGTATGTCAACAAGTTTCTTAGTAGAAAAAATGAAAGCAGCCGGAACAGAACAAGGAATGGAAGCGAATATTTGGGCTGTATCTGACGCTGAATTAAATGAAAACTGGGAAAAAGCAGATGTCATTTTACTTGGACCTCAAGTGGGTTATTTAAAAGGAAACACTGAAAAAGTAGTTGGTGGAAAAATTCCTGTCGAAGTAATCAATATGCTTGATTATGGACGGGTGAACGGGGCAGCTGTTCTTGACCGTGCAATGGAGTTAATTGGTTAAGAAATTGCAAAAGGAGTGTGACGATATGTCGCACTCCTTTTTTATCGAGCTAGAAAGTGTTATAATGTGTGAAAAGGAGCGGAATTACGATGAAATATGTAAAATCACAAATGAAAGAGCTTGTAAAAGATAGCGTGGACCTGCAAGAACGCCTTCAAAAGCTAATGAAAGAAATGGATTTAGAAAAAAGTTTCGCTTTAAAAGCACTTTATCATTCAGAAGTAGCTGACGGCGGGCATTACCAAACAGCTTATCAAGATTTGGATTATAAATATAAAGATTAACTAACTATGGCTCTGCTAAACGAATTAGCAGAGCCATTTTTATAAATATTTTCCTTGGATTTCGTTTAAGTAAGCAACAAAATTATCATAAAAGTCATCGTGATTTTGAATGGTTACATGTGTCCCTAACTGCAAAATAAAGCGATATCCTGCCTCATGATTAGGTAGCGTTACTTTTACAAAAAAATGTTCTTCGTCGTGTCTTGAAATTTCAACTAAATCAAAACGCTCGATGATTTGTTCGCGAGCCACTTTATCCACTATAAGCGAAACCTCATGCATTAGAAAAAGTGGCGGACGAGCAACTATTCCAAAGGGCTTTACAACAAAGGCTCTCGCTTCAAAAGTTTCTGCCAGCACTTCGAGTTCTACCATTCGCGATAACTTAAAAGTCCGAAAGTCGCTACGCTCCAGACTGTAACCCTGTAAATACCATGAACGATTCCTAAAAAGGAGGTGATAGGGTTCGGTTTTTCGGATAGTTTGTTTACCATTCCGGTCGATATAACAGAGCTCAACTAGTTGGTGTTTTTTAATCGCTAAGTAAAGTTTTTCAACTTGGGAATTTAACTCACTTTTTGTCGTTAAATTGGAGAAATCTACTGAAATAGAGCTTGCAGGTGATTCGCTTGTTGGGTCGAGCATATTTTTCATTTTTTGTAATGTTTTCTTTGTATTAGTGGAAGATAATAGCTGCTCCATCCCGTCCAAACTGGTAATAATTGCTTGCAAATCTTCTGTTGTAAGGAGCTTCTTGTCCACTTTGTAGGTAGGCATAATCCCGATACCACCTTTTGTTCCAGCAATCGTATAAATTGGAATATTTGCCATTGATAACGTATCCATATCACGGAAAATCGTTCGCTTAGAAACATCGAACATTTCCGCCATTTCAGAAGCACTAACAAGTTCTCTTTGCAAAAGTAGCATAATAATCCCAATGAGCCGCTCAATTTTCATTTTTTCTCCTTTATTTTCGAATGATGACAGACTGTTGTCATCATTCGCATGTTATAGTTACATCATATCAAAATTAAGTAACTTTTTGGAGGGAAATATTATGGCATTTGAAATTGTTGAATTAAACGAAGAAACATTTACAGGAACGAAGACAGAAATCCCTGAATTTGATCCGCAAAAAGGGTTTGGACCAATGAGTGAAATCAAAGAATCCGCCTTCACAAAATTTGCAAAAAATGAAAAAGACTACGTAGGCATTAACGCAAGTCTCGATGGCTTACAATATTATGTTGTTGCAAGCGTGGATGGCAACGGTGATACAACTTTTGACATCCCAGCAGGTAAATACGCTAAATTCGTAACCGTTAAAACAGACCGCCCAGCACTAGACGGCTTCATTGGTGCAGCTTACGGCGAAGTTAGCCAAAGCAGTGACGTAGGTATTGCGGGATCATTCAATTTGGAAGACCTTAGAGAAGCTGAGTTTACGCTTTATATTCCTGTTGTAGCAAAATAAAGGAAAACACCCCTGCGCCAAATTAGATTTTGGTGTAGG
Source organism: Listeria ivanovii subsp. ivanovii (assembly GCF_900187025.1). GTDB lineage: Bacteria > Bacillota > Bacilli > Lactobacillales > Listeriaceae > Listeria > Listeria ivanovii. The sequence continues at coordinate 342,416 of NZ_LT906478.1, forward strand.
GGTGTTTTTTATGCTTTTCTTTGGATAATTTCTAAACAAAACATATAGAAAAAACTAATCACAAAATAGCCAATAGCAAGGCTTGAAAGTGATATTTGTAAATGGTGTTGTGTACTCACAATAATCATGAAAATTGGTAATATTATGGCTAAGGCGATAACAAAATAAAAAGAAAAGGTGTTCCTATTTTTAAAATAGCGCTCATCTTTTTCTGTCTTCTCTTTTTTATATTGCTTCTCAATTGTTTCTTTGAACATGAAAATGGAGGAGATAGTTCCAATTATAATTGCAGAAAATAATAAGATGGGATTATTTTCTGCGAGAGGTTGCTCTCCTCGTGTAATTGGTAATAACAAAAAAGCATATGCTATTATAAAGGTTGAACTTATTATTCTCATAAAATGATACTTTTTCATCTTCTATGCCTCCTCTAGCTGAAATATCTCTTCTACTGCTAACTCAAAATACTTAGCTATCTTCAAACTAAGCTCTAAACTTGGATTATATTTCCCTTTCTCAATCGCGTGAATGGTTTGCCTTGAAACCTCTAATATCGAAGCTAAATCATTTTGCGCAATCCCTTTTTCTTCGCGTAACGTTTTAACCCGATTTGTCACTTTCAAATGATCACCACCTAGTAAAGATATCTTTACTATTATTTTAAATTAAAAATGAAGAAATGTAAAGTAGGCTTTACGTTTTCGCATCACAATTTTTCAAGTAGTTGTTAATAGTTAGTTTTTTCATCCATTTATCACACATACTCACAACCTAATTTGCTATGACTTTTTATGGTTAAGTGAGTGACAAAAATTAAATTGACTAGCCAAAATTATTGCCTTAAGATGAGTGTATAAGCGACTTGTAGTTAAGTTGTGAGTAATGGAAGTGGAGGGATAGATAGATGACAAAAGTACGGAAATTGAAGAACTATGTGAATGGCGAATGGGTAACGAGTAAGACGGATAAATATGAAGATGTCATTAATCCGGCAACTGGTGAAGTGTTATGCCAAGTACCGATTTCTACACGCGCGGAACTAGACGAAGTAGCGGAGATTTCCGAAAAAGCCTTTGAAAAATGGAGTCAAATTGCCGTACCGAGACGAGCGCGGATTCTATTTTCATTCCAGCAGTTGCTCATTCAACATAAAGAAGAATTGGCCAGATTGATTACTTTAGAAAACGGAAAAAACTTATCAGAAGCGCGCGGTGAAGTACAGCGAGGGATTGAAAATGTGGAATTTGCAGCTGGAGCACCGACACTGATGATGGGAGATTCACTGGCATCGATTGCAACCGATGTAGAAGCCGCAAATTATCGCTATCCAGTTGGAGTTGTTGGTGGAATTGCGCCATTTAACTTCCCAATGATGGTCCCTTGTTGGATGTTTCCGATGGCTATTGCACTTGGAAATACGTTCATTTTGAAGCCTTCCGAACGAACCCCGCTACTAATGGAAAAATTGGTTGCACTTTTTTCCGAAGCTGGACTTCCAAATGGAGTTTTTAATGTCGTATATGGTGCGCATGATGTGGTTAATGGTATTTTAGAAAACGATAAAATTAAAGCGGTTTCTTTTGTCGGATCAAAACCAGTCGGCGAATACGTTTATAAAACAGGGAGCGCGAATTTAAAACGAGTGCAAGCGCTAACTGGCGCGAAAAACCATACGATTGTCTTAAATGATGCTGATTTGGAAGATACCGTTGCGAACGTAATCTCGGCGGCATTTGGTTCAGCTGGGGAGCGTTGCATGGCGTGTGCCGTTCTGACAGTAGAAGAGGGCATTGCAGACAAATTTTTGGAAGCGCTTCGAAATGCTGCATGCAATGTGAAAACTGGAAATGGACTAGACGATGGTGTGTTCCTCGGTCCTGTAATTCGCGAAGAAAACCAAAAAAGAACACTCGATTACATTGAAAAAGGCGTTGCAGAAGGTGCGAAACTAACGGTAGACGGTCGTGAAACTGGGCTTTCAGAAGGATATTTTGTTGGACCGACTATTTTGGAAGAAGTAACAACAGATATGACAGTTTGGAAAGAAGAAATATTCGCACCAGTGTTGTCTGTTATCCGTGTGAAAAACTTACAAGAAGCTGTTCGCGTCGCTAATCAATCTGAATTTGCCAATGGTGCCTGTATTTTTACTAATAATGCCAAAGCAATTCGTTATTTTAGAGAAAAAATCGATGCCGGAATGCTTGGTGTGAATTTAGGCGTACCAGCGCCAATGGCATTTTTCCCGTTCTCAGGTTGGAAATCATCGTTTTATGGGACACTTCATGCAAACGGCAAAGATAGCGTAGATTTTTACACACATAAAAAAGTAGTGACCGCGAGATATTCGTTAAAAGGTTACGAAGAATAGGAGGATGTAGAAATGACACAACTACTACGAAAACCAATGAATAAGGTGTTAGCACCCGGCGTGAAGCTGATTCATGATATAAATGAACCACTGAAATATGTGGGATTTCGGATGATTGAACTAGAACAAGACGCGATTTATGAAGAACAACTTGCTGAATTAGAATGCTGCGCGGTCATCCTTACTGGAAAAGTAACAATTAACGAAGGCGGAAACATCTTTGCCCAAGTTGGCACACGAAATAGTGTTTTTGAGAAAATTCCAACTGATAGTGTCTATATTTCAGGCGGTAAAAGCTTTTCTATTAGAGGAATCTCCGAGAAAGCATGTGTGGCACTTTGTTATTCGCCGGCCACTCAAAAATTACCAACAACTCTCATCCAAGCGAGTGATAATTCCATTGAGCATCGCGGTAAATACCAAAATAAACGACTCGTACACAATATTCTTCCTGATACGAGCCAAATTGCGACTAGTTTGCTTGTTGTTGAAGTCTATACTGACAGCGGAAATTTTTCGAGCTATCCTCCGCACAAACACGATCAAGACAATTTGCCCGCGGAATCACTTTTGGAAGAAAGCTATTATCATGAAATCAATCCACAACAAGGCTTTGTGTTTCAACGAGTTTATACGGATGACCGTATGCTTGATGAAACAATGGCAGTGGAACATCGGAACGCAGTCATTGTCCCAGAAGGCTATCATCCAGTAGGAGTTCCAGATGGTTATGATTCCTACTATTTAAACGTAATGGCTGGACCGAAGCGAATCTGGAAATTTCACAATGACCCGGATCACGAATGGATTTTAGACAGAGATTAAAAGGAGGATGTTAGCATGGACTTAAACAAACATAGCGAACGGAAATTAGACTTAATCACAGTAGGGCGTGCTTGTATCGATTTAAATGCCGTAGAATACAATCGACCAATGGAAGAAACGATGACATTTTCAAAATATGTAGGTGGTTCTCCGGCGAATATTGCAATTGGAACGGCAAAACTTGGACTAAAAGTAGGTTTTATCGGTAAAATTTCTGATGACCAACACGGACGTTTTATCGAAAAATATATGCATGACTTGACGATTAATACTGATGGTATGGTAAAAGACACAGAAGGACGCAAAGTTGGTCTAGCTTTTACGGAAATCAAAAGCCCGGACGAGTGCAGTATTTTAATGTATCGCGAGAATGTGGCAGATCTTTATTTAGACCCAGCTGAAGTTTCTGAGGACTATATTAAAGATGCGCGTTTACTGCTTGTTTCTGGAACTGCCTTGGCGCAAAGTCCATCACGAGAAGCTGTCTTAAAAGCAGTAAGTCTAGCACGGAAAAATGAAGTCGTAGTAGCTTTTGAACTGGATTATCGACCATACACATGGAACAACGAAGCGGAAACAGCGGTATATTATTCGCTCGTCGCTGAGCAGTCTGACATCATCATCGGAACGCGCGACGAATTCGATCGGATGGAAAACCAAGCTGGTGGTAACAATCAAATAACGAAAACCAATTTATTCCAACATCAAGCAGAAATTGTCGTGATCAAGCATGGGGTAGACGGATCTTTCGCCTATACAAAAGCAGGAGAAACTTTCCAAACAAAAGCGTATAAAACAAAAGTGCTAAAAACATTTGGCGCGGGTGATTCCTACGCATCCGCATTCTTATATGGCTTATTTAATGGCGAAAGTATCGAAACGGCGCTTAAATACGGAAGTGCGGCTGCTTCCATTGTGGTTAGCAAGCATAGTTCATCCGATGCAATGCCAACGAGTAATGAAATTAAAGCGCTCATTGCGCAAGCGGACTAGGAGGGGAATCGCGTGACTGAAAAAACAATTCGACTAACTACCGCACAAGCTTTGGTGAAATTTTTAAATCAGCAGTTTATTGAGGTAGACGGGGAATCAGCACCATTTGTGGATGGGATTTTCACATTATTTGGACATGGGAATGTAGTTGGAATTGGGCAAGCCTTGGAAGAAAACCCAGGTCATTTAAAAGTGTATCAAGGAAAAAATGAGCAAGGTATGGCGCACGCGGCAATCGGTTATGCAAAACAAAACAATCGGCAGCGAATCTTCGCGTGTTCCACGTCAGCTGGGCCTGGTTCTGCTAACTTAATTACAGCTGCTGGAACCGCACTTGCAAACAATTTACCTGTATTATTTTTGCCAGCTGACACATTTGCAACTAGACAGCCTGACCCAGTGTTGCAACAGCTAGAACATGAGTCGAGCTTAGCAATAACAACGAACGATGGATTCCAAGCAGTCTCCAGATACTTTGACCGCGTGCAACGACCAGAACAGCTGATGAGTGCCTTGATTCGCGCTTTCGAAGTAATGACGAACCCAGCAAGCGCAGGCCCAGCAACAATTTGTATCGCACAAGACACAGAAGGAGAAGCATTCGATTATCCAGAGGAATTTTTCCAAAAAAGAGTGCATTATTTAAACCGGCAAACTCCAACAGAGCGCGAACTAACTGAAGCGGCGAAACGCATTCAAGCTAGCAAGACCCCAGTCATCATCGTTGGCGGTGGCGCTCGCTATTCCGGAGCACGAACAGAACTAACTACGCTATCCGAGCAGTGCAACATTCCACTCGTCGAAACGCATGCCGGGAAATCAACTGTCGAATTCGGATTTCCAAATAATCTAGGTGGCACCGGAATCTTAGGAACGCTAGCCGCTAATAAAGCAATCCATGATGCTGATCTAGTCATTGGCGTTGGTACACGCTACACCGATTTCACAACTAGCTCTAAAACGGCATTTGACCCGGCAACCAAATTCCTAAATATCAATGTCAGCCGAATGCAAACATACAAACTAGATGCTTTCCAGGTTGTTGGGGATGTCAAAGCTACTTTACAAAAACTAACACCACTTTTAGTAGGCTACAAAACCGAATTTGGCGACACGATTACCACTTATAAAAACGAATGGCTCACTGAAAGAAAGAGACTCGGAAATACTCAATTTACCAGAGATAATTTTAGCCCAGAAATCAAAAATCAATTTAACCAAGCCACATTAAATGAATATGCAGACAGCTTAAAGACTGAATTTACACAAACTGAAGCGCTTATTACAATCAATGACACAGTGGCAGCTAATAGCATCGTCGTTTGTTCAGCAGGTTCACTACCAGGCGACTTACAACGACTCTGGAATCCAGCCGTGCCAAACACTTACCATCTAGAATACGGCTATTCCTGTATGGGTTACGAAATAAACGGAGCGCTCGGTGCAAAAATGGCCGCAGCAGACAAGCAAGAAGTATACGCTATTGTCGGCGATGGCAGCTTTTGCATGTCCCACTCCGAACTATTGACTTCTTTACAATATGGCGAAAAAATCAACATCATGCTATTCGACAATTCCGGGTTCGGTTGCATCAATAACCTCCAAATGGCAAATGGTAGCGATAGTTTTTTCTGTGAATTCCGTGATAGCAGTAACCAAATCATGCAAGTCGATTACGCTAAAATTGCAGAAGGCTACGGTGCAAAAGTATACCGCGCCAACACAAAAACGGATTTAATTGCCGCACTTAAAGATGCCAAAACACAAACAAGAACTACTTTAATAGAAATGAAAGTACTACCGAAAACAATGTCAGAAGGCTATCTTAACTGGTGGAATGTGGGAGTTTCCGAAGTTTCAAACAAAGAAAGCATTCAACAAGCATATAAATCAAAACAAGAAAAACTTAAAAATGCACGATTATATTGAGTCAAACAAAAACAAGTCCAAACGAAGGACTTGTTTTTTATATATTTGCCAACCGGAAAGTATGACTTTGGAGACTAAGATCAAGTACCGCACAAATCCAAATACAAAAAAAGCTAATAAATAATGGAACCTCAATCGATACATTAATAAAAAAGAGTCCGATTAAAAGTAGCAATAAAGATGCATTTTTCCATAAATAAAATGTCACTTCGGCTTTTTTATGTGCTGCAAAAACAAGCTGCTTGGAAATGAAAAAGGTTCCAACAGCCCCAAAAAGCATCAATAATAGAATTTCTCTTTGCAAAATATTATCAAACAGTAGATGCAAATTCGCCGCAAGCAACATAATCGAAATAATAATTAAGAAATGCCCATAAATAAAGCATTGCCCATGTGTCGGTTTATCAAAGTCAATAAGTTTATCATGGCAACGGAAATAGGAGGCCCAAAATGTCCAAATAATGATAAAGCCAAAGAAAGCATACATAACTGTGTAAGGATCAAGAGTATGACCAAATAAAATAGAGGTAATAGCAAAAAAACTTTCTCCAAAGGTGATGATGACAAATAAACCAAAACGTTCCGCTAAATGGTAAAAGTCAACAGGAACTTTACGTAAAGTATTTATATAAAATGGGGGAATAACCATATCCACCACGATGCCCAAATATACAAAGAAGTAGCGCAATGTTCCATCAAAAAAGAACGAAGCTCCTGTTGTCAAAAAACCTAACAGAAAAATATTTCCGAGCAACAAAGCTACTTTTCGCGGCGCATTTACTAAACTTCTGCTCATAGTAAAATATTGAATGATAATAATAAAGCGAATTCCTAAATAGCCAATTAAAAAGGTGTAATAAGCATCAGAAAATGCTGAATGAAAGCTAGCTGTTAGTAAAATAGCAAAAAACATTTGTGGAATCATATAGAGTTCTAAATTTTTCTTTTCTCCACCAAAACGGTTTACAAACATAGTCTGACCAACCCAACACCAAAACATCGGAATAACCATTAAAAGATATTCCACAAAATAAATAGCTGTTTTATCCGGGTGACAATCAACACTTAATAATAAATGTGTTGTAGAAGACACCGCGGTTACAAAAACTAAGTCAAAAAATAATTCTAACCAAGTAACTTTTTTGTGTTTCATTATTTCACCTCAAATATTTTTTTCAAAATTATATCACGCCAAATTAGAACTGAAATATACATTTGTTTACTTTTGACAATAGATGAGAAAGAAAAGTATAATTGTAGAATAACTTAGTTGAATTGCACAGCTAGAAAAAAAATAGTGAGAATAAGACATTTTTATAGGAGGAAAAGAATATGGAAGTTTTTGCAGAATATTTGGCTGGGATCGATAACCCTGACCACCGCGAGCGCACAAAAGAAGTTTTAACATGGGTTGCTGAAACCTTTCCAAACTTAAAGCCGGAAATCAAATGGAATACACCAATGTTTTCAAATAATGGCACATTCATTATCGGCATTTCTGTTGCAAAACAGCATATGAGCATTTCCCCAGAAGTAGCCGGAATTGAGCGCTTTGAAGAAGACCTAAAACAAGCAGGATACAGCCATACAAAAGGCCTATTCCGCATCACTTGGGCTAAACCAGTCGATTTTAGTTTGCTAGAAAAAATTATTCAGTTCAACATTCAAGATAAAGCAAATTACACAAGTTTTTGGCGTGTTTAAGCAAGATTTAGTTACTTTCGTCGCGTAGCAAACACAGATATTTTGTGACATAATAAATAAGCAAATAAGTATTTTATTAAAAGAGTGGTGTAAAATGCGAATTTTTTGTGGGATTATGTCCATCCAAGCAGGCTTCATCGGCGGACTGGCTGAAATACTAAGTCCAGAGAGCAAGAAAAACAATCTATTCATGATACCAGACGACTTAGCAGCTTCATCCGGATACTTAATGTCATTCGCAATGATAGTAGCCGGAATCCTAATCATCTGCGCCTATCGAAACGACTTTCTAATATTCATGGCCCTGGTATTATGGCTATTCGGACTAATTTTCGGACTGATTTTCACGCCGAGCTATTCCGGAATCTACTTCCGCCCAGTCGTCTGTCTGATAAGCTTTTTGATGGGACTGTTTATTTTTACGGATTATACGAGACATAGGGATAGTGAGGAGAGGTGAGCGAGGGCTTGCTTCTTTTTTTGTAATATAACATCTCGAAAAGTGGGGAAAAACACTAGACTATCGCTATTTTCTCCAATCTTACTTTTCTAATTATTCCAAAATAAATAAAAACTGACTTTCGCCGCTCATTCTTCCGTGATATAATTATAAATGTGAATTCATTCACTTGAAATGTTCCAATCGTCAATTTTTCTTATAAACATGCAAATCCTAGTTCTAAATTTCCTAGAAAACAATTGAGATGGACTGATTGGAAATAGCACTTTTTCTTTATTTTCGCTTTGTGTAATTGTTAGCTTTCAATCCTAATTTATTCGCCTTTTAACCCCACTCCCAACCCCAACCCACACCCAAAAATCCACAACCCCACAAACCAAAACACTCCCCAAACCAACAAACACCGGCAAATCCCCAATCAAATTCACCAAAAACAACCCAACCAAAAGTCCAAGCAAACAAACATCCTTCCAAACATAAAACCGCACATCTGCCTTCTTATGTGCCGCGAAAACAAGCTGCTTCGAAACGAAAAACACCGCCACCGACCCAAACAACATCAGAAGCAGCACATCCTTCTCCAAATGCCCTTCAAACAACAAATGCAGATTCGCCGCGAGCAGCATAACCGAAACAATAATAAAGAAATGCCCATAAATCAAAAACTGACCGTGTGTCTCCTTATGATGATCGACAACCTTCTCAAAACTATAAAAATACGAAGCCCAAAGCGTACTAATAATCAAAAACCCAAGCCCCACATAACCAATCGTATACCAATCCAGCGTATGTCCCACCAAAATCGTCGTAATCGCGACAATACTCTCACCAAACGTAATAATCACAAACAACCCAAACCGCTCCGCCAAATGTGAGAAATCAACCGGAACTTTTCGCAGAGTAGCCGATAAGAACAGCGGTAAAATAATATCAACCGAAATTCCCAAATACATAACAAAATACCGCCAAAAGCCATCAAAAAACATCGAAGTCGCCGTTGTAATCACACCAAGCAAAAACACGCCCCCAAGCATTAACGCCACTTTCCGCGCATCCCCCGACAACTTCCGACTAATAACAAAATACTGAATCACCGTAATCAGCCGAATTCCCAAATAACCAATCAAAAAAGTATAATACGTATTCGAAAAAGTTAAATCAAAACTTGCGGTCATTAAAATCAAGAAAAACATTTGTGGTAACATATAAAGTTCTGGCCATTTGATTTTTTCGCCAAAGCGGTTGAAAAACATCGTCTGACCAACCCAAGCCCAAAACATCGGCGTAACCATAAGTAAATATTCGCCAAAATAAACCGCCGTTTTATCCGGATGATTGTCGACACTTAATAATAGGTGGGTAGTAGAAGCCACCGCGGTAACAAATATCAAATCAAAAAACAATTCTAGCCAAGAAACTTTTCGTTCTTTCATCTCTCCACCTCATTTGTTTCTCTTTACCCAAAATGAAAAATAGAAATCCTCTGAACTTTTGACAGCGGCTTCCGTCGATAAGTATAATGGAATGACATACACAAATTTTATTGCTAGGGGGGAATGAAAATGGTAAAAACTTGGGATGAATTTCTGAAGCAAGAAGCTATCAAACCATATTTTATTGATTTAATGAAGGAAGTCGCGAATGCTAGAGCAAAAGGGAACGTCTATCCATCAGAAGAAGACATGTTCTCCTGTTTCCGCTTATGTCCATATGATAAAGTTAAAGTCGTCATTCTTGGCCAAGATCCATACCACGGACCAGGACAAGCGCACGGACTTAGCTTCTCCGTCCAAAAAGGCGTGCGGATTCCACCAAGCCTCAGAAACATCTACAAAGAATTAAAAACCGACCTAGATATCGAACCAGCTGACCACGGGCATCTTGCTAAATGGGCCGAACAAGGCGTGCTGCTGATGAACACTAGTTGGAGCGTGGAAGAAGGTAAAGCAGGGAGCCACAAAAAATTAGGCTGGACGACATTTACCGACCATGTACTTGAAGAATTAAACAACTATGAAAAGCCATTAGTATTTATTCTATGGGGAAATCATGCTATTAAAGCCGCAAGTGGAATCACTAATCCAAACCATTTACTAATTGAAGGCGTTCACCCATCTCCACTCGCAGCAAGTCGCGGATTTTTCGGAAGTAAACCGTTTTCAAAAACAAATGATTTCCTAGAAAAGGCTGGAAGAACCCCGATTAATTGGGATTTAACTGAATAAAAAATAACTACTTACTTCTTTTTGATGAAAAAATGAAAAAATTTAAATATTTCTCATCGAAAGCTTTTTACATAAGGTTTCATTCGTGTTATGGTTATTACAGGAGAAAGTAAAAATTTAAAAAAGTTCCTAAAGAAGGTGACTGGATTGAAGCATAATTTTACAGAAGATGACTTTGTATATGGAGATTCATGGGGACTCGTGCACCGGGGGGTTTTAGAAGATAAAGAAATCGAACGAATGAAAACGCTTCGAGACAAAGTAGTAGGGAAAAAAGGTGTAGCAGCAACGACACTGAAGCCAATTGGTAGTGTCAAGATAGACGGAGAAGTCTATGAAGCTCGTTTAAAAACAGGTTATTTGGAAGTTGGGAAACCCATAGTCGCAGTAGCTATCGATTTTGGATATGTGCTCGTCAATGAAGATATACAAGAGGAGGAAAAATGACAATGATTGGACCAATTATTATCGCAGTACTAATTATCATCTTTTTAATCGTATTTTTCACTTTAGTACCAGTGGGATTATGGATTAGTGCTTTATCTGCACGTGTACCAGTGGGACTAGGAACTTTAATCGGAATGAGATTACGCCGTGTTGTACCATCTCGTGTTGTAAAACCGTTAATCAAAGCAGTAAAAGCAGGTCTTGATTTAGAAGTAAACCAATTAGAAAGTCACTATTTAGCTGGTGGGGATGTGGATAACACAGTTGATGCGTTAATCGCCGCACACCGCGCAAATATTGAATTAGACTTTAGCCGTGCTGCAGCAATTGATCTTGCTGGACGTGACGTGCTTGAAGCTGTACAAACTTCTGTAACACCAAAAGTTATTCGTACACCTGAATTTACTGGTGTGGCGCAAAACGGGGTTGAAGTAAAAGTTATTACGCAAATTACCGTACAATCCAACATTGAACGTATTGTTGGGGGTGCTGGGGAAGATACAGTTATCGCTCGTGTCGGTGAAGCCGTAGTATCTACAGTCGGTGAAACGAAAGAGCATACAGATGTACTTGAAAATCCAAACAGTATCTCGAAAAAAGTCCAAGAACAAGGACTGGGAGACGGAACTGCTTATACCATTTTATCGATTGATATTGCCGAAATGCGTATCGGAGACAATATTAAAGCAAAACTAGACATCGAAAAAGCCAACGCGGACATGGAAGTTGCTCAAGCAGCTGCATCGAAACGTAAAGCAGAAGCGATTGCCCTAGAACAAGAAAATAGAGCGGCCGTAGTAGCCGCAGAAGCAGAAGTACCACGCGCGCTTTCTCGTGCTTTAGAAGAAGGAAATCTTGGCGTAATGGATTTTTACAAAATGGAAAATGTGCAATCAGATACAGCGATGCGTGAATCAATTGCACATGAAGATGAAAAATAAACCTCGATCTTTTTACAAGAAAGAAGGTGTTGTAAGTGGATTGGAATAAATTCATAGAGGGTGGTTGGGAAGGCATTGTTGTTATCTTGGGGATACTCGGCTTTGTCGGTAGTATTTTTAACCATTCAAGGGCCGAGGCTAAAGAAAAAGCCAAGAAAGCTGCCCCTAAACCAAAACACGTCCATACACAAACTACTAGAAAGCCCACCAAAAGAAATGTAACACAAGGGACTTTTACGCAAAGTAAACAAAACAAAGAGCTCGCAGAACAACAAGCGGCACTGCAACATTCGCTTAAAGAAGTGGAGCGAGAAGCAAACCGCAAGAAAAAAGCAAAATCTATCCATAGCGTGTCTTCTACTCATAAACGTTCACGCCGATTACGCGGACGTTTACAAGAAGCTATTATTACCAAAGAAATTTTGGATAAACCGGTCTCGCTACGAAAAGACCGTTAAAAAACCAGTGATTCTCTAAACTTGGAGAATCACTGGTTTTTTGGATATCATTCTTTAAATATTTCTGTAAAAGGTATTTTTTCAGTATAAGAATTAAAACGATAACCTTTTTCTTTAAGCTGTTTAATAATTGTCGGTAATGCTTGAAGGGTGTTTTTCCGTTCATGGAATAAGATAACTAAAGGTTCGTTACTTTGCTCTAAATTTTTCGCTTGTGTCATTACTGATTGGATAACACTATTTGAATCGTCTTTATAACGCCAATCATTACTATCTATATTCCAATCAAGCAGCTTAAAGCCTTTTTGTTTCACATTTTGATACTCACCAGCTGTCAAATAAGTACTACCATAAGGTGCGCGGACTAGGTTTGTTGTGATACCTGTTTTATTTTTTATATCATTTTTTAAACGTTCCATTTCAGGAATAAAAGTAGGATTAGTTTTTCTGTAAAGTAGATTAGCATCATGCGAATAACTGTGTAAACCAACGCTATGTTTGGATTTTACAAGTTTAGAAGCTGTTTCTGGTTTCAGTTGATTTAAACAATTACCTACAAAAAAGAATGTTGCGGGAACTTTTTCTTTCTCCAAAACAGAGATAAATTCGTTTAAATAGGTAGTTGGACCGTCATCAAAAGTTAGGAATACGGTTTTTCCATCAATTTTTACGGGAGCTTCGACTTTATTCGGTTTTAGTTTATCTGTTATTTTTTTAGTAACCTGCTTTTGGACTTGCTGTTCTTTTTCAGGGGCTCTACTAGAAACACTAACTTCTTCGTTGAAAATAAAACTTTTTACTACAAGGACTAGACTTATAAGGCAAATAGGAATTAGACAAATTAATAAAAATAGTAATAGGTTTCGTTTGTTTGATTTTTTTCTGTGCATAGGTGACGCTCCTTTATTTTATGAATTTATTATCTTTGAGGCAACTTTCAATGTTACTAGTAGGAATTACGAACTCAATATTGCCCATATAACCTGGAGCAATTTCATATTTGTTAAACGAAATAACAAGTTGATGTTGAGCGTTAATATAAAAGCGTTTTTCTAGATTTTGAGCAGAAAAAGATGGTTTCCATTCATTAATATCCCAGTAAATTTTTTCGGGATTTCTAGACATTTGTTCTTTTACTTGGAAGAAAATATTATCTTTAATGAGCTTTACGTAACTGTCGTCTTTAAAGAGGTCATGTAGTTGCAAGATTTTTTGGTTTTCTTTATCTAAGTTGAGATAATTATATTCTGTGTAGCTGCTGGCCCTGATTTTTTCTGTTGTAAGTCGGATAGTAAGAAGTTGGTTTGTATTCGTTATTTCTTTAAAGCCACTTGAAATTTGAATATGTTCATTACCGCTTGCTAGTTCTGCTTTGTATTCCTTCAAAAGTTTTTCACCTGTATCGTCATAAGCTTTATTAATATCTTGCTCTAATTTCTTTTCTTCAAGTCCTTGTATTTTAGGTAGTTTTAAGGAGATTTCTGTTTTTGCCGTTTTTTCTGTATGTTCTGTTCCTACAAAAACTTGGACAATATTTTTCAGAAGAGGGACTTGCATCATTGCCTGAGCGACTGCTGAATTAGTAGAAATGCTGATAATAAAGATAGCAAATCCAATAGCTACGGTTGTTAAAATACTTCGTTTAAAAGTAAAGAATTTTTTTTGTGGCTTTTTATGCAATGACTTTTGAATAATCGCATCTAATTCATCAGGAATTGGTATATTTTTATAATTCTGTCGTAATTTATTCATCATTATTCAACTCCTCTTTGTTCAGGTTTTGTCGAAGTAGTTTGATTGCCTTATAAAGCCTTGTTTTGGTAGTACTTAGGTTTCGATTGATGATATAGGAAATTTCTTCTAGGCTCAAGTCTTCAAAGTAGCGCAAGATGATTACCGTTTTATATTTAATTGGCAATTTTTCTAATTGAATTTTTAAATCAATATTTTCATATTTATCTTCTACTAGCCCGTTTAAATGGACTAATTTATCTTGATTCATAACAATTATCTTCTTATTTTTTCGAAGATAATCAATCGATGTGCGCACAACGATTTTGTAAAACCAACTTTTCAAGGAATCTTTATTTTTAACAGTGTGTAAACTGATAAGTGCTTTTTGAATAGAGTCTTGTATAATATCGAGTGCATCCGCTTCTGACTTCACATAGCTAAATGCTAATCGATAGAAATCTGCTTTATTCTCCGTAATACAATCTACGAAATAATCTTGCATGTCTTCATTCATTTCAGGGTACTCCTCTCACTATCCATATAATAGACGAATAACATTAGTTAAAAGTTTGTTTTTTTTTCAAAAAATTATTTAGTTCCTGTTATTATCATATAGGATTTAAGAAATTTAAAATACTACCAAAAAAGACTACTAACTCTACAAATAACTGGAGAATTAGTAGTCTTATTTTTAATAATTAGATTTATATTTGTTTAAAGCACTATTAAATTGTAGTAGCAGTAACAAACACTTTTTCTTTTTTTTGTTTCACTTGATCTGTTTCTTCTAGAATTTCTAATTTATTATATAAGTTTTTTCGAGACATTGCGCCGTACTGAGCCATTTTTGTTTTATTTAAAAAGTTTGGGACTTCGTAATAATCTCTCGTTGCTTCTTCTTCTGTTTTTGTTTTCTTACATAGTCGTTGCAAAGTGTAAACAATTCGTTCGTCAGCTGGTAAATCATGTTTCATTAATTCAAAACATAGAGCCGCTGAGTTAGAAAGGACAGACGTTAATAGCCATTCCATATAAGATGCTTTATTAGCGGCAAAATTTAAAAAGTATTCCCGGTCGACAAAGACAATTTTTGCTGTTTGATCACACACCAGTTTTAGTTGCATGTCGACATTCATATCAAATGGAGATAAAAAGACAATATCGCCACTAGTGAAAAATTGTAAGATTTGTGTATTTTGATTTTCTAGGTGTAGGGTTCCTTTTTCAAGAATTAAGAAGTGTTTCAATAAATGACGATTTTCTAAAGTTTGACCTTCTGATAATGTATCGTAGGTGACCCAGTCTTTATCAGCTTTACTAACTTCTAAATCTTCTAAAATAACTTCTAATTGTTTGTCCATAATATCCTCACCTATCCTTATATATAGAATAACATCCTAGTATGAGAGTTAATCTGTATACATATAAGGCTTAGATGAAAGTTTGCAAAGAGATTATTAAAATTAGATGAGAAAGCTTATTTTTGACGTCGTTCTGGGCTAGTCCAAACGCCTGTCCCGAAACCTAAAATCGTCTTAACAGCAGGGATAAAGGTCATCAAAATCGTTACAGCATTCATAATCCAATAAAACAATAAGTAAAGCGGTGTGAATAAGAAATATTTTAATTTATTTCCTTTATCATCAATAAGCAAGGCGGCGAGGAGTTGTAAAATTCCAGCAACCATTTCGAAGCAAACGAAAACAAAGGCGACGGTAAGCATGAACAAAATTTGCTGTGTGTCCCAAATGAAAAGCAAATAAATAAATCTGGCAAAGAAAATCGCACTAGATATCCAGAAAAAAAACGTCCAAGAAATACTCAATGTTTGGTCAACGAAGAGGGAGGTCCGGCCAATATTTTGAAACGGATGCCGGAGTACCTTTTTGAAATTCGTCAGCCAAACTTCAGTACCTCCTTTTGCCCAGCGTTTGCGTTGTTTGTAAAGCATGTTTAATGTCTCTGGAACTTCCATGAAAAAGATAATATCCGTTGCAAAAAGAGAGAGCCAGCCGTCAAATTGGTGATCCCAAGCGATACTAATGTCTTCTGTTGCTCGGTCTTGTCTGAACATCCCAACGTCCATTAAGGCGTCTTTACGATACATCGTGTTTGCGCCACTATAAGCATAAATAACGCCAAATACACTCGTTTGTGTCCGCTTAATAATGCCGACTATACTAGAGAACTCCACAGTTTGCGATTTACCAACTAAAGTGGAGCGGTTTTGCACGTCCATATTAGAAGTAACCGCAGCGATATTATGCGCATCCTCGCGAATAAAGTAATTAACATATTTCCATAACGCATCAGGTTCAGGGACCGTATCCGCGTCATTACTTAATATCAATTCCCCTTTCGCGAAAGCTGTCCCGATATTGAAGGCATGCGCTTTTCCTTTGTTTTTCTCCATTCGGACAACGCGAAGATTATCGTATTTTCCCATTAAGCGATCTAAAATAGCTGGGGTAGAATCAGTGGAACCATCATCTGTAACCAGAATCTCGTAATTTGTATAATTGATTTTGTTCATTAAGTATTCAATCGTATCCTCAATCACAACTTCTTCGTTATGAGCTGGAACCATAATCGTAATAAATGGTTCGACTGTTGCTGGGATATCCGTCCAATTCTTCTGCTTGTATTTGAATAAAAAAGTATAACAAAACGCACCAACGAACCATGCAAATCCGCCTAAAATCGGGTACGTTAATAAAATGACGAATAAAAAAGTAATGAAAATATTAATTGCTGGAATCCCAGTATCAATTACACTTAGATTCATTTTAAAGGTACCTCATTTTTTTCGTATAAGTCTCTGATAGTGGAAGTCTGCATGTTTTTTTCTTCCGGAATAGAAATGAATTTGGTCGCTTCACGATCTGCTTTCGGACCAAAGTTTTCTGTGAAGTATTGTTCTAAAATTTCTTTACGAGTATCCAATATTTCTTCATCATAGGTCTTCTTTTTTTGTAATAAATTTTTAAAACGTTTATTATTTCGATACGTTAATACTAAAAAGAAAATAACTATAAAGATTGCAGCTGCTAATAAAAATTCATCCATCAGTTGGAAAAGTCGTATCGCCGTTTGGAATGCATCAAAGACAATCACTTTATCTTTGAAAAAAAGGATTGGAAATAAAACTAGCCCAAACGGTAATAACAAGCCAATCCAAGCAAGAATCGTAACTAATAATTGCTTCACCTTTAACCAGATATGTCCTTTTTCAAAGAAGGCATCTTCAATAAATTCTTCATTCATTTCTGTGCGTGTTGCTTTTTTTTCAGTCATTAAATCACCCCTAGTAATTAATCTCTCTATAAGGAAGGTTCCCATTTACAATGAAAATAAACTTTTAGCTTTGTTTAATAAGTATGAACTTAAACTGTTACACAATAACGCGAAGTTTTAAAATGGCTGTAGTATAACTGTAACATTGAGCTGATATGCTAGCATTATATAAAAAAGGGGTGCGTGGATTGAAAATAATAGCAACGAGAAGAAAGCTTTTTTTTGCGTTTATAGCTTTAATGATTTCTTTTTCAGTACTATTTTTACCAACAAATAATGCATTTGCAGCGACAACATACAAAATGACAACTACAGCCGATGTTAATATCCGCACAACAGACAACACAAAAGGGAAAGTCATCGGATTTTACAAAAATGGGACAACCGTTACTTTTACTGCAAAAACAAAAAACAATTGGTATAAAACAATTTATAAGGGTAAAGTTGGTTACGTATCAGGGAAATGTGTTATTACATACAAAGCACCTGTTGCTTCGACACAAAGCTTTACTGCCTTAAATAATGAAGCTAAAAAACATATCGGCAAACGATACAAGATGGGCGCAACTGGTCCAAGCTGTTTCGATTGTTCAGGCTACACGCAATATGTTTACTCTAAAGGAATCAAAAAATCTATCCCACGGACTGCCAAACAACAATACGCTTCCGCTAAGAAAATTAAAGCAAGTGAATTGAAAAATGGGGACTTAATTTTCTTTAATTATGGTAAAGGTATCGCACATGTTGGTATTTACGTTGGCAATGGCAAAATGCTAAATGCCCAAAATAATGGCGTGAAATACGATTCCGTCACATCTGGCTATTGGAAAAAATACATTGCCGGCTATGGTCGTGTAACAAATTTAAAATAAATGACAAAACGTCACTAATCTATAGTGGCGTTTTTTTTGCAAAATAAAAGGAGGAATAAAAATGACATTTCGAATAAAAGAATTACCGCTTGAGGAAGTAGAATCAAAAGTAGTGGAGGGACTTCTGAATCACAAGACGCGATTTGGGTACAGTATACCAAAAAGTGATGCAACCTATGTTAGTTTTGCGGCACTGAATGATGCTTTAGAAATAGTTGGTGGGGTTACTTGCAAAAATAAGTTACGGAGAATTACATGTTTCGCTTCTTTCAGTGGATGAAAGCCAGCAAGGAAGTGGCTTGGGGACTGGAAGTATACGGAAAAATGCACCATTGCCACTACATTTCATTAACAACCTTTAGTTACCAAGCTCCGGAATTTTATAAAAAGTGTGGTACACGGAGCTTGGTCGTATTCAAAATTTTCCTTTAAAAGGCGAAGAAAAGTATTTTTTCGGTAAATATTTATAATTAACTTACATCGAACTATTTTTGGAAGCAGCTGCTTGAACAGCATTTATTACAGCCGAACGAAAGCCGTTATCTTCTAAAGATTTCACTGCTTCAATCGTTGTTCCACCAGGAGAAGTGACCATGTCTTTTAATTTACCAGGATGTTCACCAGTTTCGAGCACCATTTTTGCGGAACCAAGAACTGCTTGTGCCGCAAATTTATAAGCTTTATCGCGTGGTAAGCCATTTAACACAGCTCCATCTGCTAAAGCTTCAATAAACATATAAACGTAGGCAGGAGAAGAACCGCTCACTCCAACTACTGCATCCATCAAACTTTCTGGAACAACTTCTGTTTGACCAAAACTTGTAAAAATTTTAGAAACTATCGCTGTTTCTTCAGCAGTTACACTTGTGTTAGGCGAAATAGAGGACATACCTTCGCCTACTAGTGCAGGTGTATTTGGCATGACACGAATAATTTTAGTTTCTGGTATAGTTTGTTTTTCTAAATCGGCAATGGTTATTCCAGCGGCAACGGAGATAATTATTTTTTCCGGAGTAAGTTTATCTTTGATGTTAGTTAATACTTCTGAAATAGTATATGGCTTGACCGATAAGATAATGATATCAACTGCTTCTGCTAGTTTTTTGACGTTAGTTGTTAGCTGTATGCCTTTGAATTCCGTTTCCAGCGGTTGTAATTTCTCAATATTTCTACCACAGACAAATAAATTTTTTCTATCAATAAAGTCTGTTTTTGCAAGACCACGAATCATTGCTGTCCCCATATTTCCTGCACCGATAAATCCAATTTTAGTCATTCTTCATACTCGCCCCTATCAATCTTTTTTTCTATTATCTCACGTTGGCTGGCTTTGTCCAATTTTGGATGATTATCATGAGGAAAATGTTGTACCCTTGTTTAGGATTTAGGAAATAAGTGCTTAAATAATGATTTTTGGTAATTAAAATTGTTTTTTTCAATTCTAAACGTTTAATTTCGAACATTGGCAGATGAGCAATGCTAACAATTCCGATTATAATATACTTTTTGCTTGTATCAAGGGATAAATATAGCGGAAATGTGTCTAAATCTATATGTTTGACAACTAAAAATAAACATTTTAAAGTATATTGTTTTGCATTAAATTGATATATAAATTGTAAAAAGAAACTTTGGTTTTTATTTTGAAAGCTAATGTTTTTAAAAATGAAAGCGGTATAAATGGCGCTTTTATCAGCTATAATTAACTTTGGATGTAAGTTCCAACTACATAGTATAGCGAGGTGAAAAAAATGACTTATTTTCTACAATTACTAGGAAACATTTCTGGCGCATTCCAATTACCAGATGTTACCGAAATTCTTAATAACCTAATCAGAGGGATTTTTGGTTGATTAAAAAATTAAACTATTAAAAAGGAGGCTGACACATAATGACTTACTTTCTACAATTACTAGGAAACATTTCTGGCGCAGTACGTTTTCCAGATGTTACTGAATTTTTAAACAACTTGATCAAAGGAATCTTTGGTTGATTCTTACCAGAATAAGCTGAAAAATAGGGTTAAGGCTTACTTAACCCTATTTTCTTTAAGAAGCAAAAAAGGAGGATATTAAATCCATGAAAAAAATAATCGCATTATTAGCAACACTTGCTCTTTCATCAATGGTTGTTTTTAATTTTATTCCAGGAGTTGTTGCCAGTGCAGCAAATACGGCAGAGAAAAATTTAACATATAAAGACCTAAAAAGCGGCACTTATTTTGTTGGTTATGAAGATGTACAACTTGAAAAAGGCAAATCTTACAAATATTCAGTAGGGTGTGAAGCAAATGTTGATATGACAATGACAAATACGGTTACCGGTCAATCAGCAAAATCAGGTTTATTTATGCCGAATTCTTCCGGTGCTGAAGTTAATAACAATGATGTAACTCGCACAACTCGTAATGTAGTAGATACTGCAGATGCAAACAAAAAAGTTTTCGTGCATACTTTTGAATTTACAGCAAATGAAAATATTAAAGCAGATATCGGTGTGTTTTTAACAGCAGGTTCCGTTATTCCAACAGCTCCAGAGACTACTGTTATTTGGAAAAATGTATTAGTGGTTAACGAGACACCTCAAGCAACTCCGCCTGTAATTAATGCAACAGACAAAACAATAAAACAAGGCGATGCTTTTAATCCACTTAATGAAGTAACTGCAACAGACGCAAAAGATGGCGACATTACAAAAGATGTTAAAGTAACAACAAATGCCGTAGATACAAATAAGGCAGGCGTATATGACATCGAATATAGTGTTACAAATTCAAGCAAGCTTACAACAACTAAAGGCATTAAAGTGACAGTAGAAGAAGTAGCTTTAACAGCCAATACAGCACCAGTCATTCATGCTAAAGACCAAACTATCAAAGATGGCGATGCGTTCGATGCTTTAAAAGGTGTTACAGCAACGGATAAAGAAGATGGTGACTTAACAGCTAAAATTAAAATTACAAAAGATACAGTGAAAAATTCAGAAAAAGGTGTTTACCAAGTCACTTACACAGTATCAGACTCTGGAAATTTGTCGGCATCACTGACAATTAAAATAACTGTCACCCAAGATGGAAAACTGATTATCGAGCCAGCTAAACCGTCTGAACCAACTGAACCATCTAATGGACCGAATAATGCTAAAAAACCTACAGAAAATCCATTAAAATCTCAAAAGCCTTCAAATGTAACAAAAACGACGGAGGCAGATGTAAAAGCGAAAAAAATACCAAAAACAGGAGATAACTCCATGATTTGGATAGTTCTTTCTGGGCTAGGCTTAGCTGCAATTGGTATAACTACTTACCGAAAAAAAACAACTAGATAAATTTATCATCAGTGAAAAGAGTATTTAAGTTATATGCTAAGTACTCTTTTCATTAGTTAGATGATAAAATGGCATTGTAGAGCGAAATGTTGCTTGCCCTACATAAAGGAGGAGAATGACTTATGCCAAAAATCGCAAAAGGTGATCGGTTGGAGAGTGTTGCTTTTGAGTACATTAAAAATAAAATCACAACTGGAGAATATCCAACGGGGTATCGGGTAGTAGAGGCAAAATTATCCCAAGAACTAAATATGAGCAGAACACCAATTAGGCGAGCTATTATCAATCTATGCCACTCTGGGTTTTTAGTGCATCAGTATAATCGGGGAGCTTTTGTTCAAAATACAGAAATAAATATAACGGAATTTTTTTCACGAATGAAGTTAGTGGAACTTTTAGTATATGAAAGTACGGAGAAGTTAGTTTTGCGTGAAGATTATATTGTAGTGGATGACATTATTAATATTGCGGAAAAAGTGATTTATTATGAGAAGAATAGAGAATATGAATTAATGCGTGGTGCTTTTGAAGATTTCATTAGTATTTTTATTGGGAAATTAAATAATGATTATTTTAATCGGGTTATCCAAGACTTATGGAATGAAGTGCACGATAACGCAACAAATGAAGTGAAACTAATTGTTGTGTCGGCAAGTGATAGGATTTCAGAAGAATTATCCAATATGATTGAAATTCTAAAATCATGGAATTATACACAACTTAAAGAATGCTTTCAACATATTATGAATGCAATGATTTTAATTGCTTTTTAAAGAGAGGTTTCTAACTATTGAAAAAAATAAGCTGGTTAATTATTATACTGATTATCATTGCTGGATCAGTAGGCTATTATTTTATAAAAGAAGACGAAAAAAAGGTTCCACAAGCAGTCAACTATAAAACAGTGAAGGCAGAAAAAGCAGATTTACGCGTATATGT
The DNA here is from genome assembly GCF_900187025.1 of Listeria ivanovii subsp. ivanovii. Lineage (GTDB taxonomy): Bacteria > Bacillota > Bacilli > Lactobacillales > Listeriaceae > Listeria > Listeria ivanovii. The sequence continues at coordinate 364,935 of NZ_LT906478.1, forward strand.
TTCTGCGGAAGGCCATGTCGTAAAAATAGCTAATAAATGGCCGGACTATAAAGATTTTGCTGTTCAAATTATGGTTGATGAGCTAGAAATAAATCAAATAAAGGAGAAACAAACAGCCGAAGTACATATCGAAGCAGTAGAAGACACCGTATACAAAGGTAAAGTTGCAGAAATAAATGATAAAGGTGTGATAAATGGATCAGTTACTTCTTATGCAGTCACAATAGATTTAGATAATGAAGCGAGTCTAAAAGAAAACATGTCCGTCAGTGCAGATGTGCTCGTAGCCTTAGAGAAAAACGCACTGATTACCCCAATTGAAGCAGTACATACCGACAAAACAGACAAAACATATGCGTATATCATTGGCGAAGATAAGCAAAAAAAGAAAATATGGATTGAAACAGGTAAACATAACACTAAGTCCATCCAAGTATTAAAAGGTCTTGAAGAAGGGCAGCCTGTGATTATTCCTTAGAATTGATGGGAGCTAAATGTTACATGATACAGCTAGTTAATATTTTCAAGTCATACCAAATGGGAGACAACAAAGTAAACGCATTAGATGATGTGTCTTTTTGTATAGATTCAGGAGAGTTTATTGCAATTATCGGTCCTTCTGGTTCAGGAAAATCTACATTAATGAATATTCTTGGCATACTAGATAAGGCGAGTTTAGGAAAATATTATTTAAAAAAGACAAATTTAACAAAATTATCGCCAAAAAAAGTAGCGAAAATTAGAAATGAAATGATTGGATTTGTTTTTCAGCAATTTAATTTATTGCCAAGACTTACCGCATTTGAAAATGTTGAATTACCGCTAATCTATCGAGGTGTCGACAAAGCTGTGCGAAGACGAAAAGTCTTGAGAAGTTTAGAGCGAGTGGGTTTGTTAGATATGCAAAAACACTTACCGACACAACTATCGGGCGGACAACAGCAACGTGTCGCGATAGCCAGAGCGATTACAGGAAATCCAGAAATTTTATTAGCAGATGAACCAACAGGAGCTTTAGATTCCAAAACAGGTGAAGAAGTGATGGCTTTACTAAAAGAAATTCATCAGGAAGGTAACACGCTAATTATAATTACTCACGACATAAATATTGCTAAACAAGCAGAACGAATATTAGAAATAAAAGATGGAAAACTCCGTGAATGGAATGAGAAATGAAAATTTACCAAAACGTAAAATTAGCTTTAAAACAACTACGCTCCTCTAAATTCCGTACTTTTTTGACGATGCTCGGAATTATTATTGGCGTTTTTTCCGTTATTTTACTTGTTTCTATTGGTGAGGCTATCTCAAAGAATGTATCGACTCAATTAGGGGATATGGGAAGTAATTTGGTGTCCGTGAGTTTTTCATCTAATAGCTCTAATGACAAATTCACCTATAAGGAAGCGACGAGTCTTTTAGCTAACAACGAAATTGGCTCTCCAGAAGTATCGCAAACAAAAGCAGTTAGAAGTAGCGAACATACAGAAGAGATGCAAGTGACTGGTATAAATGAAGCTTATTCAGATATAAAAAATGTAGAACTAACAGCAGGGCGATTTTGCTCAGAAGTAGACATAAACTACGCTCAAAAAGTAACCGTCATTGGTTCTGATATTGCTAAAACCTATTTTAAAGAGCGAGATCCAGTTGGGAAATATATCCGAATTTCTGGAGTGAGGTATTTAGTTATTGGTGTGCTAAAAGAAAAAGGAGAACGCTTATTTAGCTCAACTGATAAGCAATTATTTATTCCAATTACTTCCGCAGAAAGACTTTTTAAGACAGATTCAATTAATTTATATTATATTCAAGCGAAAGATACTAAAACTGTCCCAGATGTGGTCAATCGAGTGAAGCAAAATATGAGTCAACTTTTTCCAAATGAGATAGATAGCTATAAGGTTGTTAACCAGCAAGCGGCACTGGATACTTTTGACAGTATTACGAAAACATTAACATTTGGACTAGGTGCAATCGCAGGGATTTCTCTTTTAGTTGGTGGGATTGGGATTATGAATATTATGCTTGTATCCGTATCAGAACGCACTAGAGAAATTGGTATTAGAAAAGCAATTGGAGCAAGAGATGGTGATATTTTGTTGCAATTTTTAGTGGAAGCTGTCGTGCTTAGTTTGCTTGGCGGGGGGATTGGGATTATATTCGGAGTTCTTTCTGCTCAATTAGTCACAATTTTATCTGATTTTGAAATGTCTGTTTCAGCTTCTACTATTCTTTTGGCAGTCGGTTTTTCGATGTTTATAGGAGTTTTATTTGGTGTAGTTCCAGCTCGTAAAGCATCTAAGAAAATGCCGATAGATGCTTTACGTACAGAATAACTAGAGGAGGCGTTTTTGATGAAGAACGAGCAAAAAGCAAATGACTCATGGGTTTTAGTCGAAATTTTAAGTTTCATAACTAATGTGGAACGAAAACGACTCAGAGAGCTTAGTTATGAAGAATTGGAAGCACTATACGAGCGAGTGGTGAAGGAACGCTAGAGCGAATCGTTCTTTTTGCGCTAATCACTAAACTATGCGAAAATGAAAGCAAATTGCTAGGGGTGATTCGGATGAAAGAAAGCATTGAAAAGTATGCGAGTAAATCTACTAAGGTTAAATTTGAACTAGAAATAAATGCTCCAGTTACAAGTGTTTTTGAACTATTGACTACGAATGCAGGATTAGTTCAGTGGTTTGATGAACTAGAAGTAGGCGAATCTGGCCCTAGTGGACACCTTCTTTTTGTAATGACGCCTGAAGAAAAAATAACAATGCCGATTTTAGCTTGGGAAACGAATCGAATATTGAGTTTTGAATGGGATGAAGATAATGTCACTTTTGAGTTATCTGAACTGGCAGAAAACAAAACACTAGTAACTTTCACCGAACAACTTCAAATAATTACTGATCATACTCCAAGAGACGTTTCTGGCTGGCATGTTTGTTTGAAGAAATTACAAGCAATAGCCAAGGGAAGTAAGTACGATTTTGATAAAACAGAGTTCGAGACCCTTTTTTTAAAGTATCAAAAAGTATTAAATGATGAAAAATAAATCGATATCGTCAAGCTGTAAATGAAGTGAAATTTGCTTTGTTTACGGCTTTTTTTAAAGGAAGTGGCTTTTTCGTGAATTTTTCGTGAATATTTATACTTTTCCATTTGGTCAAGCATGATTTCGTGGTACACTGTAGGGAGAATAAATAAGCAGATGGAGGATTTAATGAATAGACAAACAGAATTTATTTTACTAATTATTGGTGCATCATTTAGCATTCTAACTTTTTTCGGGGCTGCTTTATACGCGGTTTTATTTGGATTTAGCACGCTTGTGATGTATGCAGAGCCCGCATCCTATAGCAGTGGTGAAGATACATTTATGGTTGGCTTATTTACCTTTTTTGCACTCGTAGCGGCTTTTTTCGCTTTAGTTTCTGCAGTTTTCGGATTTATCGGTGCATTTAAAATTAAAAATAACCATGCAAAAGTAAAAGTTTTTGGAATTTGCTTTATTGTTTTAGGTGGATTACAAATTTTCACTATTTCCGGAATTTTATTTTTAATTGCTGGAATTTTAACAGTTAGCAAAAAGGAATATAAAACAAATTATATAGAAGGTGAGGGGACAAAATGGGAGTAGCAGTACTTTTTCCAATTTTTTTAATATTTGCGACGATACTGGGCTTAGCAGCAAAAGCGCTTTTAGCTATTTGGGTTTATAAAGATGCCGAACAACGCGGAATGAACGCGATTCTTTGGTGTATACTTATGGTTTTCGTCAATGTATTTATTATTTTGGTGATTTATCTAATTATCCGCAGAAAAGGCGAAGTAATGAAAAGCAATCTAGGGCTACTAATTAGTGGGATTGGTGTGGCTGTTGTTAACACAATGATTGTTATTATCTGCTTAGTTGGCTTCATCTTTTTCGTAGCAAACGATGGTGGTATGCACAATATGATGGACGGGCATAACTATGATGATGGCTACAACTATGACGACAGCTATGATTATGATACTGACAGCTGGAATGACGAATTATAATGAAACTAACGAGAATCTGTTGCTAAGATAAGAACAGGTTCTTTTTATTTTATTGTAAAAAGGGGTATATAGTACAAAAAGGAATTTCGACAAGGAGAACTGCTGAATGGATACGGTTATTTTAATTACGATTATTATCGTTTTTATGGGATTGGCGTTTGACTTTATAAATGGATTTCATGACATTGCGAATGCGGTGGCTACAAGTATTTCGACGAGAGCATTAAAACCTCGAGTGGCAATTGGCTTAGCGGCGATTATGAATTTTCTAGGAGCGATTTCGTTTACAGGGGTAGCAGAGTCACTCACGAAAAGCATTGTTGATCCATTTTCGCTTAATAATGGCGAATTTGTTGTGCTTTGTGGGCTGATTGCGGCGGTTATTTGGAATTTGATGACATGGCTAGTTGGAATGCCTAGTAGCTCCTCACACGCGCTGATTGGTGCGATTGCTGGGGCATCGATCGCTTCTGCTAGCAGTTTTAGTGTACTTAATTGGTCTGGATTTACCACAATTATTATCGCGCTGATTGTTTCGCCAATTATTGGTTTTACAGTGGGATATTTGATTTATTCGCTCTTTAAAAATCTTTTTCACGATAAAAAATTAGGTAAAATGAACCGCCGTTTTCGTTTTATTCAAATTGGAACCGCGGCAATGCAAGCATATTGGCACGGAACGAACGATGCACAAAAAACGATGGGGATTATTACGCTAGCTTTAGTGGCTAGTGGTCTTTTGCAAGAATCAGCAGGAATCCCATTTTGGGTACAATTAAGTTGTGCGGCCTCGATGGCAATTGGTTCATCGGTAGGAGGATACCGGATTATCAAAACAGTTGGAACGAAAATTATGAAGATTACTCCAGTCACAGGAGTTGCTTCTGATTTAAGCTCACTGTCTGTAATCATGACAGCCACTCTTATCCATTTACCAGTCAGTACAACGCAAGTAATTGATAGCTCGATTATGGGGGTTGGAACAGCCAATCATAAAAAAGAAGTGAACTGGCGGACGGGTAAAAATATGGTAGTGACTTGGTTTATAACTTTACCACTTGCGGGACTTTTAGCTGCCGTTGTTTACTGGATTTCAGCAGCGCTTTTTTTATAACTAGGAGGATTTTTGATGAAAATAGAACATATCGCATTATGGACAAGCAATTTAGAAAAAATGAAAGATTTTTATGTCACTTATTTTGGGGCAATAGCCAATGATGTATATGAAAATAAAACGAAAGGCTTTTCGTCTTATTTTTTGACTTTCGAAACGGGTGCTCGACTAGAATTAATGAAACGTACGGATGTATCAGAAGAAGTAGCCGGTGAAAAATTAGGTTGGGCGCATATTGCGATTGCAACAGAATCGAAAGCGACAGTTGATACACTGACAGAAGAGCTAAGAAAAGCAGGGTTTGAAATTCTAGGTGAAGCAAGAACAACAGGGGATGGTTACTATGAAAGTGTCATCGCGGATCCAGAAGGAAATCGAATCGAAATCACTTGCTAAAAGAATTTGTCACAAACTAAAATATCCTGTAGTATACAGGTATACATTATAATGAGGTGAATTTGTGGATATAGTGACGAATAAAATAGTCGTAGAAAAATACAACTTTGAAACAATTTTGGAAGAAAACGGTCAAATTGAAAATAAAATTGAATTAGAAGTCCATGAAGTAGAACCAATCGGCGGCAATGAGGAACTAATGGCTAAAGGGAAATTTTTCAAAATAACGATTCCGTTCGTATTAGCACTTGAAAAATTTCGAGTTGATGGCAGAATCAGCCGTATCGTCCAAGTGAAAGATTATTTTGGTCAGTTTTCAGAATTAGCAATTCCAGATGTAGAAGGTTTATCTAACCCATTAATTGATTACATCAAGCGCTTAACATACGATGTGACCGAAATTGCGTTTGATGAGCCAGGGATTAGCCTTGATTTTAACGCTAATCATAAGAGCTAGTTAGGAGAGAATATGCGTCAATATATGAAAATGGTACGCCCGTTTGATTTTGTTATTATTGTTATACTAATTTTGGGCTCATTTTTACCATTGATACTTTTTACTGCAGCTGAAGCAAAAACAGCCGGCGATGAAGTAGTAGCAATCGTTTCACAAGACGGGAAAGTTATCCGCGAAATTATGCTAACTGGCCATCAAGGAAACGAACAATTCACCATTAAAGGAAAAGGCACCCAGTATAACTTAATGGAGGTGGACGGCGAACGCATCAGAATTAAGGAAGACAATAGCCCAGATCAAGTAGGTGTGATGATGGGCTGGAAATCGGATCCTGGTGATACCATTGTTTGCCTCCCGCACAAAGTTTTTGTGGAAATCAAGTCGGCAAATAAAGGCAGTAACGATCCAGATACGGATTTGGTTGTACCGAATTAAGAAAATCATGGGATATATTAGTTCAAAATGAAAATAAGCAGGAATCTTGTATATTCCATTTTTCTTAAATGGCTCTATACAAAGATTCTTGCTTTTATATTTTGGGGAATCAATTTCCAGCTATGACAAAATTTTAGGGACTATTTTAGTATTTTTATATAACCTTCTGTACCATTTACTAGAATGTGTTGACCATCTTTAATTAGTTTGGTAGCATTTTCAACTCCAACAACAGCTGGCAATCCATATTCTCGGGCAATAACTGCACCGTGCGTCATCAACCCGCCAACCTCGGTGATAAGACCTTTTATAGAAACAAATGTCGGTGTCCAGCTTGGGTCAGTGAACGCAGTAACTAAAATATCTCCAGGCTCTAAATCGGCATGTTCCATATCTAAAATAACGCGAGCACGTCCTTCGATAATTCCAGCAGAAACTGGTAATCCGATGAGTGCTTTTTCTGGAAGATTGTCGCGACTATATTTTCCGGTAATTATTTCGCCATCTGATGTGATAATGCGCGGTGGAGTTAGTTTTTCATAAGAAATGAAATCGTTTTTCCGGGTAGTGATAAGGGCATAATTGACTGTATTTGTACGAACCACTTCTTGTAATTCATCGAAATAAAGAAAATAAATATCTTCTTTTTGCTTAAGAATACCGTGTTGAACAAGTTGCTCAGCAGTTTTTAGTAAAGCTTGTTTATAAATGAAATAGCGATTTATCATCCCGTATTTAGGGTATTCACGGTATCCGATAAAATGACGTAAAACAGCTATTTTAGTTTTAGCATCAGCTACTTTTTGTGCACCACCAGGCAGTTGCTTTAGATGTTCTAAAATTTCCTGTTCTTTATTTCTGGAAGCAATTTCCCCTTGTTCGAATTTTTGCTTACTTGCATGTGGCTCAAAGTTTTTAATGTTACTTAAAATTAGTGGGATGAGTGTGGTTGGATTTTCTATCCAGCGAGTTTTTGTTAAATCGATTTCACCAGGACAACGCATGCCGTATTTAGTCAGATATTTTTCGATGGCGGTTTTTGCTTCTTTTCCGCCAGTCAATGTGTCTAGTTTATCTAAAAAATGAATGTCGCTTGTTTGCTCTAAATAGTTGATTACGACTGGGTGTGGCCGAATAGCATCTGCTACATCTAATAGTTCTAATCCCATTTGCGAAGTGATGTTATTTGGTGCGGATTCAGATAAAGTGTCCGCAACGTTTTTTTCGTCTAGCCACAAATTAATGTGTTCATTTAGCCAGGCAGATGCGTCCATACCGGCCATAATTGCATCAATACTTGTAGGATTAAAGAGGACATTTTTTAATTCTTGGAGGTCTGCTATGATAAAATCGAATAATTCAGCACCGTTTTTCGATTGGATGGTTAGTTGTAGTTTTTTTAGCGACTCTTGGTTCTGCATTATTAGTTCGGAAACAACGGAAACATCTGGAACTGTTCGATTTGCAAGTTTTACAGGTGATGGAACATGTTTGTTCGTAGAATCTTCAGGTTGCATTTTGATGAAATTTTTACGTCCGATAATGGTTTGTAAAGCGTCTTTCATAAGTGGATCTGATTGGCCGAGTGAGTTGACCATAATATCTCGAGTAGTTGGAGAGGAGAGGCTTTCGGTAATATCTACAAATAGTCTTCCGCCGGCGGGATACATGGAAGCTGGCGTTGTCATTAGGTAAAAAGATAAGCCAAGTGGTTTCATAGCATCTGTCATCATCTGTTGGTGAGCGACGGATACATAAACATGATTTTGTTGATCGCCAACTTCTGGAACTGGAAATAATGTAGTAATTGGGCGGCTTTGGACGAGATAAAAAACGTTATCAACTAAACACCATTCGATATCTTGTGGTTTTCCAAAGTAAGATTCGATTTTTCTGCCAAGTTTTGCAAGTGATAATATTTGCTCATCAGACAGTGCTTGCTCGGTTTGTTTTGGAAGGTCGACTTGGCGTATTTCGGTTCCGCCGTTTGTTTGACCGTAAATAGCGATTTTTTTGGTTGCAATTATTTTTTCGGTAATTTTATTTTCTTCTACTTTATAAGCATCTGCAGTTACTAAACCAGAAACGAGTGCCTCACCTAGTCCAAAACTAGCATCAATAGCTACTGTTTTTCGATTAGAAGTAATCGGATCTGCTGTAAATAAAATACCCGATGCATTTGGGAAAACCATTTGTTGGATAACGACAGAAGGATATACTTTGTTATGATCAAAACTATTTTGAATACGGTAAATAATCGCGCGTTCGGTAAATAAAGAAGCCCAACATTTGCTAATATGTCGAAGTATTTCTTTTGCCCCAATAATATTTAAATAAGTATCATGCTGACCAGCAAAAGAAGCGTTTGGTAAATCTTCCGCAGTTGCACTAGAACGAACAGCGAATGCTTCTTGATCATTAAATTCTAAAAGAACTCGGTTAATTTCATTGACTATGTTACTAGAGATAGGTGTATTTTCAATAATTGTACGGATAGCCTTGCTTACTTCACGAATTTCCGAAAGATTATTTGTTTTTAGAGTAGTGAGTTGTTTGAATAATTCCTGAAAGTTATCGTTTTCGTTGAAGTTTTTTTTGTAAGCTTCTGTGGTGATGCAAAAACCTGGTGGAACTAGATGGCTATTAATCTTAGAACACGCACCTAAATTTTTTCCTTTTCCGCCGACAAGTGATTGGCTTGCTTCGTCAATCTCTTGGAATTTTAGTACATATGGTTTCATTTGGCTACCTCCAAATTTGTGTAAAAATTTTTCTTGACTAAAAAGGAAAATGTAATGTATAATTAGAATAGGAGTTACTTTACACAAAATAATAATGTTGATATATCTATATAAATTTACCATAAATACAACCTTTTTTCAATTAAAATTCAACAAAAATGCAAGATTCCTAATTCGAAGGAATCTTGCATTTTTTAGTTATTCGAATCCGCAAAGTGTAAATCCTTGTGCTTTTGCTTCATCAACAGTTACAGCTGTTTCACCATTGGAGTTATTTAATCCTCGGCAGTCTTGACTGTAATGATATTTCGATCCTGTAGCAGTGATGTAGACTGTTTCTCCTTGTTTGTTGCTAGTATCTGGTTGTGCTGCAGCTGCAGCTCGTTTTGCTTCAGCTTGTTTTGCTTCCGCAGCCTTGGCTTTTTCAGTAGCCGCACGTTCTTGTGCCGCTTTCTTTTCAGCGGCAACTTTGGCTTCCTGTGCTTTTTTCTCTTCCGCAGCCACACGTTCACTTTCTACTCGTTCGGCTTCTGCTTTTTCAGCAGCGATGCGTTCCTCTTCGGCTTGTTTCTCCTCAGCTAATTTCGTTTGATAACCGGTACTTAAAGCTAAGGAAAGTGGCTGTTCTTTTGTTTTACCATCGATTTCAATGGAAAGGACAGCTTCTTCTGGTTCGTCAAATTCAGTGATGGAAAAAGTGAATGCTCCTTGCTCGTCTGCGGTAGTTACTTCAGTTGGCTTGTCTTCAAAAATAAGTGATACATTAGCCCCGGGATTTGTTTCGCCTTCTATGACGATCGTCCCATCATCGTTAGTAGAAAATGCAGTTTCCGCTTTTAATACTGGCTTAACGTTTACTTTCTTTGTTTTCTCTTCTTGTTTCGGTTTTTCATTTGATGCCTCTTCGTTGTCTGAGCTTGGAATTATTCCAAACCCAATAATAATCGCTAAAATAGAGCTAATGATAACAATTTGTGTTTTTCTACGAGGCCAACTTCTCTGTGGCGCAAAATTCCGAAAATTAGTACACCAATACCTGCTAAAAATAGTAAAACTCCGAGTCCCGTCATATTAATCTCCCTCTCCCTTTTTATATGTAACAACTTTATTATAATATGAATGTGACTAAATACACAATAGCAAGAGGAATTATTTTATTAAACGTTCGACTAATGCGTTTAAATAATATTCCGCTGATGGTTAATAGAAAATATGATAGGAATGAAATAAAAAGCAAGTTTTGCTAAATCTTTTAAATTATTTTTGATGGAAATGAGTCTTCATTGATAGGTTTTACATGGAGTATGTTACAAACTGCCTAAAAAGAACTCTCTTGAATAATCATACTAATTGCTTTATTATGAAAGGAAGACAAGTTTTTTGGAGGTGCGAAAAATGACGAAATCTCTAGACGAACTCGGTGTTAAAGCAGAACAAGTTGCACGGAAAACAGGGGAAGTTGCCGGTACAGTAGCTAAAGTATCTATTTATGGTTCTATATGGGTTGCAAAAATCGGGGTGGATAAATCGCGAGCTTTTGTTAAAGGCTTTAAGCAAGGTTGGTCGGGCAAATAAAAGCATAGGAAAAGGGAGAAAGTGACTTGTTAAATTATTTATCAACACTAAATCCGGTATTATTAGCTCTACTTGCTGGGATATTTACCTGGGCATGTACAGCTGCCGGCGCATCACTCGTATTTTTCTTTAAAAATTTGAATAAAAAATGGGGCAATGTAATGCTTGGGTTTGCTGCGGGAGTTATGCTAGCTGCGAGTTTTTGGTCACTACTTGCCCCGGCAATTGAAATGAGTAAAGACATGGGAAGATTTTCCTTTATCCCAGCACTCGTCGGTTTCTTATTAGGTGGAATTTTCTTGCGTGCGATTGACCGGATTATTCCGCATCTGCATTTTGGCTTTCCGGAACAAGCAAAAGAAGGGCCAAAAACGTCTCTTCGAAAAAGCATCTTGCTTGTATTGTCGATTACGATACACAACATTCCAGAAGGTGCAGCAGTGGGAGTTGCCTTTGGGGCAGTTATCACAGGGGATACAGAGACATTAATTACTGCAATTGTACTAGCTCTTGGGATCGGGATTCAAAATTTTCCAGAAGGTGCAGCGGTATCGATACCGTTACGTGGGGAAGGTTTGTCTCGGGGGAAAAGCTTTTGGTACGGTCAATTATCGGCTGTGGTAGAACCGATTTTTGCAGTCCTCGGTGCTGTTTTGGTAGTTTTTGTAACACCGATATTACCATATGCGCTTGCATTTGCCGCAGGAGCGATGATTTTCGTTATTGTAGAAGAATTAATACCAGAGTCCCAGGTCGAAGGTTCTACTGACTTAGCAACTGCTGCGACAATGGCGGGGTTTGCTGTGATGATGGTTCTAGATGTAGCGCTTGGATAAATGATATCCAATTCTTTTTGTGTGAAAAAAATTAAACATTTTATATTTGCGGAATGTAACTATTTAAGGTAAAATTAATAGTGAAACATTTCACAATACGCTAGTTTTCAGGGGTAATCCTGTAACTATAAATTCGGCACGGACAAAAGCTCCCACTTTATCCGTGCCTTTTTGGTGCTTTTATACTATTTTCGATTTAACACTAGAAACCTATGTGATTTCCTGTATAATTATGTTATGAGAAAAGCTGGGGAAGGTTTTTCTTAGGTGAGGTGGATTTTGTGAAGGTTAAATGGATTAGGTTACTCATTGCAGCCATTCTCATTATTGCCGTGGTGTTCCTTGGTGTGAAGGGATTTCAAAAATATCAATATATGAAATCACGCAATAAAGTAATCGCGCAAATGGATAAGCTAATGGAAGAAAAAAATGGAAGTGATTTTCGTAGGTCGGATAAGAAGGAAGATGGAATCGAAATAATTTCATACATTCCCAAAACAGTAAAAAAACAAGACAACAAAACGATCCAAAACGAAATGAAAAAAGCCACAAATTTAGAGAAAAACAAGCTTAAGGATAAGGAAGGGATTCTTTTTTATACTTATCAAAAGCAAACGTTGGCTAAAAACGCAATATCTTATAAAGTGGACCAATATGAGTACGTTAAAACTGGAAGTACTCAATTAACACTCAAAAGCGAAAAAGATATTTGCGCGAATTTGGTAACAGATGCTGACACAGGTGAGTTACTAACTCTAGGGAATGTTCTAATAAAGAATGATGAGACTAAATTAGACGTTAAAACTATGTTAGAACAAGAAATTATTAAATCAGGGAAAATTCCTCTAAAAGATATTGGGAATCTTGGGGAAGTAAAAAGTTTAGCCAATTGGGACGACACAAATTTTGGGTTAACAAGCACAGAGTTGATTTTACCAATTGAAGTTCCAGGCTATCCAAAAATAAAACAAGTGAAATTAAAACTTGCTGATATTGCTAGTGACGTGAATAAACGTTATTTACCAGATGATATACAGATTCCTGCAACACCAAAAGCAAAATCAGGTAAAAAAATTGCCCTTACTTTTGATGATGGTCCGAGTCCGTCAGTTACGCCAAAAGTTTTGGCAACACTTAAGCGATATAATGCAAAAGCGACTTTCTTTGTTCTTGGTTCTCGTGTAATAGAAAATCCAGGTTTAGTAAAACAAGAATTAGACGCTGGACATCAAGTGGGGAGCCATTCATGGGATCATCCGCAATTAACTAAGCTTTCTAAAAAAGAAGTATATGACCAAATTCTAAAAACGCAAAAAGTGGTGTTCGATCAAACGGGATATTTCCCAACCACGATGCGTCCGCCTTATGGTGCAGTGAACAAAGAGGTGGCTGAGGAGATTGGTATTCCAATCATTCAATGGTCCGTAGATACAGAAGATTGGAAAATCCGAAATCCAAAATCAGTAACAATGAAAGTCCTGGCTAATGCGTCAGATGGAGCGATTGTATTAATGCACGATATCCATCCGACAACAGGGGATAGCCTCGATAAAACATTAGAACTACTGAAAAAACAAGGCTATCAATTTGTTACAGTAAACGAACTTTATAGCGAGAAATTAAAAATTGGTAAACAGTATTTTGATGAAAGTGAATCCAGAATGGTGAAATAAAACTGTAAGCAAAGTGAGAAATCATTTTGCTTACAGTTTTTTTGTTACCAAAAGTGAAATAAATAACTAAACTGACAAAAATGTAAGTATATTCATCTGATTTTGTCACTTAAAGAAAGGGTGATTATTCGCAAAAATGCTACAATTAAACATAACAACATATCAGAGGAGGTAACTATGAAGAAAATAATTATTAGTATAGTAATTATTTTGGCAATTGCTATTGGTGGATTTTATATATATAACTATTTTTTCCAGACAGAGAAGAAAATTGATACACAAGTATATGATGAAGAACGGGTTTTAAAACCAATCGAAGAACAACTTAAAATGCTCGATGAAGAAATTTTGAAAGAAAAAGAGAATTTGATTGTCGGTAAAAGTGTTAGTGAAATACAGGAATTAATACAAAAGAAAGAAATAAACTATCAAGAATTAGTAGGATGTTATTTACTCAGAATTAAAAATTATGATCAAAATGGTTCGAAAATAAATTCGATTACAGAAATTAACCCTAATGCTGTAAAAGAAGCAATAGAACTAGATAAGAAAGCAGCACCTAAGGACCAATCGTTATACGGAATTCCGGTATTGTTGAAGGATAACATTGGTACAGAAACAATGGCAACAAGTTCTGGGTCTGTTGCGCTGAAGGATTGGGTCGTTGGTAAAGACGCGAAACTAGTTAGTAATTTAAAATCACAAGGAGCAATTATCCTAGGGAAAAATAACATGTCAGAATGGGCAAATTACTTGGATCAGGCTGTTCCAAATGGTTACTCAGGTAAAAAAGGACAAGTTTTAAACCCATATAATAAAAAAGTAGATCCTTTAGGTTCTAGTACTGGTTCGGCAGCATCAGTTACAAGTGATTTTGCTACTTTATCAGTTGGAACGGAAGCAAATGGCTCCATTATAGCTCCTAGTCATGTTCAGTCAGTTGTTGGCTTTAAACCAACACGAGGAGTGGTTTCTACAGAAGGAATCATCCCACTTTCTAGTCATTTAGATACACCAGGTCCAATTACAAAAACAGTGGCGGATGCGGCTCTCCTTTTCCGAAGTATCAAGGAAGATAGTAAAGAGATTGCTTTAAATGAAAATGGATTGAAAAATAAACGAATTGGTGTGGTTTTTGGGAAGGATGATATCAACCAAGATATTATGAAGCAAGCTAAAGGAGACTTAAAAGCAGCGGGAGCAACTTTAGTAACAGATGTATCTATACCTGAAGAAACAGATGAGGAATTTAAGTTATTTGGACAAGTACTTTCAAACGACTTCAAATATGATTTAAATGCTTTTTTAGCAGAAAATAACGCTCCACAAAAGGATCTATCTACCATTATCGAGTTTAATAAAAAAGATGAAAAACGAAACGTAAAATATGGTCAAAGTACGATTATAAAAGCAGATGATGAAAAATCAACTAAAGAAGAGCGCGACGAGACTGCTAAAAAAGTGATTACAGCTTCAAAGGAAAAATTAGAAAAAATATTTGCGGATAAAAACTTAGACGCAATAATCATGTTAGATAGTGATTATCTTAGCAAACCTTCAACTGCAGGATATCCGCTACTTACTGTTCCAGCGGGTTATGGTGATAAGAATCAACCAGTTGGCTTAACGTTTGTCGCACAAAGTAACCAAGATATCGAGCTGCTTTCTATGGGATTAAATTATGAAATTACAACAAAACACAGAATAGCACCAGAATTAAAAAAATGATGAAAAAGATTAGAGGTAACGATAAAAGTTATCTCTAATCTTTTTTGTATTAGATGGAAATTTTTGCTTGTTAAAAAAAGTAACTTGTTATAAAATTTGGTGGCGAAGTTTCGTAAATGAAAATTTTTTGAGAATAGGAGTTAGAAAGTTGACGTTTGAAGAAATTTTACCACTTATAAAAGCGAACAAGAAGGTAATTCGAACTGGCTTTACAGGGAATGAAAAGCATGTTTGTCTGGTTGAAAAAGCCAAGTTTCAAGATGGGGACGTATTACCACATTTTCTCATTTATGTAGATGGAGAGGGATATTCTATATATGTGCCGACAATATGTGACTTGTTAGCAGAGGATTGGAAAGAAGTAGATGATTAAAAATAAAAGAGTGTTTATTACAGGGACTTCTTCTGGTATCGGGCTTGAACAAACAAAACTTTTTTTAAAAGAAGGAGCAGTAGTGTTTGGAATGGATATTCAGCCAACTTTTATGGAGCATCGGAATTTCCATTTTATTAAAGGTGATGTAAGAAATAAAGAAGATATAAAAAATGCAGTTCAATATGCTAGTGATGGAGGGAACATTGAAATTCTGGTCCACACAGCTGGAGTATTAGACGACTATAAGCCAGCATTAGAAGTAAATGAAACGGATTTTGATTATATCATGGATACAAATTTTAAAAGTCTACATTATTTAACGCAAGAAGTTCTAAAAATAATGATTGAAAATAGAAAAGGGATTATTATTACAATGGCCTCTATAGCTGGTCTAGTCGCAGGTGGAGGCGGGGCAGCTTATACAGCTTCAAAGCATGCAGTTATTGGTTATACAAAACAATTAGCCTATGATTATGCCGCATATGGAATAAGAGTAAATGGCATTGCTCCAGGTGCTATTCGTACAAAAATGAATAAAAAAGACTTTGAAGGTGATGGGGAGATAGCTCAGCAAGTAGCAGATGAAACGCCTGTTGGAAGATGGGGAGAAGCTGAAGAAGTTGCAAAAGTCACCTTATTTTTAGCAAGTGAAGGAGCATCTTATATACAGGGAGCAATTATTCCTGTAGACGGTGGTTGGATTATTAAATAAATATGTAAACTTTGATACTTCAGTGGATATTTGGTTATCCCATCCTTTGATCAAAGTTATTAGTAAAATAGTTTTCTATTTTATAAAGGAGAAAAAAATGTATAAAACCAAAAGCAATTATCAAGTTATAGAGTTAGCTCAGATGGCACTGGTAACAAGTTTATATATAGTAGTAACTTTGCTGTTGAATCCTATCAGCTATGGAGCAATCCAACTACGAATATCCGAAATGTTTACCTTATTAGTAGTTTTTGATAAGAAATATATTTGGAGTATAACTATGGGAGTCGTAATTTCTAACTTATATTCTCCATTAGGTGTTATAGATGCTTTTGTAGGAGGTGGATCTAGTTTTTTTGCTCTAGCGCTAACTTTCATGATTACAGCAAGCATAAAAAGGTTGATAATAAAATTAATCGTAGCGAGTTTTATTGTGAGTTTAACTATGTTTACGGTGGCTGCAGAATTAAAATGGGTACTAGGATTTCCATTTTTAGAAACCTATTTATTTGTAGGGATAGGGGAACTATTCACGATGCTTTTAGGAACGATAATCATATTAGCTATCAATAGTAAAGTTGATTTGAAAAGAATCTTAAGCAAGAAATAGTAGAAGAATAAAACTCCAGTATACTTATTATTCCATGGTTTGCTAGCCTGAAGTAGATTAAACTAATTAGTGCCTGTTAATCTAACCCAGATTGACGGGTTTTATTTATAAAAAACAAAGCTGTTTAGATGCTTTATCAGCAGTTGTCTTATCAAAGAAATTGGCAATAGACCAATAATTCACATTCCTATTTAACTTTTGTTATAGAGTTAACACTCGTTTTTAATTATTTTTAGACTATAGACAAAGAAATGAACGGAAATTGTGTTTTCTTAGGTCTAACAATTAATAAGGGGTGTGGTGTAAACCGTGGCAAAAAAATATTGGTTAAAAAGCATACTAGCAATATTATTGGTAACAGCTGTTATTGCATTTATCAACGTAAATCATGGAACAAAAGTACAGGCAGCTGGCAATTCATGTATTACGAAGCCAACGCCTATTGAAAAAATTTTTCCAGATCCAGCTTTAGCAGAAATAATAAGGAGCTGTTTAGGAAAGCCAAGTGTAGAAGAAACAGTTTATCGGAATGAGTTAGCCAGCATTACAGAAATTAATGGGGATAAGAAAGATATAAAGTCTATCCAAGGTATGCAATATTTATCTAATTTATCCAAGTTGTCTTTAATAGATAATGAAGTAAGCAATATCGAATCTCTAAAGGGTTTAACCAAATTAAGATGCTTATCACTAGATAATAATGAAATAAGTGATATCGCTCCACTTGCGGGTTTAACCAAACTAGATATTTTAGAATTAGGTCATAATAAGATAAGTGAAATTAGTTCGCTAGCAAAGTTAACTAACATAAGATGGTTAGTGTTATCTGACAATGAAATTAGTGATATAAAGGTGCTTGCAAAATTAAAGGAATTAGAAGCATTAAACTTAAATAATAATAAAGTAAGTGATTTAAGCCCATTAAGTAACTTAATTATTTTGAACTGGTTGTTTTTAGGCGGGAATCAACTATACGATATAAGCCCTCTAAAAGGATTGTATAATCTTGTGGAATTAGATTTAACTAACCAAGCTAGCTCAAACAATCCAGTTTACTATCAAAAGCGTTTAGTTATTTCGAATAAAGTAAAAGGTGTAAACGGGAAACTGGTACATCCTGCTACGATAAGTGACGACGGAATTTACACAAAATCATTCTTAACGTGGAAAATGCCTAATTATAAACCAGAAGTAAATTATACCTTTAAGCAAGATGTGAAACTTGGAGCTGCGAAAACAATTTTTAGTGGAAAAGTAACACAACCTTTGAATAAACCGGAAGAAATTAATAATATACCGGTTGTTTCTTACGGTCATAAAAAAATAGCATCTGAAAAAATGCCAGCCCCCAAACCAAGTAAACCAACAAGGCTAAAAAAAGGATTATCTTTATCTAAACGCAATAGTGAAAAACAACTAACTTCGCATCCAGCAAAATTAACAAATGGTAACAACTATAATTTCAGAATAGATGATAGAAATGCTGGTGCTAAAAAAGCAAAAACCTTTGAACCGTTCCATATGCCAAATATTCAATATAATGGTACTTATTATGTGGTAAACGAATCAGCATTTCAATGTAATTTTTACTATCCAGCTGGAAATATGGAAATTATAAATGGAGAGCTATCCAAATTATGTACTCGATTAGGGTCCCTTTCACAAGAAAAGTGGAGCAAGGAACAACAAAAAGAGTTTACCCCGCTGTATTTTTATAACAATGTATGGATGTTACAAGGAACAGAAACTTCATGTCCAACTATGTTTTTATTAAATGACCCATATGGTAGGAAGGGCAACCGAGGTCAAAGCGTTATCCAAATACAAGTTAATTTGACAGTGCAACTAAATGTGTAACTGTAAATATAGTAGTAAAGCTGAGAAGTATTTTGAAAGAGGAGCAATAATTAATGCTACTTTTGCCTTCCGTAGGGGACGAATTCTCGGAGGATAGGTTGATTCTTAAAAATAAAATAAGATCAGGTTAAATCAAAAAGAAGTAGAGACTTAACAAAGGATCCTACTTCTTTTTGTGTTTTTTTACCTGCCAGTAAATGCAATAATGAGCAGTAGAAACTCTTGTCAGACAAAATTTCTCATTTCAAAGTATATCAAGTGGTAAATAAAAAACAGTGAAAATTTTAGTGATTTTTTGGTATTTTTCGGTTTACAACAAAAATAACTGATGTTATACTAATTTTAGTTAAATTAGAGCTATTTGTATCTAAGTAAGAATTTTAATCAAGCTGATTGAGTGAGATTTCTTTAGCAGTGGTACCTGTTGGCAATTTTAAGAGAGAAGGCGTATTTTCGTTTTGTCTTTTTTATTTGCGTGTTTTTCAATAAATCATTCATATAATTTGAAAAAGAATTACATTATTTGTATAAATATGTGTTTATTTGAGTGTAAAGGGTAGAGGTTAACATAAGTACATTCTTTTTTTGAAGTTTTATTATATTATTATTTAAATGAACATTGAGAGGGGGGATGTGGCATTCGATGATAATTAAGAAGGCGGTCTTTGAGGATATATTACGGGGTTTTGATTAGAAAAAAATAATCAAAAATATTCACAAAGAGCGGTATAATTTTATGCGATAGAATTCGAAATGGTTTATTGACTAATTAACGAGCATTGGGTTAATCCTATTTAGAAAGATATATAGATAATGCTCTAACATAGGCAACGAGGATTTATCGTTATGACTCCGTAAATAAAGTAACTACTGAATTAATAGAACAATATTACGGTAACACCATAGTATGTCAGTCAAACGAGCAAAACGGTTCCGACAGAAGATATTGCGCTGCTATATTAGAGAGCCATATACAATTAAACCTTGTATTGTTACTAACTAGTTTAAAGGAGTGTATATAGTGAGAAAAGAACAATATGTGTGGTTAAGAAGTATATTATTAGCAATTCTTGTAGGTGTTGGTGGTCTTTATGTTGCAACAAGCAATGGAACAAATGTCGAAGCAGCAACTATTTCGAATCCAACTCCTATCAATACGCTTTTCACCGACCCAGCATTAGCTGAAGTAGTGAAAACGGATCTAGGAAAAGCAACAGTATCAGATACAGTTACACAAACGGATTTAGATGGAATAACTTCTCTTGAAGCGGATAGAAAAGGTATTACATCTATTGCAGGAGTTGAATATCTAAATAATGTAACCCAATTGGATTTTAGCTACAATCAAATTACAGATTTAACTCCACTTGCTAATTTAACCAAGTTAACAAGCTTAGTAATGAATAATAACCAAATAGCAGACTTAACTCCACTTCAGAATTTAACGAGTTTAACTGAATTAACATTGTTTTACAATAAAATAACAGATGTAGCTCCTTTAGCTAATTTAACTAACTTAACGAATTTAGCAATAACTGATAATGAAATTAGTGATGTTACTCCTATTGGTAATTTAACAAATCTAGAAGGGTTATCTATTGGTAATAAAGTGACAGACATAAAACCTTTAGCTAACTTAACTAAATTAGAGCGATTGAACTTATCAAGAAATAAGATAACAGATATAAGCCCAGTAGCTAAATTAATCAATTTACAAAGCCTATCATTAGATAATAATCAATTTAGTGATTTAACACCACTTGGGATTTTAACAAATTTAACAGAGCTATCATTGTATAGCAATCATTTATCTGATATTGGTACGTTGGCTAGTTTAACGAACCTAAAGAAATTAAACTTAATGGATAATCAAATAAGTAACTTAGCTCCAATTTCAAATCTAACAAATTTGACAGATTTAAACTTATCAACCAACCAAATTAGTGATTTAAAACCGATTTCTAATTTAACCAATTTAACCGTTTTACAAGTTCCTACAAATCAACTAGAAGATATAAGTCCAATAAGCAGTTTGCCTAATTTAGAGTTTCTAACTTTATATACGAATCAAATTAGTGATTTAAGCCCGCTGGAGAATTTAACAAAACTAAAACAATTATTTTTCTACGATAATAAGGTGAGTGATGTAAGCCCTATTGCAAACTTAACTAGCTTACAAGAGCTATCGGCAGGAACGAACCAAATAAGCGACCTTACACCACTAGCTAAACTTACAAGACTTACACAGTTAGGTTTGGATAAGCAAAAAGTGACAAGCCAACCAGTGAAATATCAAAGTAACTTGGTTGTTCCAAATGCAGTGAAAAATGTAACAGGAGCACTAATTAATCCAGCAACTATAAGCGATAATGGAACTTATACAAACCCAGATATTACTTGGAATTTACCTAGTTATACAAATGAAGTAAGTTATACTTTTAATCAATCTGTGACAATTGGTAGAGGAACAGCTACTTTTAGCGGAACGGTTACACAGCCATTAAAAGCGATATTTAATGTTAAATATCATGTGAATGGAAATGAGACGGCGACAGAGGTTGAATCTGGCAATTTACTAACGGAACCAAAAGTGCCTACTAAAACAGGCTATACTTTTACAGGTTGGTTTGATGCGGAAACAGGCGGAACTAAATGGGATTTCATGACAAACAAAATGCCAACAAATGATCTTGATTTGTATGCCCAATTTACTATTAATGACTATACTGCAACGCTAAATGAAGATGGTAAAACTTCCACGCAAACAGTAAAATACCAAGAGCTACTTCAAGAACCACCAACTCCTACAAAAGAAGGCTATACCTTTAAAGGATGGTACGATGCAAAAACAGGCGGCAACAAGTGGGACTTTACAACAAGTAAAATGCCAGCCAAAGATATCACTTTATACGCGCAGTTTAGTGCTAATAGCTACACAGTAACGCTTGATGTTGATGGGAAGCAAACTAAGCAAAAAGCAGACTATCAAAGTTTAGTAAAAGAACCAAAAGTCCCAACCAAAGCAGGTTACACGTTCACAGGATGGTATGATGCAGAAAAAGGCGGTAACAAGTGGGATTTTGCAAGCGATAAAATGCCCGCAAATGATATTACTTTGTATGCGCAATTCACAAAAGATCCTGTAACTCCTCCAAATCAACCAAATAATGGAGGAAGCGGTTCAACTCCATCTGGAACTATACCTGGAAATAACACATCTAATACACAAATGGGTAATTCACAAAGCGCTACCGGTGATAACATGAGCGGATATGATCCGTACAATGCTTATAACTACCAAGGTCAAGGTACAGGACTTCCAACTACTGGTGATAGCGATAATGCAATCTATATCTTGCTAGGATTATTGTTAGTGGGCACCGCATTTGCCATCACTAAAAAGGTGCGTACCAAGTAAAAATGTAGTGTGAAAAGCTGGATGTGGCCCTAGGACCATATCCAGCTTTTTTATATTTGAAGAAAACTCTTTATAGCTACATGAATGTCTCTAAGAAAAGAAGGGTAAATTTATATTAATTGTTTCTAACTATTTATAAGGGAGAGTATGTAGTGAAAGATAGACATCATTTATGGCCGATAAACGTATTAAAAATAATTCTAGTAATCATTGTTGGTATATGGATTAATATATATAATGAAACAAAGGTAGAAGCGAAAAGTCTTGCAAAACCGGCACCGATTAATCAAATCTTCCCAGATCCAGCTTTAGCAGAGGTTATAAAAGAAAGTTTAGGAAAAAAGAAAGTATCCGACTTAGTTTCGCAAAACGACCTAAATGGTTTGTTATGGATTCAAGGCGAGGGAAAAGGTATTCAATCAATTAAAGGGCTAGAATATTTAACAAAATTAATCAATTTATTTCTAACTGACAACCAAATAGCTGATTTAAGCCCAATAAGTGAGTTAACGACTTTGAATTGGATTACTTTGGAAAGAAATAGAGTACACGACCTAACCGCTCTTACAAAATTAACCAATCTGGAATGCCTAACGATAAATAATAATCGAATAACCGATGTCAAACCACTTGCCAATTTAACAAAACTAGAAATTTTAGATATGGATAATAATCAAGTGAGCGATATCAGTGCACTTGCTAATTTAGGACAATTAGAAACTTTACGTTTGGAGCGGAATAGGGTAAGCGATATCGGTGCTTTGACTAACTTAATCAACCTAGTGACCTTAAATTTATTTCAAAATCAAGTAAGCGACATTACCCCGTTAGCGGGATTGAAAAAACTTAAACGGTTAGAAATAAATGATCAAGTTTGTACCAGTAAACCAGTCAGTTTTCAATCTAATTTTGTTGTTCCTAACATAGTGAAAAGTGTAGATGGGACTTTAGTAAAGCCAGACTACATTAGCCATAATGGGAAATATACGAATCCTAATGTAATATGGCAGTTACCCGGTTTTGTGAGGGAAGTACAATACACTTTTTATCAAAAAATAAAATATGGCAATACAAAAGCAGTTTTTAGTGGGGAAGTGAAACAACCTCTAATAGCGGAGTTTAATTTTACCTATGATGTGGATGGCAAACAAAATACTGTAAGAGCAAAAGCCGGAACATCACTTTCCCAACCGATAAGTCCAACTAAAGCTAAATATCTTTTTAATGGTTGGTTTACAGCAAAAAATGGCGGAAAAAAATGGGATTTTAAAGTAGATAAAATGCCGACAACTAATCTCACATTATTTGCCCAGTTTACTGCTAAAGAGTACGTACCAGGGATGGAGAAAGCAGTTAATCTAAGTCGTTATGTGAATGTTAGCAAGGAAAAAGCCTTTATTTATTCTATTCCAGTTGAAAAGGAGGCTAATAAAAAAGGAACATTAGCGAATCATAAGTTTAAAGCTTTGGCAATCGACCGCCAAGTAATCATTAATGGGAAAACTTGGGATAGAATTAAGAACATCGGCTGGACAAATGCCGTTAATTTATCCGCAGATCGGTATGATAAAGAACTATACAACAAAGCTATCACAGCCTATGCACGTGTGAAAAAAGCTCCTGGGAATGATGTTTGGACAAAACCGTACAATACAGCAGGTGCCAAAAAAGTGAAACCACTTTCTGCCTATGTAGGGAAAAACCTGCGAATTGTGCGAGAAGCGAAAACACCGATTACAACGTGGTATCAATTTAGTGTGAATGGGAAAGTAGTTGGTTGGGTGGACATGCGGGCACTAACCAACTTTTACCTACCTTCTATGGAAAAAGGAGCTAAATTAGTGCGATATGTTAATGTAAGTAAAGCAAACTCAGGTGTTTACGCACTACCTGTAGAAGATGCTCCTATCAAAAAAGGAACCCTGCTAAACCATAAGTTCAAGGCGTTAGCAATCGACCGCCAAGTTAAGCTTAACAATCAACTTTGGTATAGAATTAAAAATATTGGCTGGACCAACGCAGCAAATTTGTCGCTTAATAGATATGATAAAATACTACACAACAAAGCTATCACAGCCTATGCACGTGTGAAAAAAGCCCCTGGAAATGATGTTTGGACAAAACCATACAATACAGCAGGTGCCAAAAAGGTGAAACCACTTTCTGCCTATGTAGGGAAAAACCTGCGAATTGTGCGAGAAGCGAAAACACCGATTACAACGTGGTATCAATTTAGTGTGAATGGGAAAGTAGTTGGTTGGGTGGACATACGAGCATTAAACGTTTTCTATAAGCCGAATATGGAAAAAGGCGCAAAACTAACTCGTTACGTGAAAGCAGGAAAGGTTTCTGAGGGCTACTTTTCGCTTCCAGTGGCAGATGCCCCCATTAAAAAAGGAAAATTAAAGTCGTATAAAGGAAAAGCGCTTAGAATTGACCGCCAAGCAACTATTAGTGGGCAATTATGGTACAGAATAAAAAATGGTTCGAGGTTACTTGGCTGGACAAAAGCTACTAATCTTAGTGCTAGGAAATAATGGAAAGGCCCCATTTCTGAATAGTTTGGGGTCTTTTGTAGGCTGGAGATAAATTTTTAGCAGAACGGTGTGCGAATAGTTGAACATGAAAATATCTAATGCTATACTTATTAAAGATGTATAATTTGTGTGTATAGAAAAATTGCCTTTCAAAAAAATTTAATAAAAAACAAACAGAAAGCAGATTTTTAAAGAACCTAGAGGACTTGGAAGCTGTTTTTTCGTGCCGTAAAATGGATAGTAACTGATTATTGTCAAACTAGCTTAGAGTATACAAAAAATATTTGTTAATAAGTGACGGATTTGTAGAGTTTTAGGGGAATTCTTATGCTAAGTATTACGCAAAGCGAATTTTCAGGGCTATACTAACTAGAATGCTTTTTTCAAGATAAAGATAGCCTTGTTTTTAGGGAATCTTTATTTTGTTTTTTTTATTAGACATATAGTTACTTCCTTTCATTTTGTGTCTACTTTAATAAATATCCAAATTAAAAAGGAGTGTATACGGTGAAAGCGAAACGACATTTATGGCTAAAAAGTGTTTTCATAGCGATACTGTTAATTGGAAGCAGTACTTGGGTAAATATCAATCACGGCATGAAGGTCGAGGCAGCAAGTATTACACAGCCAACTCCGATTAACAAGATTTTCCCGGATCCAGCTTTAGCAGAAGTAATTAGAAGTAATTTGGGAAAAGCGAATGTAACAGATACAGTCACACAAACTGATTTGGATAGATTAACTATTCTCGCGGCAGGTGGGGCAGGAATAAAAACGATTGAGGGGGTTCAATACTTATCCAGCTTAACCAGTATTTATTTAAATGATAATCAAATTAGTGATATAAGTGAATTAGCCGATTTGACCAATCTAAATTGGCTAGTCTTGTGGGGAAATCAGATAAGTGATATAGGTCCATTAGCCAATTTAACTAACATAGGTAGGCTATATTTGAGTGATAACCAGATAAGTGACATTAGTCCATTAGCCAATTTAACCAATATAATTTGGTTGGAAGCGAATAATAATAATTTAAGCGATATAAGCGTGTTGGCGAATTTAACGAAATTAGAAAGAATTTATTTAAATAATAATGAGTTAAGTGATTTAAGTGCCTTAAAGAATTTAACTAGTTTAACAAATATAGAAGTTACAGATAATCAGATAAGTGATATAAGTCCACTGGCGAGTTTAACGAAACTACGAGACTTGAAAGTAACTAATCAAACTTTTACAAATAGCCCTATAAATTTCCAAAGTACTATCACCATTCCTAATGCAATTAAAGATGCTACTGGAGCTTTAATTGCACCTAGTACTATAAGTAATAATGGTAGCTATGCAAGTCCTGATATAACTTGGAACTTGCCTAGTTACGTAAGCGAAGTCAGTTATTCATTTAGTCAATCGGTAACTATTGGTAATGCAACTGGGACATTTAGTGGGACGATAACACAACCTTTAAATCCAGCACTATACACAGTTAGTTATCATATAGATGGGACAGAAACATCGGAACAAGTTCAAGCAGGTTCGTTATTAACTGAACCAGCTACACCGGTGAAGCCAGGACACAATTTTATCGGATGGTTCGATAAAGAAGTTGGCGGAAATAAATGGGATTTTGCAACGGATTATATGCCGGCGAATAACCTAGCTCTTTATGCGCAGTTTAACGTGGCGAGTTATACGGCAACATTTGATATCGATGGAACAACAACAACGCAAAAAGTAAACTATCAAGATTTAATCCAAGAACCGACATCTCCTACAAAAGAAGGCTATACTTTCAAAGGATGGTATGATGCAAAAACAGGCGGTAATAAGTGGGATTTCGCAACCAACAAAATGCCAGACAAAGATCTCACATTATATGCACAATTTGATCTTAATAACTATGATGTGACACTTGACTCTAATGGAACAACGACAACGCAAAAAGTAAATTACGGAGAATTAATTCCAGAGCCACCAACTCCAACGAAACCAGGCTATAGTTTCACGGGTTGGTACACTGCAAAAACGGGTGGAGATCAGTGGGACTTTGCCACAGATAAAATGCCGGCGAAGAATTTAACACTATATGCCCAATTTACCATTAATAGTTATACCGCAACGCTAGATGTCGATGGGACGACTACAACGCAAAAAGTAGACTATGATAGCTTAATTCCAGAGCCCACGTCCCCAACAAAGGAAGGTTATACATTTAAAGGATGGTATGACGCAAAAACAGGTGGCAAGAAATGGGATTTTACAGCAGACAAAATGCCAGCAAGTAATTTAACACTGTATGCTCAATTTACCATCAATAGTTATACCGCAACGCTAGATGTCGACGGGACGACTACAACACAAAAAGTAGATTATGATAGCTTAATTCAAGAACCCACGTCCCCAACAAAGGAAGGTTATACATTTAAAGGTTGGTATGATGCGAAAACAGGTGGCAAGAAATGGGACTTTACAGCAGATAAAATGCCGGCAAATAATCTAACGCTATATGCGCAATTTACGATTAATAGTTATACGGCAACACTAGATGTCGATGGAAATATCACAACGCAAAAGGTAGATTATCAAGGCTTACTAAAAGAACCAACAGAGCCAACCAAGTCGGGTTATACGTTCAAAGGTTGGTATGACGCAAAAACAGGCGGTAATAAGTGGGATTTTGCAGCCGACAAAATGCCGGCGAAAGACATCACTTTATACGCCCAATTCAGCGCAAACAGCTATACGGTAACAATGGATATTGATGGCAAAACAACGACGCAAACAGTGGGCTATAATGAATTACTTCCAGAACCACCAACACCTAAAAAAGAAGGATATAGTTTCAAAGGTTGGTATGATGCGAAAACAGGTGGTAAGAAATGGGACTTTACAGCAGATAAAATGCCGGCAAATAATCTAACGCTATATGCACAATTCACGATAAATAGTTATACGGCAACACTAGATGTCGATGGAAATATCACAACGCAAAAGGTAGATTATCAAGGCTTACTAAAAGAACCATTTGAGCCAACCAAACCAGGTTATACGTTCAAAGGTTGGTTTGACACAAAAATTGGTGGTAATAAGTGGGATTTTGCAGCCGACAAAATGCCGGCGAAAGACATCACTTTATACGCCCAATTCAGCGCAAATAGTTATACGGTAACAATGGATATTGATGGCAAAACAACGACGCAAACAGTGGGCTATAATGAGTTGCTTCCAGAACCACCAACACCTAAAAAAGAAGGATACAGCTTTAAAGGCTGGTACGATGCCGAAACAGGTGGTAAGAAATGGGACTTTACAGCGGATAAAATGCCAGAAAATGATTTAACACTATATGCGCAGTTTACAATTAATAGTTATACGGCAACACTAGAGAACGATGGGAGTACTACAACGCAAAAGGTAGATTATCAAGGCTTACTAAAAGAACCAACAGAGCCAACCAAGTCGGGTTATACTTTCAGAGGCTGGTATGATGCAAAAATAGGCGGTAACAAGTGGGATTTCACAACGGATAAAATGCCAGCGAAAGATATCACGTTATATGCGCAGTACAGCGTTAATATATACACAGCAATATTTGATGTAGATGGTAAGACAATAACGCAAAAAGTAGATTACCAAGGTTTGCTAAAAGAACCAAATGCTCCTATAAAAGCGGGTTACACATTTAAAGGGTGGTACGATGCTAAAATAGGAGGAAATGAGTGGGATTTTACAACGGATAAAATGCCAGCGAGTGATATTGTTTTATATGCCCAGTTCGCTAAGAATCCTGTAACACCTCCTACACCCGGCAAGGATACACCGCCTGCTTCAAATGTTGGCGGAAGTGATACAACTTCTTCCGTAATAATAACTGAAAGCAACAGCAACACATTAAACACACAATCAGGGAATTCAAAAAGTACAACAAGTAATATGAACACAGATGATTTTTATCATTCCCAAGGTACGGCACTTCCGACTACAGGTGACAGCGATAATGCTATATATATCCTGTTAGGGTTATTAGCATTAACGACAGCATTTGCTATCACTAAAAAAGTACGTGCTAATAAACGTTGAAATTTAGTGTGAAAAGCTGGATACGGTCTTCGGACTATATTCAGCTTTTTATATTCAATTATTTATTAAGGGGAGAGTAACTATTGGAAAATAAACGTAATTTATCGATGTGGAAAATTTTAGTAACAAGCTTCATCATTATTTTTAGTATGTGGATGAGCTTAAATTACGGGACGAATGCGCGGGCCTCAAACATTACACCCTCAACCACAATTAACCAGATTTTTCCAGATCCAGCTTTAGCAGAAGTCGTTAGAGAAAGCTTGCAAAAAGCAGCGGTTACAGATGTGGTTTCACAAAACGAGTTAAATGGAATTCTGAAAATTGACGCTGATGATAAAAAGATTAAGTCCATCAAAGGTATCGAAAATTTAACTCATTTAAAAAACTTATTTTTAAATGATAATGAGATAAGTGATATAAGTATGTTGGCAGATTTAAAAAACTTAGAGCGGTTAAGCTTGGATGGAAATAAAGTAACTGATTTAAGCGGGCTTGAGAATTTAGTGGATCTAGTTTATGTTTCTATGGATGAAAATGGAATAAGTGACATCAGACCGCTTAGAAGATTAGCTAATTTAGACAGTTTATATTTGGATAATAATAAATTGACGGATATAACCCCACTATCGGGTTTAACGAAATTAACAACCTTATCTCTAGAAGGAAATCAATTAAACGACATAATTGCGCTTGTGGGTTTAACAAATTTGCAAAATCTATATTTGAGTAAGAACCAAATAATGGATATAAGAGGATTAGCTGCTCTTAAGAACCTAGATGTGTTAGAGTTGCATGATCAAGAACACGTGAATAAACCAATTAATTATGAGCACAATTTAGTCATACAAAATACAGTAAGAGATGAAAATGGAACATTGGTTAGTCCAGAAGTTATAAGTAATGGTGGTGACTACGAAAAGCCAAACTTAAAGTGGAATTTGCAATCTTATACCAATGAAGTATTTTGTATCTTTTATCAGCCTGTCTTGATTGGAAAAGCAAAGGCAAATTATTATGTTAGATTAACACAGCCATTAAAAGCAGTATATACAGTGAACTTCCATATTGACAGCACAGTAATACCGACAAAAGTAGAAACAGGTTCCCTTTTGAATGAACCAAAGTCCCCAACCAAACAAGGCTATACTTTTAAAGGTTGGTACACGGCCAAATCAGCTGGACGCATGTGGGACTTTAAAAAAGACCAGATGCCAGGAAATAATTTGGATTTATACGCTGTGTTTAAAGAGGAACCCACTGAAAAAGTAGTTAATCTAACTCGCTATGTTAATAACATTTATGGGAATTCAGGAGTCTATACGCTCCCTAAAGAAGATAATTCACTAAAAAAGGGTACCCTGGTTGCGCACAGATTCAAAGCTTTAACAGTTGATCGAGAAACGCAAAGTGGTGGCGAACTATGGTATAGGCTGAAAAATATCGGTTGGACAAAAGCGAAAAACCTTTCCCTGGATAGATATGACAAAATAACAGGGGATAAAGCAATAATAGCCTATGCAAAAGTAAAAACTGCAAAGGGAAATACTGTTTGGACAAAACCGTTTAATACTGCCGGTGCCAAACAGGTAAACCAACTTTCTGCATTCTCTGGCAAGAAACTGCGTATCTTACGCGAAGCAAAAACACCGATTTCCACATGGTATCAATTCAGTATTAACGGTAAAACTATTGGCTGGGCAGACATGAAAGCTCTTAACATCTTTTATAATCAACGTATGGAAAAAGCTGCTAATCTAACTCGTTATGTGAATGTAAATAAAGCAAGTGCTGCTATCTATTCTGTTCCAGTAGAAGATGCGCCGGTGAAAAAAGGAACCCTAGCTAGCCACAAATTCAAAGCGCTAAAGATTGATCGTCAAGCAACTGTCGAAGGACAACTTTGGTACAGAATTAAAAATATTGGCTGGACAAAAGCCACTAATTTATCCACTGACAAATACGATAAAATTAAGTACAACAAAGCAATCACTGCATATAGTCGTATAAAAAAAGCTTCTGGAAATGCCGTTTGGACGAAACCTTATAATACAGCAGGTGCCAAACGTGTAAAAGCACTTGCTGCCTATACTGGAAAAAAACTACGAATCCTACGAGAAGCAAAAACATCCAGTGCCACATGGTATCAGTTCAGCATTAATGGCAAAACTATCGGCTGGGTCGACACGCGTGCGCTAAATACATTTTATAAGCCAAGTATGGAAAAACGTGCCAATTTAACACGTTACGTAATTGCCCGCAAAGCTAAAGAGTTTTGCTACAAGCTCCCAGTGATAGACGCACCCTTGAAAAAAGCAAGATTAACTAGCTACAAAGGAAAAGTGCTAAAAGTGGATCGGCAAGCAAAAGTAGAAGGGCAAGTATGGTATCGCATAAAAAGAGGCTCTACTATTATCGGATGGACCAAAGCCGCCAACCTCAGCGCAAAGAAATCATACCGTTAAAGTAGACTATGAATTTGGAGATTAAAAAAGGAACCAATATTTACCAACTAATTGTTGTTGGCATTGCTTTTTTAGATAGAGGAAAACACCCCATTGATTTTCAACGGGGTGTTTCATTTTCACTGCTTGATGACAGTGACTGAAAACGAGAAATGAATAAATTAGCTTCTTGAACCTTTGGAATTATCGGGAAATTGTTGCAACATTTTGTTCAAAAATTCAGCTTGCCATGCGTGATCTTCTTTAGTGCCATGGAGGTTTATACTTAAGGTCAGTTCACCACGAAACGTAGTAGCAGCTACTTGGAAAAATGGGGCGTACTTTAAAGAACCGCAAATAAAACAATCTTTTAAAATACTACCTTGGAAGATGAGTTTTTCATCATTAATAATACCAATATTTGTAAAACTGATTTTAGGAATAGAATACAATTTTTCGGAAGCTTTCTTGGCAACAATATAAGGCTTTTTCTTGAAAATGATTTCTAGTAGATAATAAATTCGTAATGCATCAAGGCTGTTTTTTTGTGGTTGAAGAGACTTTTTGACAGTTTGTAGCGTGCTTTCAAAAGAAGTTAATTTATCGTTTGTAGTTATATGGCAAGTGATATTTGCAGTTAAATTAGTAATTCCGGGGACGGTATCTTCAGGTAAATATTTTCGTAAGTCTACTGGGCAATCAATTGACATGGCAGTTTGGTTGGTTACTTGATGAATAGTAAGTGCCATTGCTGCAAAAAGAGCATCATTGACAGTTGCTTCGTGTTGTTTGGTGTAGTCGATGAAAGAAGCAAATTTTTGTTTAGATAGTTTAGTCCAAATGATTTTTGGATTGTTTGAATCACCTTGAAGTGGTAGTATTGGATTTTGAATCGGTAGTTGGTCTTTTTTCTTGGTTAAAATGGCTTGCTTTTGCTTGCTGGAAAATTGGTCGAAAACTAGTTTTAGACTGCGAGAACCGGGAATAAGTTTGGCTTGATACCCGGGATTATCGAGTGACTTCGAATATAAGTTACTTAGCAAATACAGATATTCTTTAAAACCTGCCCCATCGGCTAACATATGATTCATCACAATAACTAGCTGGTCGGATGTTTTTGTTCGAACAATAGTTAAACGGATTTGTGGCCCATTTTCGGTAGATAATTTTTTGACAATCGCTTGATTTACTTTCTGCTCGGGTACACTTGTTTCAATAACTTCCACTAAATCGTCTGCTGAAAAAACACTTTCTTGCCAGAATGCTCCATGATTGGTTTCTTTAAAATGACAGAGTAAGAGAGGCAATCTTTGGGTGGATAGGACGACAGCTTTTTTTAATGTGGAAATATTTAAATGATTATCAAATGTAAGTATCGTATGCAGATGATGATCATTTTTTTTATTTTCAGCAGAAATAAAATGTTTCACATCAGAAGGTTCAGCTGGATAACTGGTGATTTTTGTCATTGCAATTCCTTCTTTCTTCGGTTTAAATGGTTGTTAGTAAGTTCCCGAAAAAAGATTAGTCGAAACTACTTAGTGTTATAATGAAGCAAGATTTACTATAGGAGGAGAGCGCATGGCACAACAACTGATTAATACAAAACTATTAGGTGAGTTAACTTATGACATAGAGAAAGGTCTGTCAATCGATACAACGGTTGTGCTGGATAATAAAGAAATAGCCATTGATTTTGGTGTTTTTGAAAATATTACTTTACCGGAAGATTATCAAAATATTGCAAGGTTAACAGATCAGCTTCCAGTGCTTTATCAAAAAGCGAAAACTGAGCTCTTGCAACAATTTACGGAAGGAAACGCGACGATTGATTATTATTTCGAGTTTCATTTAGAGGAATTGACAGAAGATGTACTTGCAAAATTTGCGTTGGAAAATCTCGAGAATATAACAAAAAATGACTTGATTAAAGGTTTAGTGCTTTCGCAAGTTTGGTTTGCTCAGAATAATAAAAATGAATTAGACTTAACTTTTGATTTTAATATAATACCGGAATATAGTGATGAGCTTTTAGTTGTTCGT
This sequence comes from Listeria ivanovii subsp. ivanovii, assembly GCF_900187025.1. Classification (GTDB taxonomy): domain Bacteria; phylum Bacillota; class Bacilli; order Lactobacillales; family Listeriaceae; genus Listeria; species Listeria ivanovii. The sequence continues at coordinate 398,008 of NZ_LT906478.1, forward strand.
TTTGATAATAAAGGCGAAATTACTGATATTGTTCATGAAAGCTAACTATGTAAAAAGGGTTGATTCTGTTATTTTACAGATTCAACCCCTTTTGGCATTATTTATACATACTTTCAATAACAGGTTTTAGTTTGTCGATTACGAGCCCGCTGCCACCACGACCTTTGACGTTTTCGATCATTCCTACCATTAGATAATTCGGATTGTCGGCATCAAAGGCGTAAACAAAACCATTTTCAAGACCATCTTCGCCTTGTTTTTCTTTTAGTTCAGCAGTTCCGGTTTTAGCAGCGATATTGTGACCTTGAATTTGTAAGCCGTGTGCAGTTCCAGCTGGATCAGAGACAGTTTTGATTAGTGCAGCTTTAACTTGGTTGGCTGAGGCTGCTTCGGTTGCTTGGCTTAATTTTCCAGTAGCTTCTTTGCTATCTAGTTTTGGATAAGGCATTTTTCCATTGTTAGCGATGGCGGAATATGCGATTGCTTGCTGGATTGGCGACATTAATAATTCACCTTGTCCGTATGATGTATCAGCAAGTAAGATATCTGAGTTTAATCCGTCATTGGAAATTTGAGCTGCTTCCATTGTGAATGGCAAGTTATACTCTTTGTCAAAATCGAATTTCTTGAGGCCGGCTGTTAGTTTATCTTTGCCGATTTCAAGTCCTTCTTGCGCAAAATAAATGTTATCAGAATGTACAAGGGCGTCTGTCATATTAACTTTCGGAACATCGTGAACACGAGTGACGAAATATTTCCCCCAAGAGGAGTCTTTTTGCCATTTCAGTCCAGAAATTTCACGAATTTTGTCAGGTTTGGTAATTCCAGTATCAAGCCCAATCGTTGCTGTGATGGTCTTAAAAGTAGAACCGGGTGCGTAACGATTAGCGTATCTAGCTAGGAAAGGTAGTCTTTTGTCATCATTATATTTTGCATAATCGTCAGCAGTAATTCCTAGCACCATCTGATTCGCATCATAAGACGGTGTACTTACTAAAGCTAATAATTCGCCGTTTGTTGGATTAATCATTGTCACAGCACCTGTTTCTGAGCCAAGGCTATCAAAAGCTTTCTTTTGAACGGCGGCATCAATCGTTAATTTTATTTCCTCACCATCTTTACGATCGATTTTTTGTAAAGTATCTTCTTGTTTTGTTTGATCATTAATGATTTTGATTTCGCCACCATCTTTGCCACGAAGCTGTTTATCATAATAGCGTTCTAAACCACTTTTACCAATGACATCACCGACTCTGAGCTTCGGATTCTTCTCAATGTCTTCAGCACTAACTTCACCAACATAGCCGATCAAATGGGAGGTGGCTTCATTGAGTGGATATGTTCGTAGTTCTTTTTGAGCGTATGTTAAACCGGTTGCTTCAGGAAGTTTATCTTCATCTAGTGTCACAAGTGGGACGAAACTATCGGCTTGAACCCATTTTTGCTCGAGTTGTTTATTAATATATTCGGTGGAAATATCGAGTTTTTTACTGATATCTTGGATGTTTTTCGTTTTCTCATCGCCTTCACCAAGCTTAGCAGGAACTATACCCGCTTCGGAAAATTGTCCTTTTGTTGCGAGTGGAGTGCCATTACGGTCAACGATTTGACCACGTGTGGCACTATCTTCTGTGATGCGAACTTTGTCGGTTTTCACCATTCCTGGGAAAATAAGCGCTGGCTTCCAATCAATTTTCCAGTCGTCATTTTGTTTAGAGATGGTCGTTTTATATTTTTGCGGGGCTAGTTTTCCTAGGCTAGTACGCATTTCAAGTTCATAAGTCAGGTTGAATTTATTTGCTTTGTCATCGTAGACAGATTTAAGATTTTTCACTTTAATATTTTTGGCACCAATTCCATCATATACAGCTTGATATTTTGCTTCCATCTCTTTGGCGGTAACTTCGACTTTTTTCAGTGAAGCAGTAGTGACGTTATTTCCTAGCTTATCGTACTTTTCTTTAGCGATATTTGAGGTAAAAGTTTCTGCTGCTGCTAATGCGTCTCTTTCGTCCTTATGTTGATTTTGTATGAAAAAGTAAATGGCAATACCTATTAAAACAATGACAACAGCGATACTCCCGATAATAAGCGCTTTTTTGTTGCCACCTTTTTTTTCATTTAAATTGGCCATAATACACCCCTTAAATTTATAATTTTTCAATTAATTATACCAAAGGCTAGAGAGAATGTTAAAAAAATTAAGAAAAACTTTAAATTTGTTAGACATATTTTTTTCTAATTGCTGTCATAGTTTTTTCTTATTTAATTGCTAAAGTAGTGTTAACGAAAGGATGATGTTGGATGGAAGATATGGAACAACCTGAAAAGAAAATCGTTATTCATGGAAAAGGGATCCACAACAAATGGAAGTGGAGTACCATTATTGTTAGTATTCTTTCTGTCATTATTATAAGTGTACTTAGTTATCAGCTATATTCAGTTAGTCAAAATAATCCAGGAAATAGTACCGGAACAATGCAACAAGGTCCTGGTGGAGACGGAGCCCCAAGCGGAACCCCGCCGTCTTTAGAGCCTGGGCAAAACCCTGAAAGTTCAGATGATGATAGTAATACAGGTACAAGCGATAACGACAGCAGCGATAGTACAAGTAGTGAAAACTCGATATAATTCCCAGCCCTCTAAATGCGAGATTTTGGAGGGTTTTTAGTAATCTTTAATAAATCTTATGCAATTTTGACTCTCTTTTTTTGTCATTTTATTGTAATATATAAGTAAGTTACAATAAGCGAGGTGAGTAAAATGGCAAGACATGCGCAGAAAAAAAAGCGTCGTACGCGCAAAGGAAGAGTTTTTGTTACTATTCTATTGGCATTATTAATTTTAGTAGGCGTAGTTGCAGTTATTGGGTATTTTCAGTATCAATCTAGTTTAAAAGAAGCGCAAAATGCTAGCAAATTGAAAGACTATACGTTCAACGGAGTCAAATCAGAGGGCGATGTAATTAATGTATTGCTCATTGGTAGTGATTCTCGTGGGGCCGATCAAGGCAGGTCAGATAGCTTGATGATTGCTCATTACGATAATAAAACAAAAACTCCAAAACTAGTATCTATTATGCGTGATACGTATGTAGATATCCCAGGTCATGGAAAAAATAAAATTAATGCTGCCTATTCTTTTGGTGGTCCAGAACTTGTCCGCCAAACAATTAAAGAAAATTTTGGCGTAGACGTGGAGTACTATGTAGTAGCGAATTTTGAAGGGTTCCCTAAAATTGTTGATACACTTGCACCAGAGGGAATCAAAATTAATGCAGAAAAAGATATGTCTAAAAATATTGAAGTAAGCATTAAAAAAGGCGAACAAGTCATGGATGGCAAAACATTGCTACAATACGCTCGTTTCCGAAAAGACGCTGAAGGAGACTTTGGGCGGATTCGTAGACAACAACAAGTATTAGAAGCACTGAAAGAACAAGCGCTTGATGTTGGGGATGTAGCGAAAATTCCAGACGTAATTGGTAAACTTCAAGGATATACTTCCACGAATATACCAACGGGCACACTAATTTCAGTTGGTTCCGACTTCTTACTTGGTAAAACAAAAACAATGGAAAAATTTGCTATTCCAGTTGAAGGAAAATGGCACAATGAACGTATTGAAGGCGCAGGAGCTGTTCTTCGTTTAGATGATATGGCTGCAAACGCAAAAGCATTACAAGACTTCTTGAAATAAGAAGAAAGCACGGAAATCGGCTAGTGAGATTTCCGTGTTTTTTTATACTTGAGCACGATTAGTAGGGGGATTTTAGATGCAAAATGATCTCTATGAAAAACTAGATGTCGTTTTATATTTCGTTTTTTGTGAAAGTTAGCTTATAATGAATACATATTTGAAAAGGGGGGAAAGACTTCATGGATAAAGTAACGAAAAAGAGGAAATGGAATTGGGCACAGCTTCTTGCAATTTTTGTATTAATAACACTCCTCATTTCAATGGTTTATGCAATTGTTAACTTAATTTCAGCGCCATCTGGGGCTGTTCCAGAAGGCGAAAAAACAAAGGCGGATTATTCACTGATGCTAATGCAGTGTGTACTTGGGGTAGTGGTACTCTTCTTACCATCTTTAATTAGTAGAAAGATGAAATTCGTCATACCGAATGCAATGTATATTGTATTTATTGTTTTCTTATATTGTGCTATTTATTTAGGAGAAGTGCAAAGTTTCTATTATTTAATTCCTAACTGGGATACGATCTTACATACGTTTAGTGGAGCAATGCTTGGTGGGCTTGGATTCTCGATTGTTAGTTTGCTGAATAATAATGAACGTGTAACGCTTTCGATGAGTCCAATATTTGTAGCACTGTTTGCTTGTAGTTTTGCAGTATTACTTGGTGTTTTCTGGGAATTTTATGAATTTGCAGCAGACAGCTTTGGAATGAATATGCAAAAAACAATGCTTGAAGATGGAACGATGCTTCAAGGACATGCAGCTGTTGGGGATACGATGGGTGATTTATTTGTCGATTTCCTTGGCGCATTTGTTATTTCGATTGTGGGATATTTCTCGATTCGTAAAAATAAAAAATGGATGCTGAATTTTGAATTTAAAAAAGTGGATGAAGAAAAAGAGAAATAACGAAAAGCAGTTAACGAAAAAAATCGTTAGCTGCTTTTTTGTTTAGATAAAATAGCGATAATTTGTTGGATAAAGTTGATTTCTGCAGTTGTTAAGCCCTTCTCTTCGTTAATTTTACTATAAATTAGATTTTCGTAAGTTTTTGTTAAAGCGGAGAAATCAGTTGTCTGTAAATTAATATCTACTCGAGCAGCAAATTGACGTAATGTCTCACTTGGCTGACGAATAATTCCATAAGAAGTAAGAACTGATAGCAATTTATTGTAAATGATAGTGAAATTTGGATTTTTACGCAATGACCGTAGCAATAAATAACTGCGAATTCGGCGTCTGAATATAACTGCCGCAGCAACCATTGCGAGGACTAATCCAGCAGGAATCCACCAAATCCATGATGGGATTTTTATAGTGCTGTTAGTCGTATCTTTTTTCGTTTGCTCTTTCTGCTGTGTTTCACCTGTAGAACTACTGCCAGCATCTTGTTCCGGTTTTTTTTCTGCCGTGTCTGGTTTGGCAGCTTCACTTGAACTTTCACTTGGGTTCTCTGGTTTATTAGCTGTTTCTGTTGTTGGCTCTTGGAAGTTCTCTGGATTAGAAAATGTAGCAGTTGGCTCAAATGGAACCCAACCAGTACCCGGGAAAAATACTTCTGGCCAAGAGTGTGCGTTATTATTTGTTATTGTATAAGTCGCTTTGTCGCCACTTGTCTCTTTTTTCCCCTCGCCAGGAGTATAGCCTTTTGCCCAGCGTGCCGGAATTCCAAGCGTCCGAAGCATAATAATCATTGAAGTAGAAAAATTGTCGCAATAGCCAATTTGGGTTTCGAATAGGAATTGATCAACATAATCTGCTCCATTTGGTGTTTCTTTGGCGTCATCAGTACTATATGTGAAGTCACCGGATTTACTTAAATAGTTTTCTATCGCTTTCGTTTTATCATAAATCGAGTCAGCATCTTTTGTCACTTTGTTAGCAAGGCTTGCGACCCGTTTTGGTAATTCGTTAGGTGTTTGGGTATATTTGGAAATGAAAGCATCTGGTAAAGTACTGAAATCAGCATTTTGCATCTTTTCAATATCGTAAACTGGTGTTTGTAATTTAATCGTGTAATTTTTAATCGTATTTTCAGGTGTTATTTTCTCTGTCGTCAAATTAGCGTTAAAAGTGTTAACTGCGCTGTTAATTTTTTGCGTTCCGTATGGATAAGGAACATATTCACTGGAAGCTTCAAAACCGATTTCAGCTGTTTTCGCATTGCCAGTTGTTTCCTCGGAAAGTGGAATCGGAAAGTCATCACCGGAAGAAAACTGTTGCAATTCAGTTGATTTTTCGTTAGCCCAGCCCACGCCAGTATAAATTCGTTTCGATTCGACGCGCCAGTAATGACCATTATCAGTACGTGCTTTAAAAACAGTCGCATTATCTTTTTTGACAGCCCCGCCAAGCTCGGTATCATCTTCACTATAACCAACCGTGCGCGTTGTATTAATTCCAAGGGCATTTCGAATGACAGGAACAGGATCTGGCCAAATAGGTGCTTTTTTTGGAAGCATCAAAGAACTAAAAACAAAAACAGCGAGTAGAAATAGAACAAAAGCATGATAAAATAGTCCATTACGCTTAATCGAATCGGAGTTTACCCGGTCCGTTGCAGTAATTCGACTTGTTAAAGCAAGGTGTAGCAACAAGAAACCTTCTAAAACTGTCCGAACAATTGCCCAACTACTATTGTAATCAGTAAAAGTATTAATGACAGCAAGATAGCTGACTGTCAAAATAAGTACACTCATAATCCGCTGTTTTCGTAAGATACTATAAGTCGTTATATAACTAAGCAACCAAAGAGCAATTAGAAAAACTATTAGAATAAAGTCCATCGAAATATCTGATGAGCGAAATTGCACCATGTCAGTAAAACCAGTAAACGTAATTTGGAAAAAAGAATAAAACCAATTAGCAGAAAAAATCCCGTCTTTTGCATAATAAATCCCAGCGACAATATAAATCATGACGATGTGAAGTGGGATGGTCCAGTAATATCGGATACGAATGAAAAAACTAACAAGTGAAATGGTGATAAATAGGATAATCCAACTGGCAGTATTTAGTTCGGTTAAATTAGCAAATGGGTAAATCCATTCTGAAATAAGTAAAACTGACAGAATGAATAGTAAAATAAGCGATGATTTTTTCTTCATCTGTTTTCACGCTCCCATCTGCTCATCAAGCTGGCGGGTTCAAGGAATAACGCTCCAGCATCCACTATTTTCGTTTGTTCGGATTGGAAAGTAATTATTTGCAACTGTTTATTATCCGTTAAACGAGTCACTTTTTGCATTAACATGGTGTCAATATCGGGTGTAAATAGCAGGATTTTTTCACCATCATGTAAATTACTATCAAGTGATTCTTGTAAAACTAAACTTTTTTCGGGGTTAAGTTCAGCAAATGCAGTAGAAATTTCTTGTAGTTTATTTGGTCCAGTAGAAGGGGCGAATTTCGTTATTTTGTCGCCTAATATACTCACGCGGATTTCGCCATGTTCTTCAGAAATTTTTCGGATAAACGAATAAGCTGCTCGTAAAGATAACTCGAAATGTGGATGATTAGCACCATAAAAAATAACGGACAAACGAGATGTGGCGCTATTTTCAAATTCGCGTGTCATTAATTGATCTATTCTAGCAGAAGACTTCCAATCAATTAAAGAAATTCGATCACCGGAAGCAAACTCGCGTAGACTATGCAAGTTAGAATTTTTTTTAAGCGTCCAGAAAGCTGCATTTCGCTCGTTTTCAGGTGAAGATTCTCGGATTTTTTCTAGTATGTCGGGAAAATAGCTCGGGTAAATAGTTAATGATTTTTTGGAAGTTGTGTGAAAAGAACGTTCCAACAAGCCAAAAGCGTCACTTGTTTCTAAATCAATCGGCGCAAAGGTATGAATACCTCGGAATCCCATAAAGCTATCTAGTGTCACGGTGAACTTTTTGTTGAAAAGTGGATATACTAGCTGTTGGCGGGCATTTACTTTACCAAAACTAAGCGGTATTTTTTGTTGGAATAACAAATAACCCACTGGATAACGAGATTTTCGAGCGAAAGTCACTTGCATAGCTATCAAATCACCATCATGATAGGTATTTTTAGCAAAATGACGATGCACTTTCCAAGCTTTTAGTGGGTAAATCGAGGATAAAAATAATACAATTAAGATAAAACTAAAAAAATATGTTAGAAACCAACTTGCTGTATCACCCTGAAACAAGGTGTATGCCCAAAGTCCAGTATAAATAAGTAGCATGATAACCCATCTGGATGCTAACAAGAGACGTTTTTTTAACATCTAATTACCTCTTTTCTACCGGAACTGACGTGTCTTTCAAAATAGAAGTAATAATCGATTCGGGTGTTTCCTCATTATAATAGGCTTCTGATTTTAAAATTAAACGGTGGGTAAAAATATGGGGTGCTAAATATTGGATATCGTCTGGAATGACATATTCTCTCCCTTCAATAAGTGCAAAGGCTTGCGCTGCTTGCATGAAAGTTAAAGAGCCACGTGGACTAATTCCAAGAGCAACCGAAGCATGTTTACGGCTAGCATCAACTAAACGGATAATATAGTTTTTCAAAGCATCATCAATGAAAACGTGCTTAGCTTGTTGTTTTAAGTCGAGCAATTCATTTTGAGTCACGACTTGCTGAGTTTGGTCGAGTGGATCTTGATACTGTTTTAATGTAAGTAATTGCATCTCTTCTTCTACCGTTGGGTAACCGATATTGATTTTCAGTAAAAAACGGTCTAACTGGGCTTCTGGTAATGCGTAGGTTCCTTCATATTCGATCGGATTTTGGGTCGCCATAACGAAAAATGGATCAGCTAGTTTGCGCGTGATTCCATCAACGGTTACACTATTTTCCGCCATGCCTTCAAGAAGGGCAGCTTGTGTTCTCGGAGCAGTACGATTAATTTCATCTGCAAGCACAATATTGCCCATAATTGGACCTGGGCGAAATTCAAAATCTCGTGTTTCAGGGTTGAAAATCGATACCCCTGTCACATCCGCTGGTAATAGGTCTGGTGTGAATTGAATTCGTTTGAAGGATACACCAATTGTTTTGGCTAAAGTACGCACCATCATCGTTTTACCGACACCAGGAACATCTTCAAGTAATACATGCCCTCCAGCAAGTAGCGCTGTTAAGCTTAATTTAATCACATGTCGTTTACCGACGATCACTTTTTCAACTTCATTTATAATTTGTTCTATTTTAATGGATGGCTCTGTAGACATAGTTTGCCTCCTGCATTTATAGTGTTTTTTTGATTTATGGTTTAATGCTACTATAATCAACCTGGAATGTAAAAGATTTGATGTGTAATGGACATTTTCTAAGAGATTGTTTACACTAAGACTAACTGGAGGCGAGGAACTTTGAGTGTAAAATTAGGAGATTTAATGAAATTACCATCTTTAAAAGAAGCGAAAGTAGTGTCAGGGAAATCAGGTTTATCTAAGTTAGTTTCTTCTATCTCTGTTTTAGAATATACCGAAGTGGCCCTTTTAGATGATGAGTTATTTGATAATAATGAATTTTATGGTAGCGAAATTGTCGTATCTGCCTTTGTAAATATTTGCAATGATGTTGAGGCGCAGTGTCGAACGATTGAGAGATTACATAAGGTTGGGGAAGTGGCATTAATTTTATATTACGTCGGGATTTTTATTCCAAAGTTAGATAAAAAATTTATTGATTATGCGAATGAGTTAGATTTTACTATTATCGTGATGCCTGAAAATGAAATGTCGTTGCGTTATAGTGAAGTGATTTATGAAGTGGTGGAAGCTATCGTGAAACAAGAAATGACGGATACTAATTTTGTGAGTGAATCACTAGAACAAATATCCAATGTCAGACCAGCACAACGCAATATCGATACAACGCTTAAAATTCTGTCTGATCGGACGCACGTATCACTTGTTTTAACGGATAATTCATTTCAAGTAATTAACTCGATTACTTGGCCGAGAACGCGCCAATGGGATTTTGACCAAATAATTGAGGCGTCAAAACAACTAGGTGATAATGAACTAGCAACATGGATTCAAGCTGAACGAACAGTTTATACAGCAAAAAAACCGATTTTTCAGGATGGTATGCAGGCAATGCACTTATTTATGATGAAAGAAAAAGACACGCTTACGACGGATGTTGCGATGCAAATTAGCGAAGTAGTCCAAGTATTTATGAATTTATGGGGCAAGAATTATGTGGAAATTAGCACGGCTGAACTGATGAAAGCTATTTTAAATGATGAAAGTCTAAAAATGCGTCGGTTGGGAAAAATTCTAAATGTGGATGTTTCTTCTATTAAATGGATGTGGCTTGTGAAAACCGAAGACATTCGAGATAATGAACAAGTTTTAAGCGAATTAAAAAGCTTTGTAGCTAGCCATTTTAATGTTTCTTTGATTGATTTATTTGAAAAGAACATTGTTGTATTGTTAGATAATTCGGTTGCGCAGCGGGATCGTACCCATACGGCACAAACCTTTGCTGAGATGATGATGCAGCTTGGAATGAAACTAAAAATTACGGTTTGCCAAGGGATGGAACACACATCAGATGTTCAATATGCCTACTCACTCGTAAATGAAAATAAGAAAGCCTCCAATGCAATTTATGCAAGGAAGCTCATTTATTCCCTTCAAGAAATGGACTTTGCGGCTAAATGTGTGGAAGTTGTGGAACGCGGCGAATTGTCGATTGCGGAACATTTGCGACCACTGAAACCGATAGAAGAAAATGAAGAATTGCTTGAGACGCTCTCAGTATTTTTATTAGAAGGAGAGTCGAATTATAACCAAGCAGCAGAATTACTTTTCCTTCATAAAAATACGATTAAATATCGGATTCAACGGATAAATGAATTGTTACAATACCCGGTAACGAAAATTCCTGAGTCGTATAATCTCTATTTAGCAGTTGCTGTGAGACGATTACTTAGTGAAACGAACAATAATAATTAAAAATAGTGCAGTTTTTGTCCAAATTGACAAAGATTGCGCTATTTTTTTTCCATTCTGATAAATACAAATGATACCTAGTTCTTATATAATTAGTCATTAATATAACTATTTCAATAAAAAGGGGCGAAATAACATGACAACGAAAAAAACAGAGCAACAAACACAATCTTGGCAAAGTTTGGCATTTGTATGGACAGGCGCAATGATTTGCGTACCGAGTCTCCTAGTTGGGGGAACACTTATTTCGGGTATGTCTCTTTGGGAAACGATTTTAATAGCACTTATAGGATACGGCGTTATTGTCTTATTTATGATATATCAAGGAATGCAAAGTAGTGACTTAGGAATTCCGGCAGTAAGCGTGGCATCTCAAGTTTTTGGGGAGCAAGGTTCTAAAAAAATTATTTCGATTATTTTAGCGATTGCGTGTCTTGGTTGGTTTGGGATTCAAGCCAACGTTTGCGGCGCAGCATTTTCCCAGTTTCTAGGTATTTATGGCATTAACTTACCAGTACCTGTTTCTTCCTTGATTTGGGGAATTATTATGCTACTTTCGGCAATTTATGGAATTCGGATTTTGAGCATTTTGAATTATATTGCCGTTCCGATTTTACTATTTGTTTGTATTTACGGGTTGATTGTTTCACTTAATGACGGCGGACTGGCGGTTGTTCAAAATTATAAGCCAGCTGGCAGTATGTCGTTTATGACGGGGCTGGCAATTACGATTGGTTCATTTGCATTAGGAGCAGTTATTGCGGGAGATTATTCGCAGTACACAAAATCGCGTAAAGATGTTGTGAAAGCAGCAATTGTTGGGATTTTGCCATCAGGTGTACTGATGATTGCTGTTGGGGCGATTCTTGCATTAACTGCAGGAACAGCAGATATTTCGGTTGTATTTACGAATCTAGGCTTGCCAGTACTTGGAATTATTGGTCTGATACTAGCAGCTTGGACAACAAATGCAGTTAATGCCTTTTCTGGCGGGATTGCGATTATCAACGTTTTTAATATCCCGGAAAAATATCATAAAGTAGCTGTTGCGGCAGCAGGTGGACTAGGAACTTTGCTAGCGGTAATTGGTATTCTTAATCATTTTGTTCCAATTATGTCCGTACTTTCGGCGATGGTTCCACCGGTTGCGGGAGTTATGATTGCATCGTACTGGATCGTTCAAAAAGGGGACAAATCGAAATGGGCACCTGTTTCGGGCGTCAACTGGCTTGGTGTAAGTGCTTGGTTAGTTGGTGCAGTAATTGCAGGAATTCCTGTCATCTTGACATTTTTCCCGTCGCTACCGCAATTACCAAACCAACCGTTAATTGGAATTATCTTGTCGCTCGCTGTTTATTTAATTGGAGCAAAAGTATTAAGTAGCAAAACGAACAATGTAGAAAATTTGGAGGGGAAATAAATGCGTTACTTAGATGAACAAGCGATTGAAAATATTTCGATTGGGGCTGCTTTTTTAGGAACTGGTGGCGGAGGAGATCCTTACATTGGCAAAATGATGGCACTCACTGCAATTAAAAAATATGGTCCAGTGAAACTTTTATCTCCAGAAGAAATTGCCGATGATGATTATTTCATTCCAGCAGCGATGATGGGTGCGCCTTCTGTTCTTATTGAAAAATTCCCTAAAGGCGACGAGTTTGTCCGCGTTTTTGAAAAGTTAGGAAAATATTTAGGCAAAGAAGTCAAAGGAACATTTCCAATGGAAGCAGGTGGAGTTAACTCGATGATTCCAATTGTTGTGGCGGCTCAACTAGGCTTGCCACTAATCGATTGTGATGGGATGGGACGCGCTTTTCCAGAACTGCAAATGGTAACTTTCCATTTAGACGGAATATCAGCAACACCAATGGCGATTACAGACGAAAAAGGTAATATTGGAATTATGGAAACGATTGATAACAAATGGACTGAACGGCTTGCACGAGTTACTACTGTTGAAATGGGCGCGAGTTCACTTGTAAGTTTGTACCCTTGTGACGGTGCACAAATTAAACAAAGTAGTATTAAACATATTGTGACACTTTCCGAAGAAATTGGTAAAGTTATCCGCGAAACTTCACTTGATGAAGCCGAAAAACTACAGAAACTTTTAAATGTAACGAAAGGCTATCATTTATTTGAAGGTAAGATTACCGATGTCGTTCGTGAAACGCGCGCCGGCTTTAACTTTGGTCGGGTAAGAATTGATGGGTTAAATAAAGATGCGGAAAACGAAGTCATCGTTCATTTTCAAAACGAAAATCTAGTAGCGGAGAAAAATGGAGAACCAATAGCGATTACCCCAGATTTAATTTGTATGGTGGATCTGGAAACACTAATGCCGGTCACAACCGAAGCCCTGAAATACGGCAAACGTGTCCGCGTGATGGCACTTCCAGCCGATGATGCTTGGCGGACAGAAAAAGGTATCGAAACAGTTGGACCACGCTATTTTGGTTATGATGTTGATTTTGAACCATTAGAAGAACTTGTTCAAAAGGAGGAGCGCCGCCATGTATAAAATTGGGATTGACGTTGGTGGTACAAACACAGATGCAGTTATTTTAGATGAAAATCAAAAACTCATTCATAGTGTCAAAATGCCAACAAGTGAAGATATTGAAACAGGAATTACCGAATCATTACACCGCGTTTTAAATGAAACAGGAATTGATCGCTCGAAAGTAACACATGCAATGCTTGGAACAACGCAATGTACCAATGCAATTGTCGAACGTAAAAAGTTGGCAAAAGTGGGCGTTCTTCGTTTAGGATATCCAGCGACAGCGTCCGTTTTACCTTACACAGCATGGCCAGAAGATATGGTGAGTTTTTTATCTGGAAAATACAAATTAACAGGCGGTGGCTACGAGTACGATGGTCAAGTGCTATCCGAAATTAACGAAATAGAAATTCGTGCCACTTTAACAGCGTGGAAAGGGATGGTTGAATCTGTTGCTGTCGTGGGTGTCTTCTCTTCTTTAAAAAATGACCAAGAATTAGCAGTTCAACAAATTATCGCAGAAGAACTAGGCGCAGATATCCCCGTTTCTATTTCATCGACAGTTGGTTCCGTGGGGCTAATTGAACGTGAAAATGCAACTATCTTAAATGCAGCTCTCTTCAAAGTTATTGCGGCAACTAGTAATGGTTTTGAGAAAGCACTCGAGCAAGAAGGAATTGAACATGCAGAAATCTATTTGTGCCAAAATGACGGAACATTGATGTCGCTGAATTATGCAAGACAATTCCCAATTTTAACAATCGCTTGTGGACCGACAAATAGTATCCGCGGCGCATCCTATTTAGCCGGATTGAAGGATGCGATGGTACTTGATGTTGGTGGTACAACTTCGGATATCGGAGTACTTACAGACGGTTTTCCTCGTGAGTCTTCACTGGCGGTTGATGTTGGCGGAGTAAGAACTAATTTTAGAATGCCAGATATTATTTCGATTGGTCTTGGCGGCGGTAGTATTGTTCGCGAAAATGATGGCGAAATCACAATTGGTCCAGATAGCGTCGGTTACCGGATTTCTGAAGAAGCACTCGTTTTTGGTGGAAAAACATTAACAACTACGGATATCGCCGTTCGTCTAGGAATGGCAGATATTGGTGACGCGAAATTAGTCGCACATATTCCAACCGATTTTGCTGAAAAAGCATATGAGAAAATCGCTCATATGACGGAAGACGCGATTGATAAAATGAAAACGAGCTCGAGTAACGTGAATCTTGTTTTAGTTGGTGGTGGAAGCGTGATTATCCCTGACGAAATCACAGGTGTAGCATCCATTTTCCGTGATAAAAACGGTCCAGTCGCAAATGCAATCGGTGCATCCATTTCACAAATCAGCGGACAATATGAGCAAATTTACATCTATTCGCAAATCGCACGCGAAGAAGCTTTGCAAGATGCAGAACAAAAAGCAAGAGAACAAGCAAGTCTTGCTGGAGCTGTTACAGACACGATTGAAGTCGTAGAAGTAGAAGAAATTCCACTTGCTTATCATCCAGGCAACGCTACAAGGTTACGAGTGAAAGTTGTCGGAAATTTGGTTTAAAAATAGCACTTCCAATTTAGAAAAGTAAATTGGAGGTGTTTTTTTGATACAAAAATACGAATAAAAAACTACTTTATTAGCGCGAATATTCACAAAATGCTCACAAATCCTTGACCGTAATAATGCTATACTAAAAACAGAAATATACACAGAAAGGAAGCGCTAAAATGAGTGAAATCAAAGTAAAAACAGCAACTTTCCAAAAACACGCCAACCAACTGGAAAGCGCCAGTAACGGGAACTATTTACCACTAAAAAATGGGAATATCGCTTATTCACGAGCCAATTCTATTAATCAACTTAGGTCCGCACTGATTGACTTAGTGGATGTCATGGAAGGTTTTCAACAAGTCGCAAAGCAAGATGCCGCCCGATTAGAAAAAATGGGAAAAGCTTATAACAAACAAGATAAAAGTGTCGCGAAGAAAATCAGTCAGCTGGAGGTACGCTAAATGGATGCGGCCCACAGCCAGATAGAACAACAACTACAACAAGTCAAAAAAGCCCAAACAAATATAGAAAATCACCTCGAACAAACGAGAAGAAAACAAAACGAACAAGACTGGTTAGAAGAAGACGTGACCAGATTCGAACAAGAAAAGTTAGCCTTACTGGAATCCTTGCTTACTGGCTGGCAAGGGGAAGAAGCGAGTGGTTTCCATCGTTACTTAGAAGAAAAGCAACACGAAGAATCCCAAGTATGGAAAAAAGACCTTCAGGCAAAAAGAACCGAATTAGACGCGGAATTACAAGAAAATAAAGCCCAACTCCACAATCTAGAAACAAAACAAGCCACCTTGCAAAAGGAGTGGAGAACATGAGCCGGATAGATATTGCCGAACTAAATGATTTTCTCCACGGTTTGCGCAGTAGCAATGCAGCAGCCAAAGAAATGGTCGAAAAAATTAAGGAAGCAACTACGGAATATGCCCAAGACAACAGCCTAAAAGGGGAAGCAGTCACCACATCGAAACGCTATTTTTCCAGTACCTACTCAAGCATCACCAAAAGCATACTCGAAGCACTCGACGAAACCGAAGAACGCCTAGCCCAATACATCCGCGAGTTTGGTGCCCAAGTAGATAGTTCACCTTCAGCTCGGATCGATGCAGAAGTCTTACAAGAAGCAATGGAGAAAGTTGGCGAGCTACAACGAAAAGAAGAAGACTTACACCGACAATTAACCGCGCCCAACACCAAACCAGACATGCAACAAGTCTATGTCGTGAAATCAAGAAGTGTCCATACGCAATTACTCAAGGCAATAGAAACGAGAACATTCTAGAAAGATACTTGGATTTCGAACAAAGTCATAGCCAATTTTTCAGTGCCTTGGCTGAACTCATTCACGCGACCGGACGAGCCGTGCAAGAATTGCTACATAATGTGACCTTTAACGATAAAACAGGCAATTACTCAATACCAACTAACACAATGAATAATTTACAATTAATGAAAAAAGCCTTAGATACAGCACGAACAGAAAATGACAAAGATTCCTATCTAGATGGGTTGGAGGATTACAGCTTGTTAGCGTATACTTATGTTAATGACCAAGGCAAAACCGTCACGATGTGGTTGCTTGAAAAAGACGGAAAACGGGCAAGAAACAAGGAATTACAAGACTACCTCGAAGAACATGGCGAGGAACTAAACCCAATCCTGTACACGGAACTTTCCGGCGAAGAACTCGAACGCAAAGTAAACGATGCCTGGAAAGATGGCGTAAACTACTTAAACGGCCAAAAAGTATCCGGAGCTAATGCAGGGATATTAAAAACTTCCGCCTATGTCGCGAGCATGAAAGACGCAATGGATGATGCCGGCTTAATGGATATGACATTAAGTTTAGGATTTGGGATTGCGGCAGCGAGGAATAAAGTCATCATACCTAAGAAAGCCAGTGGGACTGGAAATACTAAGCTGACGCAAGAAAGTATTAATTCTAAATTAGATGGCTACCTTTTAAACAAAGAACACCCCGTTGGAGGATCAAAAGCCAGTTGGTTTGAAAAAGCACTTGGCTTTAATAAAAATAATAGCCAGCAATTAAATAGCCAAATTATCTTTGATAAATCAAAAGCTGTTCAAACGGCAGTAACAGAGTATGGAACAAAATATAGTCAGATTATTCCAATCAAAGGTGTTAATGGAAAGATTATTGATGTAGAGTTTGTGTGGATAAAAAATAATGATGGGATTGTTAGATTAGTTACATCAATTCCGACTAAAAAGTAGGTGAATATGTATGTTTAAAGAATATGATATTGTATATAGCTCTGTAGACTTAAATGAAAAAGTTATCACAGGAACTAAAGGTGTAATCTTGATGATATTAGATTCAGAAAATGAAATCTATGAAGTTGAGTTTGTAAACAAAAATAATGAAACAATTGAAGTTACAGAAGTTAAAGGAACGCAATTAAAAAAATAAAAAAGGCACTTTATCACATGACTGGTAATCAAGTGATAAAGCCTTGACTAGTAAGGTCTAAACTCACTAATCAAGTTGCCAATAGCTAACAAAGAGTTGCTCGTATATAATGTATAAACATTCAAAGAACTTTTCCAGTATCTTTAAAAGGTTATATGCAAGTTAACGACTTTATAGGCTTTTCTATTAACAATTTAAAAGTCACTGATCTTGCTGTGTCGTCGCGCTCTATTTAAAAATAATTAGTAAGAATGAAGCTTTTACCTCAATAGTCAAAACCTTAATATAAACCGCAAGACAAATCGGTGAAGAAGTAATTTTTGTTCGCCATGATGATGGAATAGGGCAAGAACTAACAAAAGGTAATGCAGGATTGGAAATATATCATGAGTTTGAACCAAAAACAGATGAAGAAATATTTGATAAGACAGTGATAAGTGCTTTTAAAGAATCCCGCTTGTTAGAATACATTGTTTCAAAAGGTGGAAAATAACTGATAATAGCTATAAATTATGTGGACAAACAGATATGCAAATGTACCCCATTAAAAGAAACACTTTCTTTAATGAAAAAATATCACTCCAAAAAGAAATCAGTCCATTAGATTGATTTCTTTTTTTTAGATATTACTTTCAGATAAATACCAGATGCACTTTTTTTGGCTGCGAGTTGATTCATTTCGCGGACCTTTTTAGAAATATCTCCAACTGGAATAAGCAAGCCATCCACCCAAACCGATGGATTAATTAGTCGCGCTTTTTTCTTTTGATGAAACGTGTAATCCAAATCATTCTCTTCGAAGCAAACCTCACTCGAAAGCAACTGGATTTTCTCGTTAACTTCGGGATTTTGCTTCAATTTAGCAAGCAACTTACCATCCGTTAATTGAAAATCCGCTACTGTTATTGTTTTCTGCTGCAAAGCTATGCGAAGTGCGTCAGCCAGAACCTCATGGGCATACACATTCCGCGGATCGTAAAAATAATCAATTACTTCCGCATAATATTGCTTTACAAACCATTCCGCGATAGTTACATCCGTTAAATAAACGTGTCCATTTATAATAACTAAGCTTTCCAAAAAACACTCCACTTCTGCCAAACTAATTTTCCCATGGCGATAACAATCAAGCAATGTATAATCAATCCGATCCGCACAAAGTTCAGGGGCATCTTGCTCTAAAATAGTCCATTTCGAAATATCTGCTAAAATTTCTTCATAAGAAAAACCATATTTTCCCAAAATGCTTGGAATAGTCGAGTTTTTAACAAATTCTTCAAAAATTTGTTCATGATAATCTTCTTTTTCTAGTTCAAGTGCGTAGTCAGCAGCATGAGAAAAGGCAGTATGTGATACATCATGAAGTAAACCTGCGATCTGTTCCTCTAAAGAACCACCAAAACGCCGAATAAAAAGCATCACACCAATCGAATGCTCTAATCTCGTAACGTTCCAAAACGGGTTTACTAGATAGCTAGCACCGCCTTGATGTATTTCCCCAAGCCTAGCGACAGAAGGACTTGAAATTAATTCTTCCAGCACACTTTCAATCTCAAAAGTTCCGTAAAGTTCATTCGTAATTTTCATGTTCGCACCTCCCTTTCAAGTATAACGTAAGAATGAAATCTTTTCACGTTTTCCCTAGCCATAGCCATTCGAAATAGTATACAATAAACCCAAACCAACAAACCAGGAGGCGACAACGGCCATGGCGGAATCACTAATCACCAAAAATGCAATTGCAAGTGGATTAATGGAATTATGCCAAAATAAACGCTTCGAAAAAATTAGTATTACCGATATAACCAATATTTGTGGGCTAAATAGGCAAACTTTTTATTACCATTTTACCGATAAATACGATTTACTAAGATGGACCTATGAAAATGACGTTTTTCACTGCTTGGCGGATGGAATAACGCTGGAAAACTGGGATAATCATGTACTAAAAATGCTGGAATCGATGAAATTAAATGCCAATTTTTATAAAAATACAGTTTCCGCAGATGCGAGTATTCTCACGCGTTCATTCTCTAAGTTGACTTGTTCATTGTTTATGGATTTATTTGAAAAACTGGATACGAATGCAACTGTAAAGATGAGTGACCGGATCTTTTATGCGGAGTTTTTTTCGTATGGGTGTTCAGGGGTGTTAGTTACTTGGATTTCGCGAGGGTTAAAAGAAGCGCCGGAAACAATTGCGAATCAGTTTTTCCGTCTAGCAAAAGATACTGAATTTTTAGCGAGTAGAATGTATCAAGAAGAAAACTAGACAATATAGCTGATTTGTCTAAAAGTCCGACAGAAAGACTATTTTGCTCAGATTAAAAATGCGAGAGGAGCGGTATACTATCTCTATCAAGAAATTGGAGGAGATAGTGATGAAAAATAAAAAACGTACAGTAGTCGCTCTAACTGGAGCTGCAATTGGAGCTTCAGTCGTTGCAAAGAAAATTTCTGAACAAAAGGCTGTTGAAAAAGAACGCTTAGTGGATGAAGCGATTCAAGCGCGCTATTATGGTGATAAACAAGTATATTTCGTTGGTGGTGGGATTGCTAGTCTGGCGGGCGCGGTTTATTTAATTCGAGATGCTAATTTTGATGGGAAAAATATTCATATTATTGAAGGCATGCATATTCTAGGCGGAAGTAATGACGGAGCAGGTAGCGTAGATAAGGGCTTTGTCTGTCGCGGCGGACGGATGCTTAATGAAGAAACATACGAAAATTTTTGGGATTTATTTAGTAGCATTCCTTCGCTTGATATGCCGAATTTCAGTGTTACAGAAGAAATTTTGAACTTTGACCACTTACATCCAACCCATGCGCAAGCGAGACTGGTTGATAAAGACCGTAATATTTTGGATGCGCATTCGATGGGGTTTAATAATAATGACCGGATGTTAATGACTAAACTCCTTGCTACTCCAGAAGAAAAGTTGGATCACTTAACGATTCGTGATTGGTTTGACGAACACTTTTTTGAAACGAATTTTTGGTATATGTGGCAAACCACTTTTGCTTTCCAAAAATGGAGCAGTTTGTTTGAGTTTAGACGTTATATGAACCGGATGATGTTAGAATTTAGTCGGATTGATACGCTGGAAGGTGTTACTAGAACGCCGCTAAACCAATATGAAAGCTTAATTTTACCATTGAAAACATTTTTAGATAAACATCATGTTGATTTCACGATTAATCAAACGGTAGAAGATATTGATTTTAAAGATGCACCCGGAATTACGGCTACTGCGCTTCATTTATCGGATGGTACAGTGATTAATCTAGGACCAGATGATGATGTGATTATGACAAATGCTTGTATGACTGATAGTGCCACACTTGGGGATATGAATACGCCAGCACCAAAACCAGAAGAAAAACCGATTTCTGGAGAGTTGTGGTATAAAGTT
Source organism: Listeria ivanovii subsp. ivanovii (assembly GCF_900187025.1). Lineage (GTDB taxonomy): Bacteria > Bacillota > Bacilli > Lactobacillales > Listeriaceae > Listeria > Listeria ivanovii. Next base: position 418,555 of record NZ_LT906478.1, read on the forward strand.
GCACAAAAGAAACCGAATCTTGGAAATCCAGAACCATTCTTCGGCCATGAAGAAGAAACGAATTGGCAAAGCTTCACAGTCACTTGTAATGGCGATAAATTACTAAACCGAATCGAACGCTTCACAGGAAATATTCCCGGAAGTGGTGCACTAATGACATTCAAAGATTCGAATTGGCTTATGAGTACTGTTGTTGCGGCTCAACCACATTTTAAAGCGCAAGATGCGAATACTACTATTTTCTGGGGATATGGACTGTATCCTGATCGGGTTGGCGATTTCGTGAAGAAACCAATGAAAGAATGTACAGGAGAAGAAATTTTATATGAATTGATATGCCACTTGAATTGGCAAGATGATTGGGAAGAAATTAAAGCGGATATTGTTAATGTGATTCCTTGTTATATGCCTTACATCGATGCTCAATTTGAACCACGTGCAATGAGTGATCGTCCGGCTGTTGTTCCAGAAGGCAGTACCAATTTTGCGATGATTAGTCAATTTGTAGAAATTCCACAAGATATGGTATTTACAGAAGAATATTCCGTTCGTGCAGCTAGAATTGCCGTGTATACATTACTTGATATTGATAAAAAAATCTGCCCTGTTACACCGCACAACCGTAACCCAAAAGTTTTAGCAAAAGCAACCCAAACCATGTTTAGATAATATAGTTACGTTTAGACAACAAAAACAGAAGTTCTCATTATTTAACATGTGGGAACTTCTGTTTTTTTGCGCTAGAATATTGTGCTGGAACGGAAAGGGGCATAGATTAAGCTGAATTTATATGATATAATGAGAATTGTCTAAAAAGGGTGTCACTATGTAGTTTTCGCTTTTTTCTTATTTATTAGAATTTTGATTTAGTGAGGATTGTAATAGAAAAATATATCAAAAAAGGATGAGTTTAATGTTTGATAAGTTAATGGGAAAAGCTTCTGTTGTTACCGAATCTTCATATGGAATTGAGCGGTTTTTAGATGAAGATGAAAAGGTTATTCGAGTTTTTAAATTTGTAAGAGATGAATTAATTATTACATCCAAAGGAATTTTTAATGTAGATGCACAAGGTCTAACAGGGAAGAAAGTGGAATATAAATTTTTCCCCTTGAAGGCATTGAAGTATGTTTCTATCGAGACAGCTGGCACATTGGATCGAGATTTCGACTTAAAAATTGGTGTTGATGGCAATACAGTGGTGGCACAAAACACTTCTTTCTCTGCACCGCTAACATTAAAAGTACATAAAAATGAAACGGAAATGGGAATGGACCTTTTTAAAGTAATTAAAGGAATGCTGTAATTTTTAAGATTTTGTATCTGATTTTCAGCTAGTAATCATAAAAAAATCGTCTTTTAACTTTATTAGTTAGAAGGCGATTTTTTTAAAACAAGTACAATTATCTCCTTCATTAATACTCTGTACATTGAAAAGGAATCGTTTTATTGAATAGATGATTGTGCACGAATTTTTAAATTTGTCACAGAAATTAGGCTTTAACTATTTAAGGTGAACAAAAAATGAAACAAGCTATTTCCGAAATAGCATTGCTTGTGAACGACAAAACAGCTATAATCTTTATAGACGAAAAACAAGACCTGAAAAGAGGCTGAACAATGGAAAAGAGCTCCATTTATGGATTAACATGGACAAAATTAACGGAATGGTTAGAAGCGCACGGCCAAAAGAAGTTCCGCGCGACACAAGTATGGGACTGGCTTTATAGAAAACGCGTTAAAACTTTTGAAGAAATGACGAATGTTCCAAAAGAGACAATTGAGCTATTAATGGCAAATTTTGTCATGAACACTTTAGAAGAGCAAGTGGTACAAGAATCGACTGATGGTACAACGAAATATTTATTTAAACTTAGTGACGGTAATTTAATCGAAACAGTTATGATGAAACAAGAATATGGCTTGTCTGTTTGTGTAACGACCCAAGTTGGCTGTAATATTGGCTGTACTTTTTGCGCAAGTGGACTACTGAAGAAAAGTCGTGATTTAACTGCTGGAGAAATTGTTGAGCAGATTATGAACGTGCAACATTATTTAGATGGTCGCCAGTTGGAAGAGCGCGTGAGTCATGTGGTTGTTATGGGGATTGGTGAACCATTCGATAACTATGATAACGTGATGGATTTCTTACGAGTGATTAATCATGATAAAGGACTCGCAATTGGTGCAAGACATATCACTGTATCAACAAGTGGTCTCGCTCCAAGAATTATTGATTTTGCAAATGAAGATTTTCAAGTTAATTTAGCGATTTCACTTCATGCGCCGAATAACGAACTTCGGACGAGCATTATGCGCATTAACAAAACCTATTCAATTGAAAAACTCATGGAAGCTATTCACTACTATGTTGAAAAAACGAACCGTCGTATCACCTTTGAATATATTATGCTAAAAGGTGTCAATGATCATAAAAAAGAAGCGCTTGAATTAGCCGCACTTCTTGGAGAGCACCGTCATCTGGCATATGTCAACTTGATTCCGTATAACCCGGTGGATGAGCATATTGATTATGAACGAAGCACCAAAGAAGATGTCCTTGCTTTTTATGACACTTTAAAGAAAAACGGTATTAATTGCGTGATTCGTCGTGAACATGGAACAGATATTGATGCAGCATGCGGACAACTTCGCAGTAAACAAATTAAACGCGTTGGTATACGTGAACGAATGAAACAAAAACAAGCAGCCACGGAAGAATAATAGTTGAACTATCCAGTTTCCGTTTGGAGATTGGGTAGTTTTTGTTTATACTAAAGGTACCTAAAGCAATTGAAGGAGGACAAAAATCATGGAAGTAGAAATTGTCGAACGAAATGCTTTTACAGCTATTGGAAAAAAACGAACTTTTTCGGTTGAAAATGATGCACAAAAAGAAAAAATCAGCCAATTTTGGCAAGAAGCAAACGCAAATGGCGACGCAGAACGAATCAACGAATTAGCTGAATTCGCTACAATTGACGGTATTTTAGGCGTCTGCCAAAGGAACGGCGACAAAATGGACTATTATATCGCGATTGAATCCGAACTCACTCCACCAGAAGATATGGAAAAACTAACCATCCCAGCAAGCAAATGGGCCATCTTCAAATCAGTTGGCCCACTACCAAGCTCCATTCAAAAAGTGTGGGGATACATTTACAGCCAATGGTTCCAAGCATGCAACTACACGCATGGAAACGCTCCAGAATTAGAAGTATATACAGAAGGCGATACGACTGCCACTGATTATTATTCCGAAGTTTGGATTCCAGTGGTTGAAAAAGACTAGTAATTTAATTTCTAGAACTATCTTAAAAAGAAGCAAAAATCAGAAAACTGATTTTTGCTTCTTTTTTTGTTATGATACTATATTATAATTTAACGCTAAAAATTAATTTTAGTTATTGTAAAACACACTAATATCTCCCTTATATTCTTTTGTGGTGTTAGGTAGAGATGCTGCTCTTAAATAAAAACGATGAGTTCCAGAGTTGAGTGACTTTATTGAAGAACAAGTATCTCTTTTATAAGCATAATTCCAAGAAGACTTATCTTCACCTGATACCCAGACCAATCCAGATTTTCTTTGCAAATAAATATTTATTTTGCTCTTTTGAGCCCATTGTTTAGGAGTAGTGGTCACGTAATTACCATTCCCTTTAGACGAATTGAATGACTTAGAATAAACTCCTCTATAAAAAGAATATGATGAACTAAATGATCCTGCTGCAAACGCTGTAATTGGGAGTAATAGAACTGAAGTTAAAAGAATACTAAAAGCTAGCTTTTTCATGATGAATTCCCCATTTTTTTTGTATTTTTGTATGTTAATATAGTATCATAAGCAATATAATATAAAAAGAGAAATGGAGCCATACTTACATGACTACTATACCTACTTCATTACCTATAACTCTAATAATTATCTGTTTTTATGAGTTTGTTTATTTATTAAAATTTTTATAAAAAAATCAAAATTCAATAAGAAAAAGTCTTTTGTTGATATTGTTTTTGTTGCATACCTAGCTATACTGACTGAAGTGGTTTTGTTACCACTTAATATAATAACTTTAAGCGAATTGAAAGAAGCATTTCCTTTAGAAGCTTATTTACAATTAATCCCATTTAAGACGGTTATTTTCTATATTAATAATATTATTAATATACATATAATGATTCAATTTTTCGGTAACTTATTTTTATTAGTGCCTCTTGCAGTTTATATGAATCTAAATAGAAGTATATCAATTTCAAATAATCTGATGCTTGTTTTATGTATATCGTTGTTTATTGAAGTAATTCAGGGAATACTAAATCTAGTTACTCAGTATCCAAATAATGTTTCTGATATTGACGACATAATTTTAAACATCGTTGGATATACGTGTACTTTATTAGTAATGCCCTGGTTTAAAAAAGAATATCAATCATTTTTAAAGTAATGAAATCTGGAGGACCAGTATTAAAATTTGTGATTTCAGGAATTTAAAGATATTCAAACCAAAGAACAAATTTCCTTAATTGTGAAATTTGTTCTTTTTAAATTCCACTCCGAACCCATTCCCTAAAATTGACATTGAGAATCATTATCAATATAATGGAAGAAACTAGCCTATTATACATACAATACAATTATCCAAGGGGGATTTAAGAATGATTATTGTAACTAATACGATTAAGGTAGAAAAAGGTGCAGCCGAGCATGTTATCCGTCAATTTACTGGTGAAAATGGAGATGGGCACCCAACAAAAGATATCGCTGAAGTAGAAGGTTTTCTAGGTTTTGAACTTTGGCACGGCAAACCAGAAGACAAAGATTACGAAGAAGTAGTTGTCACAAGTAAGTGGGAAAGCGAAGAAGCGCAACGCAATTGGGTGAAAAGTGATTCCTTCAAAAAAGCACATGGTAGAACAAAAGATTCCAGAGCACAAAGAGAAGATCGTAAAGGCATCGTCGGAAATGAGATTGCTCGATATGAAGTGGCTCATGTGCAAAATCCTATGATTATAGAAAAATAAGAAATTTATAAACAAGTCGTTTAGTAGACGGCTTGTTTTTTGTGGATTATTATGACAAAATTAGAATGTAATAGTTTCAAAAGTATTAATGCTAATTTTAAATTTCGATGGATTATTTCCATATGCTATAATGAAATTAATATTAGCTCGTAAATGTTTTCTCGTTGGAAATAAATTATTTGTTAAATTTAGAATAATAGACTGTTAGACTGATATAGATATAAAATTTATCATTGTTCTATTCAAACATAATTTAAACAGTTGAAGATAGAGTTGAGTGGGGAAAGTAAGGATGAAAAATAAAAAAAGATAAATATTTTATCAATGGATAATAACCAAGCACGAGAATTCTTCATGAAACCTTCTAGCTATTTTAGTCAAAATTTACCCAAATATTTTAACTTGTTTTATTTGCTTGAGAGTGCCAATTCAATACTTGGAAAAGACCAGTTAGATTTTAAGACACATCTGTCGGAAGGGAAAAAGAAATATTCGCAATTTTCAAATGTTAATTTTTTAACAGAAGAAGAAAAAAAGAGGATAAAAAAAGAACTAGCTTTAAACTTTTGGAAATCAATTGAGCAAGAAACCATTAAGTATAGTTTAGGATATAACTATTTGCTTAAGCTTGATATAAGTGATTTTTATGGGAGATAAGTGTGATAAAAAATTTCAATGGATGAACTACGGTGAGACAGTGGGAATACCTCAAGGGAATGTAATTTCAGATTTAATGTCCGAATTATTATTAGCTTACATTGATTATGAGCTTATAAAAAAGATTGATGGTGAAATTGATTTTAAAATTTTGCGTTATCGAGATGATTATCGCATTTTTACCAAACGTCTAGAAGATTCTACATCAATTAATCGTGAGCTAGTCATACTGCTGCAGAGATTTAAGCTAAACCTTGGGGTATCAAAAACATCTCAAATTACTGATATAATTAGTGGTGGCTTAAAAGAAGATAAAATGTATTGGATTGAACATGATCCAGTAATAAAACTTACTGCAGATAAATTTTATCGCTTACCTAAAGATTTAATGAAGAAATCACTAGAAGAATATAAAGGCAGAAAATTTAATGTGGCTACATTTAATAGATTTTTTAAGAAATATTTTCATAATAGGACTTATCAAGCAACCTTACAAAAACATTTATTAATTATTAAAGTGTTTTCAGATTTGTATCCAAATAGTGGACAATTAATAGCAGCACTTTATGAGTTTGAAGAACGCTTATTAGGCATGAATTACAAAGATTTTAAAAATATAGGGACAGAGGTTGAAGTATTAATAGCAATTTTGGTAGACATTATTAAGAAGAATCCAAAGATAACTGAAATTGGTGTAAAACTTCTATCTACGCTATTAAAAAAAATCAAGTTTGAAGCATTTGAAATGAAATATCTAGAAAGTAAAACTGAAAATGAAATTAAAAATGATTTTGAGATTAAATTTGCTTATATTAATTCGGTTAATGAAAGGCTTTCTCACAGTAGTTATAACGATTATTTAGAGATTTGGATGCAACGTGTAGTGGTTAAGAACTTAAATGAAGATACAAAACTAAGTAATGTCTACATAGAGCAAAGTAAAAATAGGCTTGTGCAACTTTGTAATTCAGTCATAGGTGATAAAGAAACAAAACAGATTTTTAATGAGGAATGGCTAAAAGCCGAATATAAACTAGATTTAAGTAAATTTATTGATTCGGATGAAATTAGAAAATTAGCTGATGTTATATCTAGTGATGAAATTTATTTGGCAGAATACAGTCTAATGACTTAATTTAGACAGTATTATTTAACAGTTTTCAAGTAGTCAATAAGATAAATACAAATAAGTAGATATATTCAAAAAGTAATAAATAAGAGATGCTATGTGCCTTGAAAAATGTTCTTATTTTAATATTTAAGCATACACAAAGATGTTTAAGACATCTTTAGCCAAATAAATCTATTTAAACATTAAAACCATCAGAAAAACTATTATTTTGAAGAATAATGATGCAAATATATTTGTCATTCGGTTTTGCAAGAAATACTTGCTTTAGATTTTACTGGAATATGAGAAAATGAAACAAAGGAGGACATATGGAAAGTTTTGGTACAAAATTAAAAGAACTTCGAGAAAACCGAGATTTTACTCAAACGCAAATTGCAGAGAAGCTTCATGTTACAAGACAATCGGTATCTAATTGGGAAAATGATAAGAATTATCCAGATGTAATGTCTTTAATTGCTTTAAGTAATTTATATGAGGTGTCGTTGGATAGTTTGTTAAAATCTGAAAAGGAGGTTGTTAAAGCAATGAAACAAGAATTAGACTCCTATACTGGTGTTGATATGACAAAATTAATTATTTTCTCTATCTTGGCTTTTATTATTCCGATAGTAGGTATTATTTTTGTTGTCCTTTTACTAACTCCGCCAAAAAATGCTGTATATTATAAGCTATCTAAATCAATAGGTTACATAGCTTTAGGTGTACAAATTGTTTTTATTATTGTATTAACAGCTGGTATCCTTGCCTCTTTTGCCAATTAAGAAAAAATTCCACAATCTTAACTAGAGGAGCAGATGGAAATGGGAATAAAGAAAAAAATAACAGTTTTACTTATTATTGTATTACTAACAATACCTGTGAACATGCCGCAAATAGTATATGCAACTTCTGGAAAAACTAAGGACGAGAACCAAGTAACAAAACAAACTGTGATAAAGATTTTTGAAAGTCAATCTAACTCTAAAGATATGGGAACAAGAATAACTGCGAACCAAAATCTGAAAACTTTTAACGCTTTAAGTGATGAAAAAAAGAAAGAATTTGTTGAAATAATAAATAACCCAGATAAATTAAATAAAAAGATGACGGTTGAAGTAGAGAACAGTTCACTTGTAAATACTGTAACAGCAGCTAAAACAACTAGAAAAAACGTTGGGAAAAACTTCAACTATAAACTTTTAGGCGTTAATATGTATGGTCTACATTTAGATGTTTCTTATCAAGTGAGCGGTGGGAAAGTTAGTAAAACAACAGGATCTTCTGCGTATTGTACATATAGTTACAATCCACTTGTGAAAATTAATTTTATCACTAAAACAAATTATGTTTCTCAAGATAAGCAAGCATATGCTCGTGCCAAATTTCGTTATGCGGTTGGTCCATTTAAAGGAATGTCAGCGCAAATTTGCGTAAGAGCAGTTTCTGTTGCTGGGAACGGAAAAGGAGAATTAAGTTATTGGAATGATTGGAGAGAAGGATGATTCTTTTAACTTAATTCTTATAGAAAATAATATAATACCTGAGCTTCAGTGACATTGCTGAAGCTTTTTATTTTGAAAGCCCCTTTACTAGCAACTCACCAATCAATCATGCTATAATCCTCTAAATGATAACCTTTATCATTTAAGGGGGGTGGAAATGATAAAAAATACAATTATGGAACGTCGGAGCATAAAAAAAGCGAATGATACGCCAATTTCAAGGGAAACAATCGACACTATTTTAGAACAAGCGGCATATGCGCCTTTTCATAGTAAAGTAGAACCTTGGAATGTATATGTCCTGCATACACTCGAGGAAAAAGAACGTTACATTGAAAAAATAATTGCCTTCAATGCGCGCGAACAAGGCGTAGAGTTTTCCGAAGCGGAGAAAGTAGAATTAAAAGCTGGCTATGCGAAAAAAATTATTACACCACCATATTTATTAATCGTGACAACGAACATTATTGGTCATGGTAAGAAAGATTTTGAATCAATCGGAGCGACAAGTGCCTTTATTCAAAATATGCAATTACTTGGATGGGAAGCTGGTATTGGTATGATTTGGCGTACAAACAGATTTATTTTTGATGCCAAGTTTGCAACAGATTTAGGTATTCCTTCCGAGCAAAAAATCATCGGAACGCTGCATTTAACGACATTAGCAGAAATCCCCGAACCAAAACCACGTCGACCTTTAAATGAATGGGTGCAAGATTTAGCTGATTTGGAATATTGATGTTTCGTGGGTTTAGCGTTACAATAGTACAAGTGTAACAATTAAGGAGGCGAGCAAGATGGCAGTTCCAGCTAGACGTACGTCCAAAGCGAAGAAAAACAAGCGTCGTACGCATAAAGGCCTAACAGCACCAGGTTTGAGTCGCGATAGTGAAACAGGAGAATACCGGATGTCACACCGTATTTCCCCAGATGGTACTTATAACGGTCGTACAATTATCGAAAAATAATAAATAGTTAGATGGAGAGAAGACGAATTTTTGTCTTCTTTTTTGTTGTATTAAATTTGGTTAACGGATATTTCACGATGGATACAAAACGTTTGCGATTAAGTATTTTATGTTTTGCTACGAAAGACTAGGGAATTTACATTGTAATTAATAATTATTACACTACTGATTTAAAAAAAGAGGTGGATCAACAAAATGGGAAATAAGAAAATCAAAAGAAAATTAGGTAATAATATCTGGTGGATAATTATTTTGGCAATTGCATTTATTTTCGTAGCATATTTGGTGATGGGATATGTAGCACGAATTTAACTTAAAAAAACTAACTAATAGGAGGAAATATAAATGAAAAACGAAAATCCATTAAACAAATATTATTCAGGGGAATTTGAAAAGCAATTACAATCATATCCAGGATTACAAAGCGAAATGACACCTGTGCCAGATACTGGAGAAAATACGTACCAAGGCGCAAATAAATTAGTTGGTAAAAAAGCTTTTGTCACAGGAGGAGACTCTGGGATTGGACGAGCTGCTGTTATTGCTTATGCAAGAGAGGGTGCGGATGTAGCGATTAATTATCATCCAGATGAAGAAGTGGACGCACAAGAAGTCAAACAAATAGTTGAAAGTGCAGGGCGTAAATGTATTCTACTACCAGGAGATTTGCGAGATGAAACTTTTGCAAAAGAAGTAGTAAAAACAGCTTTTAAAGAGCTTGGTGGCTTAGATATTCTCGTACTTAATGCTGGCATGCAACAATATGAGCTAGATATTCAAAAATTATCTTCTACTCAATTGCGTGATACATTTGAGGTGAATGTTTTTTCCGTTGTTTTTGCGATTCAAGAAGCACTGAACTACTTAGGAGCAGGGGCAAGTATTATTTTAACTAGTTCTATTCAAGGTGTTAAACCAAGTGCACACTTAGTCGATTATGCGATGACAAAAAGTTGCTTGATTTCAATTACTAAAAGTCTAGCAGAGCAATTAGGTGATAAAGGTATTCGTATCAATGCTGTAGCCCCCGGACCAATTTGGACTGCTCTTCAAATTTCTGGAGGACAGCCGCAAGATAGCCTCCCTGACTTTGGTCAAGATCAGCCACTACAACGTGCAGGACAACCAGCAGAATTAGCAAGTGTCTATGTATTACTTGCGTCGGATGAAGCTAGCTATATTACTGGCCAAGTTTATGGTATTACAGGTGGCGCCCCAATTAATTAAGAAGAAATGGAGCTGAAGGACTATGCCTTGGACAAATGATAATTATCCAGATTCATGGAAAAATTTAAAGAAAGCAGAACGAGAAAAAGCCATTGAGATTGGAAATGCCTTACTAAAAGACGGATATCCTGAGAGCCGTGCGATCCCAATCGCTACTTCGAAAGCAGAAGAATGGTATAAAAATCATCAGAAATAAATATATCTGTTAATAAAAAGGCTGGGACAAAAGAGCCTTTAGAATGGAAAAAGCAAGAATCTTGTCTATCCCATTTTTGAAATGGTTCTATACAATGATTCTTGCTTTTCTATTTTTTGATTTTTATGGCTGAATTTTAGTCTCGCCCCAGCCTCTTTTCAATGATTGTTATTGAAAAGCTTACCAGTGAATACCAGAAGTTGCTATTGCTGCTGCTGAGGTTGTTCCATAGCTTCTGATGCAATGTAGTATTCACCATCTTCTTTATACAAAATAGTTCTAGGATAAGCGTCCCCCTTTTTTGCTTTATAAAGTTCCGTTCCTTCACTTAAATAATTCGAAGTGAAATTTTCATCTGGTATTCGATAATGGCGAATTCTATGCTCTACTTCACCAATTTTCTCTAAAGCATCCTCTTTCTTTGCTGGTTGATACGTCACTATATATAAAACATCCTCAACTTGCATCATTTCCACAAGGTTGTCTCTAAATAGTAACCACTTTACCCCGAATACTAATGCACAAAGAATTATTACTGACAATATTAATATTAACCATTTTTTATTCATTCCATTAACTCTCTTTTCCTTTTATTTATTACGGCTTTTGATATATGTACTAGAAGCAGTACTTGTATATTTTGTTGTTGATTCAGTGTATATTCCAGCACTATTATATTTCTTCACTGTTCATTTTGTCGCATCCACATTGCCATATATTGCAGGTCTTGTCCACTTTTTCGGATTCGTCTTAATAATATGTCCATTTGATCCAGCTTTCGAGACAGACATACTAAATTTACCATATACAATACTCACGCTAACAGACATATTATACTGATAATTTTTCCATCCAGGGTGCCAAGTTATAAATCCTTTTGAGACCTTTCTTGTTGTCGATACTTTCGTCCATTTTTCATACCCTAGGCTAGCACTTTTTACAAGTGGTCGTCCTTAATTATTGGGGGGATTTTGATCTTTAACAATAAATTCAGCTGCGGGGACATGTGCAATCGGAGTTATTACAAAAAATTCGACAAGCACTGGCACCATCAATTTCTTTAAAAAATCTTTTTCATAAATACATTTCTCTCCCTGTATGTAAAATCTAGTTTTCAAAATAAGTGTATCATAAAAAATAAATGTATAACCAAGAATGTAATGAGATGTCCGATTCTTGTCATGAACGACTAAAAAAAGTGTTTTCTTCCTATTTTTAGGATACAATTTGTAATTTTCAATCATATTAAAAAGAGGAGAAACGGAGCCTGAAATACTGCTAGCTAGACTAATTTTGGAGGTAATCTTATTTTAAGTACTCTTTTACTTAGGAATTTTTCTAACAGTTTGATACCATAAGATTTCTCTTGTCGCATTGCTTATAACAGACATAATAACAAATCACTTACAGATGCTTGGTATGTTTTTTGCATTTTAAGTGGTTGGTAATTGTGGTACTATATTATTAGATAATTAACAGCTAAAGGAGGTAAATATTGAGATGACAGAAGAATTTGTAAAAGAAGAAGATGCGTTAAAAAACTATAGTGCCAAAGGATTTTGGACACCAGACGGTTATACGAGCGATATGGTTTTAACAACGATTAAAGAATTGAATCAGATACCAACATTACATATTTTATTAATTAAACGAGCGGCTACGAATGCAGAAGGTAAACCGAATATCGAAGGTGGGAAATGGGCTGTTCCAGGTGGATTTGTTGAAGAAAATGAGTCGGCTGATCAAGCAGCAAAACGGGAATTGGAAGAAGAAACGGGTTTAACTAACATTCCACTCACTGCTTTTGGTGTATTTGATAAGCCAGGAAGGGATCCGCGAGGCTGGATTATTTCACGGTGTTTTTACGCGATTGTTCCATCAGAAGCTTTAGAAAAACGTGTGGCCGGGGATGATGCGGCGGATATTGGTCTTTTTCCGATGACCGAAGCACTAGAACTCCCACTTGCTTTTGATCATTTAGAAATATTGAAAAAAGCATTTAATGCGATTACAGAAGAATTTTTATTAACTACAGCGATTCGCGACTTTTTGCCGGAAACATTCTCAGCAGAGTTGCTTTATGAAACGTTAAATGGTTGCACAAAACCGGGTGTTTTACCGGATGAAGTTGAATTTATTGGAAATATGGAGTATCTACCATATTTGGAAAAGGTTGGCGAACACTATAGGTTTAATGCGGACGCAGAAGCAGATAATATTTACTTTTAATGAAAAAAGGAGCAAAATCTCGAATTTAGATTTTGTTCCTTTTTTCTATAAGAAATTTTTCTTGCCATAGCGCAAGGAAAAATCTTTGAAAGCCTTGGAAGTAGGTGATATATAGTGGTTTTTCAGACTTGCTAGATAGATGAAACGATCGTGTTTAGGCTCATTGATAGATAAAACTTTGACGTTATAATGTGCCAGCGAAGAAATTTTTGGCATAATGGAAATACCGTAATCAATGCTTACAAGGCCAACCATCGCCGTATCTTCTTCCACATAGCAAGCAATTTTTGGTTGAATATTTATTTCTTCAAAAAGCGAATTAATCAAAGGCCTAAGCCCACTCGTATCAGAAAAGAATATATAGGAATAATCAGCGGTATCTTTCAAATCAATCGAGTCATATTGCGCCAGTGGGTGATTTTCAGCGACAACAATCACAAGTTCTTGCTTGGTTAATGGTAAAAATTCAATATCGGGTTCATTTTCGACGTAGGAGCAAATGGCTAGGTCGAATTTTTCGTTTTTTAAGTCAGGAATAATCGATTTAGTTGCTCCTTGATAAAAGGAAAATGTAATATCTTTATGTGCTTCTGATTTCGTAAAATTTTGAACTAATTCTGGAACAGTATGCGCACCCATCGTGTAAATAAAGCCTAAATCAATATTCCCGTGAGAAGGGCTCGTTAATTCGTGCAGTAATTTTTCCCCTTTTTCCAGTTCTGCAAGGGATTTTTCTACATAAGTTAAATAAAAGCGACCATATTTAGTTAAACGAATATTGCGACCTTGTTTTTCAAATAAATAAACACCGAGTTCGCGCTCTAACTCAGCAATGGAGTGGCTTAGGCTAGGCTGCGTAATAGATAGTTCAGCAGCAGCAATAGTATAGTGTTCTTTTTCGGCTAGTTTTTTAAAGTAATATAATTGACGCAAATTCATCTGTTTAACCTCCTCGGAATGCCTTCATAACTCTATTGTATTCGATTGCATAGAAAAAATCTATGGATAAATAGAAAAATATACATTAGATTAATAATTAGTCCTGATTTATAATTAAATGGAAATAAGATTGTGCATAGTTGAACGTGATAAATGTAACAATCGTTTGCCGAGATTATAGTCGCAGGAGGCTTATTATGACAGATTATCCGAGTATTTTTGAACCACTAACAGTAAAACGCATGACGATTAAAAACCGCGTGATTATGCCACCAATGGGTACAAACCTAGCTGGATTAAATGGCGAATTTTTAGAAGAACATATGGCTTATTATGAGCAAAGAGCAAAGGGTGGAACAGGGCTTATTACCATTGAAAATGCTTGTGTTGATTTTCCTTATGGCACAAACGGGACGACACAACTTCGAATTGATAACGACCAATATATCCCAGGTTTCTATAAGTTAACGGAACGCCTTCATAAACACGGAACTTGTGTATCCATCCAAATCAACCATGCTGGGGCTTCGGCTTATCCGGCTCGTTTAAACGGATTACAACCAGTTTCAGCATCTGATATCCCGTCGAAAACTGGTGGCACGATTCCTCGTCCGCTGACGGTAGAAGAAATTTATGAAATCGTGGATAAATACGGCGCTGCAGCCAGACGAGCACAACAAGCTGGTTTTGATGCAGTTGAAATCCATGGCGGCCATTCCTACTTACTATGCCAATTTTTATCACCACTTTATAACAAACGAACAGATGAATTTGGCGGAACACCAGAAAATCGCGCTCGGATTGTAAAACTAATCTTAGAAAAAGTACGTGCCGAAGTTGGTCCATTTTTCCCTATCGTGCTTCGTTTTAGTGCTGATGAGTTTGTTAATGGAGGAAATCATTTAGAGGATATTTTAGAACTACTAGATTATTGCCAGGAAGAAGCAGACATTTTGAATGTATCTGCAGCAATTAATGATAATTTATACTTACAAATTGACCAAATGAACCTAGAAGATGGCTGGAGAAGCTACCTAGCCAAAGCAGTCAAAGATAAATTCAATAAACCAACGATTACTTCTGGAAACATTCGAAGTCCAAAAGCTGCGGAAAAAATCTTGTCAGAAGGATATGCAGATTTACTTGCAATGGGGCGTGGCTTAATCGCTGAGCCTAATTGGGTGAATAAAGTGGCAGCTGGTCAAGAAGAAATGCTCCGAAAATGTATTTCTTGTAATATCGGTTGCGCGGATCACCGCATCGCAAAATCTAAACCAATTCGTTGTACCGTAAATCCGGATATTATCCATGAAGATAAATATAAAGAAACAAAAGTGACTCGTCCAACCAATGTCGTTGTTATCGGCGGTGGAACAGCAGGGCTTGAAGCAGCTTGTACGGCGGCCGAAGTTGGTTGCAACACAACATTGATTGAAGCAAACGAACAAACTGGAGGCTTAGCTCGCGAAATTGCCAATCTTCCCGACAAAAGCAGAATTGCCGATTTCCCTAATTATTTAGCGAATCGAGCAGCAATACTAACCAATTTAAAAGTTATTACGGGCACTAAAGCTGATACTGCGCTTATTGATACATTTAATCCTGATGTGGTGGTTAACGCCACAGGATCCAAACCATTACTTCCACCAATTAAAGGTTTGTTAGACGTGATTGACAAAGAAGGCAGCAATGTTCATTCTATCTTTGGATTAATTTCTAATATAGATGCATTTACTGATTTTAGTAACAAAAAAGTTGCAGTTATCGGTGGAGGTGCAGTTGGTCTTGATGTTGTCGAGTACTTCTCAGAACGAGGATCAGATGTTACAATTGTGGAAATGATGCCACTACTTGGAAAAGATTTAGATATGATAACGAGACTTTCGATGATGGATATTATTGAAAAAAACCATGTTGATGTCCAAACAGAAACAGCACTTACAGAAGTCGCAGCAGACCATTTTAAAGTGAAGCATGACGGAGTAGACACAGAAATTCCATTTGATTATGGTTTTGTATGTTTAGGAATGCGTCCAGAACGCCCATTAATGGAAGAACTTGCGACATATGGACAAGAAAAACAGATTGAAATTGTTAATATTGGCGATAGCGCAGCGACAAGGAAAATTTTGGAAGGCGTTCGCGAAGGCCGTAATATTTTAACCACTTTAGAAAAAATTGGCTCTTTGTAATCCGAAATGGCAAGGCGGAATTCGTCTTGCCACATTCGTTCTTTATATAAGCTCACATTTTCACAAATAAACCTTATTTTGGAAAGGATTGAAGTTATTATGACAAATAAAATTACAGAAAGAATTACAGGACACACAGAATTAATCGGGTTAATCGCCACACCAATTAGACACAGCTTATCTCCAACGATGCACAATGAAGCTTTTGCAAAACTAGGGCTGGATTATGTATATCTTGCTTTTGAAGTTGGCGACAAAGAATTAAAAGATGTTGTTCAAGGATTCCGCGCAATGAACTTACGTGGTTGGAATGTATCCATGCCAAACAAAACAAATATCCACAAATACTTAGACAAATTATCCCCAGCAGCTGAACTTGTTGGCGCGGTTAATACCGTTGTGAATGATAATGGTGTTTTAACTGGTCATATTACTGATGGCACTGGCTACATGCGTGCTTTGAAAGAAGCAGGACATGACATCATTGGCAAGAAAATGACGATTTGTGGCGCTGGTGGTGCGGCAACAGCGATTTGTATCCAAGCAGCACTCGACGGCGTGAAAGAAATCTCTATCTTTAACAGAAAAGACGATTTTTACGCAAATGCCCAAAAAACAGTAGAAAAAATCAATTCAAAAACAGATTGTAAAGCACAATTATTTGATATTGAAGACCACGAACAATTACGCAAAGAAATCTCGGAAAGTGTTATTTTCACAAATGCGACTGGTGTGGGAATGAAACCTTTTGAAGGAGAAACTCTACTACCAAGCGCGGATATGTTGCGCCCAGAACTAATCGTGTCAGATGTTGTTTACAAACCAACAAAAACTAGATTACTAGAAATTGCTGAAGAACAAGGTTGCCAAACATTAAACGGCTTAGGCATGATGCTTTGGCAAGGTGCGAAAGCTTTCGAAATCTGGACACACAAAGAAATGCCAGTGGATTACATTAAAGAAATCTTATTTTAAAAACTTGCACTCTGAGAAAGTTATCGTTAATCTTAAGACATAATATCGAATGAGGAGAATTTTAGATGAATAAAGTAGTCGTAAAAAATGTAACTTTTGGTGAAGGTGCACCGAAAATTTGTGTACCAATGGTTGGTAAGACGGTTGCCGCACTTAAAGAAGAAGCAGAAATGCTAAAAACAATTGATTTGGATGTAGTAGAATGGCGCGTTGATTTCTTTGAAGGCGTGGAAGATTTAGCCAAAGTGGAAATAGCTTTAGATGAAATTCGTGCTATTTTGCCAGAAACACCAATTTTATTTACGTTCCGTAGCGCAAAAGAAGGCGGAGAATTGGCTGTTAGTGATGCATTTTACTTCGAATTAAACGAAACGATTGCCACGACTAAAAAAGTAGATTTAGTCGATGTTGAACTTTTCAATGAAGAAGCGGACATACTAAAACTAATTGAAACGGCTCATAAAAACGATGTCAAAGTGGTCATGTCTAACCATGATTTTGACAAAACACCGGCAAAAGAAGAAATTATCTCCCGTTTAACTCGAATGGGAGCACTTGGAGCAGATCTTCCAAAAATCGCGGTTATGCCAAAGTCAGCTGCCGATGTACTAACATTATTAACAGCTACAAATGAAGTATTTGAAAAGGCAAATCAACCAATTATTACCATGTCTATGGCAGGAACGGGTGTTATTAGTCGACTTGCTGGGGAAGTATTTGGTTCTGCAATGACCTTTGGAGCTGCTAAAAAAGCATCTGCACCTGGTCAAATTGATGTCAATGAATTGCGCCATGTGCTCGATTTATTGCATAAACAATTTTAAAAATGTGAAAAACAGACATTCGCTTTCATCTAGAAGTGAATGTCTGTTTTTTATTGTAGCTTTCAATTAAAATAGCTTTTTATAAATGAAAATAGCTCTTGAACGAGTTCATTCTCATTAGGTTTATCAAGTGCAGCAACGATATCTTGGTCTGTACTATCATTTTCTAAATCGACAATTTTAATATGATATTTTTCAGCAAGTGTACCATCATTCATGCCAGAATATAAGAACGCCAATCCTTCACCAACAGAAGTCATAGATAATCCTTCATCAAGATTTTGAACATAAGAATTAGCTTTCAAATTAAAACCATGTTTGGTGCACTCGCTGATGACATAATCCACAATGACAGGAGATTGTTTTCGTTCAAGCAAAATAACGGTTTCCTCTTTCAATTCAGCAAAATTTAATTTCTTCATGTGGCTGAATTTATGATTTGCTGGTAAGGCAATTTGAAGATGATTATTGATAAATGGTACTTTTTCAATGTCTTTACTCCCGTTAAAATAAGTGGATAAATTAAACACTAAATCATAGGCGCCATTAGAAAGCCCATCAGACAAGTTCATTGGCGTATCAGGTTTTAATGAAAACTGGACATATGGATGGCTTGCTTTAAACTCCTCGATTAATTCATACATTTTACTCAAATTGAAATTTGCTAAATAACCGATTTTTACTAATTGTCTCGATTCATCTGGCGTCTCTTGCTTATCAAACATATGAGTTAGCTGGTTTACGCGTTTTAAAATATCATTTACTTCGACTAAAAACTGTTCACCAGCGCTAGATAATTCGAGTGCATGTCGGTGCCGAATAAAAAGTTCGACACCAATTTCAGCTTCAAGCTCTTGTATTCTTCTACTGAGAGTGGGCTGAGAAATATACAATTTTTGAGCAGCTTTTGTAAAATTACCTTGCTCAGCTACGTCAACAAAATACTTTAAAGTAGATAACTTCATAATGACTCCAATCAAATAAAGAGACTTAATAGTAGTCTTAGTATAAAGTGAAGAAATTTGTTTGACAAGTTATTCTATTAATTATTGAGTGGCAGTTGAATATAAGAAGCGTAATCTCCGCCAGTATGGAGAACGTGCACCCCTTTGTTGTCAGGCGTGCAACCAGGTGTTCCTGGCATAACAGAGCCAAGTTCATCTTTGCTACTGATAACCACTCGTAATGTTTCCCCTGTTTTGTAAGCTAAACCAAGTGGGCTTAACACGATATCTAGTTCAACAATTTCTCCTTTAGCTAGTTTTTCCACTCTGTCAAAACTATAAGCAGGAATTTCTTCTGTTGTAAGCTTGCTATCAAGGTGACGCATCGAAGCACGAAGCCGTCCCCAAGCCCCTTTATAACGCAAGGCAGATGCGCCTTCCTGGGTGAAATCTTGCAGTGCAGCTCCGTGATTTGGAACAACAAACTCACTTAAGACATTACCAAATTTATCCAGTTTTTGCACCCAAACAAAAACATCCATATCGTCATAACTATCGACTTCCATAAATAGTTTTGCTTTTGGATAACCGACGAAATCAGTATCTTTATCAAAGGTCATTTGGAAAGAAGTACGTCCTGGCAAATTTTCTGGAGCATATTTTACCGGGAAATCTTCTGTTTCAGGAGTTGTTTGTAAAGTACGGAATTTTCCGTTCATGAAATAACGTTTGTTTTTGGTAGCTAAAGGTGGGAAAGTTTCAGCTGGCAAGTCTGTTTGATTGCGACCTTGAAAATCAATTAGCGAATAGCGAACAGTAGGAGTTTCTTTCCAGTTATTCTCTTTTCCTAACAAGTAGTAATCAAAGAAGCGACGTAGTTCTTCGATATTATCTTGATCATAGTAATATGGCCATTCTTGACGGTCATGAATACGAAGCCATTTTTCCTTAGAAGCAAGGGAACGCCAAGAACGGAAAGTGCCTATTGTGTGTAAAGTGTTAGAATAACTAGCGACAACAAAAGCGGGAATAGTGATTTTACGAGGATCAGCTACTTTATCTTTCCAAACTGCAGCATCAGCTAAGGGGAAAGCTTCCATTTCTTTTGTTAAGTCTTCGCGCTTTGCATGTTTGGCACTGACATGATTAACTTGTAAGCGTTCGATGAAGTTTTTATCAGGGATACCACCAATAAAAGCGAGATCTCGATAACCATCAGCTAAACCTTCTGTTGGGTTAATACAAGTTAAATGTGGTGGTTGTTCAGCGGCTATATACCACTGTGAGAAGGCTAAATAAGATGTCCCGGTTAGCGCTGTTTTGCCATTACTCCAAGATTGAGTTGCCAGCCATTCAATTAAATCATAGCCATCTTCTGCTTCTTGGGAGCCAATCATAGTTGTGTCACCTTCACTATGAGCAATTCCGCGCATATCTGGGTTACAAACAGCATATCCATGAGCGCACCAATATGCTGGATCAGGTGCTTCGAATTTAGTAAGACCAGAATTCCAAGTGTTTCCCATTCCTAACATTTGGAATAGATTTTTGTAACGAGGAGCAGTTCCGGCGCTCTTACCATAAGGGCTCCAAGCTACTAAAACTGGAACCTTTTCTTCCGTGATTGGTAAATAAATATCCGTATAAATTGTTATTCCGTCACGCATTTGAACAGGGACATCTTTTAACATTTTAATCGCGCAATCGAGTGGTTTAAAACCTTCCGCAATTTGGGAACCTTTTTCCAGAATAATTTCTTTCGTTTCAAATGGGCTAAGTACACCATGTTCGATTCCGTTATCCACATATTCAAAAGATGGACTAAAAAGCATTTTTTCTGTCATTTTTGTAGTCATATATATTACCTCCGATTTAAAATTAGTAGTAAGTTGTTTACATTTTAATTATAGGTAGTCGGGCAACTGTTGTACAATCGCAATTTTGGATAGTTTAGTGCTAGGGAAACAAGATATACAAAAAATGAATAACAACTAAAAAGTCATTTTTTTGTTATAATAAGGAATCAGGAATTTTAAAGGAGACGGAACTTAGTGAAGAAGAAATTACTTTTTTTAGGCGATAGTGTCACAGATGCAGGAAGAGACTTTGCGGATGGTTATGATTTAGGTCAGGGATACGTAAAATATATTGCGGATAGCTTGAAAACAGAAGATGTGACGGTTTTAAATCGTGGTGTTAGTGCGAACCGGGTGGCGGATTTACATCGTCGTATTGATACCGATGCGATAGAATTCACACCAGATGTCGTGACAATTTTAATTGGGATAAATGATACTTGGTTTAGTTTTAGCAGATGGGAAGATACATCTGTTACTGCCTTTAAGGAAGTTTACCGCGTGATTTTAACGCGAATTAAAGTGGAAACTAATGCAGAAATCGTATTAATGGAACCATTTGTTTTACCTTATCCAGAAGATAGAAAAGCTTGGCGCGGCGATCTAGATCCGAAAATTGGTGCGGTACGCGAACTTGCAGCTGAATTTGGCGCAACACTTATTCCGCTCGATGGCTTAATGAATGCTTTAGCTGTCAAACACGGTCCAACTTATTTGGCAGAAGACGGTGTTCATCCTACCAAAGCGGGGCACGAGGCAATAGCTTCTATTTGGCTAGAATTCACAAAATAAGTCTTTACAGGGATTTTTATCCATGCTATAGTTGATTCTATGCGATGAGCCTACAAGCAGTGACTTAAGTATCACTGCCCCATTTTCCGCGTTATAGCTTTGTGGAAGGCTGCGGAAGATGACGCTATGAAATACTCCTTATTAATTTAAGGG
Source organism: Listeria ivanovii subsp. ivanovii (assembly GCF_900187025.1). GTDB lineage: Bacteria > Bacillota > Bacilli > Lactobacillales > Listeriaceae > Listeria > Listeria ivanovii. The sequence goes on from NZ_LT906478.1 coordinate 440,142, forward strand.
GTATTTTTTTATAAAAAAGCATGAGTTTGACTTTTTCTGACCTTTGTATTATAATTTTGTTAGTTACTTATTAAAAGTAACAATATGATAGGAGGGATAGCATGAAATTGTTATTAAAAAATATAAATGAATTAGCTGCGAAACAAAAGAATGAAGGTTTAACTGACTTTGAAAAAGAAAGACAAGCTGCCCTTCGTCAAGAATATTTACAAAAAATCAGAGGAACTGTACAAGATAATCTGCACCATGTGACCATCATTGACCCACTTGGCGACGATGTAACCCCTAAAAAACTAAAAGAAATTCAAGCTGAACTACGAGGCTGATAGAATAATAAAACCACCTAAAATCCGTTTTTGAAAATGGGTTTTAGGTGGTTTTTTTGTTTATGAAGCTGAAGATATTTATAAATCCAAAGTAATAAGAAGCAGAAGCTAATTATGAAAAAATAATTGGATTAATAACTAAGCTTGTATTGAAAGGATTATTATCAATACTCCTATCCATTAATCCAGAATGAATTGAAAGTCCGCGTAAAAATTGTAAACATTGAACTATAAATAGCAAAATAAGCCCTGTGATGCCAGTTTTTATAAAATAGTTAAAGTTCAATTGTATTCCTCCTGAGGTTATTTTAAGTATGTTTAAAGTCAAGTAATAGCTATTTTGCTATTACTTGAAAAGATAAATTACTAAGTGGTTTTGTCAAATAAGCTTTTGTTTGATAGCTTTGATTATTGGAAGAAGGATTTTCAATCACAGATAATTCATAAGTTGATTTGGATGTTACTTGTCGGAATCTACCATTAATATAACCATCTTTTATACTCACAACTTGAGATTTGGAGGAATTTTCTATTTGTTTTCGAACAGCTACTAATTTTTCCAGCTCAAATACTTCTTTGAGAATCAGCTTGTGTAAACCTCGCGAGAAAAATGGGACGCAACGCCTCTAACGATTATCCCTTTATGGTGCTACAATCAAATCAGGAAAGGAGAGGATAGCATGGAAATTGCTATAGCAGCGGATCATGGAGGATTTCAACTGAAAGAAAAGATTCGGACACATCTTTATGAAAGCGGATACGCAGTCAAGGATTTTGGGTGTTATTCCGCAGAAACGGTTGATTTTCCCGAATACGCGGCCAAAGTAGGGTATTTTGTTTCCGAGCATGGTAGCTTAGGCGTATTATGTTGTGGGACAGGAATTGGGATGTCGATTGCGGCAAACAAAATTGATGGGGTGCGAGCGGCAGTCGTTTCGGATACTTTCTCAGCGATGATGACGCGGCGCCACAACGATAGCAATGTGCTGTGCCTGGGGGAGCGTGTACTTGGAGATAGCTTGGCGTTACTCTTACTGGATACGTGGTTAGAAGCAGAATTCGAAGGTGGACGGCATTTGACGAGGCTTGCTAAATTAACTGCACTTGAAACGGGGGGAACTAAATGAAAATGATTGCGGCATCGATTATGTGTGCAGACTCGCTTCATTTAGCGGATGAACTGCGTGCTCTTGAAAAAGCAAAGGTTAAAATGCTTCATTGTGATGTGATGGATGGCGTTTTTGTTGCCAATACAGCAATGGGAGCATACGTGTTACAGGACATTAAAAACAACACAGATATGTTACTGGATGTTCATTTAGCTACTGTAAACCCAGATGAATTTGTGGATTTATACGCAGCAATAAAACCTGCATATATGTCTTTTCACGTCGAAAATTCACCAGATGTAGCGGCAACTATTAGTCATATTCGTTCGCTCGGGATAAAACCTTCCATTGCCATTAGCCCAGAAACAGCCATTGAAAAAATTTATCCATTTTTAGATGAAGTAGATATGGTTTTGATGATGACCGTTAATCCAGGTTTTGCAGGGCAGAAATTTCAACGTCATGTCTTAGAAAAAATCCAGCAACTAAAGAAAGAGTTAGAAAACCATACTAATAAACCATTAATCGAAGTCGATGGAAATATTTTTGAAGAAACGGTGCGTTTACTTGAACCGATTGGCGTCGATATTTATGTAGTTGGGACGGCGGCTCTATTTAATGATAAAACAGGCAGTTACACAGAAAAATTAGCCCCACTTCGAGAAATTATCAAAGAAAGGTGAGAATATATGCACTTAGATTCAGGAAACTTAGAAGATATAAAAAAAATTCAAGCTAGTTCTATTTTCAAAGGAATAACAACGAATCCATCTATCTTAGTAAAAGAGAAATGCTCCAGAAAAACTGCTATTACGAACATCTTACAACAAAGCAATAAACTTGTTTTTGTCCAAACAGTTGGCTTTACGTATGAAGAAATTTTGGCTGACGCAAGCGCATTATTAGCGACTTTTGGAAAAGAGAGAATTGCTATCAAGATTCCCGCGCATGAAGACGGAATTTATGTCATTGAAACACTAAAAAAGGAAGACAAAACAATAAAGCTACTTGGAACAGCGATTTATTCGGCAGATCAAGCCATTGCGGCAGGGCTTGCGGGGGCCGATTTTGTTGCTCCTTATGTCAATCGAATGAGTGGAGCAAGTATTAATCCATTTAAAGAAATTGCTAAAATGCGTCATTTTTTTGATAAACAAGCGTTATCCACGCAAATAATGGCGGCGAGTTTTAAAAATGCAGGGCAAGTGATGGAAGCTTACGAAAGTGGTGCTGACACAGTAACGATTCCGTATGATATTTATGAGCAAATGACTAATAAAGTACTAGCAATCGAAGCAATCCACGTTTTCAATCAAGATGCAACCTTGTTCGAAAGCTAACATTCTCCTTCTCATCTTGTGGAAGTACTTGGAGAAAACTTGGGATGAAAGCGCATTCTTAAGCGACTCCTCCTATGCTATAATTAGGCTATCAAAGGGGGGGAACGCATGTATCTGGATAATCGGAGTAAAACATTGTTTCAAGAGGTCATTAAAAACCCTAACATTACAAACAAACAACTCGAAGTAAAATATAAATTATCTCGCTATCAAATTAGTTACAGTTTTCAAAAAGTAAATGAATGGTTAAAGTGGAAAAATTATCCAGAAGTGAAGCGCTCCAAAAATGGTAAGTTCATTTTAGAACCAGAACTAACAACCCTTTTTTCTGAAAAAGAAACAAGAGATCCAAGCGTGGAATATTTACCATCAGAAAACGAACGGGCTAATCTGATTTTGCTAATGCTTCTTACTGCCAAAGAAGAACTATCCCTCGCCCATTTCACAACAAAGATACAAGTAAGCAAAAACACGATACTCAGAGATTTAAAAGTAGCGCAAAAATTGCTCCCGGCAGAAACGACCGTGACATATAGCCGTGCATCTGGCTACCAATTAGCAGGAAGCGAGTGGGAATTACGCAAGGTTCTAACCCAAGTAGTGAGCAGCGTAAAAGAAATGTTTCGCGGTGAGCATTACTTCTTATCCTATTCTGGAATTGAACAAGCACAACTTATGGAAATTCGCCGCACACTCGAAGAAGCAGAAGCAATAATGCAAATCAAATTTACGTATGAACAAATTGAATTGTTGCCTTATCTATTATCTGTGATGTTTTTGCGAATAAGAGATCGAAGGCTAATTTACACTGCCTTTCAGATTGACGAAAAATCTTTATCTGATACCCGTGAATACCACATAACGGATATCTTACTGGAGAAAACAGGCCCTGTGCCAGAACAAGAAAGGTTATTTATTACCTTACAGCTACTCACAACGAATATTTTTTCAGGCGAGATTTTAACCGAAAGACTCACAGAAGATTTGGAAAAAGTAGTTTTGACATGCTTAGACTTATTTGAGAAAAAGGCACTCGTGTCACTCAAAAATAAACATATCCTAATCGAAAAATTACTTTTACATTTAAAACCGGCTTATTACCGAATCAAATACCAAATGAATTTAGAAGACAATTTATATGAAAAATTTAATCAAGAATTTGAAGCGCTGAATTTCATTGTAAAAGAAGCATTTGCCCCGCTAGCTAGATTTATTGGACATGAAATACCAGCTGGAGAAATTTTCTTCATCTCCTTATTTATTGGCAGCGACATGATACCGCAAAATGATATTTATCACCAACAAAAACGGGCGATTGTCCTTTGTCCAAGTGGGGTTACTTTTTCAAAAATTATGGAAAATATTCTAGTGAAGCTTTTTCCGGAAATCCATTTCTATCCTACTATTTCTGTTCGAGAGTATGCTTTTTTTAAAGCGGAGGTTGATATTGTCTTTTCGTCGATACCACTTAAGGATGCGGAAAATGTCTTTGTCGTTCAGCCATTTATAAGTGACATCGAAAAAACGCAACTGCGCCAACATGTGTTAGAACGTTTATTCGGGATGAGTAACCAACTGACGAGTATGGATAAAATCATGGATATTGTGGAGCGAAATGCCGATATAAGTGATGAAAGCGCAATTCGTGAAGGGATAATTGATATTCTATCTGCCAATACAGCAACAAAAGAAAACAGGCGGGTGAAAAAAGTATATCTTCATGATTTGATTACGGAAGAAAATATCATGATTTGTGATGATGTCAAAAATTATCAAGAAGCGATTCGGTTAGCGAGTCAACCACTTTTACTACAGCAAGCAATTACCGCCAACTATGTAAAAACGATGATTAATAATCACAATTTCTATGACCCTTATATCATAATCGGCGAAGATATCGCAATCCCACATGCTATGCCTAATGCAGGGGTAAATCGACTTGCTATGTCACTACTAGTCGTCAAAAACGGGGTTTATTTTTCCGAAACAGAACAGGTTCACTTCATTATTGTGATTGCACCTGTTGACAAAGAACAACATATTGAAGCCTTATATCAAATTGTTCATCTAGCAGAAAATGACACAATGCTAGCAAATCTACTGAAAAACGTTACGAAAGCAAAAATCATGCAAACAATTGACCAATTAATTATAAGAGAGGATGAATAAATCTTGGATAAACAAGCTATTTTAGAAAATATTCATAGCACTTGGCGTGAAGAAGCAGAAGCAATATTACGATTACCAGAAGTAACGAATGAAAATGCTCTTATCGAAACAGTCGAGAAAATTGCTAATTGTACGGGGAAGATTGTCGTATCTGGTTGCGGAACTTCTGGAGTCGCGGCGAAAAAATTAGTCCATTCTTTTAATTGCATTGAGCGTCCTGCTGTTTTCTTGACGCCATCAGATGCTGTCCATGGAACGCTTGGGGTGCTTCAACAAGATGATATATTAATTCTTATTTCAAAAGGTGGCAATACCGGAGAATTATTAAATTTAATACCAGCATGTAAAACGAAAGGCAGCACACTAATCGGCGTGACAGAAAATCCAGAATCAGTTATCGCAAAAGAAGCAGATATCTTTTTCCCAGTAAGTGTAGCCAAAGAGCCAGATCCATTTAATATGTTGGCGACAGCAAGCACGATGACTGTCATTGCGAGTTTTGATGCGATTATTGTTTGTTTAATGACTTATATGAACTATACGAAAGAACAGTTTTCAGTCATCCATCCTGGTGGCGCCGTCGGAAATAAACTATTAAATAAATAAGTAAGCAGCCAGTCGGAGGGATGCAATTTGGATGTATTAGAATATTTTAAAGAAGAAATGGTGCTATTTTCAAATGAACAAGATAAAGAGAACTTATTATCAGAGATGGCAGAACAACTTATTCAAGTAGGAGCAGTGAAGCCGAGTTTTAAAGAAGCCGTTATTAAACGGGAGGCGGTTTTTCCAACGGGGTTATTAACGGCCCATGCTGGTGTAGCTATTCCACATACAGATAGCGAGCATGTGATTCGACCAGTTATTGCGGTTCGGATTTTAGAGACACCCGTTTCCTTTATCGAAATGGCATCTGATAACGAAGCTATTGAAGTGAAGGTAGTCTTTATGATGGCATTAAAAAGTGCAGATGAACAGCTAGATATGCTGCAAACACTCATTCAACTAATTCAAGACGAGGAGGTGATGACGACTTTACTTGAAGCCAAGGAAACTACCAATGTTTTGACAGCAATTGAGCAGTTTTCAAGAAATACTTAAGGGAGGCCCGAGAATAGATGGGAAATTTTTTCGCGAGTTTTGTTAATTGGCTAATAGGAAGCCCAGGTAGATTCGTCGTTCAATTAATTGAAAATAATATGTTGATATTTATGCTCTTTGCAATGCTTTATACAACCACCATTTTATATGCAAAATGGACGCTCACATACTATTTACCAAAAAAAATGTACCAGTTGGCTAAAATGAAAACGTGGGAGCTGGAAGAATTACACGAAGCATGGCAAACGGAGAAAAAATCACTTCCATGGTATATTCTCGTTCCAAGCCGCAATGAATTTTGGGTGAAGTCCGCAAAAAATGCACCAGAATCAACCAAGTTACTTCATTTTAGCCAGCAAAAACTAAAACTAAGCGACAAGGAAAAGTTACAAAAAATCATTGAAATTCAATCTTGAGGTGAGAAAAGTGGCAAAAATAGTTCCTTCTGTCTTTGGGGCAGATATTGGTAGGATAAACGAACAACTACAAGTATTAGAGAAAAACGGAATCGATTTATTGCATGTTGATATGATGGACGGCTCGTTTGTTCCAAATATAGCATTCGGACCAGATCAAATTAAAATGATGAAAAAAGGTACGAAACTACAATTTGATGTACATATGATGGTTTATGAACCGGACCGTTATATCCCAAGGCTAGTGGAAGCAGGCGCACACATGATTACGGTACATCAAGAAGCAACAACCCATTTACACCGAACCATTCAACTAATTAAAAGCTACGGTGTTAGAGCAGGGGTTGTCCTCAATCCTGGGACACCACCTAGTACACTAGAATACGTTCTTGATGACCTCGACTGCATTTTGCTTATGACAGTCAATCCTGGACTTGGCGGACAGACTTTCTTTCAATCAAGTCTAGAAAAAATCAGAAAAACAAAAGCTTATATTGGAGATCGACCAATCCAAATCGAAGTTGATGGTGGAGTGAATGCAGAACTAGCAAAAGAATGCACACTTGCCGGCGCAGATTTAATCGTTGTTGGATCCTACTTATTTGAAGGCGGCATCGAGGCCAATTTGGCAGAGTTAGCGAAAGGAGTTTAAAAAAATGAAAGCGTTAAAATTGTATGGAAAAAGAGATTTGCGTTATGAAGAAGCAGACATGCCAACGATTGAAAACCCAGATGAGGTTATTTTAAAAGTAAAAACGGTCGGAATATGTGGCTCGGATATTTCGAGATACAGCAAACTTGGACCTTATGTACCAGGAATGGTTTGGGGGCATGAATTTTCAGGAGAAGTAATCGAAGTCGGAAGTGCAGTAAAAGATATTACGATTGGTGATAGGGCTGCCGGATGCCCAGCACTCTATTGTGGAGAGTGTGAATACTGTAAAAAAGGCGAATTCGCCCGCTGTCGGAAGCTAACAGTAATCGGAGCAAGACATCCCGGAGCCTATGCTGAGTATATCAAACTTCCAGCAGAAAATGTAGTAAAAATACCAGATGAACTAGATTACGAAGCTGCTGCGCTTGTCGAACCTTCAGCAGTTGTTGTGCACGGATATTATCATACTAAATTACAAGCAGGCGATGATGTTGTCGTTGTCGGAAGTGGAAATATCGGTTTGCTTGCGATACAATGGGCAAAAATTTTTGGCGCTAGAAAAGTAATCGCGATTGATGTCGATGATAAAAAGCTAGCCCAAGCAAAAGAAGTCGGCGCGGATGTAGTCATCAACTCTCTAAAAGAAGATCCTTTAGAAGTAGTCGCAGCACATACAGATGACTTAAATGCCGATTTAGTAGTTGAAGCAGCAGGCTCGCCAATCACCTCTGCACAAGTATTTGCTTATGCGAAAAAAGGTGGTGGCGTAGTGTTTCTCGGAATTCCATATGCTGACGTAACGATTGAACGTTTCTACTTTGAAAAAATTGTTCGAAGTGAGCTTACAGTGTGGGGTTCTTGGAATGCGATATCTGCTCCATTCCCAGGAAAAGAATGGCAAACAACAATTCACTTTTTAGCGAACAAGCAAATTAATATCGAACCAATGATCACTCACCGTCTTTCACTAAAAGAGGGACCAGAAGTTTTTGAACGAATTTATGCGCGCAATGAATTTTTCGGGAAAGTGTTATTTTTCCCAGAATGAATAGGGGGAATTTAGGATGAAAAAGAAACGAATTTATGTCTGTTGTGGAACAGGGATTGCGACTTCAACAGTTATTTCTAAAAAAGTACGTGCGGTGTTAGACGAAAAACGGATTCCATATGAAATTAGCCAGTGTACAGTGCAAGAAGTAGCTTCCAAAGTGAGTACATCCAAACCAGATATCATCGTTAGTTCAACAACCGTTACTGGAGATGTTGGCGATGTACCAGTAGTCATTGGCAGGTCATTTCTAACAGGTCTAAAAAAGCAAGAAACAATCGATGAAATACTCGCGATACTTCAAGATTAAAGGGAGGACATAAAATGGATATTATTCTAGATTTCTTTAAATATATTATCGGACTTGGTGTAACAGTTATGATGCCGATTATTATTACGATTTTAGGCGTGATTTTCCGTAAAAAAATTAGTGTTGCTTTTAAAGCGGGTCTAACTGTTGGCGTTGGTTTCGTTGGTTTAGGGGTTATCACGTCCCTAATGTTAACGACGATTACACCAGTTACTAAAGCTCTTGTAGAGAATTATAATTTTAAATTAACCGCGACGGATATCGGCTGGGGAGTTGGTTCGTCACTTGCTTGGGGAACAGAAGTTGTACCATTTGTTTTTGTAGCAATTATTGCCACTAATATAGTGATGATTGCTTTTAAATGGACAAAAACAATGGATGTCGATATTTGGAACTACTGGCAACCACTTTTCATCGCTAGTGCACTATACCTAACTACCGGTAGCATGGCGATTGCCGTATTTAGCTCGATTATCAATATGGCAATTATCTTCAAAATCGCTGACTGGACACAAAAAGATGTAGAAAATGTGCTGGGACTTGAAGGGATCTCCTTACCACAAATTCAAACAACTGGTTGGGCACTCGTTGGCTACCCAATGAACTGGTTAATCGGCAAAATTCCCGGTGTTCGAAAAATCAATTGGTCCACAGAAAAAGTGCAATCTCGCTTAGGAATTTTTGGCGAACCGATGCTAATGGGCTTAATTATTGGTGGTGGACTTGCTGCGATTGCACAAATGCCACTAAGCCAAGTACTCCAAACCGGGGTAACGATTGCTGCTAGTTTAGTATTAATTCCGCGGATGGTTTCTTTACTAATGGATGGATTAACGGTCATATCAGAAGCAGCCCACGAATTTATGGAAAAACGCTTCCCTGGTCGCGAACTATTTATCGGTTTAGATTCAGCAGTCGGAATCGGTCATCCGTTCGTTTTATCCTTAGGTCTATTAATGATTCCAATCACATTAGTTCTAGCCTTCATTTTACCAGGAAACAAAGTGCTTCCTTTAGCTGATTTAACAGCATTACCATTTTATATGATTTTTGCCATTGTTCCGTCGAAAGGTAACTTGTTTAGAGGAATTTTCACAGGGATTGTCATTGTTATCATCACCCTCTACCTATCTGGCGCAGCGGCACCACTTATGACAGAACTTGCAGGGCAGATTGGTTATAACATACCAAAAGATGCGGTAGAAGTAACTTCGCTTGCCGTTGGAACACAGTGGTATACATGGATTGTTTATTACGGTCTTCACTGGTTTGGTGGTATTTTGTAATCTCGCAGGCAAAACAAGCATTAGTTAGCGCTAATGCTTGTTTTATTTTGGTTAACCCCTTTTAGCTAGTAGACATTGTTTGGACAGTTCTATATAATAATAAGGAGAAGAAATCAGCACGGCGGAAGGAGATAGCAATGGTACGCAAAATGAAACTTTTTTCTGTGACGAGTGAGAGACCACTTGCAACAAAAATTGCAGATTATCTAGATATACCTTTATGTGAGGTGGAACTCCAGAAATTTAGTGATGGAGAAGTGAAGATTAATATTGAGGAAAGTATTCGCGGGACTAACGCGTATGTAGTTCAATCAATGAACGCAAATGTGAATGAACGCCTAATGGAGCTTTTAATTATGGTCGATGCTTTAAAACGAGCTTCAGTTCACTCAATCAATATAATCATGCCGTATTATGGCTATGCTCGTCAGGATAGAAAAGCGCGTTCAAGAGAACCTATAACTGCCAAATTAATGGCAAACTTAATTCAACGTGCTGGTGCAGATCGTTTAATCACGGTAGATTTACATGCAGCACAAATTCAGGGCTTTTTCAACATCCCAATCGATCACCTTTCAGCAGTTCCGCTAATTGGTGACTATCTAATTGAAAAATACGGAGAAGAAGATGTCGTTGTAGTCGCACCAGATCACAGCGGTGTAGTTCGGGCACGCAGAATTGCCGACCGACTAGACGCTCCAATTGCCATTTTAAATCGTAAACCAAGACCGCACGAAGACGAAATCATGAGTGTCATTGGTGATGTGAAAGGTAAAGTTGCCATTGTGGTGGATGATATTATTGATACCGGTGTTCGCGCAACAACCTCAGCTGACGTTCTATTAGAAAAAGGTGCTGTAGAAGTAATCGCCTGTGCAACTCATTCAGTTATGGCTGGAGATGCAACAGAACGATTACAAAACTCACCAATCAAAGAAATAATCATATCCGACTCCATCGACCTTCCAGAAGATAAACAATTCGAAAAGCTAACAACTATCTCCATTGGTCGAATCTTAGGTCGTGCAATCGAAGGGGTTCAAGAAAATCGCTCGTTGCATCCACTTTTTTAAGGAGATTAATAGTAGGAAATTGGGAACAGGGCTTCTATTGGGGCTCTGTTTTTTTATGAACTATTATCTGTCGACCATCAGTAGTGCAGAAAACAGGGGAGGTCGACAGAAAACTGGATTGACTGTGAGAGAATGAGTTTGAAGCTTTTAAAGTTAGTTATTAGTAGTTAGACATTCAAATTTCACCCGATTTGAAGAAGGTCGACAATAATAGGCGTTTGAGGTAAGATGGGAGTAAGGAAAAAATGAAGCGGGTTTTAATTACTTATTGTGAAATGTAAATCTGTATAAATTTCATCCGATGAATTTCGACATCGTGTTTTAATTACTTATTGTGAAATGTAAATAAATCGTTGTGAGATAATTATTTCAGATTGAGAATTGTTTTAATTACTTATTGTGAAATGTAAATGTGATAGAAATGTGAGGACTATCCGTTGCCACGCCAGTTTTAATTACTTATTATGAAATGTAAATACATACAAAGCGGTTTGGAAATTTTCTGAACCAACGTTTTAACTACTCATGATGAAAAGTAAATTTGTCTAACCTTTAAACATATCTACAATATTAGCCAACTCAAAAACAACAAGAATACATAAAAAGGGAGGAAACACCAATGAAAAAAGCGCTTTGCCCCATCCTATTGCTATTGATCCTACTAGCCAGTTGCTCCACGCAAGATGAAACTCTATCCCCGAATACCAAAATTCATAAAAATAGTGTCATTAGAGCTGATTATAAGATACCACAAAACCTGGCAGAACTAGAATCAGACAGCGAAGATATTGTCCAAGTAAAATTAATACGAAATAAAGAAATTGGTAAAGGAAACAACAGCTCAATAACGGAAGTAGAAATAATCAAAAACTACAAAGGCAGTTTTGAGCCCGGTGATAAAGTGGATATTTCAGAACCGTGGCTTTTAACTTCAGGAGAATACCAAGCGGTGGAAAATTACATTGCACTCGAAAAAGGTCAAGAATATATCCTGTTTTTAAGTGGTGGACATGGCACGGATAAAGTAAGCTCAATCACGAGTTTAGGTTATGGCAAATATAATAAATCACTGCAGGAACAAAAAGCCGACATGAATGATTTCAATACGGTAGGCGAAGTGCAAAAATATGATTTTATTTCTGGTTTAGAGGCAGAGATTATAAAATATCAGGAAATTAAAAAAGAAATGTTAAAAACATATAATTGAAACCAAAAGCACTAGTTGCGAAAAGCTACTTTTTCCGTCATAATAGAAAAAAATGGCGGGAGATGATGATTTGATTATTGACGTTTTACAGCATGTGTCACACGAGGGACCAGGACTTATCACGAAATGGGCGAAAGAAAATCAACATCAATTAAGGATTCATTGTTTGTTTAGCGAAAGCAATCATGTGCCAACCAATTCAGAATTTCTAATCGTACTTGGAGGACCAATGGGAGTAAACGACACTGCCGAGTTTCCATGGTTAAAAGAAGAACGAAATTTGATAAAACGATTAATAAACCAAGAAAAACCCGTTTTTGGTGTTTGCCTTGGTGCTCAACAAATTGCGACCGCACTAGAAAGTAATATTTCTATAAATGATGAAAAAGAAGTAGGCTGGTTCCCAGTTAACAGAACTTCCACTAAACTACCTTTTTTTCCAGAGAAGCTCGATGTTTTCCATTGGCACCAAGAAACTTTCTCCTTACCAAATGGAGCGACCCGTTTATTTAGTAGTGAAGGCTGTGTGAACCAAGGTTTTCTATACGGCGAAAAAATCATTGGACTGCAATTTCATTTTGAAATGGAAAAAGCGGGGATTGAGACGATTTTACAAATTGATGAGGAATTTATTACTCCAGGAAAATTTGTCCAAAGTGTCGCCGAAATGCGAGAAAGGGACGTGCCAGAAGATAATAAACAAATGTTAGAAGCGATTTTAGATTATTTAGTAGCAGAAAAAAACATCTGAGCTGAGTCAGATGTTTTTTTAATATCCTGTTTCCACAGAAGCATTGACGATATACATTAAATCATTTTTGTCTGCTTTATCCTCTAAGAAAATTCCACTAGTCGTTAGCATTCCACCAGGCATTGTTTCAATCGTCACCGTACCATAAGGAATAATTGCGCGAATAACTTCCTCATCTAACTCATCCGCATCACACGGTAAAGCAAGTTTGATATTAACCACCATATTCTCTAAACGGTTGTCTGGAAGTTGACTACGAATGCCGGGCATTGAATTAGTGAAGATAGCATTTCTTACAGCTCGTTCAGCCGCTTTCGTGATATCTTGGCCATGAACATCTACCCCAAAACCAGTTTGGATAAATAACAATTTTTCCATTTTAAATCACTCCTTAAAATCTTTAATAAGTGCAGCGCCAGGTCGATTTTTCGCATAACCTGTCATTACGTCAGTGAAATGAATCCCATTTGTATCAGTAGATTCTGCAAAAATTTGTGCCATTTGTTTGCGCTGTGCGGCACCAAGTTCATTTTCTAATTCCTTACCAGCTGTTGTTAAAAAGATACAACGTTGTCTTTTATCCCGAGTACCTTGTTCGATTGTAAGCAGTTGGCGTTCCTTCAATTCAGCAAGCGGTTGGTGTAAAGCTTGCTTGGATATTTCGAGGAATGTCAGCAGCTCATTGATTGTAAGACCAGGCATTCTTGCTGTGAAAAAGAGAATCCGGTGGTGTAGCCTTTTCAGTGAATGTTTCGCAATAATCAAATCTGCTGTTTCTGTAAAAGCCTTATAACCAAAATAAAATAAAGCAATTTGCTGATTCATGCTTTGTTCATTGTTCATAAATAATACCCCTTTTTCTATCAATACCAACAGTATAGCATAAATCAGGACCTGAAATAACTGCTAAGATGTCGATTTATCGTTAAAATTCTGGAATACCTAGTGAGAGTAAATGAGGAAAAATTTCCTGTTTTAATTGCTAAATATGAGAAAATATGTCTAAATTGTTACGTAGTTGGAATTTTCGGTTTATTTTAAAACGAAAATGTAACCGCTTAATATGGCGTTATAAAGGCGTTTCTTGAAAAATAATCAGAATTGAATGAATATTCGTTCGAAAAAGAATTACTTTTACTTCCGAAAACATATTGTTAGTTGCTTTCGTCGGCGGTATACTTTGAATAATAAATTGAGCGACGAGGAGAGAATTATGAAAAGACTTTTTAAACTTTTGCTAACACTTGCATGTGTAGTTTCCTTAACATATCCAACTCTAACGGCTTTTGCGGAAGAAAATTCTTCTGGAAATAGTGTAGTAAATATTCCAGACACAGCTTTGAAAACCTATCTAAACAGTCAACTCAAACAAGCGAGTGATGCCGATATTACAGCTGATCAAATGGCGCTAATAAAATCAGTCACAATTACAGGAACTAACTATACAGATTTAACAGGTTTAGAAGCAGCTGTAAATCTTAATACACTTAACATTAGTAATACAAATATCACTACATTAAATCCAATCAGAACTCTAACTACTTTAAACTATTTAAATGTTTCTGGCGATGTGATTACAGATAGTTTTTTCCCGGATTTAAATCAATTAACGAATCTAGAGAATATTAGCATCAGCAGTAAGAATGTGACACATAATGTTTTTACAAAGTTCAACAAATTACCTAAATTAAGATTCCTTTACGCACAAAATTCGATGTTAATTACCGACATTTCTGGGTTAGCATCGTTAGAAAATTTAGAAACGTTATTCCTTCAATTCGATGGGATTGACGACTTTAGACCTTTAAATGATTTTGCTAGTTTTAAAAACGGCAAACTGAAATCTCTTGCAGCATATGGTCAAAACATGGGTCGGACCAACCCGCGAATTACTTTGAAATCTGGCAAACTTAACTATAATGCTACAGACCAAACGCTTTATTTGCCATTTTCAATGATGCCAAATCAATTAACTAGCTTTGATGGAACAGTAGCACCTTTTTCTAAATCAACTTCTGCAAGTAATACGTATGTAGGATTCAATGACGTAGCAGTTGCAAGCTCTCGTCTATCAATTACAGATGATGGTATTACAATAAGCGGCGTTACAAAAGAAGAGTTTGACGGTTTAACAGAACTTGAGTACAATGCTCGTTTTGATTTTCCGACTGGCAGTTACCCAACACCGCCAAGCATGACATCGTATACGATATCAGCTGGAACATATGATCAATACTTTGATATCAGCCACACACTCGATTTAACAGCAGATGAAAGTATTGGCTATAACCAATATACACTAGCAACTGAAGGGCAATTTTTAAAAGCTATCCATGCAGAAACAGACGACGGCACAGCAGTTCAAAGCAATTTTGACCAAGTAGTTGATTTTAATACACCAGGCGAATATACGGTAACATTAAATGCGGAAAACAGTGCGGGACTTAAAGCGGATCCTCTGGAAGTGAAAGTAACTATTTACGCAAAACCAATCATTAAAGCAGATTCATCTATCAGCTACGAACAAAAAACGACTAAAACGGCTGAAGAATTTCTAACAGAGACACATAGCTCGGTAACAGAAAACGCAGCCCTTACAAGTGACTTTAATGATGTAGTAGATTTAAATACACCAGGCGAATATACAGTAACATTAAATGCGGAAAACGAACGTGGCCAAAAAGCTGATCCAGTTCAAATCATTGTAACCGTTACAGCAAAAGCTGACCCAGAACAACCAGTTCCACCGACAAAAGAAAAACCAACTACCGAAAAACCAGCAGACAATAAATCAGTCGCAACAAAAGAACCAACAAAAGCAACGGAAAAAAACAAAAAATCAGAAGAATCACCAAGCAATTTAACTACTAAAGAAAATACGGAACCAACAACCAAAGAAGTAACAAAAACAACCGAACAAAAACTTCCTAAAACAGGTGACGCGGGTCTTGGTACTTGGCCAGTGGCGTTTACTAGCATTATGATGGGTCTAATGGCAATTATTCTCTTGAAAAAACGTAAATAAGCTAGTAAAATTATCTGCAAAAAAGTGTAGCCTAAAATTCTTTTTATAGGGTAAAGTATACTATAAGAAAAGCTATGGGAGGTTAGTATTATGGACAAATATAACCGTATTCTTGTCGCTATAGACGGTTCAGAACCAGCAAAACTAGCATTTGAAAAAGGATTAGAATTAGCACTAAAATTAGACGGAGTGCTTGGAATTGCTAGTATTGTAGATATACGTGCATTTTCACCAAACGTTTCCTATGATGGTAGCTTGGAAGAAAAAGCAGAACTTGAACTAAAAGGTAACGTGAATGAGTACGCAGAAGAAGCCAGAGCAAAAGGTGTCAAACAAGTAGAAACGTTCGTTGCCAAAGGGAACCCTAAAATCCTACTTTCAACCGATATTCCAGCAGAATTCCAAGCCGATTTAATTATCTGTGGAGCCACTGGGATGAACCGGGTCGAAAAATTAGTACTAGGTAGCGTTTCATCATATATTATGGCACATGCGATTTGCGACACACTCATTGCCAGATAAGAAAAAGGAGCCTGAAATGCGGCTCCTTTTTTGTTCACTCTTGACCTTTTTCTGCGTAACTCATATCATTTACATCTTCAATTTTAAACTTACCATCTTTGTAAGTGATTTTTGTTACACTAGCATTTTTAATACCAGTTGCTGGAAGTTTGTAACCAGGCTCAATGGTATCAAGAAGTGCGCCGATGCTAAGTCCGTGAGAAACAAGAAGAACGTTTTCATCACCTTTCTTACTTTCTTTTTTCGCTACTTCAGTAATTCCGTTTTTAAGTCTAGCTTGAATGGTTGCATAATCTTCTGCAGGCCAGTTTTCGCCTTCTTTCACACGTGTTTTATCTAGTTTTGCTACACTATCAGCGAAAATTTTTGGCGAAATTCCAGCACTTTGCCATTCTTCTAATGTTTTCCCTTGGCTTTTTGCAATATCTGTCCACATATTGTGATTTAAATCGCCTTCATATGATCCAAAGTTAAATTCACGGAAACGTGCATCTGTTTGCAATTTAGTATCCGAAGATTTAGCACTTTCTTCTAAAATAAGGTTCGCCGTTTGAATTGCGCGCCCACTGTCACTACTATAAGCAGCCCCAAAATCAACATCTTTTAATCCTTTTCCAGCAGACGTTACAACTTCTTCCCCAGCAGGAGTAAGTACTGCATCAGACCATCCTTGCACTCGGTCTGTGGTGTTAAGCATTGTTTTCCCATGACGCACAACATAAAATGTCACTGTACCATCTTTCTTTTCTGTGGTATCTGCTTTGCTCGTGGTTGAATCATTTCCACAACCCGCAATCAGTAGTAAAGCGCAAAACATAACCATCGCTTTCAAAATATTTTTCTTCATCTTTTTCTCCTTTTTCTGTTAGTATTTAGCAAAATAAAAACCCAGATAAATTAGAAAAAGCCAAAAAGCCATCTTCCAATCCATCTAGGTTATGCCCAAAGTAGGTAACATTCCTGAATAAGGTATTTGTTTATAGGATAATTTTAGCATAAAAGGGAAGCGTTTACAAGGGCGCTTTTAGAAAGGGGTTAAAAGAATAGCTGTAAGATGAAAGTGAAAAGTTGGTTTATCGGTTATACTGATTTTCCACGATAAACTGTTTAAATAGTTGATTTTGAAAATATCTTTACAACAATTTAAATTATGTGATAATATAAACATAACAAATATTGGGAGGTATTTCATCTATGAAGAAAAAGTTATTAATAATTTCGGGAGTTCTAATTATGGTTTTATTTGCGAGTGTTTCTTATGTCCAAGCTGGTAGTACATATGCAAATTATAGTACTACTGTAGGGAAATTTAATGGAAATGGTTACACGGCTTACCAAACTAAAAAAGTCGCTGGGCAAAAAGCTAATGTCAAATCCACAAAAACAGGCGGCTACAAGCTAAACGTAAGAACTAATTCTGCTGGTTCAAATGGTACATGGTCTGCCGATTTTACAAATTCAAAAAATATTGATTTATCTAATGGACATAATAAAGGGACTAAAACTCGCTTGCATTTTAGTAATAAGATTACTACTACCCGAGATGTACAAGCTTCTGGTAGTTGGAGATCAAATTAATTATAAAAATGAAGGACGCATATTATAAATTAGTTTTAGGAGCTGTTAACTTAAGGAAACTTAAAACAGCTCTTTATTTTTGTGAATGAGGAGGATGAGAATGCAATCAATGATAAAAAAAGAACTTAAAGAATATATAACAATAACTAATATTTTAATTATTATTATAGGTTCTTTGGCACCAACCTTATATATATTAAGCCAAGCTAACAATCAAACATATCTACATTGGTTAGGATTATATTCTAATTCTGTAGGTTCATTTCAAGCTTTACTTTTTCCACTATTTATAGTAATTCTCACTATCCCAAAATTAAGTACAAAACTTAGTAATAAATTTATTAGCTATGTTCGAATACGGAAAAATATCTATCAGTACTTGGGGGCAACAATGATTAGCAATGCTATTATTGTTTTTGTAGGAAGTTTTTTGCTGGTATTTATTCCTTTTATTATTACATACTATATTGTTCCGATTTTTGGTTTAATTGGTTACCAACCTGAAAGTATGGGCTTGAACACAGTGGCTGCTATTAATAATGATATAGCGACTAATGATGCATTGTCTTTTCTAATTAATGTATCTCCACTTTTTTATGCTATAGTTTACGCTGCGTGGGTAGGTTTTAATGGGATATTGTGGTATATAGTCAGTTGGTGCTTATTAATTATTAAAAATAATATCTTTCTTGCGCTATCAATTCCGTTTGTTGTTTATCAAATAGCACACTTTTTATTCTCATTGTTAGGAGTACCACAATTTGGTTCCTTAATAAGTATTTTCCCTTTTAATTTTGAGAAAGTACCTGTTTGGAATATGCTGCTTTTCCCGATGTTATTAATTGTTGGGGTAATTAGTATGTTAATTTATATTTACAAAAATATCGAAAAAATGGATAGTCTGTCATGAGTTTGGCAAAGATTACTAATACTTTTATAAATGTTAAAAATTTATCCATATTTTCTATAGCGAGTCTTTATGGGATACTGGCTCTTCAAGGAAGCTTTAATCAATATAATATGAACTTTGCTGAAAGAAGTGTGAGCCTTTTATCCGATCCGTATTTGTTTATTTACTTTATATTACCTATTTGGATAATGCTAGTTAGTAAAGAGATATTAACAAGAAAAGACTATCAGAATACGATACGTCTTAAAACTAAGCAGAGATATAATTTATGGTTGTTAAGAAAATGTATGTTAATTTCGTTTTCATTAATAACAGTATTACTTATCAGTAGCATTTGTATATCTGTAGGCGGTGATGTGAAGCTAACATGGAGTAGTCATATAGCAAATTATCAAGAAACTGGGTTAATTGTGTCTGTTTTAAATGATTTAATTAGTAGTCCAATCAGTGCCATACTTGTGCAGTTATTAGTATATTTTATATTTTTAAGTACAATAGCATATTTTATAATTACGATAACTTATAAAATACACACGCCAATTTTTATCTACTGTGTATCGCTTTTAATACTTATATATATGATGTACACATTCACATTTGCGATGGAACCTTTATACATGAATATAAGCTCACTTGCATTTGCATATAGGGTTTTAGGTCAGTTATCACAAGAAATCATTGTCTATACAGTTATTCTCGTTACTTGTATACTACTTAATACGAATAAAGTACTAAGAAAAATAAACGATTTATATATGTATCAAAAAAAGCATATTATATTTTTGGCAGTGATTTTAGTTAGTTATGTGTTTTTAGGAATAAATGGTGCAGATTTAAGCATTAATGACTACATAATTTCAACAAATTATGGCTCGTCTAATGAGGGATACACAATAAATTCTATCCTTTTTTATGCGATTATTTATTTAGGAATTCCGTACTTGATTTTATTAGGTATTAATGAAAAACAGCAATTAATTTATTATGAGTTAATTAGGCAAAAAACGATGAATAAATGGATTTTTAAAAATATACTAGCTGCTTTACAGTATTCTTGCTTGTATCTGATGGTGACATTTCTAATCATGATTGGAACCTCTTATAAAAATTATCAGGAGTTATTAAGCATAGATGGTGAAATATTGTATCAATACTTCATAAATGGAAGCCTGCAAATATTTTTTTATAGTTTAATTATCCTATTAACTTATAGTATAACGGGAAAAATAACGTATGCTCTATATCTGAATCTAGGGTTAATTATCTTGCTGCTACCAGTAATAAATATTAATCATATTCTTCCTATTGGATTAAATGCTATGGGAATGCTTGAGGATAGAACGCCATATCAATTATCTCTACAATTACTGATAGCCATATTGATGATTACAATGATATTAATTTTAGTTAATAGAAAAAGAACGATACCGCAATAAGCATAAAAAAGGAGCGAAACAATGAGTGATACTATAATTGAATGTATTAATGTTTCAAAAGAGTTTAAACATATACAGTTGTTTACGGATGTTAATATAGTTTTAATTACTTATTATGAAATGTAAATAACGACGAAATGAACAAGTTATATAAAAAACATCCAGGTTTTAATTACTTATTATGAAATGTAAATTCAATTCCCTTGTTCGCTATAAACGGATGGAATAAAGTTTTAATTACTTATTATGAAATGTAAATAGCTTCCTTTTTTTAAGAAATTAGCAACATTTTCAGCGTTTTAATTACTTATTATGAAATGTAAATGGAGGAACAGCGACCGGTTTCGGCTCGGATATTAGTTTTAATTACTTATTATGAAATGTAAATTAGCTTTGCATTTTTTCAGTGATAGAAGTCGCATATGTTTTAATTACTTATTATGAAATGTAAATCCACATATAAAATTACGCCTCCTAATTTTAGTAATGTTTTAATTACTTATTATGAAATGTAAATAACGATATTGGTACAAAAGTAAATTTATCGTTTTTGTTTTAATTACTTATTATGAAATGTAAATAATATCATAGATGCGACTACAACGCCGTCTGACACGGTTTTAATTACTTATTATGAAATGTAAATGTCAAATTGCTCATTGAAATAAAGCGGGTTTGTGATTGTTTTAATTACTTATTATAAAATGTAAATATTTTTTGTGTCGAGCCAATTAAATTGTGTATTTGAATTTTAGCTTCTTAACATTAATAGATAAAATATTCATTGAATTTCTAAATCTCTTTGTCAAAGTAAATGTGGGAAATAAGATGGTATAGGCTAGAAGAAAACAAAGCAAAAGTTTGCGAACTAGAAATCCAGTAAGTACCTTGCAAAAGAAGTAAAGCGCATGCGGCGAAAAGACATCACCGAACTAAATGGTTATATTTACAGGTTAAGAGGTAGCAATACAATAGTAAAAATTGGCCCGAAAAATCAAAGGAGCAATCACAGACTCAGAGGACTAACGAATATAGCGATACCTTTAGAGCAGATAAAAAGCTTTAAGGGTATTTTTATCTCCAAAAACCTCTCTTTTACTGGCCCATCCCCATATTCCTAATTTTTTCGTCCAGCGAAAACCGTTTTCGAAATACTTGTAACCGCTTGCAGTAACATAACTCTAAACTTATAATGAACGTAGTAAATGAGTCAAACATAATAAATATTCAAAATTAGCCAACTTAAAGAGTTGAAATTGGAAAAATGGAAATATTTAATTATATTTTCATTTTAAACTAACAAAAAGGAGAGCTTAAGAATGAAAAAAATCGTATCAATCAGTTGTATTGTTGCAGTTTTAATGCTTCTAGCAAGTTGTGGTAGTGGGGAATCATCAAGTTCAAAAGTGGAGTTTTATACAGATAAAGGGGGAGAAAATGTAGGTATTTTGAATTCCATGTCAGAACAAATTGAAAAAGATGGAGGAGTTGGCTATAAAACTGTTGGGTATACAGAGGTGACATCCTACGAGACAACAGTACAACAATCACTTGATAGTGAAAAAGCACCAGGATTATTTACATGGTGGAGCGGTGATAAGCTAAAAAAATTGGTAGATAACGATTTGGTTGTGGATTTAACGAAAGAATGGAAAGAATATTATGAAAAAGAAGGCGTCAATCCAGGGCTTGCAGATGCCTTTACAATCGATGGAAAAGTATATGCAGCACCATTTAGCGTATTGTACAACGGTATTTTATATAACAAACATTTATTTGATAAATATGATTTAGAAGTGCCGACTACTTGGGATGAATTTATAAAAGTGTGTGATACGCTCAAAGCGAATAAAATAGAGCCAATTGGTTTGAAAAATGATCCTTGGGCAAGTTTCCTATGGTTCCAAACGTTAATTGCTAGTTATGCCCCTGATTTGTATGTGGGACTAACGAATGGTGACATTAAATATACCGATCCTGAAATGAAAAAAGTAATGAAGATATGGCAAAAAATGATTACAAAAGGTTATTTTGGTGATCCAGTAGATCCAGCTTCACAAATTAAAATGTTTTCCACAGATAAAAGCGCGATGGTCTATGAGCCAACAGTAACTTCTGCAACATTGAAAAAAGAGTATAACATGGAACCTGGTAAAGATTTTGACGTATTTGTTGCTCCCTCTATGACAGCGGATCAGAAACAGGTTATTTTCTTCGAGGCATCCCCGATTGTAGTTTCAAAAGAAAGTAAACAAAGCGCAGAGGCACAAAAAGTACTCCGCAGTTTTTATAAGAAAGATGTGCAACAAATTTTCGTTGATGAGGCTGGTATTATAAATACAGATAATACCAAATCAAGTGATCCAGTGAATGGTAGTTTTGTTAAGGAGGCTGCAGATGCTAATAAATATCAAGTGATGGTGCGATACTATGAAGCGACACCAAGCGAGGTTGTAACAGTTGCAACTGATGAACTATGGAAGTTTTTCTACAAGCCGACAGATACGGTGTTAGATGATACGTTAAACACGATTCAAAAAGTAGCAGATAGTGCATTCAAATAACATGGATAGTAAAGGGGAGCAATGTTGTAAGTGCAAGGTTGCTCACCTCTTACTTTTAAAAAGAAAGGTGTGTCCGTTATGAGTTTACAGGCCAAAGCAAACCTGAAAAGGGGAAGGGGTTTAAAGCCTTATTTGTACATTGCGCCAGCAGTACTTTTTGTATTCTGTTTTTGTATTTTATCCATTATTTTTACATTGGTTATTAGTTTCACAGACTGGAGCGGTTTAGGAAGCTTTAATTTCGTCGGGTTTGATAATTATGTTGCTGTTTTCCAAGATAAAAACTTCTTGTTGTCGTGCATTAATACGCTGGTTTGGGTTGCGGCAGGACTTATTATCCCTGTTGTCCTCCCATTACTCTTTGCCATTGCCATTATTAAAAGCTCATTTGCGACTATCTTCAAAAATTTGTTTTATTTTCCGAATGCTGTTTCGGGTGTAATTGTCGGGTTGATTATGACTAGTTTGCTATCTATGTATGGTTTGCCACAATTGCTAGGGATGCTCGGGTTTGAAAATTTGGATAAAAACTGGTTAAATATTCCTTATGTCAACACAGGTGTAATGATTGTGGCTGGGATTTGGCAAGGGATTGGCTTGAATATGTTACTTTTTATTATTGGCTTGGTGAATATGCCAACAGAACCAATCGAGGCGGCAAAATTAGAAGGGGCATCAGGTCTTGCATTATACACGAAAATTATTTTACCGTTACTTAAACCGACGATTATCGTAGTTGTACTTATGTCGCTAGTTAATAGTTTCAAGACGTTTGATAGTATTTGGATTATGACTGGCGGTGGACCTTATCGAACGTCGGAAACTTTGGCTGTTACGATGTACAAGGAATCATTTTCAAATAATCATTTAGGAATGGGTTCGGCAATTGCTGTGATGTTATCTGTGATTATACTAGTTATCTCCATCTTTTACTTAAGAAAGACATTCAATAAAGAAGGGAGTAATTAATTATGATACAACAAAAGCACGCTGGAATTGGAAAATGGACAGTGAATATCATACTGATTATACTGGCAGTCATTTGGATTTTCCCGTTTCTTTACGTTATTGTCAATGCTGTGAAAAGCTCGGCTGAATATAGCACGGGAAACTTCTGGGATTTACCAAAATCATTTTCGATTGCGGAAAATTGGGAATACTTAACACAGCAAATTCAACTTGGTTCCGGTTTTATTAATAGTTTGATTTATGGGACACTAGGTGGCGGTCTTGGAATTATTATGGCAGCACTAGCAGCTTACGCGATTGAAACACTCAAAATTAAGCACGGTCTACTTTGGTTTTTCGTTATTTATAGTGGGACTATTTTTCCGTTTCAAGTGTATCTTATTCCGATTTTTAAAGCGTACAATAAAGTAGGATTATATGATACTCAATTGGGAATGGTCCTTATTTATGCAGCGCTGATTATTCCATTCAGTGTGTTTGTATTGCGGAATTTCTTAATGGGTATTTCTAAAGAGATGCTTGAAAGTGCGAGAATGGACGGGGCGTCAGATTTCTACATCTTTCGAAAAATTTACATGCCAATGGCTCGGGCTCCACTTGCGGCGGTATTTTTATTCCAGTTCACTTGGATTTGGAGTGATTTGTTGTTCGGGATGACATTGACAAAATCCGAATCTGCACGACCTGTAATGGCAGCGGTATCATTACTTGGCGGATCGACAATACAAAAAGTGCCTCCCATTTTGTTAGCAGCAATTATTGTTTCAATTCCAACAATCATTTTATTTATCTTGTCACATAGAAACTTAGAAAAAGGTTTTGTCGTTACTACAAAATAAGGAGTGTTTTAAAAGATGACTTTGTCAAAAAAATGGAAGCTATACGTATTGCACCATTCACACACAGATATTGGCTATACAGAGCGCCAAGAAAAATTAAAGCGGTATCATGTCGATTTTATCCAACAAGCAATAGATATTTTAATGGAAATTGAAGATGGGAAACGTCCGGAATGGGAGGGATTTCGTTGGGTTTGTGAAAATTATTGGCAAGTCGAAAACTTCCTTAAAAATAGTAGCGAGGAAAATATTGCTTGTTTTGAACGATATGTACAGGCGGGGCTAATTGATATTTCGCTTAATTATTTGAACATGACGGAATTAGTAGATGATGAAGTTTTAAATCATAAACTGGCACAAGGTAGAAGTTATGCAGATCATTTAGCTGTGCCGCTTGATTCAGCAATGAGCGCAGATATTAATGGTTATTCGTGGGGATATGCCGACGCGTTAGCCAATAATGGGATTGAGAATTTATTCAGCTGTATCCATACGCATCACGGGATGTATCCACACGGGAAAAAGCATCACGGTTTTTGGTGGGAAGGCCCAAGTGGTGAACGCGTCTTAACGTGGGTATCCGATCATTACCATATGGGAAATGAACTATGTTTAGTACCAGAGCACGGAATTACTTATTTACTGGAGGATCGTTTTAACCCAAAAGCAGAGGTTGCTGATTTTGAAGTGGCAGAAGAACGTATTTTTAATTATATTGAGAAGCTGGATAATGATGTGGAGTACGACTATTATTTTGTGCCAATCATGGTTTCAGGGATGAGTACGGATAATGGGGCTCCGAATGGTCGGATTTTGGAACGCGTGAAAACCTGGAATGAGCTACATGGGGATCAAATTGAAATTGAAATGATTACGCTTAACCACTTTTTTGATATTTTGCGAGATGAAATGAATGAGTTGCCAGTGTATCGTGGTGATTGGAATGATTGGTGGGCAGACGGTGTTGGATCAACGCCAGCTGTAGTGAAGCATTACAAAGATGCCCAGCGAAAATACCATATCGGAAAGCAACTAGCACCTGATTTTGTAGCGGCGGACAAGCAATATCTAGATGATGTTGAGTACGAGTTGGCATTATACGCGGAACATACATGGGGATATTCTTCATCTGTGACAGAGCCGTGGGAAACGCTCGTCAATGATTTAGATTTCAGAAAGTCCTCCTATGCTATTCGTGCAAATCAATTGGCATCACTAAAGTTGGATGAGATTCTAGCGGTAAAAGGGGAAGTGACGATTCGCCCAGACCGCGACAAATTGTTCAAGGTAATTAATCCACAAGCAACGGCACGAACAGATAGTGTTTGCTTATACATTGAGCATTGGGAGGATGTTGAAGGCTCAGCTGTAGACATTTTATTGCAAAATATTGAAGTGGTGGATGAACTAACTGGAGAAGTTTTACCATCACAAGTTAGGGAAATTGCTCGAGCCAAAGAAGTGGAAGTAGTATTAGAACTCACGGCTTTGGAGGAGAAGATTTTACGAATTCGTTTGAAAAAAGAGCTGCAAAAAGAACCGTATCGCTATTTAGCAGTAGATAAGATAAATGATATTATGTACGATGGTTGGCAGGAAGGTTTACGTGTAAATGCGCACCAAGTCGAGACGAAATATTATTCGATGACTTTTGACGAAACGAATGGAATTGTTGCCATGATCGATAAGCGAGATGGCAATTCATTACTACGAGATAGTTTAGAGCATCCACCGTTTGTAGGTATTTATGAGCGCACCGCAACAGAGCCAAATGCGTGGGAAGTTCGTCACACAATGGGACGAAATCGCAAGAAAATAAATACTGATCGTCACGTATCCAAATTACGAAATATCCAAGTGTGCGAAAGCGGTGAAGTCAGCGCGACGGTCGTATTTACGTATGATTTAGAAGGAACACAAATGTATGAAATTCATATGAAAGTATATCGTGACACACCAAAAATAGACATCACGCTACGCTTGCATAAAGATAGTATTTGGGATCCTGAAAATCTGTATATCTCATTCCCGTTTACAACTGGTGAAACAGAAGAACTTTATTTTGATAAAATGGGCTGTCTTGTACGGCCTGGTATAGACCAGCTACCTGGGACTAATCAAGAGTTCTATTTAGTTCAAGAAGGTGCGGTTTACGTTGGAGCAGAAAAGTCAGTTATTCTTGCGCTAAAAGATACGCCACTTCTAGTTCTAGGAGAGCTGGAACACCATCTTATTGAATTATCTGGACAGAGAGGGGCAGAAAAAAACAAAGAACCACTCTATGTTTGGGCAATGAATAATTTCTGGGAAACGAATTTCAAAGTAGATCTGGCAGGGTTTTACGAGTTCAGGTATACACTTGCGACGTTACAAACAACGCGGGCGGATGTTGCAATTGATGCTTGTAAATCATATAATCAAGGCTTTTTATCGATGTATGTGTAAGGAGTGTGTAGCTATGTATCGAATTGGAATAGATATCGGTGCAACGAATATGAGAGTGGCGTTGTTTGATTCTGACAATCAGTTGATAGCACGTGAACAAGTAAAAACAGAGGCGAAGTTAGGACCTGTCCAAGCATTAGGAAAGTTAGTAAGTATGGTTAGACTAGTTGATCCAGAACGCTTAGCAATCGGTATTGGAATTGGTGCACCTGGACCGCTTGATGTGACTAATGGAACAGTTTTAGATGCTCCAAATTTACCTGGATGGCACGGATTCCCTATTAGAGATGAGCTCGAGCGTCTTGTAAATGTACCAGTGTTTTTGATGAATGATGCCAAAGCAGCTGCACTTGCTGAAGCGAAAATTGGCTCCGGGGTAGGCTACGATAGTGTGCAATATATCACGGTAAGTACGGGTATTGGTGGTGGTTTCATCTGTAGAGGGGAACTGTTTCCTGGCAGTCATGGGCATGCGTCAGAACTTGGGAATATGATTGTTGATGTGAGTTCGCCAAATAGTACGCTGGAAAACACATGTAGTGGTAGCGCCTTGTTAAGACAAAGTAAACAATTGTTTGGAGAAAACCAGACTGCTGCCGAATTATTTGTGCAATATGAAGCTAATCAGGAAGAAGCGCGCCAAGTGATTGAACAATGGTTACATCATTTTAGCGCGGCGGTAACATCGATTATTCAAGTTATCGATCCAGAAGTTTTTGTTCTCGGTGGCGCAGTTATTTTACGTCATCCATGGTTAGTAGAAAAGTTGCATCCAATGGTGACAAAGCGAGTCTACAGCACGATGAGAGAAGATGTTCAGTTAAAAGTTGCAAGCCTTGGGGACGATGCGGGGCTGTATGGAGCATCCATGTTTGTTTAGTGAAGGGAATGGTGGGATTTTGGAAAATAATACGAGTTTGGATAAGGAAATGATGGGAGAGGATACCTATTTCCGCTTACGACGAATTACGGATGAAATTTTAAAAGAGGCTGCAAGTGATAATACGGAACTCGCAACATTGATTGACGGAACGATAGATCGAATTTTGCAACAGGTAGACTTATCCGAAAAGTTGCAACGAATGTTTCGAAAGTGCATGTTAAATACAATTACAACTACACTTGTGCAAAAAAAAGATGATTCAGCATTTTTATTTACGGGTGACATTCCTGCAATGTGGTTACGCGATTCAGGTGGACAGTTACGAGTGTTTTTAAATTTAGATGATGCAAGTGGAAAGCTATATGATGTGATTGGTGCAGTAATACGACAACAATTTCGTTATATTCGACTTGATCCGTACACAAATGCATTTAATTTTGGTGGAAATGGTAACTGTTGGAGTGAAATTGATCAAAGTGAACGTTCAAATCCTTGGAGCTGGGAGCGGAAATATGAACTGGATTCCCTTTGTTTTCCAGTAGAACTTGCTTATTTTTATTGGAAGCAGACGGCGCGAGTGGATTTATTTGATGAAGGTTTTTTAGCAGCAATCAAAGAGTTGATCCGGGTGTTTCGTGTGGAACAGCACCATGAAGCGTGTTCAGAGTACTTTTTTATTCGTAATAACGGTATTGAACAAGATAGTTTGCCAAACCAAGGACGCGGGACGAAAGTTGGTTATACTGGAATGATTTGGTCAGGTTTTCGTCCTAGTGATGATGCGTGCGAATATGGCTATCTGTTGCCAGCAAACATGTTCGCTGTCGTAATACTTGGCTATTTGGAAGAAATGGTGGTGGCTTTTTACCCAAAAGAAATGGAGTTGTTAACCGCAATAACAACGATGAAAAAAGAAGTTCAGGAGGGAATTGATAAGTTTGGTATCATTGATCATCCAAAATATGGAAAAATATATGCCTATGAAGTGGATGGCTTAGGCAATAGTAATATCATGGACGATACAGGTGTTCCGAGCTTACTTTCTTTGCCATATATAAAGTATTGCGATGCGGATGAGGCTATTTATCAAAATACGCGCCGTTTTTCCTTATCAAAGGACAATCGGTACTATTTCGAAGGCACAGCAGCAAAAGGTTTAGGGAGCCCTCACACGCCACCTGAGTATGTTTGGCATATGGGATTGGCAATTCAAGGCTTAACTTCGATAGATGATGCAGAGTGTCAGGAATTACTACGTTTATTTGAAACAACAGATGCTGGTACAGAACTGACACATGAAGGCTTTTTAGCGGATGATCCAACAGTGTATACGAGAGAGTGGTTCTCTTGGTCAAACTCTATTTTTTGTGAATTTATCTTAAAAGAAATTGGGAAATGGAAGCTATAACTTATTTTCGATGTATGAGAGTATCCTTGTAATTATTCTAAGTAATTATAGGGATATTCGTTGTATAATGGTTATTATGAAGAAAAGAGGTTTTAGCTATGAAATCAGGAATTGTGCGATTGCAAGCATTAGCCAAGCAGTCTATGGGGTCCTATCAAGATATTGCTAAGTATATCGTGACGAATGCAGAAACAGTGAAAACGATGCATATTACGCAGTTAGCTGATGAATGTTTTACAAGTCCAGCAACGATTGTAAGGATGTGTAAAAAGCTTGGTTATAAAGGATATACAGACTTTAAACAAGACCTAGTGCTGAACTTACATAAATGGTTTTTTGAGAAACAAGAAGTATATAATCGAGGTTACATTTATCCAAATAAAGCGGCTATTGAAATTGGTGAAGTCATTACGAACTTAACGATTAACGGTATGATTAAAAGTGTGCAGTTTTTAGATTCAGAATTAGTAACTGATTTGGCGAAAATATTGTATGAAGCAGAGCGGATGGATTTTTATGGCTGTGGAATTTCAAATCTCGTGGCGCAAGATTTTTCCTACCGATTTTTGCGTTCTGGTAAAAGCACGAGTGCCTTTGCAGATTCGCATATTCAAATTTCGCAAGCGCAACAATCAGACGCTAGCTGTGTCGCTGTGGGTATTTCATATGGCGGGGAAACGCAAGAAGTGATAACGGCATTGGAGATTGCAAAACAGCTTGGTGCGTATACTATTTCGTTCACATCAGAAGAGGATAATAGCTTGGCACAAGTAGCGGATTGTAATATTACTGTAGCCCAAATTGAGCATCCAGAAGGCTATGTTGCGGCTGCTTCTCGTATTGAGATGTTACATGTAATGGACATTATTTATTCTGTTTATATTAGCAAATATGATGAGACTGTTGCGGCGAAAATATCGCGAACGAGACCTTATTTTAAGAAGAAAAGCGGGGATCAGGAGCAAGAATAAAACATTATATAGGAACCTCTTTTTTCGTACGGCGGAAATGGTTTTCGCTATTGGCTAAAGGTATTGTAGAAAGTGTTTTAAATTCTTATACTGGAAGCATGAAGAGAAGGAGGCGTTGAGAATGGGGAATAATCAAACGAGATACAATCACTCTCCAACAACGAAAGTAAAAGGTGATTTTAAAACATGGACGGGATTTCAAGCTATATTTTCGGAACTTTCACATGCGATAGCTAAGTCTTCAAAAAAGAAGGCAATTTTGGTAATAGAGACATATCCAGGAGTGCAAATCGAAACGCTGAGGTGCGCATTGGAGAAGTATTTTGAAGCAGCGACAATTCTATGTGCGGATGATTTTGCGATGCGCGGTCAAGAAATCCAGGAGAAATTCGCTATGTTGATTACAGAAGATCGCGTTTTTGGAAGAATGGCGGCCATTAAAATGGAGGATTATTATGAAAAAGCTAAGTTGGAGTTATTACGAAAAAAGGTAGCGACCTCAGATGATTTGACAATTGTTTTTGGGACTGGAGCAAGCTTGGTAGCTGATGCAGAGGTGACCGTTTATATGGATGTTGCACGTTGGGAGATTCAGCAACGAATGCGTTCTGGTGAAATTGGGAATTGGAATGATACGAATTTAGATGAAGATATTTTGCGGAAATACAAACGAGGCTTTTTCTTAGACTGGCGAGCAGCAGATCGATTAAAGGTAGAGCTATTCGACAAAATTAATTACTATGTGGACGCCAATGAGTTGGATCATCCGAAAATGGTACAATGGTCAGATTACTGTTCGGGATTGGAGCAGATGTTGCAAGGCCCATTTCGGTTTGTGCCATATTTTGACCCTGGTGTATGGGGTGGGCAATGGATGAAGGAAAACTTAGGCTTAGACACAAGCGTTAACAATTTTGCTTGGGCGTTTGATGGGGTTGCAGAAGAGAATAGTTTATATTTGCAATTTGGTACTGTACGAATCGAAACACCGGCAATTAATGCGGTATTGAAATATCCAATGGAGTTGCTAGGTGAGCTAGTGTATAGCAGATTTGGAGCGGAATTACCGATTCGGTTTGATTTTTTAGATACAATAGGTGGACAAAATCTCAGTTTGCAAGTACATCCGAATAAGGAATATATTAAAAAGCAGTTTGGGATGGATTATACGCAAGAGGAGAGCTATTATTTGCTTGATACGAAGGATGACGCGGTTGTTTACTTGGGCGTGAAGGATGATGTTAATTCAGAGGAGTTAATTGGAGCCCTTGAAGATGCACAATCAGGTGAGGTAGCGCTAGATGCACCACGTTATATCAATACTTTTCCAGCAAAAAAACACGACCATTTTTTAATACCATCGGGAACAGTTCATTGTTCTGGAGCGGATTCGATGATTCTTGAAATAAGCTTGTGTGCGTATATTTTTACATTTAAGCTGTGGGATTGGGGACGATTAGGCTTAGACGGCAAACCGCGGCCAGTGCACATTGAACATGGAAAAAAAGTAATTAACTGGAATCGCTCTGAGAAATGGGTGGCAGAAAATTTAGTGAACCAATTTGTACCGTTAATTGAAACAAAGACACATACAAAAGAGCGGACAGGATTGTATAAAACGGAGCAAATTTATACTGAGCGAGATTGGTTTTCTGATTTTATCGATTATGATAATATGGAAAAAACGGTGAACATGTTGAATTTGGTGGAAGGAGATAAGATTGTTGTAGAGAGTTTGGAAGGCAAATTTGACGATTTTGAAGTTCATTACGTAGAAACATTTGTGATTCCAGCGCAGATAGAAAGATTTAGGATAAGAAATATTGGAGAAAATGAGCGAGTTGCCATTTTACGAGCACGTATTATGTGAAAAGAAGAAGCAATCAGGAAAAACTGGTTGCTTCTTCTTTTCGCTATTCAAGTTTTTAGTTGAAAGTTAAATTATCATATCTTTTTAGATAGTTACAACCAACAAAACAGCAACCAACGCCAAAACCGCCGGCAGCCCTTGCTTCACCAAGATGCCTTTCGAAGATGTCGCGCCTCCAAACAAAGCCGCAATCACCACACAACTTAAAAAGAAAATTTGCACAGTACCAGTGTACACATTTCCAGCAAAAAATAAGCCCCAAGCAAGCCCTGCTGCCAAGAACCCATTATAAAGCCCTTGATTCGCAAACAATGTCTGTACTTTCTTATTCGCGAGCAATTCTTTTTCCACGCCGAAAGTTTTCGCTGCTAGTTTGGTATTCGAGAAAAACATTTCCAAAATCATAATATAAATATGTTCAATCATCACAATGAAAGTTAACATAAACGCTAAAATAGTCATAAAAATCCCTCTTTTCTACTCAGAAGTATAGCATATAAAAGATTATTTCCTATAAAATGAAGGCTCGAAAATTGACTTCTTTCCCAAATCTACGTAATATCAAACATAGACTACTATATTTTAGTCTGAAAAGGGGGAAATTATATGCAGCAAGAAAGAACAATGGAGCGGAAGATTCGGCCGATTCCAATTATTGCCTCATTTTTGATGGCGGGATTTATTGGGTTATTTAGTGAAACGGCATTGAATATGGCGCTTAGTGATTTGATACAGGTGTTTGATATTAGTTCAGCGACAGTGCAGTGGCTTACGACTGGTTACTTACTAACGCTTGGAATATTAGTACCGATTTCTGGATTACTTTTACAATGGTTTACGACGCGGGGGCTATTTTTTACAGCAGTTAGTTTTTCGATTGCTGGGACACTGATTGCGGCAATCTCACCAACGTTTGCCATATTAATGATTGGGCGTGTAGTACAAGCAGTAGGTACAGCCCTGTTGTTACCATTAATGTTTAACACTATTTTACTAATCTTCCCAGAGCATAAACGTGGCTCGGCGATGGGGATGATTGGGCTGGTTATTATGTTTGCGCCAGCGGTTGGTCCGACAATTTCTGGACTGATTTTAGAAAACCTAACATGGAACTGGATTTTTTGGATTTCTTTACCGTTCTTAATTATCGCATTATTATTTGGACTTAAATATATGCAAAATGTTTCGGTCGTAACGAAGCCGAAAATTGATGTTTTATCGATTATTCTTTCCACACTAGGCTTCGGCGGGGTTGTATTTGCCTTTAGTAGTGCAGGAGAGCATGGTTGGGGTAGCGCAACAGTACTAACAGCAATTATTGTTGGTGGAATTTCACTTGCTCTATTTGTATGGCGCCAACTGACAATGGAAAAACCGTTAATGGACTTAAAAGTGTTTAAATATCCAATGTTCACTCTAGGGCTTATTTTGGTATTTATTAGTTTCATGATGATCCTTTCGACGATGATTCTACTACCGCTGTACTTGCAAAATAGTTTAGCACTCGCAGCATTTTCGGCGGGGCTTGTGTTGCTTCCAGGTGGAGTATTAAACGGTTTGATGTCGCCATTTACTGGTCGATTGTTCGATGCTTATGGACCACGGGCACTTGTTATTCCAGGATTTATTGTCGCTGTTATCGCGTTATTCTTTTTAACAAGAATCGAAACAGATACGACTGCGTTAACAATTATCATACTTCATTCCGTGTTGATGATTGGGATTTCGATGGTAATGATGCCAGCACAAACTAATGGATTAAATCAACTTCCTCGTAAGTTATATCCAGATGGGACAGCGATTATGAATACGTTGCAGCAAGTTTCTGGAGCAATCGGAACAGCTGTTGCAATCACGATTATGACTGCTGGACAAAAAGCCTACATGGAAACCGCGCAAGGAGCTGGACCAGAAGAAATGGTCGCATCACTTACAGCCGGAATCCAAAACGCTTTTGTTTTCGGACTAATTATGGCGTGTATTGGTCTTGTTTGCTCGTTATTTATTCGAAAAGCAAAATAATGATAGGTCAGGAGCTTCTCTTAATTGGGAAGTTCTTTTTTTGACAAAAACTAGCTAAACAGTTAAAATAATATTAAATATAGTTTATAAAGTTTGTTTATCAACTTTGGAAAGGGGTAGTTAGATGGCACTTCCACGTGACTTAAAAGAATTGAATAAACGGAAAATTAAATCGATTTTGCGGCAACATGGAGCTATGACAAAAGCGGAAATTGCAGAAGTAACAGATATAAGTGTGGTTACTGTGAACAAACTAATTCGCGCTTTAGAAGAAGGTGACGAAATTATCGAGCAAGATAATTCAGTTGTAACTGGCGGAAGAAGGGCAATTTCCTACAAAATTAATCCAAATTTCCAACAAGTTTTGGTTGTTAGCTTGCAAGAAAAGTGGAAGAAAATCACTTATTCCTTTTCCGTATATAATTTGTTAGGTGAAGTGGAGTTTGTGGAAGATATGTCGGGCGAAGATTTGGATATTCATGCGCTGAAAAGAAATATTAAAGACCTTGTCTGTGCTTTCTCGAAGATTTCTTGTATTGTCATCGGTGTTCCCGGAATTGAAATTGGCGGACGACTGCGAGCGATGGATTTTCCGCTACTTTTGAACGTTCATTTGCGAGAAACATTGGAATCGGAAGTGAATTTGCCGGTGCTTGTTGAGACTGATACGAATGCAGCAATTTTAGGGTATAAAAATCGCCCTGTCACAGAAGATAACATTGTCGGACTTTACTATCCAGAACGTTTTCCGCCAGGTGCTGGCCTGCTCATGAATGGGGAGATTTTAAAAGGAAAAAATGGACTTGCAGGTGAAATTAAGTATATGCCATTGCAAATTGATTGGGATAACTTTGATTTTTCCGTGGATAAGATTAAAGAACATATCCGCAAAATGGTTCTACTCACGATGAGTTTTTATGATCCGGAAACGATTGTTATTTATACGAACTTTTATTTTGGTCAAAAAGATTTTATGGAGGAATTAACACAAGGTTTGGCGGAGGTATATCCGTATGCCAGTTTGCCGGAAATGGTGTTATCGCGTAAATTTACGAGTGATTACCGAATTGGTTTATTTGCTTTCGGGGTAGATTATTTGGAGAATAATTTGACAGACTGGAGAATATAAAAAAGATGAACCTTGAAAAAAGGCTCATCTTTTCTTGTTTATTTAAAGAAATTTGGCAAGTATTCTTTGTGGGCTTCTAAAAGTTCATCCAGCATTTCGCGAGCAACGGATTCGCTTGGAGTTAGCGGGTTGATCGTCATCGCAAGTAGTGCCTTATCATAATCCCCAGTAACT
Source organism: Listeria ivanovii subsp. ivanovii (assembly GCF_900187025.1). Classification (GTDB taxonomy): domain Bacteria; phylum Bacillota; class Bacilli; order Lactobacillales; family Listeriaceae; genus Listeria; species Listeria ivanovii. The sequence goes on from NZ_LT906478.1 coordinate 475,678, forward strand.
GCTGCTTCGGCTGTTAAACGTTCGAAAGTCTTGATTTCTTGGATGATGCCGTTGATAGCGATTGGAAGGTGTCCGCTTGCTAGTGGAATTGGTCCTTGGCGAGTGATAACACAATTTGTTTCTACCGCGGAATCAGGGTCGATATCAAGGATTGCCCCGTTGTTACGAGTATTAACGATTTGAATATCGCGTTTGTCGTTGTAAATCGAGTTAATTAAGTTACATGCAGCTTCACTGTAATAAGCACCGCCACGTTGCTCTAATTGTTTTGGTTTTTCAGCAAGTTCTTCTTGTTTGTAAAGCTCAAATAGTTCCGCTTCTACTTTTTTAACAACTTCTGCACGAGTACCATGTTCCGCATAGGCGCGAGCTTGGTCTTCCAGTTGTTGTTTTGTTTGCCAGTAGTAGCGCAAGTAGTCGATTGGAATCATATTAAGTGTGCGTAAGAATGTTTTGTCCCAACCAGTTGCGTTAATATTTTTCAGACTTGAGCCAGCTTCATCTTCTGTCATTTTGAAAACTACATCTTTAGTTACGTCTTTGCCATTATGATAAACGGTTTTTGCGAATACCATGTGGTTTAAACCAACAAATTCAACATAAATTTCAGAAACATCTACACCAAGCGTTTCGGCGATATTACGTTCAATACCGATTGGTCCGTTACATAAGCCAACCACTTTCTTTTGGTTACTATAACGAAGAACTGCTTCTGTTACCATTCCTGCTGGATTAGCAAAGTTGATTAGCCAAGCATCCGGGCAAAGTCGTTCCATATCTTTACAAATATCCAAAATTACTGGAATCGTACGAAGACCTTTGAACATGCCGCCTGGTCCGTTTGTTTCTTGACCAACTACACCGTAAGAATTGGGGATACGTTCATCTTTTACACGTGCGTCTAGTAAACCTACGCGTAGTTGTGTTGTAACGAAATCTGCATCTTTTAAAGCTTCTTCGCGGTCGAGTGTTAAATGTATTTCCATGTTAACGCCAGCTTTTTTCACCATTCGTTTTGCAAGATTACCAACGATTTCTAATTTTTCACGGCCAGCTTCTACGTCTACTAACCATAGTTCGCGAACTGGTAATTCCTCTTGACGTTTAATAAATCCTTCGATTAGTTCGGGTGTATAACTTGATCCGCCACCAATAGTTGCGATTTTAATACCTTTACTCATTATTTATACCTCCAAGGATATTTTTTTGAAAAGGCTTACTTATTTGTTAGTTACCTTTTCTTCTCACAGTTATAGTATAGAAATATTATGAAAAAATAGCTAGTATTTGGCGAGCGATAGGTAAGGATTTTCTAAGTAGGAACTTGTTACATTTGAGTAACGAGGTGTTACATGATAAAATAAAGTGAAAAGAGGTGCGAAAATGCTTTTTTTAGATAAAAATTTAGAATTGAATGATACAGAATTAGATATTTATAATTATATTGTGGCGAATTTAGATAAAGTTGTTTACATGCGAATTCGTGATTTGGCGACCGAGGCACACGTCAGTACGACAACCATTTTACGATTTTGTCGAAAATTCGGTTGCAACGGCTTTTCGGAATTCCGCGTGAAGTTACAACTTTACTTAGAGGAACAAAAATTGGCACAAATTGATATGGCAGATGAGACAACCTATATTGATTTTTTGAAGCGAACCGCACAACCGGAATTTAAAGCGCAAATTCAAAATGCCGTTCGAATTCTTCGTGACCGTGAACTTGTTTTATTTGCAGGAGTTGGTTCGTCAGGTGTGATTGCGGAGTATGGTGCAATTTATTTTTCGTCGTTATTTACCTTAGCGCTCCATATTGAAGACCCGCTCAATCATCCGTTTTATCATTTATCAAGCAAATTATCGGATAAAATTTGTATGATTGCGATTTCGGTTGAAGGAGAAAATGAAGATATTATTCGTTATATCCACCAATTAAAAGCACAAAATTGCAAAGTTATTTCAATTACAAATAGCGCGAAGTCAACCATTGCCCGGCTATCTGATGCGAACATTGCATACTATATTAATAAAGAAATGTATCAAGAAGCCAATATCACTTCCCAATTACCGGCACTGTACACAATTGAAAATATTGCCCGGGAAATAAGAACACAAATTGACCAAGAAAAACGTTAAATAACAAGTTTTGCTTCGGTTTCTGAGCAAAACTTTTTTTGTAACAAAATTGTCACTTACGAAGAACTTTTTTATTTGCTACGATAGTTCTTTGGGGGGGGGAAAGTATGTACAGTAATAGGAAAGAAAAGGTCGTTTTTACATTTATTATGTGTTCTTTAATGATTTTATGTATGAGTTCTTATAATATATTTCTAGAAAATGGGGTTAATTCAGGAGCTTTTGTGATTGTATTAAAAGCATTTATACCGTTTGTTTTCGTTGGGTTTTTACTAGATTTTTTTATTGTAGGGAAGATTGCTGGTCGTTTGCAAAGCTTAATAGTAAGTGAGAATACGTCAATAGTCAAAAAAATAATTGTGATGCAATTATTAATGGTTACATTTATGTGTATCCTAATGTCAACACTGAGTCTTATAGTGAACCAAGAAGATTGGAGCCATTTAGGTGTATTGATTTTACGCAATTATTTTGTGGCACTATTTTTACAAATCTTCATTGTGTCACCATTTGTTCGTTTGATTAGTCCTCGGATTTTTAGTCTTTTATAAAATGCAAAAAATGCTTAGCTAACGTTTAAAATTAGCTAAGCATTTTTTTATTTGTGGTAAAAATCATCCAGTACATCTTCTATCGTCTTCTTCGTATAGCCATTATCAATAATATAACCAAGTTCATGTTTTCTAAAACTCGTTTTTAAATGATCGATTAAGTCGGCAAAGTAATATTCTATACCTTTGTCGTCAAGCCATTTAAGCAAGTCTTTTAATGATTCAGTGGATGTCGTGTCGATGTTGATAATTGCGCTAGACTCAAAAATTACTAGTTTTGTATCATCTTGGACAGCTTCTTTTAAGCCATCAGCAAATTTATTAAAGTTACCGAAGAAAAGGGAAGCACTGTAACGATAAATGACCACATTTGGGATTGGTTTCGCTTCTGGATTGCGTTTTAAGTCGAAGTAACCATGACGGCCCTCGATGACACCTAGAATGGCAATCGGGGACTTCATCGAACGACTTATTACATTTATGAAAGATAACACGATTCCAAGTAGTACGCCGAAAATAACACCAACTAGAAGTGTTCCAACTGCTGCAACAATCCAAACAGTTGCTTCACGGCGAGATATTCTAAATAATCCTTTTAAAACATCCACGTCAATAATGCCGACTAGTGCAGCAAACACGATACCAGATAAAACAGGTTGTGGCATGTAATAAAGTAAACCACTTAAGAATGCCACGATAAGAGCAATTATTGTTGCTGCTACGATGGAAACCATTTGTGTTTTACCACGGAATTGTTCATTAGCTGCTGTTCTTGAAACACTGGCGCTTGCTGGTGAACAACCTGAAAAAGCGGCAACGAAATTTGATATACCATAAGCAAATAATTCGCGATTATCATCAATCTTATATTTATTTCGCATCGCAAAACTCTCACTCGGTAATAGGGAACCTGCAAATGTAGCGATGGCACAAACTAAACCGCCACCAATAGCTAAAGCCCATGAACTTGCAGCAAAATCAGGAAGTCCAAGTGAAGGAAATCCAACTGGAATTTTACCAACAATATCCACATTGTATTGATCAAGTTGAAAGAAATACGCTGCCATTGTTCCTAAAATGAGGACAACTAATGACATAGGGACTTTTGGTATTAGCTTTTTACAACTAATAACAATAATGATAGTGGCAACACCCATCGAAAGTGAAAGCCAATTAGACTGGAAAAACTGACCAAAAATAATTCCAAGACTAGAGAAAAAGCTATCGCCACTTTCTTTTAAGCCCATAATTTTAGGTATTTGTCCCATAATGATGGAAACACTCAGTCCAGAAATAAAGCCACTTAAAACTGGAGCTGAAATATATTTTGCAAATCGACCTAGCCTTAAAACAGAAAAAAGTACCAAAAATACGGCACAGAAGAATGCGAGTATTGGTGCAAGAGCAATGGCTTCTTTGGAACCTGCTGTAAGTCCGGCTGTTCCTAAAATGATTGATCCAGCAATGGCGCTTGCTGTGGCATCAATTCCAAAGATTAGTTGTGGTGAACTAGCAAAAATAACATACGCTATAACAGGTAAAAAGGACGCGTATAGTCCATAAATAGGTGGTAGCCCTGCAACTTGTGCATATCCCATGGCCACGGGGATGGTAAGTGCAGCGACACCAACACCTGAAATAACATCATTTCTTAAATAGGACATTTTATACCCATTTAATGAAAGTAAGATGTGTTTAAACATAGGAACCTCCTTTTTAATACATAATAACAATCTTTATATTACACTATTATGCATATTAATGAAATCTATTCTATTTTACCCTATTCACCCATCACCCAATCGTAAGTTTGTAATATTTTTTAATTATCTTCTGCGTAAACTCTCATCGCTTCCTTTAAGAACATGGCTAACCCATCCTCAAACTGGTCAATATTTTTAGTGAAGCGTTCATCTGCAACGTACATTTCTCCAAGACCTCGGAACATCTCTAGTGAATAAATATTACCGTGATTATCGTTTAAGTAATGGAAGAAGTGGTTCATTGCGAATTGTGCTTCCTCGGATGCGGGATGACGTTTTCTAACAGCTGCTAAATTTCGAAATTCATTGTCAAAACTCTCTTTTATCGTTTGTTGCTCTGTTTTTGTTAGGTTGCTAATATTTGCATTTGCTTGTTCGACAACTTTATCACCCCAAAGTGTACGTGCTTCTTCTTCGTAGGGATTATTGGAAAAATCGAAGCCTGTGAATTTTTCTTCATGTGTCATAGTTATTTCTCCTTTTTCGTTCTTGATGGTTTGATTTAGGGTTGTGAGCATTTTTTCGATGCGCTTTTTCTTTTCGATAAGTATATTTTGTTGCAAGGATAATGCGACTGACTTATCAAAAGAAGGATCATCAAGAATCTGTTTTATTTTTTTCAAAGGGAAATCAAGTTCTTTAAAGAAAAGAATTTGTTGTAATTTGTCGACATCTTGTTCTGAATAAATACGATAGCCATTTACGTTATCTTTTTGCGGGATTAGAAGACCAATTTTATCGTAGTGGTGAAGTGTGCGCACACTTACACCGGTTAATTCAGCTAATTCTTTTGTCTGCATAATCTGATTCCTCCTTATGAGTTCACTATAAAGTATGACGTGACGTTGTAGTCAAGATTGATTTTGAGTTTATTATACCTTGTTTATTGGAAATTTGTTTAAACGTATTTAAGCCATAGTCCCTTTTTAATAGGAAAATAAAAAAAGCATGGAAAATACCGCTAAGTTCTCGTATAATGAAAGGTAAATGTGTCGAATTTGTGACGAAATGTTATCGAGAATAAAAAGGGGATAGCATCATGAAAAGGAAATTTCAATCCATTAGTATGTGGCTATGGCACCATCTGACACCGCAAATTTTTGCGGTTATTTGTGTTTTTATAATTACTATCTTAGGCCTTTTTATCCCTCCATATATTGGTATGGCTGATAATGGCGATTTTTTTCGGATATTTTCGAGCAACGGCTTGTTTGTTAATAATGCGGATTATGATGCACTACAATTTGGTCATTTTGTTAAAGAGTTCGGGATTTATCAATATTTTAATGAAAATCAAGTGGCAATTTATTCATCACAAAGTGTCTTTATTCAAATTGCATTAGTACTAAATAAAATTTTTTGGTCGACTACGGTTTTTGATATCCGCTTTTTAGGTGGTTTACAACTCGCACTACTCCTGCCAGCTATCTATTTATTGGTTGCCGGACTAACGGTGAAAATGAAAGGCTGGCCAGGGTATCTAATTGCCGGATTGACGGTATTTATTTTTGCCGATACAGCTTATACGGCTTATTTTAATTCGTTTTTTAGTGAAGGTCTTATATTAATTATGATGCTGTATATTACCGCTGGATTTTTGTTATTATTTCAGCACAAGTATAACGATTATGTAATGCTAGGGCTGATTTTTGTGGTTTCCTTAGTATTAATTACTGCTAAGCAACAAAATGCACCGATTGCGGTAGTAATTGCTGTATGTGGGATTATTGTCTTTTTCATTCGGAAAGACCGGGTATTTCGAATTGCAACTGCAGTGATTTTCATGGTTATTTTTATGAGCGGCGTGGTCATGTATGCTTTTATTCCTGGTGAATTTGTGACGATAAATCAATATCAAACGATGACACGAGGAGTGCTACTTGATTCAGAAAATCCAGAGAAATCACTTCAGGAAATGGGGATAAATGAACAGTTTGCATTACTTAAAGGAACTAACTTTTATCAAAAGTATAAACTGATTGATTTAGATAATGAATTAATGCAAAAGGAATTCTATCCTAATTATAATTTTGTATCTGTGTTAGGTTACTATTTAGAAAATTCAAAGCAATTTGGTAAAATGCTCGATTTATCAGCGCAAAATAGTTTTTCGATTCGTCCATTTGAAATGGGCAATTTTGAAAAAATGGCTGGTTACCAATTTAAAGAGAAAACGCACTTTTTCTCGGCTTATAGTGATGCAAAAGCAAAACTTGCACCGGAAAAGTTTTCATTTTTAATTTTATGGGCATTACTTTTCCTTATCTGCTACGGGTTGAGTGCAATTAAAGCATTTCGCGCGAAAGATTTTCGGGGTATGTTGTTATTTGATTTGATTGTGTTATTAATTGGATCTGGTTTTGCAGTAATTTTAGTAACGATTGTTGGGGACGGGGAGGCAGATTTAACCAAACATAATTTTCTATTTAATGTTTGTTTTGATTTAACGATATTGATTGGAGCTGCTTCTCTACTTAGCATTTACTTAAAAAGAAGAGGTGAGAAGCATGCGTAAAAAAATAGTCGTAACAGTTCTTTTAAGTCTCATCATTTTCCTTTTGAGTGAAGCGGATTTTACTGCAAAAGCGGAAAGTGGTGTAATTGTTTTTTATGATAGCTCGGCAAAAGATACGGATAATGAAGGAAATATCGATTCCTTGCTACGGATTCTAAATAGTATGGGTGAACGAGTGACACTGTATGCCTGGAATGAAAATCTGGACTTAAGTGGTGCAAGTAAAATTATCGTCTTACAAAATAAAAGTGAAGCTTTACCAGATAAGTGGGTGCAGAAATTAGCCAATAGTAAAGCCGAAATTGCCTATATTGGCGGCACTCCACCTGCATTTTTAGCGGATAAATTACAACTAAAAACAACCGCAATTACCAATGCCACAATAACAATCCAAACAAAATCTGGAATAACTGGTAAGCCGCAATTAGTATCTGAAGCGAACTTAATTACTTCCTACAAAGGGAATGCTTTTGGAGAAATTAATGCTTTCGAAAATGGGAAGTCCCAATATGGCGTCCAACTAGAAAATTATGCATATGTGCCGATTTTTCAAGCAGATAATACGAGCGAATTTGCGTTGGTAGATGTACTACGGTCGTTGTTTGAAACGGATGCAACTTCCAATAAATATGCGCTAATTACTGGTATTAATCCATTTGTTGATTTTAATAAGTTGAAAACAACAGCGGACACATTTTATGAAAAAGATATTCCGTTCATTGTAAGTGCTGGTCCCGTTTTTTATAATCGTGATTTTATGGCAGCTAAGAACTACGCTGAAATTTTGCGATATGTGCAAGCAAAAAATGGGACGATTGTAATGAATGTTCCGGAAGTCACATATGGAGCAAGTCCAGCTGGTGAATTAGAAACTGTCATCCAAAAATCGTTACATTTCTTTGCTGAAAATGAGATTGCGGCACTTGGGGTTAGCGCAGAGCTTTATTGGAATTTTGATAAAGTCTATGGCACGGAAGGATTTGCACCATTTAGTACAGGAGTTTTACTGCCAAACGAGAAAGTAATTCATACAACGAAAAAGAATAACGGCAGTGCGTTTAGAATATCTCCTTACAGTGTGACAGGCGATTTTTATAACACATTGAATGGGCAAAAGAACTTTCCGATTGATATTGCGATTACTTATCCATTTTTTGATAGCGAAAAAGACTTGCAAGCAGCTGTTAGTCAACTTGGCGATGAAAACCTTAGTGATTTCAGATTACAAACGCATGAAGTAAAAACTACTAAAGATACGATACAGTCAAATGGTGGCTCGCTTTACGTCAATGAACAACTAATAACGCTTGATAGTGATTTGAAGTACTTAAAGAATGAAAAGGTAAAAGCTCAGCAACAAGCAGGTAGTTTGGAAGGGTTTTTCAGCTATCAAAACACCTTTTTTACGATTGTGATTGTGCTTTCGCTGGGAATTATCGGTGTGTTATTCATTTTTGGATATCGGCTTTACATGAAAAAATATATGAAATGAGGTGAAATAAATGGTTGTTGCTGATTATTTGGCATTATTTGCGGTTATTTGCATTTGGGGGCTTTTGCTCGTTAACATTATTTTAATTGTTGCGGGATATGTCTATTATTTAAAGAATGAAGCGAGAAAAATCCCTAATATACCAGAAGAAGTACCATTTATTTCTGTCATGGTGCCGGCTCATAATGAGGGGAAAGTGATTGTCAAAACAGTAGAATCATTGCTCGCTTTCGATTATCCAGCAGGTCGTTATGAAATAATTGTGATTAATGATAATTCTTCTGATAATAGTGCGGAACTTCTAGAAACGATTCAAGCGAAAAATCCGACTCGTTTTCTAAAAGTTATTAATACGGACAACATAACAGGGGGAAAAGGAAAATCTAATGCGCTCAATATCGGTTTTGCAGAAAGTCGTGGAGAGTACATGGCGATTTATGATGCCGATAATACCCCAGAACGGCAAGCGCTTCGTATTTTAGTTGGTGAAATTACGAATGATGAAAAACTTGGTGCAGTCATCGGTAAATTCAGAACTCGAAATCGAAATGCAAGTTGGCTAACTCGGTTTATTAATATTGAAACACTTAGCTTTCAGTGGATGGCTCAAGCGGGAAGATGGGCATTGTTCAAACTTTGTACGATACCTGGAACAAATTTTATTGTTAGAAGGTCGTTGCTTGAAGCAATTGGTGGTTGGGATGTGAAAGCTGTTGCGGAAGATACGGAGATTAGTTTTCGGATTTATATGATGGGCTATCGGATTAAATTTCAATCGCAGGCAGTCACTTGGGAACAGGAACCACAAACCTTACCAGTCTGGTTTAAACAACGCTCCAGATGGGCAAAGGGCAATATTTATGTCATTTTGAAAAATGTCCCTTTGCTTTTTAAACCAGAAGGCAGACGTGTTAGATTTGATATTTTATATTTCTTATCGATTTATTTTTTACTTTTAACCTCGCTGATTGTGAGTGATGTTTTGTTAGTTTTATATGCACTTGGCTTCGTACATACAACACTTGCAGGACTTAGTGGCGCACTATGGCTACTTGCTATTTTGCTTTTTGTAGCAGGCACTTTTATCACTTTAACTACCGAGAAAGGAGAAATCAGTTTTTCGAATTTGATTTTTATTATGTTAATGTATGTCACCTATTGCCAGCTTTGGATGGTGGTAGCCGCATATGGATTCTTTATTTTCTTAAAAGATACCGTACTAAAAAAGGAAACGAAATGGTATAAAACCGAGCGTTTCTAAAAGGGGAGTGCCTTATGAAAAAGTTAATAGTTATGGACTTGCTTATATTCGTCGTATTATTCCTGTACAGGCCAGATGTTTTTGCAGCTGATAAAACATATCAAACCGTTTTTGGAACGGATAAAACAGCACAAGGGAAGTTTGCTATCACAAAGCAAAATTTCACGGTAGAAAATTATTGGGATGTCTCGAATGCGACAGCAAAATTAGTTTATACGATTACGCAATTAAATGAAAAAGAAATTTCTACCATGACACTGAAAATCAATGATGTAGCCTTTTATTCATTCCGCCCAGATAAGACGGACAAGGGAACACGCCAAATCGAAATAGAAATTCCTAAAGATAAATTTAAAAAAGGTGTCAACGTATTGTCGATGGAAAGCTTTGTATACACTGACTTACCAGATGGTCGTTGTACAATCGATGAGACTCCAGCTAACTGGCTTCAATTTGATAAAACGAGTGCAGTCAATATTAGTTATTCTGATAAGGCTTTTAAACGAACCATTGCTGATTTTGGTGAACGATTCACAGGTATTGATACGGTGAAAAGCCAGCAAAGTGTCGTTGCAGTTACGGGAAATGCTGGAGATACAGAACTTGGCGCGGCACTGGAAGGATTGTCAGGTTTCTCTTCTGCTAACAAACTAGAAGATAAGAACATTCCTTTTGGACAATATGAGGAAGCGAAAACGAGAAATGGTAAAAATTATATGGTACTATTTTCGAATTACGATAATTTGCCAGCCGCTATTAAATCACAAATAAAAGAAGCTGGAAAATTAGAACAACGAGCATTATTACAAGTAGTGAAAGACAGTAACACCAATATACTCGTGATTACCTCAAAAGCAAATGACGCACTAAAAAAAGCTGGAAAATTAATTGCTAACCAAAATTACTTAAGCCAGCTAGGAACCAACTCGAAATGGTTAACTACAGATGAAAAAATCGATACTCCCGCAAGTAATGTCGATAAAAATGCAAAATTAACAACTACTGGAGATAAGCTGAAAGGAATCGGTCATGTTACGCAAGACTATTTCATCAGTATGCCAGCGAATCGAAGTGCCTCAACTGGAACTGAAGTATCACTTGACTTTAGATACGCGCAAAACTTAGACTTTGAGCATTCGCTTGTAACGATTTTAGTCAACGGAAAACCAATTGGAAGTCAAAAATTATCCGCTAAAAAAGCAAACGATGATCAAGTAACTTTCCAAATTCCAAGTGATTTAAATGTTAAAGGTGATTTTTCGGTGACAGTGGCTTTTGATTTGGTCCTAACTAACAATTATTGTGGTTTCATTGCCGATTCAGAAATACCGTGGGCCTACATTACTCCAGAGTCTATTATTAAACTAAATACAACCGAAGAAACAGATTTATTATTCGAACAATATCCATATCCATTTGTTGCTAATGGTGACTTTGATAATGCAGTAGTTGTCGTACCAGATAAATTATCAACGGAAGACACCGATTCTTTAGCGAATATTTTTAATTTGCTTGGTCGTTTTCATGATGGGAACCGAGGAAGTTTCACTGCAATTCACGCGAAAAACTGGGACAAAGTCAAAAAGGATGCCAATGTTATCGCAGTAGGCACGATGAGTAATAATCCAGTGATTAAAAATGCCAATGACGATTTATTTTTCCAGTATGACAAATCAGGTAGTTATTTTTTATCCAATGAAAAGATTTCGATTGAGAAAAACTATGGAAAACAGCTTGGAAGTGTGCAGTTAATTAAATCAGATGGAATGCAGATCTTAGCTGTTGCTGGCCCTGGTGAGGCGCAAACAAAACTAGGTTCAGAGTTAGTGTCATCAAAAGAAAATCTCGCAAAAATTTATGGAGATGCAGCTATTGTGGATAATGATAACACGATTCATTCTTATCGATTTAAAAAAGTAGCTGATACGAAAGAGGAAAGTTTTGGGACGAAAATGAGTAACAATAAAGAAGTAACCGTCTTTGGAGCATTTGCGCTTTTAACGGTTGTCTTACTTGGAGTGGCTGTCCTACTCATCTTACGTAAATATCGCCGAAAGTGAGGAGGAAATAAAAATGAAAAAAATAACGAATAATTTATACGCAGATATTGGCTTTTTATTTTTCATCCTGCTTTGTTTCGTCACGATTGGTTTTATGATCAACACGCCGGATGAATATTTGCGTAATATTATCTTTTTAAATATTACTTTTTTACTTGTGATTATTACCTATTTTACCAATATAACGCTGGGGTTGATTTTAAATATCCTCTACATTTTCATTTACGCGACATACATTATTTATGAAATTGTTGCTAACCAAATGGCTTATGGATTGGATTCGTATTATTGGCTAATTATTACGCCACTTTTCACAGTAGCGGGAGCGATGTTTACACGAAATACATCTAAACTGCAAGAAGAAAATACGAGAATTAAACAACAAAACTTATATTTAGGTACAATCGACCAAGAAACTTTGCTTAAAAATATTGTTTCCTTCCAAAATGATGAACGTATTTTTTCTAGTATTTCTCGACGTTATGATTTGCCGCTTTCATTAATGGTTATCAAAGTAAGACATTGGCGCGAATTAAAACGATTCCAAAGTGAAGATGAAATGCGATTAGCTTTACAAGATATCTCATCGGTTTTAGAGTCATGTATCCGTACAAGTGATGTCCTTTACTTGCTAGACAAGCAGGACGCGACATGGGGATTGCTACTTCTAACCGATGAGCCGGGCGGGAAACTCGTTGCTGATCGAATTAGAAGTCGAATTGCTGAAGCCAACACGGAAGAATTCGCCGCAAAATATCGAGTGAAATTAGAACTCCGCATAGGAACTAGTCAATTTGACAGTGAAAAAGTCAAAACACCACTTGATTTTATTGATTTAGCGACAAAAGAATTAGAATATGACGTGTAAAAACAAGAGTTACCTTCTATAATAGGAGGTGACTCTTATTTTTGATTGGAGGAAAGATATGAATTTAGATGAAATAGTTGATTGCATGTTACTAACTAACAAAGGAATCCAGCAAACGCAAACAGACCATCGTATGAAATTAGTCGATTTTTGGGAAATAAAGGATAGGGACCGTGTACTTGAAGTTGGTTGTGGGCAAGGAGATACGACAGCAGTTCTAGCAAATGCAGTTGGTTCAAATGGTTTTGTTCAAGCGATTGATATTGCTCCAAGATCATACGGAGCACCGTTTACACTCGGAGATGCGACTGACCATTTGAAGAAGTCTCCCCTTGGTAATAGAATGGATTTTAAGCTTGCTACAAATATTTTACAAGGAGATATTACCTTTAGTGAGCAGGAATTTGATGTAGCCGTTTTATCTCATGCTTCTTGGTATTTTAATTCAAAAGATGAGTTTACTAGAATGCTCATTTTGCTTAGTAAGTGGGCGAGACGTGTTTGTTATGCCGAATGGGACCCGCAAATAACGGATGTTAAACAATCTTCCCATCTGCTTGCTGTTCTAACTCAAGCTTCTTATGAGGCTTTTAAAAAAGAAACGCAGTCGAATATTCGCACATTTATCAGCCCTTTTGATTTAAAAGAAATAATCGCCGAACATCACTGGGAAATTGGTAAAGAAGCAAGTATTTATTCGGAAAAGATGCAAGACAGTCGCTGGGAAATCGAATATACAAAGAATTTTACCGCAAAAGAACTGGAAGCTGATTTAGGTGTGCCAGATAAATTCAAATCATTTTTGCTAAGCCAGATAAAGCTTATTCATCTGGAAAATAGCTTACCAATGGCTTCATACTGTACTTCATGGCAAGGGAAATAAATTTGTTTTCTTTTTCACAAGATTTAGACTTTTTATGCTATAATGGAACGTATTAACGAACTAAAGGAGTGTTGGTAGTGAGAGCAGTTTTAACAGTAATTGGTAAAGATAATGTAGGTATTATTGCTGGTGTTAGTAATAAATTGGCGGAACTTAACATAAATATTGTGGACGTATCGCAAACAATTATGGATGGATATTTCACAATGATAATGATGTGTGATATTAGCCAAATCACCAAAGAATTTGATGAAGTAAAATCAGAACTAACTGGAAAAGGCGAGAACCTCCAAGTAAAAATACATATTCAGCGTGAAGAGATTTTTAACGCAATGCACAAACTATAGAAGGGAGGCAATTCTAGCATGGAAACAAATCAAATTTTAGAAACGATACGAATGATTGAAGAAGAAAAATTAGATATTCGAACCATTACTATGGGTATTTCTTTACTTGATTGTATGGACGGCGACGGGGAAGTTGCTAGAAAGAAAATTTATCATAAAATCGTCACGAAAGCGCAAAATTTAGTTTCTGTTGGAGAAGCGATTGAGTCTGAGTTTGGAATACCAATTATTAATAAGCGAATTTCAGTAACCCCAATCGCGATTATTGCCGGTTCAAGCGCAGATTCAGATTATGTAGAATTCGCGAAGACACTTGATGCAGCAGCGAAAGCAGTTGGTGTTAACTTTATCGGAGGTTATTCTGCACTTGTTCAAAAAGGTTATACAAAAGGCGATGAAATTTTAATTCGCTCCATTCCGCAAGCACTGGCGGAGACAGAACGCGTTTGTTCTTCTGTTAATGTCGGTTCAACCCGAACAGGAATTAACATGGATGCAGTTCGACAAATGGGTGAGGTCATTAAAGAAACAGCAAATTTAACCGCAGATACCCAAGGATTAGGTTGTGCGAAGTTGGTTGTCTTTGCAAATGCAGTGGAAGATAACCCATTTATGGCAGGAGCTTTCCACGGTGTTGGTGAAGCAGATTGCGTTATTAACGTTGGCGTAAGCGGCCCCGGAGTTGTGAAGCGTGCCATCGAAAAAGTAAAAGGCGAACCATTTGATATTGTCGCTGAAACAGTGAAGCAAACAGCTTTCAAAATTACCCGAATGGGACAACTTGTTGGGCAAGTAGCTTCCAAAAAACTGGGTGTTCCATTTGGAATTGTCGATTTATCACTTGCGCCAACCCCGGCTATCGGTGATTCAGTTGCGCATATTTTAGAAGAAATGGGCTTAGAAATGGTCGGGACACACGGAACCACGGCCGCACTTGCGCTTTTAAATGATGCGGTGAAAAAAGGTGGCGTGATGGCTTGCGGTCACGTTGGTGGATTGTCTGGCGCGTTTATTCCAGTTTCAGAAGATGCGGGGATGATTGAAGCAGTTCAGCAAGGTGCCCTTAATTTAGAAAAACTTGAAGCAATGACGGCGATTTGTTCAGTTGGACTTGATATGATTGCTGTTCCAGGTGACACAACAGCCGAAACACTTGCAGCGATGATTGCGGATGAGGCAGCGATTGGCGTTATCAATAATAAAACAACAGCCGTTCGCGTCATTCCGGCAAGCGGAACCAAAGTTGGCGATATGGTCGAATTTGGTGGCTTACTAGGAACCGCTCCAGTAATGCCAGTTAACGGAAAATCGTCTGCTGATTTTATTGCCCGCGGTGGTCGAATTCCAGCCCCAATTCACTCCTTTAAAAACTAGAAAAAAGGTTTCCTCTCATGCCAAGAGGAAACCTTTTTAAGTTGTCTTTCTTTCTACTAAATGGAAATCCAAATCAATCAGCGGTAAATCACTTCCGAATAGTTTATTCATAATAAGCATAAAAGCATTTTCCGCTTGTAAATTTACTGGATAATGAATCGTTGTCATATCAAGCAAATGAGCAATTTCCATATTATCAAAACCACAAATCGCAAAATCTTCTGGGATGTGGTGTCCAGAACGTCTCGCCTCTGTCAACAATCCCGCAGCGAAATAATCATTTGGTGTTAAGAAGGCATCAGGTTTATGCGAAGTCTCTTCCCACCAATGCGCAATTTTTTCCCCGTCTTGCCTACTTCCCATCCCATAAAACTGCCGAAACTCATGCGGATCAAGGTCATAACGCTCACAAAAATCTTTGAAAGCAAGCATACGACTTTGAGTATTGAGACCAGTAGTATTCCCGTAAACATTAACAAATTTCCGGTAGCCTTTTTCGTATAAATGCTCCAAAGCTAAAGTATAACCATCATATTGGTTCATAAAAACAGAAGGGATTTTTTCACTTTCTACGCGTTGCCAAGTTACAATCGGTCCGTACTTAGTATAATGTTCAATCGTTTTCCAGTCGTTAGAACGAATCACCAGAACAAGTGCATCAATTTTCTTTTGGCGTAACATCTCTAGTGCTTCCAGTTCTTTATCTTGATCAATTCTCGTCATAAATAGGGTAACATTATAGCCATGCTCTTGTGCAATCATTGTAAAACTCTTTAAAAAAACATTGAGCGAGTCAGTGAAACTCGGAATTACCATCCCGATTAGCTTTGTTGTGCCTTTTTTTAATGAAACTGCATTTAGGTTTGGCACATAATCTAGTTGATCGATGATTGTTTGGACACGCTTTCTGGTTTCTTCGCTGACATAATCACGTTTATTAATCACTCGTGAAACAGTTGCCGATGAAACACCCGCAAGTTTCGCGATTTCTTGTATGTTTGCCACTTGCATAACACCTCGATTTCTCGTAGCTCTGCATTCAGTATACCAAAAAACCGCACCAAATAACCAGTTTTGATAAATTTAAAATTATCCCTTGACCTGTAATGCATTACATAAATTATGATGAATGAGAAGAAAAGAAACCGCTTTAAAACTACTAGGAGGTAAGTAAATTATGAAAAAAGGTGTAAAAATCGTTACAATTGGTGGAGGATCTAGTTACACACCAGAACTTGTTGAAGGATTTATTAAACGCTATCATGAACTTCCAATCAGAGAACTTTGGCTAGTTGATATTGAAGCTGGACGTGAAAAACTCGAAATCGTTGGTAATATGGCAAAACGGATGGTAAAAGCAGCCAATATTGACTGCGAAGTACATTTAACACTCGACCGCCGTGAAGCTTTAAAAGATGCAGATTTTGTAACAACTCAATTTCGTGTTGGTTTACTAGAAGCGCGTATTAAAGATGAAAGAATTCCACTTAGTCATGGAATTATAGGTCAGGAAACAAATGGTGCGGGCGGTATGTTCAAAGCATTCCGTACTATCCCGGTTATTCTTGGTATTGTAGAAGATATGCGCGAATTATGTCCAGATGCTTGGTTGATTAACTTCACAAATCCAGCTGGTATGGTAACAGAAGCTGTCCTTAAATATGGTAAATGGGACAAAGTAATCGGCCTTTGTAACGTACCAATTGGTGCAATTAAGAGCGCATCTGACGTTCTAGGAAAACCAGAAGAAGATCTATTTTTCAAGTTTGCAGGAATTAACCATTTACACTGGCACCGTATTTTTGACAAAGATGGTACCGAACTTACGGAAACAGTAATTGACGGTCTTTATGGACCAAATGCCAACCCAGGAAAAATCGTTGAAAACATTAAAAACATGCGTTTCTTATACGAACAAGTGAAACACTTGAAAATGCTTCCTTGTCCATACCACCGTTATTACTACATGACAGATGCAATGTTGGAAGAAGAATTGACATCATTCAAAAACGAAGGGACTCGCGGGGAAGTTGTGAAAAAATTAGAAGATAGCTTGTTCGAACTTTATAAAGATCCAAATCTTGATCATAAACCAGAAGAACTATCTAAACGTGGTGGTGCTCATTATAGTGATGCTGCCTGCGAAATTATTAACTCTATCTACAATAACAAAGGTACATTAATGGTTGTATCTACTCGTAATAATGGAGCAATTGACGATGTTCCTTATGATAGTGCAGTAGAAATTACTAGTGTTATCCGAGCACACGGAGCAGAACCAGTTAATTTTGGTAAATTCCCACCAGCTCAACGCGGCTTACTACAAGTGATGAAGTCAATGGAAGAGTTAACCATCGAAGCAGCTGTAACAGGTGACTATGCAACAGCACTTCAAGCTTTCACATCGAACCCACTCGTTCCAAGCGGCGACTTAGCAAAAACAATTTTAGATGAAATGTTAGAAGCGCATAAAGAATTCTTACCACAATTTGCCAAATAAAAAGAAAAAAGTGATTCCGATTTTATTGGAGTCACTTTTTTTATAGAAAAATGGATAGAATTTTTAAATTCGAGTTGACTGACAATTTAATTTGTAGTAATATTTTAAAAGTATAGCATAATTCTAAAAAGTCAAAAAATTAAAAAGGAGTTTTTACATGTCACAGATGTTAGCTTTTGTCATCGTTGTACTTATTTTATTTATTGGGGATGTTGTTGCTACGCGAACGAAAGCGTGGGTCCCATCCGTTTTTGTATGTGGAATATTATTTTTATTCGGATATTGGACATTTTTTCCAAGTAATATCGTGGAAATTGCGGGAATACCACCGATTGTTGCAACACTTTTATTGTATTTACTGATTACGAACATGGGGACTTTGCTCTCTGTTCGCGAGCTAATGAATCAATGGAAAACTATTTTAATTGCGATTTCCGGGATTTTAGGAATTCTTGCTTTACTATTTACCATTGGAACACTACTTTTCGACTTTAAGACAGTTGTTGTAGTTGCGCCACCGCTTGTTGGTGGAGTTGTGTCATCACTTATTATGTCAGAAGCCGCACAAGCAGCTGGACTCGTGAGCTTATCAGTACTAGCAATTCTGATCTATGTTATGCAAGGCTTTGCAGGTTACCCATTAACTTCTATCATGCTAAAAAAAGAAGGAAGTCGGATGTTATCTAAATATCGTTCAGGAGAATGGAAGCCAACCAATGAAGTAGCTCAAATAGAAGGTCATGATACACACGAAACACCGCGTCTGTTCCGAAAAATTCCAGATAAATATAATACCAATTATTTTAAATTTTTACGACTTGGTATCGTTGGATTTTTAGCATATGGATGTTCTGTGTTGATTGACCCAATTTTAACTGTTAGCCCATTTGTTTTGTGTTTATTATTCGGTGTTATTGCAACATCTATCGGCTTTTTGGAACGCCAACCACTACAAAAAGCGAATGGTTTTGGTTTTGCAATTATGGGGCTAATGTTGTTCATTTTTGACGGACTTAAAAATGCAACACCAGAAATGCTACTTGATTTATTATGGCCGATGTTTGGAACGATTGTTATTGGGATTATCGGAATGTATATTTTTTCCTTTATTGTCGGGAAAATTCTCGGTGTTAGTAAAGAGCTTGCCTTTGCAGTTTCGTTAACTGCTTTATATGGTTTTCCAGCCGATTATATTATTACCAATGAAGTAATCAATTCATTAACAACTGATCAAAAAGAGCGAGATGCTTTGACTAGTCATATGTTGCCGCCGATGCTCGTTGCAGGATTTGTTACCGTAACCATCGTTTCAGTTGTTTTAGCGGGCATTTTTGTAGGATTCCTGTAAAATGAGAAATGGGAGGAATGCCAGATGAAAACAAATTTAGAACGAATCAAGCAGCATTTAGAAAAATTAGATACATATACTGCGACGCCAGGAGAGGGTACGACACGCCTTAGTTATAGTAAAGAAGATTTAGGTGCGCGTAATTATTTAAAAAACGAAATGGTGAAAGTAGGTCTGACGGTTACGGAAGATGCGATTGGAAATATTTACGGAAGACTTGAAGGTGCGAGATCAGACTTACCAGCAGTTATCGTTGGTTCACACTTTGATTCTGTCCCAAATGGCGGGGCTTTTGATGGACCGGCTGGAGTTATTACTGGACTGGAACTAGCGACCGTTTTTTATGAGCAAAAGTATAAACCCTATTACCCACTTGAAATCATTGCAATGGTGGAAGAAGAAGGTGCGCGTTTTGGTGCTGGGCTACTTGCTTCACGAACCATTACAGGAAAAGTAACGAAAGAAATGCTTAATGAGATGAAAGATGGCGATGGAATCAGCGCAGCAGAAGCGATGGCGAGCCTAGGTTTTGATGCAAACAAAGTAACGGATGCTATTCGCGAAAAAGAATCTATAAAAGCTTTTATCGAATTACACATCGAACAAGGACCCATTTTAGAGAATGCAGGTGAAGACGTCGCCATAGTTGATGCGATTGTTGGTTTGACCGAAATAAAAGTAACAATTAATGGTCAAGCAGGTCATGCTGGAACAACACCGATGAATAATCGGAAAGACGCTCTGACAGCTGCTGTCCGCATTCTTACACAGCTTCCTGAACTCGCAGTCCAAGAAGGAAATGGGACTGTTTTAACGATTGGAAAATTAAATGTCTATCCAAATGGTGCTAACGTGATTCCGAATAAAGTCGTCTTCACTGTCGATGTTCGAGCAAAAGAGGAGAAACATGTCCAAAATACAATAGAGAAAGTGAAAATAGTTATTAACCAAGCTCAAAAAAACGGCATTACTTGTGAGATAGAAGATATGCTTTATGAAAAACCTACTCAATTATCAAAAGAAATCCACCAAGCCCTATCTGTGAGTGCTGAGAAATTAGATTTCAAATACCGAACAATGGTCAGTGGTGCTGGACATGATGCGATGATCTTTGCGAATTTAACAGAGGTTGGTCTTGTCTTTGTCCCAAGTCATCATGGGATAAGCCATGCACCAGAAGAATGGACCGATTATGACAAACTTCAAAAAGGTATCGAAGTCGTATTAGATACAGTCACAAAATGGACGGAGGAAAACACAAATGAATGACAAAATAAAGCAATATATTTTAAAAGAAGAAGCTGAGATGATTGCATTTCGTCGTGATTTACATCAGCATCCAGAGCTACAGTGGCAGGAATTCCGGACAACGGACCAAGTTGCCAGAGAACTCGACAATGTAGGAATTCCCTATCGACGCACCGAACCAACTGGATTAATTGCTGATTTAGTAGGTGGGAAACCTGGGAAAACAGTCGCATTAAGAGGAGACATGGATGCGCTTCCGGTTCAAGAATTAAACCAATCCCTTGCGTATAAATCTACAGAAGATGGGAAAATGCATGCGTGTGGTCATGATTCCCATACATCTATGTTACTCGCTGCTGCCAAAGCACTTAAAGCAGTTCAAGCTGAATTAAACGGGACGGTGCGCTTTATTTTCCAACCATCTGAAGAAAATGCAGAGGGTGCCAAGGAAATGATAGCGCAAGGAGCGATGGAGGGCGTCGATCACGTGTTTGGGATTCATATCTGGACCCAAATGCAAAGCGGAAAAATTTCTTGTGTAGTCGGCTCTTCATTCGCCTCAGCGGATATTGTTCAAATTGATTTTAAAGGTCAGGGCGGACATGGTGCAATGCCTCATGATACGATTGATGCAGCCATTATCGCCTCCTCATTTGTAATGAATCTACAAGCAATCGTAGCCCGCGAAACCGACCCACTTGATCCAGTCGTTGTTACCATTGGTAAAATGGAAGTCGGTACAAGATTTAATGTCATAGCTGAAAATGCCCATTTAGAAGGCACAGTTCGTTGTTTTAATAACACGACTCGCGCCAAGGTCGCAAAATCAATTGAACAATATGCGAAACAAACTGCAGCAATATATGGAGGTACCGCAGAAATGGTCTATACAGAAGGAACCCAACCAGTTATCAATGACGAAAAAAGCGCTTTACTCGTTCAAAAAACGATTGTCGAATCTTTTGGAGAAGACGCATTATACTTTGAAAAACCAACAACTGGCGGCGAAGATTTTAGTTATTTTATGGATGAAGCGCCAGGAAGTTTTGCTTTAGTTGGTTGTGCTAACACTGAAAAAGATACGGAATGGGCACATCACCACGGTCGTTTTAATATTGATGAAAGTGTCATGAAAAATGGAGCAGAACTTTATGCAAGGTTCGCTTATAATTATTTAAATCAAGATGAGTTTTAAATAAAAAAGCCTCCGCTGAATTCCTAGCGGAGGCTTATCAATTACTACTATTGTTTTTCCACTACATGTACATCTTCAAAGGAACCGTATTTAGTCCACCAAGGAACGGCACCTTCATCAAGTAATTTATCAAGCGAAGTGATATTTTCTTTCCCTTGGGTACGAAGCCATTCACGAAGCGCATCGTCACCTTGTTTACCATAAACTTCAATACCATCAGCCCAAGTTGCGCGGCCACAAAGCACTCCACTATATTGAACGTTATGTTGGTTCGCGAATTGAATTGTTTTATGGAACATTTCCGAAGTTACACCAGCACTTAAATAAATAAATGGAAGTGGGCTTAAATCAGAACACTCTTCAAAATGACGAGCTGCCACGTCTTGTGTATAAGCTACTTCCCCTTCCGCAAAACCTTCTACATATTTAAAGTTTACTGGGACTTCAAGTTTCAGAACATCTACCCCATAACGTGGTTTAGAGAATTCTTTGATAGAAGCTTTTACTTTTGCTGGTTTTAATTTAGCATATTCAAGTGATCCTGAATCGGTGACTTGAGCATCATAAGTAATTGGCTCTAAGAAAAACGGAATATCAACAGCGCGACATTCAGCACCAATTCTTTCTAAAAAGGCATATTTAATTTCGTTGATTTCAGCTGGTTCATCTGGATCATAATAAACAAGAATTTTCACTGCATCTCCGCCATTTTCTTTAATGCGAAGAGCAGATAAATCTTCAATTAAATCCGGTAATTTACCAGGAGTAGTGGCGTCGTAACCTGTTTTTTCATAAGAAGTTAAAAGGCCGCTACCTTCGTGCCTAGCTTTAATTGCTGGAGTACCATATTCTAAATCAAGCAAAATGGCAGAAGCATATGGAGTAAGTTCTTCAGAAACAAGTTGTTTGAAGTCTTCCACATCTTTTTTGTTTTCTG
Organism: Listeria ivanovii subsp. ivanovii; assembly: GCF_900187025.1. GTDB lineage: Bacteria > Bacillota > Bacilli > Lactobacillales > Listeriaceae > Listeria > Listeria ivanovii. The sequence goes on from NZ_LT906478.1 coordinate 498,156, forward strand.
TACCTTTTGCTTGTTGGATCATCTTCTTAAGTGAGCCGCGTTGGTCAATCGCAAGTGCTGCAATGACGCCTTTATCGTTGGAGAGCCTTTGTAAACCATCAAATTTACCTTTTGTTATTTGTACCATTTTTATCTAGTCTCCTTTATAGCAATTTTATTGTTGCTTAATCGATTTGTCCATCCATAGTATACCACCAAAAACTTTCTGTTAAACATAGGTACATTTTCACATTGCTTTATGAAAGAGAATAAATTACGATAGATTTGGAGTGTTAGGCACTAGTGGGAATTTGGGATAATTTCTACAAGGCAGATTTCTTTTGGGAAAATCATTAAATGATTAGACCAGGAGTGATGGAATGAATCGACGCGAAAGACATAGAAGGAAAAGAAGAAAAAATATAATCGTGTTGTGTGCTGTGTGTATACTTTTTGTAACTACGAGTTGGATTGTAGTTGAGTTTAAAATCAAGGACCAACAAGCAGTTTCTAAGTCAAAACCAGTACAAAAAAAGGAAACGCCTAAACCGACAAAACCAGTTAAACCTAAACCTGTCAAAGAAGAACCGACAGAAACGATTGTCAATAATCAGGAAATCGATGACTATTTACAACAAATCGGATTTAGTGGTTCGGTACTCGTTGTCCGTGATGGAAAAACCATTGTGCAAAAAGCTTACCTGGATGCTAATCGTGAAACAAATAAACCGAATACGCCAGATACACTTTACTACATTGGCTCCTCACAAAAAGCAATTATTGCAACAGCTATTCTGCAATTAGAAGAACAAGGGAAAATAAGTACAGAAGATCCAATTTCTAAATATCTCCCTAATTTTCCGAATGGGAACAATATTTACATTAAAAATTTCTTAAATCATACATCTGGGATTGTTGGCCATACTGAAACGGGTGGTAAAATTACACCGAAAGAGCTAATTGAAGATATCGAAAATCAGGGGATAAAAGCACAACCTGGGAAGTGGTACTATTTAGACTCCAACTACACTGTTTTGGCCTATTTGGTTGAGACACTCAGCGGAGAGCCACTACAAAGTTATCTGGGAGAACACATATTTAAACCTGCTGGAATGGAACATACTGGATTTAACCAAAAAACGGTTGATGGGGGAAAGAATGAATCAATCGGCTATTATATAAAAAAGGATGGCACATATAAAACACCGTCGTTAATAGATTTATCGCAATTGTATGGCTGTGGAGATATATGTATGACATCAAAAGATTTATACTTGTTTGATAAAGCGTTAATGGGGAAAAAATTAATCTCTGAAAGAAGTTTGAAGAAAATGTTTACATCAGGAAGTCAATCTGGTTATGGAATGGGATTTTACGTCGACCCAGGAAGCTATAATAGTCATGGAGTTTTAAGTGGCTGGAATGTTTCCAATAGCATGAGTCACACTGGACGAACGTATGTCATCTTATTATCTAACATCCAAAATAATATTTCTTCCTTTGGTAAAGTGAATAATCACATTTACGAGTTACTAAATAAATAACAGAAACCTCGATTCTGAAAGTAGAATCGAGGTTTCTGTTATTTTCCTGTAATTTGTTTTACCGTATCTTCCACTTGATAAAGCTGAGCAGCAGCACTATAGTCGCTCCATTTTGTATTATCTACTTTATACACTTGGTTTTTTTGTACGGCAGGAATATCTTTCCAAACACCTTTTAGCATTTCATTAATAGAATCGTCATTACCATCCGTAGGCATTAAGATAAATAAACGATCGGCATCTTTTACGTAATCAGGAATTGCCTCATTAGAAATTGCTTTTGTTTCATGATTTGCTTTTGCTGAATCGGTTGGTGTAAAGCCAGCTCCTGAGAAAAGTCCGTCGAATACTTTTGCATCGTGAATATAGATTTCTTTTCCATAAAATTGAATCACAGCTGCTTTTTCATTTTCCACACCAGCATCTTTTAAAGTTGCTTTTGCTTCTTTGGACGCTGCTGCATAGTCTTTGTCCCATTTTTCTTTTTCATCCTTTTTGTTTAAAAGGTTGGCCATATTGCTAAGTTGTTTGTCAGGAGTATCACCAAAATGCGTGATATATACGGGGGCAATTTTTTCTAGGTTTTCTAAAAGGTCTTTTTGGTAATCACTAATAATAATTAAGTCTGGTTTTAAGTTGGCGACTTTTTCGATATTTGGTTTATCATTACCAACACTTTCTGTTCCTTTTGTTGCTTCTGGATATGTCGTGATGTAATAATCTAGTGTACCAACTGGTTTCACACCTAAAATTTCCATTTCACTCACGTTTTGAAGTGCGACGATACTTTTTGGTGTTGTTGGTACCTCCACTTTACGGTTAAGTGCATCAGTTACTGTTTTTGTTGCGTCTTCCTTTTCTTTGCTTGAATCTTTATTTGAAGAACTACCACAAGCGGTTAATACTACTGCTAAAAGTAAAGTCATGATGATAGCAGCCCATTTATGCTTTTGATACATTGTATGCCCTCCCTAATTGAAAATGATTTTCATTATCGTTACAAAAGTAATTATATCGAAAACAGGGAGGAATGACAAGGTGAAAATGAGCACAAATAGTTTTTATTTTAAAACTGAATAGTATCCCCGACTGCAAGTGTTGGAAAAATTTCAGGTGATACAACGATTGCTCCAGGTAAGACTTCATTTTGACCAGAGCGGAAGTAGATGGAGATATGCCCGAGTTCTTCTAAGTTTTTGTTCGCTTCTGTCCCAACTTCTTCTATTATATATTCTTGCCGTCCAATAATTAATTTGTTGCCTTTTTGAATGGCGTTATTTGGTAACTCTTCCAATTCATGAATAACAGAGATTTCGCGTAGCTCATTCGTGGCTGTTGGGCCGAATAATATGACGATTTTTTCTTCTTCAAATGCTGGTACAAGTGGACCAATTTCAATTATATTACTTTGGATCATAGTAAATTCCTCCTCAAATTTAATACATTCCGATGCTGAATACCCATGCAATAACAACTGCGATCACACCAGTAATCATTCGGCTATAGAGAATAGCTGGGACACCGAATTGAACGGTTTTTGGTTTCGCTTCTGCAAGAGATAGACCAACTGGAATAAAATCACAACCAGCTTGTGCATTGATTGCGAACAATGCAGGAAGCGCGTAAGTAACCGGAATAGCGCCAATCGCGATTTGAGATCCAATTAATACACCAATTACCTGGGCAATAACAGCTCCTGGTCCGAGAATAGGCGAAAGGAAAGGCAAACTACAAATAAAGGCGATAAGTAACATTCCCCAAATAGATCCGGCAAGCGGAGAAAGCGTATTGGCAATTAATTTTCCGATTCCTGTGTAATTAATAATACCAATAATCATACTAATGAAAGCCATAAAAGGGATGATATTTTTGATAAGCATGTCGACAGAATCGCGACCAGCTTGATAAAAAATTCCCATTGCTTTACCAATACCTCGTGAAAATTTGACTAAATAGCCTTCTTTTAATTCGCTTGCTTCTTGCTGATCTTCTTTAATTTTGGCGTAGTCTTCTTTAAACTTTTCTCGGTCAAAAGGTTTTCCAGGATTGGCATCATTTGTTACTTCAATATCTTCTGGTTTGACACCGGAAACGAAAATATCTTCAGTGATATGTTTGGCAAGCGGGCCTGATGGAGATGATGGGAGAACATCCACCGTTGGAATACGTTTCATTGGGTAGACACCGATTCGTGCTGTTCCGCCACAATCAATTACAACGCACATCATTTCTTCTTCGGGAATGGAATTTTTAAAACCATCCACTGCTTCTGCTCCAGACAATTCTGCTATTTTTTTAGCGACCGGGTGAATGCCGCCACCAGTGATAGAAACTACTTTTGTTCTTGGTTCGCTAGGAGCTAGGTCGAGCCCGGTCCCCCAGCCACCTTGGCCTTTATTTACATGAATTGATTGATACATTTTATTTGCCTCCTATCTATCTCAGACTTTTTCTTTTCGAATGAGGAATTTCGTAATGGTTTCGGTAATAATACCGCGCATTAAGATAACAACTATACCTGCTAAAAAGTAACGTACAGCAAGGCTTGACATACTATAACCAGCTTCAGCAACCCCATTGGCAATTCCTAAGTAAACAAATAATTCGCCAGCATTGGCATAAGGGAAAAGCCCGGTTACTGGGTGTAAAAACGAAACAACGGAGTCATAAAATGCAGGTTTTTGATGTTCTTTTACAAAACGACCAAACGTATAAGCCATTGGATTAGTTAGCATCAAAACAGATAAAACTGGCATAAGCGTATAACGCAAAATCATATTTTTAGCAGAAAATTGGATTGCTCGGTTGACTCGTTCTTCCCCGATAAAAGCAATGATCGAGTAAGTAAAAGTTAAAAGGACAATTAAAAGTGGGACAATTCCCGTCATAAAGCTTACAAACTGTTTTCCACCAGCCTCAAATAGGCCGATAAAGTTGGTTCCAAACCATTCAATATAATTCACTAGGAAACACTCCTTTTTTAATTAATTAAAGCGCTTTCATACAACTGTTAACTGTTTTAATGATTGCTTTTTCTTGGATAGAATTCTTTTTCTTGTTTGTTAACTCCGTGAGAATTTCAGATAGTTCTTTGTGATGGTAATCAGTAAAAGTTTTGAATTTTGCGAAAATGGTCTTTCCAGTTAAAATCTGACATTCATGGACGATTTGTTTTTCATTTACAACGAGAATTGCAACCGCACTGGAACGGAATTTCCATCGTTCCATTTCAGAATAAAGGTGATAGCCGATTTTTCCAGCATATTTTGTTGCGACTTTATTCATATGGTGTTGATAATAACGCACTTGGAAAAATGCTAACAATGTCTGGGCAATAAAAATAAGGGAAGCAATTAGAACGATATTCATCTATTTTCCTCCTTATAATTGGCGGGAAGAGGGGAAACGGCTATTCCCGCCATCCGAAATTAATTACTAAAAGTTTCGTCTTGAAGTTTTCTAAGTTTCCAAACCGTAGTTGATTCATCTAAAGTGACATCTTCTTCAGTAATGAAAGTACCGGTTTTGATATTGCGACGCGCTACTACTTCACCGCTAATTAAGCCGATTGGAATATGACCATTTGTTGCCATGTCGGTATGAGTTTCAAGGACGCCGCGAACGCAGAAGCCACCGATTCCGTCTAGTCTTTCGCCAGATGGAATGTCTTTTTTGGCAACAGCAACTGTTTCAGAAATAGGTGCGCCTTTTGGTACGATAGCGTGGTCGTGATTAAGTACGGCCTTAGCGATAGTTAATGGTGTTTCAAGGCTTGCTAAGTGATATGGGCGATAAAGAATGTGATGATCACGGTCACCTTTTTTCATTAAGTAGCTTAGTTCGTGACTAACGCCTTCATTTTGCCCTTTAACAATAACGAATACGCCGGGTGCCAAGCCATCAACATATTCGACGACGCCAAATTTATTTAAGATTCCACCTTGTTCTTTTAAATCTAAGTCTTTAATAACAGAATCAACATCTCCGGAAATACCGTGCATTCCGACCACATCAGGAACGTAACCAATTGCATTAGAAAGCAAATTCATTTCAGCCATGGTTTTTGTGCCATCTTGGAAAGCAGCTAGCATATGAGAGGCCATATTTTTTTCATCCGCTTCCACTTGGCAACTGTCTGGATTGGCGCTGATTTTTAGTTTGTTATTTTTCCCTTTTCCAGCGACAAGTACTTCCATACCCATAGATTTGGAAAATTCGTAAAGTTCAGTGATTGCAGCGGGTTCGTCGCCATCAGAACCGGTATACACTAAGCCAGCACTGTCGTAAAGTTTTTTCATCAGTGGCCCAATTGTTATATCAATTTCGACGTTTAATAATACTAGTTGCTTTTTAGCAAGTAAGGTTTCTAGGGAAATTTTTGCACCGACTTCTGGGACACCAGTGGCATCAACAATCACTTCTACCTGATCAGAATGAATAATTTCTTTAAAGTCATTGGATAATAGAATTTTTTCTTTTTTAGCAGCGGTGGCATTATACGCATCAGCGGCTTTTTTGGCAGCTTCCACATGGATATCACTAATACCAACTACACTCATACCTGGAATAGCGGCGATTTGTGAAATCATCCCGAATCCCATTTGACCGGTGCCGATAACTCCGACACGAATAGGATTATTTTCTTGTTCACGAGCAAGTAACTGTCTGTATAAAGTCATTTCAAGTTCCTCCTAGTAATCGTTTTCATTTATTAAAATAAAATTCCGGATGAAGCTGTTTTATTTTAATGAATGAACATCGACATTTGTCACCACTGGTGACAAATGTCTTATTTCACAAATTAAATATAACATTTAAACATTTTCTCGTCAATGAAATATTGTACATTTTTATTTTTGAACAAATAAAAAAAGCTCAAACTGCTTGGGACAGAGAGCTTTTTGCTTGCTTGAATTTTTTTAGGTTAATAGATTAATTAATCTTTGTTTTGAAGAATGTATTCAGCCATTCTATCAGTTATCACAATCACATCTATTAATCCAGCAGTGAGTGCAGCTTCTAGGGCGTCTTTTTTATGTAGTCCATTTGCAAGTGCAACAACAGTAGGGATGTTTTTTAATTCTTCCAAACTTAAGCCGATTACGTGCGTATTAATTTTTGTGTTAGCTTCTTTGCCGTTTGCTGTGTAGAAACGAGAATTAATGTCGCCAATGACATCTTTGTAACGTAATTCTTCTATAATTTCTGGGGTAATATAGCCGATTTCTTCCATTGTGCTGTGGTTATAAGGGCTAGAAATTCCAACTATCGCCATATCTACTTTTTTTCCTTCTTCTAGGACTTCACTAATATATTTATTTTTGGATAAATCGTTTTTCATTTCGGTATCTTCTACAAGAGCAGGGGCGTAAAGATATTTAGAATGACACTTCATTTTCTTTTTTAAATCATAGCAAATTTGGTTGGAGTGGAGGTCAATGTCGCTAGAGCCCATTCCGCCAATAAGTGGAATAATCGTTAAATCTTTGTGCGGAGTATAGGGGAATTCATTGGCGAATTTGCGGATTGTTTTTCCCCAAGAGATCCCGAGGGTGTTAACTTTTGCGATGCGTTTACTAAGCGTGTAAGCAGCTTCTTTAGCGAGAAAATTTAATGCTTCTTCTTCGGACATATCATGTGTTGCAACTACAATCGCTTCTTCTAGTCCGAATTTTTCTTCTAATTTTTGCTCTAAATCGACTGTGTAATAAGTTTCGTCTTTGATAAAGATTTCAACAATTCCTAAATCTTTGGCACGTTGTAGTGTTTTGGAAATGATTGACCTAGATATCCCGACTTTTTTGGCAATTTGTGCTTGGGTCCAACCGTAATGGTAATACCAGGTAGCGATTTTCACCATATCTCTTTTTTCTTCCCATTTCATCTTTATTACCTCCATTCTATATAATAACGGAACAAAAGTTATATGCCGTCACAAATGTTTTATGCTAATAGTATCATATAATCCGCTTTATGCAAAGTTGGGGAGGGATTTTTATTTGTGACAAAATAACAAACGCTAACTTGCCTAGTGTTGGAGCCTTTTTCGTGAATAGTTAGGGAGTTTGTGAGGGAAATAGCATCTTTTTCTTCTCTAGGGAGAAATTCAGCCAGCTTCGGCATGGTATTATAAATTGAGTTTTAAAGCAGTCTTTTTGCTAAAAACACTTCAAGATTAATCCACTACCTTTAAGGAGATTGAAAAAATGAAAATGAAATGGAAGATATCTCTACTGCTGGTTTTATTATTTGCGCTGATTATTCCAGTTTATACAAGTGCGGTAGAAACAGAAGGACATACTACTAATGAATTAGAGGCTACCGAAGAAGTAAATGATATAGAAGATGGTGTGGAAGAATCTGATCCAATCGGAGTGTCGCCAGAAGTATTATTACCAGTAGACCCCCAAAAGATAGATGAAACTAACGAGTATAGCTCCAAAGCATTAACAAAAGAAAAATCTTTACTTACTACAGAACAAAAAAAAGTAACTGCAATCCCAACTGGTAGCACGATTGCTACTGTTTTTCCGGATGCAGAAATGGCGAGCACAATTGTTACATCATTAAATACCACATCCTATAGTCCGACCCAACAAAAAAGAACTTGGACGGTCAACGATATTATTACAGAAAATGATTTGCTAACAATTAGTCGTATTCTGGGAAATGGTGAAAAACTTAAATCTATTGAAGGGATACAATACTGTACACAAGTAATAGAAATTTCATTCACAAGTAACAGTGCTAGTATCGATAAAGGTCTTGATAATATTGCACCTTTAGCAGAAGTGGTTGATGGATATCCTAAACTGGAAACACTAACATTAAGTTTTATGTTGAAACTTCAAGATTTCTCTCCTCTTAGTCAAATTGATGGTGGTTTCCCTAAATTAACTACTTTTACCATGAGAGCGACCTCGTGTAAAGACAATTCTTTTTTAACAGAAGTAGCTGGAGGATTTCCTCAATTAAAGAATTTGAATATAAATAATAGTGGGTTTGATGACTTAAATGTACTTTTGCAAATTGAAAATGGTCTTCCTAATTTAATAAATTTAAATCTATATTCAAACAAAATCAGTGACACCTCTCCACTGGTGAATTTTAACGAACTATCTCAATTAGAAGTCTTAAACTTAGGAAGTAATTTAATTGATAAGCTGGATTTCTTAAAAAATACCAGTGGAGTTCCTAATTTAAAAGAACTGCAATTGAACTATAATTCGATAGCAAATAACGCTTTGGAAGAATTTCCTAATGTACCCGCAGGCTTTCCGAAGTTAGAGCGATTAGGTTTAGGACAAAATAAAATTAGTGACATAACTTCACTAACGAAAACGAGTTTTTTAAATTTAAAAAATTTTTCCCTTGATTATAATCAGATAACCGATATATCATCACTATCAACTATGCAATTCAATAATTCGATTAATATTTCGGTTTCTGGACAAGGAGTATTGCTTCCAAATATTAACTCGGTTGCTACAAATCAAAACTTTACAACTGAAAGTATAGAAATTATAGACGAGCTAGGTAATAACCGAGAGCCTAATAGTTTCTCACCAACATCAGGCACTTATCAAGCCATTAATTCACAAGTTGTTTGGCCTGTAAGTACTATGTTGACTGGCCCTTCATATCCGGGTAATGGTTACATTAAACCTTATATAGTGGCCCATGATGGAGTTACATATGGGTGGAATTATACAAGAAGCGAAAATAAAAGGGCTCTATACTTTAGCGGTACAGTCTACCAGCCGTTAAATTACATATACTTCCCCCCTACAATAACAGCAGATAACTCAAAAGAATACGTCGAAAATGAAACAGTGACAGAAGCCGAGTTTTTAACAGATGTACATGCTACTACAGATGATGGTTCTGCAATAGATTCTGACTTTGAAACAGTTGTCGATAAATCAGTTCCGGGTGATTACATAGTGACGTTAACATCCTCCAATAGTATTGGTACCGCGACTCCTGTAACTGTAACCGTCCATATTCTCCCAATTTTAGAGTTGAAAGTTCCGGCTAGTTTTCGAATGGACGTAGATGCAAATATAGATGCAGTACCAATTTCAGATACGAATCAAACGTTAAAATGTTATGGAGACACAGGAGCTGCCGATTTAAAAGTGACTGACCGTCGAAGTGTGAAGCCAGGGTGGACACTTCTTGGATTGATGACACCATTTACGAATAGTTCGGGAGATATATTAGAATCTCCACTTAAATACCAGAGTCAAACATTAGTTAATGGAGCAGTTTATTTAAATGGAACTAGTCAACCGATTGAAGTCAAGACAGCGAGTAGTCAGACTGGATATGTCACCACTATCTATGACCTCCAAGACAGATTAACGATGGAAATCCTACCAAATGATGCTTTAGTAAAAGAAGCCTATGAGGCAACTATTACTTGGACTTTAGAAGATGCTCCAAGATAATATTTTCTACGCCAGTTTATTGTAATGTTAGTCAAGTAGTGTATTAACTTATTTTCATTTATTTTTGTCAAAATGACAAACTGTATTTTTCGTTATACACGAACACTTTCAACGTGATTAGTTATTTTCAACTAGGGAAAGCGATTTCCTTCTATTTCCCTAGAGAAAATCTGTTAATATACGCATGGTAGCATAAGTTGATTTCTCGCCTAACATAGACATATTTTGTTTAATACATTATTAGAGGGAGTGGTTTTTAGTGGAAAAATTATTTACTTATGAAGAATTTGTTAGCATGATGCAGAAATACGGTTTGAAACATACTAAGCGTAAATTAGTACGCGGTGAAAATATTCTCACTCATGCTATTCATCTTAATAGTGTTATTTTACTCATGGATGGTTATATTAGCACTTATACATCTGAAGTACCGGAGAAATTATTAACCATTTGTGGTCCAGGTATTTTTTTAAGCTATTCTATTCTGGAAGAAACATCTACAGTTGTGACAAATATTGCATTATCAGAAACTTGCGAGATTTATGAATACAAAAAAGAAGATATCGAATATGCATTAACATTATTTCCGGAAAATTTTGGGTTTCAATATTTTTTTCTAAAAAGAATAGGACGCCATTTATACTATAAAACATTACTAAATGGAAAAAAGCATAAAGAAAAGCTATATTATGCGATGAAATATTTAGGTGAATTAATTGGAAGTAAAGACGAAAGCGGGAATATCGTCTTGCCAAAAGAAATTACCTTGAAAATTTTAATCGAATACAGCACTTTATCAAAAGCGGCATTTTACCGGCAGCGTATTTGTTTATTAGAAAAAAAGATACTACAAACAAATAAAAAACACTTCATTTTAAGGGAGATTATTCCTGAATTGTTGTTGCAGTAATCGTCTTCAAAAATACACTAAATTAAGCTAAAAGGAGTCATGGCATTGAAAAAAATTATCTTCATTTCATTTTGTAGTCTACTGTTGCTTGGTTTGCCACTGATTACAAACGCATACTCAGATACTGCCACGAGTCATGCAGGTGTTACGTTTAAACAGGACCCTGGAACTAAATCAGGGGATACCGATGATAAAAGTGGCACATTTCCATCAAAAAAACCATTAACAAGACTTCCAAAAACAGGTGACACATCTGAGCTTTATCTCATTGCGATAGGTCTTGGATTACTAATAATAGCGAAAAAAAGTTACTTTAAGGAGGTGATATAAGGTAAGATAACTAGGTTTACAGTATGATAAAAAAGGATAACAGAAAGAGGAGAATTATAATGAAAAGCAAAACAGTAAAAGTAACAGCAGCAAGCTTAATAGCACTAGGGCTAATGGTAACACCGGCACTTTCAGGAGATTTTGCTAAAGCAGCAACTACTGTAACAAGAGATTCCACAGGAACAATTGAATTTGACAATAGTACAACGCCAGATCCAAAACCAATTGATCCAGATCCGATTGGTCCTGATCCAGTGGTTCCTGATCCAGTTAATCCACCAGTAGGTACAGATGGTCTATGGATTTTAGCCGTATCTGATTGGGATTTTGGTATTCATAATTCAGCTGTATTATCTTCAGGTGCACTTAATGTAAATGCAGCAGATGATACTATTTCAACATATGTAGATACAAATGGTAATGGGCAGCAAGATTTACCAGCAGAAGCTTCTGTATCTAAATCAGTTACTCCTTATGCGCAAATTAGTGATGTTCGTGGTACCAATTCAGGTTGGACACTTTCTGTTACAGGTAGTGCCTTTAAAGATTCTTCCACTCCAGCTAAAACAATCGCAGGTGCGCAATTGACTATTCCAAAATCAACTGTTAGCTCAGCGACCTCGACAGCACAAGCTCCAACGGGGTATGATAACGTAACTATTTCGATGACAGGTGCTGGTGCTGTACCAGTAATGGCGGCACGCGATATGCAAGCAGCAACTCCGACAAACTTTAGTGATGATGAAGGAATGGGAACTTGGACAGATAGCTTTGGTTCTGCAGCAGTAAATGCAACTGATGTATCTAAACCAAAACTATCCATCCCGCAAAATGTTGTTGTAGCAGACGGAACATATGAAAGCACTTTAACTTGGACTTTAAGCGATACACCAGCAGTCTAATTTTTGTTCGAAGAGAAAACTTCATATTATTATGTTGTTTTCTCTTTTTAATTTAAATAACTAGGAGGAAAAAAAGACTTGAAAAAAATATTCGCTATCATCTTTGTGTGTACATTTATGATTTGCTGGTTTCCAGGGCAATTTGCGCAGGCGTCAGAACATAATAGCTTCTCTGTCAAAGCAATCCTTCCCAAAAACCAAGCATCCGGTGTGACTTATTTTGATTTACAAATGAGCCCCAAACAAAAACAAACAATAAAAGTGCAATTAACTAGCCAAATTGACAAAGAAATTACGATTGAATGTCTGACTAATACAGCTGTCACTAATGATATGGGATATGCTGATTATTCGATTCCGAATAAAAAAACAGATAAAACATTGAAATCACCTTTTGCAGAAATGGTCAAAAAAAGTGCGGATGAAGTGACACTCAAGGCAAAAGAAACAAAAGATTGGACAGTAACTATTCAGATGCCAGAGGACAAATATAATGGCATTATCTTAGGTGGACTGCATTTTAAAGAGAAAAAAGAGGAGGATAAAGAAAAGAAATCAGAAGAAAAAAACGTTCAAATCAAAAATGAATATGCTTATGTTATTGGTGTGAAATTAACCGAGACACCTACTGTTATAAAACCAGAATTAGCTTTGAATGGCATTAAACCAACAACGAAAAATTACCGAAATGTCGTTGAACTTAATTTGCAAAATACAAAAGCGACCTTAGTTGGTGGACTAAGCGTGGATGCAAAAATATATAAAAAAGGAAATAAGAAAGTTTTACATGAATCAAAGCGAACGGATCTTTCTATGGCGCCAAATTCTAACTTTGATTATAGTGTTGACTGGGAAAATCAAAAATTAAAACCAGGAAAATATCAACTTCACCTTGTAGCAAAAACAGCAGATGATAAATGGGAATGGACGAAAGACTTTACGATTTCGTCAGACGAGGCAAAAAAAGCGAATAATACAGCATTAGGTCTTGAGGAAGACTACACTTGGATGTACATCACAGGTGGAATATTGCTTTTACTTCTTGTTATTGCAGCAACTTATTATATTGGTAGACGAACTGCGAGAAAAAAACAAAACGACGAATGAAAAAACAGCTTGAAAGCAAGAGATTATTCTCTTGCTTTCAAGCTGCTCTTTTTATTGTCTTTGAATTTTCTCTGTTTCAACAACGCGCAAACCTTTACGCTCTAAGTGTGCCACAATCTCGTTTTTCTTGTCTTCTGTTACACCAGTTGGTAAGGAAACAAGCACGCGGCGGATGAAGTCTTCGGATTGATTATCGAGTGTGATAAGGCTGGCAATACTTGAATAACGATCGATAATTTTGGTGATTTTCGTTAGAGCACCTTGTACTTCACCAGTTGCAATCGTAAGTACATAACTAGTTGTTTTTACATTCCAACCATCTTGGAGTAGTCCAAGTAATTTCCCATGCGTTAAAATACCATAAAAATGACCTTGTTCATTTAAAACAGCGATATACGGTAACTCTTTAATAGTAAAGAATACTTCAAAGAAAGAAGCATTTACACAAATATGTTTAGTAGCATTTTTGATTAAGCTCATTACTGGGTCGCTTAAACTACCACCATTTGCAGCATGTTTGTAAATGTGCATTTTATAAATATTACCTAAGAATTTTTCGCCTTTTTCGTCTAACACGGGAACACAGCGATAACCAGATTCTTCTAATAAATTGATAGCCTCTTGTAATGTAGCATCTCCAGGGACTGTTGTTAAATTTATTTTAGGGATACAAAGGTTTTTTATCAACATGTTATTCACTCCATTCTTCTTCCCTTTTATTCTAACGTAAAGTAGGTCTTTTGTATAGAAAATCACTATAGGTTGTTGCTATAATTCGAAAAAAACATGATTAATTACTTATATAAAAAAGAACTTTTAAGCAAAGGTTTAAATTTACTCGAAAAAGTGTATTATTAACTATGCTATGTAAATATTTAAACAGAAAGAAGGAAATGGAAAAATGGGACAAGAAATGTTGAATTTCGATTATTATAACCCTACGCATATTATTTTTGGTAAAAATCGTTTGGAAGAATTAAATCAGGTTATTCCTGCAGATAAAAAAGTTCTACTACTATATGGTGGTGGAAGCGTTAAAAAATTCGGTACGCTAGATAAAGTGAAAGCAGTTCTGAAAAACAGAGAAATCGGTGAATTTGGTGGAATTGAAGCGAATCCTACATACGAAACTTTAATAAAAGCAATTAAACTTGTGAAAGAAGAAAACTATGATTTCTTGCTTGCTGTTGGTGGCGGTTCTGTTATTGATGGTACAAAATTTGTTGCAGCAGGAGCTTTGTTTGATGGAGACCCAATCCATATTTTTGGTAGCGGAATTGGAGAAAATCGTCCTATTACAGAAGCACTTCCGTTTGGGACAGTCTTAACTTTACCGGCAACGGGTTCTGAAATGAATAGCGGTGGCGTGGTAACTTTTGTAGAAAAGAAAGCTAAACTTGGATTCGGAAGTCCATTTACTTATCCAGTGTTTTCTTTACTTGACCCAGAACTTACATATACACTACCTGCGCGCCAACTTGCGAATGGAATTATGGATGCGTATGTGCATGTTATGGAACAGTATATGACTTATCCAGTGGGGGCTTTACTTCAAGATCGTTATGCAGAAAGCTTGTTACAAACATTGATTGAAATTGGACCAGATGTAATCGATGAAAGTAATCACGACTATAATACTCGAGCAACTTTTATGTGGTCGGCTACAAACGCATTAAATGGGACACTATCTCGAGGTGTTCCGCAAGATTGGGCGAGCCATGGTTTAGGTCATGAAATTACCGCGCTTTACGGAATTGACCACGCTCGAACATTAGCCATTGTACTTCCATCACTTTTAAACGTACGTCGTAACGAAAAACGAGAAAAATTAGTGCAATATGCTGAACGAGTATGGGGCATAACTACCGGTGATGAGGATGCAAAAATAGATACAGCAATTGCTAAAACACGTGAGTTCTTTGAAAGTCTAGGTGCAGGGACTAGATTTAGCGATTATGGTCTCGGCGAAGAAGTAGTGGATCAACTTGTCAATCAATTGGAACGTCATGGCTTAACAAATATTTCAGAACGTGGCGACCAAACTCTAGAAGTATCACGTCAAATTTACACAAATGCTTTATAATAATTAATGAACTTTTCGTAAACACTAAGAAAATGGCAACTTGTTTATTTAATATGAGAAGAAAGGAAAGAGGCGAATTTTCTTGAGCACAGATAATCCAGCAAAGGAAAAAACATTTTTTGGACATCCGCGTGGACTCGCTACCTTATTCAATACTGAATTTTGGGAGCGATTTTCCTACTACGGGATGCGCGCAATACTTATTTATTATATGTATGATACCGTTGCGAATGGTGGACTCGGTTTTAGCCAAGCAACAGCAACAGCCATTATGTCTATTTATGGTTCACTTGTCTTTATGTCAGGAGTTATCGGTGGTTGGTTTGCTGACCGCGTTTTAGGACCTAGACAGACAATCTTTTATGGCGGGGTACTGATTATGTTCGGCCACATCGTACTAGCACTACCAAATGGTGGAGCAACTGGCTTATTTATCTCGATGGCATTTATTATTCTTGGAACGGGGCTACTTAAACCGAATGTTTCTAATGTAGTTGGGGATTTATATCCTGCTGAGGACAATCGCCGGGATGCAGGTTTTAGTATTTTCTATATGGGAATTAACTTAGGTGCATTCATTGCCCCTTTTATTGTTTCAGCTGTTTCAGATAAAGCGGGTAGCTTCCATGCTGGCTTTAGTGTTGCCGCAGTTGGTATGGCGGTAGCACTAATTGTTTATGTGCTAACGGGTAAACGATATTTAAAAGAAGCAGGCCAAAAAGTTCCAAATCCGCTTCGAAAATCAGAAACCAAAAGCCTGATTGTTAAGATTATCGGAATTATTTTTGGGATTGGCTTACTGATTGCTATTTTAACATTGATTACAGGTAGTTTAACCATCAACACAATTATTCTTGCTGTAACCGTAATGGGGGTAGGCGTTCCGCTTGCTTACTTCATTATGATGATGACAAGTAAGAAAACAGAACCAGATGAAAAATCCAGATTAACTGCTTACATACCATTATTTTTAATCGCTGTGTTATTTTGGATGATAGAAGAACAAGGATCTAGCACATTAGCGATTTTTGCTGCTGAGAGAACAGATTTATCCATTGGTAGTTACACTTTAAATCCTGCCAATTTCCAATCACTTAATCCTGTGTTTGTTATTATTCTCTCACCAATATTTGCTTGGATTTGGACTCGACTTGGAGACAGACAACCATCTACTCCGCGTAAATTTGCATTAGGGTTATTCTTTGCTGGCTTGTCTTTTGTTATCATGATGCTTCCAGGGATTTTGCACGGAAATACAACAACACTTGTAAGCCCACTTTGGTTAGTGCTTAGTTTCTTCATTTGTATTTTTGGGGAAATGTTTATTTCACCGGTTGGATTATCAGCAACGACGAAATTAGCACCAAAAGCATTCGCATCTCAAACAATGAGTTTATGGTTTTTATCAGACTCGATGGGACAAGCTTTCAACGCACAAGCAACACAATTCTTTAGTGCCGATACAGAAGTGGCGTATTTCGGAATTACCGGATTTGTTGCAATTGCCTTTGCGATTGCACTATTCATCTTAGCACCATTCTTGAAAAAGTATATGAAGGGTGTTCATTAAGGAATTTAAAAACACTTTCTCTGAATTTGGAGGAAGTGTTTTTTGTGTAATTAAAATGAAATTCATGACGCTAAATAAAAAAATAATTGGCATAAATGTAATTTTTAGTTAATCTAGTGTTAGATTAACTAAAGGAGATGGGGAAATGGAACTAAAAAAAGAAAGTACGTTTAAAATTTTGATTTTTGCAATAATACTTGTTTTAGTATCTATGCCTGGTGCAACTACGGTTACAGCTTTAGCGCAAGAAAATGATTCGCAAACTGAAAAAATTACTACATATTCCACAACTAATAAAGAAACGCTAATGGAAGATAACGAATTAATTATTAATCAAGAAGGAAATTTATTAGAACCATCAATGAAAGTATTTTCTAATCAAACTGATGGAGGAGGGTCAAAATATAAATTAGTTTCAAAACAAACTGTTAATATGAAAACTACAAATACGCTTTATCATTGGGCTTTTTTAGCAATTAGTTATAATGCCGTTACTAAAGTTGCTAAAAGCGCCATAGCGGGAACAGTGTTTACAATTGCCGGTGATTATGGCATAAATTATAAAGGGTATAAATATTTGAGACAAACTATTTATAAATATTCAACAAAAACACAAGATAAATATAAAATAATTGATGAGTATTCAAATAGTAAAACAACTTGGAAAGGGCCTGTAACAACATCTTATTCTACTGTAAAAAAATAAAAATTCTATCGATAAAGTATTACGCCTCTGTAGTTAGATTGAAATATATCTATAGAGGTGTATTTCGTTAGATGGATATGATTACGAGTTTAAGGAACAAGAAGAGGGAGCTTACCAAAAAGGTGAAAGTGATCGTAACTTAATTGCCTTTGTTATTTATATTAGAATGAAAAATGAGCTTTGTCTTTTTATCTTATTCAGTAATGTGAAACAATAATTATAAAAATGCTAACTAGATTTCTTCTGTCAGTATCAAGCCTTATTTTAAACTTCGCCACAAAACAACATAAAGGAAAGTATATTTCTAATTCTATAAATTATTTTAGAAAATATTGAAAAGAATTTTATTATCGATTCAAAACTTTCTTTTTATAACTTCAATTGCAAGCATGTATACAATACCAATTATAAGAAATAAGACTGCAACATTACTTAATGATAGCTGCTTCATTCCAATAAAGCTTGCAGATCCAAGTATTATTGGGATTAATAAACCCAACAGAATGATAAAATAATAGGAAAAGACACCTCTGTTTTTTAGATATCTCTCATCTTTTTCCACTTTATCTTCTTCAAACTGTTTCTTGAGGGTATCTTTACTTGTGAAAACAGTTATACTCACAACAATAATACCTATTATTACAATTTCCAGAAAATTAGTGGACTCAAATGGCTGCTCACCTTTAATTATCGATAATATAGAAACCACGTATACCATAAGTAAAATGGTAATAATAATTCTGTTTATACTGTATCTTTTCATTGTCATTCTCCTTCCAATTTAAAAATCTCTTCAACTGATAGATGAAAATATTTGGTAATCTTTTAACTAAGTTCTAGACTAGGATTATATTTACTTGAAGTATATAATAAAAATACAAAAAATAACCTATATAGTTTTTGAGTGTATATACATTGAAAGCATTTTATTTTATTGTAAACCTAGTATTAATCTTTTAAATAAATTAGTTTGCCAATAACTCTTAGTATTGCTAATATTAAAGGGAAAAGTGATAATTTAAAGGAGTGTATACATGGAATCATCAGGCAGGGTAGTTATTTATTTGACACGACATGGTAAGACGATTTTAAACACACTTGATAGGGTACAAGGCTGGGCAGATTCACCACTTACAGAAGAAGGAGCACTTGTGGCGCATGATTTAGGGCGAGGGTTAAAAGGAACGAATTTTGTAGCCGCATACGCAAGTGACCGAGGACGCGCAATTGAAACAGCGCGGATAGTTATGAAAGAAAGTGATAACCATCATCTGAATTTAGCAAAATTACCAGAAATTCGCGAATTTGGTTTTGGTAAGTTTGAGGGAGAGTATAATCAAACGGTGCTACAAATGGTGGCAAATGAGCATGGTTTTGATTCCATTGAAAGCTATTATGATAAGACGACTGAAAATAATTCCAATATTGTTATTGACACGGTCCACCAATTAGATGAAACTGGTATGACCGAGAATTCTACTATTTTTGAAGAAAGATTAACAGCTGGACTAGAAAAAATTCTTGTAGATGCAACAAAACTTGGTGGTGGGGATGTACTAGTAGTAGCTCATGGTATGGTTATTCACCGGATTATCGAAATGATCGATCCAAGTCAAAATTTACGCATCATCGAAAATGCTAGTGTGACCAAAGTTATCTTTGAAGACGGTGCGTATTCTATTGAAGATCCAGGGAATATGTTTTATGTAGCAGCTGGTAAACAAGCGCAAGGGGGAGTTTAAGTGACTGCTGGGAAATTAAATGTTTATTTAGTGAGGCACGGGAAGACGATGTTTAATACTAGTCGCCGCGTGCAAGGTTGGTCGGATACACCGTTAACAAATGAAGGGATCGAAGTGGCGCAATTTTTGGGTCGTGGGCTTCGTGAAATTCCTTTTGAAGCGATTTATACAAGTGACCGAGGGCGTACGATTGAAACGGCTGGAATTGTTTTAACTGAAAGTAATCAAACGCATTTAGAAATCAATGAACTACGTGATTTTCGTGAATTTGGATTTGGAAAATTTGAAGGTGAATTAGAGGATGTTATGTTTGGTAAAGTGATGGAGCATCTTGGGTTTGAAACATTAGAAGAAGCTTTTGACAGTTTTGGTGATGATGGGTACCGGATTGTTTGTGAAACAGTGGAAAAACTGGATGAAACAGGTATGTCAGAAATCTATGAAGCGATGGAGTATCGATTGAAAGCAGCTTTGCAAACAGTTCGCACAGAAAATACAACAGCTGATAGCAATATTTTAGTCGTTTCACACGGTATGGCAATAAATGCAATAGTTTCCTTCTTTAATCCGAAATTAGTGGACCCAGAACTTGCCAATGCGAGTGTGACGAAGCTTGTATTTGAAAATGGGGAATGGTCAATTCGAGTAGTAAACGATCTAAGCTATGTAAAAGCTGGAAAAGC
This sequence comes from Listeria ivanovii subsp. ivanovii, assembly GCF_900187025.1. Lineage (GTDB taxonomy): Bacteria > Bacillota > Bacilli > Lactobacillales > Listeriaceae > Listeria > Listeria ivanovii. The sequence goes on from NZ_LT906478.1 coordinate 518,162, forward strand.
AATTTTAGTATAAGAAAAGGCAGAAGAACCCCTGAAAAAAGTTCTTCTGCCTTTTTAAATTATTTTACAAATTTGATACAAACTGGTTCTGGAACTTTTACATCTTTTTGAAGTAATGTAAGGGTGCCAGTTTCTTTATTAACGCCGAAAACAGTTACGTTGTTGGTGTTTTCGTTTGTTGCGACTAGAATTTCACCTGTATAGTTAAGGTCGAAGTCACGAGGTCCTACGCCTTCTACCGGTGTTGTTGCTGCAAGCGTTAACGTGCCATCTTCGGCAACTGCAAAACTTACAATAGCATCTTGGCCACGGTTAGAGACATATAAGAAACGGCCATCTAGAGAAATATGGATAGCACTGCCTTTATTTTCTTTGTCAAAATCAGCTGGAAGAGATTCAATCGTTTGGATAACTTTGAGTTCACCAGTTGCTTTATCATATTCAGCAAAGATAACCTCTGAAGTTAATTCTGTCATAATATAAACAAATTTATTATTCGGATGGAACACAAGGTTACGTGGACCGCTTCCTGGTTTTACATCTAATTCAGTTACTTTTTCTAATTTGCCAGCAATAGCAGAATAAGTAGTTACTTTATCTGTACCAAGGTCACATGTAATCACATAATTTTGGTCTGGTGTGAATCCAGCAAAGTGGGCATGAGGTTTTTCTTGACGTTCATGGATACTTTTACCAACATGTTGAATTGTTGAAACAGAAGGCTTTAAAGCACCATTTTCAGTAGGGTAACTAACGATTGTTCCTAAATGATAGTTAGCGGATACAACAATCGAACCATCATGAGACGCATCAACATAACAAGGTGGGTTTCCAGTTGCTAAATCTTGATTGATTAAAGCAAGTGAACCATCAGATTCAATGGAAAAAGCTGCAACTCCACCTTTATCACCATCTTTAGCTACAGAGTAAACAAATTTTTCATCATCTGAAATTTTAAGATATGTTGGGTTGTCCATCTTTCCTGCTAGGGTGTTTTCTTTGATTTCACCAGTTGTTTTGTCGATTACAAGGCGGTAGATTCCTTGGCTTTCGACTTTGGTATATGTACCAATATAAGCTGTTGCTTCATTATTTGACATGCCTGTTCCTCCTATAAAAGATATTTCCTAGTTAATTATAGCATAGTGATCTACGGATATAAAAACATCGTGTTTATTGCAACAATATTACTCGAAAGGTGAAAATGTCTAATCAAGACTTATTATGAAATGTTTTTGTAATAAAAGACTTGACTAAGAAATAAAAGTCATGTAAAATGTAATTATCCCATAGAGATTGTCGTTTGAAATAATTTAATTAAAGATAAATCACTTCCCCCGTAGAAATGTTTTTAATTATTTTATGACAAATAAACACTCCTTTAAAGATAATTGTAGCGCAGAATTTCCCAGGTTCTGTGCTATAATTATGTATAGAATAATGAAAAAGAGAGCTTATTTCTAAATAGCTCTTTTTTTATGTGAGAGGATGATTACATGCTTTTTCAAACACACTTTGGAAATAAGCAGTATAGCTGGGTTAACATTGATATGGACGAAACCAATAAAATAGAAGATTCTTATGCGAATTATGGAGTGGATGAGGAAGTCATTGCTTACTCTTTGGATAGAAATGAAAGAGCTCACTTTGAATACGATCAAAAAACAAATACTTTTGTGTTGGTTTTTAATGTTCCTGATCAAAGGAAAATAGATAATCATCATGAAACAATTCCAATGGTATTTATTATTAAAGGCTCACAGCTAGTAACGCTTACTAATAAAAACAATCAATATATTATTGAAAAGATGAAAAGGCATTTAGAAGAGGATACGGTTAAGACGTTATATCAATTTTTATTTAGTAGTTTATATATTATTATGGATTCCTTTTTCCCTTATGTGGAAGAAATGGATGTGGAAAGAAAGGCAATCAATGATAAGTTGAAAATGAAAACGACTAAAAAGAATTTACTTTCCTTATCGGATTTGGAAACGGGGATTGTTTACTTTGTATCTGCCTCCAAACAAAATGCAGCATTACTTGAACAAATGAAAGCGCACATGGTGTATCGTGGTTTAAATGAAGTGGAAAAAGAACAGTTTGAAGATGCTTTGATAGAAGCTAGACAATTAGTTGAAATGACAAATTTAAGCTCACAGATTTTGCAACAGTTATCTGGAACATACAATAATATCTTGAACAATAATTTGAATGATACGATGAAAATACTTACGGCCTTATCGATTTTGTTGACGGTACCGACAATCATTACTGGATTCTTCGGTATGAACATGCCACTTCCACTTGAACACAATACGTTTGGATGGATAGTGACAATCTTTATTAGTGTTATTTTGTGGTTTGGTCTTTCCTATGTTCTGCGAAGATTAATGAAATAACGAAAAAAGAAAGGCGCTCTTTTTGGGAGAGTGCCTTTCTTTTTATTAAATGATACCTTGAGCGATCATTGTATCCGCTACTTTTAGGAAACCGGCAATATTGGAACCAATGACTAGGTTACCGGGAGCGCCATATTCGCTTGCGGCATTGCTAGAATTTTTATAAATGTCTTTCATAATATTTTGTAAATGTTCATCTACTGTTTGGAAAGTCCAGCTCATTCGCGTACTGTTTTGAGCCATTTCAAGTGCAGATACAGCTACACCACCAGCATTAGCGGCTTTGGCAGGACCAAATAATACTTTATTTTCATGATAAATATCAACCGCTTCAAGAGTAGAAGGCATGTTGGCACCTTCAGCGATAGCGATAACACCATTTTTTACTAGGGCACGTGCTTGGTCAGCATTGATTTCGTTTTGCGTCGCACATGGTAGCGCGATATCACATGGAACAGACCAAACATCGCCGCCAGCGTAATATTCAGCAGAAGGGTGGAAGGCTACATATTCACTGATACGTTTGCGTTCTACTTCTTTTAGCTGTTTAACGGTTGCTACTTTAATTCCTTCTTTATCATAAACAAAGCCAGCCGAGTCACTACATGCTACGACTTTTGCACCTAATTCATGTGCTTTTTCAATCGCATAAATAGCGACATTACCGGAACCGGAAACGACGATTTTTTTGCCACGGATTGTTTCACCGGCAGCTTCTAGCATCTCCACTGTGAAATAAACTAGACCGTAACCAGTCGCTTCCGTTCTTGCTAAGCTTCCGCCATAAGTAAGACCTTTACCAGTTAAAGTTCTTGCATCATAAGCGCCGCGAAGCCGTTTATATTGGCCGAATAAGTAGCCGATTTCGCGTCCGCCCACACCGATATCGCCAGCTGGGACATCCGTATCAGGGCCGATATGTTTTTGTAATTCCGTCATAAAGCTTTGACAAAAGCGCATTACTTCTGCATCTGATTTACCTTTTGGATTAAAATCAGAGCCACCTTTACCGCCACCAATTGGTAAACCTGTTAAGGAGTTTTTGAAAATTTGTTCGAAACCAAGGAATTTTACGATACTGCCAGTTACGGAAGGGTGAAAACGTAATCCGCCTTTATATGGTCCAATAGCGCTATTGAACTGTACTCGGTAACCACGGTTCACATGTACTGTTCCAGAATCATCCACCCAGGGAACTCGGAAACTAATAAGACGTTCAGGTTCTGTCAGTTGTTCTAAGATACCGTTTGCTTCGTACTTTGGTTCTTTAGCAAGAGCTGGAATAACAGAGTTTAGAAATTCTTCCACTGCTTGATGAAATTCTGTTTCACCGGGGTTACGTTGTTTAATTGCTTCAAACACACGTGCTGCGTAATCTTCAGCTGCTTTTGTGTCGTTTTGGATAGTGGGTGTTTGTGCCATACTATAATCGCTCCTTGTTTAAATATTTTGACTATAAGGAAAAGTAGGGAACAAGATACAGTACATGCGATGTTATAAGGTGGAAAATAATCGGCTATTCTGTATCAAGTAGGTCAACTTTTCTTACCTATGTTGTTAGTTTACACATTGTTGAGAATATTTTCAAGCATAAAAACCAATTTTTCAGAAATTTTTTAAAATCTAGTTAATGAGAACGTTTGCTTAGAAAATATTTGAAGGTGAATATCTTTTTGCGGAATTTAGAAAGCTTTAACAAACTGACATTGACGTGTAAATACAAAAAATTAACCGCACCAGGGGGATGCGGTTAAAGGGAGTATTAGGGAGTTTAATGTTAAAGCAACGCCAAGGGATAAGACGAATTTGAATTTAAAATCAATGCTTTAACACTATTCGCTTTCTTTTGGGTAAAAGCGCTCCATGGAAACAATTATATAAGATAGTGTCCAAATAATCCTGCGTTTTTTCTTACAATAATAATCTACAATGTGACGAATTTGTCATGTATTATAATTCATCGATTTCTTTACGGTCACGTGTAGTACTTAGTTTACCAGTGCGTTTTTTTAATTCTGCCTCAACATCGGCTAGAGAAATATTTTTTTCAGCTAAAAGCACGAGTAAGTGGTAAGTCAAATCGGATATTTCGGAAATAAGTTCTTGCTTGTTATTTTTAGCGGCGATGATGACTTCAGTTGTTTCTTCGCCGACTTTTTTTAGAATTTTATCGAGACCTTTATCAAATAAATAGTTGGTATAAGATCCTTCTTTTGGTTGTGCTTTACGAAGATTGATTTCTTCATACAATTTAGTTAGCATTTAAATTTCCTCCTTGATAAGCTTGAAAAAGCAACTTCTTTTTCCGGTATGACATGCTGGTCCGGTTTGGATTACTCGGATGAGCAAAGTATCGCTATCGCAGTCTGTCCAGATTTGTTTTACTTTTTGGATGTGTCCGCTTGTTGCCCCTTTGTTCCATAGTTCATTTCTAGAACGAGAGTAGAACCATGTCAAGCCTGTTTGGAGGGTTTTTTGATAACTTTCTTCATTCATGTAAGCGAGCATCAATACTTCACCATTTTCATCGTCTAGGATAATGGTGGGGACAAGACCTTTCGAAAAATCAAGCGACTTCATGGGCGAATATTCACTCCTTTATCAAGCAATGTTTTTTTAACATTTTGGATGCTAAGTTCGCCGTAATGGAAAATACTTGCTGCAAGTGCGGCGGTTGCGTTTGTTTGTTCGAACACTTCGGCCATATGGTTGGCGTTTCCACAGCCACCAGAAGCAATGACTGGGACTGGGACGGCTTCTGAGATAGCTTTTGTAAGTGGTATATCGTAACCGTTTTTGGTTCCATCACCATCCATACTAGTTAGGAGGATTTCGCCAGCGCCTAGTTTAACCGCTTTTTTTGCCCACTCGATGGCATCAAGACCAGTATCGTTTCGTCCACCTTTTGTATAGACACTCCAATTGGTGCCATTCCATTTAGCATCAATAGCGACGACAATGCATTGATTACCAAACTTTGCAGCACCTTCTTGGATAAGCTCAGGGCGGTGAATTGCTGCTGAATTAAGCGAGATTTTATCGGCACCTGCTTGAAGGAGCTTTTTCATATCGGAAACACTGCTGATTCCTCCGCCAACTGTAAGTGGAATGAATACTTGTTCAGCTGTTCGTTCGACAACATCAATCATTGTTTCGCGAAGCTCGATTGTTGCGGTGATATCTAAGAAAATAAGTTCATCGGCGCCGGCTTTATTGTAGGCTTTTGCAATTTCAACAGGATCGCCGACATCTGTTAATGAAACAAAATTGACACCTTTTACTACTCGACCAGCAGTGACATCAAGACAAGGAATGATTCTTTTAGTAAGCAAGTTGTTCCACCTCGATGATATCAGACATGGAAATATTTTTGTTGTAAAGGGCTTTACCTGCAATGGCTCCGTAAAGATTAAGTTTGGCAAGTGCTTCTAAATCTTGGCGGCTACTTACCCCGCCAGATGCTATAAGGTTCACCGAAACATGCTTTTTCAAGGCTTCCATTTGCTCGAGATTAGGACCAGTTAATGTACCATCACGACTGATATCTGTATAGATAATTGTTTCTACCTGCATTGTTTCCATTTCTTTCGCCAAGTCTAAGTAAGATACTTGACTAATATTTAACCAGCCACTTGTTGCGACAAAACCATTTTTAGCATCAATTCCGGCGGCGATTTTGGGGCCATATTTTTGAACAGCTGCTTGTAAGAACGCAGGGTCTGTAAGGGCAGCGGAACCAATGATGACACGGTTAATACCGGATTGTAGATAGTAATCCACTTGTGCCATGCTACGGATGCCTCCACCAACTTGGACGGGGATTCCGGAGGCTTTTTTCATTTCTTTAATAATTTCAAGATTTACTGGTCGTCCTTCTAATGCTCCGTCTAGATCAACTATGTGTAAATAAGAGGCACCATCTTTGACAAATGTGCTTGCTTGAGCGACAGGATCTGGGTTGACGACAAATTTTTTTGTAAAATCACCCTGAAAAAGTCTCACGCATTGACCGTTTTTTAAATCTATTGCTGGGAAGATTTGCATGTTGCGATGACCTCCTTAAAACCGGTTAAAATTTGTAATCCAATTTCGCCGCTTTTTTCAGGATGGAATTGTGCTCCGTAAACATTTCCATTCCTTATCATGCTTGGAATTTCTACTGAATAGCTACTAGTGGCGATAATATATTCGGGAGTACATTTTGCATAATACGAGTGGACATAATATACATATTCTCCATTTAAATTGGTAGTTAAAGGAGTTGTTTGCTGGATATTTAGTTCGTTCCATCCCATGTGTGGTACAGCGAATGCAGGTTTGGATGGTAGTTTTTCGACGCGACCTGGAATGAGCCCGAGTCCATTTGTAAAAGTATGCTCGCTACTTGATTCGAGCAAGAGTTGCATACCGAGACAAACGCCAAGTATAGGTTTTCCCATGGCGGCGATGTTTTTGAGTGTGATATCAAGTCCTCGCTGAATTAGTTCTTGCATTGCTTCAGGGTAGGCACCGACACCAGGAAGTATAATACCGTCTGCTTCTATCATGGTTGCTTTACTACTAGAAATTTTATTTGGTAAGCCAATAAAATCAAGTGCTTTGCTGATGCTCTTCGTATTTCCTGTATCATAATCAACAATAACAATCATTTATAGGACTCCTTTAGTCGAATTGATGCCTTTGATATCTGGATTAATCGTGATAGCTTCGCGGAGAGCACGTCCAAATGCTTTAAAAAGAGCTTCAATTTTATGATGTGTATTTTTGCCATAAAGAACCCGCAGATGTAAATTCATTTCGGCATTGAAAGCAACTGCTTGGAAAAATTCTTCAACAAGCTCAGTGTCAAAATCACCTAATTTAGGATTGATTAACTCCGCGTCGAAAACTAGATACGAGCGACCACTTAAGTCAAGGGCAGCAAAACCGAGCGCTTCATCCATTGGAACATACGCGGAACCGTAACGATTGATATTAGCTTTGTCGCCGAGCGCTTCTTTTAAACAAATACCAAGTGTAATACCAATATCTTCTACAGTATGGTGCGCATCGACATAAGTATCTCCATCCGCTTTTACGTGCAAAGTAATACGGCTGTGTTTGGCAAGGAGTGTAAGCATATGGTCTAAAAATCCGACTCCGGTAGAAATAGTTGCTTCTTCTTGTGTGTCCAAATTGATTGCAAGTTCAATCGATGTTTCTGCAGTAGTTCGTGTTTTCGTTGCAGTTCTCATTTACTTTTCCTCCTCAAAACGAATTTGGATAGCTCTGGCATGTGCATCTAATCCTTCTTTGTTTGCGAGTAAAATAATCGCCTCTTTCTCTTTTGCTAAAGCTTCTTTTGTATAGGAAATGAAAGCGGATCGTTTAGTAAAGTCTTCTACACCGAGCGGCGAGAAAAATTTGGCGGTTCCACTTGTTGGTAATACATGATTAGGTCCAGCAAAATAATCTCCAAGTGGTTCTGACGCATAACTGCCTAGAAAAATCGATCCTGCATTTTTTATCTGATGCAAATAATTCATGGGATTTTCTAGTTGGACTTCTAGATGCTCTGGGGCGATTCCATTCATAATTTCGAACATATCTGCTAAGTTATCAGCAAGGATAATTTTTCCTTCTGAGCGAATTGCTTCTGCTGCAATTCTTTTTCTTGGAAGTGATGCTAGTTGGCTGTGAATTTCTGATTCGGATTCTTTAGCGATTTTTTCGCTAGTGGTTATTAAGATAGCACGGGATAAGGTGTCGTGCTCTGCTTGGGAGAGTAAGTCTGCAGCGATAAATGCTGGGTTTGCTGAATCGTCAGCGAGCACAACGATTTCAGATGGTCCGGCAATCATATCGATATCTACTATGCCAAAAACTTCTCGTTTAGCGGTGGCAACGTAAATATTTCCTGGACCAACGATTTTAGCTACTTTCGGGATGGATTCTGTACCATAAGCAAGAGCAGCAATTCCTTGAGCCCCGCCAACTTGATAAATTTCATCAACACCAGCAATGTGGGCAGCAGCAAGTACATGTGGATTAATCCCATTTTCGCCTGGTGGGGTAATCATAACGATTCGGTTTACTCCAGCAATTTTAGCAGGTAAAACATTCATTAATACGGATGAGGGATAGGCAGCAGTACCACCTGGAACATAAACGCCAACGGTTTCTAAAGGACGAATAAGTTGTCCGCGAATGACACCTGGTTTTTCATTATCTATAAAAGCCGTTTGTTGTTGTTTTATGTGGAAGCTTTCAATATTTGCTTTTGCTTGTTTTAATACCTCTAAAAAGGCTTCATCAACCTCGGCTAAAGCTGACGTTATAGTTTCTTTAGGAATACGTAACTTTTGGATGGAGACTTGATCGAATTGTCTTGTGTAATCAAATAGAGCTTGGTCACCATCTGTTGCTACTTTTTGAATAATTGCTTTTACTTGGGCACCGATAGTAGCGGAAGTATCGTCTGATGAGGTGGATAACAGTTCTTGTAAAATGTCTTCTGGTGTTCCAGTTAAATAATTCATTTCCTGCGTTCCTCCTTTATTACTTTTTCGAGTTGGTCTATTAATTCAAAGATTTGGATCTTATTTTGTTTTAAGGAAGCTTTATTAACAATCACTCGTGCTGAAATTGGATACATTTTTTCATAGATTTGTAGGCCGTTTTCTTTTAAAGTAGAGCCGGTTTCAACTATATCAATAATGGCATCGGCTAAACCAAGGACAGGTGCGATTTCAACGGAGCCTTCGATTTTAATAATTTCGACATCTTCCCCTTTTTCAAGGAAGTATTTAGATGCGACATTAGGATATTTCGTTGCGATAATTTTTCGGCGGTAACTACTTGGATCATAATCTGATGTTGAAGCAAGACAAAACTGACATTTACCAATTTCTAAATCGAGCATTTCGTAATGTGATTTAGATGCTTCAAGCAAAACGTCCTTACCCACAATACCAATATCAGTTACCCCATGCTTTACATAAGTCATTACATCGACAGCTTTCACAAGGATAAAAGAAATTGGTTGGGTTGTGCTGTGAAAAATAAGCTTTCGTTTTTTATCTTCCATAGAAGAACAATCAATTCCCGCTTTTTGTAAAAGTGAAATGGCATCTTTCTCAAGGCGACCTTTTGTTAAAGCAATTTTAAGTACTTTCATTGTCCGGCCTCCTTACCAAAAATAGTCGTAATTCCTTCTGTTGATACGTGAACCACACTTGGGATTTTCCATTTTTTGGCGAAAGAAATCGCATTGGCCGCTTCTTCAAAAAAACTTAATTCACTATTTGGCGTTTGTTGCATTAATTTCTCTGCTTCAGGTAATGCCGCCAAGTCATAGTGGATTAAAAGAGTTGTACCTGCTTGTTTTTTGAAAATGCCAGCGTGATTTTGTAGGTCGGTAAGTAAGTCAAGGTTGAGTGCCAAACCAACTGCTGGTGAGGAGGAGCTAGTGAATTGTTCTAGTAAATGGTCATAACGTCCGCCGTTTAAGAAATTATCGGCAGCAAGTTCAGCATATCCTCTAAAAATAATACCAGTGTAGTAATGGAGGTCTTGTACTAAACCTAAATCGACACTTATATCAGCAGCATAATGAACAGCTTTAACGATTGTTTCTATTTCAGTTAGGGCAGCTATAATCCCTTGATCCGTCGTTAGTTTCTTTGCTTGGGCCAGAATAGTTGTAGCAGGTCCAAACAACCTAGGAAGTGCCAAAATAAAGTCATCAAGCGAGCTAGGATTATTAGTAACAAATGCTTGGATACCAGTTAAACTTTTATTTTGAATTAAAAGGCGGAATTCCATTTCAGTAGTTTCGGAAAGATGTAAAAGGTGAATAAGTCGTCGATAAATGGCAGCGTGCCCGAGTTCAATTTGAAAATTCGGAATTTGGAGCTCATTTAATACCCCTATTCCACTTAAAATGCATTCGATTTCTGCTTTAATAGAAGGATAACCAATAAGTTCAATCCCTGCTTGGGTTTGTTCATTTTGCTCTCCACCAAAATCGTCGTTGGCTCGGAAAATTTTACCACTATAAGAAAGTTTTAAAGGTAGGGTGACCCCCGTTGTACTAACCACTCGACCAATCGGCAAAGTCATATCTGGCCGAAGAACTGTCAAGCGACCTTTTTCATCAAAGAAACGATACAGTTTGGTGTCTGCCTGGTTTTCAGAGGAGAAAACGTCTGCAAATTCAATGACGGGTGTTTCAATTCGCTTAAAACCTCGAGCTTCAAAATATTGATTTACTTGTTGTTCGATTTTATAGGCAACGTGAGCTTCGCGAAATAATTTATCACGTGTTCCAGTTGGCAAATTCCGGTTTAAGTTCATCGGGTTAGCTCCTTTTTTATATTTTAGCTTATTAGCATATTAGCATGTTAAAGCATTTTTGTAAATAATGAATAGAAAAATGATTCCTTATGGTATAATTAGTGTACCATTTGCTAGGTTAAAGAGAAAAAAATTGAGGAGGAAAGGGTATGAAACGAGATGGACATACGCATACAGAATTTTGTCCGCATGGGACGCGAGAAGATGTAGAAGAAATGATTTTAAGAGCAATCGAACTAGATTTTGATGAATACTCCATTGTTGAGCATGCACCACTTCCTAGTGAATTTATGCAAGAAACAGCCGGAGATAAAGAAGCGATTGAGACGGCAAGTATGGAGCTTAGTGATGTACCTTACTATTTGAAGAAAATGACACATTTGCAGAAGAAGTATGCGAGTGATTTATTAATACATATTGGTTTTGAAGTGGATTATTTAATAGGATATGAAGATTTTACACGGGACTTTTTAAATGAATATGGACCGCAAACAGATGATGGGATTTTATCGCTGCATTTTTTAGCGGGACAAGGAGGCTATCGTTCGATTGATTTCTCAGCGGAAGATTATGACGAGGGTATTGTTCAATTTTACGCGGGCTTTGAAAAAGCGCAACTTGCTTATTTGGAAGGGATCAAGCAGTCGATTGAAGCAGATTTAGGAAACTTTAAGCCGATCAGGATGGGCCATATTTCTTTGTGTCAAAAATTTTGGCAGTATTTTGGATCAGAAAAAAATCTGCTCTCGAGTGAGGTGAAAGCACAGTTTCAACAGGTGCTTTCATTAGTGAAAAAGCGAGGTTATGAACTTGATTTTAATGCAGCGGGATTATTTAAACCACTATGTGGAGAGACTTACCCGCCAAAAGAGATTGTTCTTTTAGCTAATCAATTACAAATTCCGTTTATATATGGTTCGGATTCGCATGGCGTTCAGGATGTTGGGCGTGGTTATCAAGTTTATTGCCAAAAGTAAGTTTTTAAATCAACGTGCCCATTTGCTTTCAACTGAACACCTTCTGATATAAGTAATTCGCGCTGTTCATCCCAATTTGGAACAAGCCGTCCAGCTGCATTTACGACACGATGACATGGTGTGATTTTGTCACGTTTAGAGTGTTTTAGCGTGGCACCGACAAGCCTGGAATTTTTTGGGAAACCAATTTTATATGCGATCTGACCATAAGTAGTTACTTTGCCACGAGGGATTTGTCGAACTACCTCGTATACACGGTCTTCAAAATCTGCGGGAACCATTGTTTTTGCCTCCATTTTGATGATAATAAAATTAGTATACAGGAAATAACCATTTTATAAAAGATAGGATGATAAAGAAATGCCAGATTTTTCTTATGCAAAAATAACTAAACTCGTAGTCCATTTTGCGGGGAATAAAGCGAGAGAAGAGGGAACAGAAGTATCGTCCAATGTACTTGCTGATATTGGCTCCGAAATGAATCAAACACTTGCTTCGATTTTTTTGGAGCCATTTAAAAAAGATGAATATTATCAGTTTACTCATGAAACCGATTTGGATTTTAATGAAGTCCGAACTTATGCGGCAAATATGTTTGCTTATGAAGAAGAATTTCTAGATGAATCAAAGAAGATATTGGAACATTTATATAGAGAAACAACCCATCCGAACATTAAAAGTGGTGACGTGTGGCTCTTCTTCATGGAAGGTTGTGTTGTGGATGGAGATTTCACAAATGGTATCGGAATTTTTAAAGTCGAAAATAAAGAAGTCTTTTTAAAAAATGATTTTAATGGCCAAGAATTCCAAATTGGTTATGATAAAGGGATTACGGGGACGGATTTAGATAAGGGCTGCTTAATTTTTAATTTAGAACAGGACTCAGGTAATAAAGTTTTAATCCTTGATAGACTTAATCGTGGGGATTCGGTTTATTGGAAAGATAAGTTTTTAGGAATAGAAAAGATTACTGATGAAAAATTTTATACCGAGGGATTTGTAGAAGTTTGTACAGATTATATTAAACAACGCGAGGAATCACTACTTGATAAGTCTAACTTTGTCAAAGCGACAACGGAATATTTAGCGGGTGAAGAGACACTCAATATTGCTGAATTTGCTCGAACAACGATTGAAAAGCCTGAAGAAATTACGGAATTTAATACAATGGTGGATACCTTTGAAAAAGAAAATAATGTGCGTTTTCCAGAAAGCTTTCAATTAGATGAAGAAAAACGGGAAAAATTATCGAAAAAAATCCGTAAAACGATTAAATTAGGAAAAAATATTTCGGTTGTTGTGAAAGACTTGGAGCAACTAGAAGAAACTGATTTTGTACAAGGATATGACGAAGAACGAGGCAAAAATTTCATGATTGTCTATTATGATTAAAAAAAGACCGAGGACAGGTAACTATCCTCGGTCTTTTGCGTTTTAAACGACAAATATGAAATACAATATAAACAGTAGCATCATCACATACATAATTGGATGGACTTCTTTATAGCGACCTTTAAGCGCCATTGTAATTGGATAGAAGATGAAGCCGATTGCGATACCAGTTGCGATGGAGAAAGTAAGTACCATCATTAATATAACGAAGAATGCAGGTACAGCAACTTCAAATTTCGTCCAATCAATATGTGCTACATTTCCAATCATTAATATTCCTACAATTACGAGTGCTGGCGTTGTAACAGCACTCGTAATGACACCAAGAAGCGGGGAAAAGAATAGCGATAAAGAGAAACAAATCGCGATAACCACGGCAGTTAAACCAGTTCGACCACCAACTGCAACCCCGGCAGTAGATTCTACATAAGAAGTAGTCGTTGATGTTCCGAAAATTGCTCCAAAGACGGTTGCAATCGAGTCAGAGAAAAGCGAACGTCCAGCACGCGGAATCTTGTTATCTTTTACAAAGCCTGCTTGTGTCGCAACGGCAACGAGAGTTCCTGCTGTGTCAAAGAAATCAATGAAGAAAAAGGTTAAAATAACAATTAACATTTGTGGAGTGAAAATATCTGGTAAATGAATCACTGCTTGACCAAAAGTTGGTGCGATACTTGGTACGGAAGAAACAACTTGTGTTGGTACATCAATTAGTCCGAAAATCATTCCTGCAATAGCAGTCGTTGCCATCCCGAAGAAAATCGCTCCCTTCCAACCAATCGTCATATAACAAACGGTAATAACAATTCCGAAAACTGCAAGTAAAACTGGTCCAGAATGCAAGTCACCTAGTGCAACGATTGTAGAATCATTTGGCACAATAATCCCAGCATTTTTCAGCCCTAGAAAAGCAATGAAAAAGCCGATTCCAGCACCAACAGCAAATTTTAGTTCAGAAGGAATTGCATTAACAATTTTTTCACGAATACCGGAAAGTGTTAAACAAATGAAAACTAATCCGGAAACTAGAACACCAGCGAGTGCCGTTTGCCAAGGAATACCCCACTGCGCACATACAGTATAAGCGAAGAATGCATTTAATCCCATACCGGGTGCGAGTCCGATTGGATAGTTGGCAATTAATCCCATTGCAAGTGAACCAACTACCGAAGCTAGAATTGTTGCTACAAATACTGCTTTTAATTCCATTCCTGTTGTTGCCAGCATAGATGGATTGACGAAAAGTACATAAGCCATCGATAAGAAAGTCGTTAGCCCCGCGAGTATTTCTGTCCGAACAGTCGTCTTATTCTCGCGTAGTTTGAAAAATTTTTCCATTAAAAAAAGCCTCCCTATTTATGTTGTCGCACATAATGGAAAGAGCATAGGTAAAAGAAGGGAATGAAAAATAAAAATAGCAAAAAATCCCTATGAAATTTACACTGCTCGTAGCCTGGCACTTTACGGTTGCCTGGTAGAAACGATCGGTCCATATTACCGAACTTATACGACTTTTTTATTGTAGACGATTAGCGCATTTTTGGCAATACCATATGAAATAAAATTTAAAAACAAACTTTTGGATAAATAAGTTTATACTTTTAAAAAAATAAGGTATAATGAAAACAAATAATTATTGGAGGTAAGAAATAATGACTTATAAATTTCCAGAAAATTTTTGGTGGGGTAGTGCCGCTTCCGGACCTCAAACAGAAGGTGCAGCAAATGTAGATGGTAGAAAACCTAGTATTTGGGACCATTGGTATGATATAGAACCAGGACGTTTCTTTAATGATGTTGGACCTGCAAATACTTCCAACTTTTATTATCAATATAAAGAAGATATCGCTTTAATGAAACAAACAGGACATAACTCTTTCCGGACATCCATTCAATGGTCTCGTCTTATTCCAGATGGTATCGGAGAAGTGAATCCAAAAGCAGTCGATTTTTATAATCGTGTTATTGATGAAATGCTAGCGAATGATGTAGAACCATTTATGAATTTATATCATTTCGATATGCCAATGTCGATGCAAGAAAAAGGTGGCTTTGAAAGTCGTGAAGTAGTAGATGCTTATGCTACTTTTGCTAAAACTTGTTTTGAATTATTCGGTGACCGCGTGAAACATTGGTTTACTTTTAACGAACCAATTGTACCAGTAGAAGCAGGATATTTATATGATATGCACTTCCCAAATGTAGTTGACTTTAAGCGCGCAGTACAAGTGGCTTACCATACGACACTCGCACATGCACTGGCAGTAAAAGAATTCCACGATTTAAAAATTCCTAGCGGTCAAATCGGAATTATCTTAAACTTAACACCATCTTATCCGCGTAGCCAAAACCCAGCAGATGTCAAAGCAGCGCACATTGCTGATTTGATTTTCAATCGTAGTTTCTTAGATCCAGTTACAAAAGGGGACTTCCCAGCAGATCTTGTAGAAATTATTCGTGAACATGATGCACTTCCAACTTATACAGAAGAAGATTTAGCGATAATTAAAAACAATATTATTGATATTTTAGGAGTCAATTACTATCAACCACGCCGTGTGAAAGCAAAAGAATACGCAGCACATCCGGATGCACCATTTATGCCAGAACATCTTTTTGATAACTACGAAATGCCTTATCGTAAAATGAATCCATATCGTGGTTGGGAAATTTTTGAAAGAGCGATTTATGATATTGCAATTAATTTACGTGATAACTACGATAATATTCCGTTCTTTATTTCTGAAAATGGGATGGGTGTGGAAGGAGAAAGCCGCTACCGGAATGCGGGCGGGATGATTGAAGATACTTACCGGATTGATTTTATTAAGAGCCATTTGAAATGGTTGCATAAAGCAATAGAAGAAGGTGCGAATTGTAATGGTTACCATCTTTGGACATTTATGGATTGTTGGAGCTGGGCAAATGCTTACAAAAACCGTTATGGCTTAGTAGAAGTTGACTTGGATAATAATTTCAAACGAACAATTAAAGCATCCGGTCATTGGTACAAAGAACTTGCAGAAAACAATGGCTTTGAGGACTAAATGTGATAAAATAAAACTATTATGTGTAAAGAGGTGAACTTCCGTGGCTCAGAATCAAACAAAATATAGTTACATTGCTGAAGAAATCCGAAAAAGAATTATGAATCACGCATATCCGCTTAATCAACCTATTCCTGACGAGATAACTTTGGCGAAAGAGTTTGATTGTAGTCGAATGACAATGAAAAAAGCGCTTGAGGTACTTGTACTTGAAGGGTTGCTTTACCGGAAACGTGGACATGGTACTTTCATTATCAAATCGGCGCTGGACGCGGACCGGTTGCAGATTCACAATCAAGAAGTAAATGGTTTCACAAAACTTTTAAATGGTAAAAAAGTGATTAGCAAGGTTATTGAATTTAAAGTTATTTTTCCAACTGAAGAAATTGCCGAACGTCTTCATATCGAGATGGAAACACCAATTTATGACATTCTACGTGTGCGCTTGGTCAAAGATGAACCATATGTACTCGAGCATACGTATATGCCTGTGGGTGTTATTCCCGGCATTAACCAACAAATTCTAGAAGGCTCGATTTATTCTTACATTCAAGATGATCTCAATTTGAAAATTGCGAGTTCTTATAAACAAATTCGCGCAGATAAAGCGACCTTGCTTGACCAGCAATATTTAGACTGTGCTTCTGATGATCCGGTTGTCGAAGTAGAGCAAACCGTGTATTTAAATAATGGGCTTGCTTTTGAATTTTCGAAGTCGCGTCACCGTTATGATAAATTCGTGTTTACAACTGTGAATATCGCTCGACGTTAAAAATCGAAAGCTAAAATGATAATTCGTTTTAGCTTCTTTTTTTGCGTATACATAAGCTCATTTATTTGTTGGAAAATGTGATATACTTTTCAGTAGAAAATAAAACGAGTGGTAAGAAAGGATCAAGTAAGTATGACTCAAAAAACAGATCAAGATGTGATGCGAGAGAATAATAAGAAGTTAGTATTAAAAACGCTTTTTAATGCTGGGCCAACCTCTCGTAGTGCGATTGCGAGCTCTATTCATCTACAAAAATCTACTGTTTCATCGATTGTTCGTGAGCTTCATGAGCTTGGTCTTATCGAGGAACTTGGTATTGGTGAATCTAGTAATGTTGGTGGACGCAAGCCAAATTTAATTCAATTTAACTATCGCTATGGCTATGTTTTAGCTTTCGATATGGGGGCGAGGCATTTAAGATATTCTGTCAATTATTTAAACGGAGAAGTAATTCAAAAAGAATCTCTTAGACTAATCGGCAAGAGCATAAAAGATGTTTTTCAAATGATGAAGAAAATTATTGCTGGACTAGCAACTTTTGAAACGAAGAAAGGGCTTCTAGGAATTGCTGTATCGACCCATGCGCCTGTTTATGATAATAAAATCCGCTATAGTCCATTTTTAGAATTAGATTCTTTTTCGTTACTTGATGCATTGCAAGAAGTAGTCAAGGTGCCGATTCGTTTTGAAAATGAGGCGAATTTAACCGCTATTTCGATTCGGGATTTTTGGAATCATGCAGATGCGGAACCGCTAAATAATTTGATTGCGCTTAATATTCATAATGGAATCGGCGTCGGGACAATTATTAACGAGCAACTTTATCATGGTGTAGAGGGTTTGGCCGGCGAAATTGGTCGTTCTGTTATTTGTAAAGATAATCAAGTATATCGATTAGAAGAACTTTATTCTGAAAAAGCAATCATCGAAAAAGTGGCCAAACATGAAAAAAAAGCAGATTTAACCGTGGAGGAATTTGTAACATTAATTAAAACGGGTAATGAATACGTGTTAGCAGTTGTAGATGAATGGATTGCGGCTATTTCGCAGATTACCTATAATCTAGTGCAATATAGCGCTCCGGATGCGATATTTTTATCGTCGCGTTCTTTATCACAATTTCCGGAGTTGTTGGAGCGGATTTCAGTGAAGTATAAGGAACTGAATCCATTAGGTGAGACGCAAATGAAGTTTACCGAGCATGATATTTACGATTCCTCTTTACTTGGTGGAGTAGCACTTATTACAAGACAAGTACTCGGTCTTGAATCGCAAAAGGTCATTTTCAAGAAATAAATTTTAGCAAAAAGAACTGTGGAGGGTTTGCCTCTGCAGTTTTTATTTGTATATATTTACCGAAACCGCTTTACAAAGAAGAGGGGAAAAGGGTATTATATAGTTAGTTCGACGAAACAACTAACTATATGAAAGATAAATTTAAAAGGAGGATATAAACAATGAGCTATTTTCCACAAGTAGAAAAAATTCAATTTGAAGGTAAGGATACGAAAAACCGCTTGGCATTTCGGCATTATCAAGCGGACGAGGTGGTTCTTGGAAAACCAATGAAAGAACATTTGCGTTTTGCAGTAGCTTACTGGCATACGATGACACAAGATGGTAGTGATCCGTTCGGTATGGCTACGAATGAGCGGACTTGGATTGGTCAAACAGAGATGGAAACAGCGAAGAATCGTGTGGAAGCATTTTTTGAAATTCTTGAAAAATTGGGCGTGGAATATTTTTGTTTCCATGATATTGATGTAGCACCAGCAGGCGATTCTATTAAGGATTTCATGAATAACTTAGATGAAATTACTGATTTAATTAGAGTGAAAATGGACGAAACTGGTATTAAATTACTTTGGAACACAGCGAATATGTTTTCTCATCCTCGTTTTAATAATGGCGCCGGCTCGACAAATGACCCAGAAGTGTTTGCCTATGCAGCAGCGCAAGTGAAAAAAGGGCTAGACATCTCTAAGAAACTAGGCGGAGCAAACTATGTATTTTGGGGTGGTCGCGAGGGTTACGAAACGCTTTTAAACACGGATATGAAATTTGAACAAGACAACATTGCTCGTTTATTTAAAATGGTGGTTGCCTACGCCGAAAAGATTGGTCATAAACCGCAATTTTTAATTGAACCAAAACCGAAAGAACCGTCCAAACATCAATATGATTTTGATGCGGCAACAACCATGGCATTTATCCAAAAATATGGTTTAGCAGGTGATTTTAAGCTGAATTTAGAAGCAAACCATGCCACACTTGCTGGGCACACTTTTGAACATGAATTACGTGTAGCTCGTGATTATAACGCTCTTGGTTCAATTGACGCTAACCAAGGAGACATGTTACTTGGGTGGGATACCGATGAATTTCCGACAAATGTCGTTGATGTAACACTTGCGATGTATGAAATTTTACAAAATGGTGGAATTGCGCCAGGTGGCATTAATTTTGATGCAAAAGTGAGACGTTCTTCGTTTGCGATGGAAGACTTATTACTTGCGCATATTGCAGGGATGGACACGTTCGCACGTGGGTTAAAAGCAGCAGCTAAATTAACAGAAGATAAGTTTATCGAGAATATCCTTCGTGAACGCTATGGTAAATGGGTGGATACAGAGATTGGAAAATCCATTCTAGAAAACAAAGAGGATTTGGAATCACTATCGAAATATGCGTATCAACATGGAGATGATATTCAACTGAAATCTAGCCATATCGAACATGTAAAATCGGTGTTGAATGATTATATCTTTTAAATAAAGGAGTTTTAGCAAATGGGTTACGTACTAGGAATTGATCTTGGAACAAGTTCACTAAAAGGAATTGTCATGAATAAGGCGGGCAACTTAATTGCTGAGGCTTCTACGGATTATGCTATCGATTCACCGGCGCCTGGGTTTTCAGAGCAGCATCCAGAATACTGGGTGATTGGACTAGAAAAAGTAATGACAAAGCTTGGTTTTGCTGTAGCGGATTTCGGTGCTGAACTAGAGGCAATCAGTTTTTCTGGACAAATGCATTCACTAGTGATGTTAGGTGCAGAAGAAAAAGTAGTTCACCCAGCGATTTTATGGAATGATGTGCGGACAACCAAACAGTGCACAGAAATTATGGAGGAATATGGAGATGAAATAATTAATATCACCAAAAATATTGTTCTAGAAGGCTTTACTTTGCCAAAAATTTTATGGTTAAAGCAAAATAAACCAGAAGTCTGGGCGAAAGTACGTAAAATTATGTTACCAAAAGATTATCTAGCATTTGTCTTAACAGGAAATATGTCATGTGAATACTCAGATGCTGCTGGAACATCTCTATTTGATATAGAAAAACAAAAATGGTCAACCGCTATTTGTGACAAGTTTGAAATTGATAACAAGATTTTACCAACTGTTGTTTCTTCTTTAGAGCAAGTTGGTGTAGTGAAGGAAGAATATGCAAACCGTTTTGGATTAAAACAAGCGGTGAAAGTATTTGCAGGTGGAGCAGATAATGCTTGTGCAGCACTTGGAGCCGGAATAGTAAACGAGGATTATGCACTTGTTTCACTTGGAACGAGTGGCGTTTTCAGTGCATTTGAGCGTGATATAGTAAATTATCAAGGGAAATTACACTTTTTCAACCATATCGTTTCAGAAGTATATTATTCGATGGGAGTAACGCTTGCGGCTGGAAACTCGCTAAATTGGTTTAAAAATACTTTTGGGAAAGGTTTGAGTTTCCAAGAATTGCTTGCCGGTGTTCATACAGTTGCCCCAGGAAGTGAAGGTCTGCTCTTTACTCCTTATATCGTTGGCGAGCGAACACCTCATATTGATGCAAAAATTCGTGGTAGTTTTATTGGAATCGATACGCGCCATGAGTTGAAACATTTTGCCCGTGCGATTTTAGAAGGTATTACATTTAGTTTGAAGGATGCACAAGTCTTAATGGAAGCGGCTAAAAACAAAAAATTCAAGCGGATTATCAGTGTTGGCGGCGGGGCAAGGAATTCAGACTGGATGCAAATGCAAGCTGATATTTTTAATGCAGAAATTATTCGTTTAGAGGTGGAACAGGGGCCTGGTGTTGGAGCGTGTATGATTGCTGCGGTTGGAACTGCTTGGTTTAAAGATTTTGAAAGTTGTCGAGATGTTTTTGTTCAATATAAAAAAGACACGTTTAAACCAAAAAAGGAAAATGTCGAGAAATATCGAAAACTATATGATGTATATAGAGCAGTCTACCCAGCTACGAAAAAGATTTGCGCAACATTAACTAATCTAAAATAAAGCTATAAAAAACAGCTAAATCCGGCTTGTTACCGGTTTTAGCCGTTTTTTAAATTCGTTCTTTTCGTTCTCTAAATGTGCGAATACTGTGATTGAAGACTTCTGAAAGCATGAGTCCCGCTGCGATAGCTCCTGCAACCACTGTTACTTGAACAGAAAAGCCAATTGCCTCCGTATAGTTGCCTAACACGAAATTACGCACTGCTTGGTATGCAAGCCCCCCAGGAACAAGCGGTACAATTCCCGGAACATTAAAAATCGTAATCGGCATTTTTTTATATTTGGCAAAAAAATGGATAAGAACAGCAACAACAAAAGCTCCAGCTAACGAAGAAGCCCCTGTTCCGGAATCCATTTGCATCAAAGTCCAGTAAGCCATCCAACCGAATGTACCAGTAATACCACAAGCATTAAGCGCTCTTTTGGGTACATTGGTGATAATGGCAAAGGTAACCGTCGCCACATAACTCAGTACTAATTGAATGATTATCGTCCATACTAAATCCATATTGCGACCTCCTTTATAAGAAAAAGCGGAAGACAACCGCTATTCCAATTCCGATTGCACAAGAAGTAAGAAGCGCTTCTGTTCCACGTGCCATTCCGCTAAGTAAATGCCCCGCGATTAAATCCCGAACAGCATTGGTAATTGGAACACCTGGAACAAGTGGCATCACTCCACCGATAATCATCTTATCCAAATTAATACCTAATCCGATAGAAATAGTAAATACAGCTAATAAGCCAACTGTTAAAGAAGCTAAAAATTCAGCCAGAAATTTTACTTTCATAAAAATTTGCGTGTAATAGAAAATGATAAAACCAATCGCTCCAATTAAGCAAGTAGGAATAAAATCAAACCAACTTCCTCCAAAAATAATCATTAATGAGCCACTAACTAGTGAGGCAGCAAAAATTTGCAACCAAAGTGGAAAATGGCGAACATCCTTATCTAAATGTGTAAGTTTTGTATGTAAATCCTTTAAAGTGATTCTTTTTTCAGCAAAATCGCGCGATAGTTCATTAACTAAGGAAACTTTTTCTAAATTAATTGTTCTAGTTGGAATTTGCTGTAACTGTACATTGCGTTCGCCTTCAAGTGACATAAAAATACCCGTTGGTGTCACAAAGCTAATGCCTTTTTTGTTACTAGCAATGTTGGCAATCCGGTTCATTGTATCTTCCACCCGGTACATTTCTGCACCACTTTCCATCATAATTTTGCCTGCCATTAAGCACGTTTCTAGCAAATAGTCCGTTGTTTCGTTTTTCAATTCCTAAGCACCTCCAAACCATCTCCTACTTTTCTAATCGTAACGCAATCAATTCAAAAATTCTAGTAGGAAGGGCGCTTTTTTAGAATTAACGATTGTTTGGATGTTATTTGGGGTAAATATTTGATAGTATGGTAATTATAGAATCAGAAAGGGTAGGGGTTATTTTGGCTAATATTGAATACGAAATTATCGAAGAAGTTGGTGTATTATCCGAAAACGCGCGTGGCTGGCGAAAAGAGCTAAATCGGGTAAGTTGGAACGGTCGTCCTGCTAAATACGATATTCGCGACTGGGCAGAAGACCATGAAAAAATGGGAAAAGGGATTACACTAACTGATGAAGAAGCAGAAGTTTTAAAAAAACTGTTGTAAGGCTGGTGTAGAAATGAGAATGTATGCGTATGATATTTATGAACCAATTGGAAGAAAAGCAGGCGAAACATTCCCAGTAATATTTGGAATTCATGGCTTTGGTGGCGATGAGCTTGATATGGCTGGACGTCTGGAATTACTGATGGACCGGTTTGTGGTTGTTTCACTGCGTGGAGATATTGAATATGGACCTAGTTTTGGGTTTTATCATATGGTTCTTGAAGGGGATCCGAGTGTACATGAGATAGATTTTACAAGCCAGCGTGTGGCAGAATTTATTGATGATGTTTGTAAAAACTACGATTCGATTGATAAAAATCAGATTTTCCTAGCGGGCTTTGATCAGGGCGCCATTTTAACTACAGCAATTATGCAAAGTTATGGTGGCCAGTACAAGGCTGCAGCAATTTTAAGCGGTCGTTGGGTAACATTTTTAGAAGAAAGACCTAATAACTTAATGTTGAAAAATAAGCGAATATTTATTGGACATGGTTTAGAAGATGCAGTTGTCCGAGTAGAAGAAGCAGATAAAATCGCCGCTTTCTTTGAAAAAATGGGCTGTAACGTTGAGAAGCATCGCTATTTTATTGGTCACAATATCAATGAAGCAGAAGAAGATGATTTGAATAACTGGTTCGAAAGTTTCCTTCCAAATCAATCAGCTAAAAGCAAGATATAAAAACAGCGCCCGTAATAATTGGGCGCTGTTTTTATATATCCAGAGTTAAAAATAATACTTTTAAATAATTCCCCTCAGGAAAATTTTTATTTACAGTAAAGTCAGCAGGAAGCGAATGCGTCTCTGTAATTTTATATGTTCGTTCGCTCGATTCGAAAGCTTCTGCTACCATTTTTTTGAAAGCTTTCATCCCAAAGCCGGCATAGTTCGTGGAAGCGATAATCGTACCACCAGTGGCTGTGATACTAATAATATCACGAAGTAAAGCTGGATAGTCTTTTGCCGCTCGGAAGGTAACTTTTTTCGTACGGGCGAAGCTAGGTGGATCAACAATCACTAAATCAAAAGTGAGTTGTTTACGTAAAGCATATTTAAAATAATGAAATACATCTTCTACAATGATGCTTTGTGTCGCAGGATCAAGCCCGTTCACTTCGAGTTGTTCTTTTGTTTTGCTAAGAGAACGACCAGCTACATCGACACTTGTTGTTTTCTTAGCACCACCAAACAAAGCAGCCACAGAAAACGCGCCAGTATAAGAGAAGGTGTTTAAAACATTTTTTGAGATGGAGTAATCTTCGCTAATGCGTCGTCTAACATCCCGCTGATCCAGAAAAATACCAGTCATCCAACCATCATCTAAATAAGTTGCGTAATTAATACCATTTTCCTTAATAATTAATGGGAAAATGGCTTTTTGGCCAGCGACAAAATCATCTTTTGTATCTTCTTGGAAACGTCTTTTTTCGTAGACGCCTTTGATTTCTGGGAGTGACATAAAAATATCCAAAATCATTTTCTGGAAAGAATAAACGCCGATACTGTACCACTGAATGACAAGAAAGCCATCATAATAGTCTGCGGTAAAACCACCAAAGCCATCGCCTTCTCCATTGAAAATTCGAAAAGCAGTAGTAGAATCATCCGCAAATAGAAACTGTCTTTTGTCTTTGGCAGTAGTAATTAATTCTGTTAAAAAAGTTTCATCAAGTTGTTCTTTTTTGTCCCAAGTAAAAAGCCAGCCATCACCTTTGTTTTGTTTTCCGTGATAACCGCGGGCTACAAATTTGCCGGATGCGTCGATTAGTTCTAATGTATCGCCTTCTTCAAGGTCTTTTGGCCATTTTTCCATGCGTTCTTTAAGAATCAAGGGGTAACCTTCTTTATAGCCTTTAGTGAATTTGGGAAATATTTTTACTTTAATGGAGTTTTTCATAGAGCACCGTCTTTCATCAAGATAAAATTCCAACAAAAAACCTGTGGAGCGAAATTCCTGCTCCACAGGTTTCATTCAATTATTAATTATACGCGACCGAATCCAACAAGGAATTGACCCCATCCTGAACCGTGAATATTATCGTATTTAACACCGTTGTCTTGTGCGTTAATCATTTGACCATTACCAACATAAATCCCAACGTGAGCAATTCCGTTACCATAATCAAAGAATACTAAATCACCAGGTTTTGCTTGCGATTCAGAGATTTTTGTTGAGCTAGCATATTGAGCACCGGAAGTACGTGGTAATGTAACGCCGGATTTAGCAAATACATATTTAGTGAAACCGGAGCAATCGAATGTAGTTGGCCCGTTACCACCCCATGAATAAGCTTTTCCAAGATGTTTTTGAGCTTCAGCGATAAGAGAACTTGCGCTTGCGCTGCTGCTAGAACCTTGGCTAGCATTAGAGTTTGTATTGGTGTTTTTAGAAGGTGTACTTGTACTTGTATTTGAAGTATTATTATTTGTGTTCGTTGTTGGAGCAGTAGCATTGCTATTACTGTTTGTATTAGCAGTTGGTACTGTACCTTTTACTTTTAACACTTGTCCAACTTGAAGGTTATCACTATTTAAGCCATTAAGTGCTTTAATTTTGGAAACTGTAGTTCCAAATGTTGTAGCAATTTTGCTTAAAGTGTCGCCGCTTTTTACTGTGTAAGAAGAAGCGTTAGTGTTAACAGTTGGAGCAGGGGCAGGGGCTGGTTTTGCAGCTTGTGCCGGTGCTTGTGTATTTGTTTGTTTTTGAGGTGTAACTTCTTTTTTCGCTGTTGTAGTTTGAGTATTTTCTTTTACTACTGGAGCAGATACTTGTTTTTCAGCTGTTGGAGCTTCCGTTTTCACTTCCGCTTTTGGTGAAGCAGTTTTAGCAGCTTCCTGTTTAACAGCAAGAACTTGTCCTACATAAATAGAAGAAGAAGATAAATTATTCCATGACATTATGTTTTGAACAGAAGTGCCATATTTACTGGATAATG
The DNA here is from genome assembly GCF_900187025.1 of Listeria ivanovii subsp. ivanovii. Classification (GTDB taxonomy): domain Bacteria; phylum Bacillota; class Bacilli; order Lactobacillales; family Listeriaceae; genus Listeria; species Listeria ivanovii. The sequence goes on from NZ_LT906478.1 coordinate 543,954, forward strand.
CCCAAATTGTGTCACCACTTTTAACAGTGTATGTTGAAGCAGTTGTATCTACAGCAGGAGTTTCTGTTTTTGTTTCCGCTTTAGGAAGAACAGTTGCTGGTGTAGATTGTTTTACTTCTGGTTTCGTTTCAGCAGCAGGTGCCGCTTGCGCTTGAGTAGTTGTTTCTTCTTTTACTTCTGGTGCAGGGGCACTTGTTACAGTAGTACCTAAGTATTTGCCATTAACATAACCAGTTTTTCCTTCGCCATATGAAATTTTGTTCCAGCCATTTGCTTCCGTAGATTCAACAGTTACTTTCGTGCCACCTTTTAAAGAAGTGACGATACTGTTATCAACTCCAGCGCCAGAACGTACATTCAACCAAGTAGCAGTAACAGATTTCTCTGTTTTTTCGCTTGCTACCTCAGTTATTTGTAATTTTTGACCAGGTACGATTTTATCAGATGTTAGATTGTTCGCTTTTTTAAGTGCGTCAACAGTTGTCCCCTTATCTTGAGCAATACCCCAAAGAGTATCTCCAGCTTCAACTACTACAGTGCTTGCGGATGCGATAGTTGGTGCAGCAAATGCTGTGACCGCAATCCCAGCTGTAGCCGCGATAGTTGCTTTTTTCATATTCATAAAACTCCTCTCTTTTTTCAGAAAATCCCATACGTAATTAAGTATTTGAGAATTAATTTTATAGTGATTAATACTAAGTTTACCCAGTTTTAACGTAAAAAACAAACAAAGCGATAACGAGTGAAAAGCAGAAAGCGGACTATACCAGATGTTTGTAATAACTTTGTAACAATAATAAAACCGAACGTGTATTCTTAGGGCTTGGGATGTACTGCTGGGGAGTCCTTTGAGATGTAGGGGAGTGATGCATAACAATCAACAACTTTCGCTATGGGAAACCTATTGTTATTTGTTAATAGAAAAATTTAATATATTTGTAATATGAAATGGAGGCTGTTTTTGGTGGATAAAGACTGGAAATGAATTGCCAGATGACTTTATGGTATTCTATAATAGAAGGTATGGAGGATGTTATTTAATGAAACAGAACTTTGATGATCGAAAAATTGTAAAACAGTATCGTGAAATTGCTCGCCAGATTGTAAAAAAAGAAGGCTTATATAAAAATATGGACCAAGATGAACTTTGCGAACAAACAAATTATTGGCGCAAAAAGTTCCAAACAAAACCGATGACAGATCGAGATAAAATTAATATTTTTGCTTTGGCACGAGAAGCAGCTAGCAGAATTATTGGGCTCGATGCGGTAGTTGTTCAATTAATTGGTGCACTTGTACTCGGTGATGGTAAAGTGGCAGAAATGAAAACCGGTGAGGGTAAAACATTGATGTCGTTATTTGTGATGTTTATAGAAGTAATACGTGGTAACAAAGTACATCTCGTTACAGCCAATGAATACTTAGCAAGACGTGACCGTGAAGAAATTGGACAAGTGCTAGAATATTTAGGTATTTCGGTTTCCCTAAATGAATCTGGACTAGATAAGGCACAGAAAAAAGCTATTTATACAGCAGATGTCATTTATGGAACAGCTTCTGAGTTTGGCTTTGATTATTTACGAGATAATATGGTGCGACAAATGGAAGATAAAGTACAAAGCGGATTAGATTTTGTATTGATAGACGAAGCTGACTCTATTTTAATAGATGAAGCTCGTACACCGCTGCTTATTTCAGACCGTAAAGAAGAAGATTTATCGCTTTACCTAACAGCCAATAAACTGGTGAAAACAATGATGAAAGATGATTACGAAATAGAAGAACATAAGCGTTTTGTTTGGCTCAATGATGCGGGGATAGAAAAAGCACAGAAGTTTTGGGGGGTAGAATCACTATACTCAACTGAAGCGCAATCCGTACTTCGGATTACCATGCTCTTAATGCGGGCTCACTTTTTAATGCATAAAGATAAGGACTATGTAGTACTTGATGATGAAGTGCTAATAATTGACCCACACACAGGGCGAGCCCTACCAGGACGCCGTTTTAATGATGGGCTTCACCAAGCAATTGAAGCAAAAGAAGGTGTCGAAGTGAAGGAAGAATCACGAACACTTGCGACCATTACGATTCAAAACTATTTCCGAATGTACAAGAAAATCTCTGGGATGACGGGGACAGCTAAAACCGAAGAAGAAGAGTTTAGACAAATCTATAACATGGATGTCGTTGTAATTCCAACTAATTTACGGATCAACCGGGAAGATGTACCAGATGATATTTTTTATACAAAGAAAGAAAAAGGACGAGCGATTGTATACGAAGTTTCCTGGCGTTATGAAAAAGGCCAACCGACATTAATCGGAACTTCTTCGATAAAAAGCAACGAGTGGATTAGTGGGTTACTTGATGCTGCTGGAATTCCACACCAAGTTTTAAATGCCAAAAACCACGCACAAGAAGCTGAAATTATTGCTAAAGCAGGAAAACGTGGCATGGTTACTTTGGCGACTAATATGGCTGGACGTGGAACCGATATAAAACTCGACCCAGATGTTCATAAACTTGGCGGATTAGCTGTTATTGGAACAGAACGCCATGAAAGTCGTCGGATTGATTTGCAGTTAATGGGGCGTTCTGGTCGACGTGGAGATCCAGGTTTTAGTAAGTTCATGATTTCATTGGAGGACGATTTACTAGAACAATTCGAAAGTAAAAGCTGGGAAAAATTATCTGCCAAACTAAAACGAAAAGCGCCACGTGATGGCAAACCAGTAAATTCAAGTAAAATCCATGCAGTGGTTGTTAATGCGCAGAAACGATTAGAAGGCGCCAATTATGACATTCGTAAAGACTTACTTTCCTATGATGAAGTAATCGATTTACAACGAAAAATGGTATACAAAGAACGAGATCAATTGCTAGAACGAAATAAACTGGGTGTATCTTCCGAGAAAATTCTTCGTGAAGTAGCCGAATATGCCTTTATCCATACTGAAACTGACCCAGAAAAAATGGAAAAATATTACGCCCGTCAAAAAGAATTTCTTGGTGGAACCAAATTCCCGATTTCCTTTGACGAAGTATCGCTGATGGAACCTACCGAAGTCGTAGAAAAAATTGTTGCTTGGCATAAAAAAGAGCGTGATAAATTCCCAGTAGAAACTATCAATGCTATCGAAAAAGAAGTTTATTTAAACTTAATGGACCAAATGTGGGTCGTGCACTTAGATGCGATGGTGCAACTTCGAGAAGGAATTCATTTACGTGCATATGGACAACAAGATCCGCTTGTCATGTATCAAAAGGAAGGCGCTCAGTTATTTGAGAAATTCCAAGCGGATTATCATTTTTATTTCGCTCATGCGCTACTTGAATTAGATCCGGAAGGCTTAGTCCAAGGTTGATACTACAACTTTGGGCTGATTTTTTTCAAAAAAATGGGTAATTAAGTGAGAACGAGGGTAATATTCTATATAATGGTAACAAATGAAAATCAATATACAAAAAAGAGGGTGGTAAAGTGAAGGGGTCGTTAACAAAATTTAAGCAGTTTTTTATTGATAACAAATTTGTACTAGGGTTATTAATTTTTCTATTAGTTGCACTTGATATTTACGTTTTAACCAAGATAGCATTTATTTTTGATCCGCTAATGGTCATTCTCAAAACCGTCGCTCCGCCAATTATTCTAGCAGGGATTTCTTACTACTTATTTAATCCAGTAATTGACTGGTTGGAGAAGAAGAAATGGAAGCGCGGTTGGGCAATAGCTTTGTTATACGTAGTCATCATTGGTTTAATTATTCTATTATTTAGTTTTGTTATTCCAGCTGTAAAAGATCAAATTATTAGCCTATTTAAAACGTTTCCAGGGTACTGGGATCAAATCACACAAAAATTCAATGAGTTCAGCCAATCAAGTCTGTTTGACCAGCTGAAAGATAAATTAAGTACTAATATGAGTGATATTATGAAAACCATCTCTGAAAAAGGCACCTCCGTATTAAATGGTGCAATTACAAGCATCGGTAGCATTGTCGGAACGGTAACAGAAGTGATACTAGCGATAGTAACTACACCACTTGTTCTATTCTACTTATTAAAAGATGGCAAGAAATTACCTGACTTTTTACTGAAAATGTTGCCAGTTAATGGCCGTGCACATACACGTCAAGTTCTTGGTGAAGCAAACCATCAAATCAGTTCGTATATTCGTGGACAAATCATCGTTAGCTTATGTATTGGTATTCTTTTGTTTATCGGTTATCTAATTATTGGTTTACCTTATGCGCTGACGCTAGCGATCATTGCAGCATGTACTAGTATTGTTCCATATTTAGGACCAGCGATTGCGATTACACCAGCTATCATTATTGCGATTGTCACATCTCCTTGGTTACTAGTTAAATTAATCATTGTCTGGTGTGTTGTTCAATTACTTGAAGGTAAATTTATTTCTCCACAAGTAATGGGGAAAACATTAAAAGTGCACCCAATTACCATTTTATTTGTTATTTTAGTAGCCGGAAACTTGTTTGGCGTACTTGGGGTAATCTTTGCTGTACCAGGTTATGCAGTTCTTAAAGTAATCGTTACACATGTATTCATCTGGTTCAAACGAGTGTCAGGTTTATATGGCGAACAACCCGAAAGCGAATTTGTATCTTCAGTGTCAAATAAAGAAGAATAATTAAACCCCCAGTTATCTAGAAAATTTCTAATAACTGGGGGTTTTGTCTACATCAAATACTTTTTTATAGGAATCTACATAAATTAGATGCTAAAGTTCACTAAAATGTCACATTTTTTTGCTTTACAAAATAAAATGAGGAATAAAGCCGTTTTTTGAGTGCTGTTTGTTGAAATTTGGTTGACTCTAAGCAGGTCTTCTAGTAAATTTAACAATTTGTTCATTGTATTGTTACTGTTTTCATTTTAGTATGAAGCCAACATATAAGTGAAAGGAGCAAGAAATGATATTTAAGAAAACAGTAATTTTAGGAGCAATTTGTTTAGGCTCAATAACTCTTATGGCTCCATCTGCATTAGCTGTAACGTCTGTCGGTGATTCTAAAGCAACTATTAAATTTATAGCAGGAACAGGGGTAGTTGATCCAGTAGATCCAACTGATCCAGGAACAGGTAATACAGGGGCGCTTACATTAGATTATGTATCTTCAGTTGCTTTTGGCGAACAAGAAATATCATCTAATGAAGCAACATATTCAGCCACTTCCAGAAAGCCATTTATTCAAGTGAGTGACCGCCGTGGAACAGGTAAAGGATGGTATGTAACAGCAACAGCAAGTGCTTTTCAAGATGAATATGGCACTAATTCTTTAGCTGGAGCAACTCTTTCATTCCAAAATGGGGAAGCTGTGTCTGCAAGTACGACAACCACTTCACCAACTGCATCCCAAAAAGTAGACATTCCAACAGATGGCACTTCTATTGTAGATGTAATTTCAGCTGAAGAAACAGAAGGAATGGGAACATGGATTAATCGTTGGTTAGGAGCAACACCAGACGATGTAGATAGTTTAAATGATAATGTAAAGTTAGTTATTCCAGCCGGAAGTGCTACACTTGGAGATCATGAAGCAACGATTACATGGACATTATCGGACGCACCAGGTGCTTAATGGAATTTGCGTTTAAGGTTAGTTTTCATCAACCTTAGACGCCAATTTTTTAGAAATTAAGTAATATAGAAAGGAAGGATTATGTGAAAAAAATTTTTTTTAGTTTGTTTTTGATCGTTCCATTATTGTTTGGCCTTTTTCCTGTTTCACAAGTAAGTGCAGCAGAAGGAGATGTTGGCTATTCTGTTCAAGCAAAAATACCAACTAACCAGATTGATAAAAAACAAACTTATTTTGATTTGAAAATGAAACCAAAACAAAAGCAAACAGTAGAAATTGATGTGAAGAATAATTCGAATGAAGAAATTCAAGTAGAGGCAAGTGTTAATTATGCTTCAACAAATCGAACAGGTACAATTGATTACACTAAAAATGATACAAGTGAACAAGATGAAAGCTTAAAATATTCGTTACCACAAATAGCGAAAATAGCAGACGACCAAAAATTACTAACTATCCCAGTTAATGGTACGGAAACAGTTCAAGTGACTATTGAAATGCCAAAAGATACAGTGGATGGAGTTGTTTTAGGCGCAGTACAATTTAAAAAGAAAGCTACGGAAGGGACCAGAAAAGCAAAAGGGGTCTCCATTAAAAATGAATATTCCTATGTTGTCGGAATGCAATTAACTGAAACCGATAAACAAGTATTACCTAATATAAACTTAATAAGCATCAAGCCATCGCTCGTAAACTATCGTACAGCGATTGTTGCGAAATTACAAAATGATCAGCCGGTCATTATTAACGGTTTAAGCATTGATGCAAAAATTTACGAACAAGATTCTACTAAAGTTCTTCACCAAACGAAAAAAAGTAATATGACAATGGCGCCTAATTCAAGCTTTGATTTTGCGATTGATTGGGAAAATAAACCATTAGAAAAAGGCGAATATCGTTTGAAAATGACTGCAACAGATGGAGAGAATACATGGAAATGGGATCAAAAATTTACTATTGATGAAAAAGGGCAAGATTTAAACAAAGAAGCAGTGAATATTGAGAAATCAAATATGTGGCTTTATGTAGGTATCGCTGCTGGAATTTTCTTAGGATTAGTAGTAATTATTTTAATCATTGTAAGAAGACGTAAAAAAAGATAGTAATAAACGAAAGGAGCTAGCGAATTGTCTTTTAAGAAAATAATCCTTATAATCGGCATAGCAGCTCTTTTCCTTCATTCTGGAGTAATTGCTCAAGCCGAAGACACAGAATCTGCTCAACTAGCGAGTAATGAGGCTGTTGTCACAACGTTTGATGAATTAAAGAAAGCTATTTCAGAAGACAATGGAATAGATACAGTGTATTTAGGCGCTGATATTTCTCTTTCAGGTGGAATTAAAATAGCAGATTCTAAAAAGTCATTTACTTTATCTGGTAAAGACCCAGTCACGAATGAAATTCACACTTTAACAGAAACAATGTCTAGTTCGATACTTCAAAGTTCAGTTATTACGGTTAATTCCAATAGTGGTACAAAAGAAACTACTTTGATAGATATCAATGTATTTGGAAAAAACTATTATGGAACCATTTCTGTGTTAAGTGCCGCAAAAAATGTTGTTCAAAACTATGAAAATGTGAATTATCAGGGTCCACAACTAATATACAACTTGAATGGAACAGCTTCTTTCTCAGGTAACAATAATATTAAAATTGCTTCGGTGGTAAGTGGTTCTGCGTCTCCAAATGAAGTAGGCGAGATGAAAGGCCTTACTGTTTCTGGAAAGCTGAATATTGAGCACGAAGGAGGTTCCAATAACGATAGTGCTTTTTGGTTTGGTAGCGGGACTGCGGATGTAAATACTTTTACAGTAAAGGAAAATGCAGATGTTAAAGTGCTTACAACCGCTAATGGAATGTTTTACCGAAGTGGCTCGAAACCAATTGACATTAACGTGGAGAAAAATGCCAAGCTAGATATTATTTCTGGCAATAATATTTTTCGTGATACAGCGGGTGGTGCAATTAATATTGATGAAGGTGCAGATGTTTCGATGACAAAAACAGCAGGTTCAGGGACTTATCTTTGGCTTTCAGGGAATCTTACAGTGAATCCAGATGCACGCTTTGTACTCAAAAGAACAGGTGGATCAGGTGAATTAGTTTATTTCTCTAATTCAGCAGCTAAGCTTGATATCAGAAATCCAAGAAGTTTTTTAATGGCAACGGAGCCTGATAGTACAATGCTAGTCTGGCCATACACAAGCACCTTTTCTTTTGAAGCTCAGATGGTCAATTACTGGGATACAGTAGGACCTGTTGATAGAAAAGAGGCTCCTAAACAAAGCTTTTATCTATCAAATACGGAAAATGTAACAGGTAGCTTAACCTTTACTGGGAAAACGACGAATATTTTATCAACAAATGCAGGAATGACGGCAGCTAATTTCAATCAGTATACTGCAAGAATGATTGCTATGGGACGTTTAGAAGGAAAATTAAATCCAGTGACAGATGGAGATGCGACTGTCTCAGGAACAGCTACTAAAGATGCTTATACCAAGATTTTATATGCCGAAGATAGTGTAGCGCAACAATTAAATGGGCAAGCTGATGCAAATGGCCATTTCGAAATACCAATTCCAAATGGCTTTATCAAACCATATACGGAGCTCACAACGACTATCTCACAAGACCAACGTGAAATTAATCTTGAAAAAGTAACTGTAACTGATGTGACTCCCCCAAACGGAACACCAGTACAACAAATTTTAAATGTGGGAGATGTTTTTCCAGAAGTATCTCAATTAGTGACCGATATTTATGATCATTCAGACAACACAGTTGGTAGTGGTGTAACAGCAACAATTATAAGCACACCAGACATGGATGTTTTTGGTCCAACACAAGCCGTAGTCCGTCTGAAAGATAAGGCAAATAACTACGTGGAGATTGTTGTTCCAGTATTTATTAAAGATGATGCAACTGTTATACAAGATAACACAGCGCTTAGAGCAGTTGATTTTGCAGTGCATTTGGATGAGATAAGTAGCCTTGATGAAGAAAACTTAAAACAACTAATTATCGATAAAGCAGAAGCAAACGCATATGATGTTGAAACAGGTGTAGATTTAACTTCTGGAATTACCGTGAGCGGAACTGATTTGAAAAAAGAAGTTGGCGAATATAAGGCAACACTTCAAATCGGTACTTTAACGAAAGAAGTTACCATCCGAGTAACCGGAGAGTTGAAATTTAATCAAGTTCCTGAAAATTTTTCGTTTGAAACGATTGAATTAGCTAAGCAGAAAAACATTGCCAAGCGGACCCCAGACTTTGCGATGTCGGTTCTTGATTCAAGAGGAGTTGGTAGCAAATTCCGTGTTACAGCATCAATTCAGGCACCACTAACTTCGACAACAAATAGTGCGCATATTTTACCAGAAGGACTTATTTTCGTTGATAATACAGGCGAGAAAAGAATATTATCAGCTGAAGAAACAACTGTTTTCCAAACACAAACAACAAGCGAAATGAATGTCCCAGTTCAATGGGGAGAAAACCAAGGGATTCTTGTAGAAGCAGACGCAGCAGAAACTTATACAGATGAAAACTATGAGGCGACCATTGAGTGGACGTTAACAGATGCACCTTAAAAAGAACTCTGTCTCGACAGGGTTCTTTTTTGTGTGGATTTACGCAAGCCCTTTGTTTTCTATATGACGTCTATTCTCGTATAATAGCCATAAATAACTCATTAGGAAGGATGATAGAATGACTTCAATAATCTGGTTTCGGAGAGATTTACGGTTAAATGACAATAAAGCACTTTATGAAGCTTGTAAAGACAAGGATGATTTGATTCTATTATTTCAAGTAAATCCAGAACAATTCATCAAAGGAAGTCCGAACCATCAAGCATTTTTCTCAAGTGTGGCTCATTTTAAACAAAAACTTGATAAACTAGCACACTTACAAATTATGTTTGGGGAACCAATTAGTCTGTTCAAAAAACTAAAAGAACAAGTTCCATCCTGGGATAAAGTTTATTTCAATCGTGATGAAACAGGGAACGGTTCGAAACGAGATGAAGCAGCATGCCAATTTTTTACCGAAGAGGGAATTAATATCCATGCCTTCTATGACACCTATCTTCACCACGCAGATGAAGTGAAAAAATCATCCAGCAAATATTATAAAATTTTTACACCTTATTATAAAAAATGGCAGGAAGAAATCAAAGAATTACCGCTACATGTTAAATTGAATCCTGCGAAAATAGAAAAAGAAAGTTTATTTCCAGAAGATGAAAAGCGATTTGCGAGGATGACACAAGACTTTTCAGAGGTAGATGCCACTATACTCGGTGAAAAAGCAGCACAAACAAGATTAGCAACTTTTATAAAAGAAGACCTAGCTCAATATAATAAAGTGAGAGATTACCCAAATTTGGATAGGACAAGCCATTTATCACGTTTTTTACGGACAGGAGAACTTTCGATTCGGACGGTTTGGCAAGCGGTTCAAGGAGCAGAACTTACAGACGGAAGGGCAACATTCGAAAAAGAGCTTTGTTGGCGCGACTTTTATAATATGATATATGTTTCCTTCCCTAATCAAAAAAATGAAGCGATTCAGACTAATTATCGTTTTATCGAATGGGAAAATAATCGCAACTACTTTCAAAAATGGCAACAAGGTGCGACGGGGTATCCGCTTGTTGATGCAGCGATGCGTCAGTTAAAAGAAACTGGCTGGATGCATAATCGTTTGCGGATGATTACGGCTTCTTTTTTAACGAAGGATCTTTTGATTGATTGGCGCTGGGGAGAAAAATATTTCGAACAAATGCTAATTGACTATGATCCAGCAAGCAATATCGGTGGTTGGCAATGGGCAGCGTCAACAGGAACGGATGCTGTACCATATTTTCGGATTTTTAACCCAACAACTCAATCAGAAAAATTTGATCCATCAGGTAACTTTATTCGTAAATATGTCCAAGAATTAGCAGGTGTACCAAATAAATTCATTCACCAACCCGAAAAAATGACAGTAAAAGAACAAACGGAATTTAAATTGATTTTAGGAGAAGATTACTCATTTCCGATAGTTGATCATCAAGAGCGCCGAAAAGCAGCAATCGCCCGCTATGAATTCAGTAAAACGTATGCCTCTCAAAATTTATAAATAAAGAATCAATCGTTTAACGAAGGAACGGTTGTTTTTTTTGTGCCGAAATTCACATGGAGAAATGTGAGCAACCTTCTAGGGAGAATGAATCAGGTATGCTAGAATTCACTTATCAGGTGATAAGGGGGAATCACAATGACACAATTTTTGAAGCTTTTCATAACGAGCGCCGTTATTTTTTTGATATTTGATCTTTTTTGGTTACTCATCGTTTCTAAAAAAATGTATCAGCATTTTATCGGGGAGTTAATGGGAGATGTCCGAATATGGCCAGCTGTTATTTTCTATCTACTTTATGTTATTGGTGTTACTTTTTTCGTTTTAATTCCAGGAACCGAAAAAGAAAGTATTGGTTATGTCGTCTTGGCTGCTGTATTATTCGGTTTAATTTGTTACGCGACATACGATTTGACGAACTTAGCAACATTAAAAGATTGGCCAGTTGCGATGACTGTAATTGATCTTATTTGGGGAAGTGCAGTGACAACGGTTACTTCAGTGATTGTTTACTTTATTAATATGAATTTCTTTGGGGGAGGTTCGTAACAATGACGGAAGTAGGAAATAAACGTTTATTACAAGGGATGTTAAACGGAGCTAGAGAGGTAATAAGCAAAAAAGATGAACTAAATCGGATTAATGTTTTTCCTGTAGCAGATGGTGATACTGGTAGTAATTTAGCTTCATTAATGCAAGCGATTATTGATAATGTGGCGCACAAAGAATATTCGACAAAAGAACTACTAGATGAAGTTGCTTCGGCTGCACTAATTGGAGCTCGAGGAAATTCAGGAATGATATTTGCACAATATTTAAATGCCGTTGCCGAAAGCTATCATCACCTAGAATCAACTGTGGAAGAATTAGTGCAAGCTTTTCAAAAGGCTGTAAATAAGGCGTACGAAGCATTGCTTGATCCAAAAGAAGGAACAATTTTGTCAGTGATGAGCGCTTGGTCAGAAGCACTTGCAGAAAATTATACAAAAGAGCAGTCCCTGCATTATTCCCTGTTAAACGCACAAGCAGTCGCAGAAAAAGCTTTGGCTCATACGCAGTTTCAAATGCCTATTTTAAAGAAAAATCAGTTAGTAGATTCGGGAGCAAAAGGTTTTTACTATTTTATTGTTGGGCTAACGAATGCTTATTGTGAAAAAGTAGCAGTAATGACCGAAGTGGTAGAAAGCGATCAAATAATAATCGAACATTTGGAAACTACCGAACCGCGATACAGATACTGTTCAGAATTTATTATCAAAGATCCCACGGTTACAAAACAAACCATCCAAACTGCTCTAGCTATTAAAGGAGATTCTTTAGTCATCGCTTGTAATGAAGCGCAAATAAAACTCCACATCCATACCAATGAACCTAAAGAAGTATTAACTATACTAGCAAAGTATGGCACAATGACCTACCAAAAAGTAGATGATATGAGTCTTCAATATCATGTAACTAAAAAACCTCGAGCAAAAATAGCTATTGTGACCGATTCTATTGCCGATTTACCCGAAGAATTTTTGTTAACACACCAAATACATGTACTACCAATGAATATTTTGACGGAAGACGAAAACTTTTTAGACAAGTTGACAGCAGGCCCAGTAATGATAAAAGAAAAGCTAGCACAAAAAACTAAAATGAGCACGGCACAACCAACCATCCATTCAGTAGATGCTTTACTGTCCTTTTTAGAAAACAAGTATGAACATGTATTAGTCATCACGGTTTCCGCCCAATTAAGTGGGACTTATCAATTAATCAAGCAGCGGATAAAAGACAAGAAGCTATCATCCGATTGGATACAAGTAATTGATTCACGATTAAACTCGGTTGCCGAGGGACTTTTAGTGAAGCAAGCAGTGGAACTCGTCGAAACAGGAAGTTCATTTGCATCAGTTATGAGGAAAATGGAACAAGTAGCTAGCCGTAGTTTTATCTATGTGGCAGTCGCAGATTTATCACCAATGGTAGAATCCGGGAGAATTCCTCGCTTTTTAGGAAAACTGGCGCAAAAAATGTCGCTATATCCAATCGTTAGCCTTGATGAAGTTGGTTCTGGAAAACTAATTGGTGTATCGTTTAGCCAAAAGCAAAGTATGAAAAAAATCATAAAAAAAGTCAGCAAAATCCATCAGGAAAATCCATTATTAGATTTGGCTGTTGCACATGTTTGTTCTGCTGAAATTGCTCACGATTGGAGCACGCAGCTAAAGAAGAAAATAGGACAAATGAGTTATGTAGTAGATAGTTCAGCGGCAATCGCGATTAGCGCGGGAATTGGAAGCGTAGCAGTTGCTGGTATTAAAAAGGAGGGGGCACTATGATATATTGGCTTGTAGCTGGAACATTACTAGTTTATTTTGTTATCTGGTTTATTATTTCAAAAATAAAGCAAAAATATTCATTAGTGGATATTGCTTGGGGTGGAGGTTTTGTTGTCGTAGCATGGACCGGATTTTTGGCAACTTTTAGTATGACTACTCAAAACATCACGATACTTATATTAGTCACTTTATGGGGAGTACGCTTATTTTGGCACTTAGCTTGTAGAAATTGGAATAAATCTGAAGACTATCGGTATGTAAATATGCGAAAACGCTGGGGAACCAGTTGGGTTAATGTAAAAGCTTTTTTAAATGTCTTTGTTTTACAAGGAGTATTACTATTTATTATTGCTTTACCAATCACACATACCTTTGCAAACGAAACAACAACTTTTCAGTGGTGGCAAATGGTCGGAATCATTTTATGGATGATTGGTTTTATTTTTGAAGTAGGAGGAGATCTTCAATTAGAAAACTTTAAAAAGAATCCAACCAATAAAGGAAAATTACTAACAACTGGATTCTGGTCACTGACAAGACATCCGAATTACTTTGGAGAATCACTCAGTTGGTGGGGTGTGTTTTTAGTCGCTTTCACAGAAATAACAGATAGTTGGTTACTTATTAGCCCAGTGCTGATTACCTTATTGCTATTATTTGTTTCCGGAGTTCCTTTGCTTGAGAAAAAATATCAAGACCGAGAAGATTTTAAGAAATATGCCAAAAAAACTTCGAAATTTTTTCCAATCATTGGTAAGAAGGGGCTTTAGTAAAAAGCGGTGATGGGCTCGTAAATCTTACTAGTGCTATTAATTGCTATTTACCATATAAAACGAGTAGAATAACAATAGGTATTATAAAACGTACCTATACAATACTTATGATACGAGAGGGGTACAACAAATGAAAAAAGAAAAGACAGTGTTAATTATGAACTTTGATGAGGAAAGTATTTCTTATCAAGCATTTTCTGAAATGAAAAGATTACACCAGGAACGTAAAATCATTGGCTACCAAATGGCAGTAGTTAAACATGAACCTGGGAATAAACTTGAAGCACAAGATTTTCTTGACTTTACTGGTGCCGACAAAAACTTGAAAGACAGCCTTATCGGGATGTTAATCGGTATTCTAGGTGGTCCATTTGGTATTTTAATCGGTTGGATGATTGGTGCAATCGTTGGTACTACAAAAGATGCAGGCGAAGTGAAAAATGCTTTAACCATCTTTGAAAGAACCTTGAAAACTATCCCAGAAGGTTCCACAGGCGTTATCTTAATTGCGACAGAACAAGAATTAGGAAACGTAAATGATGTAGCTATTGATGAGTTACACGGTCGCGTTCAACGTATGGACGAAGCTATCGTAGCACAAGAAATTAAAGAAGCTCAAGCTACAGAAGGAAAAGCAAAAGATTCTGCTAAGAAACATTGGTTTAGTAAATAAGTTACTCCAAAGAGGATAGAGCAATCTATTCTCTTTTTTTGTTTTAAAAAGCTGTAAATCGGGAAATAAAAACAAAATAATCATTAAAATTTGTCCAGATAAAATTTTTCTTCAGATGGTAACGCTTTACTTGTTTTTATTTTCTGAAAGCTATTTTCATAAAATTAAAAACATGCTACAATGAACAAGTTGTGATTTTCACAAGAATAATTCTTTATTTGGAGTTGAAGTAACTTGGATGTAGAAAGTAGTCCATTAATGCAGAAAATTGATTATAGTACGCGCAAAAAAATTGATTTAGTAAATAATAGTATTTTTCGTTATATTGTGCGCGCGATGCTAGCATGTTTATTTTTAACACTTGGAACCGCTGTTGCTGTCATGATTGGTGATAAAGTCGATCATTTCGCACCAGGACTTGGTAAAATTGTCTATGCCTTTATGTTCAGTTGGTCGCTCGTAATGATTATTTATATGAACGCCGAACTTGGAACGTCTAATATGATGTATATGACAACAGGTGTGTATCAAAAAATTATCAAACCAGGAAAAGCGTTGCAAATTTTATTCTTATGTATTATTTGTAACTTACTTGGTGGAATCTTGGCTGGGTATTTAGTATCCTTAACGTCTGCATTCCAAAATTTACCAGCAGATCACTTCTTATTTACTGCAGTTACTGGCAAGCTTGAAAAAGCACCACTCGAAATTTTTATCGAAGGTATTTTTGCCAACATTGTTGTAAATACGGCCGTGCTTTGTACATTACGGATGAAAGATGATGCTGGAAAAGTTATTGCGATGATTTTCATTATTTTCATCTTTGCTTTCTTAGGATTTGAACACGTTATCGCCAATTTCTCTTCATTCTCCTTAGCGTTTTTCGCATCAGGCGGAACACTTGCTGCAATGACAGCCGGAAATGTTTCTGTCAATTTAGTACTCGCGCTATTAGGGAATTTTGTAGGAGGAGGCCTCGTTATCGGTTTAGGATATGCTTGGCTTAACCGAACGAAATCCATTTATAAAGATTAATAAAAAAGATAGCTCAGAAATTTCTGGGCTATCTTTTTTTAGGCGTTTTTCACTGGTAAATTATTTAAAAATGTTCGAATTAATGGTTCGAATTTTGGGACCTCTTTTTCTACTAAAAAGGCGTCATGACCGTATTCAGAAGCGACTTCGTGATAGGTGACAGGAACGCTCCACTGCTTTAAAAGTTCATAGCCCTGGCGTAAATCATGAATCCGAAAAAGTTGATCGGTTGTGATACCAATTAGTAAGTACGGTATTTTAATTTTTGAAAAAGCTGGTAAGTCATCTTCGGCAGGGGAAGTAACATCAAATAAGTCAATTGCTTTCGTTAAAAACAAATAACTATTCGCATCAAACCGCTCTACAAAAGTATCTCCTTGGTATTGCAAATAAGATTCAATTTGGAAATGTTCTTTGGAAAATGCAGCTGGAGAACTCTCGGCAACTGTAAACCGTTCGAATCGCTTGGAAAATAGCTCACTCGTCCGGTAAGTCATCATGCCGACCATTCTTGCAGTCGCTAGTCCGCCCTCAGGTTGACCAATATAATTGCCACCATTA
Source organism: Listeria ivanovii subsp. ivanovii (assembly GCF_900187025.1). Classification (GTDB taxonomy): domain Bacteria; phylum Bacillota; class Bacilli; order Lactobacillales; family Listeriaceae; genus Listeria; species Listeria ivanovii. The sequence continues at coordinate 560,062 of NZ_LT906478.1, forward strand.
AAATCAGGATCATTTAATATTGCCATCCGCATAATTAGGTTATAGCCAATTGCATCAGGACCTGCAGCAAGAGGAGAAGCGATATTGACAATGCTATCAGTAATATCCTCATAATCAATCGCCCACTGAGTTGCTTGCATACCACCCATCGAACCGCCAATAACAGAAACAACACGTGCGACACCCAATTGTTCCAAAAGCTCACGCTGCACCTTAATAATATCTTTCATCGAAAAGCCGGGAAATTGAAGTCTAAATGGTTCATCCGTTTTTGGATTAATGGAAGAGGGGCCTGTTGTGCCACTACAACCTCCAAAAACATTCGTACAAACCAAGTAATATTTATTTGTATCAATCGTTTTCCCTGGTCCAATATAATCATCCCACCAACCAGGTGCATCATCTTCAAAGTGTTTAGCCGCATGTGCTGTTCCAGTAAGTGCATGCTCTAGCAAAATACAATTATCCCGTGATGCTGATAATGTTCCATAGGTTTCATAACCAACCAAAACGGGACTTAATGTTTCTCCATTTTCAAGTAGAAGAGGACTTTTTTGAAATAGTTCTTTTTGTTGTAAGCTCACTTCTCGTCACTTCCCCCTAAATTTGCTTGAGTGCTTGCGTTAAGTCTTGGATAATGTCATCCGCATTCTCGATTCCAATTGATAAACGAATGGATTCTGGTTTTACGCCAGCTGTATGTTGTTGCTCTTCACTTAATTGTTGGTGTGTAGTAGAAGTTGGATGGATAATCAGTGATTTTGCATCCCCAACATTCGCTAAGTGAGAGAATAAATCAACGGACTCGATTACTTTCTTCCCAGCTTCATAACCACCTTTAACTCCAAAAGTGAAAATAGAACCAGGGCCTTTTGGTAAATATTTTTGCGCTAAATCAAAATATTTATTTTCTTCTAATCCAGGATAGTTAACCCAAGCGACTTTTGGATGATCATTTAAGAAATTTGCGACCAATTTGGCATTTTTTACGTGTTGTTCTAGACGAAGTGAAAGGGTCTCTAAACCAAGAATAAGTAAAAAGGCATTGAATGGAGAAAGAGCTGCCCCTGTGTCGCGAAGAAGGGAAACACGAAGCTTCGTAATGTAAGCTGCTGCCCCAACATCATTCGTATATGATAAGCCATTATAACTATCATCTGGAACAACTAACTTGGGAAACTTGCCATTCGCCCAGTTGAACTTCCCGGAATCAATAACGGCCCCACCAATCGCAACCCCGTGACCACCGATAAATTTAGTAGCCGAATAGACAACGATATCTGCCCCAAAATCAAAGGGACGATTTAAATATGCGGTCGCGAAAGTATTATCAATAATAAGCGGTATATCTGAAGCATGCGCAATATCAGCAACTTTTTTGATATCAATAATATTAATATCTGGATTTCCGATTGTTTCAACAAAGACTGCTTTCGTGTTTGCCTTTATTGCTTTTCCAAAATTTTCTGGCTCATTTGGGTCTACAAAAGTAACATCAATTCCGAAAGTTTTGAATGTGTGAGAGAAAAGGGTATGGGTACCGCCATATAGTGTTGCTGCTGCGACAATGTGATCTCCAGAACCAGCAATATTTAAAATCGAATAAGTAATTGCAGCCATCCCAGAAGCGGTAGCAACTGCGCCAATTCCACCTTCAAGTAAAGTTAATCGTTCCTCTAAAACAGCTGTCGTTGGGTTCATAATTCTTGTATAAATATTTCCCGTTTCCTGTAAACCGAATAATGCCGCCGCATGTTCTGGACTATCAAATGTGTACGAGGTCGTTTGATAGATAGGAACAGCTCTTGAATGCGTGTCCACATCTGGCGTATGCCCCCCGTGTACTTGAATTGTCTCAAATTTATACTCATTACTCATAAAATTCACTCCCCATCAAAATGTATTTATCAGTAGATTCCATCAAAAAACCTCCCTAGCAGTATATAAGCCGCCAGAGAGGATGAGATTCCTAAACTTGGATTTCCGACTTATCTTTCAGAAAATACTGCTGGAATTAGCACCGTGAATATATATTCCGGTTGCTAAGGCTTCAAAGGGCCAGTCCCTCCACCTTTCGTGATAAGAAAAAACTATTAAATTAAGTTCATGTTACTCTGAATGAAATGAATTGTCAAATATATGCCCTAAGTAAACTAAAACTCGGTTATTTTGTGTAAATTTCGTGTCTTCTCTACGAATGAAGCTTTTTTTAGCAAGAAAGGGGTTTAAAAAGTGCTGTTTTAGGCTATTATAGTTAAGTCTAATTATATTTCATTAAATGGGGTTCAATTAGAACAAATTAAGGGAGTTGAAATGAAAAATGAAAACATTCACACGTATTCTTGTTTTATTAGCAGGGATTGCAATGATCGTACTAGGAATTTGGTTCTTATTCCATCCGGGGATTTCTTTATTAACCTCAACATTAATGTTTGGTTTCTTGCTACTAATTTCTGGTATCTTTCACACAGTATCTTATTTCTCAGACAAGAAAATGCAGAAAGTTTCTGGCTGGGTATTAGCTGATGGTATTTTATCTATCTTATTAGGTTTCTTGCTATTATTTAATGATTTTGCAGGTACAGCAACACTCGTATTACTATTTGGTATGTGGGTACTATTTGCTGGTATTATGCGTACAATTGGTGCGTTTACTGCCAAACAAAACAATGTACAAGGATGGGGCTGGATTTTAACAATCGGGATCATCGGTATTATTGTTGGGTTTATCGCACTTTTCAATCCAGTTGTTTCCGCAATTGGTATCGTACTTATCGTTGGTATCTTCTTCATTGTTCAAGGTATCAGCGCAATCGCAACATTCTTCTTTATTGGAAAAATGAATTAAGACAAATGAAAAAGCCGCTATCTAGTAAAACTAGATAGCGGCTTTTTTATGCTTGTTTTTTACGTAGTGTAATAGTTGCTCCACCTGCTAAAAGAAGTCCTATAGCAATTAATGGAAGGGAGTTCTCATCACCAGTTTTTGGTAGGAAACTTTTTGTATTTGCTTTTTTGACATTAATGTTGGGTTTTACTTTAGTGGATGATTTTGGTTGTGCGGCAATTTTTATACTTTCTCCAACATAAGTATAAATGGCCTCGTCGCTGTAATTACCATTATAATCATAGGCAACTAGGATAAATTCCTCATTTTGTTCGACGGGTGTTTTTAAATTAAAGGTAAAATTTCCTTTTGCATCAGATTCAGTTATTGCAATGGTTTCCTCGTTTATATCTAGTAGTTCTACCATTACATTAGGAGAAGTAGTGCCATAGATAGTTGTAGCAGTACTGGTTTGAGCATTTAATACTGGTGTTTTAAGGGTTGCAATGTTGTTTCCTACAAAATAAGCAACATTTACTTCTCGGGTATTACCAGCAGCGTCTTTTACAATAATGATAGCTTCATGCTCTCCTATAGTAGAAGTAGTTGCTTCATGTCCTGGCTTGAAAGACAACGTAACCTTACCCGAGTTATCAGTAGCAGTTACAAAGAAAGCAGGAGTTAAGATAGCTCCTTTTTCAATAACTTCATCTTCATTAATTGGTGATACTACAGGAAGTGTCTGATCAGCTATGTAAAATGATGCGACTAATTCCTCTGTCTTCCCATCCTTTGTTGCTAGTATAGTTGTTGTAAAGGTACCAACCGTTTTTGTAGATGGTGCACTTGATTTAAAGCTAAGTTTTACGCCTGTTGCTGGTGTCACAAATTGACTCGGTGTTGGTTTAGAATCTTGAGCAATTATTGGGGAGGACGATTTTAACTTGGCAAGTGGAGTGGCTGCTGCGTTTACCGTGAAATTAGCAGTAATTTCTGCGGACGTCGCATCATCAAATGTCACATTAATCACAGTTGAATAATTTCCAGCTACTCCTGTTGCTGGTTGTCCATTTTTAAAAGCGAAAGTAGGGTTATTTGTATTATCATTGATTGTTACAAAGTCACTCGCTACTGGTATGTTTCCAATTTCAAATGAAACTCCTTTTTTTGCAACTACCGCATTTGCAGTAGCTTTTAAAGATTTTTTTGCTGGTTCTGCTGTTTTTTCTGTTACTTCTGAAGCGGGTATGGCCGTTTCAACTGTGGATTCTTGGTCTGTTGTTTCAGTAGCAAGAGTGGATGTGCTCATAGATAAAACAAGTCCGAATGCTAAAGTTGCAGTTAATCCTTTTGTTAATTTCTTCATTCAATTTCCCCATTTCTCTCTTTAATTTTGTAGTACGAGTCTAGTGTACTATGATTTCAGATGTTAAGAAAGGGATAAATAACTAATTTATCTGACATGTTACAAAAATGTGACAACACAAAAAAGGCTTATATTTATGAAATATAGCCTTTTTAGTCAGCCTTTAAAGATATGACTTATATGTATTAGCTAATTTTTGTTTATGAATTTCAAAATCGTTTATCCGCCAAGGCTTAGGTGATAAAGCAAGAATTCCTTCTTCCTCTAATTTACGTAAATTTGTCGCCACATAAGCGCGCGCTAAATTCAAATAATTACCTAATATTTTTTGAGTAAAATAGTATGGAATAAGGCATGAGCCGTCTGATTCAATCCTACCAAAACGTTCACCACAAGCAATTAATCCTGCTAAAACTTTTTCATTAGAGGGTAAATTAACATATGCTTCTCGTTCTAAAATTGGTTGAACCATACTTTGCATTAATGCGTTCATTTGCCAAAAAACATCTGGGGAGCTTAAAAACTTACTGAGCACATACTTACGCTCAAATTGATACACGCTAACTTCACTAATTGTTGTATAGTTAACAGGTGATTTAGCGCCACCAAGCATTGTAAGTGGTCCGATAGAATCATTTTTTCCTAGGAAGCTAATAATGCTATCTTCTTTACATGTGTTTTTACTCATGGAGACAACCCCGTCTTCAATTATGTAGAAGTGGGTAGCTTCTTCTCCTTCTGTTAAAATCTTTTGGTTGCGTCTGAAGCGAATTCTTTTATATGGAAGAACTGCTTCATTGGAATCTTTTAACAAATTAAGTAAATCTGCGTTGTAAAAACTATTTTCCTCGTTTAATAATGACATAAACCGAGTCCCCTTTTTCAGTGTGAATCATTATCATTATATAGGAGAAAAGTTAAAATGTGTATTAATGGGCTTACGAAGCTTTAAGTAGCTTTGCTTTTAGTAAACGGTCGCGAATCAGGATACCTAGAACAGCAGCAAAAACAGCTTTAATAATACCTGGAATAATAAAAGGTACCATACCAGTTAAAAAGGCAGTTGGCCAATCAAGACCTGCGCTGATTTTAAGCCATAATACACCAAATATAAGTGTAACTATCGCTCCTAAAATATTGGCAACAATTGCAAAAGGAACAGTGAATTTAGTTTTTTGCAGAAGCCAACCCGTAAGAAGGGCGTTAAAAATAAAGCCAATAATAAATCCGCCAGTTGGTCCAAAGATAATACCAATTCCTGCTGTCATACCTTGAAATACAGGAATACCAACAGCACCAAGAACAATATAAACTAAAACGGAAATCGTACCATGTCTAGCTCCAAGAATAGTTGCTGCTAAACCAACCGCAAAAGTCTGTCCAGTAAGTGGAATTGGACCAAGTGGAATGGCTACTTGAGCAAGTATTGCAATAATGACTGCAAAGAGTGCATCTACCACTAAAAATTTCAATTTCTGATCACGCATAAATAAACCTCTCCTTAATGTAAACTTAGTACTAAAATAGGTTAACATTTATCGAGTGAAAAAACAATACTATTTTTTTTGACCAGTACCTTGCATTGAATACTAGTGTATGATAAACTGTAGCAGTACTGAATAATATTTAGTAGTGATTTTTTATTACTAGTAGAAAATACTGCAGAATGGAGGAGTTAGCATGGAGGTTAACCCACAATTCAAAAAAGGTGTATTGGAACTTTGTTGTTTATTTTTAATTCAAAAGAAAGATTGCTATGGCTATGAGTTAGCTAATCAAGTTTCCAAATATATTGAGGTAGCAGAAGGTGCTATTTATCCTGTACTTAGAAGGCTAGTCAAAGAAGAATATTGTTCTACTTACTTAGTGGAGTCCAATGAAGGACCATCAAGAAAATATTACCAACTAAGCGTAAAAGGTGAGATTTACTTAAATGAGCTTATCTCAGAATGGAATAATTTTACAGATAGTGTTGCAAAGCTTTTAACTGAGGGGGGGAGCAGAAAATGAATAAACAAGATTTTTTAAATGAATTAAATCAACGTCTGGAATTGCTAGATCCAAAAGAACGAAGAGAGCTGCTTTCAGACTATCAAGAACATTTTAGAAATGGATTAGCAGAAGGGAAGAGTGAGGAACAAATCGTTTTTGACCTCGGTACACCAGAAGAAATTGCTGCAGATATTTTGAATGAGCGCGATATTAAAATGGAACAAGTGGATAATGATTACTATTATGTGCCAAGAAAAAGTCACCGTGGTAATAGATCAACAGGAATGCAAATATTAATTGGTGTAGGGTTGTTTTTCTTAGATGTTTGTTTAATTATCCCAATACTCGTATCACTCTGGGCTGTTTCAATTTCACTTTGGGCGACTGTTGGCTCATTTCTAATTTCCCCAATACTTCTTGGAGTAGGGCTTATCTTTGGGATGGAATTTGAAATGTATCAAATGTTTGTTTCTGTAAGCTTAGTAGGACTCGGATTAATGTTACTATTTGTAGCAAGTTTACTTTTCCAATTCACGAAAAAAGCAACAATTGGAATCATTGAGTGGCATAAATATGCAGTAAAAGGAGGCGGAGAAAATGCCTAAACATCACTGGAGAAGCAAATTATTTTTCGCTGGCTTAGTATTATTTATTATTGGAGCAATTGGTGTTGGATTTACAATGAAGTCTGGAGAAATGATTGAAAAAGGAGAACCGCTTACGAAAACTTGGGATTTAGCGGATTCTGATATTAGTAAGATTACTTTTTCTTCTAGTCGTGATACATTAATCGAGTGGAAAAAAAGTACATCTGGAAAAAATTATGTAGAACTTAGCGGTAATTATTCTAAGCATGACAAAGAAGAAATTGAAAAATCAAAAGCTGCATCAACGGATGGTACTTCTTTTGATTTAACCGTACCAGAAGAGAATGTTTGGTTTAACTTCGGGAAAATATATGTATATGGGCAACAAAAATTAACCGTCTATTTAACAGAAGACACGAAACTAGAAAACTTACAATTAAAATCTAACTCCGGAGATATGACTGTATCTAATTTCAAAGTGAATAGTTTTGTTAGCACAGCAAGCTCTGGTGAGTTAAAAGTAAATAAAATAGAAGCAGACAGTGTGGAAGCTTCATCTACTTCAGGAGATATCGAACTTGCAGATATTAAAGCAGACACCTCACTTGAAACTAGCTCTGGGGAAACAGCTATTACTAACTTAACTGGAAATCTAGAAGTGAACGGGAATTCAGGAGATGTAACAGCTTCAGGCGTCAAAGCGAACAATATCAAAATTGCTGTAGAATCAGGTGAAATCGAACTTACAAATAGTAACATCGCTAAATTAGGCACACTAACTTCAAGTTCAGGCGATATTTCTACCCTTGATACAAAAGGAAAACTGGATGTGGAGTCAAGTTCTGGTTCCGTTGAGTTAGAACGCATAACGAATAACCTTAATGTGAAAACTAACTCCGGAGATGTAGATGTCTCATTTGTCAAACCGGCGAAAGATGTCAAAGTATTTACAGACTCAGGAGAAATTGACATACAATTACCGACAGACTACAAAGCAATCTATGAAGTAAATACAAATTCTGGATCAATTAAAAAGCCAACAAGCTATACAAACACCGAAAATCGAGTAACGGTAGATTCAAGTTCGGGCGACATTACCATCGAAAAATAATAAATTTTGTGCGCTAATTATTCCTTTAGCGCATTTTTTTGTAGAAAAAGGGTAAAGTCAGTTAAACTGTTTTATCAATTTGCGTAATTGGAAGGAGAATGGATAATGGACTTTCAGATTAGAAAAGCAACTAATTTAGACGCGGAAGCCATTCAACACGTAGCGATTACATCGTGGCACCACACCTACCAAGAGTTAATTCCAAATGATGTACAAGACGGCTTTTTAGAAAAATATTATAATGTGGAAACACTTCATAATCGTATTTCAGCGACTCCTTTTGCTGTTTTAGAACAAGCAAATAAAGTGATTGGATTCGCGAATTTTATTGAACTTGAAAAAGGGAAAAGTGAGCTGGCAGCATTTTATTTATTACCAGAAGTGACGCAGCGAGGGCTTGGCACCGAACTTTTAGAAGAAGGCATGACTTTATTTCATGTACCACTTCCCACTTCCGATGTTTGTTAACGTGGAAAAAGGCAATGAAACAGCTATTCATTTTTACGTGGCGAAAGGTTTTGTCAAAGTGGAAGAATTCACTGAAAATTTTTATGGCTATCCATTAGAAACGATTCGAATGAACTTAAATCATCATGCTTTTGAAGAAGAATAAAAAAATGTCTATTCTAGTTGAAAAATCAATTAGGATAGACATTTTTTTATTTTGTAGCAGCTTTTCCACTAGCACGATTTCCGCCTCGCAAGAAAAAGAAAATGATTGCTAAGATTGCCATAATAATTCCACCAAGGATCGATATGCCAACAGAAGTAATCATACCGGAAACCTGAATGATACTTAAAATTATAACCGTCACAACAACTCCATAAGCAAATCCCCAGAGACTAAAAGTTAAATAGTTCGCTTTTTTACTAAAACCATAAAAAATTTCTCCGAGTGTAGAAGCGACTAAAATAACCGGTGCCGCAAAAAGAATTGCGGAGAAAATAAGTTGCAGTGTCACATTTTCATAAAGAATTGTTTCAATTAAAAGCGCAGAAAAAATACCTAAAACAAAAATGGATAAATAAGCTAAAATAAAGCGCATAAAAAAACCTCCTAAAGTACACTATATTATAGCATAAAATAGGAAGTTCAATTAACATCTAGCCCAGTTATCCTCTGAACGTTTTACGATGCAAGCAATGCCTCGAATCAAATTGAAAAGTAGAATTGTGACATTAAGAACAACGATAAAAAATACGGTAGCTAACGATAAGAAATGAACAGTGTCCGCACTATTGGTACTAAAGGGAACGTAATAATAAAGGAGAATTGCAACACTCATTCCAATAACAAAAGTTGCTTGTGTTAATAACGCCCATTTGGCATGATGCTTTGTTTCTTTATCTCTATTAGTAAGACAAATAAGGCATGGAGTAATAATCGGACCGAAAAAAAGACTAAAATAACTTAATGCGCTAATTATTTTTTTATCTAACATGTCATATCTATCCTTTCATTTGTTTATATATTTAGTATAGCGGGGAAAGAGAAAAGGAACCAGCGAATTAGGTGACGATATCAAAAGGAAGATGACAGTTTTGTCATATAAGAAAAAACGTCCCTTCGAAAAAATCAAAGAGACGTTTCTTTATATGATAGATTTTAACGACCAAACTTTACTTCGCCACCTTTTGTACATTAAGACAGCACGAACTCCTTCATCGATAATGTAAGCCAGCCAAACACCTACAAGTCCAAGGCCTGCTGAAATTCCAAGTACATAAGAGAACGGCAAACTAACAATCCACATCACAATCAGACCACAGATGAATGGAAAACGGACATCACCCGTAGAATTAAGACTGCTAATAATAATGATATTAGTTGCACGACCAAGTTCAAGGAAAATGGAGAGTAAGAATAATTCTTTTGTCATTGTGATGATTTCTGTGTTTGTTGTAAAGAGTCGCATAATTGGTTCAGCGAAAAGATAAATCGAGAAACTGACGATGATAGCGACGACTAAGCCGATTTTCCAACTGCGAAGGCCTTGTCTATATGCTTTATCAATTTCTTTTGCCCCGACAGCACGCCCGATAATTATTTGTGAGGCTTGACCGAGTGCGATTGCAAATAGAGCGACGAATTGACTAACAGTAGAGGCATAGACTTTAGTTGTTAGTGCTTCCGTCCCAAGAATGGCAATAATTGCTGTAACAACAAGCTGAGAGCCTGCATAAGATAAGTTTTCACCAGCAGATGGAAGTCCAAGTCGTAAAATCGAGTAAAGAAGTTTTTTCGATACATGTTCCAATTTTTTGAAATGAAAAGTATAACCAATGTATTTTCGTAGCATAAAAATGGCAAGTACCATTCCGATAAAGTTAGCGACAGCTGTAGAAATACCAACACCTGCTACACCGTAATCTAAGTAGACAAGTGGACCATATAGGAATAAATAGTTACCAACCACATTGATAATACTGATGGTTACAGGGACTAAAATGGACTGCCTGACATAACCATGTGCTCGAAGAATTGGCAAGATGGAAGCATGAATCGCAATAACAACCGAACTTCCGCCAATAATTTCAAGAAATGGCGCGCCAACCTCGACTAAATGAGGAGCAATGCCCATCCAAGTAAGAAAGCTTTTCGACATAAAAATGAAAATAACACTCATCACAATTCCGATTAAGAAAGCGACTACTAAGCCATTTGTAATGACATTTTCGATTTCTTTATGTTTTTTTGCACCAATCATTTGCGACACGATGATTTGGACCCCAACACTGATAAAGCCATAAATAATGATGGAAATAACCAGAATTTGATTGGCAACCCCTGTCGCCGCAACGGCATCATCGGAATAATGACCTAGCATAAAGACATCAATATAGCTAATCATCAGACGCAAAAATTGCTCTAAGAAAATTGGCCAAGCAAGCGTAAATAAACTCAGACTTGCAACCTTTTGTACGGAACTCACATTTTCCCCTCCCTTCTGGTTTATACACAATTAAAGCCATTATAAGACAATTAAAGTTAAAAGTATAGATTAATTTCAAAATGCGCTCAAGATATTGCTTGACAAAAAAAGAATAACTCATATAATTAGTTAGGTAAACTAATCAAATGGTAGAAAGAAGTGGAGAAATGTCTTCCAAAAATCAAGACTTGGGGCACTCGGTTATCAAGGCTTTTATGAATTTTAAACATGCCGAAATAAAGAGTTTTCAAATCCCAGGATATAGTAAATCTGAGACAAGATTTATTTTTATTTTATCACGTGGTCTTAAAAGTCAAGGACCTAAAATCCGTGTTTCCGATCTTGGTCATATGCTGCGAATTTCGAAACCGAGCGTAACCCAAATGATACAATCGCTCGAAGGAAAAGGGCTCATCAAGCGTGTGAAAAACCCAGATGACAAGCGTTCGATGTATGTAGAACTCACAGAACTTGGCGCAGATGTATCTAAAAAAATGCTGGATGAGTTTCAGACTAGTTTTGAAGATATGCAAGAATTTTTGGGAGAAGAAGACATGAAGAAGTTAATTACCCTCTTAGAGAAACTCACAGAATACTTAAACGCAAAATCCGAAAATAAGGAGGCATAAACCACAAATGATGAAATTAATGAAAAGATTAAAACCTTATTGGCTGAGTATTACAGTCGTATTAGTTCTTACTTTCGGACAAGTTATTGGTCAACTTTATTTACCGACGCTCATGTCCAACATTATTGACAAAGGCGTTGTGACAGGAGATACCGACTATATTTGGAAAACTGGTATGCAGATGTTACTGATATCTTTCGCTTCTGTAATTTTGTCTGTTATAGTTGTTTATCTTGCATCAAAAATTTCCATGGGATTTGGGAAAGATTTGCGAGATAAAATTTTTACCAAAGTAGAGGACTTCTCTTTACAAGAATTTGATAAAGTAGGAACTTCTTCACTAATTACAAGAACAACCAATGATGTTGTTCAAATCCAAAACGTACTTTATATGATGATGCGACTAATGGTGATGGCACCGATTATGTTACTCGGCGGGATTATTATGGCTGTAGGACGAGACGCAAAATTATCTCTAATATTTGTAGTCGTTCTTCCATTGTTACTTATTTTAGTAGTAGTCCTTGGTAGTAAAGCAATGCCAATGTTTAAATCACTCCAAAAGAAGATGGATAAATTAAACCGGGTTATCCGTGAAGGCTTAACCGGGATTCGCGTCGTACGGGCATTCAACCGTAACGAAGACGAGCTAGAAAAGTTTGAAGAAGCAAATGCGGATTATGCAACAACTGCAATCAAAGTTAACCGACTACTTTCACTCATGAGTCCACTTATGATGTTACTAATGAATCTAACATCTATCGCCATTGTTTGGATTGGTTCTATTTTTATTGGAAATGGCGATATGCAAGTAGGAGACTTAATGGCGTTTATTCAATACGCGATGCAAATTATGATGTCCTTCATGATGCTTTCGGCGGTATTTATCATGATTCCACGTGCTGGTGCTTCAGCAGAACGTATTAATGAAGTACTAGACATGGAAGCAGAAATACTTAACCCTGCTAATCCAAAAACAAGTACACCTCCAGCAAAACTTTCTTTTGAAAATGTGACTTTCCGTTATGAAGGTGCTGAAAAACCTGTGATTGAAAACATTAGCTTTGAAGCAAAAGCAGGCGAAACAGTGGCTATTATCGGAAGTACCGGCGCTGGTAAATCTACTTTGATCAATATGATTCCGCGTTTTTATGATGTCGAAAGTGGTGTTGTAAAAATAAATGGAATCGATGTACGTGAAATGGATCAATCTAGTTTGCGCCAAAAAATTGGACTTGTGCCACAAAAAGCGGTGTTATTCACCGGGACAATAGCTTCCAACATGCGCTATGGAAAAGAAGATGCAACAGATGAAGAAATTTGGGAAGCACTTCGAACTGCTCAAGCGGAAAATTTTGTCTCTAAACAGTCAAATGGACTTGATAGTCGCGTAGAACAAGGTGGTAATAACTTCTCAGGAGGACAGAAACAACGGCTTTCAATTGCACGCTCTTTAATTAGAAAACCAGAAATTTATATTTTTGACGATAGTTTTTCGGCACTTGATTTCAAAACAGACGCTAAACTTCGGGAAGCACTTAAGAAAGAAACAACCGAAGCTGTCACACTTATCGTTGCACAACGAATTACCTCCGTGGTGAATTCTGACCAAATCATTGTGTTAAATGAAGGTAAAGTTGCTGGAATTGGCACACATGAAGAATTAAAAGAAACTAATCAGATTTATCAAGAAATCATGAGGTCACAGCTGTCAGAGGAGGAAATCGCATGAGTGCAGCAACACCAGGTCCAGGCGGTGGAATGAGAATGCAAACAAATGCTAAACCGAAAAATTTCAAACAAACATTATTCCGGTTACTTGGCTACATGAAACCTCGTTCTGTCGCAATAATAGTCGTATTTATCTTTGCAATCCTGTCCACGATATTTAATATTTTCAGCCCAAAAGAACTCGGGAAAGCAACAACGGAAATTTTTAAAGGTGTAATGAGTCCAGCAGGAATTGACAACGACAAAATATTTAACATCTTAATGATTGTTTTAGTACTATATCTTGGAAGTTCTTTATTCAGCTTTATTCAACAATATGTGATGTCGAGCGTAGCACAACGTACGGTTTATGATATGCGTAAAGATTTAAAAGCGAAAATGGCACGACTTCCTCTAAAATATTATGATACACGTTCAAATGGGGATATTTTAAGTCGTTCTGTTAATGACATGGATAATATCGCAAACACACTACAACAATCACTAACACAAGCAATCACAGCAATTGTACAAATGATCGGTGTCTTAATTATGATGCTAACAATTAGCTGGCAGATGACCTTGATTGTACTTGTAACCGTACCAATCAGTATTATTCTAGTAGCAATTATTGCTGGGAGATCACAACGTTACTTTGGTGCGCAACAACGTAATTTAGGTATTTTAAATGATACTGTGGAAGAAACATACGGTGGACAAACAATTATTAAAGCATTTGGTCAAGAAAAGAAAACTTTAGTTAAATTTGATGAAGTAAATGATGATTATTTTAAAGCAGCGAAAAAAGCACAATTTATTTCTGGGATAATGATGCCAGTAATGCAATTTGTAGGTAACCTAGGTTATGTAGGTGTCTGTGTAGCTGGTGGTATTTTTGTTACTAATGGAACGCTTCAAGTAGGGGATATCCAATCATTTACACAATATGTGCAGCTATTTACGCAACCTATCTCTAGTGTTGCAAATATTGCCAACATCATTCAATCCACTATTGCTTCTGCGGAACGTGTTTTTGAAATGATGGATGAAGAAGAAGAAAAAGATGAAATCCCAGCAAACATTAACCAAGTTGCTGGCGAAGAAAATAGTATTGTTTTCGATCACGTGAAATTTGGTTATACTCCTGACAAACCACTGATGACCGATTTAAATATTCATGTGGAAGAAGGACAAATGGTCGCGATTGTTGGCCCAACTGGCGCTGGTAAAACAACGATTATTAATCTGTTGATGCGTTTTTATGATGTCGATGGTGGTTCTATCCGGATGAAAGGTATTGATACCCGAGATATGACTAAGGATGCTGTTCGCGAAAAATTCGGCATGGTACTACAAGATACTTGGTTATTCAACGGAACAATTGCTGACAACATTGCATACGGTCGTGAAGGAGCAACGAAAGAAGAAGTTATTGGAGCAGCAAAAGCGGCATATGCAGATGATTTCATTCGTCGATTACCAAATGGCTATGATACCGTTTTAAATGAAGAAGGTTCCAATATTTCACAAGGTCAAAAGCAATTATTAACGATTGCTCGGGCGATCTTGTCTGATCCTTCTATCTTAATTCTAGATGAAGCGACTTCTAGTGTAGATACTCGTACAGAATTAAATATTCAACTAGCAATGGGTAACTTAATGGAAGGACGCACTAGCTTTGTTATTGCCCACAGACTTTCGACGATTCGTGATGCAGACCTAATTCTAGTAATGAATCACGGTAGCGTCATTGAACAAGGGACACATAAAGATTTATTAGATGCAAAAGGCTTTTACGCAGATCTTTACAATAGTCAGTTTACTGGAGCACAAGCAGTTTAATGACAATGAAAAACAATGTGGTTTTAACAGCCACATTGTTTTTTTGAGCAGAAAATTTGTTTGATTACGGATTAGACGATATGGTTAAGAAAGAATAATTGGAAGAGGTGGAAAAAGTGTATCAATCTATCACAGCAAACGACTTGGAACAAGAATTGAAAGCCAATTCGAGAAATATATTAGATGTAAGGGATGCCGCTGATTTTGCGGAAGGGCATATTCCAAATGCTATCAATATCCCAATAAATGAATTACCAGAGAAATTTAAAGGCTTAGACAGCGAGCAAGCTTATACGATTATCTGTTATGCTGGAGGTCGGTCAGAACGAGCAAGTCAGTTTCTTGCTGCGGAAGGCTTTGAAGTTACGAATGTCATGGGTGGCATGGGAGCTTGGCACGGGGAAACTAGCAAATAATGAATGCAAAAAAGCTGCGATTCTAAGTAGAGTCGTAGCTTTTCTATTTAATGTTGTTTTCTTTTCCGGAAAGAAAAAACAGTCACTCCAGCTAAAACGATACCAATTAAAATCATAGTGTCTAGATTAGAATCACCTGTAGCAGGTAAGGAAGCTTGATTGGTACTGTTTTGATGATTAGGTGATGTGGTTCCGTTGTTAGCAGAAGAATCATTACTACCGTCTGGATTTGGACTTGAATCAGGTGTAGGAGTTGGGTCTGGTCCAGGAGGTGTAGGAGGAGTCGGTGGACCAGGTGGTTCTTCACGGTTCTCAACTGTTACGAGAACTTTTACCGGATCAGCCTCTATACCATCTGCACTTACCGCACGCAAGGTCACCTCATACGTTCCAGATTTATTTAAGTTAACAACACTATCAAAGTCATTTGTCACGGGACTTCCATCATTGGTAGTAGCTGAAATATCCTTTAAGAATTGTTCGGAAGTTTTGGAATCGCCGGTTGTATAAGTGATTGTTTTATCAGCCGTAATTATTGGTTTAGCTAAGACGGTTACTGTCACTGTTTTAGGAGTTGCTTTTAGACCTGCAGCGTTTTCTGCATTAAGTGTCACTGTATAAACTCCTGGCATACTTAAATCTACCACACTATCAAAATCGCTTGTCACTGGGGTCCCATCATCTGTTTCAGCGTGAATATCAGATAAGAACTGTGCTTCCGTGACAGGATTTCCTTCTCTATAACTTATTGTGTCATCATTTGTAATCGTCAAGGAATGATCAATGTCAAAGTAATGGTCATATGTCCCTCCTGAAATCGTATAGGAAGTGATATTTGGAGGAGCTGCGTAACTTCCAGCAGGATTATTATAAACAGCATTATATTCCATTTTAGTAATAGCATCAAAATCATCTTTTGTAATCCCGCTAACAGTGATACCAGTATCATCAATGCTTAAGCGACTGCCAGTAATTTGTTGTTCATTTAAAGTGAAATAAGTGCTAGATCTACTTGTAGATGTTGAAAATGGAATAAGGTCACCGTTAAAATTCACGGTACGTTCTGTCATTAACGTAAAGGGAACAAAAATAGTTTGGTTCGCTTCGTCATAATTCAATGCGGAACTTTTAATAGAGCTATTTATTAAAACTGTTCGGCCAACGTTTTGACCATAAGCGGATAGATTTTTTAAGCTGGGGAAATCTTCAATTCCACGATAATCATTAATTCCACAAAATTGTACAAATA
Source organism: Listeria ivanovii subsp. ivanovii (assembly GCF_900187025.1). Lineage (GTDB taxonomy): Bacteria > Bacillota > Bacilli > Lactobacillales > Listeriaceae > Listeria > Listeria ivanovii. The sequence continues at coordinate 576,724 of NZ_LT906478.1, forward strand.
AAGTAACTAAATTAGGTAATGATTTAAGTGGCATAATATCGGTCAAAGAATGGTTACTATCTAAATTTAAGTAAGTTAAGTTGGGGATTTTATTGATTTTAGTTAAAGCATCATTGGTAAGATTTGCAGGACTAATATTTAAGTTTGTTAGCTCTTGTAAACCATTAAGGTCTGGGATGGAGTTGGAGGTAATATTACTACCAGCTAAACTAATATTTGTTAATTTTGATAATGATGCGAGTAAAGAAAAATCGGTAACTTGCGTGTTGGCTAGACGCACAGAAGTTAAATTATGTGCATAATCTATGCCGGTTATATCTGCTACAGTACCTCCATTAATAGTAATATTAGTAATCGTGTCCATCTGTGCTTCGGTAATATCACTAGTACTAGGTTGACTGAGAAGACTATTTAAATAGCTTTTGAATGCAAGGTCAGGAATGTTTACGATATCTTGTGCCGCTTGGACGTTGCTATTTTCTTCAGCTGAAACATTGCTAGATAATGGGGCGGCTAAAAGTGGTACTATTAAAAAAGCACATAAGCTAATTTTTATCCCAAGTTTTATCATGAAGCTATTCCCTCCTTTTTAAAATCTAATGTAAAATTTATATAATGATATATTATCTATAACCATTCCTTTTTGTAGTCTTATTCAAACAAAAATGTGTCTAAAATGTTAATAAAATGAATAAATATCCACAAAAAAAGAACTGTTAATGAATTTTATCATTGACAGTTCTTTGGGATTAGAATTTTTGAGCAAGTTCAGTTGCTTCTTTGGCACCTGCTGAGATAATATCTTTTGCTTGATCTGGTTTGGCATTGTGACCTTCCACAATCACCATTTCTGGTTCGGAAATTCCGAAGTGACCAAGGACATTCTTTACATAATTTACAGACATTTCAAAGCTTTGCATTGGACCATCTGAGTAGATTCCGCCACGTGCGTTAAGTAAAGCTACTTTTTTGTCTGTAACAAGACCAATTGGACCATTTGCAGTATATTTGAAGGTTTTTCCAGCTTGATTTAAATAGAATAAGTAAGTTAAAAATTGAGCCGGAATACTGAAATTCCAAAGTGGGAAAGCCATAACGATTTTGTCGGCTGCTAAGAATTGATCTAAGTAACCATTGGCGATATCAGCTAGGCGTTTTTCTTCATTAGTAAGTGTTTCACCAGCTACTTCTTTATGTAATCCGCTCATCATTGTTACATCATAATAAGGTAGATCAGCTTCAAATAAATCTAATTCTGTCACATTATCGTCTGGGTGTGATTTTTTGTATTCATTTAGAAAAATTTCGTATAGTGCTACACTCACTGAGCGTTCTGCAGGTAAACCATTTGCTTTGATGAAAAGTACATTTGTCATTACAATCTTGCCTCCATTTTTAAAAGTATCTATTAAGTGTAGCGTATAAATTAGCAAAACAGCAAATAATATGCTTACAAAAAATTAGTTACTATTTAAAATGAGCATATTCTTTGTACTTTAGAATAGGACGCGTATAATGATTGATATATCATTTGACATATCAACTATGGAGGCGAATGAAGCTGAAACCATGTACAGAACGATCTGAACTACTTTACCGAATGCATTTGCTATCAAAAGAAATTAGTCATGTTTTTGAACAGCAAACGAATCGAAGTTTTACTAAAGTAGAGATTTTATTTCATATCAGGCAAACACCAGGCCAGAGTCAAAACAAGCTAAAAGAAAACTTATATATTGATTCGGCAAGTATTACAAGGCATTTAAAGCGTATGGAAGAGCAAGGACTGATTACTCGTGAAAAGAATGATGAAAACAAACGCTACACATACTTATTTTTAACCGCAACTGGTGAAGCGGAATTAGCTTCTTTGCTTGCAGAAAAAGAGAATTTTCAAAATGAAGCACTAGCAGGTTTTTCAGAAGAAGAAGTTGCCTTGTGGTTAAAATCAGTCACAAAAATGATGAATAATATCGAGAAAATGGAGGAGAAGTAAAAATGAAAGCAGTAGTAATCGAAAATTACGGTGGTAAAGAACAGTTAAAAGAAAAAGAAGTTGCAATGCCTAAACCAGGAAAAAATCAAGTTATCGTAAAAGAAAGTGCGACTTCGATTAATCCGATTGACTGGAAGCTTCGTGAAGGATATTTAAAACAAATGATGGACTGGGAATTCCCAATTATTTTAGGTTGGGATGTTGCTGGTGTTATTTCTGAAGTAGGAGAAGGCGTAACAGATTGGAAAGTTGGCGAAAAAGTATTTGCTCGTCCAGAAACAACTCGTTTTGGGACCTACGCAGAATATACTGCAGTAGATGATCATTTGCTAGCAAAAATTCCAGACAGCATTAGTTTTGAAGAAGCTGCTTCTGTTCCACTTGCTGGCTTAACAGCATGGCAAGCACTATTTGACCATGCAAAACTTCAAAAAGGTGAGAAAGTATTGATTCATGCAGGTGCAGGTGGCGTTGGAACTTTTGCAATTCAATTAGCCAAACACGCTGGTGCAGAAGTAATCACAACTGCTAGCGCTAAAAACCATGAATTACTGAAATCACTTGGAGCAGATCAAGTAATTGATTATAAAGAAGTTGATTTTAAAGATGTTCTTTCTGATATTGATGTGGTTTTTGATACAATGGGTGGACAAATCGAAACAGATAGTTATGATGTTTTAAAAGAAGGAACTGGTCGATTAGTAAGCATTGTAGGGATTTCTAACGAGGAAAAGGCAAAAGAAAAAAATGTGACAGCGACTGGGATTTGGCTAGAACCTAATGGTAAACAGCTGAATGAGTTGGCTAAATTATTAGAAAATAAAACAGTAAAAGCGATTGTTGGTAAAACTTTCCCATTCTCAGAAAAAGGTGTTTTTGATGCCCATGCATTAAGTGAAACACACCATGCAGTTGGAAAAATAGTAATTTCATTTAATAAATAATATTTTTGAGAGGCTAGATGGCAACATCTAGCCTTTTTTGTTGTTTGCTGGAATAGTTTTGGTGAGATATAATAACGAAAAGGCGGTGTTTGAATGGAAATAATCGAATTACAGGATGGACAAATAATAACAATTAGAAAAGCAGCGAAAGAAGATGCTAGTATTATCATTCCTTATTTAAATGAAGTCGCAGGCGAGACAGATTTTTTATCATTTGGAAAAGATGAATTTATGATGAGCATTGGGGATGAAGCAGAATACATAGAAAAAAATAATGGAGTGATGTTTTTAGTCTTTATGGACGATAAGCTAGCTAGTGTTTCTCAGCTAATAGGGCATACTAAAAAAAGAGAGCTACATACATGCGAATTAGCTATTTCGATACGAAAGGAATTTTGGGGGCTTGGTATTGGTAAGATTTGTTTGGGAAAACTGATTCAATACGCTAAGCATGATGAATTGTTGAAATTAATCTATTTAGAAGTTGTTTCTGAAAATAAGAGAGCATTAAGTTTGTATAAAAATATTGGATTTATAGAAGCAGGAGAAATTCCAGCTTTAATGCGAGTGGATGATCGTTATTTAGATGTGAAAATGATGTATTTACCTGTTTAATCCTCTATGATATAGGTAAGATCATTTGCAACTTCTAAGTCACTCAGCTGTTCAGCAACTACATCAGCCCCAGTATTTAATCTGTTGGCAATTTGGCTGAGAACACGAAGACTAATATCAGAAGTACGGATGTTTTTTTTAATTAGTTTATTTAGAGTACCTTTTTTCAAATAAGTATTTGCTTCGATTTCGGTAATAGTAGTGTGATTAATTGCTAAAAATTGTTCAATTGGATGCATTCTTTCACCTCTTTCAAATAGTTAACTTTATGAATTAATTATACCTAATTTTACTTTTGGGATAAACTATAAAGTCTTACAAATGAAGTGGAAGGGAGGGAATTAAGTGAATGATTTAAAAAATTGTTTAAAAATGGTCTGCCAATTTAGAATGGATTACCTCAAAGTCACCTTACTACTTACATAGTTCAAGCATTTATTTATTTATTTATTATTTCTTTTTCTTTATTGTTAGGATTACTGGTGTACCAGGGGTTACAGATGCTAACTTAGGTGAGTTATTTTCAAGTCCAATGGCTGTGATTTTGTTAGCTTTTTTAGTATTACTTATCTTATTATTCATTTATTATGAATTAGGGTTCTTTATATTAATGGCTATTTATCAATTAAGAGGAGAAGCCTATACCGTTTTCAAAATTATCCAAAGGCTCCATGCCAAAGCAAAATATTTTATTAGTTTTCAAGCTATTTACTTTCTTGTATATTTCTTTTTGCTATTACCGATTGCGGGACTGTCTTTACCACTGACGATTACAGGGAACTTATATCTACCTCATTTTATTACGGATGAATTGATGAAAAGCACAGTGGGTATGTGGTTCTATTTTATTGTGATTGCGATTATTTTTTACCTTAGTGCGAGGCTTGTTTTTGCCTTACCCTATTTTATAGAAGATAAGTCACTGAAAATTAACGGTGCGATAAAGAAAAGCTGGAAATTTCCTCAGAAACGTTTATTTATTATGTTGTTAAAATGGGTTTTGATAAGTATTATTGCGGGGTTTGTTATCTCGTTAATTGCCGCATATTAGTTCTATATAGCATCTTTAGAGGGAAATATTGCTGCAGCAAAAAGAATAAAATCGACCTACTTATTGAAGTAAAACTACAAGGAAAAATATCGATGGGATAATAACGAATTATCCTGCCAAAGCGATTGAGCTCAGAGATACTTTTAATGAAAACGATTCATTAATAAGCCGAGTCAAGAATCGATTGCCGTTTTTAAACTAAACGATTAAAAATCCCGCAAACATATCGATGTCTACGGGATTGATTTTATTTTAATTCAAATGATTTTTTCACTGTATTGTCGCTAAGGCTAATAAGTTCTTTTGCTTCAACATCCACCTTGTTTTGAGTATCTTGTAAGCTGTAGATGTCTGTTACTTCTAAGCTTGCGCCTGGTTGAACATCTTTATCGATACCACCCATATCACTGCCTGATGATACAGTTGTTTCCAGTTGTGTTCCGTTTTGGAAAGCTTGCTGATCGATAGCTACCATAAATGAAATATTTTCTTCACTATTATTTGTGAATTTTGTTTTAACTGCAATCGCATCTTTGCCTTCGTAATCTTTCACAACTTCTGAACTGAGAATTTCTACTTTATAATCTCCAAGTTTATTAGGATCTGCCTTCTTTTTCTCTTTTGTTTCTGCTTTAGCTGTTTCTGATTTACTTGATGTATCTTCTGTTCCTCCGCAAGCTGATAGTGCAAGAGCGAAAGTAAGAACCCCCATTAGTAGTATAGCGTGTTTCCATTTTTTCATTGTATTCTCTCCTTTTTATTTTATCTGTTTCCATTAGACCATGTGAACATAAGAAAAGTCCTATGCAATGGGCATAAGACTAAAGGAAAAGCGTATTAAATGTTCCTGATATCATAATACAAATAAAAAGGTAAACAACGAAGCCAATTATTTTTTTTATTAGCGACGGGGATTTAAGTAAAGGTAATTTTGCCCAAATATCGCATAAATTAGTTAAAAGTATAAAGGTTGGAACAATCAAAATAAAATTACTAAAAAAGTTTAATGAATGACTTATCTTGGAACCTTCTGGTGGTCCGCCGAACAAACCAATTAATATACAGATATAGCCAAACACCGCAATTATCATTTTCCAAGGACGCCATGTTCTAAAGCCAGGGATGTTTCTATACCAAAAAAGATAAGCGTTATCTGGTGTTTTAGCTGTACTTTCAAAACTTGCAAAATCAGATAATTCAGAGACAAAAGTTGGACCAAGAGAGTCATTTTTAATCGCTGTTCGAAATGCTTCGATAGTTTGGTAGCGTTTGTCTGGATCAAAGGATGCAGCACGAACAGCAATTTTTTCTAGAGAAGTAATCGTTTCTTGTTTGGGGAGCGTGTTTTTTCCAAGCAATAGTTCGAGCATGAGAACGCCGATGCTGTATATATCTGAGCGCATATCGGTTTGCGAATAACCATATTGTTCAGGAGATGCATAACCAATCGTTCCTAGATTAATGGTATCTTGATTTTTCCCCACCTCATAAACTCGAGAAGCATCAAAATCAATTAATTTTAAAATCCCATCGCTAGAAATCATAATATTGGATGGTTTAATATCACGGTGGATAATAGCATTAGCGTGAAGTTCAGCAAGCGCGTTAGCCAGCATTAGCATAAGTCTGGTTACTTCATCAGGCGCAAATGTCGAATGTATTTTCATTAAGTCTGCTAAATTTCTGCCATTAATATATTCTTCGTAGACAATTAAATATTTGCCGTTCGGTATCATCACATCGATTTTAGGTAGATAATTACTGGATAATTTTTTAAGTTGCTCAATAACAGGAGCATAGCCAATCGGAAGCACCTTACGAACAAATAATTCTCCTGACGAAATATTCCGAGTGAGTATAGCAGGATTTTCTTTATCGTTTAATTTATCTAATTCTTTGTATTGTTCTTCTATAAAAGCAAGCGTCATTTCTCCCATTTACATAAAATCCTCTCTACACCTTTATAGTAAAATTATAGCATGAAGCATAGTAGTCTGGTACTTATTCCGTGATATAATGAAAAAAAACAGTCGGAGGCATGCCTAATGGATGGGGAAAAAGAGACAAGTAAGTTACTTCATGAATTAAAAAAAGCGACCAATTTGCGCCAAGTTTTAGATGAAAATGAGGGTGAATTTAAATCAAATGAGATGGTTAGCTATTTAAAGGAATTATTAACAGAAAAGAATTTGACGAAAGCAAGTGTTATTCGTGCGGCAAGACTTCATGAAACATATGGCTACCAAATATTTAGTGGGGTGAGACGGCCGTCACGGGACCGTACGATTGCGGCTTTCTTTTGGATTTAAACTTTCTGGATTAGAAGCTAGTCGTTTGCTAAAATATACGGAATATCCACCACTATACGCTAAAAATCGTCGGGATGCGATTATCATTTTTGCTTTGGATCATGGCTATTCACTTGATCAAACAAATGATTCGTTATATGATCTAGAAGAAGCACTGATTGAAACATACAAAGAAGAAAAGCCACTCATTTAAATTTTAAGTATGATAGAGATAAACATATTTGATTGGAGACTAGCTATGCTAAATAAACAAACAATTTTAGAAGTGGCAACAAGTGAAAAAAATGCAGGAGATTTTCCTAAAGTTATCGCAGGTTTCAAACAAATTGGTGTAGTCAAATATCAATTCCTTGTACAAAAAGGTATGTATGTATTTTGGGATGCGAGCGAAAAGAAGATAGAAGCGCAACTAAATGGTGTTCCTAAACCAGTTTCTACAGAAGTTTCAATAGATAAAATTAAAAAAGCTGTTCAACAAGCTCAAGCAGGTTCCATCCATTTTGAAGCATTTATAGAATTAGCTGGTTTAGCAGGAATCGCTCTTTGGGAAGCGGATTTAGGTAAAATGACAGTTACTTATATGAACGAGACTTTAAGGGAGGCACTTATCGAGCTAATTCCAGAATAAAAAGTTAAAGGCAATAATTTATTGTCTTTTTTAATACTTTTTAATAAATGAAAATATGTTAAGCTAAAATAGATAGAAAAGAGGTAATGCTAAATGGACATAATAACATATTTTCTAATAGCGCTTAGTACAAGTGTTATCGGGAGCTTTTTAGGAATAGGCGGCGGTGTTATCCTTTTGCCAATCCTATTACTGATGGGTGTTTCTCAGGGAACAGCTGCTTTTAGTTCTGCATTAACGGTATTTACAATGGCGATTTTTACTTGTAGCATCTACTTTAAACGCAAACAAGGGAATGTTGGATTAGCATTAAAAATAGCGATTACAAGTATCCCAACCACTTTTTTAGGAGCCATGGTTAATCAAATGCTACCTGAAACAGTTTATCGTTTTTTATATGGAGCTTTAATCGTCGTACTGCTGCTACTAATGGTGTGGAAAAAGAAACGCCATGGTGAACAACCACATTTTCTAAGTAAATACCGGATTATGCCATTTGTATTTGGCGTTATAATTGGATTTTTAGCAGGTTTGTTCGGTATTGGCGGAGGACCAATTGTCATACCAATACTACTGTTAATATTTATGCTAAATCAAAAAACGGCATCCGCCACATCTAGCTATGTAACGCTACTAACTTCATTTGCGAGCATTGGTTCTTATGCGATTATCGGTGGGAGTGATTTTTCAATTGGAATTTATATGATACCTGGAGCAATTCTTGGAGCGATAATTGGTACTCATTTAAACAAATTACTTGATGAAAAATGGATTGCGATTCTATTTAATATACTTTTAGTCGCTTTATTTGCATTAAACTTAATTAAGATTTAATAAAAACAAGCTACGAAAATTAGCTTGTTTTTATTGTATCGCGTTTTTATGGTAAGCTTAAAGGGACGAGGGGGGGATAATATGAAGAAGAGCTGGCAAGACTTTGTTGCATTTTTGCTAACAATCTTAACGGTAACTTGGGTTATTTTGACTTGGGGATTACATATTTCAGACATCGTACCAGGTGGAGAAAAGGGGCTTTTATACAAACTTATTCCGCTATTTCTAAGCATTATTTCTACTGTTAGTGTTTTTTTTGTGAAGGAAAAGTTGGTGAAATGGATTCTTTTAAGTTTTAATATTTTATTATTAGTTTTGATATTTTTTATTTATCATGTTGGGGAAATAGGGATGCTTTAAGTAGGAGTTGATACGATGGAACGACCAACGGAAGCGGTGATTTATCAGATTTTATCTAGAACCGAGGATGCAAATGCCACGATGGATCACTTGATGTATGAACGGATGTCGTTTCCAGGGGCTAAATCATTTACTAAAAATCAATTACTTTTTGCAGTCTATTGGTTGGAAGAGAATGAATTTGTTTTTCGGAGCACGGATGGTCGGACAACTAGATATTTCAGAACAACGAAGGGGAATGCAAAATTGGCTGAAACAGAACGAATACATTTAAATATGACAAAATAAAATGGCTTGAAGTCCTATAGATTTTGGATCTCAAGCCATTTTTTTAAAGATATTTAGCCATTGTGATATCCGTGTTTTTAAAACCAACCTTGTTATATAAACAGATAGCAGTATGATTATGAGCAAAAACATGAAGTTCCATTTTATTAATCTGCATTTCTTTAGCCAAAATATCTAAAGCCTCTAAACTTTTAGTACCAAAACCTTGGCCACGGAATTCCTCAAAAATAACGAAATCATAGATAAAAGCAGCTTTTTGGGAAGTAGTTTCGTCGGTATGAAACCAAAGATAGCCAATTTTTTGAGAGGTGAAAATGCTATAAAGATGTTCGTTTGGTGTTGTGACTCCGTCAAAAAGTAATTTGTCAAAGGACGCTTTTGATTTAGCTAAAGCTTCCTGTTCAGACCAAGTGCCAGCTTCAACTTTATCTTTTGCATAATCGGTAATAGCGGACGATAAGAAATCTTCCAAATCTACGGAAGTCATTTTTTGTAAGTGTAAAATAGACGTTCACTCCTTTATTCTAAGTATAACACGGAATGAATTCTATTTTTGAACAAAAATGGTAAGCCTTGACTTGAAGTGCACTCCAAGTGTTTTCATTTAATTAACGAAGGAGTGAATTGTGAAAATGAATAAATCAAGTTTATTTATTAATGCAAGTCAAAATCGAGAGGGAAATACTGCTAAATTAGCAAAAGAATATTTTGGAAATCAATCATATAAACAGATTAACTTGGTTGATTATAATATTAAGCAACTAGGTCAAGTAGAAGGTCTAGATGATTTTGAACAGGTTCGTTCAGAATTAGAAGCAGCTGAAAATATTGTCATCGGAACAGCTATATATTGGTCAGACATGACAGGGCTACTTAAAACTTTTATTGATCGACACGAATCAGTTGACGCACGCTATAGTGGCAAAAATGTAAAGATTATCGTACAAGGATCTGGGCCAACTAAAGAAGAAATATATGCTATTTCTCATATTTTTGAACATTTTTCGGAACGTTTTGGTATGGAGTATCGAGGCGTGATAAGCTGATAACAGAATACTAATTGATAACTAAGTGTAGATCGAATATTTGTCTTGTTGAAAGTATAATAGTAGCAACAATGATTTTAGGAGGGGCAAAAAATGAATATAAAAGAAGCGGCAAAGATAACGGGCTTAACAAATGATACGATTCGCTATTATGAACGTATCGGAATAATTATGCCAATACCTAGACAAGATAACGGGTTACGGGATTTTACTGAGCGAAGTATCAATCAATTAAAGTTTGCTAAAACAATGCGAAGTGCCGGTATGGGTGTCGAAAGTTTAAGAGAATATGTTGCAATGATTTATGAAAATGATGACTCAACCATCGTGGCACGAAAGGCATTACTCACTGAACAAGCAGAGCTAATGCAAGAAAAAATAGATAGAATGCAAGAAGCACATGATTATTTACTTTATAAAGTGGAAAATTATGAAGGACATATGCGGGAGGCAGAAAAAAATTTATAAGTGCGCTATTTAAGGAAACATAAAAAAGCCATTACTGTAAAAAAAGTAGTGGCTTTTCATATTGCCTAGAAAACTAAGCTTTATGCAAACTAGCATATTGGATAAATTTACGAGACATTTTGATATGCCCTGCTTCATTAGGGTGAATTCCATCTGCACATAAAAGATCCTCATAATGAAATTCCGCAAGAAAACTATCGCGAATATCAATAATATGGCTACCTGTTTCACCTGCAATTCGGAAAATAGTATTACTATAACGTTCCTGCCAGCGATAAATCATTTCTACATCGCCGCCTAAAAAAGCAAGGATATTTTCTTTGTTTAATCCATTTCGCGTAATAAAATCAAAATAACGTTTTGCATGAAGTGGTGGCAAAGTCATCAAAATTGGTTGAATATCTACTTTTTTTAGTCTAGTAATCATTTCATGTAATTGTGTTTCAAATATATCTAGAGGTGTGCTTGGGATGTGCTGTGCCTCTGGATTTTCAGAAACCTCTGTCCAGTTGAAATCACAATCATTTCCACCAAATTCAATTATAGCTATATCATTACTAGCATCTTTGGCTAGATCTTTTGTCAAAATTTCGTGTCCTTTTGTAATTGTACGACCCATTGTAGAATGATTTTGGAAAGTGATTCCTAATTTTTCAGATGCACGTTTAATACAATTGTTTTTAAGAAGTGTATAGCGATTTTTTTCAGGATTGAAAAGTACGCCTTTCATAATACTATCACCCCAAATACCAACTGATTGGATATTCTTTTTCATTAAAATCACTCCTTTCATTAATCATACCACAAAAAACAAAACACCACTTGTTATCCTTAAAAAAGGTCAAGTGGTGTCTCTAACGATTAGAACTATAATTCTTCTAAATAAATGATATTTGCTTCAGTAGCACTTATTTTGGCTGTTTTATTTATACGGATTTGATATTTTTCTTTTTCTAAATTAGTGAAGATAATTGGTGAAATAAGTGATAATCCTTTTTTTTGAATGACATCTAGGTTTACGCTTAATAATTTATCACCTTTCTTAAAGGAAGATCCTGCTTCTGCAAAGACAGTAAATCCATTTCCGCCGAGTTCAACTGTATCAAGTCCGATGTGAATGAGTACTTCTTGGTTTGCGGAAGACTTTAAAGCAATGGCATGCTTAGTTGGGAAAATACTCATAACTTCACCATCAAATGGGGCAAAAATATCACCATCAGTCAACTCAATTGCAAAACCATCACCCATCATTTTGTTACTAAATACTTCATCTGGTATAGATTCAATGGCCATTATTTGCCCGGTTGCGGGAGAAGCGAATGATTGGAATGAAGCAATATCTAATTTTGGCTCGGTTCGTGTTTCGCTAGTAGTTTCTGTTGCTTCTACATGACCACCAGCCATTAATATTTTGATGTCTTCTTTTATTGTATCAGACTTCATTCCAAATACTGCTTGAATATGATTGCCAACCTCTGAAATTCCTGCTGCACCAAGCGCTTTAAGTGTGTCTTTATTCACGGCTGATTTATCTTTTACAGTAATCCGAAGTCTTGACATACAAGCATTTAGTTCAGAGATGTTTCCTGGTCCACCAAAAGCAGCTAAGACGTTTTCAGAAAGAGAGTTTGTTTCGTTTAATTCAGGAATCATTGATTTACCAGATCCATCCTTTTCGCGACCGGGTGTCATTAGATTCCACTTGGTTATTGCAAAACGGAAAGTTACATAATACACTAGTCCCATAATTAAACCAACTAGAATAACAAGCCACCAACTAGTTCGGTTTGGCATAATACCGAAGAAGATGAAATCAATAAATCCACCTGAGAAGGATAATCCAATATGTACATTTAAAAGGTACATGATGAGGAATCCAAGGCCCGCAAAAATAGCGTGAATAAAGTAAAGTACAGGAGCTACAAATAGAAAGCTAAATTCGAGTGGTTCAGTAATTCCGCAAACAAGGGCAGTGATAGCACCAGAGAGCATAATTCCGGCTACCATTTTTTTCTTTTCTGGTCTTGCACAATGATAAATTGCAAGTGCTGCGGCTGGCATACAGAACATTTTAAGTGGGTACATACCCGTCATGAATGTACCGGCAGTAAGTTTTACATTATCACGTAATTGTGCGAAGAAAATGAGCTGATCACCATTAACGATATTGCCAGCTTTATCTACATATTCGCCAAACTGTAACCAAAAAGTCGGCCACCAAACATGATTTAAGCCAAATGGAATCAACAATCGTTCGACAAAGCCAAACATAAATGCTGCTAACCCAAGACTTTGTTCCATAACGAAAGTAGAAGCGCCATTTAAAGCATCTTGAATAGGTGGCCAAATGATTGCCATTAGTAATCCTAGGAAGAGTGCAGCAAAAGAGGTAATAATCGGAACAAAACGCTTACCTGAGAAAAATTGTAGTGCGGCAGGTAAATTAATTTTATAAAATCGCTTATATAATACAGAGGCAAGTATTCCTACAATAATACCTCCAAAGACACCGGTTTGAAGAGAAGGAATACCAACAACCATCGTGAAATCTCTGCTAGTAGATAATGTTTCGGCATTAATTCCTAAAAACTGACCGATTACGACATTCATAATTAGGAAGCCAACAATTGCAGAAAGTCCAGCGACCCCGTCTCCATCTGAAAGTCCAATAGCCACACCGACAGCAAAAATAAGTGGTAAATTAGCAAAAATGACATTTCCTGCTTCAAGCATTAAATTTAACAAACTTGTCATAAACGGTGATCCGAAGAATGGGACTTTATTTATAAAAGCTGGGTCCTGAAAAGAAGTTCCAAAGGCAAGTAGAATTCCAGCCGCTGGTAAAAGTGCAATTGGAATCATGAGTGAGCGACCGATATTTTGCAGCAAATTAAATGCTTTCGTAAACATACAATATCCCCCTAAAAAGTAGAATTAATAAAGTCGTAAATATATTGTTTGGATTCAGTGACATGAGCATCATTGGATACAGCTTTTGGTGTAATTTCTTTAAAGGTACTTTGCGGAATATAATAGCTTAGTAATTTTCCGTAGTGGAAAGGGTGAACCGGATCAATTTTATTAGCGAGAATTAAAGTTGGAACGGCAATATTTCGCCAATTTTCTCGATTTGTATTGGGTGTATCTTGCGGAATTTGTACTAATTTAGCATGAGTTTCATTAATATAAGGATAATCGAATTGTTTTACTAATGAATCCGCTGCTGCTGGTGAAAGCTCATCTAGTTGTAAAAACTCGGAACTAGTTAAAAAGCGTTTTTTTCCTTCTGTTACACCGAAATTTTGGATATGATTTGCTACTTCTTTGAAAATGGTTTGAATTTGTGATGGTTGTGGCTCGTCTTTCCAAGCTACTCGTGATAGTATCAATCCGCAAACTCGGCTTGGGAAATGAAGCGCTATATGTAATGCTACGCCGGCACCTGTTGAAATACCACCGATGATAGCGCTGTCAATTTTTAAGTGATTCATTAAAGCGATCACATCACCTGCAAATGTTTCAAAACTAAAATCACTTTCTTTAACAAAATATCTAGTTTTCCCGTGGCCTCTGAAGTCTAGCGAGATAAAACGATAATTTTTAATTTCTGGAAAATGGGTGAAAGGCTGCTGTAAGTCACCTCCTAACCCATGCAGATAAATAATTGGCATACCGCTACCTCGTTCTTCATAATGAAAAGTAATCGAGTCATGAATGAATTCTGCCATTATAATTCACCACTCGTTATATCAGAGATGCGCACGGTTTCCCCAGTTTGAACTGATTTTGCGATAGCCATCATCGTCTTCATTGCGATTATACCATCATTTAAATCTGCTCCAATTCCTTTTTCTCCGGTTAAAATAGAATCAGCAAAACCTTCCACTTGTAATTTATAGAAATGAGCATCTTCACTAATTGGGCGATGTGTGCTATTATCAGCTGTTTTAAAAATATCTACATCACTAGCTTTAAATAGCCAAGGATTATAGGTTTTAGCAACAATGCTACCATTTTCACCATAGATTTGGAAGCCTTCATGCCAGTCCATTCTAACCGCAATGGTTAAATCAAGTTGACCAACAAATCCAGACGCATATTCAACCGTAATAAACCAACAAAATGCCCCGAATTTTTGAGTATTCCAAGCTTTTACAGCAATAATATCGCCACCTAAGAAACGTGCAGTATCAACAAGATGTGAACCATGTCCAAGCATATAATAGCGTAATTTATCCGCTTTAGGGTCACCAGATGGTCGTTTGACATTTTTACCAGAAATAATAATTGGTTGAACATTATCAGTTACAGCATAACGATAAGTAGAATCGCAATACCATGCTTTTAAGCCAATCATTTCGCCCATTTCATCATCAATAAATTCTTTTGCTGCACGAATACCAGGATCATAGCGTTTCATACTACCGATTTGTACTTTTAAATCAGTTCCAGCAACATGCTTTTGTAAATCGATACATTCTTCAATGGTTACACCAAGAGGTTTTTCAACGAGCACATGCTTTCCTTGCATAATAGCTTTTTTCGCCATTGGGACATGGAATTGATCGGCAATCCCAATAATAACCGCATCAATATTAGAATCTTGAAGCATTTCATCATAATCGGAATAGGTTTTATCTGGTTGGTGTATTTGGTTCATACGCTCTAGTAAAAATGGATCCACATCACAGATAGCGTATAAATGTGCATTTTTAGCACGACGACAAGATTCTAAGTGTGCTGCTTGAGAAATTTGCCCACACCCTAAAATGCCAATATTGATTTGTTTGTTTTCTTTAAGCATAATCAACCCGCCTTTATAATCGAATTTAATTGATTGTAATTGAATTATATTGTATGTGATTCTTTTTGTCAATAAGAAAAAGCCCTCTGATTTAGAAGGCTTTCATTATAAATGACTATTTGTGTAAATAATTTAAAGCGATTTCAATATCATTTTTTTCAAGGCCATGCATGATAACGGGACCATTGTATACTTTTGCAAGATAATCTAAATAATCATTTAAAGGAAGGTTACCTTGTCCAACAGGAGCGAATGAGACTTGTTTGGTCGTTGCTAAAATATCTTTGCAATGAGCCAAGACAATAAACTTTTTTGATATATCGATCGATTTTTTAATTGTTTCTAACATATTATCAGCATTTTTAGTATTTATTATGTTAGCTGCATCAAATAAGATTCGTAAATTGTCAGATTCAAAATGGTTAATCAATTTTATACCATCTTCAACTGTGCTAATGACATTTGCTTGTTCTGGCTCAAACGCAATAATAACGCCATGTTTTTCCGCAATACTAATCATGGGAGTAAGTGTCGAAATTAAATAATTCCAAGCTTTTTCTGTATGATTATCTGGATGTGGGCTCCAAAAATCTGCTTGGTTAAAGCTACCAGTAGAAATAGTGACCACAGGAACGTGAAGTGTTTTAGCTGCTTTAACGACTGTTTCAAATCCAATCAAATTAGCTTGGTGCTTACTTTTATCAAGTTCTAATGTATTAAATGTAGCTGATATTGCGCAAATGTTCACATGTTGTCTTTCAGTTGCTTGTTGAATTTTATTTAAGTCCTCTTTAGAGATTGTATCTGGTAAGCTTGCTAGACCAAGGTTGGCAAAATTAAATTGAACATTAGTTAGTCCAAACGCTTTTATTTTCTGGAAGGCTACCTCTAAATCTTCATCCGCAAATATCTTTGAAAAAATCCCTAACTTCATACTTAACACTCCTTCGCTTTTTGTGCTATATTTAATTATAGTTAATAGTTTACACGTATTTTCAATTAAAATCAATTATAAACGATTAGAAAGGACGGATACTCATGTTAAAAAAAGAACGTCACATATATATATTGAAAGAAGTCCAATCAGAAGGGCGAGCCTTGGTTGCTGAACTAACGAAAAAATTAAACGTCACAGAAGATACGATTCGAAAAGATATGCAAGAATTATCAGCACAAGGTTTAATTAGACGCGTACATGGTGGAGCGCTTAGTATTGTTGACGATAAAATTGATTTTGAAACACGAATTGATCAAAATGCTAGTATCAAAGAACACTTGGCTGAACTAGCTATCCCTTTATTAGAAAATATAAGTGTTATTTTTATTGATGGAGGGACGAGTAATTTAAAATTTGCTGAAAAAATTCCACCTCATTTTAAAGGGCGAGTAATTACAAATAGTCCATCTGTTGCTTTAGCCTTGTGTAATCATCCCAATATCCAAATTAATCTTTTAGGAGGGGAATTAAATAAAAAATCTCGTGTAAGTACAGGAACATTCACCTTGCAAGAAGTAGAAAAAATTTATGTCGAATTATGTTTGTTAGGTATTTCCTCCATAGATTCAAACTACGGAATTACGGTTCCATCATTTGAGGAATCATTACTTAAAAAACAGCTCATTAAACAAAGCTCCCAAGTAGTTAGCCTTGTAACTAGCGAAAAATTAGAAAAAATTTCCACATTCTTTGTTGATAAAAGTACAGCGCTTGATTATATGGTCACCGAAAAATCGGTTAATAAAAGTATTTTGAGCGCATATGAAAATATCGGAATGAAAATAATACAATAAAAAAGCCGCCAAACGATTAATTTTGTTTGGCGGTTTCTTTCGATTGAAATTAGGGTGATACTTTATACAAATAAACCTTCCAGTAAGATTCTTTGTTGTCAAAAGCTTTTTCGAATTTCAAACCTTGTTCAGCAGCATTGTCAATTGGCACTGCGGACAAGATATACTCACCGCCAACTGCTTTAAAAGCCTCAGCATTAAAATCTAAGTTTTTAATATGTTTCTTGGAATCTTTTCCAAAATCATAATTTTTACCTAACTCTGCAGAAAATAAATAACAACGATTTCCCCAATTATCATAATAATCCTCTAAAATAGGACTTTTATCTAGTTCTCCAGCGATTATTTCTCGGAAAGCCCGTTTATAAGCCAGTGGATAGGAGTTGACGTAGCCATCTACCGTGTAAAAGCCATTTTGCTGTGAAATAGAAGGGTGTAGACCAATACTTCCAACCCGGTAACTAGATTGCGGTTTGCCAATATATTCTTTAATATCTTCCAGTTGCTCTGTTGCATAAAACTGATTAATAGTAGGTGTCTCATACCCATAACGATAGTAAATCTCAGAATTATGAACAAAAACGACAATGAGTTGTAAGACAATTGCTACGTAAGCTAATTTTTTCCACCAATTACCTTTTTTCAATAAATAGACAATCGCTAGGGAAAACAACCCATAAAATAAAAATGGCTGCAAAAAGTGAAATCTGGAAAAGTTAAAAGTCCGCATTATTTCCACATGATCTTTAATCACATTCCAACCATCAAACCACCAAAAACCATACCAAAAAGATAAAAATAATGTAAAAGCAAACATCCATAGGAATAATTTTTCTTTCGCCCATTCTTTTCGAATAATGATTAAAATTAAAACGAGTAGTAATGTTGGTAAAATGACATATCCAGCAAGTGATTGATCATGCGTATGACCATTAATAAAGTTCTTTAAGCTAAGTCTGATGGAGCTGAGCGCTGATAAATGATGCGAGCCAAATTCACTTCTTGAATCAGGTTTAGGGTTTAAGAACATCGTGTAAATAAAACGGTAATTCACAATCATATAAATGAGGGCCATGTACAAAATACTTAGTAGAAAACGGATATTAACTTGCTTTTTTTTGAAGAAATCATAAAGCCAAATACAACCAATCATCACCAAAAAGAAGCAAAAACCCAAAATCAAGCTGGAGTAAAAGGGGAGTAATGTCAAAATGAGGAGATTCCAAATTCGTCGCTTATGGTTTCTAATGTTTAGGAAAGCCCATAACGCAAGCGGCATACCAAGTGTACTTAACATTCCCGATGGCCAGTACGGTGTTAGCGCAAAAGCAAGCGAAACAAAATAAAGAGGAACAAGATATTTTTTATCCTTGATAAGGTAATCTCTTGCCCATAAAAATAATCCTAAAAAAGCAAATACACGTGTAATTAATTGACTAATTGCAAACGCAACCGGTGTACTAAAAAGTATGTAAAGCCAGTCAATGCCAACAAACTCCGAATCAAATGAATCTCGCGGAACGCTGTCATCCATCAATTGATCTATGTTTGCAGTTCCTACCTTAGCTGTGTAATCCCCGCTATCCAAAACCATTTTGTACCATGTGACATTGGAATCCAAATTATCATGAATTCTCACATGACTATTCCCGCCTAGAATAAATAATGGTGCTACATAAATTATTAGTAACAAAACCGCTATAATGAGCCATTTATTCTTTTTCCACATAGTCCTCCTCCTTTATTATCTTCTCTATTTTTTCAAAAAGAAAACCGTTCTTAATTATAACAAAAAAACCTATAAAGTTTCATTACATAAGAAGTTTACATACGTACTTCGTTTTTTTTAAATATGTCAAAAATGTCACAGAGTAAGTGTCATCCATTTTCTAAATATTTGTCTAGTTTTATGATTAAAATACTTCCCATTTACTACTGGAAATTAAGAAGAGACAAGGGTTGGTAATGGAGATAGACTAGGAAGAGTAAAATAATAAACATGGAAGTTTTGCGCGAATAAATGCATGGAAAGCCGTCTTGAAATTTGCTGAGACCAAAAAATAAAGTTCATACAAAGAGTAAAAAAATCCTGATTTAAAGTGAAATAGTAGTTTGTAAGTTATGTTAGATAAGATGAAACCGTTGTCACCAAGCGGACTTTCCTATGTTTCATTTCATTTGCTATAGTGAAGGATAAAAATGCGAATTAGTCATTATTAACAAAGCAACCATTTCATTCAAACAGCAATGATGTCTATATTGTCACATCTTTTGAAAAAAAGCCGGAACTTTTGCTAAATCGACCACTTACGACAGTACTTGTTAGGTAGTAAGATACTAGAGTGTTATACAGCAGGATGGTATAAAGCTATTTATTACAGAAATTTAGAAGGGCTGATAAAAAAATGAAATATATTGAATTCTATGATTATGTGAAGAGAGATGCAATTATTTACACATATCTTCTCAGTAATTTTTCTCACGTATTTAAAAAGATAAAAGCATGGGAAAGCATTACAGTTGATCGAGATCATATCCTGTTGATGAAAAAAGGCACATTAATTGAAGAAAGTGCAGGTAAGAAAAAAGGAATCGCACGTTGCTTCTTCCAAAAAAGCTTTGTTTTTCCAACTCGCCATACACTTGAGTTGAAAGCATTAGAAACTACGGAAATTTGCCTTATTTCAGCAGAAACAGTATTCGGGAAATTAGAGAAAGAACAAATATTGTCTGTTTTTTTCTTGCAGATTGCGGAAAAGAATGAACAGGATTTGAAACGGCAAGAGTTACTTGGAACAGAAGCTTCCAAAAATAAAATTGTTGCTACACTTAATTTCTTACTAGAAAATGATTTGACTAATAAGAAAATGCCAGTTTTTTCAGATTGGCTTCACATAAATATTCTAGCAAAATTAGCAAACTGTTCAGTCCCTACAACTTCTTCTGTTGTAAATGAATTGCACAATCAAGGTGTACTGGACATTAAATCATCGCCATGGAAGCTGAATAGTCGAGAGATGAAAATTGACTATTTCGAAAAGGAAGCTCAGTAAGTGATAGCTATTTGATAGAAATAAGTCGCAGTGATTCCGGAAGTATGGCAAAATAACTTACTTTTTTGCCAAAATTATAACCATAAAGAAGGTGGAGGTAGAACTTGAAGAAAAATATTTTAGTCATAAGCATTGTTGCACTACTTGCTATCAGCGCAATTGGTTCAGCCTTTTTTCTGATGAGAGACGATGCTTATGCCATTGAAATGGCGGGCTATACATATACCCCTGATGGAGGAAATGTTAACTTTTCTAAAGAAGCTGAGTACAATGATACTTGGATTAATAATGAAAAGACAATTAGTGATGGAAAAGAAATGAAACCTATTAATCTCGCTAGGACATTGTTTTTGAAAGATGGTCGAATCCAATTCCTTGGGAAGAGTGTTGCAGTTAAAAGTGCATCAGATTTAATTGAATTACCTTCAAAAACTTCTGTAACAGAAAACAAGAGTGTTTATAACGCGAAAAGTGATGATGATAAAACTATAGCACAACTTCCAAAAGGAACCGTTGTTAAGCTTGCTGAAGGTAGATACATCATTTTAGATAATGCTTATTTAAAAAATAAAAAGGGTCTTAATAAAAAGTTACCAAAAAATGTTATCGTTTCTATTGATGAAAATAAAAAAGTTCAGCTAATGGGAGATAAGACGCTGGAGGAAATAGCTAGTGATGATGCTTATATAGAAATGGAAAACAACCATTATCATTTTGAATTAACGAAAGAAATCCTCGCTAGTCAAACAAAAAATGAACAAGATATAGATATTCGTTCAATTAAAGTAGAAATTGATGATAATGCAGATGCACGAAAATTAAAAACAACAAAAGAAACAGAAAAAGCAACAACAGATGATTCTGAAAAAGAACAAGATAAGAAAAAAAGTGCCACATCAGATACTCCATCTAATGCAAAAAATAACCAAGAGCAAGCTGCAAGTGGTAGTGAAGGCTCAAGCACAAAAGATGCTAGTGGTGGAGCAAGTGGAAATAATTCAGGAACAAATGGAAGTAAATCTGGTTCAAACGGAAATGATTCCAATACCAATAATAATGACTCCGGATCTGGATCAAATGGTGAGCCCGGTGAATCGGGTGGCAATCAAGGCGATGTCAATGAAGCCAATGAAATCATCAAAAAACTGAATGAAACAGATGGTATGAATAGTTTCCAAGTACCAATAGTGGATGTTAGTTTATCTGTTAAAGGTCAAACTGCCACAGCGGAATTGAAACTTACCGACTCATCGAAAAGACTGGAGTCACTCGAAGCGCTTCTTTATGACAGCAATAACAATGTTGTGAAGAAAGAAAAATTATCGTCAACTAAAACAAACCAAAATTTCACTTTTAATAATTTGAAATATGGTGAAAGCTACCAGATTGTCGTACAAGGAACTTACAAATCAGCAAGTGATAAAACGCAAGAAACCATTTTCTTCCGTCAAACAGTGGAAGCAAAACCAGTTGTATTAAAACCGGAAGTAACTGAACGTGGCGAAGACTATTTGAAAGCTAAAATAACTGCGACAGAACTTTATGGTCAAATTGATGAACTTGTATTAAGAATCAAAGAAAATAATAGCAATGTAACGACTTCTAAAACAGTCACTGTCGATGCAGCAGCGTTAACTAAAAATGGCCAAATAGAAGTAAATTTTGATTCATTAAGTAGTAGTAAAGAATATATTATTGAAATGGACAAACTAGTTGTTGATGGAAAAGATGTAACTGACGAAAGCTGGTACTTCATTTCATCCACATTAAAAGCAAAACCAACGATTGATGGTTTAAATCTTTCCTATAGTACGGATAGGGGTGAATTTGTTGTCGCGCCAGTAAAACTTGCAGATAAAGATAGTGCGATTACTAGTATCCGTTACGTTGCTTATTTGGAAGATGATTACAAAGCGAATGGAAAAAAAGCGAAAGAATATGCTTATTCTGTTGTAGATGCTAGTCAGAAAAATACAGCAGTTAAAGTTAGGCGAACAGTTGATATGAGTGACGGTAATTACGTGTTTGTTGCTTATATTTCTGGTAACAATGGCCAGTCAGATTTCACTTTTGCCTCGCCGGTTTCGAATAGTGTCATTGTTGGTAAAAAGACAAAACCAACTGTTCAGTTTTCCTTAAAAGAAGCAGAGCAAGATAAATTATCCATCAACTATGAAGTTTTTGATGCAGATAATACGCTTCTTTATGATAATTTGACACACCCGACACTTAAACTATATAAATCTGATGCACAGGGAATGTATAGTGGTACTCCTGTTGCTACTGTAGACCTTTTGAGTAAGTCTGATATTACCAATTTACTAGAATTTGACGGATTAGAAAGCGAAACCTACTATATCGCCGTAATGACTGCTTCTTACAATTTAGATGATGGAGCGGGAATAATGGTGGACCAACTTATCGGACAATCAGGTGTTTTCCGGACAACAGAAGTTTCCAAAGTTAATGCAACATTTACGCTAGGCTCTGTAGAAACGACCAAAGCACAAGTCAATGTGAAACTTTCTGATGCAGCAGTTAAGCTAAATGAGGCTAAGTTAAATATTTATGGAAATAAAACGAATACACTTGTTAAATCCATTCCTCTTCAAGGTGATTTTGATGACCTGATGAATGTTAATGGTAAAAGCTATAACTTTGAAGGCTTTGATATCAATAAAGAATATATCGTAAAAGTAGAAGAAGGTTATGATAGCGGAATGAATAAAGTACCAGTTATTGGTCAGTTTGTCTTTAAAACAAAAAAAGAAGCACCAGTAACAGATAAAGTATTATTCGATTCTCAAGCAGATCAAATGAAAGTAGGTGGATTAGCAGGTATCGAGGCGACAGATACACCAATGGTTGATAAATACAATGCGACAAGCTCAATCATTTATAGTATCTACAAATCAGATGACTTAAATACGCCACTTGTAGAACAAGAAGTTTCAACGGCTGCTGATTTTGGTAAATATGCTTACTTTGATTTGACGAACAAACTACTTGGTCGTGGTTATGACTACACGATTAAAGCGGATGTTGTTTGGAATGATAACTACGAAGATCATCATATTGAGATTAGTTCTGAAACAATTCCAATCAAAAAAGAAAAACCAACTGTAGAATATGAAATTTTAAGTCGCTCAAGTAGCGAAGTCAAAATGAATGTTTATGTGAAAGACGGAGAAGATGCGATTGTACCAGGAACATTAGAAGTCGTAAGCTCGACAGGTGGTACTAAGTCACTTCAAAGTGGAAAAAACACTATCACTTTACCACTTTCAAATACTGGAGCAACAACACTTACAACAATAGGTGATTATGTTATTTCAAGTGGAAGTTCGGCAATAACAGATACTTTCATGACGAAACAGCTACGTGCATTAAATACAACTGCTCCACAAGTTGGTGCTAGTCTTGAGATGGATGCAACGGGTCGTTCACTAGTCATCACAACACAGCCTGATGGAACGGCAAGCAGCACAGTGATGCAAACTAGTTACGAGTTGAAAGATGCATCTAGTTCGAAACCAGATTATGCAGTATCGAAATCTGGAAGTAAGCAATTTGATGCGCAAACGCTTGAGTTGCCATTTGGTAATATTTGGTTTGGTAATACGTACCAATTAACGCTCAATATGAAAATGAACTATATGGAAAACAAAATGGACAACCAAAATCTAAGTGACAATTATTATCTGTCAATTGGAAATGGCGGGTCATTTGTTAGTTCCTCCAATGGTGTTATTTCAACAACGAATAGTATCAATAGTGCAGATGTATTTGCATTAACCAAAGATGAAACCGATGAAAATGGTAATATCTCTGGTGTCACATTTAAGAGTATTTGGACCGATAAATATCTTGCTTATCGTAATGGTATTTTGATTAGTAATAGCGAAACGGCTGATACTTTCAAACTAATCCGCCAAAAAGATGGTAGCTATGTCCCTGAACTAAGTGGACGTTATGTGGACTTTTCTGTAGGTCTAGTCAACGATGAAGTTGCTGGGTCGAAAATAGATTTATATTCTACGCAAGAAAAAGCAGAACAAGTTACATCTTCACTTGCTACAAAAGAACTTACTATACCAAACATTTCAGCAGAAAACATCGGAGTTTATGACAAACGAGTTAAGCTAGATGTTATCGGTGAAGACAAAGATGCAACAACTGTGAAGAAAGATAATAAAAACGAACTATATCTAAAGGTGTATGAAGAGGATGGTACCACACTTGCTGGTTCAGTCCGAGTAGATGGACTACCAACGCGTGACATTTCTGTGACTGGCCTTTTACCAGACACAACTTATATCGTCAAAGTAGAAGGAAAATATGATTTATTAGACGGAACTGGTGAAAAAGATAAAGTTTATTATATCGAAACAATTAAAACGGAGAAAAGCTTGCCAAGCATGACATCAACCGCTTATTCGTGGAGTCCAGCATATGGTAACCGAACAATTAAAGGAGCGGTTAACTTTGTGGATGAAAGTAATGTTTTAACAAATATTGAATATCTGATGTATGATGCGGCGACTATTACTTCTAGTTTGTCCGATTTAGCAGCACTTGAGCAAGAGTTAGGAACGAAAATTCCAGTAGCTACATTCAATGATTTAACAAAGACACCTGAATTTGGATTATATAAAGGCTCAGGTGGACAAAATTATATTTCTGGTAGAACGTATGTGATTGCAGCCTATATGCAAACAAATCTAGCAAAAGCACCTAGTTTCCTAAGTGATGCAAAAGCGATTCACATTTCACCACCAAGTAATGTTTCCGCACCAATCACATTAGAGAATGCTTCCACAAGAGAAGCGACACTGAAGTTTTCTTATAACGATCCAGAAAGCTTTTTAGTAGGTGGACCGAATAAACAATTCCAATATGTGCTAAGAAATACAACAACCAACGCAGAAGTGAAAAAAGGTAGTTTTACAGGTGGAAATACAGCAAGCTGGATAAATACCTTTAGCGATTTAGAACCAGGAACAGGCTATACGCTATCAATTAGTACGAGCTACGATAATCTTGATGGTGGTGGAAGCAGAGCGTGGAATACAAACTTCAACTTCACTACCGATGATGAATACGTTACTTCTAATTCGTTAACTATTCAATTAGATTCAGCAACTAAAAACGTTAAGTTACAAGCGAAAGAAGTGAAGCCAGGATCAACAACTATTCAAAATATCAAAATGGAATTTTATGAGTTGATGGATTATGGTGGTAATAATGAGCATACAGAGCTAGTACAAACCAAAAATATTACTTTACCAAGCGCTTATCCAGCCATAATTTCAGAAGGATTTAGTGTTGCTGGTAAGAAGAAAAACCAAAGCTTCTTAGGGAAAATGATTGTCACTTATAAAACACCAACGAATGAAATTAAAACGTATGAAAAAACATCTAACTTTATTACTTTACAAGAAGATATTTCGTCATTACTAAAAGCATTCAAGAGTGTTCGGGCTACTAGTGATACTCTAGATGTTGAACTCGCAACTGCGAAAGAAGACACTAGCGCTGAAGGAAACTACACTTACGAATTAAAAGATGAAACTGGCAAAGTGATTGATACAGAAAAGGTTGCTGCAAAAGACGCTTCTGACACTGTTTCACTATCCATGGAGCCAACGAGTAACTATACGTTAACTGTTCTTGATCAAGAGAATCAACCTATTGCGCTTTATCAAGGTAATAATGAAGAGAATAACCTAAAAGCCAATATTTCGAAAGACAGCTTTACGTTAATGAGCAACAACACAGCCGATGCTAACACGAAAATGACTATTACGGTTGAACCGAAAGAATTATCCGCATGGCAAACCGTCCAATCGTGGTTCGGTAAAGACTTTACAGAAACATACAATATCCAAAAAGAAGATTTAGATACTGGAGTCAAGATTGAAGCAGACTACCATGACTCTGAAGTAACTGTAAAAGAAACAGAATCAGGGAAAACTTTTGGACTTATCGAACTGGAGGGAAGTAAATGAAACCTACATGGAAAATAGGCATAATCGTTGCAGTTGTTCCGCTAATAATTATTGCTGTTGTCTTATGGGGTTCCTTTAAGGAGGCAAGATATAATCTTGTCTCCCTCCCTGATGATGGTGTGGTTCTAACTAACGAACAGGAAACATTGCAATTTCAGAAGGGGAATACGCTTTATCGTAGTTGGAATGAGAATCAATTGATTGCCAAAAATGATAAAGATGATACCCGAAATGAAATTATGGAAAGTACCATTCTCTATCTGGATAAAGATTCACTCATGTTTACCAAAAGCGTGCCAGTAATTGATATTGATGGTGTAAGTAGCAAGCTAAAAGGTCGTGAAATATACGAGCCAAACAACTCTGCATATCAATATAAAAATTCGACAATTGCGGAGAATAGTGTTGTTAAACTAGCAAATCGACAATACTTTTTAAATGCAAATGCAACACTTTATCTTGGTGGTGAAAAAATTAAAGAAGTTTCGAAACCACTTCTTCTGATTGATAAAACAGGTAGTGTGACTATTTATGAAAATAAAAAGAAAAGTCGCTATTTGGGCCATATGACCTTAAAAGTCAATGGAAAAACAGTTTTAGATGCTAGTAACGAAACCTATACAATCGACAAACGCAAAATTGATCTTGCTAGTTTTGGTGGAACAGATAATGAAAAAACAGTGGTCAAAGAAGAGGAAGAAAAAGCAAAAGAAACTGCTAAAAAAATAGCTGCAAAAGATAATAAAACAGGGGATACGAATAACAAGTCAACTGAGATGGCTAGCAGTGATTTAAATGCTACTAAAAAATATGGTAGCACATTAAAAGCTGGAAATGGTTCTAATAATAATGACAGTAACGGAACAAGTAATTCGAACGGGAACGCCAACAATGATTCTAATGGAAGTTCGGCTGGAGGTTCTAAAGGTAATTCCAATGGTAATACGAACGGAGGTAGCAATGGTAGTGGTGGCAATTTGGATGAAATTGACAATTATGATGAAGTTCTGAAAAAAATTGATGAGTTGAATAAGAAGTTAGAACGAAACATCCCAACACTACGAATCGGTTATATTGCTCCTGGGGTTACTAGTGCCAAGGTTAGCTACACTTACGCTGATCCAAATAACACTTTAATCGGTGTGACAAAAATTAGTGCAGTAGATGAAAGTACTGGCAAAACAATAAACACACAATATGTTTCCGCTGTGGATACAGAAGCGACATTAACTGATCTTTCACCAAACGGAAAATATCATCTTGAATTCACTTATCAATACGATTTAGGAACAGATAAAGGTATTCAAGAAGTCAAAATGCAGAGTGATTCTTTCACGACACAAACGGTTTCGGCTATTTACCAAATGCAAAGTGTGACTAGCACAACGATGAAAGTCAATGTAGCATTAGATGCCCAAATCAACGGTGTTAAACGCACGAGAATCAAAGTAACAAAAGTAGATGGCGATTCATTTTATATGGATGCTAGTACAAACCTTGTAAGTGGCGGCGGAGGGGAGCTCCTTAATGTTACAGGACTGAATCCAAGCACTGCCTACCAATTCCAAACAGTGATCGAAATGAAAAATGGTGAAACAATCGAACTAAACTGCTCAGAAAAATATTACACCATGCAAGCAACTGTTTTGAAAAGCTTACGAGCAAGTCAAACTTCGGATAAACTACTACAAGTTCAATATGACTGGAGTTCGGCTGATTATACGCTTCAGAATGCAAAAGTGGAGCTAACAGATGAAGCAGACAATAGCGAAGTGGATTATCAAATTGTCAATCAAGAAAAAGGCAACATTCGGATTGTTCCAGTTATCACGGACGATTCAGTCAATTTAGAGGCCAAACTAATTCTTGAAACGACAAACAACGAAACGAAAGAAAGCAAGACGTTTGAGTATCCCGTGAAAAAAGAAGTTGCTTATGACAAAGATGCCAACTTCACGATTTCTTTAACACCGTTTCAAACAGAAGAAGCTAGTGAAACAGAAGTAAAAGCAAACTCAGAGCAAGAAGCTATTGGTGAAGAAGAAACTGTCAAAAACACTAACATGTCAAGCAAAATAGAAGAAATTCTTGCGCCTCAAAATGCAACTTATGATATGACATTTTCCATGAATCGTCCAGCTGGCGAAAGTTACCAACTAGACTTTGAAAGAAGCGCAGATGGAAGCGATGGCTCTTGGACAGTATGGAATCAACAACAAGCAAGTGCAGATGAGACTGGACTGGTAAACTTTTCTCAAACAATGTCCAAACTAGCGAAAGAAAATTTTAAATATCGCGTAGCTGTTTATGATAAAAACGGTGTGTTACAGCTTTATGTATATCAAGATTAACAGATGAGATACGCATTTATCGTATCACAATTTTCATAAGAAGGTAGGAATTTAATAATGGATTTAGTAGTTGCATGTAGCGTAATTGGCGCAGCGCTCGCAGTAGGACTAGCGACACTTGGCGCTGCAATTGGACAAGGGATTGCGGTTAGTAGAGCAACAGAAATTATCGGAAAAAACCCAAATGCTAAAAAAGAAGTTATGGGAGGTCTCTTTTTGGGACTCCTAATGATTGTCGCATTGATGCTTTTTGCACTAGCGATTGCAGTCATCTTGCTTTGGGTTAATCCGTTTATATGATGGGTGTAAACATGGAAAAAATAATTGAAACAATCATTCTTTATGGTATTTTTGCAGTTGGCTTTTTATACCTGCTTCACTTCACCTTGAAAAAACTAGAAAATATACTAACCAGTTTTTTCTATGAACTTAGTCAAGATCCGTCGCTTGAAAAGGAAAGTCTTTTACGGCGACTGAAACGACAAAAGGTTGCGACAACCCGTGAAGAACAAAAAAACAGACAGCTGGCTAATGAAGCAGAACAAAAAGAAGTGATTTTTTTAGAAGAAATCGATCAATTAGTTGCGGAGAATAAACAGTACGAACAGCAGCTTCATATTTGGCAAAATGAAAAACCAAAGCAAATTGTGGAAGTTCCAAGTATTGCAACGACTCCTCATGCGCCGCGTAAATCACTTAGCAGCTATGTAGAGGAAATTCTTCAACTGGTTTTCATTGAATCAGAGGAAGAGGAAGCTGAGTTATTCAGTGAGTCCCTTCGTGAATTTGATGCACTAATACGTGCGGAAAAAATACGTTGTGCACTTCCTTATAAAGTGATTTTGCAGTTATTCGAAATGTATTTACCAGAGCAATTGCATATGTTTATGGAGTCATTTAAAAAATTCAATGAGCGGTCAAGCAGACTGGCTGTTAAACAAATTTATCAAAGCAGTTATCTATCACCAGAACAAAAATTGAAAGTAATGCGTGAGGACGGTACATTAGATGAATTAGATGCAGAATTTGTGCAGTTTCTATTTTATATGCTCACACACTTTTCTTATCGTCAATCACGTTCCCTTTATAAAAATTATTTAGGCGTATACAATATTCACTTTTACACAGGGCTTATTCGTGTAAAAGTAGCTAGCAAAGAATCAGCGAACCATTTTGAAAAACTTTGCAGCCAAATCATGAAAACTATAAAATTGAGTACTATGTTAAAAAAGAATTAATTGGTGGAGTCATTCTGGAATATGGAACGAAATCCATTGATATGAGCTACCAAGAATTAATTAAGCGCTCAACAGAAAAAATCGAAGCGGAAGTGAAAATTTGAAAACAATTCATTTTGATATGAAAAAATACGAAACCCCTGTGGACTTAGATTATTTAAAAGAGCATGGCCGCGTTGAAAAAATTTCTGATGGTGTTATTTTTTCTTCCGGTTTAGAGAATGCAGCGCTTCATCAGGCTGTATTAATTGACGAGAAGCATCGCGGCATTATTCTTGAATTGAATGAAGAATTTGTTGGGATTGGTCTGATTGACGAAACAAATGATATTTTAGAAGGCATGAATGTTTCTGTTGCTGAGAGTTTTATGGAAGTAGCTCTTTTTGAAGATATGACTGGTCGTATTATTGATACAACTGGAAAAATGCTTTATGACGAAACAGCAGAAAAACCAACAAGTAGTTACCCACTTTTTTGTGTAACTCCAGCAATTATGACGATTGATAGTGTTACCCGTCCATTAAATACTGGACTTGCATCTATTGATTCGATTACACCGATTGGTCGAGGCCAACGCCAATTGATACTTGGTAATAGGCAAACCGGAAAAACACAAATTGCAGTAGATACAATCATCAATCAGCATGATCAAAATGTTCATTGTATTTATGTAGCAATTGGACTAAAAGCAGCTTACATTGCAGAAGTCATTGAAACACTAAAACGCCACGGAGCAATGGACTATTCTACTGTTGTTGCAACAGCTGCCAGTGATTCGCTTACATCTCAGTACTTAACACCATATGCAGGAATGGCTGTAGCAGAATCTTTGCGTGACCAAGGTAAAGATGTACTGATTATTTTTGATGATTTAACAAAACATGCAGACGCTTACCGGGCAATCAGTTTACTATTTAATCGCCCACCAGGTCGAGAAGCTTATCCGGGAGATAGTTTTTATATTCACTCTAGTTTGCTTGAGCGAGCTGTCCAAATGAATGAGGCGCATGGCGGGGGTTCTATCACAGCACTTCCAATGATTGAAACATTATCTGATGATGTAACTGCGTATATTCCTACCAACGTTATCTCCATTACAGACGGTCAACTGTTTTTAAAATCTGATTTATTCAACCGTGGCCAAAAGCCTGCAGTAGATGTTGGGGTATCTGTTTCGAGGATTGGTGGAGATGCACAACACCCAATTATTCGAAAGCTTAGCAAAAACCTAACATTGATTCTTTCGCAGTATGAGGAATTAAAAGAATTACTTGATTTCGGGAACGCACTGGATGACGGTAGTATGAAAATGGTTACGGATGGTCGGATCTTGACAGAACTTTTCAAACAAAACATTTTAAATCCATTATCAGTAGCAGATTTAGCAGCTATTTTATACGCTTTCCAACATGGATTTTTAACAGAAATCTCACCTGCTAAAATACAAACATTTAAAGGACTATTATTAGAAAAAGCACATAAAAGCGAAGCGTTCGAACAATTTTCAAGTCAGATTAGTGGCATTAGTGATTTAAGTGAGTCGCATACTAAAATGTTAGAAGAAATTATTCTGGAAGCGGGGAGGCCTTTTAGTTGAGTAGCACAAACGAGGCTCAAAAGAAAATCAAAGCTCTTAACTCCACACACAAAATTGTCCACGTGACAGAACTGGCGACACTTGGAAAACTTCCTCAACTACGAGAAAAATCCGAAGCAGCTGTTAGTTATTACGAAACTATTTTGAAAAGTCTACGCTGGGTGAGAAAAACGATGCATAATGGTAATAATCATGCAGCTGTTGAAAAGAATATCACTGCGATTGCTGTTACTTCTGAACGTGGACTTTGCGGTGCTTATAATAGTGATGTATTTTCGCAAATTGACCGACTTATTGAATCGCTTGGTGATCAAGTCAAGATTAACTGGGTGGTTATCGGTGATCAGGGTCATCGTTATTTAACCAAGCTTGACCAGAACATCACTGCTTACTTGCAAGTTTCGCTTGAAAATATTGATTTAGAGACAACCACAGCAATTACTGCTGATTTTATCGACCAAATTAATGCGCAAGAGATGGATGCACTATATGTTGTTTTTACCAAATATTTTAATGCTGTTCATTCAGAAGCGATGTGTGAAAAAATTTATCCTGATATCCCTGAAGAAGAAGGTATGCAGCCAATTGAGGTTGATTATGTTCTTGATTATGAGGAGGATGATGAGCAGGTCGAGCAACTATTACTCGAAAACTATTTATGTGGATTGCTTTATAGTATGTTTCGTTATTCGGTTGCCAGCGAATATTGTATGCGTCGAATCGCGATGAAGCAAGCAAAGGATAATATCCAAAAACAGCTTGAAGAAGCAATTTTTGATGCTAGAAAACAAGCACTACAACAGAAAACCAGCGAACTGCTAGACATCATCAGTGGTGCACAGACAATCAGGAAGGAAGAAGAATAAATGAAAAAAAACACTGGGACCATTATTAGTATTAGTGGTTTTGTTTTAAAAATAGAATTTAATAAAAGTGATTTACCAGAAATTGGTTACGCACTGGAATATAAAACACACCAAGGAACATATCTAGCAGAAGTCGTTCAGCATACTGGAATCAATACTGTATCCGCTATTGCAATTGGCGAAGTGAGTGGTCTTTCAAGAGGAACAATCGTTGTTAATTTAGGACATCCGATTGAAGTGCCTGTTGGTGAAAAAGTGTTGGGCCGCATGCTGAATGTTTATGGAAAAGCAATTGATGGAAAACCTGAACCAGATACAGAAGTGAAATGGCCAATTTTTCGTAGCCAACCAAAACTTTCTGAACTAGATACCAACAAAGAAATCCTATACACAGGAATTAAAGTAATTGATTTAATCTGCCCAATTTTAAAAGGTGGTAAAACGGGTCTTTTTGGTGGTGCGGGTGTTGGTAAATCAGTACTCATGCAAGAACTAACTAATAATATTAGTTTGTTAGGTGGAAATGCTGTATTTACCGGTGTTGGGGAACGTGTTCGTGAAGGAATTGGTTTATATAAAGAACTAGAAGAAAGTGGCGTATTGCCGCAAACAACTGTTGTACTTGGTCAAATGAACGAGTCCCCAGGTGTTCGGATGCGTGTTGCTTTAACTGGCTTAACCATTGCGGAATATTTACGGGATGCAGAGAAAAAAGATGTACTACTTTTCATTGCTAATGTTTTCCGCTTTATCCAAGCTGGCTCAGAGGTTGCTTCATTACAAGGTAAAATTCCGATTACAGGCGGCTATCAATCGACACTTTCCAAAGAAGTTGGAGACTTTCAAGATCGCATCGCATCTACTAAAGATGGCTCTATTACCTCAATTCAATGTGTTTTCCTACCAGCAGATGATATTGATGATCCTTCTGCCGTGGCAACATTTAGTCATTTGGATTCGATAATCGTATTGGAACGTTCGATTGCAGCCCTTGGTATTTTTCCTGCTGTTAATCCACTTCAATCATCATCGCGCGCACTTAACCCCAATTTTGTAGGGAAACGTCATTACAACTTAGCTGTCCAAGTGAAATTTATCTTACAACGCTACATGGAATTACAAGAAATTATCAACGTGTTAGGAATTGCCGAATTAAGTGACGAGGATAAGAACCTTGTAAATCGGGCGAGAAAAATCCGTAATTTCCTTTCCCAACCATTTTATGTTTCCGAAAAATTCACTGGATCAGAAGGTACTTTTGTTGAAATTGAGGATTTACTCATAAGTATTGAACGCATTTTGAATGGCGATTATGATGAACGCTCAGAGCGGGACTTTTTGTTTATCGGATCCTACAAAAACTTGAAATAGGAGGAGAAGAAAATGAAACTTAAAATCGTCTCACCTATGGGGCAATTTTTTGAAGGTGAAGTAGAAGGCTTTGTCATCAATACAAAAGAAGGACAACAAACCGTCTTAGAGGAACATATCGATTTCTTAAGCTTCTTTGATTATAGTGAAATTATTATTTTGGATGATCTTGCTTCTGAACCGATTTTTGTTGCGCTAGGTTATTTACATCTTGTTCAAAATGAAGCCAATATTATGGCACAATTTGCTTCCACAGACTCTAAGCAAGCGGAGCGGATTTTTGAACGACTAAACAAACGAAAACAATCAGAGAGCAGGGGATCGAATGGCAAGCGGATTTATTGAAACATTATTGCTGATTTGTGGCTTAATGCTTACTTTTTTTCTGACAATGCTAGTAATTCTAGCTGTTGTTCGTCATTATTTAGCAAAAGATGGTGCGATATTAAAGCGAATTCGACGTTATCAGCTTTGGCATGATCATTACCAGTTAGATGCTGAAGTTACAGCTTTTCTTATTGTTATCAGTGCAACACTTTTAGTATGTTTATTTGCAGTACAAATACCTGCGATTCCATTTTCATACGTTGCACTAATATTTTGGAGTAGCTGGTTGTTTCTACCAGTTGCTTTATGGAAAAGAATACGAGTGTCGCAAAAAGTAACCAAAGAAATAATACGATTTGGCGGAGTACTCTTAATCACAGCTCTTTACTTTATGGGTTGTTTTGGGATTAGAGCTTTGCAGATTTTATTCACAAATATAGCAGAACTTTCTTTAATTACCCAATTTGGAGTAAGGATTTATTTAGTTGTTTTCAGTCTCTTAGTAGCTGGGTTTGCCTTGTTTTTATGGCAACGTATTTATGTGAAATTAGTAAGATAATTATAGTGCCCGTTGAAACAATGGGTGCTTTTTATTTTGAAATATGTCGAAAATATGTCAAAAATGACTTTGTTTTGTGACTGAAATTTGAATGGAGAAGCCTTTTTCTGCGTTTATTTAAATAAGCTACTCTAATTTCGTGTACAGCCTATTACTCTACCTGTAATATATTAAATGTAACTAAGGAAAATTACTGAAGGAGAGAACTCTTTATGAAAAAAGCAAAACGGGTACGGAGCTACTTTTTATTAACATTAGCCCTTTTCTTATTATTTGGTCAATTTAATTTAGTGCCTTTCCATGCATTAGCAGAAGGAAATAGCAATAAAGATATTTCGTATGAAGTTCAAAAAGAGTTATCAAGAGATAAAAAGAAAGCTACTATTAAAATAAAGGCGATACCCCAAAATGAACAGGTGACAATGTTAACAGTGGAAACACCAGATGGCAAAAAAACAGAAGGAGAAGAAGCCACTTATATAGCCGAAAAAAATGGTGTTATAGATTTCACTATCACCTACCAGAATGCAGATGATGTTGAAACGACAGAAACCCAAACTTTCCATGCTTCTTATGAAGTAAGTGGTATTGTTTCTGAAGATGAAATAAACAAAACAAAGGAAACAGACGAGGCTCCAGGCTCCAAGGCTATAAATAACCAAAATCCAGCCACCCAAAAAGCGAACAAAAAGTTGCTTAAATCAGGACAGACAAATGTAACTTTAAGCATACCGGATTATAATAATACAGCCTGGGCTAATGGTGATATCAAAACGGTCACTACAACAGTAGAGTTTGGTGACAGCACTTCTTCTAGCAAAAAAGTGAATTTCGCTTTACCAGATGGAATGTGCTTTGTTTCAATACCTGCTTCGAACGATTATAAACCTGCTGATGGCGTAGAACCGAGCATCATAAACTATTTAAGTTCGAGTGACCCACTTGGCATTGCAATTACTTCGATGACCATTCCAAACCAAGAAACAACCTATAGTAAAGCAACCTTTGGAACAGTTAGTTATGACCTAAATCCTGGAACAGAAAAAGCGAGTTTTACTTTTTCAGTTCGAGTAGATGCGGCGAAATACTATGGTGCTACTGATTTACAATCTCCAATAAAGACGGAAGTGTATGTTGGGGAAGGAAGCACACCGGTTGCTTCCGCCGAGCAGACAATTCATGCAGAAGGAAATAAAGTGGTTGGTTTTGCAGCTCAAGATCATGTAAAAACAATGTTCCGTACCTGGTATGTCAATCATGGTTTATCAGAAGTTTTAGCTAGTAGCGATACAGAGCCCTCCTATAACTATACGAAGCCATACTCTGTTGTTAACGGTATAAATCAATTGGATTCCCGCGGGGCTTATGCGTATTTGGCAAAAAATTTAAAAGTAACATTGTATTATCCAAAAGGAATGGAATATGTTGGAGTTGTTAATAATAATGGAATCCCCATAACAAATAACTCTAATATCACGATAACACCATATCCAAACGAGAATAAGGTGATTATTGATTATAAACAAATGAATATAAGCAAGATAGATAATTCTATCTTTTCGGTGAAATATAAAATCCCTAAGGAAACAGTAGCGGGCACATATAGTGCGCCTCAAATACCACACGCAGTTATCACAACCTATGATAAAAAAGTATTTGAATCGGACGCATTGACCTCTATCCCTTCTAATTTGACAACACTAGCTTCACTGGATGAGTGTATAGTTGTTGATAAAACCATTAACAAAATGGTTTTAACTGGAGGAGAAAAAAATATCAATCCAGATAATGAAACATGGGCAGGAAGTATACAAGTTAATAATAGGAAAACAGCAGGTCTAAAAACCAATCAAGTTTATCAAATTCAGTTTGATCCTAATTGGGAAGCTTATACAGTTAATCTGCCTTTTGATGGTAGTATTTCAGATAATCAAATGACGGATATACAGTATAAAACGAATCTCAATTCAAGTTATCGAACGTATAAAGGTTCACTTCCTAAAATTAATAGCAATCGAATGGTTACATTAGATGCAGTTGCGGTTGGCCTCCAAGATGGAGAATACTTTACAGAGGTGAAAGCTAATGTAGGAGATTTTTCTGCTGGTTATATGAATACAGATCCAAATGGTGTTCATAGACCCAATTCTTCTACTTCTTACGGGATTGTCAAACCGGGAATAACATCTGTCCAGTTTAAAGGAGCAATTTGGGATGCAGCAGATGAAATGGAGACAAAATCATCTGGTATATCAACTTATAGTGTCTCAAATAATATTAGAACTGCAGCAAGTGGAACTGCGGCTTTTTATGATAAAGCAGGTACCCAAGTCAAAGTAGCAAGTGCAGGAGAAACCATCAAGACTAAAGCATTATTAGCTTTATTCGATTATCCTTATGGAACACGAACGGTGCTCAACAATCCAGAAGTATATCTACATGTACTACCCGGAATGACAATACAATCGTCCTCCATAAAATTAACTGATCAAGACGGAAAAAATGTTGATTTTACAATTAAAACGGAAACAGCCAATAATGGTGAAAAACTCTACGTTCTAAAAACGACAAATGTAACAGTAGGAGGCTATGTTGGCTATCCATCTAAGTCTCAATATCTTAATCTTAGCTATGATACAACATTTGATATGACGTTAGACAAAAGCATCAATATGGATGCGCAAGATATCATTGCTTGGGGTGGTCCTAATGTTGTTTCAGCAATAACTAATAACTGTTTTTCAGATACAGGATTAGATGTTAATAAAAACGGTAAAGACAACGAATACTTACTTTCTGTTGCTAGTAGCTCGCTAAGCATTCCGAAACAAGATACCGTTACTGTAGAAACCTTTTTAAGCATGGCTGGTGAAGGTGAAAAAGCTGCGTACGTTGAAGGAGAAGATAGCACCGTGTCTTACTTCACACCCGGAACTGATGCAGATTATACCGTTAAAATCACTAACACATCAAGCGGAGAGGCCAGTACCTTTGAACTCTACATCCCAATTCCAAAAACAGGCCAAGACTTCGGAGCCAAATTCCAAAGTGAAGCCTTCAAATGGGACATGAAACTAAACAGCGCACTGGATATCACTTCCGAACAACAATCCCATTTTGACGTGAGCTATACGACTACAGCAACAGCCGATAATTACGATTCGACTAGCATTTATAGCTCCACCGTTTCCGATTACGAAAAAGTTAATATGGTACGGATTAATGTAAAAACACAAATCAATGCCGGTGAAACTCAAACGTTTAAAGTACCACTCAAAGTGGATGAAACCTTTGAATCAGCCAATGAAGACAATAAAATCAGCGAACGAGATATCTATAATCCATATTACCGTGTTATTACCAATACTTTCTCTGGATCTCTATCAGGCACAAAAGTTGGTGCAGAACTCGTTATCGGTGAAATCTCCGGTACCTTGTTTAACGATAAAGATGTCAACGGGGTATATGAAAAAGACAAAGGAGACGAAGCTCTAACAAACGAAACTGTCGAACTCTACAAGTGGAATGACACGACAACCACTTATGAAACAATAACGAAAGATGGTGAGGTTATCACCACCAAAACCGATGCAAATGGGACGTATACTTTTGATTACCAATCTGATGTAGGCTACGGAAATTACGCAGTGAAATTCCCAGATAAAGCAGGTTACCAGTATACCTTGAAAAACAGTGGGAAAGATACCACGAGTGATAGCGATGTACCTTATAGTGGCACAGATAAAGGCTGGGCGAAAAATATCGACCCAACTCAGCCCACCTCCCAGTATATCAGTGCTGGGTATTATGCCTACAACCCAGCAGAAGATTTAAAAGTGAATTTAAATGAAAAACGTGTACAAGTAGGACGTAGTTTAGAAATCACTCTGCCAAAAGTAGCCTCTACAAGT
Organism: Listeria ivanovii subsp. ivanovii; assembly: GCF_900187025.1. Taxonomy (GTDB): domain Bacteria; phylum Bacillota; class Bacilli; order Lactobacillales; family Listeriaceae; genus Listeria; species Listeria ivanovii. The sequence continues at coordinate 615,139 of NZ_LT906478.1, forward strand.
GAACAAGCGGCAGAAAATACTATTGAACCTGCTTTTTTCCAAAATATTCAAGCGAGTATAAATGGCTACAAATGGACTGTTACTAATACGAGCATAGCCAGAATACAAACATTAAGTGATGGTTTAGCCGCAATTGTGGGTGTTTCTGCTAATGACAAAACGATTGCTACAACAGATATCACGATTGAGATTCAAGATATTTTGGGTACGAAACAAAGCTCCACTGCACCGGTGTATGTTACTTCCACAGACGGAACAATCATCCAAAAAGATGGCTTCACCATGGGAGCGACCGATTTTTCATTGGAATATAAAGAAGCTGTCTCATTAACGAATACACAGGCATTGGATCTTGCCAAAACAGCCGCCTTTGAAGAAGTGAAAAATGGTGCCAATTCCAGTGCTGTAGATTGCTTAAATTTGGTGCAAATCAACCAAATCCAATTGTCCGCGATAAAAAATGGCTCGAATCAAGGGGGAACCTATCCAATAACATATACGATTACTAAAGATGGGAAAAAAGTAGAAGTTAGTATTCAAGTAACCGTCGCGCAAGATTTAACCACCGTGAACGCGCATAATTCGACTCTTTATATTGGCGATACATGGAGCGCCACAGATAACTTTGACAGTGCGATAAATAAAGAAGGTAACTCAGTAGCATTCACGGATGTCACAGCTTCTGGGACTGTCAATACCAGTGTCGCAGGCACATATCCCGTAACTTACACCTATAATGGCGTAGCAGCAACCATTCAAGTAACCGTCAAAGAAAATCTGACGGCTGTAAATGCCCATGATTCTGTGATTTATACTGGCGATACATGGAGTGCCGCAGATAACTTTGACAGTGCTCTAAACAAAGAAGGCAATCCAGTGGCATTGGTGGATGTAACGGTGCTTGGTACCATCAATACCAAGCAAGCAGGCGAGAATACCATCACATATACCTATGATGGAGTGTCAACAACCATTACTGTAATCGTCAAAGAAAATAAATCTGGCATCAGCGCCCATGATTCCTCTATCTATGTAGGAGAAAGTTGGACCGCAGCTGACAACTTCGATAGTGCTTTTGATAAAGAGGGTAATTCAATCATTTTCGAAGATATCCGAGTCACTGAAAAACCAACAGTTGATACGAAGAAAGCAGGTATCTATCAAGTCACCTATAGCGATGGCAAAGTATCCAAAACCATTATGCTGACCGTCAAAGACATTCAAACTGCTGTCAATGCTCATGACTCAATTCTCTACACCGAAGATAGCTGGACCGCAGCCGATAACTTTGACAGCGCCCGTGATAAAGATGGTAATCCAGTTCCGTTCACAGCAATCCACGTAAGTGGTGATGTAGATACTGATAAATCAGGCACGTATCCCATAATCTACAGTTACGACGGCATCTCAACAACAATTAACGTTACCATCAAAGATCCGCAAACTACTGTTCATGCCCATGATTCTGTGATTTATACAGGAGATAGCTGGAGTGCAAAAGATAACTTTGATAGCGCGACCGATAAAAGTGGCAAAGCAGTCAACTTCCAAAAGGTCACCGTAAGCGAAAAGCCAAAGCTTAATACAGCTATAGCTGGTGTATATCAAATCACTTACAGCTATGACTGTTCATCGACCACTATTAAGGTCACAGTCGAACCAAGGCAAACCAGTATCAATGTTCATGATAGCACTATCTACGCAGGAGATAAGTGGACAACGAAAGATAATTTTGAACAGGCCACCGATAAAAAAGGTAACCAAGTTTCCTTCGCAGCTATGACTGTCACTGGTTTGGTAGACACGAAAAAACCTGGTACTTACGAAGTTAGCTATAGTTATGATGGAGTCAAAGTCGTGACACAAGTGACCGTACTAGAAAACCAATCCCAAATCACTGTACAAGACAGCACCATCCAAAAAGGTGATGATTGGACAGCTAAAGACAATTTCATCAGCGCAACTAATCGAGATGGCAAAGCTATAAGCTTCAAGCAAGTACAAACAAATGGTACGGTTAACCCAAACCAAGTTGGAGATTATCAAGTAACATATATTATCGACCCAAATGAAGGAACCACGGAGGCAGGTAAAAAACAATTATCAGTCACTGCCACAATACAAGTCGAAGATACAAGAAATCCGAAACTTCGAGTAAAAAGTAACATCCAACACACCGCCTACCATGAAAACGTGAAACCATTACCAAAAGCAGGGGACCAACCAACTGGATAATCTGGGTGGGAATTAGTTTACTAAACCTAAGCCTACTTCTATGGGTAATTAGTCGAAGAAAACGTAGCTATAAATAAGTAAAATAAAAAATGTGCTATCTCTTCTGCTCTATAGAAGTAAACACACAAAATACACATTGGAAATCTGAAATTAGATTTTCAATGTGTATTTTCCTGTTTTAGGCATCTCGTTATCATCTTTTCCTGTAGGATAACTTTCAATGGCTCTTAAGGACTCTATTTTGCAAGGTATAATTAATTATCGAACAGAAAAGGAGCGTTGCTAGACCTATAGTTTTTGTAAAAAATTATTTCGAATTATGTAAATTGTGGAAGTGCTTACAGGGCGGTACGATAGATTTAGGAGCAGGCCTTCTAAATAATTTTATCGCAACTAGTATGAAGAGGTGATAAGAGATGTTAAGTGGCAGAATGGTACTAATCATAAAATATTTAGAAGGCAAGAGTGAGTCGAATATTCGAGATATTAGTCGGAAGCTAGAAATATCTGAGCGGAAAATCCGATATGATATCGATAATATCAATGACGCACTAACGCTTAATCAATTACAGCCTATTACAAAGGAGGGAAAGGGAAGGCTAGTTTTATCAGCTGATTTGGCCAAATTAGTATTAGAAGAAAATGAAGCATATATCTATACCCCACAAGAAAGAATTAATATTTTACAGTACTTGCTATTTTTTAATATTAAAAAAGTGAATCTGGAGCATTTAAGTAAATGGATGAAAGTTTCACGAACCACAATAAAAAAAGATTTACTATTAGTAGAAGAAAGTTTGCAAAAAGCGAATCTTCAATTAGTTTATAAACAAGGCTATCATTTAAACGGTAATGAAAGCGCTGTTTTAAATGAACGCGTTCGGATTTTGCGTGATTATATTGATTTGATTCCAAATGAAGATACTGAAACTAATTTTTATAAGAAATGTATGCTCAATGAGATGAAGACTTCGCTCATAAATATTGATTTGAATGGCGTGAATGAATGGTCCAAGCAACTGCTGAAACAAATGGGCTGGATACTAAATGACGAATCTTATTACTGGTACTTAGCGAATATTTTAGTTTTTTGCTGGTATATAAAAAATGATGTTGTTAATCCATTAAATGATACTAAGTTAGTGCTGCCGATTTTTAATTCACAGTTAGTTCAAGGTATGGAAGCGATTTTAGACTCTAAACTGACGCAAGAACAGCTAAATATCTTGGTTGGTTTTGTCTTTTTTACTAATAAATATGCCAGTCTAAATGAAGAAATGGACTTGATAACAACTGAAACATTAGTGAATTCATTGATAAATAAAATGAGTGGAGAACTGAATTTACCTTTTCTAGAAGATGCGATTTTATATAAAGGGCTCTTGAATCATGTAGCACCTCTGATTGAGCGAATAAGAGGAAATGTACAAATCTATGAAGACACATTCGATGTAATTCCAGCTGAGTTTCTCTATGTTTTTCGTGCGACAAGTACAGCAATTAAAACAATTCCGTTACTTGAAAGTGTCGAAAATGAAAATGAGATTTCGTTGCTTTCGATTCATTTTTTAGCAAGCATTCAGCGAAATCAGCGAGAAGAAAAGCAAAATGCATTAATTGTTTGCGGACTTGGTTACGGAGCAATTGCGATGATGAAAGATGCGCTTAATAGCGAATACCAAATTGGCTTTATTGCAACGATTCCAGAATATATGTTGAAAGATTTTACCTCTTGGGAAGCCGTTGATTTAGTAATTACGACTGCAAAGATGACGACTCCCTTACCGAAGCCAACTATTAAAGTAAGTCCAGTTTTAAAAGAGTGTGATTTTGTAGCGTTGGAGAAACAAGGTCTAAAAAAGAAGAACATTTTAACTAGTTATTTTGCCATTAATAAGCGACTTAGTTTCCTTGAAAGTTCGGTTAAACAACAAGTTATTAGTGTGATTAAAGAAGAACTCGGCTACGGACATGTGAGTATTCCCAATCGAAAACTAGGCTTAAGTGACTTAATCGGAACCGATGCCATTCAAATTGTTTCCAAAATGGACTCATGGCGAGAAGCAATTCAACAAGCAACGAGCCTACTTGCGGATAATCACTTTGTTCAACCAGCTTATGCAGATAATATGATTGAAATACAAGAAGAATTAGGTTTTTATTCAGTGAAAGATAAGGAATTTGCATTGTTTCATGGAAATGATAGTAGTTTGGTTCAAATGAACAGTATGGCACTTCTCGTTAGTAAAAATCCAATTATTTTCGGAAATAAACAAGCAAGCGTAATTTTCATTCTTGCTAGTAAAGATAAAAAAGAGCAGATTCCGGCAATTATTACTTTAACAAAAATGACGTACCAAACGGATTTTATTTCAAAATTAGAGCAAGCGACAAATCCAATTGAAGCAAATCAAATTATCAAAAAATACGAAGAGGAGGTGAAAGAATATGGGGATGAAAATTGACTTCTTATCTATTTCTAACATAGAAGTGAAAACGAAAGAAGCAGCGATCCTACAATTAGTAGATACCTTAGACAAAGCCAGTTACCTAGGAGATAAAGCGCTATTTGAAAAAAATATTTTGGAACGCGAGAGGGAACTCTCTACCTATATCGGACATGGGATTGGTTTGCCACACGCCCAAAGTAGTGGTGTAGAGCGTCCATGTGTTGTAATTGGAAAGTTAAGTCAGCCGATACGCTGGACGACAGACGACGAATTTGTTCAAATTGTGTTTCTAATCGCAGTGCCAGAAAATAACAGCAATAATTTTCATTTAAAAGTACTTTCTAAGCTGGCAAGACTGTTAATGCATGAGGACTTTCGAGGGAAATTAAGTGAACTAGATGACACAGCAACAGTGGCTTTACTAAATAAAAGTGTGAAGGAGGACAACTAATGAGAACACTTAAATTTTTACAGAAACATTTGATGACCGCAACTTCTTACATGATTCCATTTGTCGTAGCAGGGGGGATACTTTTTGCGCTATCCGTGATGTTAAGTGGACAAGCGGCAGTACCAGATGCGGGGTGGCTCGCAAAATTAAACCAGATTGGCGCAGCAGGACTGGCACTTTTCATTCCGATTTTGGGCGGATACATAGCATTTAGTATGGCAGACAAACCGGGACTTGCTCCAGGGATGATTGGGGCATACTTGGCAAATGAAATTGGTGCAGGATTTATCGGTGGAATTGTCGCGGGTTTCCTGGCTGGTTTCGTCGTTATTCAACTGAAAAAAATTAAATTATCTACTTCGATGAAAACATTAGGATCCATTTTCATTTATCCACTGGTCGGAACATTAATAACCGGTGGGATTATCGTTTTCCTCATCGGCGAACCAATTTCTGGCTTTATGGACTGGATGACAAATGCTCTAAACAGTTTATCCGGAGCCGCAAAAGTTCCACTTGGGGCATTACTTGGAGCGATGATTTCCTTTGATATGGGCGGTCCAGTGAATAAAGTAGCAGCAACCTTTGCCCAGACACAAGTAGACACGCTTCCTTATTTGATGGGGGGGGTTGGAGTAGCGATTTGTGTGCCGCCTATTGGTCTTGGAGTCGCAACCTTACTTTTCCCTAAAAAATTTACACGAGTGGAGAAAGATTCAGGAATTGCTGCATTACTGATGGGAAGTGTTGGAATTACGGAGGGAGCCATTCCATTTGCGACAGCTGATCCTTTACGTGTTATACCGTCGATTATGGTTGGCTCGATTGTTGGAAATATCTCTGCGTTTCTATTTGGATGTTTGAATCATGCTCCTTGGGGAGGTTTGATTGTACTGCCTGTAGTAGATAATCGAATCGGTTATGTGATATCGATTGCGCTCGGAGCCGTCGTAACAGCGGTTATGCTTAGGATACTGAAAAAAGATGCAACTGAGCTGGACGAGGCACTGGAAGAAGGGCAAGAGATAGATGATTTAGATATTAATTTTGAAGATATTTAGAAAGGATGATAACGAATGAAAATTGTTGCAGTAACTTCATGTCCGAGTGGTGTAGCACATACTTACATGTCAGCTGAATCACTCGAACTTTCCGCCAAAAAATTAGGCGTTACTATCAAAGTCGAAACACAAGGCTCTTCAGGAATTGAAAATAAATTAACAGCTAAAGACATCGAGGAAGCAGATTGTGTGATTGTCACAAATGATGTAGAAATTAGAGAGAGTCAGCGTTTTAAAGGAAAGAAAGTTATCAAAATGAGCGTTTCTGACATTATCAAAAAATCCGATGCACTGATTAAAAAATTACAAACCATGTTTCCATAAAATCAAATTATAGGAGGAAGAAATAATTGAAATTACCTATTAAAAAAGCAGTCGAGTCACTTTTGAAATTACAAACAACCGGAGATAGCGCAACACTTATTGGCGTTGGTCCGATGTCACGAAATCTTTTGCAAGCAAGTTTTGAACTAGCGAAAGAAGATGATTACCCGTTAATGTTTATTGCGAGTAGGAATCAAGTAGATGCGGATGAACTGGGTGGCGGCTATGTCAACGGCTGGAACCAATTTAGTTTTATTGAAGCGATTAAAGAAGTAGCGAAAGAAGTGGATTTTGATGGATTGTATTACGTTTGTCGAGATCACGGAGGTCCTTGGCAACGTGATCAAGAACGAAATGATCATTTACCTACAGAAAAGGCGATGGAGCTCGGCAAGCATTCATATGTGGCGGACATTGAAGCGGGATTCGACTTACTGATGATTGATCCAACGAAAGATCCTTTTGAAGTTGGTAAAGTTATTCCGCTTGAAACCGTATTAGAACGTACGGTGGATTTAATTGCTTTTTGTGAAGCGGAACGGAAAAAACGTGACTTACCAGAAATTGGTTATGAAGTTGGGACAGAAGAGACTAACGGTGGGTTAACATCCACAGAAACTTACGAAAAATTCATCACCCAATTGAAAGTAGAACTCGAGCAGCGGGACTTACCACTCCCAACCTTTATTGTTGGTCAAACTGGAACTTTAACCCGAAAAACCGAACAAGTAGGTCATTTTAACTTTAAAAATGCGTATGATTTAGCTCAAATGGCGAAGAAATATGGTGTGGGCTTAAAAGAACATAACGGTGACTACTTAGATGACGTAACACTTCTTGAACATATCCCATCTGAAATTACCGCAACAAATGTAGCACCGCAATATGGTACAGAAGAAACAAGAGCTTATCTAAAACTAGTAGAATTAGAACGGAGATTGGTCGAAAATGGCTTAATCAAAAATGCTTCAAACACACGAGAAGTCTTACTCGTTCAATCTATCAAAAGTGAGCGCTGGCGTAAGTGGATGTTAGATGAACAAAAAGACATCACGATAAACGAAATTATGCAAGACAACGAATTATCACTGGAAATCCTAGACATTGCAGGTCATTACACTTTTAATGATGCAACCGTCAAAAAAGAAATAAACACATTATATGCCAATTTAGCTGCAAATAATATTGATGGTAAACGTTTTGTCATCGATCATATCAAGCGCCCAATCCGCAATTATTCCGAATGCTACAATTTAAAAGGCGCAACAACACGAATTAAACAACTAGCAAAATAATACCAGAAGAGCTTAAGTTTCGTGCTTAGGCTCTTTCTCCTATAACGTTTTAATGGTAGAGTATAAATAGTGAATGATACAGGAGGAAAAGATGATTAATTTAATTTTTGATATTGATGATACGGTCTATGATCAACTAAAACCATTTGAATCCGCTTTTAAAACTGTTTTTGGTAAGGAAAACAAATTGGAAATCGAAAATTTATACATTAAAAGCCGTTTTTATAGCGATGAAGTATACCACCGAGTTGTAAAAGGGGAAATACCCAAAGCAGAAATGCACATCTATCGCATCACCCAAGCGTTAAACGATTTTGATTACCAAATCACTAAAAAACAAGCAGAAGAATTCCAACGCGCATATGAAGATAATCAACGGAAAATTGCTCTTTCGCCTGGAATAAAAGAAACTCTTATTTGGGGGAAGAAGCACCATATCACAATGGGGATTATTACAAATGGTCCTGCTGAACATCAACAAAATAAAATAGATGATTTACAAATGAATAATTGGGTTCCAGTTGAAAATACCTTTATTTCAGGGAAAGTTGGCTTGGAAAAACCTGATAAACAATTATTTGAAATGGTAGAAAAAAAATTAGGAATTGTTGGTTCAGAAACCTTTTACATAGGCGATTCTTTTGAGAATGATGTTGTCGGAGCGAAACAAGCAGGGTGGAATGTGATTTGGCTTAATCGGCGGAAACATAAGAAACCAACCGAAGCTTTGTACCATCCTGATTTATGCGTGGAAAATGAATTAGAATTACTAACTTTAGTGCAAAATTTAATTTGATTATTAACGAAGATCTCTTTCAGAATTTGGAAGAGGTTTTTAAAATGTTGACAATCGTTATCAATAAAGATATTATAGACATATTAAATCTTTAATTAAGAGGGTGAACGAATGAAATACTCGAAAGCGACTAATTATGCACTACATACAATGGTATATCTAGCCAATTTGCCCGCAGAAAAGTCTGTTGGTGTAAAAGAACTGGCAAGCAAACAAAATGTGTCACCAACTTATCTTTCTAAAGTACTAACAATGCTCGTAAAAGCTGGATTTGTCGAATCGATTACTGGGGTAAATGGTGGATATAAATTAGCCAAGCCAGCAAACGACATCAGTTTTCTAGATGTAATTCAAGCAATTGAAGGGAAAACCGCCTTTTTTCACTGCGACCCTAAAAACCATTCCGAAAGTAAGCCACATTGTTTAATCGGAGAAGTCATGGGAAATGCTGAGCAAGAAATGGAAAATTATTTAAGTAAGCAAACGATTGGAAGTATCGTCGTAGAAACCGAAAAACATCATCATTAAAGGAGTGTTGACATGAATCATCATCACAATCACCACGGAGAAGCAGGTTTTAAACGCAAAGTCGATTATTTGGACCGCCCAGAACGGAATGAACTTTTAACGCCAGAAGAATTTATCCAAGCCATGCCTGTTAAGAAAACAGACACCATTTTGGATTTAGGAGCGGGAACTGGTTTTTTAACAATTCCAGCAGCAAAATTGGTGGATAATACAGTTTTTGCATTAGATTTGGATTCGAAAATGCTAGAACTGATTCAAAAGAAAGCGATAGAGGCTAATTTAACAAATGTGAAAGTTTTGGAAGCTAGCATGGAAGAGATTCCACTAGAAGCAGGGTCAATCAGCATTGCGCTCGCATCACTTGTACTTCATGAAGCAAGTTCGCTAACAGACGTACTAACTGAAGTGAATCGAGTCGTAAAAGTTGGCGGCTACTTCGCTTGTCTAGAATTCGACACCAAAGGAACCGACTTAAAAGGCCCGCCAATGGAAATCCAAATCTCAGCGGAAAAGTTAGAGCGAGAACTGGGGAAAGTAGGACTTGAAGTAGTGAACAACTGGGAACTTGGAGAGGGCATGTATGTGAGTATTGCGGAGAAGAGAAGGTAAACTAATAAAGAGTAGGGAATAACCTACTCTTTGGCAGTTACTTGCTATAATTAGTATTTTGACATTTAGGACATGGAGGAAGTTTGTCTGTTTTATCATCTAGAATTACTTTTTGTGCACACATTATGCATGTGTATACCCCCGTCCCAGGTTTTTCACCAGTGGAATGCATTGACATTAATAATCACCTCCTAATTATTAATATAAGTCAAATTTTATGTAAATCTTCATAATGATCATATTTGAACAATGAAAAGATTTTTCTCAGTACCAATCTAAAAGAAACATTTTTATGTTATACTTATCATTGTGTTTATATTCACAATGATGAAAAGCGAAATGTTTTTAGAGATGGATGATAGGTTTTACTACGATAAAAAGGGTGAACTATTATGGGGTTCAGAGTTGGGAAAAGTATTAATTTAGGCGCAGGATTCAGAGTTAACATAAGTAAAAGTGGGGTTGGTTATAGCTGGGGAGTAAAGGGAGCTAGAATAACGAAAACTGCTCAAGGAAATACGCGAACCACGTTTTCGATTCCAGGCACGGGAATTTCGCATATGAATGAAGTCAGGAAAAATGTAGGAAATGATGAAATTGAAAATCTAGAAGATATAGATTTATCTGAAAAGGTTATGCAGAGTCAAAGTACGGAAAATGTTAATGCAATTGACTGTCAGCCGGCAGAATATAAAGAGCTGCTTGACCGTATAAAACGAATACAAAATATCAATTTACTCAGTACTATTTTAATATGTACTTTCATATTAGCTGTAAGTCCGATATTTATTCTTACGGGTCTCACGGGTATAGTCTTAAAGATTTATGTACGTGTAAAGCTTCCTATTACAATGGAGTATGAATTTGATGAAGAAGCTAAAAATTCTTATAATAATTTGTGCGAAATTTGGATGAGTTTGAATGAAAATAATAAGTTCTGGCAAACTATTTCTGAAAGTCATCTTAACGAAAAACTAAGTGGCGGAGCTTCTCGTGGTGTGGACAGAATTTCTTCAGAAGCAATTACAAAGACACCTTACTTCATTAAAACTGATGTTAAGCCATTTGGTCTGAAATTACGCAAACAAAAATTATTCTTTTTGCCAGATAAATTATTAATTATTTCTGGCAGCACTGTTGGGGCACTGAATTATTCAGATATTCATATGGATTTAGGGACCACTAATTTCGTTGAGACTGACCCAGTTCCAGAAGATACTCATATTTTGGGGTATACATGGTTAAAAGTCAATAAGAATGGTTCTCCAGATAGACGGTTTAAAGAAAATCGTCAAGTGCCTGTTTGCGAGTATGGAGCTGTTCAGATTAAAACAGAGAACTCCTTACAAGTTGAGCTAATGTGTTCTAATTCTGAAACAATTAAAAAGATGGAGTCATTTGCTTTAAAAGTATTTAATTCTTAAAGTACTCTTTGTTTTTAGCTATTAACTTAAAAGTTAGATTTTTAAAGCTATATGTGGAGTTGTCGAGAAAAAGTGGACATAAAGTTAAGAGATTCTAAGAACATTTCTTTTCAAAATTGACTGGAGAGAGAAACTGTAAAGAAGAGTGCATCCGTTTTGTGTTGTAGTAGGTCTCGATGTATTTAAATATTTCTAATGGAACTTGTTCAGGGTTGTCAAAATCGGCATCATGAATAAGCTCTTTTTTTAGCGTTTGTAGAAAGACTCCATGAGCACATTATCATAGGGGTTTCCTTTTCGACTTGCGTTTTATATCAAAATTAGAATGTATGATAAGTGATATAGAAAATAAGAATATTTTTTATACTGTCTTTTGTAGCAAGTTTTTTCTAAAACAAACGTATTTAACCAAAAATCAAAAAGGTCATCTTTCTTAAAATGACTACTCGTAGCCAAGAAAGATAACCTTTTTAAGAAATAAATAAACGGAGAAACGGGGATTCGAACCCCGGCGCGGCATACACCGCCTAACAGATTTCGAGTCTGTCCCCTTCAGCCGGACTTGGGTATTTCTCCTTTGTGACATAGAATGCCGACAAGAAGTATTGTATAATAAAATTAGCTAAAATACCAGTATTTTTTATAAAAAGGAGGAGTTGGCTTGGAAAGAAAATTATTGGAAGAAATAAATTTACTTGAAAATAGAAAGCTACTTATAAATTTGAATTTAGTAGCCATAGTGATTGTGCTTGTTTTAACTGTTTTAGGAATTGTTTTTTCAGGAGGTTTTCAGATTTCAAATGGTTTTGAGGGAGTTTTTTGGCTCTTTTTCGGGTATTTTTTATCACTCATTATTCATGAAGCTGTTCACGGGATTTTCTTTAAAGCATTTAAGCCAAGTGGAAAAGTGAAATTTGGTTTTAAAAGTGGGATGGCTTATGCGACGAGTCCGGGCTCATTTTATACGAAAACACAATTCTTTATTATTTCGATTGCACCGTTTATCGTTCTCACGGGGTTGTATCTATTCCTTCGTTTTCTTGGAGTGAATGAAGCGGTTGTATATTTGATATTTGCGCTACATACGTCAGGGTGTGTTGGTGATTTCTATTATTGTATTCTATTGATTAATCGTCCGGTGGGAATACTAGTGGAAGATACAGAAAAAGGAATTAATTTTTATTCAGAAGGTTAAGTTTGGTAACGATTACAACAAAGTGGTAGAATAAGGATATACTTTTAGGAAGAGGTGCTTGATTTGAAACGAATAACAATTGGTAATAGCGCTTTAACAGCTTCAGAAATCTCACTTGGCTGTATGCGAATGGCGGACTTAAATAAGACCGACGCAAACAAAGTAATTAATACAGCACTCGAAAACGGTATTGATTTTTTTGACCACGCGGATATTTATGGTGGGGGTAAATCAGAAGAAGTTTTTGCTGATGCGATGGATATGAACCCGACGATTCGTGAAAAAATGATTCTTCAATCAAAATGTGGTATTCGTCAGGGATTCTTTGACTTTTCAAAAGAGCACATCATTTCTTCTGTGGAAGGTAGCTTAAAGCGCCTAAAAACAGATTACTTAGATACACTTCTACTTCATCGTCCAGATACATTATTTGAGCCAGAGGAAGTAGCAGCAGCTTTTACAGAACTTGAAAAAAGCGGGAAAGTTCGTCATTTTGGCGTAAGTAACCAAAATCCAGGGCAAATTGAACTACTTAAAAAATATGTGGAACAAGATTTAATTGCGAACCAACTACAATTTAGCATTATGCATACTGGAATGATTGATACTGGATTTAATGTAAATATGACAATTAATCCATCCCTTGATCGTGATGGCGGCATTTTAGAATATAGCCGTTTGAACAATATGACGATTCAAGCTTGGTCTCCGTTCCAGTATGGCTTTTTTGAAGGGGTATTCCTCGATAATGATAAATTCCCTGAATTAAATAAAGTTATTGATAAAATTGCAGCAGATAAAGCTGTGACAAATTCAGCAATTGCGGTCGCCTGGATTCAGCGCCACCCAGCAAAATTCCAAACAGTGGTAGGTACAATGAATCCAAGGCGTTTAGCAGATATTGCGAAAGGTTCAGATATTACCTTAAGCCGTGAAGAATGGTACGAAATTTATCGTGCAGCTGGTAACCAATTACCATGATTTTAATCGACGCTTGAGCTTACAATAGCTCAAGTGTTTTTTTATGTTTTAATGATAGTGAAATTCATTATCAATTAGAAAAATATTTTATCATTTAGCTTGATGTGAATATCTATAAGTGTTAATATAATTAGTATAAAAGGAATATTTATGCGCATACTTAATTAGAATTATTATTGTTTAATCTGTTTCTCGCGATTGCGAGAGCAGATTTTTGTGTTTTTAAGGGTAATGCGAATAGTTATCAATTAGAGAGGATGAGCGTGGTGAGGAACTGGATGGAGCGGAATTGGCAATTTGTCACAACTGGAATTAGTGGGATTTTGATTATTATCGGTTGTATCGTTGGAAGTGAGGTAGGAAATTTTTGGACAGCAGTGATTTTTCTTAGTGCATTTATTATCGGCGGTTTTGAGCAAGCAAAAGAAGGAATACAAGCTACGATAAAAACGAAAAAACTAAATGTGGAATTGCTGATGATTTTAGCTGCCACGGGTGCTTCGATAATCGGTTATTGGTTTGAAGGGGCCGTACTTATTTTTATTTTTTCCATTAGTGGAGCATTAGAAACGTATACAACAAATAAAAGTAAGCGGGAAATTACGAAATTAATGGCATTCCAACCAGAAAAAGCATTTCGGCTACTACCAAATGGAGATATGGAAGAAGTTGCAGCGAAAGATTTGCAGTTGGAGGATATGGTTATCGTACGCCCGGGCGAAAGTGTGCCGATAGATGGTGTAATTGTACGCGGATCAACCACTTTAAATGAGGCCACAATCAACGGAGAGTCTGTTCCAGCGATGAAAACAGTTGGTGCAGAGGTGTTTGGTGGAACGGTAAATGTCAGCAGTGCGATTACTGTCAAAGTGACACAAACATTTGATAATACGATTTTCAGTAAAATCATTCGACTGGTAGAAACTGCTCAAAATGAACCTTCAAAAACGGCACGATTTATTGAACGATTTGAAGATACGTATGTAAAAGCCGTGCTCTTATTTGTTCTAGTAATGATGTTTTTACCACATTTTGTCCTTGGGTGGTCATGGAATGAGACTTTTTATCGTGCCATGGTTTTACTCACGGTAGCATCTCCGTGCGCACTCGTTGCTTCGGTGACCCCAGCTACACTTGCTGCGATTTCAAATGGAGCACGCCACGGAATCTTGTTTAAAGGTGGGGTTCATTTGGAAAACCTGCGCGGGGTGAAGGCGATTGCGTTTGATAAGACGGGAACACTGACAAATGGGACGCCGCGACTAACAGATCAATTATTTAAAGCGAATCTGAATGAAAAACGTATTATTAATGTGGTTGTTGCGATGGAACGACAATCACTACACCCATTAGCTGCTGCACTTACAAAGGAACTAGAAGCCGAGGTGACGGAAAATTTGGTGGAAATTGAAGTCATCGATGTGCCTGGCTGGGGTGTAAAAGCAATTTATGAAGGTGAAACTTGGCAAATTGGAAAAGCTGGTTTTGTTGGTGGAGAAGCGGCAAAGCAATTTTCAGGGGAGGTTTCTGAAAAACTTGCTACTGAAGGGAAAACCATTGTGTATGTGGCGGTAGATAGTGAAGTAATTGCGATGTTTGCACTCAAAGATACTTGTCGACAAGAAGCAATTCAGGCTGTTCAGGCGTTAAAATCAAAAGGTATCAAAACAATTATGGTAACAGGCGATAATCAACAAACAGGAGAAGCGATTCAAACGGAGCTTGGAATGGATTACGTCGTTGCGGGCTGTTTACCAGAGAAAAAAGTCGATGTAATAAAAGAGTTATCTGTCACATACGGCAGTGTCGCGATGGTTGGTGATGGAATAAATGATGCTCCAGCGCTTGCACATGCAGCTGTTGGCATTGCCATGGGGGAAGGAACGGATATTGCCATGGAAACTGCCGATGTTGTATTGATGAAAAATGATTTAGAAAAAATTGCCTATGCGTATACACTTTCGGAACGACTTCACAGAATTAGTTGGCAAAATATTTGTTTTGCGATTACAGTGATAGTTTCCCTAATTGCCGCAAATGTATTTCAATTAATTAATTTGCCATTTGGTGTCGTGGGGCATGAAGGAAGTACAATATTAGTTATTTTGAATGGTTTAAGGTTGTTAAAAAATAATCGCAAACTATAAATTGTTTGACTGCTCATCTATTCTTAGTCTAAGATAGATGAGCAGTTTCCTTTTTTATAAAAAGGGGTATTGCTAGATAGATTGGAGATGAGTACATGAAGAAAATTAATTGGACACAATGGATTGCACTGTTCGTTTTTGCATCAATGGGTGTTTCTGTCGTATTTACTATTTATGAAATTTTCACTGCACCAATAAAGCAGCCGGCTACTGGACCGCATGTAACGCTAAGAGGAGACTATATATTTTTACTATTTGAAATTTTATTAGGTATTTTTATTTTATTGCTGCCATCTATTATTTCAAGACGATTTAAATTTGAAATACCGGGACTTGTTTATATTTTGTTTATTGTTTTTCTATATGGATCGATTTACCTTGGAACCGTGCAAAAGTTTTACTCGAACGTACCTTACTGGGACAAGATTCTACATACATTTAGTGGCGCGATGCTAGGTGCGATTGGTTTTTCTTTTGTCAGTTTACTAAACGCTAATAGTAAAGTAGTGATGAAACTAAAACCTGGATTTATTGCAGTATTTGCTTTCTGTTTTGCAGTAACAATGGGAGCTTTCTGGGAAGTTTATGAATATACGTTTGATGGCATTATGAATTTAAATATGCAACGTTATAATCTTTCAAACGGAACACCATTAACTGGTCGAGCAGCCCTAGAAGACACGATGACAGATATTATTGTCGATATTATCGGTGCACTTTTCATCGTCATTGTTGGCTACTTTGCCCTAAAAAAAGGGCGCCCTTGGATGGAACGCTTTGAATTTAAACGGAAGAATTGGAAAAAAGAATCAAAGAAAAAATAATCAGGAAAACACTTGTTCATTCGAGCGGGTGTTTTTTTGAACAATTGATGAACAACATGACAGACAAAATTGGGGCTCGGAAATGATTGACGGTATCTTGGAACTTTCCTACACTTAAAGTGAGCAGGAAAACTATAAAGGAGTGAGGGAATGTTTTTAGATTCAGGAAATTTAGAGGAAATAAAGAAAGCGCTTCAATTTACGTTTTTTGAAGGGGTAACGACAAATCCAACTATTTTATTAAAAGAAAATCAACCAAGAAAATCGCATATTACCCAAATTTCTGCCAAATTGGTTTTCGTACAGGCAGCAGGATTATCTGAAGCAGAAATCTGGGAAGATGTTCTTCGGATTCAAGCAATTCAACCAGCTGACGGAGTGACTATTGGTTTGAAAATACCAGCCCATGAAGCGGGAATTAAAGTGATTACCAACGTGCGTGCCAAGTTTCCAGAAGCGACTATTCTAGCAACAGCAATCTTTTCATCTGAGCAAGGCTACATTGCTGCACTTGCAGGAGCAGATTACCTGGCCCCCTACTACAATCGTATGGAAGTTAGTGGGTTAGATGCAGCGAAAACAATAGAAGAATTACGTTATGTATTAGACCTACAAGACTTGCAAATGGTGAAAATTATGGGAGCAAGCTTTAAAAATAGTCGTCAAATCATGCAGGCGCTAGCGAGTGGGGCAGATACGGTTACCATCAGCTATGACCTATTTTTACAAATGATGAATAAACCACTAGCGCTTGAAAGTATTGAGAAATTTAACGAGGATAATGAAGCTTTACCTGAATAACAACAAAAGGAAGTATCCATCAAAAAACGGATACTTCCTTTTGCTTATTTATCTTCATCTCGTAGTGGTAAATTATTTACATAACTATCTGAGTACTGCAAGAGTTTTCGGCTAGCATCGAATTTTTTCTTTACTTCGTTGGATAACTCTTTATTTGTTCCGTTGTAATTGGTTGCTGCACCAGTTTCGAAGCTTTCGTCTGGTTGATACATGTAGGAATTTGTGAAATAACTTCCTTCTGGCATCGTGTAACGCTCAGGGACATAGTTATTCGTTGTGTTTAAGATGTCATCGCCAAACATAATTTGGTCACCTGTATTGATGCCAAGCAAGTTCATGACAGTTGGCATAATGTCAATTTCGCCACCGACATTTCTTATTTCCCCGGGGTTTTCCATCCCAGGATAATGTAAGAAGAACGGAATGCGGTAGTCGTCTGCTGGGTCTACTTTTAGCTCAGAGGAACGATTAACGTATTTTTTTTGTTCTTCAGGAAGTTGATCGGTCTTAATAATATGATGATCACCATAGAAAACGACTACTGAATCGTCCCAAATACCGCTATCTTTCAATTTTTGAACAAAGGCGCCGAGTTGCTTATCCGCATAATGAATGGCTTCAAAATAATTACCAAGTTCGGTATCTTTTAAATCACTCGGTAAATCAATTTCTTTTTTTTTGTCTGGAATATCAAATGGCATATGGCTACTTACGCTAATTAGTTGCGCATAAAATTTTTGGTTATTTTTGTACTGGTCTTCTAAAATTGGGAAGGCTTTGTTGTACAGAACCTCATCACTTGGCGAAAATCCAATAACATCCTCATCACCAAAGAATTTTCGATCATAAAAATTATCAAAACCGACGGCTGGATAAAATTCATCACGATTGTAGAAACTAGCATCATTTGTGTGGAAGGTTTCTGTTGCGTAATCATTCTTACCGAGCAAACGTGGCATAGACGGAATTACACGGTCGCCATAAGTTTGCGTATTCGTATAATAACCACTTGGGAAGGTAGATGTATAAACCGACCATTCTGCATCTGCTGTATTTGATTTTGAAACGGTTTGAAAAAATTTGTTAGAATACATCGTTTCGCTTTCTAGGCTATCTAACGTAGGCGTAATCGACTGACCATTAATTTCGACATGCGTTAAATTACGTTGGAATGACTCTAATTGAACGATGATAAGATTTTTTCCTTTAGCTGCACCGAAATAATCTGGATTTTTGTTTTGCTCAACACCTTTAATATCTCGGACGTTTTTTGCAGTAATATCAGCTGCTTTTACATGATCAGAGCCAGTAAGAGCCACGTTAACGTTAAAAGTAAAAATACCCATTCGCTTAGCACGTTTAGAGTCACTAATGATATTTTGTTGCATCATGAAATAAGTAAATCCACTAAGTACAAGTAAAATACTAAGGGAAGACATACCATAGACCCGGCTAGTTAAACGGAAAGAAGGAAACTCATGTCCTTTTCTAATACGGAAATAAAGGATGATAGGAAGCAATATAATATCCGTAATATAGAGCCAATCTGTTCCACTAAGTAAACTAGTAGCACTGTTTTTCACTACACCAACTTCACCGATAAGGGAAAAGCTGTGGTAGGTCGGAATTTCATTATAAAAACGAGCATAAAGAACGCAAACGAGCATTAAGATACCGACAAATAACGACATTCCAGCATACCAATAAATATGTGAGCGAACTGGTGCAAACAAATGAATAAGCCCAAGAATTAATACAATGAAAAGGAGATCCATTCCAAGTGCCAGAAAATTGGGGTCTTTAAAAATTTGGAAATAGGCAAAAGTAAACTTACCAATAATTAGTAAAAAATAAAATAAAATCAAGTTAATTCCTCTTTCTAGCATGCTTTGTGGTAAATACGCACAAATCCATTCCCTCTAATTTTAGCTTATACGAGCAAACTGTGCAAATCATGAAAGAGGATTCAGAAATATTTAGGTAATAGGTGCTATTTTAGGGAAATATAATTATAAATTGTATTATTTATCACAAAACTATTGACCTTTAAAGTGTAAAAGTATACTATTTGAGAAGATTGTATAAAGGTAGGAGAAAAAATGAATTCTTTATTTAGAAAAAAGCCATTAAACGAATTACTGCATAATAAAAGTGGCAGTACACAACTGAAACAAACGCTCGGTCCACTTGATTTAACATTGCTTGGTGTTGGAGCGATTGTTGGGACGGGGATATTTATTTTACCAGGGACTGTTGCTGCAAAAAGTGCTGGCCCGGCAATTATCTTCTCCTTTGTTATTGCTGCCATTGTTTGTGCCATCGCGGCGATGTGTTATTCAGAGTTCGCATCGAGCGTTCCTGTTGCCGGGAGTGCTTATACATATGGCTACGTGGTTTTTGGTGAGTTAATTGGTTGGTTGCTAGGTTGGGCGCTTATTTTGGAATATGGGCTTGCTGTTGCTTCTGTCGCAAGTGGTTGGTCTTCTTATTTAAATGCACTGCTTTCTGGCTTCCATATTACGATTCCGAAAGTGGTATCTGGCCCTTTTAATCCAGACGTAGGTACATTGATTAATTTACCTGCTATCTTTATCGTACTTATTATTGCTTTTTTACTAACTCTTGGAATAAAAGAGTCAACGCGTATTAATACGATTATGGTTGCGATTAAAGTGGGCGTTATCTTATTATTTTTAGTTGTTGGAGTATTTTATGTTAAACCCGATAATTGGCAACCTTTCATGCCATTTGGAATAAGTGGTGTGATGAATGGGGCAGCATTAGTATTTTTTGCTTACTTAGGTTTTGATGCTGTTTCTTCAGCCGCAGAAGAGGTGAAAAATCCACAGCGAACGATGCCAATTGGAATTATTGGCTCCTTGCTAATTTGTACCGTATTGTATGTAGCTGTTTCGGCTGTTTTAACTGGGATGGTTCCTTATACAGATTTAAATGTAACAGACCCAGTTGCATATGCCCTGCAAATAATTCATCAAGACTGGGTGGCGGGAATTGTTTCGCTTGGAGCAGTTGTTGGAATGATTACCGTTATTTTGGTTATGAGCTACGGAGCAACAAGGCTTATTTTTGCAATGGGACGTGACGGCCTTTTACCAAAAGTATTAGCAGAAATTAGTGAAAAGCATCAAACTCCTGTTAAGAATACTTGGATATTTGCAGTGATTGTTGCCATTATCAGTGGCCTTGTACCACTCGATAAACTAGCAGAACTTGTAAATATTGGGACCTTACTTGCTTTTATGATGGTGTCAATTGGAATTATCTTCTTACGTAAAAATAAATCGATTCAACAAAGTGGTTTCAAAGTACCGTTCTATCCTGTGCTACCAGTTGTATCATTCCTGTTATGCGCGTTTTTAATTAGTCGTCTATCGGTTCATACCTGGATTCTTTGTGGTATCTGGTTTGTTATGGGTTTAATTGTCTACTTCAGCTATGGTAGAAAACATAGTGAATTGTCGGAAAAATAATTAACTTACTTTTTGTAAGTCATTTTGTTGGTAAAGAAGCGTTCCTTATGTTGTAATGAATATATTACAATAAAAGGAGCGCTTTTACATGAATAAAATAAATGAGATAATGCGACTTGGTGAAGTGGTACTAAATGTAGGTCATTTAGAAGAGATGGCAGGATTTTATCAAGAAGTCATAGGTTTAACATTACTGGAAGAAAATGAGCGAGTAGTTCGACTTGGAGTGAGCGGATCAAATGAAGCGCTACTTGTTTTACGAAAAATAGATAATGCAGTCGTATCAGAAGTGCCACGGATTGGGCTTTTCCATACTGCTTTTCTTTTACCGACGAGAGAGAGTTTGGCAAATGTATTAGTTCATCTGGCAAAATCAGGTTATCCAATTGATGGAGCAGGAGATCATGCTTACAGTGAAGCACTTTATTTGCATGATATAGAAGGAAATGGAATTGAAATTTATGCAGACCGAGCTAAAGCAAATTGGATGCGTGATGGCGAAGGGAACTTGCCAATGGTGACCGAAGAAGTAGATGTGGATAGTTTGCTTCGAATTGCTACGGAGGAAACTTTTGCTGGATTGCCTGCTGATACGAAAATTGGTCACGTTCATTTACAAGTCGCTGATGTTGATAAAGCAGAACAGTTTTATCTCAGTGCGCTTGGGATGAATTTAACAACGACGATTCCTTCTGCACGTTTTTTTGCAGCAGGCGATTATCACCATCATATTGGAACAAATATGTGGTCGGGGCGAAAGCTTGAAAATCGGCAGGATCAAGAAGTAGGACTTGCTTGGTTTACCATTATAACTCCGGATAAAGAAGCGATTAGTAAACAGTTGGAAGAACAAGGTTATCAAGTGAATCGCTTTGAAAATACGATTTCTGTAATAGATTCTAGTGGGATTATGATTCATTTTAAATAAAAAAAGAACTGTTTAAGCAAAAAATGCGCTTAAACAGTTTTTTGATGTAATAATAAGGGAAAGGTACATAAGTATGAATATTTTTAATGTCTTCGCTGCATGGTTTTCTTAAGAAGCCAGTTGCTTGACCCAAAAATGGTTTGGAGAATGAGAAAAATCCCAATTCCAAGATTTAAGTAAGATAGAGCTAATGCGGCATTTTCTGGAAATGCGCTTTGTACAGCGAGAAAAGTGATGAAGAAGCCGCTGTTTGCACAAAATGCTATCCAAAACCAAGACAAGCCACTGAGCTTGCTTACTACAAAAGAAAGTCCGGACATAATCGCAGCTAAGATAAGACCTGTTACTATCATTGATATAAATTCCATTTCCATCGCTCCTTTGTCATAAATGAATTATTATTAATAATAATGTAACATAAATGAAATATTTTGTAAATAAAATACAAAGAGAGGAGATTCACAGATGATTGAATTTTTTAAGACAACTAATGAAAAAATGGAGCAACTTTCGTCTTTAGAAGAAGGTTGCTGGGTTAAAGTGACTTCTCCTACAGAAGAAGAAATTGAGCGTCTAAGTAAGGGGATGGACGTTCCAAAACCTTATATTTTAGATGCACTTGATTCGGAAGAGCGTTCTCGAATAGAATTAAAACGAGCCGAGGAGGATGTAAGGCACTCGCTTGTTATTGTTGATTGTCCTTATGAATCAGAGGATGAGCTTGGCTACGCGATGTATGAAACACTTCCGATTGGCATTGTTTTAACAAAAAGCCACCTTGTTACTATTTCCTTACGAGACTTGCCAATCTTGTCGGATGTCCGTTCGATGAAGTTAGAAGTCTATGATACAACCAATCACAAGCAATTTTTGTTAAAATTATTATATGCCGTTTCTTATTATTACCTCAAATATTTAAATCAAATCATCAAACAGACAAATAATTTAGAATTACAGATCAAACAATCCATGAAAAACGAGCAACTCTATGCGTTTATGGCTGTTCAGAAAAGTTTAGTTTTTTTTGCAACAGCGCTTCAATCTAATAAAGCAATCCTCGATAAAATGGAAGATGTCGAACATTTTATGCAGCAAGAAGAAAATCATGATTTACTCAGAGATGTTATTATTGAAAATAAACAAGCAATTGCGATGACGGACACATATACACAAATCATTAGCGGAATGTCGGATGTATTTTCATCAGTTATTTCTAATAATCTAAATATTGTTATGAAATTTTTAACTTCTTTTACGATTATTTTATCATTACCAACCATTGTAGCAAGTATTTATGGGATGAATATTAAGCTACCATTTATGCATAACGATCACGCATTTGCATTAATTCTTTTATTTACGCTACTAATCACAACGGGAGTAACAGTGATTTTTTGGCGTAGAAAATACTTTTAAATATAGAAAACGGGGGAATAAGCATGGAAAAACAAACATACGAAAAACTAGCATATTATACAATCAAAGAAAAAATTCTCAGTGGAAAGCTTCATGTCGGGCAACATATTTCAGAAGCGGGTATTGCAAAAGAATTATCTATTAGTAGAACACCAGTAAGAAAAGCAATCGCAGTTTTAGTGTCAGAAGAATTGATTGAATATGAACTGAACCGCGGAGCAATTGTGATTGAAAGCAGTATGAGCGCGGGCCGTTTTATTGAATTACTTGAAATGGCAGAAATCCTTATTGTCCAAACTATTGATAAGTGTCAAAATAAAAATCTAACTTACAAACCAGAAAAAGGCGACGAAATACTCAATGAAATGCGGCAAATACAAAGAGAAGAAGATGTGGATGTATATTTAACATTACTCAGCAAATGGCTATTACAATTTGTTTCACAATTAGCCAATATTTATGCAGAAGATATTGTGCGGAAAATGAAGCGTGATTTCTTTAATAAAGCACAAAAAGATATTAAAATGATTCCAGTGCTGTTAGAAGATGAGACGCTTGATGGCATAGATCAACTGACAAATCATATGGTGGCAAAAGAATATGATTTAGCAAAAGAAGTAATAAATAGATTAGTGAACTTGTATATAATTCGTACATTTAGATAAGATTTACCGCAAAAATAGGGGGTGCTTTTGATGCGGAAAGTATACGAAATTTTTATTTTAGACTGGCGCCGCTTATTTAAAGCGCCTTTAGCATTATTATTAGTTATAGCACTAATTATTTTACCATCACTTTATGCCTGGTTTAATATCGAAGCGCTTTGGGACCCATACTCTAATACTTCTGGGATTAAAGTAGCGGTTTCGATTGATGACAAGGGGGCAGAAGTGGATGTCCCTGGAACCGAGCCAGAGCAGATTAATGTCGGAAATCAATTGAAAAAAACATTAGAAAAAAATGACAAACTTGGTTGGACTTTTGTTAGTGAAAAAGAAGCTGAAAAAGGTGTGAAAAGCGGGAAGTACTACGCAGCTATACATATCCCGAAAGATTTTTCTGCCGACATGGTTTCCGTTGTTAGTGATAATGTTCAAAAGCCGACTATTGATTACTATGTCAATGAAAAGATTAATGCCATCGCGCCAAAAATGACCGAAAGTGGCGCAACAACCATTGTCAATCAAATTAGTTCGGAATTTGTCGGGACTGTCAGTAAAGCTGTTTTAGAAGAATTTAATAAAGCTGGAATTGATCTTGAAAATGAACTTCCAACAATTAGACGTTTAAAAACAAAAGTTTTCCAAGTACAAGATGCTTTACCAGAAATAAAAAAAATGGGTGCAGAAGCTGTGAAAATCGAAGCGAAACTCCCAGAATTAAAAGCTAAAGCGAATCAGGTTGTGGAGTTAAATAAAAAGATTCCAGAACTTAATCAAGCAACCGAAAATGTATTATTAGTCGAGCAACAATTGCCGAAAATAGATCAACTCGGTGAAGATCTACTCATTCTTCAAAAGAAAATTCCTGAAATTAAGCAAATTGCTTCCTCAGTAAAAGAAGTGGATGAAAATTTTGGAACGATTAAAAAGACAGTGAATGACGCTGTGGGTGAGTCTGGAAAAGCACTTGATGTCATTGACGGAGCAATGGATGCCATTCCTACTGTTCAAAAAATTGCTCAAAATGGTAGTGGTTATGTAGATAGAGTAGCTGATTTTGCAGAGGAGATTAACCAGTCATTCAACACATTAGCGCCGGCAATTAAACAAAATCTAACCTTAATGAAACAAATGGCAGATAATGTGTACCAAGTTACCGAAGCAATCAAAAATGGTTCCATCAGTCGAGACCAAGCAATCACGGAATTAAAGAAGATGGAACAAGACATTGATTCATTACAACAAATGATTACAGAACAAACCAAGACGTTAGAAAGTTTAAATGAGACTTTGCCGAATAAGCCGTTTACTGATTTGATTACCAATCTAAAAACCATCCATTCAGAGTTAACTACACAAAAAGCAACGATTACAAAAGTTCGCACACAGCTTGAAAATGGCGAGCAACCTTCCGAAGAACTTTTAAATACGTTGAACACGCAAGCAAAAATGGTGAGCGAGAAATTGCAGCAAATTTTGGCCAATTATGATACAGAAATTGTCCCCAATATTAAAACTGGCTTAAATCAAATTCAAGCCGATTTAAAAGATAGCCAAAAGCTACTGCAAAATTTACAAGCAAAAATTCCGGAAATTACTCAAGTGTTACAAGACTCGAAAAAAACACTCCAAACCGGTCAGACATATTTAAAAGAATTCCAAGCTCGTTTGCCAGAAATTCAAAAAACATTAGATGATGCAACCCAAGTAATTGACTCCAAGTTGGATACAATTATCGCTGGCATTAACGAAGCCGCTAATTTTTATCAAAATGATTATCCTAATGTGAAAGCAAATATCAAAAAAGCTGCCGATTTTATTCGTAACGATTTACCGGGCTTAGAAAAAGAAATTAATCAAGCCTCCAACCTGATTCAAGAAAAAATGCCGGAATTTGAAAAAGCCGTGACGATTGCCGCGAACCTTTCTCGCGAAGAATTACCGGAATTTGAAAAAGCGATTAATAATGCAGTGAATAAAATTACCGATTTTGATAAAAATTATGATTTGCAAAGTATCATTAAAATGTTAAGAAATGATGCAGATAAGGATAGTTCGTTTATTGCGAGTCCAGTGAGCCTAAAAGAAACAAGTTACTATCCAATTCCGAATTATGGTTCTGCTAGTTCCCCATTTTATACAGCACTTTGTTTGTGGGTCGGGGCATTGTTACTTGTTTCCTTACTTCGGGTCGATGTAGAAGTACCGGCGGGAATCTTTAACCATTACCACCGTTATTTCGGTCGATTGCTTACTTTCTTATCTATTGGATTAATGCAGGCTTTAATTGTTACACTAGGTAATATTTTCTTGTTAGGTGTATCTATCGCAGAACCACTCTTGCATGTACTCTTTAGTATGCTCATTAGCGTTGTGTTTATGACAATCGTTTATACACTTGTGTCACTATTTAACAATGTCGGAAAAGGTATTGCGATTATCTTACTCGTGCTTCAAATCTCTGGAGCAGGTGGAAACTTCCCAATCCAAGTATCTCCGCCATTTTTCCAAGCAATCTATCCGTTCTTGCCGTTTACTTATGCGGTTAGTTTAATCCGAGAAAGTGTTGGTGGGCTCTATATGCCAACTGTTTGGATAGATATTAGTGTTCTTGCTGGATTTGCAATTTTATTCATTGGATTCGGAGTATTGCTCAAGAAACCGCTCGACAAAATTATTCCCAAACTATCGGAAAAAGCCAAACGAAGCAAGTTAATCCATTAAAAATATTTTTATGGTATAATTACGAGCAGCGAGGAGGCAGACTATGGTAGCAAATCGATACAATACACTTGAAAAGATGGTTTATGATCGACTTTTATTAAAAATTAAAAAGGGTGAATTAAGTCCCAATCAACACTTAGCAGAAGAAAAATTGGCAGCTGAATTTGGCGTTAGTCGCTCACCGTTTCGAAAAACAATTGCCACTCTTGCGGCTCAAGGGATTGTAACTTACCATGAGAATAGTGGTGCCGTCTTAAATGATGTGTTAATTGACGCAGGACGTTATGTTCAATTAATGGAAACCATCAATATCTTAGTGGACGCAGCAATGGTAAAAGTAGCACATTATGGACTGAAAATGGATGTAGAAAAACTTCACGAACGCCTTCAAGAAATGGAACGTTATTCTTATTTAACTGATTTAGAAAATTATTTTGATGCGCATCATCGCTTTATTCTGTGTTTGGTTAGTTTTGCAGACAATCCTTATCAAATTACTATCGCTAAGCAGATTTTCTTTCAGATAGTCTCTTTTTCTGATGGAATTCATATTTTTAAATCAGTCGAGATTCGTGAATGGACAAATAAAAAAAGCAGCCAAATATATGAGCTACTTGCAAAAGAAGATACCGAAGCCGCCCGAAAAACAATTAAAGCGATGTTTGCCGAGTTAACAATTCAGGCATATAGATAAAAAGCTTCCACTTATCGTTTAGTTAGATAGGTGGAAGCTTTTTTTGATATAAATGAAAGCCATTTTTCTTACCAATAAGTTGAAAATCATAACGGCGGTACATTTGGTTAAGACTATCATTTGTTTCAATACAATCCAAGCGTACATAAGGAACTTGATGGGTACTTGCTAACTGTTCAGACCAGTTAATCATCTGAGCACTTAAAGAAATTCCGCTAAACTGACGATCAACCATAATCCGGTGCAGATAATAAGCATTTTCATTCGCTAAGTCTTCCCATAAATCTGTATCCCAATCGCTGGGTGTCTTTCGAATAATCATTGCTCCAGCAAGCAAACCTTCTTGTGTTTCAAAAAGAACTACCTCGCCAAGTTTAATCCGTTCTTCCATTTGATGGACATCAAAGCCTTGCAAAATATCATTCCACTGACTGGAACCCGATTCTTTAAGCCAGCGAGCAGTATTTAACATTAGTTCATTCATTTTTGAATAGTCATTTGGCAAAGCAAAGCGGACTAGAAATTCCAGTCCGCCAGTAGAAATTTTATTTTGGTTCATTTTCATCTTTCGGAGCTTCGGGTTCTTTTGCTGTTTCTGGTCCAAAACCATCTGGATGTGAGTCGTCAGCGAAAGGATCTTCTTCCGTTTTTCCGAATGGGTCGACTTCATCTTCCACAATAACGGTTTCTTCTGTATAAATCCCTTCACTTGCTGCATATAAATCATCGTAGAATACAGCAATAGAAGTGATTAAATACGGATATACATAAAGTGAAATCCCTAAAGAAATGACCCAAGATGCTAAAATGAGGACGAGTCCACCAAATGTAGCTCCGGCTGCTAGGGCGCTAATTAATTCAGTAGGATCAGTTGTGTAAGAAGTAGAAGCCATTCCACCTGCAACAATAATACCACCTGCGATTGCAACTGCGATAGGAATTAAGTACCAAAGTAGGAATGTAAGGGACATGCCGAATAGTCTACCTTTATGTCCATTCATCATGTGGCGACTTTCCGTAATAGCATCTAAAGCAGAGATGTTTGGATTATCGCGTAAAATGAAGAAAGTTTGTGAATAAGAGTAGGTTTTAATAATTCCTGGAACGATTAAAAGTAAACTCCATAAGAATGTAAAAATACTGATTAGCAAGTAAGCTAAGAAAGTCCGGCCAAACTCTTTGAAACCACTAAACATGTATGCAACATCAGGTTGTTCTCTTCTGCTAATTGCAAGATATACCCAAGAAACCCCCACATATAAAGGTCCTGTTAGTAAGAATAAGGCAATCCAACCAATAAATGGAATCCAGCCTAATACACCACTTGCAACTGTTTCAAGCAACCATGCAAGCACAAATATTCCAATGGCAATACCCCAGTTGCCACGAAGCGACTCTTTCGCTGTTTGTTTTACTTGTGAAATAGTCATCATAATGAAAACTCCTTTTTAATTTATTTTTAAGTATAATAGCAAAAATACCTACTCTTAAAATAGCATACTTTCCGGGACTAATACAGTAATATGAAGTGTTTCATTTTTTTCTTCAAATTAGGTGTAAATTAATTCTTTTTGGGGAAAAGATAATATGGTATGATTAATTTGGAGGTGGCACAAATGGCCCATGAGAATTTAAGAGAACTAGAAGATCGCTTAATTGAATTACGACAAGAGTATCAAGAAACAATTAGTGAAACAAGAGATTTTGAAGACCCACAACTCCAAAACGGACCGATTAATGCTGCGGAAGTTAGATTAAGTGCATTACGTCACGAAATCTCAGAAGTAGAGAAGAAAATTAAAAAAGTAGAAGGTAATACCAAATAAGGAAATAACGTCCTTTTGCTAATATAAATTTAGCGGAAGGATGTTTCTTTTTATGTGAATTTGGAGGAATGAAAATGAAACCAATTTTTGCTGTAGGGGATGTACACGGAGAAATAACTCTTTTAGATGAGCTGCTAGAAAACTGGGATAAAAAGCGGGAACGACTTCTGTTTGTGGGGGACTTAATTGATCGCGGTGAAAATCCTGCAGCGGTCCTTAGAAGGGTGAAAGCGTTAGCAGATAATTCAGGAGCCATTGTTTTAAAAGGCAATCACGAACAAATGTTACTGGATTGGCTAGAAAATCCCTCCGAGAAAATGCACTACTATTTAAGCCAAGGTGGCATGGAAACCATTCAATCACTTATTTCGGACTCACTTAACAAAAAAACAACACCAGAAGGGCTAGCGGAAAGGATTAAGCTAGAATCGGCTGAGCTGATTGAGTTTATCCGGAATTTACCGCTTTATTATGAAGAAGGTAAGTATGTATTTGTCCATGCAGGAGTTGATCTTTCTAAAGACGACTGGCATGAAACGGAGGAACGAGATTTTTACTGGATTCGAGAACCATTTTTGTTCGGTGAAAATAAAACGGGGAAAGTATTTATCTTTGGACATACCCCGGTGCAAAATTTACATAAAGACGGAAGCGCAGGCATCTGGGTTTCAGCAGATAAAACAAGACTTGATATCGATGGTGGGGCTGTTTTTGGCGGAGAACTTCACGGCGTTGTTGTGGAAGAAAAAGTCATTACAAAAAGCTTTACTGCGAAAAAATAAGCGTTCAAGATGCTTCTCTCTAGGAGCATCTTGAACGCTTATTTTTAATAATACGGCGCCATGAAAAGATAAACTAATACGCCAGTTAAACTTACATATAACCAAATCGGCATCGTCCAACGAACAATTTTTTTATGTTTTCCGATTTGCATTGTCCAGCCCCAAACAAGTGCGAAGAGTGCAAGTGGAACGACGATTGCAGCTAAGAAGCTATGTGTAATTAAGATAAAGAAGTAAATCGGACGGATAATTCCAGTTCCACCAAATGTAGATGTTTCGGCGGATAAGTAATGAAATGTTAAATAAGATACTAAGAAGAATAGCGTAGATGTAAATGCTGCAAGGATAAATCCGCGGTGCATGTTAATGTTTTTCTTTTTTATAATCGCCCAAAGTGCAATAACTAAAAATACAAAGGTAAAACTATTAAAGATGGCATTCATTCGCGGGAAAATCGTGATATCAAAATGCACGGCTCCCTGATAGCCAATTGGTGAAAAGAAGAGTAGTAAAATCACCACAACTGCGATAAATGAAATAATCATTATCGGCCAAAAATAGTTTTTTTCTGATGTCGGCTTTGTGAGTTTTTCTTTGTTTTGTTCCATGAAAAAAATAGCCCCCTAAATAAAAAATTGCTGTACCTTATTTCATTATACATGACGAACATATCGGATGCGAAAAATTGAACTATATGAGGTATAATGAGTTGGAAAGGGTGTTTCTTATGTCAATAATTGCGCGAGAATTAACAAAAGCAGAGGAAGCGGAAATCATCCGTTTAAAAGAAGAAGGCGAAATAATGCTCCAAACAGACGGGACTCCGGAAGAGCGTGTTCAGAAAATTGTAGATTACTTAAAAAATACCTCACCAGACCCAGACTCAGCAGAAGAACAGGGTTATCTGTTAGGTTCTTTATACGGGGAAGCAGTACGAGAAAAATACGGCTGGAAATGGTTGTTTGTTTCTGAAAATGACTTAGAGGGCTATGCAATTACATCGAAAGAGCACGGCTATACTTTTATGGTACATGATTATTTTATGCAAGTGATTGTTGGGAATAAGGCGGATAATAGTAAAATGTTGTTTGAGTTAATGCCGGATATGACAGGTAATCGGAATGATTTTCGGATGATAGGATGAAAAAGCTAGCCGTTGATGTCGGCTAGCTTTCTTGTTTTTGGGTTGGGATTTTCATTTACTAATAAGTCCATTTCAATCTAATCCTTAAATTCCTGGAAACGAAAATTAGTCCCTAGTGATTGGTTTGCTGTTGTGTATTCCCTGAATTTATAAATTAATGGGGACCAATTATTAACATCTATTCTTTTTAATAAGTATATTAGAGATACGAAATTTGTTCGAAGCAGTGGAAATAACAATCTAATTATGGAGAAGGCAATTAAAGATGTAGTTGTATAATAGGAAATAGATTGTGAGAGTTAGGGGGGAAATTATCCTAGCAATCTAGAAGGATTTGTAAAGGATTATCTTATAAGGTGTCTGAAATGTGGTTAGTTAGAAAATACTGGGTAAAATGGAATGTAAAAGTTAAAAGATTTATAGTAATTTTAAACTTTCAAATGAATAAATATAAGATAATATACATTTGGAAATGTATTTCAATGAAATAAAAGAGAAATATTTAACATTAATGTTGTTTATGTTTGTATATTTTGTGACCTTTTTTCGAAAAGTGTATAAATTCGTGCATAATAACATAAATGGTGATTATTTTCACAATTATTTCTGTGAAATATTCAAAATGAGTTGAAAAAAACCATAATTTAAGCTGAATTTTGTTGTTCATGACAAGAATCGGACATTTCATTACATTTTTGGTTATACATCCAGTGATTATGTTAGAATTTAATTGTTCTAAAAAACACAAAAAGGGAGCGAATGTCAAATGGCAACAGAGACAAGACAAAAGCAAGCAAAGAAATGTGTATGTGCTTTATTAGCTGGGGGAATATTGATTAGTGGGATATCATTTCCGAATGTAGCTCAAGCAAGTACTGTGGAAGAACAAGGGTTAATAGAATATGAGTTTACTAAAAATTCAGGGCAAATGGAGCTTGCAGAGCCTATAATCCCAATGGTTCGTTCCAATCAAACGGAATCTGGAGGGTCTAGTTATAAATATATATCTAGTACAATAGTAAACTTGAACTCCACGGGAGTTAATACTTTATATCAAGCTTTATTAGCTGGAGGATTAGCTAAGGTATCCTTTGGAGGTGTAGTTGCAAAAGCAATGGTTGGAACAATATTAAGTAATAGTTTTAAAAATTATAATTATATGAAGCAAACAATCTATAAAAAATCTGACAAGAACTATTATTATTATAAAGTAATAGATGAGTTTTCAAATAGCAAAACTAAATGGAAGGGGCCAGTAAATACAAGCTATCAAAAAGTTAGAAAGTAAAAATAGGAGAGGAAGTAAAGCTGTTGAATTATAAAAAATTGATTGCAAGTATACTATTGTATATCGTGCTATTTATTGTAACGGGAATTATATTTGATAATTTCAATATATTTGTATTGGTTGTTGGAACTATTTGTTATGCACTCGCAATCATCCCGCTTGTAAAAAATAAATAAAGAAGTACAAAAAATTAATGTATTTACTTTTATGCATGAATATACTTTCGCAAATAGTAATAATTAACCTTTTAGTATCAAAAATGAGAAAAAAGACGCGCCGCAAATAAGAACGTATTTTTGTGTGAATTGCAATATGTCTTTCCAAGCTAGTAAAAAGAGCAGACAAATTTGTCCGCTCTTTTTTCAATATCTTATCTATTCTCCGCTTTATTATAAGCACCGTGCCAAACAGGGCCAATGAATTCATTTAAAGCAAATCCGCCTTTGATTGCAGCTGTAACGAAATCTTTCGCTTTAGCAACTGCTTCTTCCACGGTTAAACCTTTCGCAAGTCCAGCTGTAATTGCGGCTGCGAAAGTACAACCAGCGCCGTGATTATGACTTGGAGAAATTTTTTCAACTTCATAAACAGTGAAATCTTTTCCATCATAAAGTAAGTCGATTGCTTTGTCGCTTTCTAGTGCTTTTCCGCCTTTGATAACAACGTATTTAGCGCCTAATTCGATAATTTTTTTCGCAGCTGCTTTCATATCGTCTAGCGTTGTTAATTTACCAAGACCAGATAATTGACCAGCTTCGAACAGGTTTGGTGTTGTGATGGTTGCTTTTGGAAGTAACAAGTCACGGATAGCTTCTGCGTTTTCAGGTTGGATTAATTCATCTTCGCCCTTACAAACCATTACGGGATCAATAACGACATTTTTTAAATCATATTTATCAATCGCTTCACGAGTAGCTTTGATAATGTCGATCGAGCCAAGCATACCTGTTTTCATTGCGTCAACTGGGCCGCCAGAAAGGATTGTTTTCAGTTGTTCGCGTACAAGACCTGCATCAATTGGAGTAACACCATGCGCCCAATTGTTGTCTGGATCCATTGTTACGATTGTTGTAATTGCGCTAAAACCATAAGTACCATATTCTTCAAAAGTTTTTAAATCTGCTTGTAATCCAGCGCCACCGCTAGAATCAGAGCCTGCAATAGTTAATGTTTTTTTGATTGTCATGATTTTTCCTCCTAAAAATAAACTTTAGTCATTTGTTTCAAGCATTTTATAGATGGCAGCTGCAACCCCGTGTTCATCGTTGGTTGAGGTAACGTGTTCTGCTAAATCTTTTACTTCTTCTTCGGCATTTCCCATTGCGACACTGTAGCCAGCCATTTTGAGCATCGAAATGTCATTCATATTATCTCCAATTGCAAAAGTTTCATCAAGCGTTACGCCTAATTTTTCTACATAATATTGTAAGGAAATCCCTTTTTGTGCTTCACGGTGGGTAATTTCAATATTGTCGGAAAACGAAGAAGTAACCGAAAGCTCATTTTCTTTTTCCAGTTTTGCCTTAGCTTTTGCAAGGATTTCTTTGTCATAGGAGAAAGAAATGAATTTTAGGATGGTTAGTTCTTTATTGGCTAAAATTCTTTCTACATCAGGTATTTCATGAACGTCTTTGGATTCAAAACGCTCTTCTACTTTTTCAGTGATTTCCGAAACAGGAGCATCTGGGTGGATACGTTTATGCATTTCTATCATAAATTCTTTACCGCGTGCTTTATCTGTTGTAATTGGTCCCATATCTGTGAAAAACTCTGTATACATGCCAAGTTCGGATAAGGTGTTATACGTGTCTCGAGCTAAGTTTCTATCGATAGGATGTTGTAATACAATTTTGCCGTGTTCGTCACGAATTTCAGCACCATTCATACAAATAGCTGGTGCGTATAAGTTTGCTTTATTAATTAATCCCATCGCGTCGTCATACATCCGTCCAGTACATAGAACAAAATGAATCCCTTTTGCGCGGGCTTTTTCGATTGCCTCGACGTTTTCTTTTGCAATCTCGATATTAGAGTTAAGTAGTGTGCCATCCATGTCTGAAGCAATAACTTTAATCATAATATTTAATTCCTCCCCAATTTTACCTACTTAACTAGAATAGCATTTTTTAAAGAAAAATGCACAAAAGGTAGCTGCGAGTAGTTTTCTTTGCAGTCTGATTACTTTACTATATTTCTTTCTGTCATTTGGTTATAATAGATAAGAATAAAACGTGGATTGGATGTGGCAGAATGAGTTCAGAACTAGAAAAGATGATTGCAGGAGAAATGTATGATCCAAGTGACAGAGAGCTTGTACACGGTAGAAGTCGTGCGCGGAAGTTCTGTCGAGAAATAAATGATACGATGGACGCTGATTCCCGTCAAAGCGTGCTGAAACGTCTATTTGGTGGTACAAAAGAAAGCGTCTATGTCGAACCAGATTTTCGAGTAGATTACGGCTCCAATATTTACGTTGGCGAAAATTTTTATGCTAATTTTGATTGTGTGATTTTAGATGTTTGCGAGGTACATATTGGTGAAAATTGCATGATGGCGCCAGGTGTTCATATTTATACGGCTACACATCCACTTGATCCAGTTAAACGAAATAGTGGACTGGAACTTGGTAAGCCAGTAAAGATTGGTGATAATGTGTGGATTGGCGGTCGGGCAATTATTAATCCGGGAGTAACACTTGGTAATAACGTGGTTGTAGCATCTGGATCAGTTGTGACGAAAAGTTTCCCTGACAATGTTGTTTTAGCCGGAAATCCAGCGCGGGTAATTAAAACTATTGAGGTTAAGGATAAATGATTATTTCAGATGCAAAGATTTTTGAACAAATGGAAAGTGAGTTAGCAAAAGCAAGAGCGGCAACGACAAAGGCGAGTCAAGATAAGCATTTGCATGGTTTGATGTTACTTGTCCAACTTGCGAAAACTGGTGATGAAACAGGTTTGGAAGTGGAAACAAACCTAATTCCAAAATCAGAACCTGCGCAAATCGTCAACATGGACGGAAAGAAAATAGAGTTAGAAGATGGGGCTAATGGAGATTCATTGCTTGATTTTTAGGGGGCTATTATGAAAAAAACAATTATTACTGGAGCCATTTTTGCCGGGCTTGCAGTTCTACTTGGTGCTTTCGGGGCGCATGCTTTAAAAGATGTACTTGGAAGTTATGCAAGTACTTGGGAAACCGGCGTTCAGTATCAAATGTTTCACGCAGTTGGAATTTTAGTTGTTGGATTATTAATGGAAAAACAAGCTAGCCAGCTTTATGCTTGGGCAGTGATCTTATTTTCGGTCGGAATTGCGTTCTTTTCCGGAAGTTTATATATCTTAAGTATTTCCAAAGTAGCTGTGTTAGGCGCAATTACGCCAATCGGAGGAGTTTGTTTTGTAGCAGGCTGGTTATTGCTGATTTTGGGCGTATCGAGAAGGTCTACGAGGTTTTATTAAAATAAAAATAATCGACTTTTTGCGCATATTTGAGCATAAAGCCGATTATTTTTTATTATTCGCCAATAAGTGCTAAAATAGAGGAATCATATTTGATAAGGGAGACAGCAATTACATGACTTATGCACTTGAGATAACAGGGTTACGAAAAATCTATTCGACTGGGGTGGAAGCTCTTCGCGGGGTGGATTTAACGGTAGAAGAAGGAGATTTTTATGCGCTTCTTGGTCCAAATGGGGCGGGGAAATCAACGACAATCGGGATTATCACATCGTTAGTCAATAAAACATCTGGAAAAGTAAAAGTATTTGGCTATGACCTGGACACGGATATTGTTCGGGCGAAACAGCAAATTGGACTTGTACCGCAAGAATTCAATTTCAATCCATTTGAAACGGTACAACAAATTGTCGTTAATCAGGCCGGCTATTATGGTGTTTCTCGTAAAGAAGCATTTAAACGTAGCGAAAAATATTTAAAACAATCGAATTTATGGGAAAAGCGTCACGAACGGGCTAGAATGCTTTCAGGAGGAATGAAAAGACGCCTGATGATTGCGCGTGTGTTGATGCATGAACCACGGCTGCTGATTTTGGATGAACCTACTGCTGGGGTGGATATTGAACTTAGACGTGAAATGTGGACGTTTTTAAGGGAGCTAAATGAGAGTGGTACAACGATTATTTTAACTACACATTACTTAGAGGAAGCGGAAATGCTTTGCCGAAACATCGGTATAATCCAGTCAGGTGAGCTAATTGAAAATACGAGCATGAAATCACTACTTTCTAAGTTGCAATTTGAGACATTTATTTTTGATTTAGAGCCTTATGAACAAGCATTTGAAATCACTGGATATCAGCATGTTTTTGAAGATAAACAAACACTATCTGTTGAAGTTGAACGAAATCAAGGCGTGAATCACATCTTTGAACAATTAAGTGCTCGAGGGATTAAAGTGCTTTCTATGCGTAATAAGTCCAATAGATTAGAAGAACTATTTTTGAAAATTACCGATGAAAAACATCAAGTGGGGGAAAAACATGTTTAATCTATATTATACAGCTTTAAAAAGTCTAGCAGCAAAAGAAACCAACCGATATATGCGGATTTGGGTTCAGACACTCGTTCCACCTGTTATTACAACGTCGCTTTATTTTATTATCTTTGGGAAAATGATTGGGAGCCGTATTGGGGATATGGGTGGTTTTTCTTATATGGAATACATCGTGCCGGGGCTAATTATGATGTCTGTCATTACTAGTTCATATGCCAATGTATCGTCTTCTTTTTTCTCACAAAAATTCCAGAAAAATATTGAGGAGATTTTAGTAGCTCCTGTACCAACGCATATTATCATCTGGGGATTTCTTATTGGTGGAATCGGTAGAAGTATATTAGTAGGTTCACTAGTTACCATTATTTCTTTATTTTTTGTACCACTCCATGTCTATTCATGGTCGATTGGAATTATTACTTTTTTGATGACAGCGATTGTGTTCTCGCTAGCAGGCCTTCTCAATGGGATTTTCGCTAAATCTTATGATGATGTCTCTATTGTACCAACATTTGTTTTACAGCCGCTGACGTACCTTGGTGGTGTGTTCTACGCGATTTCTATGCTTCCGCCCATCTGGCAAGCGATTTCAAAAGTAAATCCGATTGTCTACATGATTTCTGGATTCCGGTATGGCTTCCTTGGTGTAACTGATGTCCCAATCATGGTGTCGATGTTCATTCTGGTGCTATTTATCGTTGTGCTATATGCGATTTGCTGGTATTTAATTAATAAAGGAAGAGGTTTAAGGAGTTAGCCAAATACAAACGTAGTAAATTCTGTTTCATTTTAGTTAAATTCGTCATCTAATTTTAATACAAAAAAAGGGTTTGGACTGGAAGATACGGGTATTATATAGACATAAGCAATGACAATACCATTACTTTTTCTCCCTTTTTTGTATGGATTGTCTTTACTTACCTTAAACTCCCTTTTATACTTTTAGTGGTTGTTTTACAGCTGCTAGAGGTATTTTTTTGTAAATTTTTTATGTAGTAATGGTTTGCATATCAATATTATAAGGCAAATTTCATTATAAATAAAGTCGAAAGTAATGCGACTAAAGATTCATTTTGGCAAATAAAATAGGAATGTGTCTATTTTATGAATCTTTTTGTTATGTCCTTGTATAATGAAATGGCTACGTATATTCTTAAAGGAACAACAAATTTTTATATACATAGGAGGAAACATGGGATTTTTAGAAGCTTATAAGTCATTTTGGAAGAACTACGTCAATTTTAGTGGTCGTGCACCTCGTTCGGCGTATTGGTATGTAGTACTTTGGAATGCAATTATTATTGGAGTTCTTTACATTTTAGCAATCATTTTTGGTATTTCCGCATTGATGGAAGGGAGTGCGGGCGGCACTGGTATGGTTGGCGGTGGTGGCGCACTATTAATTTTAGTCATTTTATGGCTGTATCTATTAGCGGCTTTAATTCCGACAATCAGTCTTACTGTTAGACGTTTACATGATTCAGGGAAAAGTGGTTTTTTTGCTTTTCTTGACTTAATTCCATTTGTTGGGGGAATTATTATTTTAGTATTTATGTGCCTTGAAAGTGACGGACCAAACCAATATGGTGATGATGATAGTCAATTTGATATTTAAATAGA
Organism: Listeria ivanovii subsp. ivanovii; assembly: GCF_900187025.1. Taxonomy (GTDB): domain Bacteria; phylum Bacillota; class Bacilli; order Lactobacillales; family Listeriaceae; genus Listeria; species Listeria ivanovii. The sequence continues at coordinate 653,353 of NZ_LT906478.1, forward strand.
AAAAACATACTAAGATTAGAGAGTAAAGTCATTGACGGATGATTTTGTCCTCTATTTTCTTGTTTGGGTGAAAGGAAAATCGATCATAGACTCATGGACTTCGAGCCCTCATTAAAAAACGGTCTCTTTCACTGTCATTTTAAAATCTATTTTAAGTATGTTGGGGCTTCGAGCTCGTGTAAAGGAAATTAGGAACGAAATGAAACAGTGAAGAACCTTTCAAAAAAAGAAAGAAGGCTGAGACATAACAAAATATCAGCAATAAAAACTGGATAATAGAAAAGCAGAAATCATTGTATAGAGCCATTTCAAAAAATGGAATAGACATGATTCCTGCTTGTTTTTATTTTAGAGCCGCTTTTTATACCCATGCTTGAAAACATAATGAATGGTGTGAAATGAGTATGACGGTTCATTTTATCCCACAAGGTCTTGAAGAACCTCAATAAGCTATCGATCAACAACTTATTCCTTTATCTCAATTATGACAGAAAAACAGTTGTAGGCCGATAGCTTTTTCATTATGATTGGTATCAGCGAAAGCTGATATGAAGGTGCTTGCCCCAGTCTGTTTTTTAATGGATTCCTTCGCTTACGAGGAACCAATTAACTTGGCTTGTATTAATAAAATAAGTTAAGTCATATTTGGTTAATTCAATACATTTTTCGTTAAAAAGATTTTTTAAGTCAGTTTTTGATAATTCGTGGATGCTAATGTTGTTGATTTTTGCGTCGTCATCAAGACGAATCGATTCTCCGTTTGCGGTGTAAATTTCGATATACATCGTACCATCCTCTCTGAATTACATTTGTTTATAGTTTTCCTTAAAAATACCGAGTTGATTAAGCGTCACAACAAGTTGCTGGCTGAAAAGTGGTAATGCTTGGATTTGGTCTAAGTCATTCGCATATGCAAAGTCAGCTACTTGCATGACAAGTGTGTGGAAAGATTCAGTCATTGTTTCGTTTTGCTGTTTTAAATACGAGTTCTCTTGTTCAAGCTCTTGGTATTTTGTTTGTAAATCTTGATATTTACGATCGAGTTCTTCTTTTTGCACAGCAAGAGACGAAAGTGAATAAATGCTTTTCAGCAAGTCATAGACATTATTTTCTTCGCCTTGGTTTTCGCTTAAAAGTTGCACGTTGCTTTTAACGCCAGATAATAAATCTACCAAGTTTTTTTCGCGTGTTTTGTCATAACTGATTTGTTCTTTGATAGATGTCGGCGGTTTATATTCAGAAGAAACGACTTTTCCGAAAATATTTGTTTTTTCTTTTTTACTGCTTTTTTGCGTTTTTCTTTTTCTACCCGGCTTATTTTTTGGGATATCTTCTACTTGAATCAATTCTTTTTTTAGTTTGTAGTAGGTATTTTGCAGCTGGCTCGGTGTTTTTGGAAAGATCCGCAAATCGTTTAAACTGAGCATTTCAGAGATATCAAGTACTTTCATATCTTCCAAAATAGCAATTTGGTAACATGCAGAAAGTAGTTCTAATTCAATTTTTAACCAACTAATGTTGGAGTGCATATATTTTTCGATTCCACCATGTTCTTCAACGGCTTGATAAAAATCAGTGAGTAAATGAAAGATTTCTTCGGCTGTTTGTTCGTCAATACCAGACTCTGACGCCATTTTTTTAATGTCGGTAGTAGATGAATTCCCCGGATTATCTACTTGTTTTTTTATTTCTTGAAGTAATTTTCTTATTTCTGATTTAGGCATACAATCACATACCTCTCTATCCTATAGTATTATTGATTTTCTGTTTATTTTTATAATAACAATATATGTTAGTTGTGTAAAGGGAGTGCGGGTGGGTCAAAAGGAGTGGGTATGAAGAACCTTTTTTTGCGTTAAATAAAAAAATATTAATCAAATAATGAGAAGTTTTCCTTTGATACAGCTGTTACTATGGCTGTTTTTTTAATTTTTACCGACTTTTCATTTTTTAAAAAAAGTATAGATTTTTTTTAGATTTGGTGTAAAATTTTATATTGCAGTTACAAAAAATACTATATTGATATATATTTTGAAAAAATGATTTATTTTTGTAATCTGATGAAGGGAGTGAAAGGTGAATTTACCTTACTTGAATGGAATATTTTTTATCACTTTTTAAAATTATTGCACTTTTAGCTGTGCTTGCAGGTATTTCTTACTTTTTAGTAAAGAAAAACAAACAAGCGGCTCGAACTAGAAAAAGCGAAAATGACCTTATAAAGTTGGAAGATACGCTTCTCATCTCTCATCAGTTACGCGCAGTTCTTCTAGAGGTGAACGGAGAGAAAGTGCTGGCGCTTATTTCAAATAATGATATTAGAACGGTGTCATTAAATGGAAATAATGTCCAAGATGAGTCACTTTTCCGAGAATTACTTTTGAAAGAGGAGACGAAAGTAAATGCGTAAAATAGCTTCTAAACGAGTATTTCAAGTATCCTTTATTGCTGTTTTTGTATTTTCTTTGATTTTCTTTTGGCCAGGTACGAGTGTTCATGCTGAAAGTTGGCTGGACTCGCTGGGTGTAAATGGAACAGATGGGGTTAATTCTAGTGTTGCCCTATTTGTTTTAGTGACAGTGCTATCTTTGTCTGCTTCGATTGTATTAATGTTCACACATTTTACGTATTGTATTATCGTTCTTGGATTAACGAGACAGGGGCTTGGAGCGACAAATTTGCCACCTAATCAGGTGCTTGTTGGTCTTGCACTTTTCCTATCTTTGTTTATGATGCAGCCTTTGATTACGGCATGGTACGACGATGTGTATAAACCATCACAAACAGAAGAATGGAGTGCATCAAAGGTTTGGGATGAGACAAAACCGCTGTTGACTAAGTATGTGGCTGAAAATACATATAAGCACGATATCAACATGATGTTAAAAGCTGAAGGAGAGGACCCAGTAACTAAAAAAGAAGATGCACCACTTATGGCTCTTATGCCAGCTTTTATTTTGACACAAATTACCCAAGGATTTTTAACTGGGATGTTTATTTACTTGGCGTTTATATTTATAGACTTGATTGTTAGTACTTTACTAATGTACCTCGGAATGATGATGGTTCCACCGATGACAATTAGTTTACCGTTTAAGATTTTAGTCTTTATTTTCATTGGAGGATACGGGCTAATTACCAACATGATTTTTCAAACAATTCACTTTTAAGGGAGTAGCAAAATGAATTTAACGCCGATTACGCAAATTTTTCAAGATTTTTTCTATAGTGGGCTGGCGCTTATTTTGCCGGTGTCGCTTATATGTATCGTAGTGGTGATTGTGGTAGCGATTTTGATGGCGATGATGCAAATTCAAGACCAATCGCTGACGTTTTTACCGAAGATTATTGCTTTTGTAGTGGCACTTTTTATTCTTGGACCGTGGATGTTTGAACACATGACGGATTTGTTTGTAGGAATCTTTTCCAAATTACCCCTGATGATTAGGGTGTAAACATGGAGTTTGAATTTTTACTTGCTGTAGTGATTGTTTTTTGCCGTATTGCTAGTTTTTTATTCTTCTTTCCGCTTTTAAAAGGGCGCCATATTCCGAACAGCGTCAAAGTGATATTCGGAATGGCGATTTCGATTCCAGTGGCAACGGTAGTAGATGTTTCAGGAATTACTACTTTGCCAGATTTGCTTTTACGGGTGATATCAGAAGTGGTGTTTGGTCTCGCACTTGCAAAATTAGTGGAAATTATTGCGGTTATTCCAAAAATGGCTGGTTTTATGATTGATTATGATTTAGGTTTTTCGCAGGTGAATTTGATAGATCCATCATATGGGACGCAAAATTCGATAACAGCGGCGATTTTAGATACATTTTTTGTGGTTATATTTTTATCACTGCAGGGGCTTGATTATTTGATTTTTTACTTAATGAAATCGTTTGAATTTACGGCTTCGGTATCGATTTTATTTGAAAAAGGTTTTATCGATTTATTTCTCGGGACGCTTGGATTTGCGCTTGCTTCGGCGGTGTCGATTGCGCTTCCAATCATGGGTAGCATTTTCATTGTTAATATTATCCTCGCTTTTATTTCTAAGAGTGCTCCGCAAATTAATATTTTTATGAATGCATTTATTATAAAAATTACCTTTGGGATTTTCATTTTAGCATGCGCGGTTCCTATCTTGAGTACAGTTTTTAAAAATTTGACAGATGAGATGATTCAGCAATATGTGTCGTTTTTTGATTATTTACTGAAAAAATAGGGAGGAAATGAAGCTTGGCGAAAGATAATAAAACGGAAAAAGCAACGCCGCGCCGCATTAAGAAAGCTAGAAACGAAGGTAATGTGGCGAAAAGTAAAGAACTTAATAATGCTTTTTCATTGCTGATTGTAGCAGGGCTTCTTTATTTCTTTGGCGAGATGTTTATTAAAAACACCATCCAAGGCTTTGTTGCTCTTTTGAAACAGCCACCTAAGCTTGCTAGTATGGAAAGTTATAGTTTATTTTATTTAATGGAATTTGGAAAAGTGCTTTTGCCGGTGATGATTATGGTAGTGATTTTTGGTTTGATGAATTACGGAGTGCAAGTAGGAATTTTGTTTTCTGCCAAAGCAGTGAAACCTCAGTTCAAACGATTAAATCCAGCTAATTATTTCAAGCGTGTTTTTAGTGTCAAAGGAATTGTTGAAGTTGTCAAGGCGCTTCTTTTGATTACACTGCTTTCTTATGTTGCCTATATCGGTTTTCGTGATCACCTTCAAACATTAATTAGTTACACAGGACAGAACTGGCTTTATTCTCTCAAGCAAATTTTCTCTTTATTCAAAAATGAATTTTTAGCATTATTTCTTGTTATTGCAGTTATTGGTTTGCTCGACTTTTTCTATCAAAAATATGACTATAAAAAAGGTCTCCGGATGTCGAAACAAGAAATTAAGGATGAAATGAAAGATTCAGAAGGTCGTCCAGAAGTGAAGCAACGACAAAGAAGTATTGCTCGAGGGCTTCTCCAAGGGTCGATTACGAAAAAAATGGCAGATGCGACATTTGTTGTTAATAACCCGACGCATATATCTGTTGTGATGCGCTATGACAAAGCGAAAGATCACGCGCCAAAACTCCTTGCTAAGGGAGAAGATGAGCTGGCATTATTTATTCGCCAAGTAGCAGAAACAGATGGAGTACCAATGAGTACGAACAGACAGCTGGCTCGGAGTATTTATTACACGACGAATCCAGATGAATACATACAAGAAGATTTATATAAAGATGTGATTGAAGTAATGAAAGAATTGATGGACGCAGACAAAATCCAGTTCTAACAACATATGAGCGACCTTTCTAAAATTAGAAAAGGCAGGTTTCAAAATGGGGAGTTTAGGGGCTATAAAAAAATATTTTGCTATTCTGATTGCAGTTTCATTTGTTGTTGCGCTTATTGTGCCACTACCTCCATTTGTGTTGGATTTAGTGTTGGTGACGATTCTAGCATTTTCAGTGTTAGTTTATATGCGAGCGACATCGATTAAAGATTGGAATGAATTAAAATCATTTCCATCATTGCTACTTTTGATGGGGATATTTCGAGTTTCAATTAACATTTCAACCACTCGTGCAATTTTAACGACTGGAGATCCTGGACAAGTAATTAAACAGTTCGGAAACTTTGTTATTGGTAGTAATTTTGTTGTTGGTATTGTCATTTTTATCATTTTAATTGTCTTTCAGTTTATTGTTGCGAATGGTTCCTCGCGAACGGCGGAAGTAGCTGCGAGGTTTACGTTAGATGCGCTACCTGGGAAGCAGATGGCGATTGATGCGGACTTAAATCAACGTTTAATCACAGAACCAGAAGCGAAAGAAAAACGAGCATACTTAAATATGGAGACAGAATTTTACGGTGCGATGGACGGAGCTGGGAAATTTGTAAAAGGGGACGTGCTTTTCACGGTACTCTTAGCAGTCGTTAATATTGTTTTTGGTTTAATTGTTGGAATGGTTCAAGGTGGTCTTTCGTTTGGTGAGGCTGCGGTTAAATATACCGAGCTCACAATCGGGGATGGAATTGTTAGTCAGATTGGCTCACTACTGATGGCAATGTCAGCTGGGGTTATAGTCACTCGAGTATTTGATGGCTCAGATGATAACGTTGCTGTAGGAATTTTTAAAGAACTGATGCAAAACTCGGTGGTTGTGTATACGCTTGCGGGAATGTTTATCTTAATGGGGGTATTTAGTCCATTACCAGCGATTCCGTTTGTTGGGATAGGTGTTGTTCTTGGAGTAATCGGCTACCGGACGCAATTTAATATCAAGAAAAAAGAACAGCTAGAGTTAGCAAAAGAAATGGAACTCATTCAATCAGAAAACAATTCCGCGGAGGCAGAACATAATCAAGCATTTGGTGCGGCACGTGAGAAATTTCCAGTTGTTGTCGAACTAGGGCTAAATATTGCAGCATTAGTTAAACAAAAAATGAACGGAGAAACAGCGAAAGATAAAGTAGTGCTAATGCGCAAATCGATTCTTCAAGACTTAGGGATTGGCGTTCCTGGGATTAATTTCAAAGATAACACTAGCTTCCAACCTCGCGGGAAATATGAAATCAAAATAAAAGGGGTGGCTGTAGCAAGTGGTGTTTTGAAAGCAGGGCATTTATTAGCACTTAAAACCCCAGGCGTAATGATTGATCTTGATGCCGAACCAACGAAGGATCCCATTTTTGGGGAAGACGGTTACTGGATTTTGCCTGGTGAGTTAGAAGATGCGCAAATGAAAAATTATCAGGTGTTAGAGCCATTAAGCATTTTAATCACCCATTTGGATGTTGTTTTACGGAAAAATTTGCATGAACTACTAATGCGACAACAAATTAAAGACTTAATCGATAGTTTGGCAAAGGAAAATCAAATTTTAATTGATGAGATTAAGAAAAAAGAAATTGATTATTCACTGATTCAAGGCGTACTTAGACAATTGCTAAAAGAAGGGATTTCCGTACGAGATTTGCCAACGATTGTGGAAGGGATTATTGATGGACAGACGATTTACCCGGGGGATCTTGATGGGATTACCGCATTTGTCAGGGAGCGAATTTCTAAAGTTATCTGTGAACAAGCAAAAAATCAAGACGGGAAAATTTACGCTTTGTTGTTACAAGATTCTATCGAAATGGATACGGAAATTGTTAACACACCGTACTATGGTTACGCGCTAAACTGGGCACTTGATAAGGAGTTACCAATCATTCAGAAGGTACGAGATACGGTAAATAAAGCCCAACTTACCGGACGAGAACCTGTCATTTTAACGCGGCGGAAAGATTTTCGCTTTGGATTTGTACGTGTGTTAGAACGGTACCAATTAGATGTGCCGGTGTTATCAATCAGTGAACTTTCACCAGAAACAGAAGTGGAACAAATTGCGCTGATTGAACCAACTTGATAAGGGAGGTACTCCGTAAAAATGGGAAAGCATTTAGTTGAAAAGATGGAAATTTTTAAAGCGAATTCTAAGCGAGAAATTCATAAGAAAATTCGCTTAGTAACCAATGAACCATACAAGATTACAGATCAACGGGTCACAAAACTAGGCATATTTAAGAAGCAGTATGAGGTGACGGCCGTCATTATGAGTGAAGTAGCCATTGCGGATGGGCGAATGGATTTTCAAGAAACGTTCGCAAAATCAGTTGTTAAAAATCGTCCGAAAACGGATGACTTACTCAAGAAGGAAAAGTTACTAGAAATGCTTGCTTCAGGGGCTGAACTTGCAACATCGACGCCGCTTTTAGAAGAACGAAAGACCCAGGAAGAAGAACTTTCAGCGATGCGTCTTGAACTGGCTGCCTTAAACCGCGAGCTTGCTGTGAAAATGCGTGAAGAACGCGAACAAAATAGTGACTTTGTAAAATTTTTAAAGAGTCGCGGTATAAGTGATACCTATGTAGCGGACTTTATGCAAGCAGGACGAAAGCAGTTCAAACAAGTAGAGTCAGCACATTTGGATGATATTACGGATTGGTTTGTACCGTATTTATCAGGAAAACTGGCACTAGAAGACATGTTTGATTTAAGTAAGCATCGAATTATTTCTTTAATCGGGCAAACGGGAGTTGGGAAGACAACGACACTCGTGAAACTCGGATGGCAGCTTTTAAAACAAAATCGAACAGTTGGATTTATTACGACAGATACTTTCCGGTCAGGTGCGGTTGAACAGTTTCAAGGCTATGCCGATAAATTAGAAGTGGAACTAATCGTTGCCACGAGCCCAGCTGAACTAGAAGAAGCAGTACATTACATGACTTACGTAAGTGGTGTGGATCATATTTTAATTGATACGGTTGGAAGAAACTATTTAGTAGAGGAATCAGTGAACGAAATTGCTGCGTATACAAATGTGGTTCATCCTGATTTAACTTGTTTTACTTTTTCATCAGGTATGAAAAGTGTGGATGTCATGTCGATTTTACCAAAATTAGCCGAAATTTCTATCGATGGCTTTATTATTACAAAAATGGATGAAACAACGAGAATTGGTGATTTATACACGGTCATGCAGGAAACGAATTTGCCGGTATTATACATGACAGACGGGCAAAATATTACCGAAAATATTTTTAGGCCAAAAAGTCGTTGGTTAGCAGAACGGTTTGTTGGAACAGATAGGAGGCAGGTATTGGAGTGAAAGGCTTATATATTGGTGCAGCGGGGATGATGAATTACATGCAACATATTCAAGTACATTCTAATAATGTGGCAAATGCACAAACACCAGGTTTTAAATTTGACCAGTTAACAAGTGAAGTTATTTCAAGGAACAAAGTCACTTATCAAAACAGTCCGGTTGCTAGACAAGTAGGAACGATTGATTACGGGGTACGGCCAGCTGCCGCGCATATCAATTTAACAGCAGGTTCAAGCTATATTACCAACCGAGACCGAGACTTCTTTATGCAAGATGCGAACCCAGTACAAGGTAGTAATTTTTTTATCACTGCAAAAAATGGGGAAATTTCGCTTTCCAGGGGTGGTCAGTTTCACTCAGATCAATTTGGTTTTTTGCGAACAGCAGATGGAGCTAACCTTTTAAGCTCAACAGGAGAAGCCATTCAAGTGAGTGAAAAAACTTCTATCCGCGCCGAAGCAAATGGAGACTTATATAATGCAGAAACAAATGCGTATATCGGTCGCTTAGGAACGAAATTTGTGTCCAGAGACCAAGTAGATAATTTAGTGAAAGACGGAGAAAGTCGTCTTCATGTAAATGGAACAAACACCATGAATTTACCTGCTGGACAAGGGATTATTCAAAACGGTGTGCTCGAAACATCTAATGTAGACTTAGGTGTTGAGATGGTGCAACTAATGGATAACCAGCGTATGGTGCAAGCTTCGAAAAATATCGTGAATATGTTTGATAAGGTTTATGACAAAGAAGCAAGTGGATTAATTCGTTAGTAACGGCCTAGCTAAGGGGGAGGAAAAAGAATGATTCCAGATTTGGAAAAGGATTATCTTTACTTTACTCGTGTCGTCAAAAGGGATTTGGGTTTGGATCTCACGCTTTACAAAGAAACACAAATGAAGCGGAGGATCTTGTCATTCATTGTAAAGAAAAACTATGTTACTTTTGGGGAGTTTTTTAAGCATTTGAAAAAAGATGCGTTACTTTTAGATGAGTTCATTAGTTTGATTACGATTAATGTTTCATCTTTTTTCCGCAATCGGAATCGTTGGGATGCTTTAGAAAATACAGTTGTCCCTCATTTGCTTGAAAATGGTTGTGGCAAACTCCGAGTCTGGAGTGCGGCTTGTTCATCTGGAGAGGAGCCATATTCACTAGCAATGATGTTGGAGCGAGTGGCTGGAGCGAGACACTATGATATTTTAGCCACAGATTTGGAACCAGCGATTTTAAAGCGAGCGGTGATTGGTGAATATCAAAGTCGCCAAATGGAAGAATTAAACGAAAAAGAACGACAAGAAGCATTTATCAAAAAAGGTGATACATATCAAATTTTACCAAAATATCGCAGGTCCATTCGTTTCAGAAGGCATGATTTATTAACCGATTACTACGAAAAAGGTTTTGACTTAATCGTGTGTCGAAATGTACTGATTTATTTTACGACATACGGGAAGCATCAAGCGTATCAGAAATTTGCCGACTCGCTTAGACGTGGTGGCGTATTATTTATCGGTGGTTCAGAACAAATTTTGAATCCGGCTGAATATGGACTTGCAACATTAAATAACTTTTTTTACATAAAAATCTAGCAAAAAAGAAATGGAGTTGGTTGGATGGGACGAATGGAAAATATTAAAAATTTAGCATTTTTTGAGGATAAACCTAACCTCGCAGAACAAATTCTAGCACTTGAAAAAAGGGAGCAACTTTTTTTACCAAATGAATTTGAGATTAGACAAACAACGGGCTATCAAATTGGCGAGAAAGAAGTCATCTTAGGTCGTTTGGAGTCATTTTATTTTCTAGCTTTAAAAGGTATAGAAGAAGATACTTACAGGTCGCAAGCATTTGCAAGTGAAGCGGATGCAAAAGCATTTTTCGTTCATTTGCCAGAAATGGAAAATGAATTAGTCGCATTTTGGTTAAATGAAGTAGAATTAGTTCGCTGAAAAAAGTAGCTGGGAGATGAGAGAACATGGAAATTACAACGATTGTTGGGCTTGTTTTAGCAGTAATTGTCATTGCAGGTTCGTTTATGATGCAAAATATATCAGTTGCAATGTTGTTCAGTGCAGAAGCTTTACTTGTTATTGTGCTTGGAACAATTACCGCTGTATTGATGGCGCACCCCTGGAGTGATGTAAAAGTCGTTCCAAAATTATTTAAAATTCTTTTTACGAAAGAAAGAGGCCCAGAGAAAGTAGACGTCTTAATTCAGTATAAAGAATATGCCGATGAAATTAGACGAAATGGCGTTCTAGCACTGGAAGATTCTGTCGATGAAATTGAAGATCCATTTATGAAACGTGGGATGCGCTTAGTTGTTGATGGTCAATCTTCCCCAGAATTTTTGCGGGATGTGCTTGAAGAAGAAGTTTCTAGTATGGAAGAGCGTCACGCGGCTTATGTCAAAATTTTTGCATCTGCGGGCGCTTATGCACCAACACTTGGAGTTCTAGGTGCAGCGATGGGACTAATTCACGCAATGGGAGAAATGTCGAATCCAGATAAATTAAGCGAGGCAATTGCCGCCGCATTTATTTGTACGATTTTCGGGATATTCACCGGTTACGTACTATGGACACCGTTTGCCAATAAATTGAAAGTAAAATCACAAAAAGAAGTGCATTTACGGTACATGATGATTGAGGGAGTCGTCGCACTTCAAGAAAGAAATGCACCACGTGTTGTAGAAGAACGTTTATTATCTTTTTTAAGTCCAAAAGAGAAAGATGTGCTGCGAAATGGAAAAGGGAAGAAAACGAGAGAAGTGGAGGAATTTGAGCGTGGCCAAGCGTCGCAAGAAACCGCAGGAGGAACACGTTGATGAAACGTGGTTAATTCCATATAGTGATTTGCTGACACTTTTACTTGCTCTATTTATTGTTCTATTTGCCTCTAGCTCTGTTGATGCGAAGAAATTTGAACAAATGGGAAATGCTTTTAAGAAGATTGTGGAAGAGGGAGCAGCAGGCAACCAAGCATATGTATCCAAAGAAAAAGGACCAGATGATCCAAATGTTAATGCAGTACTAAAGGCGATGGATGAGCAAGATAAGAAGAAGCAGGAAAAAGAAGAAGAGAAAGCGAAAAAAGCAGCAGCAGCTCTACTTAAAAAGCAAAATGAAGAAAACATCGAGGCGTTCAAAAAACAAATCGATAGCTATATCCAAGCAGAAAATTTAGGAGCAAAAATAACGACAAAATATTCGGATGAAGGAGTTCTAATCACGATCCGTGATGATATCTTATTCCAATCTGGTAGTGCTGAATTATCTGCAAACAAACGTGAAATCGCAAAAGAAATTGGCGAGCTATTCGCACAAGGTAAAGGAACAATGGAGGGGATTGTTTCAGGCCATACGGATAATGTGCCGATTAGTACCTCTACTTACTCTTCCAACTGGGAACTAAGTGTAGCTCGAGCGGTTAATTTTATGGAAGCGATAATTCAAGAAAATAGTGAAGTAAATCCCGGAGAATTTAGCGCTCGAGGGTACGGGGAATTTAAACCAGTTGCAAAAAATGATATCGCAGCTAATCGTGAAAAAAATCGGCGCGTCGAAATCATGGTGCGTCCGAATAACCGAGATGAACTGGATGAAGATAAGTGAGGTGAATTCATTGCAACTCTTTTTAAGCGGTTCCCACAGGCTGACCGGTTATGACAAACAGGAAATAGAAAGCTATTTAGAAAAATTTGCGCCAGTGAATCATATTCATTTACTCTGTTATAAATCGATTGAAAATGAGGTATTGCAATTTTTTCTTAAAAAGGAACATTTAGCTCCTAGGCTGTCACTCTATACTTTTGCACCAAAAGAGTGCCTACCAGAACCATTTTTCACAGCCATTGACTACTTGGAGCGACTAGGGAGTAGTTATCAGTCATTTGGCTATTTTAATACAATTATCGCCAAGCCTACATATGAGAAATTTTTAACGCAAATAATTAGCAAAATGGACTTGGTATGTTGTTTTTATAATGGGGATAGACCAACTGATGTCATTCCAGTAGATGTGGCAAAAGCGAGCAATGTTCAAAGTATGATTTATGACTTACCAAAAACAAAAAAACATCTACTGCACCGTACAAGTAGCGATAAAATAAAATTAGTGAATTAATTGATAGAAAGAGGGGAAGTTCATGCGGCCGTTAATTTCGATTTGTATGATTGTCAAAAATGAAGCGCATATTTTAAGACAAAGCTTAGCATCTTTTAGAAAGTTTACTGAAGAAATTATTATTGTAGACACGGGTTCTACTGACGAAACCAAAAAAATCGCTAATGAATTCACTGATTTTGTCTATGACTTTGAATGGACGGGGAACTTTTCAGATGCAAGAAACTTTGCGGCAACAAAAGCGACTGGAAAATGGATTTTAGTAATTGATGCGGATGAATGTTTGGAAGAGGAAAGCTATTTAAAACTTGAAAAACAATTAAAATCGCAAAGGGAATCTATGTATATGGCACAAATCATTAGTTTTACAGGGGAAAAAGGACGCGTGACGACAACTAACCAGATGGCTCGTGTCTATAAGAATGATGGAACGATTTGTTTTCGTGGGGTTATCCACGAACAATTAGAAGCAGTAGATAAACATAGCATTGAAGCGGGCCTTGCAGAAGTGAAAATTTATCATTATGGTTATATGTCAGAAATTGTTGAAAAACAAGGAAAATCAAGTCGTAATTTGCGCCTGCTTGAAAAAGAAATGAAAAACAACAAAAATAGCGGTTTTGTCCACTTTAACTTTGGACAAGAAATGAACCGTCTTGGTAACAAAAAAGAAGCGTTGAAAGAATTTTCGGAGGCATTTCGTTTGCGTGACAACAATCAATATATTTGGGCAAAATTAAGTGCCTATCATATTGCTGAACTACTTGAGCAAGAAAAGCGTTATGAGGAAAGCTTGGCGATAATTGAAGAAGCTAGAATTATTTGGCCGAATGTACCGGAATTCCCCCTTAAAAAGGCAAATATTCTTTATTTAAGCCATCAACTAGAAGATGCCAAAGAAATTTATCAAACCTTACTTGAAAACAAAGTAATCGACTACCAACCAATTGTTTTATATGAAGCAACCAACTTTATGCCACACAAAATGCTTGGGACAATCTATTTAGAAGAAAAAGATTATACGAGGGCAATGACTCATTTTTCCAAAGCATATGCGGAAAACAGCTCGGATTATGGTGTCATGTTCCAAATGATTATGCTTCTGAGCAAATTCCATGGCCCAAAAGAAATTTTTGCTTTTATGGAACGTCATCATTTTATTTCAAGTACGGAAACAGGCTTGCGTTTACTTTCTATGACCACGCAACAAGGTTACGCAGAACTATCTGAGCTAATCGTTCAGTCTTTAACCGATGTTTATCCGCCGGTAGCAGAAGCAACCGAAGTGAAAATCCGTACAATTCGCAATGTTTTTCCTGTGATTAGTGAAACTGCTATTTTATTTGGAATCAAAGAAGAACTAATTGATGCAGCAGATTTATGTTTATGGCATTATGAAAATCCACAATTACCAATTGAAAAAGTAATGAAAAATAGCGATGTAGGTGATATTTACGATTTTATTTTCGAAAACGGACCGAAAATCGACAAAAAACGTTACTTATTCGTTTTAGAACGAGCCATTGCACTTGGAAAAGGGGAATTTGCGGATTATTTACTTGCATTAAGAACGGTATATCATGACAGTATTAATAGTCATATTGCTGATTTATTCTTCCAATACGACTTTGCAGATATCGCGCTTGATTTTTACAATATAGTGGATGCTGACGAGGTAACAAAACAAGGTTATCTTAATTTGATTAATCATTTAGTAGATGCAGGTGTGGATGATGAAGCGCTAGCGATTGCAGAACGTGGAATAGATAATTTTAGCACGGATTTCCGTTTTTACTTGTGGGCCATCAAAATAGATACAGAAAATCGTGCCAATCGTATTAGTGAAGCAATAGATGAATTTCCCAATAATCGCTATTTAGCAAAGCTTTTAGATGAAGTTACGTTATTTCAAGAAGTTACCAATAATCGATAGGAGGCCAGTAATATGACAGAAGAAAAAGGAATTTTACTACAAAGTGGCACAAATGAATTAGAGATTGTTACTTTTACTGTTGGCGAAAACTTATTTTGCATTAATGTTTTAAAAGTAAAGGAAATTATTCATCCACTTGAAGTGACACCAGTACCGGATTCTAACCCAGCAATCGAAGGGGTCTCCCAAGTTCGCGGTGAAATTATGCCCGTTGTTAACTTGGCTCGAGTGATGAAACTTCCTGAAATTGAACCAGAAAATACGAAATTCATCATTACTGAACTAAACCAAATGAAAATTGTCTTCCGCGTAGATGAGGTACACCGGATTCAACGTATTTCTTGGGAACAAATTGAAGAACCAGAAAAGCTTTCGATTGGTTTAGAAGAATTAGCCGTTGGGATTGTTAAGCTGGATGGCAATTTAGTTCTATTACTTGATTATGAGAAAATCATTTATGAAATCAGCGGAAATGCCGATTTTGCTGTTACTGGAGAAGATCGGATTACGAGAAAAGTAAACCGCGAAGAAAAGACAATTTTTATTGCAGAAGATTCGCAAATGCTTCGTCAATTGTTAGAAGACACACTTCATGAGGCAGGGTACACGAATCTACAATTCTTTGCTAATGGGAAAGAAGCACAGGAACATATCTTTAAATTACTAAAAGAACAAAAACAGCAAACGTTTGATAATGTCAATTTGCTGATAACAGATATTGAAATGCCTCAAATGGATGGGCATCATTTAACAAAAGTAATTAAAGAAGATGAAATAGGTCGCGAGTTACCAGTTGTTATTTTCTCGTCACTAATTACAGAGGACCTAGAGCATAAAGGTGCTGGGGTTGGTGCAGATGCGCAAGTAAGTAAACCAAATATTCATCAACTGATTAATATTTTAGATGAGCTAGTATTATAAAAATAAGTGTTTGGACAATTCCCCTTGCCCAAACACTTATTTTTTAAAAAACGAATTAATAAAAAAACGAATAAACCTTATATAAAGCCGTTTATCCATTTTAAAACAAACGAAAACAACTTATTTTTCTATTTTTAACAAAAAACATTTGATTTTTTAAAAAAATGAAGATATAATAAAGCATATAGAGAAGAGCAGTCTTTTCTAAACCGAAATCTAGGAGGGAAACACAAATGAAAGTAAATACAAATATCATTAGCTTGAAAACACAAGAATATCTTCGTAAAAACAACGAAGGCATGACTCAAGCGCAAGAACGTTTGGCATCTGGTAAACGTATTAACAGTTCTCTTGATGACGCTGCTGGTCTTGCAGTTGTTACTCGTATGAATGTTAAATCTACAGGCTTAGATGCAGCAAGCAAAAACTCATCGATGGGTATTGACTTGTTACAAACTGCGGATTCAGCTCTTAGCTCCATGAGTTCCATCTTGCAACGTATGCGTCAATTAGCAGTACAATCTTCTAACGGTTCATTCAGTGATGAAGATCGTAAACAATATACTGCTGAATTCGGTAGCTTGATTAAAGAACTAGATCACGTTGCTGATACTACTAACTACAACAACATTAAATTGCTAGATCAAACTGCTACAGGTGCTGCAACTCAAGTAAGCATCCAAGCGTCTGATAAAGCTAATGACTTAATCAACATTGATCTTTTCAATGCAAAAGGTCTTTCTGCTGGAACAATTACGCTTGGTAGCGGTTCTACAGTTGCTGGTTATAGTGCATTATCTGTTGCTGATGCTAATTCTTCTCAAGAAGCAACAGAAGCAATTGACGAATTAATCAATAACATTTCTAACGGTCGTGCGCTTCTTGGTGCTGGTATGAGTCGCCTTAGCTACAATGTATCTAACGTGAACAACCAATCAATCGCAACTAAAGCATCTGCTTCCTCTATTGAAGATGCAGATATGGCTGCTGAAATGTCCGAAATGACTAAATACAAAATTCTTACACAAACATCTATCAGCATGCTTTCTCAAGCAAACCAAACACCGCAAATGTTAACTCAATTAATTAACAGCTAATAAACATATCAAATTCATTTATCGAACATTGTTTATCCCTGCCCCTCGTCACCCCGGACGAGGGGCTTTTAAATTTGATTTATTAAAATATTTTTTGATTGAAAACAGCTTATAGAGCCGATTTTATGATATTTCATTATTTTTTCATTGATTTTATTATAAAAAACGGATTTTTTTTAAGAAAAAGGTAGAAATCGTCCTGTTTTTATTATAAAATGATATTATGTGATTTTTTTAAAAAATATTTAGTAGGTATAGGAATGGGAGTTGTATTTTATGTTGAAGTTGTTGATTGTCGACGATGCGATGTTCATGCGTACGATGATTAAGAATATTGTGAAGGACAGTGATTTTGAAGTAGTTGCTGAAGCGGAAAATGGGCTAGAAGCAGTGAAAAAGTACGATGAAGTAAAACCAGATATTGTGACACTTGATATTACGATGCCGGAAATGGATGGTTTAGAAGCACTAGCGCAAATTATGGCAAAAGATCCATCTGCTAAAGTAATCATGTGTTCGGCAATGGGGCAACAAGGTATGGTTGTTGACGCCATTAAAAAAGGAGCAAAAGACTTTATCGTAAAACCTTTCCAAGCGGATAGAGTGTTAGAGGCGTTAGAAAAAGCAGCAAGATAGAGAAATGGAGGTGGGTTGCATGACTACAAATATGTTAGACTTGTTTATAGAGGAAGCTTCAGAACATTTACAGGCACTAAATGATAATCTGTTACAACTTGAAAAAGACCCGGCAAATGGCGGATTAGTAAGTGAAATTTTCCGTTCAGCGCATACTTTTAAAGGTATGTCAGCAACGATGGGATTTCAGCAAGTAGCTGATTTAACACATGCAATGGAAAATGTATTAGATGAGGTACGTAATAATCGATTAGTTGTAACAGAGCATTTGGTAGACATTATTTTTACATGCACTTCCCATTTGGAAACAATGGTTTCGGATATTCAGCAGGGCGGACAAGGTGCTGCGGATATTACGAAAACAGTAGCTGACTTAGAAGCACTTTTACATCCAGAACAAGAAAAAACGACAGAAGCAACTTACCAAATTAGTATAAAAATTGAAGATGCTGCCATTTTAAAAGCAGTTAGAGCAGTTATGTGCTTAGAGCGGCTTGCAGAAATGGGCATTATTTCAGAAACAACCCCAGATAGAGAGGCTATTGAGCTGGAAGAATTCGACCAGACCTTTGAAGTGGTCCTAGAATCTTCGCAAACGAAAGAAGAAATCGAAGTGACCTTGCTTGATATTTCTGAAGTTGAAAAAGTAACAGTAAAAGAAGAAGTAGAAGAAGCGCAAATTGTCAAACCAATCAAAAAAGCCCCAAAACAAACAACGAAGCGATTAGAAAATAAAACCATTCGGGTACAACTTGAAAAAATCGAAAAATTAATGAATGTATTTGAAGAGAGCGTCATTGAGCGAGCAAGAATTGATGAAATCGCAGAAAAAACTAATAACAAAGAGCTAATGGAACACCTTGGTAGATTTAGTTCGATATCCAAAGAGATTCAAAACGGCTTACTTAATATGCGAATGGTTCCAGTAGATAGTGTGTTCAATCGTTTTCCAAAAATGGTTCGTACATTAGCAAAAGAGCTTGGGAAGAAGATTGATTTGGTCATTGAAGGTGCCGATACAGAAGTGGATAAAATCGTTATTGATGAAATTGGTGATCCACTTGTCCACTTAATTCGTAATTCCGTCGATCATGGTGCAGAAACAGTAGAAGTTAGACGCAAAAATGGTAAGAACGAAACGGCAACCATTAATTTGAAAGCCTTTCATAGTGGTAATAATGTTGTTATCGAAATTGTAGATGATGGTGCTGGTATTAACAAGCGAAAAGTTTTAGAGAAAGCGATTACGAAAAACGTAGTAACGAGAGCAGAATCTACCAAAATGACGGATAGCGAAATTTTTGATTTGCTGTTTGACTCAGGATTTAGTACCGCTGATCAAGTGTCAGATCTTTCCGGTCGTGGTGTTGGCTTAGATGTTGTTCGAAATACGATAATAAAAATTGGTGGAAAAATAAGTGTGGAGTCAAGTGAAAATGCTGGATCGACTTTCCGAATCGAAATTCCATTAACCCTATCGATTATTCAGTCAATGTTAGTGGCAACAGCAGAATATCGCTATGCCGTGCCGCTTGCGAATGTTGCAGAAGCGATTACGATTAACCGCATGGATATTCAGCATGTCCATGGCAAAGATTTAATTAACTATCGTGAAACAATCATCGAAGTACTTGATTTGGGCGAGTGCTTCCATGAAACGCCACTGAAAGACAGCGAAGAATTACTTTTACTTGTCGTGAAAAATGCGAAAAGAATTTTTGGTCTAGTTATTAAAGACATCATCGGTCAACGAGAAATCGTTTTAAAAACATTAGGTAGCTTTTTCAGTGAAAGTCAAATTGCTTTTTCAGGGGCAACTATTCTAGGTGATGGGCGTGTCGTGTTAATTTTAAATCTAGAAACTTTTTAAGGAGGGCCATGATGGAACAAATTTTTCAAGTAGAACTTCCTGAATGGGAACCGAAAGAAATAAATCAAGCGAGCCGTGAAAAAGGAACTATCCGCCAAGTAGAAAATATTGGGGTGAAATTAAGTGTCCGCCTAGGCAAGAAGGTAATGCCAGTTGGGGATATCTCTGAGTTAAGTATCGGCGATGTCCTCGAAGTCGAAAAAAAACCCGGCCATAAAGTGGAGATTTTCTTAGATGAAAAGAAAGTTGGCATCGGGGAAGCAATTTTGATGGATGAGAACTTTGGGATTGTAATCTCAGAAATCGACTAAAGAAAGAAGGCAAGGAATTTGAAACAAGAGGCTTATAACGCAGTGAAGATGAAAGTGGATCAAGAAAAAACGGCCATTTTAAAAGAGTTACAGTTGCTTTTGGCAAAACGGGAACAAGTCGCTGAAAAGTTGGCGCATGAAAAAGAAGTTTACTATTCCAGAACGAAAAAAGAAAGACTCCAAGTAGCTGTGTTAGCGGGAAGCATGCAACTAGATGCGTTCTCGCCAACCCGCATCACACAAATGGAGCGAGAAATCACACAAATTGGCCAGTACATTCAGAGCAATGAACAGATTTTAGAACAACTTCAAGAAAAAGGGAAACAGGCGAAGAAAATGTACGATGACACACGAAAAAAATGGCAACAGCTTGAAAATAAAAAGGAAGAACAAACGTTACGTGATTTGAAAATGGTGCTACTAAAGTAAAAGGGAGGGAAAATCGTGCTAATCCCAGATAATTTGCTACAACCACTTATCGGAAAAAAAGAAATAGAACCAAAAGAGATGTTAGCAGAAGAATTAGTAGAACTACCATTTATTTCACTTTTGATGGAGCAAATGCCTGTACCACTTTTAAAGGGAGAGTTAAACGATACAAACGAAGCAGCGGTCTTGCAAATGCCCATGAAAGAAGTCACACCACCACTCGTTTCAGTAAAATTACTTGAGCAAGAAGAAGCCCCAAAACTAACTGCTGAACCACTAATATTAAAAGAAGTGAAAGATACGCTTGCTGCAATTGCTAAACAAGCGATTCAGCCCCAAGTAGAAACTCAGCCCCAAACACCTAGAGAAACGGTGAAAAGTGTCGTTAAAGAGCAACTTGTTCCTGCTCAGACGATGCTAGCAAAAGAAACGCCACCAAAATTAGCAGAAAACGTCGTAAATAGCCAACCGATAATCGCTAAATTACCTCAAGAAAAAGAAGCCATCCAACTTTTCAAAGCATCGATTAAAGAACCAACCATCATAAAAGAGGAAATAGTAGTTAAAAAGCCAGCTGAAACAACGAATATTTGGTATGAATCGACCAAACAACTTACACCTACCACTAAAGTTGAAATACCTGTAACGTTAAAACAATTAGATAAAACAATTACCGACCAAATCGAACAACTTCAAAAATTTCAAGTCAAACAAAATAAAGCCTTTTTTGCGATTCAACCGGAGTCACTTGGAAAAGTCGAAGTATTACTCAAAAAAATGCCCGATAAAATTTTTGTGCATATCGAATATCAAGAACAAACAGCCAAACAAAAACTCGAGCAAATGGCACAAGATTTACATAATCGTTTCCGCAATCGTGGGATAGAAGTGGCCGTAACGATGACCGAGAAGCAAGCACCGAAAGAGCAGGGGCAAAGTTCAGAAGGTCGACATCACGGCGAGCCCAAAAAGGAAAAAGACCGAGAAAATCCATATCGACAACAGCAAAAACAAGCAGTATTTGACCTAGAGGAGGAGACGTAATTTGGACGGAATTAGCAGTTTATCAGGAACAACACAAGATACAAATAATGCGGTCACGTCAAGCGTATCGAAAACCCTTGGTAAAGATGATTTCATGAAATTGTTTCTAACGAGCTTACAATACCAAGATCCATCTAGCCCACTTGATACGAACGAAATGATGTCTCAGATGGCGCAACTTTCTTTGATGGAACAGGTCGCTAATATGACAACGGCTGTCGACAAACTTTCCGAGCAAGCACAAAATTCCGCTTTACAATCAGCTGTTAATTTTATTGGTAAAGACATCAAAGGCGTTTCGCTAAATGGAGAAGTTATTAGTGGCCAAGTTGAAAGCGTGCAACAGACGACAAACGGAGTAATGTTGAAATTAAAAGAGCAAGATAGTCTCGTGCCACTGACTTATGTAACGGAAATTAATTAAACTTTGGGAGTGTGAATTATGAATCAAACAATGTATACTGCTATTTCTGGGATGAATGCATTTCAACAAGCTTTATCAGTCACATCGAATAATATCGCCAATGCAAATACGACAGGCTATAAAAAACAAAGCGTGGTCTTCAATGATTTACTTTACCAAAATACAATGGGGTCAGTAGCAGGTGGTTTATATGCCGGAACGAATCCAATGAGTTTTGGTTCCGGATCAAAAATTGGGGCGATTTTAACCGATTATACAGCTGGATCTCCAACAGCAACTGGAAGAAACAAAGATGCAGCACTACAAGGTCGTGGCTTTTTCATCGCTGGAGATAATGCAGGCGGAAATATCGTCTACACGCGTGATGGAAGTTTTGCAGTATCAGATAATAATTATTTAACGACCCAACAAGGGAAATACGTGATGGGTTATGCAACGGATAAAAATGGGAATGTGTTGAACGGCAATTTGCAACCAATCCAAATCCCTTTAAATAGTGCGATTCCAGGTGAAGCAACGAAAACGGGAAGCCTAAGTGGTAATATTCCACTCGATTGGGGCGAAAAAGATACGATTACGTCTGAGTTGTCGGTTTATGATAATGCTGGTGGAAAACACAAACTACAAGTCAATATGAAAGCCGCGACACCTGACGCAAGTGGGAATGTATCCTATGAATATGAAATCCAAATGGACGGGAAAGCACTAACTCCTCCAGTGACTGGAACACTTAACTATAATGCACAAGGAGAACTAACAAACCCTGATGCACTAAAAAATATCCAAATTAACTCCACCGTAAACGGAAAGCAAGTTAATATGGGCTTAAATCTAAGTGGCTTAACCAACTATGGCACAAACCAAGTA
Organism: Listeria ivanovii subsp. ivanovii; assembly: GCF_900187025.1. GTDB lineage: Bacteria > Bacillota > Bacilli > Lactobacillales > Listeriaceae > Listeria > Listeria ivanovii. The sequence goes on from NZ_LT906478.1 coordinate 675,660, forward strand.
TTCTCACCAACCTCTGACGGAAAAGGCGCGGCAACTGTGAAAGATTATGCAGTAACGGATTCTGGCTATATCGCAGTGAGTTATTCAGATGGCACAGTAATTCCCGTTGCTCAACTTGCGGTCGCTACTTTCTCGAATGAAGACGGCCTTGTGAAAATGGGGAACGGCGAATATGTTCCAGGACTTTCTTCTGGAGATGCAGTGTATGGTGTAGCTGGTCAAAACGGTGCTGGCGGAATTAGTGGTTCTTCCCTAGAAGGATCCAATGTAGATTTATCTCGTGAATTCGTAAATCTAATGACTTATCAAAGTGGTTTTCAAGGGAATACAAAAGTTATTCGAGTAGCGGATGACGTGATGAAACAAATCGTAAACTTGATTCAGTAGGGGAGTTTAGCTAAATGAAAATAAATCATAATATTCCACTTAGAATCGACTTTGAGCTAGGACGTACAAAGCAACCGATTGGAAGTTTACTAGATGTAAAAAAAGGGACCGTTTTTAGATTAGAAGACTCTGTAGCTAATGTTGTCAAAATCACCATTTCTGATAAGTGCATTGGCTACGGTGAAATTCTGACAAAAGACGGAAAAATGTTCGTTAAAATCACCAAATTAGGAGAGGGAAGTTCTTCATGAGGGCTAGGGAGTGACAAAAAATGAGCGATAAATTAAGTCAAGAACAAATTGACGCTCTGCTTTCGCAAATGAGTGAAGGTAAGGTAGTTGATGAAAGTACGGAAATTGGCGACTTTGGGCGCTTTCATCCCTATGATTTTCATAAACCAGAGAAATTTGGTGCAGAACACCTCGAAAGCTTAAAGACAGTTGCCTCTGCATTCACGAAAAAAAGTATGGAGTTTGTTTCCCAGCGTATTCGAATTCCGATTCATACCGAAGCAACTTTGGCGGATCAAGTTTCTTTTGCTAGTGGCTATATCGAAACGATGCCAAACGATAGCTATATTTTTTGTATTATTGATCTCGGTGACCCGGAGCTTGGTCAAATCATTATCGAATTGGACTTGGCTTATGTCATTTATATCCATGAATGTTTGTCTGGTGGCAATCCGAAACGCAAATTAAGCGAGCGTAGATTACTGTCAGTTTTTGAAGAATTAACGCTGATGTCGATTTTAGAAAAATTTTGTGAAGCACTGAAAGAAAGTTTTAAATCCGTGCATTCAATCAATCCGGAAATCGTAAGTGTCGAAACAAATCCGGCACTGATCCGAGTGACATCATCAAACGATATGATGGCGCTTGTAAATGTGGATATCAAATCAGAGTTTTGGATTAGCACGATGCGGATTGGCGTGCCATTTTTCTCTGTAGAAGAAATTATGAATAAACTCGAAAATGTCGTTGAGTACACGTTTGACAAGCGGCGAAATTTTGATGCAGAAGTGGAACAAGAACTGCATCAAGTCGAAAAAGAAGCGCGTATTCGTGTCGGCGAAATTAAAACTACTTGGAAAGAACTGAATAAGCTAGAAGTGGGCGATGTCTTGCTAACAGAAACACACATCCGCGACACGCTAAAAGGATATGTAACCGAAAAATGGAAATTCGAATGTTATATGGGAAAAAGTGGTAACCAAAAAGCCGTTAAATTTATGCGTCATACAGGGCGGACAGAGCAGGAGAGGTAGAAGTGGAGCAATTACTAGATAAAAATATCACGCAAATGGAACTAGATGTGATAGGAGAAATCGCCAACATTTCGTTTGGCTCAGCTTCTACGGTCTTATCTGATTTATTACACCAACAAGTGACAATTTCCACGCCTAAAGTAGAAATTGTTGATATTTATAATACGAAAGACATTGATATTCCGCATGTTGTCTTAGAAGTGAATTTCCACAAAGGAATCGAAATGCGGAATTTATTTGTGTTGCAATCAGAAGTTGCTGCCGCTATCGCTGACTTAATGATGATGGGCGACGGAAATATTGATCCAAACGAGGAATTGTCGGAACTTCATTTAAGTGCAGTACAAGAAGCGATGAACCAAATGATGGGGCACTCGGCAACCGCGATGAGTAATATGTTTGGAGAAATGATTGATATCACCACACCAGACATTAAAGTCATTGCTTTAAAAGAACAATTAGAAGATAGCGAAGACCAAACGATGATAAAAGTTGGTTTTGATTTAATCATTGGCGACCTTATTACCTCCAATTTAATGCAACTGATTCCCGTAAATAAAGGAAAAGAACTTGCCAAGAGGTTGCTTGGAGATACCGAGCCAGAAAAAGAAGAAATCAATTTAACTGCTGAAGAATTAGATGTGTTTTTAGAAGTATGTAATATCGGCATTGGTTCTGCTTCTACCGTCTTATCCAAGCTACTAAATCGAAAAGTTTCGTTAAAAATCCCAACAGCTAGAGTAATTGATAGTAAAGAGTTTGAATTTAACGAACGTCCTTGTCTCGTGACCAGTGTCGAATTTGTCGAGGGATTACGTTCAAGCAACACCTTTATTATTAGCAAAAACGCCGCGCTAATTATGGCGGATTTAATGATGATGGGTGACGGAAAAGTACAAGAAGATGCAGAATTGACTGAGCTTGAAGTCAGCGCAGTACAAGAGCTAATGAATCAAATGATGGGCTTTTCCGCAACAGCGATGTCAGAAATGCTTGGAACAAAAATTGATATTAGCCCACCAACGATGGAGTTTTGCAATTTTGGCGACACGATGATTCAAAAAAATATCGCAGAAGGCAAAACAGTCGAAGTCATTTTTCCATTAGAAGTAGAAGGTTTACTAAAAACACCGATGTACCAAATTTTTAATCCAGCTGCTGCAAAGGAAATGGCGCAGTTAATGCTCGCGATTCAAGCCCAAGAAGTAGCAAATAAAGCTGACACCCAAGAAATGGAATCTGAAATGCCACTTCCAATCGAGGAAAAAGAAACTTTATCGGAAATGGAAGCAATTTTAGAAGATATTCCAGTGAAGCTAGAAGTAGTTTTTGGAACAGCAAAGGTGAAACTAGAAACATTTATTTCCTGGTGTGAAAAAGATGTGATTATTTTAAAAGAAAGTATGAATGAGCCACTTGCCCTGATGTTAAATGGCGTCATCATTGGCAAAGGGATTTTAGTCCGTGTCGATGATCATTTTGGGATACAAATGACTGAGTTAGTTAGGTGAAAAATGTGCGTAAACTGGGAGTATTAATCGTTTTGTTTTGGATGTTTTTTTCGTATCAAGCACATGCCACGGAAACAGTTCTACCAACGATTTCACTTGAAAATGAACAAACAGAATATACGGCCGGAGAAGAAATTCACTTTCGCCTTGAAAATGCGGAAGACTTAAAAATCATTTTAATTAATGAACAAGGTCAGAAGCGTTTTTTGAAGGAGCCGGTTTATACGGTAACTGATTCGGATTTAGATGGTAGCTACCGCGCCGAGCTATATCAAAAAGAGAAGCTTGAACCAGTGCTAGTTGCCGAAGATTTATTTCAGGTGAAGCAACTTGATGAAATAACTCCCGACGATACACCGCCCAGTTTTTCAGCTATAGATATTAGTCATGATGCCGATATTTTACCAACAAGCGTGCTGCACGTATCCATCGAAGCTGGCGATGCTGAATCAGGGGTGAAAGCTGCAACGCTCATCATTCAAGGGGATTCTAACAAAGCAGAAATACAATTAACACAAAACATTTGGACCGAGAAATGGGAAGGCGAACAAGCGTTAACAGATTTTCAGCCAGGAGAAAAAATTACTTTTACGGTAAAACTAATGGATTTTGCTGACAATGAAATAACGGTGGCTACTTTAAAAGAACTACAACTATATCAACCTAAAGACCCCGCTATCAGCTATAACGGAATAGATATCTTAACTGAACAGAAGAAAATCGTCCAAGTTGGCGATAAAATCGAACTAACCTTAGATAAATATGCAACTGAATTTCCAACTTTTGAATCCGAAAGTGGGAAAGTAATCCCGTTAAACTGGCAAAAAAATCCAACTGACTGGCATGGTAGTTTGACGCTTACGCAAGATCTCGTAGGCGAAATTATCCAACTACCAACGTTTGGACCGAAACTACTAATTCGAACCAATAGTACACCATTTCATTCCATCGAATTAATTAAAAACACCATTTTAACAGGAATGATTAATGAAGATTTTGCTACTATTTCACAATTTTATATTGAAGTAAATGGCACTCGTTATGCAGTGCTGCGGGATGGAGCGCGATTTACAAGCAAAGAAATAACGACCACTGGAGACATTACGCTTTACTGGACAGATTGGGACGGGCAAATTTACAGTGAAGTACTAGTGCAAAGAATTAAGCCTGTACTTCCTCCAATACATAAAGAAATAATTACCAGTAAACCAGTTATGCCAAAAGAAAATAAACTAATTTTCACAACACCAGCTCCTAAGGCAGAAAATCCAGTGAAAAAACTTGAAAACACTTCAAATAAGCAAGCAAAGAAAGAAAATAAATCAACTAACAACTCTAGCAGTATCCCGTTTTGGGTTCCTTCGCTCATCATTATCGGCATCATTATTTTTTCGGGAAATAAAGCAATGAAATAAAAAGCAGAAGTGAGGTGGAGGGTATGAAAATAGATGGCATTCAAGAATCCGCGGAAAATCGTAACCAATTAGACCGGGAAATAATTAAACAAAATCCACTGGCAAAAGAAGTGACGAAAGCCCAGATGACTACCGAAGTTGCAACAGGAAAAACACCACCCGTATCATTTTCCTTTCAAGAGCTAAGTAATTTACAACTGAGTGGAACCGCAACAAATTTAGAACTATACATGAAATTAATGATGAACAATGCGAAAAAAGCTAATGACTTAATTTTCTATGTGATGCGTGCTGGAATTAAAAATCCGACTGATTCAACAAAATGGCAAACTGTTAGAAGAGAAATTAGCAGTCAACTAAGCACGATTTTAATGAAACAACATAATTTTGAAGCGTATTTTTCAGAAAACCCAGCAAATCAAAAACTTTTTTTAGCCAATCAGAAGATAATGAATGAAATATCGTTTCTGCTAAAAATGCTACCAACCCTGACATTTGAGACAACTGGCAAGTACGATTTCTTGCGGACGATGCAAATTGCTTCCGGAAACATGGAAAAAGGTATTCAAATGATGCGCGAGTTTCAAGGGCACATTGAGCATGCGACAAAACTAGATCCGATTGTAGAAGCAAAACAAGAAACGAACTGGATGATTAAAGTCTTGCGTGAATTTAGCAATATGTTTCACGCACGTCACATAATGCCATATGAACTACAAGCTGAAAACATCAACATTTGGAAAATCGGTAGCGAATATTTAAAAATGATGAACCAACTTTTACCTCAAATCGGCACTTTTCCAAATGGCAATATCCAAATTTTTCATCAGCAAGCAACCAAACCACTAACAGAACTATTCCAAGAGTTGCAAAGATTAGCTGACGGACAAATGACGCAAGGAAGTATCGCTGTTATTTTGGACCGAATGCAAGGACAATTAACTAGACTGTCGCAACTTTTCCAAAAAATGGAAATGGAGGCAGGTTTTACAGATGCTGAACGAATTTTAGGAAGTGTTGATGCTGAATTTGCTAGTGATATGACCAAAATGATGCTATTAGCGCAACAAGAAATGTCATTTTTAGATTTATTAGTTAAAGATTTCCGAAGTGTGTCGAAACAACCAGCCTTTTTTATGATAGTAGCTATTTTTATTATTTTATTACTTATTATTTTATTTTAAAAAAGATATTTTTTTAAAAAACATATACTTTTCAGCTTTGTTTCAGTATAATTAAATAGAAAAATAACGTTTAGAAAACGGAAATGAGTTTTTCGGGGGAAAAAGGATGAATAATGTTTCAATAAGCCAGATTTCGCAGTCCAAACAGCCAAGTTTAGTTAGGGGAATGCAAGAATTAAACCACACGCAGCAGTTTTACTTTGAACAAATGAAAGCAAATGGCAAGAAAGTAAGTCCTTCCCTTACAGAAATAAAACAATTAATCACCCAAGTAACAGATAAAAAAACGCTCGTCGAAATGGATATGACGGTCGATAACGTTTTAAGCTATAAAAAAGCAGTTCAATCATTTTTGAATTTTTATGTTAATAATGTAATGGATTACGATAATGTCGAAAGCCGGCATCCAAAATATGGCTTTTCTCAAAAAATGACGATTTTAAAACAAGTCGAACAACAAACAAGTGAATTAGATGATGTGATGAATTTAATTGATACAAAAACTGGACATTTAGACATGCTAAACCGAATCGGTGAAATTACTGGCATGATTCTCGATGTTGTATTGTAGGTGATGGGAATGCAGGAAGAAATCCAAAAACAATTGGAAAAGTTAATCGAATATAATGAGAAAACGAATCAAGAAGCCATTTTACTAGGAAAACTTATCCAAGCCGAAAATTGGTTAGAAGCGGAAGAACACCAATTAGGACTTCAACGTGAATTAGCCGTTTTACAAAAAGAATATGAAGCTTTGAAAGTGGCGATTGGTGAAAATAATACCTTACAACAATGGCAAAGAACTTTGACACCAGCTGAAAATGTACTTATCAATGAACGGAAAGGATTACTGCTTGAAAAAGAAGCAGCCTTACGAGTGAGCGTGCAAGAAAATCAAATTAAAACCGAAATGCAGCTAGCGTTTTCTGAACATATGGTGGATGTTATTACCGGCCATCACGCAGAAACGCAAGCCGAAAATAATATGATGATTAACGAGACTTTTTAGTAAACGGAGGGATTTTTTGTGCGTTTAAGTGATTTTAATACGTCATTATCGGGCATGTCAGCGGCGCAAATCGCTAATATGGTCGCTCAGCAAAATATTAGTAATATGAATACGCCTGGCTATATTAGGCAAGCAGTGGATCAACAAGCGCTTTATAGTGATGGCGGGCTTCTAGGTGGAAACAAGCAAACGGGATACGGAGTCAAAGTTACAGACATAAAACGACTGACAAATGTAGCACTTACGACGCAATACAACAATCAAATTGCCAAACAATCTGCTTCGTTATACGAAAGTGGCGCATTAAACCAAGCATTAAATTTATTTGGAACACCTGGTAAAAATACGCCAAGTGATAATTTAGATAACTTTTTCACTGCTTGGGGTGCACTTGCAAAAAATCCCGACCAAGCAACCAATACAACTGCACTTCTTTCAAGCATGACGATTTTTACCGATCAATTAAACCAACTTCATTCAGGCTTAAAAGAACTAGAAACAACCATTACTGCTGACACAGAAGCGGCCTTGAAAGACTTAAACACATTAATTAAAAAACTTGGCAGTATCAATAAAGCAATTGGGAATGCTGGTTCCAACCCACCAAACGATTTACTAAATCAACGGGACCAAATTTTAACGACCATGTCAGGATATGCAGGGATTTCTGTGAGCGCCCACCCGAATAATCCAGACGTATACGATGTGACAATTGGCGGTCGCTTAGTTGTTCAAGGCGACGAAACGACTGAAATTACTTCAACGCGTACAGCAAGCGGTTTTGAATTCTCCGTAAGCGGTCAAACGCTAAATATGCCAGCAGGTTCCATTAGTGCTTCCGTTCGCGTCAATCAAAACGAAATTAAATCCTATCAAGATAAAATCGAAACTTTTTCAAATGGCTTAGCGAAAGCGCTAGATGATATTCAAGTAAAAAACGTCAATAAAATAATGGACGATTTACAAAAAATAGGTGATGCGCTCCAAGCAAATCCAAATGATGAAAAACTACTTAGTAATCGCGAAGAACTTTTACGTCAATTGGAAAAATTCCCTGGGGTAACACGCGCTGGAGACACAATTGATATTGGCGGAACGAGCCATTCGATTGATTCACTTGGCACTAGCACTTATGTAAATGATGTGAGCGACTTTTCGATACCAATTTTTGTTCAAAATGCGGGAAAATGGACGATTAATCCTACAATTACAAATAATGCAGAAAACAAACCATTCTTAGGTGTGATTGCTGCTGATATCGCTTCTTTAAAAATAGATAAAAATATCGAAGGAACCACTTTTCCAAATTTTATGGATGGAATAATTACCGAAGTAGCAACAGATGCAAGTAAAAGTAGTGCAACGTCTACCGCAGATTCACAAGCTTTAAGTTCACTTTCAGAGTCCAAATCGTCTCTTGAAGGAGTCAATATTGATGAAGAAATGACGAACATTATGCAGTACCAAAGTTATTATGTAGCAAACACGAAAGCAATGAATACCGTAAACGATATGATGAAAGCACTCTTAGCAATGTTATAAGGAGGAAAATGATGCGAATTTCAACGAACCAACAAGCAAATACAATTATTAATCAGTTGAACAATGTCTCAGGAAATCTTGCTAAATACCAATTACAAGTTTCATCTGGGAAGAAATATGAGTCAATGAGCCAAAATCCTGGTGCGACGGCGCAAATTTTATCTTATAACCACGTACTTAGCCAGTTAAACCGCGAAAAGACTGATGTGACAGAAGCTAAGTCGTTACTAAATACGGCAGAAACGTCCCTTTCTTCGATGACAACCTCGATGAACCGAGTGAACGCGTTAGTTTTACAAGCGATTAATGGCACGAGTGATAAAAATAATATGTCTCAATCAGCTGAAGAAATTAAAGGATTACTAGGTGTACTTCTTTCCGTTGCTAATGCAGAAGATGATGGACGATACGTTTTTAGTGGGTCAAGCACTAGCGTTAAGCCATTTACAACCGATAAAACAACCGGCGAAATCATTTACAACGGGACAACTGAAAATAAAAACTTCCGTGTTACTGACACGCTCGAAGTCGAAGTTTTCCACGACGGAAGCGCGATGATCGATGTATTTAATAATATCCAAAAAATTGTCGACGCAATGAAAACTGGCGACAAAGACGCACTTTCTGGCTTGCAAGAAATTAATAGCCAAAATATTGAAGTTATCACCAATTCGATGACCAATATTGGTGGGCAAAAAAATGGTGTTGCTGCTTATGATAATGTGCTTTCCAGCAAAATCACCGACTTCTCAGAACGCAAATCGAATGTAGAAGAAGTGAACATGCCAGAAGCAGTAAGCAATTTAAATAAAACATCTATTGCCTACCAAGCAGCATTGCAATCAAGTGTCATGGTACAAAAATTAAGCATTCTAAATTATATGTGAGGTGAATCCAAGTGGGAAGTTCGATTGCAACCAGTTTAATGGACCCAACGCAATATTATTCACAATTTATTAGTCTTCAAAAAGCAAGTTTAGAAAAAGCGAAAACGCCTTATCAAAACCAAATTTCTAGCTATCAGTCACGAATTGATCTTTACGCCAGTTTGAAAAATGCTTTATCTGATTCACTGAAAACGATGAGTTCTTTTACTACATACGAAAGCAAAACAAAACTCGCAACATCTTCCAATGAAACAAGTTTTACCGTTTCTTCGACGAGCAGTTCTGTTAATGGCAGTTATTCGATTGAAGTACAAAATCTTGCAACAGCAGACACATACAATAAAGCTGTTCCAGACATTGAAGCAAAGATCGGCGTGAGTGGTACGATCAAAATTAATGGTAAAGAAATCAAAGTAGACGCAGATAGCTCAATGAAAAATGTCATGAATACAATTAACAGCGCCGGAGCTAAAGTGAATTTATATACATTAGGCGAAAATATGGTTGTGACTTCAGCAACAACAGGTGTAGAAAACAGTATTAAATTCGAAGGTGATGCCGCTGTTTTAGAAGCGCTCGGTTTAGTACAAAATTCCCCAGACCACTTAGCTGCCGAAGATGCCAAGTTACGAATCAACGGGGCCACTGTCACTAGCGCAACGAACAAAGTAACAAACTACATCCCAGGAGTTACGATTAACCTCAAAAAAGAAACCACTGGCACGGAAAAATTAACTATCCAAGACCAATCCGATGAAAATGCCGCGAAAATGATTACTAGTTTTGTAAATACATACAACGCACTAACAAGCACAATGAAAACTTATACGGGAAAAGGAACTATTTTACAAGCCTCTCTTGCCGATTTAGAAGCTAATCGCGCACTAAACAATGTTTTCCAACACAAAAAAGATGGAAATACTTTATTTGATTTTGGTATTAGTGTCGACAAAGAAGGCGTTTTAAAAGTAGATGAAACAGCAATGAAAAAAATCGTAGCCGAAGATCCAACCGCCGTTGAAAGATTTTTCTTTGGTATTGGTGGGCTTGGCGACGAACTTTATCAATCTTTGAACAAAACATTTGGCTCGACTGGTTTTATTACAGATGAAACTACCTCGATGTCGAATGAAATCAATAAATTAAACTTAAAACTGACCGATATTACTAGCAGAAATGACACACTACTAACGAATATTACCGATCAATATAACAAATGGCTGGAAATGATGCAGGCGATGCAAAGTGATGCAATGACACTAGATGCGCTAATTGACGGCATGAACAGTTCTAATAAATAAACAAGAGTAGGTGGAATAAATGCAAGCTTGGAAACGATATACCCAAAATGAACTAAATACAAGCAACCCCATCAAAAACACGATTTATATATACGAACGTTGTATTATCGAATTTAAAAAGGTAGAAAAAGCACTAGAAGCACTACATTTTTCTGAAGCAGATTTGATTCTCGATAAAATGGAAAAAATCTTTGAAGAATTAAAATTACAACTAAATCCAGAAGCCGGTCAAGAATTATACGATAATATTTTTGGACTATACGAATGGATTTCTGAACAAATTCGCCAAATGCAATTACTAAAACAACCAGTTAACATCGACACAATCATTCACGTCATCACGCAGCTGAAAGAAGGCTACGAGGGAGTGATGAAACATGAATCAAGCAAAGACACATTTGGCTGAGTTAAAGGCAATGTTTCACACAACAGGTCAATTAACCGTGTCACTTCAAGAATATCAAGCCAAATTAAAAGAACTTCTTAAAAGCGCTGAAACGATGCCAAACGACCAAAAAGAAGCATTTTATCAGGAAACAAAAGCCGTCATAAATAAAGGCCTCCTTTTTACCGAAACACAATTAGAACGAACCGAAAATGCCTTTACAGAAAATAAAAGTCGTCAAGCCGCCAACCGAAATTATGCGAAATTTTTCTAAAAGAAAGAAGGAAATAATCAGTGGAAAATTACACTACGCATATTGGTAATTATTTAAATTATCTCCAAACTGCCAACCAAGTAGTTTCGAATAATATCGCCAATGCCAATACGTCGAACTTCAAAGCAAGCGAGGCGAGCTTTGAAGAATCGCTTGGATCAAGTCTTCGTCTGTCTGGTCAAAATAATGAGGCAACAACAGGCAGTTTAACTAAGACGAACAACAAACATTTAGCTGGCACAGAAATAGACCAAACAAATGCAAAAGTAACAACTAAAAGCGGTTCTATTAATGAAGATGGCAACAATGTAAATGTCACTTCTGAAATGATTAGCTTAACGAAAAATAATCAAATGTACGCGCTCGCGATCAGTGCACTCAACTATAACTCATCAATCAACACAGCAGCTCGTGGAAAGTAAGGTGAAAGGCCATGTTTGAAGGGATAAATACAAGTGGCTCGGCGTTAAATGCTGCGAAACAATGGATGGAAGTTAGTTCTAATAATATTGCGAACGCGGACTCAAGCGCTGCACCTGGCGAAACACCTTTCCTTAGAAAACGTGTCGTCATGTCAGAAATAAGCCCATTCGAAACCGCACTTACCGGTACAAAAGGCGTCAAAGTAAGTGAAATATCCAGTGATACAGGCAGTGTTAAGCGCGTCTATGATCCAACACATCCAAATGCAAATGAAGCCGGCTATGTAAATTACGCAAACGTTGATATGACTGCCGAAATGACCAACTTAATGGTCGGTCAAAAAATGTATGCTGCAAATACCTCTGCTTTACAAGCAAATGAAAAAATGATGGAAAAAGATTTAGAGATAGGAAAAGTATAAAGGAGTGTCGTAATCAATGGCAATTGAAAGTATTAATGCAGCAAGGGTCCTACCCAAAGTTACGCTTGGTGAGACCGCAAAAACAGATAGCGCGGCTGGTGCCGGAAATACCTTCACGCAAATGCTGGATAGTATGAGTGATGTACAATCAAACGCACAAAATTCTGTTTCCAACCTATTAACTACCGGAGAAGGAAATGCAAGTGATGTACTTATTCAAATGAAAAAAGCAGAATCAGAAATGAAAACTGCTGCGGTCATTCGTGATAATGTAATCGAAAGCTACAAACAGCTTTTAAATATGCAAGTGTAGCGGTTAGACTAGTCGGGGGAGTTTTAGTCAATCGTTCACACGAGAAAAATGGAGCGAAGTTTTTAAAATGGCAAAAATAAAAACAATGTATTCGAAATTGAAGAATTGGCACAAAGGCGCGATTTTTGTCGGCCTTTTTGTCGTAGTCACGGTCTTTTTACTCTATTTAAACACGCCAAAAACAGAAATTACCCTTTATAAAAATTTATCAGAAACAGGCCAACAGCAAGTCACCGACCAATTAGCAAAAATGGGTGTCGATTACACTGTTGATAAAAGCGGTAATATTTTAGTGGACGAAAAAGTGGAGACACTCGTACGCGATAAATTTGCTGATTTAGGTATTCCTTATACCGGTCAAGATGGCAACGATATTTTACTTAATAGTTCCCTTGGTGCCAGTGAAGAAGATAAAAAAATGCAAGAAAAAGTCGGAATAAAAGTCAATTTAGAAAAAGAAATTGTCCAAAGTTATGGAACAACAGTAGATAGTGCATCTGTTCAGTTAACGTTACCAGAATCGAGTTCGATTTTTGAAGAAGCTAGCCAAAAAGGAAGCGCCGCAGTCACGCTTAAAACAAAAAACAACCAGACACTGACGAGCGAACAAGTCCTTGGTATCCAGCGAACCGTAAGTGCAGCAGTACCAAACGTTGCTAGCGAAGATGTAGCCATAATTGACACGAAAAATGGCGTTATTTCAGAAGCAGACACAACAAAAGAAGAAGGCAGTTCCGCGTACAAAAATGAAGTAGATATCCAGAATGCTATCGGAAAAAACGTTAAAACCGATATTGAAGGCACACTTTCTAGCATTTTCGCTTTAGATAATTTTCGCGTCAATACAAGCGTTACTGTTAATTTTGATGAAATAAAACAAAACACTGAACGTTATCCAAATGACGGAAAAGTTCGCAGTAATCAAAAAGACACCTCGACTGACACATCGAAAGGTTCCACAAATACAACCGAATCAGGCACTGCTGCTAATGCTGATGTACCAAACTATACAGAAGAAAACGGCGGGGACACGAATACATACACCAGTGAAAAATCAAGCGAAACAACCAATTACGAATTAGATTCCACTATCCAAGAAATCAAAAAACATCCAGCACTTGCAAAAACCAATGTCGTTGTTTGGGTCGATCAACAAGCATTAAATAACAATGGTGTCGATATGGCTGAATTTACGAAAGCAGTGGGAGTTTCAGCTGGATTAACTCCAAATATGGCAACACCAGAAGGCGCCGAAGAAGGGGCTACTCCAACTTTTGAAGGTACTTTCCAAAACGGAGACGTAACCATCATGCCAATTCAGTTCTTAGATAACCAAACACCAGTAGAAAAAGACACCGCAAAAACACCTGAACCAGCAAGTAAAGCATGGATTTGGTGGCTAGCAGGTGGTTTACTATTTGCGATTATTGCTGCTGGAATCATTGGCTATATCATTTTCCTTAAACGTAAAGAGCAACTAGAAGAGGCACTCGAACCAGAAGAAGTAGATTACATCCCTGCCGAAGAAGCAATCGTCGAACCAGAGGATCATCCGGATTTCAATTTCCAAACAGATGCATTCCATTTATCTGAACCAGAACTGAAAGCTAGAAAAGAAAGCTTGAAAAATAAACTCGGTGAAATGGCCAAAGAAGATCCAGGGCGCGCCGCCGCAGTCATTCAAAAATGGCTGAATGAAAGGCAGGAATAAAAAATGGCAGAAACACTAAAAGAAACCTTAGAAGATACAATGTCTGAGCAGGAAACAGTTACAGAAGAAGAAACGTCAACAGATGAATCCACAACGCTCGCATCAGAATCAGGTATTTCAAGACGTGAAAAAGCCGCTCTTATTATTTGGAGTCTAGAGGAAGAAATCGCGACAGAAGTAGTTGATTTATTACCAGATGCCTCCAAACAACGCCTCGCGCGTGAAATGGCTAAAATGAAAGAAATGGACGGGGGAGCTGTCGAAGAAGCAACCAAAGAATTTTTAGGCGAACTAGAACTTCTTTCCGGAGGCATTGCCAAACTTGACCGCGAACATTTACAACGCTTGTTCCCAGACATGACAACAGAAGAGCTCAACCAACTAATTTATGGCGTTGAAGCAGAATCCAGAATCGGCGAAACAGCACTAGATATTTTACGTGAAATTGACGATGTAGACTCGTTATTCACGATAATAAGCGATGAGTCTCCACAAACAATAGCGATGATTGCTTCCTACATGAAACCAGAAGAAGCCTCCAAATTACTCGCGCTTTTACCAGAAGAAAAAATGATTAATACCGTCATTGGCATCGCTAGCTTGGAGCAATTTGACAGTGAAGTAATGCAAAATGTATCGAATTTATTACGAATTAAACTAGATACAATGTCGAATAGTTCTCTAAATAAAACGGATGGAATTAAAAATGTCGCGAACATTCTAAATAACGTAACTCGTGGTCTAGAAAGGACGATTTTCGAGTATTTAGATGTCCAACAAGCCGAACTTTCCGAGCGAATCAAAGAGAAAATGTTTATGTTTGAAGATATTATCTTGCTCGATAATATGACGCTGCAACAAGTGCTTGCCGAAATTCAAGATAACAACAAAATCGCCCGTGCACTCAAAAACGAAAAAGAAGAACTCAAAGAAAAAATCTTATCTTGCGTATCGAAAAACCGCCGCGATATGATTACCGAAGAACTAGAAGTCTTAGGACCAATCAGACTTTCGGACGTGGAACAAGCACAACAAGATATTGCGAATGTCGTTAAAAACTTAGAAAAAGACGGAAAAATAGTTATCCAACGGGGGGAACAGGATGTCCTTATCTAATCCGCGAATCCCGAAAACAGATGTTACCTTATCCGATGTGAAAATGGAACTGATTTATTTAGATGAGATTACAGAAACAGAAGAACAGGGAGCCTCATATGCAAAAGAACTCGAACAACTGGAACACCATCAAAAAGAGCTTGAAAAATATCAATCAAGTATTGAAATGGAACAACAGAAATTAACCAACGAAAAAGCGAAATTAGCCGCAGAACGAGCAGAAATCGCTGAACTAAAAAGACAAGCAGAAGCAGCAATCGAGCAACAAAAAGTAGCATGGCAACAAGAAAAAGCAGAAATTTATGAGATAATAACCGATTTTCTTTGGGATGAAAGCATAGATCTTGCCGAAAAAATCGTCCATCAAGCCATCGACACCCGTCAAATCGAAGTCTTACCAATACTAACAGAAGTTATTCAGAAACTCCCGGTTGCATTCGATAAGCTAAACGTCACGACGCATCCAGAAACATTAAAGGCATTAAAAGAAGAAAACACGGGAACAAAATATGACTGGCTACTAGAAAACATTCACTGGAATTTTGATATGAGACTCGATTACGGGGAATTCACAGTAGAAGAAGAAAAAGAATACTTTGACTACCGAATCACCGAAATTTTCCAGACGCTCCATAAACAAAATGCTGAAAGGAAAATTCTAGGAGGCGATAAAGCGTGAACTGGTCGCCAAAAAATAGTGTGTGGCAAGACTTGAAAAACACTGTCCCATACATTCAAAAAGGGAAAATTCATACTGTTCAAGAACAAATGTATATTTCAAAAGGTCCGCAAGTGAAAATTGGTGATACGGTCATGGTTGGTGAAAACAAAGTTCTTTGCGAAGTTATTTCCATCGAAAAAGAAAACAATATGCTATTGCCATTTAATCAAAGCGATAAAGTGGCATATGGCGATTGGGTTTACGTAACGGATACCAAAATCACCATTCCAGCAGACGAATTTTTACTTGGAAAAGTGCTAAATGCTTCTGGAGAAATTTTAAACGAAGAGGCTGGCACGGCAAAATATAAGCAAAAAATGCCACTGGAAGCACCACCAATTCATGCATTTAATCGTGCAGAAATTACCGAAACACTTGAAACTGGTATAAAAGCAATTGATGGCATGTTAACCATTGGTATTGGTCAAAAAATTGGTATTTTTGCCGGATCCGGTGTCGGGAAATCGACTTTGCTAGGGATGATAGCTAGAAACGCAAAAGCTGATATTAATGTTATCGGATTAGTTGGCGAGCGGGGCAGGGAAGTAAAGGATTTCTTGCGGAAAGATCTCGGCGTGGAAGGACTGAGCAAAAGCGTTATCGTTGCAGCTACTTCTGATGAAAGTCACTTAATGCAATTACGAGCTGCTAAACTTGCTACATCCATTGCAGAACATTTCCGCGATCAAGGAAAGACCGTTTTGTTAATGATGGACTCTGTAACACGTTTTGCTGATGCCCGAAGAAGTGTTGATATCGCTGTGAAAGATTTACCAATTGGTGGAAAAACATTATTGATGGAATCTTATATGAAAAAATTACTTGAACGTTCCGGAAAAACAAAACGAGGCTCGATCACAGGTATTTATACAGTTCTCGTTGATGGCGATGATATGAACGGACCAGTACCCGATTTAGCTCGAGGAATTTTAGATGGGCATATTGTCTTAACCAGAGACTTAGCAACAAAAAATCATTATCCAGCAATTGATGTTCTTAGTTCTGTTAGTCGGGTAATGGAAGAAATCGTTCCCGAAAGCCAGTGGGAAACGGCCTCGAAAATTCGCGAATGGATGAGTATTTACCAAGAAAATGAACTCTATTTCAAACTCGGAACCATCGAACAAACGAGCGATAATGCCGCCATTTTTACAAGTAAAGAAAAATCATATTTTATTCATCAATTTTTGAAACAGTTACGTGATGAAAGTGTCACGCTCGAAGAAACAAATCAATTGATGGAAACTTTAATATAAAAAGGAGTGTCGTCAGTGAATTCAGTAGAACAAGTAATTAGTATAAGACAAGCCGAGTTCGCTAGCGTCTTCGAAATAGCGAAACAATCTGCAACCACTTTTGAAGCTAAATTAAATGAACGATTAAACAGCGGAACTGCGGAAACAAAAACGACCAATATTCCAACCGTAACAGATGCCGAATTAAATCATGCTCGGGAAGTCTACGAAGCATTAATTAATCAATCGGAAACCAAGGTTACTAAAGTTCCGACCAGCGCAACCGAAAAAACAGCTAGCTCTGAATCAACCAATTGGAATAACTATCAAATCAAACCAATCAGTGCAGAAAATGAAGGAAAGTATAGCGAGTTAATTCAAACGGCTGCAACTAAATATGACGTTCCAGAAGCACTCATTAAGCGAGTTATCCAAGTAGAATCTAATTTTAATCCAAATGTTGTTTCAAGCGCAGGAGCTACAGGCCTTATGCAACTGATGTATGGAGCGAATCGAACAGACCCAGCCGCAAACATCGATTCAGGTACGAAACAGCTAGCAGGCTATATCAAGCAATATGACGGCGACTTAAAACTAGCACTAGCAGCTTATAATGCCGGGCCAGGAAATGTTCGCAAATACGGAGGCATTCCACCATTCAAAGAAACACAAAACTATTTAACGAAAATTATTGGATAAGGGAGATAAAGTGATGGGAAACTGGCAACAAAAATGGGAGTCTTGGCGGGATATGACGACCGCAATGCAGCAAGAAATCAAAATTGAAGCTGCCGAAAAAGTGACTACCTACATAAAAAATGCCCAATTTGAAGAAGCAACTAGTGTGATTAGACAAACAGAAATCCTTCTAAACGAACTCGATTTTGAAGCAAAAATGGCTCGAGTAGAAGAACATCTCCAAGCTTTCACAACCGAACAGGAAGTAGCGAAATCTTTTGAAGCAAGCCAACTTCAAAACTTGGAAAAACCATTTGTAAATGTAACTTTTGATTTGTCAGAGGTGAAATCAACAGCTATCAAGCAGTTCACAAAACGTGATTTCAAATTAGTAGACTCAAGCGAAATCGATATGCAATTTCTAAAAGGTAACCGTAATTTCTATTTAACTATTTTTAACCCTGAAGAAGATACGACTGTGCATTACGCTCATCTGGATGAAAAATGCCAATACAAAAACATTGGTTTTATTTGCCAAAACGAAGCAGCAGCAAAAAGCGCAACGGATATCACAAACGAATGGCTTGAAACCCTTGAAGCTCCCAGAAAGAAATTTTTAACAATCAATATCGCTAACTTAGATGCAATGAAACAAAATCTGGAAATACTATTCCAATAAATGAAAGACTGTTCACTGCAGTAGTGAGCAGTTTTTTATATCCAAAATATGTCTAAAATATGAAAAAACAAGGTATCTGTTTGTATTATTTTAAATTTCTATTTAAAATTCACTAAAAGTCCACAAAAAAAAGAGCCGAAGATGTTATACTGTTATAGTAGAAAAATAGGAAGATTAATTTGACAGTAAACAGAACACAAAATAACTGTCAATGTTAAAAGGGATTCTTCCTTTTCAATTGGGGAAAAGCGTATCAATAGAAAAATGGCTTTTGTGAGCTATAATAACGCTCCATAACTCTGAAATAGCTTAGTCATACTTTCATTAAAACATCATTTGTTAGCTAAAAAAGAGAACTCTAAATCGAAAAGGATTTGTTAAGATGGAAACAAATAAACACATACCACAAGGCTTATCCAGTAAGGAAGTTGCAGAACGAGTCAAAAATGGGCAAGTTAATCGCGCACTTAAGCCACTAACACGTAGTATCGCTGGAATTATACGAGATAATACATTGACACTATTTAATATAATAAATGTCGTGATTGCAAGTTTTATCATTTTTGTTGGAAGTTATAAAAACCTATTATTTCTTGGTGTTGCGCTTTGTAATACCGCGATGGGGATTTTTCAAGAAATTCGAGCAAAACGTAATATTGATAAATTGACGATACTGACACAGTCAAAAGTAAAAGTTATGCGTGATGGAAAACTTTGTGAGCTAGAGCAAGGCGAAATCGTGCTTGGTGATATCATGGTTTTAAATCGAGAAGATCAGATTTGCGCAGACGGTGTAGTTTATCAGACGGATGGATTAGAAGTGGATGAATCTCAGTTAACAGGAGAATCCGAACCTGTTTTAAAAAGAACTAAAGATACAGTAATGTCAGGAAGTTATATCGTAAGCGGGCAAGCATATGTCGAAGTTTCAGCTGTTGGAGAACAAAGCTTTGTCTCTAAAATTTCGATGGAAGTGAAACAAGAAAAGCGCCCTGATAGTGAATTAATGCGCTCAATTAAGAAGATTATTAAAGTATTAACATTTGTTATTATTCCGCTTGGCTTAGCCTTGTTTTTCTCGAAATTTTTACAAGGATTACCATTAAAAGAGTCTGTATTAGGGACATCTGCAGCAATGATTGGGATGATTCCAGAAGGACTAGTTTTACTAACAAGTATTGCGCTTGCAGTTGGAGTTATTAATTTAGCAAAACAAAAAGTGCTCGTAAAATCAATGCCTTGTATTGAAACATTGGCACGAGTCGATGTACTTTGTTTAGATAAGACAGGGACGATTACCGATGGACACTTAGATGTGACAGATATTGTACTTAAAAATCCTAATGTCACAGCTACTCAAATAAGTGCGAGTATTGGCGCAATCGTAAGCTCGTTAGCAGATAATAATGCGACTAGTATTGCGTTAAAGAAACACTTTCCAGAAAATCCGGAATGGCAAGTTACTGCAAAATTCCCCTTCTCTTCCGCACGAAAATGGAGTGGTTGTAGTTTTGAAGAAAGAGGAACTTTTTTAATCGGTGCACCAGAGTTCATTTTTCTAGATTTATCAGGGGAAAACAAGCGAGAACTTGACGGATATGCTAGTGAAGGATTCCGGGTTTTAGCAGTAGCTCATACAACGGAGTACATGAAAACAGCAGTACTGCCTGAAAAAAGTGAATTACTTGCTTATATCTTAATTGCTGATAATATTCGTGCAGAAGCTCCAGATACATTTGCTTTTTTTGCCAATGAAGGCGTATCAATTAAGGTTATTTCAGGAGATAATCCTGTAACTGTATCTAATGTTGCAGTGCGTGCTGGAATCGCGAATGGAGATAAATACATTGATATGAGCGAGATTGCTGAAAATATTAATATGGTAAGTTTAGTTGAGGAATATACAGTGTTTGGACGGGTTACTCCTCACCAAAAAAGATCTTTAATTCAAGCTTATAAAGAACAAGGACACACAGTTGCAATGACTGGTGATGGTGTCAATGATGTGCTCGCGTTGAAAGAAGCAGATTGCAGTATCGCCATGGCTGAAGGAAGCGATGCAGCACGTAGCGTTTCAGATTTTGTCTTGTTATCAAATAATTTTGATTCGATGATTGATGTGCTTCGAGAAGGTCGCCGTGTTGTTAACAATATTGAACGAGTTGCGGCGCTTTACTTGATTAAAACGATGTACTCAACAATCCTAGCATTTACCTTTATTTTTGTGCCGGGAGCATATCCATTCCAACCAATTCAACTTAGTCCGATTTCTTCTTTAACAGTAGGGATTCCGTCCTTTTTCCTAGCATTAAAACCAAACTATGAACGAATCAAAGGACAATTTTTGCATAAAGTTTTACAAACATCTGTACCAGCAGCAACCTGTATAATTGGTTATATTATGATCATTTTAGGATTTGGAAATATGTTAGATTTAAGTTTTGCGCAAACCTCTACAATGAATGTCATGCTAACAGGCGCAACTTGTTTTGTGGCATTAATTAGTGTAGGACATCCATTTGGACGGAAAACTAAATTACTTGTCGGAACAATGATGGTCGCGTTTGTATGCTTATTCCTATTCGCTGGACAATTTTTCTCACTAGCTCCAATTTTTAATAAAGATATGATGATGATTTATGTACCGCTATTAATTTCTTGCGGACCGTTATATTGGTTTATTAGACATATTATAATGCGATTTTCATGGGCTGGGGCACACGATTAAGGAAGCAAAAATAGGGCTGATGCACAAAGAAATAAATGTGTGTCAGCTTTTTTATTTAAACAAAGAGGTTGACATCTATTCTACTTTGTATTACTATGTAGTTGTACCTAGTAATACAAAGTAGAGGAGTGAATTCGAGTGAGAGGACTAACAGAGCTACTTAAAGGGAGTTTAGAAGGAATGATTTTAGAGCGTATTTCCAGAGGCGAAACGTATGGCTATGAAATAACTAAATACCTCAATGATTTAGGTTTCGATGAAATTGTTGAAGGAACCGTATACACCATTCTGCTTCGAATCGAAAAAAAGGGATTAGTGGAAGTGGAAAAGAAAAAATCGGAATTGGGACCAGCAAGAAAATTTTATACATTAAGTGAAAGTGGCAAAGAAGAGTTAGCTATTTTTTGGAAACGTTGGGAATTCATTCAAGCGAAAATGATCCAAGTTAAAGGAGGAGAAGCGTAATGTTTAAATGGTATAAAAAATATCGTGCAGAAAAACGAGATTATAAACTATATAAGAAACGGATAGCTGATTTACCTGAGGATTATCGTAATGCAATGAAAGCAATTGAAACATATTTATGGAGTTTTGCTAAAGGGGCAGGGATGTTTTATGTCTTAAAAAACGTCTTAGAAATGTTCGAAAATGCAGCAGCCGATAATTTAGAATTAAAAGAAGTAGTTGGTGAGGATTTAGCAGAGTTTGCCGATAATTTATTACTAGAATTTCCAGAAGAAACTTGGCTAGATAAAGAACGAAAAAAACTTCGTAAATCAATGAAATAGGAAGAGGTGCGAGTCATGACTATCATTGATATTCAGCAAGTGAAAAAAAGTTTTAAAAAACAAGAAGTTTTGAAACAAGTCACGATTCAAGTAGAAACAGGGAAAATTTATGCTTTACTAGGTGCAAATGGAGCAGGCAAGAGCACGCTTTTAAAAATTGTGACGGGCTTACTTTCTAGTGACGGCGGTGAAGTAACGATTAAAAATTTATCCGTTCAAAAAAATACGAAAGCAGTGCAGCGCTTGTTCAGTTATAATGCGCAACAAGCGAGTGTTGATGAAGTATTAACTGGTTATGAGAACTTGCTACTAATCGGAAAACTTCGCCATGTGAAGCGACCAAAAGAAGTGGCGAATTCTTTATTGGAGCAATTTGGGTTAACTGATAGTAAAGATAAGCGTGTTTCAGCATATTCAGGCGGAATGAAACGCCGGCTAGACTTAGCGATGAGCTTAGTCGGGGATGCCGAGATTTTATTTTTAGATGAACCAACGACTGGACTTGATCCGAGTAGTCGTTTTGAATTATGGGAAGTTATTGAGAAACTTAAAAATAACGGTAAAACCATTTTTTTAACGACGCAATATTTAGAAGAAGCAGATAAATTAGCAGATTCGATTGGTTTTCTTAAAAATGGTGAAATTATAGCGACCGGTACGCCAAAAGAACTGAAGCGTTTGGCAGGAGAAAATAGTTTACAGCTTACATTTGATCCCAAAGATATCACGCAGGCAAAAGAAATATTAGCAGAATTTGATCCAAAACAACTAAGCGATGTACTTTTATCTGTGGAACTTGTGGAAGAAATAAAAACGACGCTAGAAATTTTGAAGAAACTATCTTTGAATCAGTTGGAACCACTGGACTTTGAGACGATTCGTCCAACGCTGGATGACGTATTTATCGCGTTAACGAAAGGGTGATAACAATGATTGTAAAAGAATACTTTGCTGATATTTTTGCGCTAGCTGGACGAATTATTAAACACAATATCCGTAGCTTAGATACAATGATTACGGTTGTGGCAATGCCGATTATGTTAATGCTTGGAATGGTTTATATTTTTGGTGGGTCAGTGAAAATTGAAGGATTGTCGCAGCAAGATTATATTGACTATATTGTTCCAGGAATTCTTTTGATGACCATAGCGACTGGTTCCGCTTATACAGCTCTTCGAATTAATTTAGATAAAACAGCTGGTATGTTTGAACGGTTTAAATCCATGCCAATTGCTAAGTCCGCAGTAATCGGTGGACATGTAGTTGCTTCCGTTATCTTTATGTTAATATCATGTTTAGCTGTATTGATTGTCGCCTGGTTGATTGGTTTTAGAACAGATGCGAATTTGGGAGAATGGAGCCTGATTGTATTATTACTTGTGCTGTTTGCCTTCATGCTCACTTGGCTGTCTGTTCCGTTTGGATTAATGGCAAGCAGTATTGAAGGGGCAGGAGCTTTCTCTTACATTATTTTGATGCTCTTGTTTGTTAGCTCAGCGTTCGTACCAGTGGCAGGGATGGCAAAGGTTGTGCGGATATTCGCGGAAAACCAGCCAATGACCCCGATCATACAATCCTTGCGTGATCTATTTACCTCAGTGCCACTTTCGAATGATATTTGGTTAGCGCTTGGCTGGATGGTGGCGATATTGGTTGTTTCCTATATTGGCGGCATGTTTGTATATAAGAAAATCTAAGAAAAAGAGAAAGAGGCGGGAAATGATTCCCAGCCTCTTTTTTATTTACGTTTCCTGACAACTTCAATAAATTCATCTAATGTTTCTCGTTTTTTTATTTGTTCATTACAAACGTCACTATTATAACAAATATAGTTACCATTCGTCGTATAAATTCCATCACCGGAAGACTTGGTTTTCGCCATAAAAAGCGAGACTTTCGAGTGAGAATGGCAAATGGAGCAGACCCCTTTTTGAATATCAGCAGAGATGGTGCCATTAACGCCAACGAGGTTACCATCTTCATACGTAACGATATATTTTCGCTGCTGGGAAATATCATTCCAGCCATAAAAAGTATAATCACGTAAATCAAGTTTGGACCAAGCGGGGATTTTTAATTTCTTCGTTTTTGCAAATACCTTTTTTAGTTTTGCATCACTAGGTGAAACAAACGGAATGACAAATGCTTTTAATTTTTCCAGAAACGGCTCGGCTTCTTTCGTGGAAGTAATCGCATGTAGTTCTGTAAATAACGCCAAGTGCTCATTAAGTTCAGTCTTAGAAAAAAGTTGATTGATTTTCTCCTCTGTTAATGACTTCAAAGCTTTAAGAGTCGAAGTGTCATTGGCAGAACGGTATGCACGAGAAACATTGTCTAATTGATTTTTAATAAAATTATATTGGTAAGGTTCTATAAACTCTTTCATTAGTAAATCTCCTTTAATAGTTTAATTTTGGTTAAACTAGCTTCGGGATTGAAGAGTCTATTTTTTAACTCTTACTTTCTACGCAATCCAAAAGCCATTGTTAGAAAGTACAGAGCAGTGCAATTTTAAATGCATCTGTTTGATCACCACCTTGCCTTCATTATAAGCACTTCTGAATTCTTCGTCAATGTTCGGTCATGAATATTCTTCACAAAATAGGGTAAACCAGAACTATTGGAGAAAAAGAAAAGTCTTATGGGAGGAGAAATAAACATGTCAAAAGTAAAAGCAAGTGAAACACTCGTACAAACATTAAAAAATTGGGGTATTGACCATGTATACGGTTTGCCTGGTGACTCAATTGATACAGTAGTCGATGCTTTAAGAGAGGAACAAGAAGAAATTGAATTTATTCACGTTCGTCATGAGGAAGTAGCAACGTTAGCCGCTGCCGCATACTCTAAACTAACCGGAAAAATTGGTGTTGCATTATCTATCGGCGGACCTGGTGCGATTCATTTATTAAACGGAATGTATGATGCAAAAATGGATCATGTTCCAATGCTCGTCCTAGCTGGGCAAGTTACAACAGATGTTCTAAATACCGGTTTTTTCCAAGAAGTAAATTTACCGGCAATTTTTGAAGATGTAGCGGTTTATAATAAACAAATTGATAATGCTGAAACACTTGCAGATGTCGTCGATGAAGCGATTCGCACTGCTTATAAAGAAAAAGGGGTCGCCGTTCTCACGATTCCAAATGACATTCCTGCGCAAACAATCAAAGCGAGCTTAGAAGCAAAACCAGTAAAATTCGAACAAGAAAATCCGAAACTCGATGAAGTCAACCTTCAAGAAGCCATCGCATTAATCGACAAAGCGGAAAAACCAGTTATTTTAGCAGGACTTGGAACAAAGCATGCTGGAGCAGAACTTTTAGCATTTGCGGAAAAAGCCAAAATCCCAATCATTAACTCCCTACCAGCCAAAACCATTATTCCAGATGACCACTCAAATGCACTTGGAAACCTTGGCAAAATCGGAACGAAACCTGCCTATGAAGCCATGCAGGAAACCGATTTACTTTTAATGTTCGGAAATGATTACCCGTACAGCAATTATTTACCTAAAAAAGCAAATTGTATCCAAATCGATATTGATCCTTCCAGAATTAGCAAACGTTATCCGGCGACAGTGGGATTAGTTGGTGACGCGGCAGAAATTATTTCTAGTTTAACAGCAAAAATCGCTCCTGTTACAGAACGTAAATTCCTCCAAGCTTGCCAAGAAAACATGCAAGAATGGTGGAAATGGTTAGAGGAAGATATTAGAAAAACCACTGATCCAATTGCGCCAGAAGTAGTGATGGCTAACATTCAAAAAATAGCTGACAAGGATGCTATTTTCTCCATTGATGTTGGAACAGCCACCGTTTGGAGTACGCGTTATTTACATTTAACTACCGAAAATGACTTTATTGTTTCCGCTTGGTTAGGTACGATGGGATGTGGTTTGCCAGGTGCTATTGCTGCAAAAAAAGCTTTCCCAGAACGCCAAGCTATCGCTATCGTTGGAGACGGAGGTTTTTCGATGGTGATGCAAGACTTCGTGACAGCAGTCGGACAAAAAATGCCGATGATTATAGTAGTTTTAAATAATCAAGAACTTTCTTTCATAAAATATGAGCAACAATCGGCTGGAGAATTAAATTACGCGATTGATTTACCAGATATGGATTACGCAAAATTCGCTGAAAGTTGTGGTGGCATTGGTTTCCGGGTAGAAAAAATGGCCGATTTAGAGAATGCTTTTGAAAATGCAAAACTAGCAACGAAACCGGTTATCATTGATGTTTCCGTGGATAGCTCTGCCGCGCCACTACCAGGTAAAATTATTATGGATGAAGCACTTGGTTACACAAAATTCGAAATCCAATCCGTTCTAGAAGATCATCGTTTTGCTAAAATGCCACCATTAAAAACGATTTTACGCAGATTTTTATAAAAATAAATAAAAAAATAACGAATTCACCCATTTAACACCAATGTTAACTAATTCTATTTATATTTTTTATTAAAACTAATTATTTTACAATAAAATATGGAGTTTTTTTAAAAAATGTGAGATAATAAACTAGAATTAGAGAATAGGAGTGTGGAATGGGTGAATTTAATTAAAAATCGTAAATTAAAAACAAAATTAAGTATCAATATTGTTATAACTACCATCATGTTAATTGGACTTGGCGTAACTAGCTTTCTTGGATTTCGTCATGTAGCAGATCTTTCAGATAATATGGTTGATAATAATGTGGCTCCAATGAGAGAAATTGCAACAATCCAAACAAACATGGCGCAAATCAATATCGACATCCTGACCATGTTCGACACAATCAACGGAAAAGCAACCCTTATCAAAGATATTGATTCGCTTTATGCGGCTAATGACGAAGCGCTTCATGCTTTCAAAAAAGCTAATTTAACTACAGAAGATAAAAAACAATTAGCTTACTTTGAAGAAAAATTAGCCGATATGAAATCCGCCGCATCTTCTGTCATTAGCGATACATCCAGCGCTTTGGACGATGCAGAACTATTAGGTGCACAAAACCGTTATTACCAAAATGTCAAAACAAAATTTGACGACGCAACTAAACAATTAAACGTTTTAAATGATATGAACTATGAAGAAGTAGAAAAATCTTCCCAAGCTATTTCTGATTTCGGAGTAAAAATTAGCTTGATTTTCACTGCTGTAATTGTAGCGATGTTGATTTCGTTATTTATTTTCAACGCTTATATTACCAAAGTTATTTTAAAAGGAATTCGTCATTTACAAACAGCTGTACATAAAGTATCAAGCGGAGATTTATCTTACCGAAGCACATACAATGGTAGAGATGAACTAGGGGATATTACTAATGATCTTAATGAAATGAGTGAAAATCTACGTTTAATGATGGAAGACGTAAAAAAAGCTTCTACCGATGTAAAAGCTTCCAGTGATAACGTAATTATTAGTTCCGAAATTATTTCCGCGATGACAACGGAGATGGATATTGAGATGAAAATGATGGGGGAACAAATCCAAACACAAATCGGTAGTATGAGAGAAAGTACGGATGCAATGGATCAAATGACTGGTGGCGTTCAAAACGTAGCAGAATACGCGCTAAAAGTATCCGATTTGACTAAAGACTCTGCTGAAAAAACGAATGACGGAATTGCCGTTATCAATAACTTAGTATCACAAATGGATCGTATCAGTGGCGTAATGCGCTCAAGTACAGATGTCGTTTCTAAGTTAGTTAATCGCGTGGGAGAAGTAGAAAAAGCACTAGATACCGTAACCAATATTGCCGACCAAACCAACTTATTAGCACTAAATGCTGCTATTGAATCAGCACGTGCGGGAGAACATGGCCGAGGTTTTGCGGTTGTAGCGGAAGAAGTACGTAAACTAGCGGAACAATCTCGCCTTGCTGTAGTCGACATTAATACGGTACTAAAAAAAATCCAATCGGAATCTAAAACGACAATCGATGTTATGAACACAGGACTTTCCGAATCCGAAGCTGGTCAAAAAATCATTTCTGAAACAGAAGTAACATTTTCTGACCTGTTAAACCGAGTAAACGATATTTCCTTACAAATGCAAAATGTATCACAAGAAACCGAAGAAATGGCTGCTGGAATTGAAGAAGTCAATACTTCCATTAGTGATGTCACCGAAATTTCCAACCAAATCGGTGAAAAATCAACCGCAGCGCTGGAATTTGCCGAAGTGAACAAAATGAAAGTAGATGAATTAGTCGTTATATCCGAAGAAATGCAAAAAATATCAGGTTCATTAGAAGGGTATGTCGCTAATTTTAATACGGAAGTAAGTGAAGAATTTGCAGTTGAGGAAGCGCAAGAAACTAAAAACAGCGATGAGCCAGTCTTAGCAGAGAATGTCTAAGGTTTAAATCATATGCGAATTTGGTTAAAATCACTATTTGTCATTGTAGCATGTGTATTTGGCTGCACCCTTCTAAGTACCAAATATAGTATTTCTTCACCAAGCGTCCAACTCGAAAGTGCGAAAGTAGTCTATAAAATAGATCAAGAGCCTTACAATGTCCAATTGGATGTGCCAATTCTCAATCAAATGGATGCGCCAAGACTTTTCAATGGATGTGAAGTGACGAGTTTGGCGATGCTTCTCCAATTTGCTGGCAAAGATGTAACCAAAAATGAACTTGCCTCTAAACTGCCAACCGTGCCATTGAAGCAGAATGGACAATATGGTAATCCTGATAAAGCCTTTGTTGGAAGTATTACTGGTGCGGATAGCCCAGGTTTAGGAGTATATCATGCTCCAATCGCCAAATTAGCAACAAGCTATATCAATCAAGCCAATGTTCACGATATTACTGGTAGTGAGCTAAAAGATATTATTTCTGTACTTAGCACCGGCGCTCCAGTTTGGATTATCACTACCACAAACTATCAGGCTCCAACCAATTGGCAAACAGTCACTACAAAAGAAGGTAAAAAAAGAATCACCTACTCCATGCATAGCGTCGTCATCACCGGGTATGACAAAGAAAATTTCTACATCAATGACCCATATGGTTATAAAAATCGTACTGTAAAAAGAAGCATCTTGGAAGAAGGATGGAACGCCATGGGCAAACAAGCTATTTATCTAAGCCGCCCATAATAAAACCGTTTGAAAGCATCCATTGCTCTCAAACGGTTTTTTAAATCTTTTTCTTAAGAAATAATACAATTGCGAGTAGTACTAGGAAAACACCGATAACTATCGGCCAAATCGAAAAATCGTCTCCTGTAGTTGGAAGAATCGCACCAGTTGTGTTGCCTTCTGCGCTCACTGTTTCGAAAAGAAAATAACTAAATCCAAGAGAAATTATAACGATAACACTGGTAAGTATTTTTTTAGAAGAAACCATTCTGTTTCGCTCCTTTTTATAGCATACCTATATTATTAGTCATTTGTTATTTTTTGTCAATGTATAGACCAATTTTAAATAAATGGCTTTGTATAATGCTTGACCTAGTATACATATTGTTGTAAAATGAATTTGTTTCCTTGAAAAGCGAATAAGGAGGATAAGTACAACTGAATAGAAGCGCCAGAACTGATCGGATCGAAATTACTTTCTAGGTGAAATTCCTAAAAGTAACGGGTCAGTTGACGAGGAGGAGATTAATCGAAGTTTCGGCGGGAGTCTCCCGGCTGTGCATGCAGTCGTTAAGTCTTACTTACAAATCATTTGGGTGACCAAGTGGACAGAGTAGTAATGAAACATGCGCTCTACCCTCCAAGGAAACCAAAAATCAAGAGGGTTTGAAATTGGATAAGTCTGCCCCGAAGTTAATTATTGGAGGAATTTATTATGTGTGGAATCGTTGGATATATTGGAGAAAATAATGCAAAAAATATTCTATTAGAAGGATTAGAAAAACTAGAGTATCGTGGCTATGATTCAGCTGGTATCGCGTTACAAAATAAAGAAATTGTTACAGTAGTAAAAGAAAAAGGACGGATTGCTGACCTTGCTAGCCTAGTACCGAGTGATGAATTTGGTACTACAGGGATTGGTCATACACGCTGGGCAACTCACGGTAAGCCAAACCATGAAAATGCGCATCCACATCAAAGCAAATCAGGTCGTTTTACGATTGTTCATAATGGCGTTATCGAAAACTATACACTTTTAAAAGAAGAATATCTTAAAAATCATGTGTTTATTAGCGATACGGATACAGAAGTTATTGTACAATTGATTGAATTATTTGCGGAGGAACTTTCTACTAAAGAAGCATTTAAAAAAGCATTATCATTACTTCATGGTTCCTATGCTATTTGTCTAATTGATCAAGCGGACAGCGAAACACTTTATGCAGCAAAAAATAAAAGCCCATTATTAATCGGAAAAGGTAAGGGGTTCAATGTAATCGCTAGTGATGCAATGGCCGTTTTAAAACAAACGGATCAATTTGTCGAAATTATGGATAAAGAATTAGTTATTTTAACAAAAGATGCTTTTCGTTTAGAAACATTGGCCGGTGAAGAAGTCGTTCGCGAGAGCTACACTGCGGAACTAGACGCATCGGATATCGAAAAAGGGACTTATCCTCACTACATGTTAAAAGAAATTGACGAACAACCAGCTGTAACTCGAAAAATTATCCAAGCGTACCAGAATGAAGCAGGCGAAATCCATGTAAACCAAACAATTATTGATGAAATTCTAGCATCTGATCGCATTCACATTATTGCATGTGGGACAAGTTACCATGCTGGATTAGTTGGAAAAAACTTAGTCGAAAAAATGGCGGAAATTCCTGTAGAGGTTCATGTTTCAAGTGAATTTGGCTATAATTTGCCACTAATGTCTAAAAAACCATTATTTATTTTTATCACTCAAAGTGGCGAAACAGCAGATAGCCGTCAATGTCTGGTAAAAGTGAAAGAATTAGGCTACCGGACATTAACCTTGACGAATGTCCCTGGTTCTACGCTTGACCGTGAAGCAGACCACTCGATGTATCTACATGCTGGACCAGAAATTGCCGTTGCATCCACCAAAGCTTATACTGCGCAAATTTCGGTATTAGCTGTTTTAGCCGTATCACTTGGACGTGCGATTGGTAAAGAAGAAGCGAAAAACATTAACTTAGCTGCTGAACTTGGAATTGTTGCTAATGCAATGGAAGCAATGGTATCAAGCAAAGAAGTGATTGAACATATTGCGGGAGAATTTTTAGCAACGTCTCGTAATGCCTTCTTTTTAGGCCGTCATATTGATTATTTCGTGGCAATGGAAGCTGCACTCAAATTAAAAGAAATTTCTTATATTCAAGCAGAAGGTTTTGCTAGTGGAGAACTAAAACATGGAACAATCGCGCTTATCGAAGACGGGACTCCTGTTTTAGCACTTATTACGCAAGAGTCCATTAACTGGAATATTCGTGGTAATGTTAATGAAGTCCTGGCTCGTGGCGCTAATACTTGTGTCTTT
This sequence comes from Listeria ivanovii subsp. ivanovii, assembly GCF_900187025.1. Classification (GTDB taxonomy): domain Bacteria; phylum Bacillota; class Bacilli; order Lactobacillales; family Listeriaceae; genus Listeria; species Listeria ivanovii. The sequence continues at coordinate 707,048 of NZ_LT906478.1, forward strand.
GCAATGGAAAATGTCGCGCAACCGGGTGATCGTTTCATTATTCCGCAAGTGCATCCGTTATTAACACCGCTAGCTAGCGTTATCCCGTGCCAACTTTTAGCCTATTATGCAGCACTTCACCGTGATTGCGACGTGGATAAACCAAGAAACTTAGCAAAAAGTGTAACAGTAGAATAGAATTTTGAGACTTTCTCCAATTTGGAGGAGGTCTTTTTTATTATAAATCAATAAGTTTGCACCATCCCCTTGTTTTGCTATAAACTAAATGAGAATGGGGGAAGTAAGCCAATGGAAGTATCACATGTAATGCTCGAACCTAATGAAGATAGCCGCCCATCTGTTTTAACAATCGGCAAATTTGATGGGGTACATATCGGTCACCAAACAATTTTGAATAAAGCATTGTCCATAAAAAAAGAACAGGAAATCTTAACCGCTATTAGTTTCAGTCCGCATCCACTTTGGGCCTTAAAACAAATCGAAATATACCGCGAAATGTTAACACCACGAATGGAAAAAGAACGCTGGCTAGCGCATTTTGGAGTAAATCATCTTATCGAAACCGCGTTTACACCAAAATATGCAGAAACTACACCAGAGCAATTTGTAGAGAGTCATTTGAGCCAATTAAACTTATCACATATTATTGTCGGTTCCGAATTTAACTTTGGAAAAGGGCGCGACTCGGATGTCGAACTGCTCCGCGACCTTTGTGCTCCTCGTAATATTGGTGTCACCTCGGTCCCAGTTATCGAAACGAACCACACAAAAATTAGTTCCACCAATATTCGCGCATTTATTCGGCGGGGGCATTTTCAAGAAGCGGAAGAGTTGCTTGGACATCCTTGGTATATTACCGGAACCGTCAAAAATGGTGAAATGATAGGCTTGGATGATTATGTGCTTCCAGAAACAGGCGGATATCAAACGGACACAACACCTGCAAATATTACCAATGCCCGGACCATTCAGCTCGACTTACCAGATGGTGTCCACCAAATCCATATCACTAGCAAACTTTTAAAAGAAGTCGGCTATTAAGGATGTGAACAAAATGAACAAAGAAAATCGCAAAGAACTTATACGCGCATATAAAGAAAAAGCCCCGGATGCCGGTGTATATCGTTTTATCAGCCGAGAAAGTGGTGAATTTTTCATTGATAACACGATGGATTTGAAAGGGATAGCAAACAAGCTAGCATTTGGCATTAAAATCGGTGCAGGTAACATGCTACCACCCGAAATGGCAAAAGAAGCAAAACAATTTGGAATTGAAACAATTGAGTTTGAAATACTACAAAAAGTGGATATTAAACCAGAAATGACAAAAGTCGATATTAAAGAAGAGAATGATGTACTGCTTAGTTTATGGCTTGAAAGAGAAAATGGCTGAATTGGAGAAAAGACTATGAACAAGATAGTCTTTTTTGCTATAAAGAAAAGTATAGGCAATTTTTTGAAAAATACACAAAATATCCATATTTCTTCGGTAAGAATAATGATATAATGAAACCTGAATCTTTTAAAAGGGAGGTTGGAAAAATGAATTTTAGAAAACCAGAATTCATCTTAACATTGATAGCAGGTATTACTGGTGTAATTGCAGGAATTACAGGAATTATTGGCGGTGGAATTATGTCAGCATTATTGGATTCACCAGAAGTAGTCTCTGAGGCAGGGATTTATGGTTCTGAAGCCGAAAAATTAGCTAATGCTAGTGGAATGGTTGTAGTTCTAGCTGTTTTCGCGCTTGTTATTGGGATTGCATTATTTGTGTTTGCATTTCTAATTAAGAAAAACGTAAAAGTATTTGGTATTTTAACACTTGTTCTCGGTGTAGCAGGCTTCTTCCTAATCCAATTCCTTTGGGTAGTACCAGGTATACTTGCTATTATTGCAGGAATTATGTGTCTAGCAAGAAAAGACCCTGCTGCTTTTTAATCAATTAAAAGTGAAAAGACTGTAAGCGAATGTGAAGACATTTTGCTTACAGTCTTTTTAGTATAAATTTTCTCAAATAAAACGATTCAAATTGTACAAATGACTTTTTAAATCGACTCACGTAAAGCTAATTCTACTGGAACAATTTTAGCAATCCGATTTTTCTGAGTAGGGTTTGTCATAATCGCAATTAAATTATCTACTGTTATTTGAGCAATCATTGGAATGTTTTGTTTAACACTACTAAGTTTTGGAGTAGTATATTTGCACTGTGGTGTGTCATCAAATCCAATTATGCTGATATCGTCGGGTATTTTCTTACCAATCATAGGCAAAAAATTTAATAGTTCAATAGCGATATTATCATTAATTGCGAAAATACCATCAATCTTAGCTGTTCTAGTGATAAAATCGGCAATATTTGCTTGATAGTCAGCGTTCTGTAAATCCACTGTGAAAGTTGATTGTTCTGGGTCATAAATCAGATTGTTTTTCTTTAGCGCATCTTGAAATCCTTTTAGCCGTTCTTTTGCTGATGATGATTGTCTTGCATGCATAAATATCGCGGGAGCTTTCACACCAGCCTGAATCAGTGCTTCCGTTGCTTCAAAGGCACCTTGATAGTGATTGGAAGAAATGAAGATGGTGTTTTTGTCCTTTGGTTGGCGGTCAATACAAACATATGGAATCCCGTTTTCCGCATTGGCATATTTAAATCCAAACTCATCTGCACCAGAAATAACAATTAGGCCGTCGACCATTTTGCTTTCTAGCATGTTTAAATAGGCCATTTCTTTATCAAAATTACGTCCAGTATTACAGATAATAGTAGAGTAACCTTGCTCGAAAAGAATGGCTTCCATTTGTTGAACAACACTTGAGAAAAAATAATTACTAATATCAGGAACTAAAATGCCAACAGAGAAAGACTTATTCATTCGCAAACTTTTGGCACTAAAATTCATTTGGTAATTGGTTTCTTTAATAACTTCTAAGACTTTCTTTCGTGTTTCTTCTGAAAATCGCCCGTTATTATTGATTACCCTCGATACAGTTGCTACCGATACGCCGCTTAATTTCGCGATATCTTTTATGGAAGTTTTTTTCATCGTATCCTCCTTTTATGAGTAAACGTTTTTCTTTATTACTCTATTTTCGCACATACTTTTAAGTTTATCAAATAGAACAGAAAAATAAAGCGTTGACATAATCAAATGAAGGTGATATATTTAACTCGAAAAGGTAAAACGATTACTCAAGGCGATCTTTCTTTTTTTATTTAAGTCGTGAGTAATCGTTATCTCAAAGGAGTGAACTGACAATGAAGGATATATTGATATGTCCTTCCATGATGTGCGCTGATTTTGCTAACCTCACGCAGGAAGTAGAAACGCTAGATCAAGCGGGAAGCGATATTTTCCACATTGATATCATGGATGGACAATTTGTACCGAATTTTGGGATGGGATTACAAGATTTTGAAGCGATTAGAAAATTAACGAAGAAGTTAGTTGATGTTCATTTAATGATTATGAATCCTGGAGATTATGTAGAGGCTTTTGCAGACATGGGAGCGGATATTATTTATATTCATCCAGAGGCAGACATCCACCCAGCAAGAACACTAGATAAAATAAGAAAAAAAGGAAAAAAAGCTGGAATTGCAATTAATCCTGGAACATCAATTGCGACCGTGAAGGAGCTATTGCCACTTGTTGATTATGTCATGGTGATGACCGTAAACCCAGGTTTTGCAGGGCAAGCCTACCTCGATTATGTTGATCAGAAAATTAGTGAGTTATTAACGGCAAAATCGAATTGTTCTTTTGAAATCATGGTAGATGGGGCAATTGCTCCAAAAAAAATCGCTAAACTTTCTAAAATGGGTGTAAAAGGTTTCGTCCTTGGCACATCTTCGTTATTTGGAAAATCTGCAAGCTATCAAGAAATTATCCCTATATTAAAAAGTGGAAAATTGGAGGAATTACAATGAAAATTGCAATTGGGAATGACCATGTCGGAATCGAACTAAAACCAGTTATAACGGAGTATTTACAAGAACTAGGACATGAAGTGAAAGATTTTGGTGCTTATTCAAATGAAAGAACGGATTATCCGGAATACGGCAAAAAAGTAGCAGAAGAGGTTGCTGCTGGAAATTCAGACCTAGGGATACTTATTTGTGGGTCAGGAGTAGGCATTTCTATCGCAGCAAACAAAGTCAAAGGAATTCGTGCAGTTGTTTGTAGCGAACCATATTCTGCTAAATTATCCCGCGAACATAACAATACGAATATTTTAGCATTTGGCTCTAGAGTAGTTGGTGCTGAGCTAGCAAAAATGATTGTTCAAAATTGGTTAGACGCAAAATTTGAAGGTGGGCGTCATGCGAAACGAGTGGAAATGATTGCGGATATAGAAGCTGAGGAGGAATTATAATGACCAAAGAAGTGACGAGACTTATCAGTGCATCCAAACAAGATTTCGAACAAATGAATGGAAGAGATTTAAAACGGTCTATTTTCAAATCGGAAGGTAGAGTAGTTATGGGGCAGCATTTATTATTCACAAGTGAAGGGCTAGTTAGAAATGTGACGAATACAGAACTTATGGCTGCTTTTGGTGCAGATATGATTATGTTAAATACATTCAACTTAAATGATGTAACAAATAATCCGGGATTACAAGGACTGATATTAAAAGCATTAAAGACTCGTGTCAATATTCCAATCGGTATCTATTTAGGATGTCCAGGGAAAAATAAAGTAGTGGAGAAAAAGCTTTATGATGTAGAAGGTATGTTAGCGACAGATGAACATATTTTAAAAGCAAAAGAACTAGGTGCAGATTTCATTGTGCTAGGCGGGAATCCAGGCTCAGGGACATCCATTAATGATATTATCGCAACGACCAAAAAAGCGCGTCAACTTCTAGGCGATGATATATTGCTGTTTTCAGGGAAATGGGAAGACGGAATAGATGAAAAAGTTTTAGGTGATCCACTAGCAAAAAGAGATGCCAAAGAAATTATTCGAGAACTAATTGATGCAGGAACTGATGTAATTGACCTTCCAGCTCCAGGATCGAGACATGGTATCAGTACGTCAATGATTCAAGAACTAGTTCAGTATACCCATCAATACAAACCGGGAACTTTAGCAATGACCTTTTTAAATAGTTCGGTTGAAGGTGCTGATCCAGAGACTATTCGTCTAATCGCTTTGAAAATGAAAGAAACTGGTGCTGATATTCATGCTATTGGGGACGGCGGGTTTTCAGGTTGTACAACACCAGAAAATATATTGCAGTTATCAATCTCGCTAAAAGGAAAACCATACACGTATTTTAGAATGGCTAGTACCAATCGATAATATTCGAATAAATTTAAAGGAGCGCTTATTATGAGTTATCAAGATTTAGCTAAACAAATTATTCAAAACATTGGCGGAGAAGATAATGTTATTTCTCTAGTTCACTGCGCAACTCGTCTCCGTTTTAAGCTGAAAGATACTTCTATTGCAAATACAGCTGCCATTGAAAAATTAGATGGGGTAGTTAGTGTTGTTCAAAGTGGTGGACAATATCAAGTTGTAATCGGGAATACTGTGTCAGATGTTTTCAAAGCGATTAGTGAAATTAGTTCCATTAATCAAAATGAGCCTGAGCCCGCAGATAAGAAAAAAGAAAAATTTTTAGATCGAGCCATTGATTTAGTTTCTTCTATATTTACGCCAATTTTACCTGCATTGATTGGTGGTGGGATGATAAAAGGGCTGTTGATGATTGCTGTGAATTTGGGGTTGAATCCAGAAAGCGGATCCTATATGATTCTAAATGCAGCTGCAGACTCTGTATTTTATTTCCTACCAATTTTGTTAGCGTATACATCTGCTAAAAAGTTTGGTGCGAATTTATACTTAGCAGCTGTAGTAGGTGGCGCTTTGTTATATCCTAGCCTTATTCAAGCCTTCTCGGATGGAACAAGCGTGGACTTTTTTGGAATTCCAGTAATTCTAGCTCGTTATACAAGTTCGGTATTACCAATTATTTTTGCAGTATATTTCCTTTCCAAAGTAGAAAAATTGTGTAATAAATACATTCATCCAGTTGTCAAAAATGTTTTGACTCCACTGCTTTGTTTAATTATTGTCGTTCCTTCAACATATTTATTAATCGGACCTGTTGCTACCTATCTTAGTAATGCAATTGGCTCGGGATATGAGTTTATGTATTCGCTCAGTCCGATAGTTTGCGGTGTGATTTTAGGGGCGGTATGGCAAGTACTTGTTGTTTTCGGTTTGCACTGGGGTATTGTTCCAATCGGATATAATAATTTAGCACTTTATGGAAGAAATACTATTAACGGTATGGTTGGACCATCTAACTTTGCTCAAGCCGGGTCAGCTTTTGGTGTATTTTTAAGAGCGAAAGATGTAAAAATAAGACAACTTGCTTTATCGGCTTCTGTAACGGCTATTTTCAGTATTACAGAACCAGCAATTTATGGAATTAACTTGAAATACAAGAAACCATTTTATTTCGCTCTAGTAGCAGGAGGAATAGCTGGTGGGATTACTGGTGCGGCAGGTAGTGCAGCACTTGCGGCGGGACCAGTTGGTATTCTAAGTATTCCAGTCTTTATGGGACAAGGCTTTGGTGCTTTCATTCTTGCCATCATTGTAGCCTTTTTCTCTGCAGCAATTATGACTTTCTTTTTCGGGTACAATCCTAAAAATGAAGAAACAAATGAAAAGGAAGAAATTTTAGCAAGCCCATTAAATGGTGAGGTAGTAGAACTTAAAAATGTTCCTGATAAAGTCTTCTCTACAGGAGAACTAGGACATGGTTTAGCAATAATACCATCAGACGGTAAACTAGTAGCGCCAGTTGATGGAGAAATAATGGTTGCTTTTCCAACCGGACATGCCATTGGAATGTGCACAAATAATGGGACAGAAATTTTAATGCATATTGGACTAGAAACAGTTGAGTTAAATGGAAAATACTTTGATGTTAAAGTAAAAGTAGGGCAAAAAGTTTCAAAAGGAGATGTACTAGTTCTCTTTGATAGGGAGAAAATATTAGAGGAGAACTATAATTTAATTACACCGATTCTGATAACTAATCCAAAACAAGAAGTGAGTTTAGCTACCGAAGCAATTGCACATACAGGAGATAAGCTAATAACCTTACCAGTAAACTGATCGAAACAAATGGAAATGGTAGGAATTAAGAATAAAAATTAGTAGAATATTTATTATGATTACGCTTGCGAAATTAGACTTATAATCTAATTTTTCAAGCGTATTCGTTGTTTGGAGTGCAGTTAATTCAATCAACTTATCCACAGAAGTCATAAAGTGTTCACAAGTATGAAAGGAATTTCTGGGAAAAGGTAACTTTCTGATGTTAGTCGTAGTATCATATACTGTATACTAAGAACTTTTCAGGAGGTCACCTTTTAATAATGAAAAAACTATTCCATTTAACTTTAATTGTAGCTATTTGCCTTAGCTTTTATCCGCAAACTACAATGGCACTTGATGACAATAGTGCAGCAGTAACTCAAGAAAACTCAGAAATAGTAATGATAGCAGATTTAGGTGAACAGGCATGGCTTATTAATGAAGTGAATAGACAACTTTCCCCTAAAAAAGTAGGAGTGAACTTAACTTTTGAAGATCTTGCTAAAATTACATCTATTTATCTTGCTGATAGAAATCTCACTGGTGAAGTACCGCCAGAAATTAATAATTTAGTTTCCTTAGAGAGTTTGGTTTTGTATAGCAATAATTTGACGGGAACGATTCCAGCTGAACTAGGAGAATTAGAAAAACTTAAAGCACTTAGATTAGATTACAATCAATTATCAGGAACGATTCCGAACGGATTAGGAAATATTGATTCAATCATGCTACAATCTAATCGTCTTGTGGGGCAATTGCCGCTTAGCTTATATGAAAATAGAACAGGGAAGAATGAAGTCAACGTTTCTGGAAACCAGATAACGATTAACAGTACAGATAGTGTTCCAAGTGTCTATTCAGCGTACACCTTTACTTATCCTATTCCATACTCTCCTTGTAGTGGACAAATAGAAGCAGGTAATACTTTTATTCCTGGTTTGGATAATAGTACAATTTTTACACCATTTCTTAAAGGTAGTCCAACGTATATTGATTTAAAAGCAAAGTATATGTTTGATGCAGAACTTTTTGCTGGTCATCACATAACGATTACAGACGAAAATACTGAGAAAGTAATTTATGATGGAGAGCTTACAGCGGATGTGAGTATTCCGCTTTCAGGCTGGAAACCTGGCTCATATATGCTTAACTTTGTACTCGATAAAGCATTTAATAACCCGCAAAATAAAACAGTCATAGCTATTGATATTTTATCCCCTCAAGCTGAAAATGTGACTATTCAATATATTGATGAAAATGGAGCAACTATTCATGATCCACAACAAATTAGTGGGACAGTAGATGATTACTATAATGCAAGAACACCGGAATATCAGTTGACCATTCCTAATTATGTATTAGATCAATCTAAGTTCCCTAGTAATTCAATCGGACTTTTATCTGCCGAACCTCAAACCGTAACTTACGTATATAACAAGATAGATGGAGCGCCTGTAACCGTAGAATATTTAGACGAAAATGGAGCGGAGATTGCCAAATCAGATGTATTAACAGGGAAAATAGATGCTTCATATGAAACAATACCAAAAGAAATTTCTAATTGGGTTGTAGATGAAAACAAACTTCCAATCAATGCAACAGGGAATTTTACAGAAGATAGTCAAACCGTCATTTATACGTATAAAACCAATCAAACGAAAATAACAGCACACGATTCTACCATATATGTAGGCGCAGATTGGAAGGCAAAAGACAATTTTGACTCAGCCTTTGATAAAAACGGCAATGAAGTACCATTTGACGAGGTTATCGTAGTAGGTACAGTAGATACATCTAAACCGGGTATCTATTCTGTGAAATATATTTACGCCGGAGCAGAAATGGAAATTAAAGTAACTGTGAAAGCAAAAGAGATTCCGGTTAATCCAACAAATCCAATTGCCCTGACGAATTCAGTTAATCCAACTTCCCTTTCTCAGCCGTTCAATCCAAATCAACCATTTGAATTTATAAAAGTAACATCTGTTCATAGCGAGCAGTCAACAGCTTCAGTACAATCGAAGCTTCCGAAAACAGGCGATAATATGTTAGACAGAGTTCTTTATTGTATAGCCGGTTTATCAGCTATTTTTGCGGCAATTAGTATATTTAGAAAAAAGGTTCATTCATAATCTAACAAGTCCTTATCTATCCGGTAAGGGCTTTTTTTATTTATCAAAAAACCTTCTGCTACTAATTCTGATAACAAATTAGAAATATTCGGTTGTGTTGTACGACAATATCTTGCTAAAACATTCTGGTTAATAAAACTAGGTAAAATAATTTGTCCAACTTCGGGCTGATCTGTTCCCATTTCTAAAGCTAAGTTACGAAAAGCCATATATATACGTTCTTTGGGCGTCTTGGCTATCATTCCAAGGAGTGCATAATGTCTTGCAAACACATCAGCGATATTAGTTAATAAAAAATCATTCATATCTGGCTTCACTGCAAGCATATTTAGTAAAAATTCAGCCTCTATTTTATAAAGCGCTAAAGTATCACTCATAACAGTGATGCTATGTTGTTTTTTTGGAAAAGTAGAAAAAGCATCAATACCTAAAATATTAGTAGGTAAAACAAAAATGGAAATATAGTTGCTTTTTCTTAATTTATCCTCTAATTCCACTGCAGCGTAACCTTCTACTACAAAGAAAATATGTCTTGCTTTTTCCTCTTCAAAAATAATCTTATCGTTCATTTTATAGGTTTTTTTAGATACATATTTGTAGTAATCCGGAAACTCTTTCAAATAGTTTAAAACAGTACTCAGATTTGTGGACATTATTAAAACCTCGCTTTCTACTGATTTCCTTTATATTATACGCTATTAAACGTAAAAAAGAGTTATGAACAGTTTGTGACGCTCCTAAAAACTGCATTAGAAGTACCTTTGAAGCTTGATATATTTTAAAAATAAAGAAAAAGGCACTTTTAAATATATTGTTTATATAAATGGGGTTATTTTCATTTGTTATATTACATTCATAGTCAGTGCGACTTAGGTGGTACAGTGGCACGGAAAAGAAAGGAGCCATTATGAAATTTGATGATAACAAACCCATTTATAAACAAATAGTCCACTATATTCACGGAGGAATTATTACAAAAGTTTTTAAGCAAGGGGATAAATTACCATCTGTAAGAGAGTTAGCAGTTCAACTTGAAGTGAATCCAACAACTATTCAACGAGCATATGCAGAACTAGAAGAAGAGGGCATTATCTACACTATTCGTGGAACTGGCAAATATTTAACCAAAGATAAGGAGAGAATTAAAGAATTGGAAACCGGCATAGCAAAACAACTAACAGAAAGCTTTATTCTTGAAATGATGAAATTAGGTATTAGTAAGGAAGAAATAATCGAGTGGGTTAAGAAATTTAAGGAGGTAGAAAAATGTTAGTAGGAATGAATCTTTATAAAGCATATGCTAACCATTCGATAATAGAGAATATCGACTTTGAAGCAAAACCTGGCGATATGATTGTTTTAACTGGCGAAAATGGCAGTGGCAAAACAACTTTACTAGACATGATTGCATATCTAAAAAAAGCGGATGGTGGAACGATAGAATTGAATAGTGAACCATTTATTAGTAATAATATTCGCCAACAAGTCGCCTATTTAAGTAATGAAAATTTTGCGATGAAAAATACGACAATTGCAGAATTTGTAAAACAACATACTTTGCTTTTTGATGATATTCAGATAGAGAAATGGGATAGATTATTAGCATCATGGGGTATCAATAAGCAACTTAAGCTTGGTGAATTATCTACCGGCATGTTAATGAAGGTGAAAATAGGTAGTGTATTAGCAAGGGATGTCGAAGTTTATTTATATGATGAACCTTTTGCTAACATTGACATATTAGCGAGGTCAGAAGTGATGAAGGCAATTATTAGTGAAACAAAATCGGATGCAATTACGATTATTTCTTCCCATCATTTAGAAGGAACGGAACAACTTTACAATAAATTATGGTTAATAAAAAATAAAACATTAAAAAAATTGATACCGAAATATATCGATCAGAAACTGGTCATTCATTAATAGATTTCTATAAGGAGGAAATGAGCAAATGAAAAAAATGATTACTTTTTATTTAAAACAAATTAGTCCCGTTCTTGTAATTGGACTTGCAATTATCTTGGGGCTTAATTTAGTGGGGTTAACAATGAATTTACTAGAAGGACCAGATTTGCTTTTTAGAGCGATTCGTGGAACTACAGTGATGAGCTTACTTTTAGTGCTAATCTCAACATGGAAAATCACAAAATTAGACACCTCAAAAGAAAATTTAACACTCGTGTCGCTTTCGAAATATTCGGAAGTTACAAAGCTTTTTGGAAAACTATTTGCTGCCTATCTAGCGGCAATCGCTGTTATTTTGACTCAAAGTGCATTTATTTGGTATTACGGATTTGAAACAGAACGTATCGCAGCGGGAGATGCTTTATCTTTTGTAGCAGGAACAGGAATGATGTTTTTATTTATCTCTATGTTTGTCTGTTATTTTGTGATTCCATTAAGTTGGCTAAAAGACCATGTGAAGACAAGTTATGTTCAAAAAGCAGGAGTGATTTTTCTTCTTTTTGCCATTCTAATTGTTAATTTACTTGCAGAATATTATTTGCATATTTATAACAGTGGAGGAATCATTTCAATTTTACCAAATGGGAATTTTGAAATCTCGCTACTATCTATTATTTGGAATTTATCTCTATGTTCGATCATTGCAGGAAGTTATATCTATAGTAAATCTAAAAAAATCGACACAATTTGAAAGTAGGGAAAGAATGTTAGAAATTAAAGCATTACAAAAAGCTTATAAATTAGGAAAGAAAAATGAAGTTCCGGTTTTAAAAAATGTCAACGTAACTATTCAAGACGGTGAATTTGCAGCAATTATTGGGAAAAGCGGGAGTAGTAAATCTACGTTATTAAATATCATTAGTGGGCTTGATACAGATTATTCCGGAGAAGTTTTATATAACGGTGAAAATCTACAAGATATTGATTTAGATAAGTATCATTTTAATCATATTGGTTTTATTTTCCAAAGTTTTCATTTAGTCAGTCATATGTCTGTCATCGAAAATGTAAAAGTTCCCTTATATTTAAATGCCGAGCTTTCAGAAAGTGAACGAAATATCCGAGCTTTAGAGCTGCTTCGTCAAGTTGGCTTGGAAGAGTTTGCTAATCAAAAACCAACACAACTTTCTGGTGGACAAAAGCAACGTGTAGCTATTGCTAGATCATTAGCTAACAATCCAGACATGATTATTGCAGATGAACCCACAGGAGCTCTTGACAGCGTAACTTCAGAAGAAATTATCAAGTTGTTAAAAGAACTAACTAAACAAGGAACAACAGTTATCGTCGTTACCCATGATTTAAATATTGCAGATAAAACGGATGCAGTACTGCGATTGGCAGATGGTGAGGTAGTTTCTTTTGAAAGGAAAAAAGCGGTCGAACAGCGTGTGAGTCAAAAAAAGGAAAAAAAGTTAAAACTTAATGGATTGGCTATCGCAAAAATTTCTTTTCGAAGTTTTTTCAATAGAAAATTTCGGAATTTACTCGTTGCGCTTGGAACATCGATTGGAATTATTGCAATTTTATTAGCTTTTGGACTTGGAAATGGAGTTAACCAAAGTTTGTCTCAGATTTTTGGAACCACTTTTTCACCAAACCAAATTACAACCTATTATATGGAAGATGGTGGTTCAAAGTCACCTGAACCAACGACGCCATTAACAGGAAGTGAAGTTAAAAAAATTAAGCAATTGTATCAAGATGAAGGTGTTTCAGAAGTTTATGAGCGCACGACGATTCAAGGGATAAAATTTGAATACGATGGGAAAGATTTAAAAGGTGCATCAAATGAAATGCAAGAGGCAAATTTTAAACCAGCTCGTTATGAAGATTTAACGGTGGAAGATGAATATTTACTAAGTGGTGAAATGGTCAAGAGTGACGAAAACGGTGCTGTTATTCCTTCAAGTGTTGCAAGAGCAATTCTTGGCAAAAGTGATTCAGCTGAATTGACCAAAAAAGACGGAGATAAACTGATCGGTAAAAAGATTTATTTACTGTATGCAGGAAGAAACAGTGACACAGAGAATACAATTAAAATTGAAACAGTGATTACTGGAATAACTAACCCATCAAAAGAAGGCTTTGCAAGTGGATTTAATGTTTCTACTAAAACAATGAATGATTTTATTGAGGCAACCGGCATTGAAAAACCGATTCTTTCAGTAGATGCATTTACAGAAACAACTAATCAAGCGGAGAAAGTAGTAGAAAAATATGAAAATGATAAAAAGTGGGCTAACTATTCCATTACAAACGCTAATGCTTTCGTAGATACCTTTAGTCAATTCACTGATATTATCGTGTATTTGATTGCATTTATAGCAGGTCTTTCATTAGCAGTCGCTGGTGTGATGATTGCGATTGTCCTATATATTGGTGTTGTAGAGCGAACAAGAGAGATTGGGGTATTCCGAGCAATGGGTTACCGTAAGTGTCACATTCGTGGATTATTTATGATGGAAGCCAGTTATATTATTATTTTGGCTAATGTATTATCTGGTGCAGTTGCAATGACGATTGCCAAATTAGTTAGTCCAATTTTAGAAACAAAAATTGGTTTTGAAGAGATGATTCATATTTCGGTTTGGAATTTCGTAGTTACACTTGCCATAACGATCACGATTGGTTTTATTTTCTCCATCTATCCAAGTAATAAAGCCGCAAAACTCGATGCAGCAGAAGCATTACGTTCAGAATAACAAAAAAGAAAAGAGGAATTTAAACATGAAAAAACCAGTAAAAATCAGCTTAATTATTGTAGGAATTGCCGTAGTAATATTCGCCGGAGTGATGCTTTCTTATCGCTTCTTAAAATCAATGGACGTTACCGAAACAGCAGAGGTCAACAAATCTGCCACTGGGAGTCATGTACTGCTCGCAACGCAAGGAAGCAAGTTTAAAGATAGTGTTATCGATCAAGTGAAAGAAGAAATGGAAGGGAAAAATGTGCATATTTCAATCATTGATACAACCAAATTAGATAAAGTAAAAGCGGATGATTATGATAAGGTCGTTTTATTTACAACAGTTCAATCCGATGATATTCCGGAAAACGTCACAACTTTTATGAACGATAACAAAGATAAAAACATCCATATCGCTGTTACCGCTGATTCTGGCAACTGGGATGACCAACCAAATGATGTTGATGCGATTTCGGAAGCATCGAAAAGCGAGAATAAACAAGATTTTGTGGATGATTTAACACATGCAATTTTGAAGTAAATATAAATAGCAAAAGTGTAATGTGATGAGAAATCCTTGTCATATTACACTTTTTTAGTTTGAATAATTTCTTGATAAGCAATTAGCTGATATAATTAACCCATCTAAATGTTTGGACGAGCTAATTTGGTTAAAAACTCCAAAGAATGAAAGGTGGCTGACATGAATCAATTCAACGATTTACAAAGCAAATTAAAAAACAAACAAAGAATTTTAGTAATTGGTCCTAATGGTGCTGGAAAGTCAACGTTTTCTTCCAAATTAGGAAAATACTTATCTATGGAAGTATATCACTTAGATAAAATATTTTGGAAAAAAGATTGGGAGCATTTGTCTGAATTAGAATTTAAACTTAAAATAGCAGAGATTTTGAATTCGGAGCAACCATACATAATAGATGGAGATTATCTATCCAGTTTAAAAGATAGATTGGCATATGCAGACTTAGTTATTTGGATAAAAATACCTGTTAGCATTTGTCTTATCAATATCATGAAAAGAAGATTTAAATACCTATTCGCAAAAAGACCAGATATGGCAGAAGGATGCGATGAAAAATTGAAATTATCATTTTTAATGTATGCTGCGAAGTATAATAAACGTTCGGGAATACCAACAAAGGAATTGCTGGAAAATGATTATAAAGGCGAAACCTACATAATTGAAAGTTATAGAGTTTATAAAGAATATTGCAAAGCCTTAGGAATTGTTGCTGGCTAGACTACTAAAACGATGTAATGATTTTCGTTACATCGTTTTTTTTGCTTTTCGTAACCGCGGTTACAGATTTAATGGTTATTACTGTTTATACTATGACTATATTCTAGATAAATTAGAGGAGATGGTTTTAATGAGTATTTTGAAATTAGAAGGTGCAAATTTATCCTACCAAAAAGTCGGACAAGGTCCAGTACTTATCTTTATTCCCGGTGCAAATGGTACAGGTGATATCTTTTTACCGCTCGCAGCAGAATTGCAAGAACATTTTACTGTAGTTACTGTGGATCGTCGTGCTTACGGGAAAAGTGGAGTAACCGAAGCATTACCCGAACGTGCAAGCCTAGCTCATGATGACTACCGAGTGAAAAGAGATGCAGCAGATATTGCGGCACTCGCAAAAGAAGTAAGCGACGAACCAGTCTATATTTTAGGTTCCAGCTCAGGGTCAATTGTTGCTATGCATGTGCTTAGAGATTATCCAGCAGTGGTTAAAAAAATTGCTTTTCACGAACCGCCAATCAATACCTTTTTACCAGATGCAAAAAAATGGCAAGATTCCAATGAAGAAATCGTCCAAACTGCCATAAATAAAAATATGGCTGAGGCAATGCAACTATTTGGAAAAACACTCCATATTGCACCAATTGATGCGGTAAGTATGTCCAAACCAGCAGTATCTACAGAAGATGCCATAGAAGAAGATCCAGTAACGAAACAAATGAAATACTGGTTCCAATACGAAATTCGCCAATATACAAGTTCTGATATTTCGGTAGCGGATTTCGAGCCATATATTGAAAAAATTACTTTACTAAACGGGACTGACTCCAAAGGTTCATTCCCGCAAGATGTAAACAAATATTTATCCGAGCAAACTGGACTTGAAATCGTAGACATTCCGGGTGGCCATTTAGGTTACATTCAAAAACCTGCTGGATTTGCTGAAGTACTTTTGGAAATGTGGAGCTAAAGGAAAGAAATCCTGCTAAATAAAAAATTTAGCGGGATTTTTTTGTTCGAAATTGCTATTTGAAAGAAAGTGGTCTATGCTTACCTAGAAAAAACAACTTTCTTTCAAAGGAGTAAACATGATGGATATTCGAACAGAACTGCAAAAAAGCCAATTATGTGAAGATTTTACTGATAATCAATTGACCGAGTTAATGACCCAAATTACCGTAAGAGAAAAACATTATAAAAATAATGAAATCTTATTTTATACAAAAGAAGCAACGAAAATTTTTATTTTAGTGAATGGAAATGTGGCGATTGCGAAAAACACCATTAGTGGGAAACGAATTCTTGGGAAAAGTGTGTCAGAACGAGGAGAGATTACTGGTGAAATTTACTATTTTTCTCACCGTAATCCTTTTTGGGATTATGCGATTGCTTTAGAGCCAACCACCGTTCTCGAAATTAGTGGGATTGAAAAAGAAAAACTACAACAATTAGATTTAACCCTTCAAAACCGTCTATTAGTAAACTTATTAAAAAGCGTAACGAGAAAATTTGAATATATCGGTGAAAAAGTACGGATTACGTCAGAGGATTCTGTTCGAGCCAAAATTAGTAATTATTTATTAGGATTACAACAAGAAGATGGAAGTATTGAATTAACTGAAACTAGAGAAGAAATTGCCGATTATTTAGATATCACTAGGCCCTCACTTTCAAGAGAACTTGGTAGAATGCAAAAAGAAAACATCATTCAAATCGAAGGAAATAAAGTCATAATTTTAGATGTAGTTATTTTTGATGCTTTTATCGAATAAAAATAGATTTCGTAACCGCTGTTACATCTTCTTCATAGGCAAAATGATAAGCTATCTGTATTAAACCGAATATGGAGGAGATCCAATGTTATTGACGAGAAATTTACCTTATACAGAAGAAACAATGCGTGCCAAAGCGGATATTTTAGAATTGGTTCAATTTGAGCGATTTTGCCGAGATAATGCACTTTGGGATGCGATGGAAACTTGTTTTATGAAAGATTCTAGCGTGAAAATATCTTGGTATCAAGGGACTGGTCATGGTTTTATCGAAGCTTCTAAAAAAATGACTAATCCAGCACCACACAAAATCTATAACACACAAATTTGGATTAATGGCGACCGCGCTGTTGCTATCATGCAAGCGACAATCCAAACACGTTCCATCATAAATGGCGTGGAAATGGAATTAAACTCAGATGCTAAGTTGGTTACCCGTGTCGAACGAATAGACGGATCTTGGTATATTAAAGCATTTGAAGGCGTTTATGAAAAAGACTCGCTAACCCCTGTAGTGCCAAGTGAAAATGCCAACGTTCCAGCCGAGCTTTTAGCCAATTTCAGAAAAAGTTATGCTTGTTTAGCACTTTCTTTAACATTAAATGGCTATGAAATCGACAATAGCTTACCAGGAATTGATCGCCCGGAACAAGTGGCCGAATTTTTCAAAGAAGCAGATGAATGGTTAATACAATAATTTTTTGGCTAGCTAGTGGAAGCTAGTTAGCCTTTTTGAATATAAATACAGGTTTTCATACAAAACTTAGCGAAAATAAGGTATACTAATTTTAGTGTTAAAGCGGAAAGGAGAATTAGATGGGAAAAGTCGAATCAAGAAGAAATAAAATAATTGAAATATTAAATGAAAATTCGATTTTGTCATTGGCTAACTTAGCTGAATCTCTTAACGTAACGACAGAAACAATAAGAAACGATTTGAAATCCGAGCAACTCGCTGGAAAAGTAGTTCAAGCACATGGTAGTGTAGCAATTGCTCATACAACCATTGCTAGGGATGTACCGTACTCATTTAGAAAAGAAGTTAATTCAAAATCTAAAAGTAAAATAGCGGATCAAGCATGTAAGTTAGTTAGTCCAGGTCAAGTAATCGCCATTGAACATAATAGCATTTCCGTTATGCTTATACATATGCTTGGTCAATACCCACAGTTGTTGAATAATATTACTATAATTACAAATTCCTTTAGTATTATGCACTATGTTCAAGAGAAAAAATTAGAACTTCCTATTATTTTTTTAGGTGGAACTTTTAGCTTAAACCAAGAAAATGCTTTCGGTTCGATGACTGTCCATCAAATGAAAGAACTAAAAGCGGATATTTCTTTTATAAGTCCAGGTGCGATAGATGAAGACTTAGAAATTACCGCTTATAAAGAACAAGATGCCGATTTGCAAAAAGCAATCATGAAAAATTCACAAAAAAATATTTTACTTATTGAAAATAGTAAGTACCCAAGCATTGCTATGTGGAAAGTAAATCATGCAACGGATTACGATACCATTATTACAGAAGTGGACTTTACTAAAGAGCAGTTAGAAACGTTAGCCAAAGCTCAAATAGATATTTTGAACATCTGATGAAAAGATAAATTGTTGAAAACCAATTTATCTTTTTTTGTGATTTAAAACTTGGCAAAACCAAAAATATTATTTGATAATAACCAAATTAATGTTATGATGGATTCAAGGAAAACGCTTCCTATAAAAAGTCAAGGAATGAGGATTTACTAGAATGGATAATAGCCAGATTTTGAAAATGTTAGAAAGACCAACAGGAAAGGTGGATGTCGTATTAGATACAGATACATTTAACGAAATTGATGATCAATATGCCTTGGCGTATATGATTCAATCAAAAGAAAAATTTAATGTGGTAGGAGTGTATGCTGCGCCATTTTTAAATCATCATTCTAATGGTCCAAAAGATGGAATGGAAAAGAGTTATGAAGAAATTCTTAGAGTTTATAAATTGTTGAACCGTCCTGAATTCGAAAAAATCACTTTTAAAGGATCAGTCGATTTTTTAGTTAATTCAGAACCTAAAATGAGTGAGGCTGTCCAACATTTGATTGCCTTGGCACTAGCACATAGTCCAGAAAATCCTCTTTATGTCATTGGAATTGCTGCTGCTACTAATATCGCTACAGCTATTTTATTAGAACCAAAAATAACAGAAAATATAGTTGTTTTATGGTTAGGTGGATTGGGCTATGAATGGCATAATAATTTATCCTTTAATTGTCGACAAGATTTAGTTGCCGCTCGAGTTTTGCTTGATACCCCGCTGCCACTAATTCAGTTTCCAGGAATGGGCGTTATTTCTGCTTTTGCTACAACTGGACCGGAACTAGAATATTGGTTAAAAGGAAAAAATCATTTTTGTGATTATATGATAGCTAGAACGGAAGAAGAAGCAAAAATAACTAATCTAAAAAATGGTGGAAAAGTTTGGTCGCGTGCATTATGGGATGTTGTTCCAATTGGCTGGCTATTAGGTGAAGAATTTATGAAAGATAAATTAGTTAATAGCCCGATTATGTAAGATAACCATTATTACAGCCAAGATTTTAGACGCCACTTTATTAAATATGTTTACTTTGTTGAAAGAGATAAATTAATGGAAGATTTATTTGAGAAACTCGCCAAGATTGACAATAATTAGAAATGGAGAAAATGGCATATGGGAAAGTATGATAAATTAAATGCGTTCATTATTGAAAATGTAGGTGGAGACAGCAATATAACTGCTTTAACACATTGTGTGACTAGATTACGTTTTACACTAAAAGATGAGAGTTTAGTTAATAGAGATGCTTTAATTAACCATGAAGAAATTATGACTGCTCAAGCTGCAAATGGTCAATACCAAGTAGTAGTAGGCATGCAAGTTGGAGATATCTACCAAGAAATGCTGCCGAAATTATCTATTTCGAATCATAAGGAGGAAACAGGCACTAATGATTCCAGTAATAAAGATAAAAAAACATTATTAAATCGTTTCATTGATACGATTACTAAAATTATTACCCCAACCCTTGGAGTGATGATAGGATGTTCTTTGATTTTAGGCGTACAATCACTCTTAGTTGCGACTAAAGTAGTTAGCCCTGGTGATGGTGCATTTGTTATCTTAAATGCTGTCGGTTATGCTTTGTTTACTTTTTTTCCGGTTATTTTAGGATATACAAGTGCGAAAACGTTTAATTCAGACCCGTTTATTGGGATGATTGTTGGTGCTGCACTTGTTTTTCCGAATTTGCTCACTGACTTAGTTGATTCAGAAGCAATCTATCAATTATTTAGTGGTACTATTTTCCAAACTAATATTTATAGTGATTTTCTTGGGATTCCGATTATTTTTCCTGCGAATGGTTATACTTCAACTGTTATTCCGATTATTTTCTCCATGTTTTTTTATCAAAATGGGAACATTTTATCCAAAAAATTATTCCTAAATCATTGCATTTCACCTTTGTTCCATTTCTGACATTGATTATTGGTGTCCCAGCAACTATCTTAGTATTCGGTCCGCTTGCGAATATTGCCAGCAGCATTATTTCCAGTGCAATTTTAGGGTTGTTTGGTTTCTCGCCAATAGTAACCGCTTTATTTGTTGGAATTCTTTATACGCCACTCGTTATTCTTGGTTTACATTGGCCGCTTGTAGCGATTGGAATAAATAATCTTGCAACAGCAGGCACCGATTATTTATTACCAATGATTTTTACCGCACCTTTAGCTCAGATGGCTGTTGTATTTGCAGTTTATTTGAAAACGAAAAATCCGGACGTGAAGAAAATTTGTGTTCCGGCAATGGTTTCCGACTTCTTTTGTATTATTGAGCCCTCTATCTACGGAGTTACCTTACCAGTGAAAAGGCGATTTGTTTACACTTGTATTGGAACAGCAGTTGGTGCACTTATTATTGCTGTAGCAGGGGTTCATAATTTTGCCAGTACCATTGGTGTTTTAGGAATTGGTGGATTTATCAATCCGCAAACCGGTGACGTCTCTTATGTGATTGTTGTAGCGTTAGCCTCACTCGCTACCATGTTGATTGCCTTCTTACTAGCTTTCTTTACTTTCAAAGAGGCATAATCATTTAACCAAGCAAGGGATTTCTTGCTTGGTTTATCAGTAATTACCAAGGAGGACAAACATGTTTAAACGTTTAAAAAAACAAGAGAAATGACCATTTTTCAACCAATCGAAGGAACAGCTATTTCTTTAGCAGAGGTAGAGGATTTGGTTTTCAGAAGAATTGATGGGAGTGGGCTTTGCAGTCCGACCAACTACGGGCACTTTGTTTTCTCCAATAGCTGGTACGGTTGAAAGCATCTTCCCTACGAATCACGCCATTACATTAAAAAGCGTTCCAGGCATAGATGTTTTAGTCCATATTGGTCTGGAAACAGTGGAACTTGGTGGTGCGGGAATTCTTCTTGAAGTAAAAAAAGGAGACAGATGATGCTAACATTAGCAGAGAAAAAAGCAGAAACAATCCACTTTCTACATACAAAAGGAATTAAAGATGCAGACTATGGCTTGATTCTTGGTTCTGGTTTGGGAGATTTAGTAGAAGACATTCAAAATAAAATAGAAATCCCTTATGAAGCTATTCCTCATTTTCCAACTACAACGGTTATTGGACATAGTGGAAAGCTTGTTTCAGGAATCTTGTCAGAAAAAAAGTTTTAGCATTGCAAGGGAGGTTTCATTTTTATGAAGGGCTCCAGATGTCTAGGGTTATTTATCCAGTTCAAATAATGAAATCAATAGCAATACATTCACTTATTGTTACAAATGCTGCTGGAGGGGTGAATGAAGTTTTTAGAACAGGGGACCTGATGTTGCTAACTGATCATATTAATTTTATGAGAACAAATCCTTTAATAGGAAAAAATATAGAAGAAAATGGTCCACGCTTCCCAGCTATGAGTCGATCCTATTGCGATCACTATATTAAAAAGCCCAGATAGCTGCAGAGAAAGTAAACATTTCTTTGAAAAAGGGTGTTTATATGGCTTTTTCTGGACCAAGTTATGAAACTCCAGCAGAAATACAGATGGCTGGGAGATTGGGGTCAGACGCAGTTGGTATGTCCACTGTTCCAGAAGTAATTGCGGCTAACTATGCAGGAATCAATGTGCCGGGCATATCTTGTATTACTAATTTAGCAGCTGGTTTACAGACGAGCTTAAATCATGAGGAAGTAGTGGAAACCACCGAGCAAACAAAAAGCAAGTTTAGTATCCTTGTCAAAGAAATATTGAAAGATTTGTAGGAAAGGAAACGACTAATTGTGAACGAACAACATATAAAGGTCATACCTAAAGTAGAACTTCATTGCCATCTAGATGGCTCAATACGGATAGAGACACTTCGAAAAGTTTATGAAATACAAGGAAATCCATTAGGTTTTTCTGATGAACGATTGCAGCAAATGACTGTTGCAGCTGCTCATTGTACTTTAACCAAATATATTGATTGTTTCCGACTAGTTTCCTCTGGTTTACATACGAAAGAAGCCCTACAGTTAGCTCTTTTAGATGTAGTAGAACAAGCTAGTCTGGAAAATATTATCTACATGGAGATTAGACTCTCACCACTACACTTAAGGACGGTCACTTTTTCAATGGAAGAAGTGGCGGAAGCTTTGATTAATGCTTGCCAAATTGCTGAAAAGCATTATTCAATAAAAATAGGTCTCATTTTTTGTTGTATGCGTAGACAACTTGAAAAATCAAATTTAGCTGTCATTAACTTAGCTAAAAAATATTTAGGCATGGGAGTAGTAGCGATTGATTTGGCAGGCGATGAAGGGAGGTATCCTACAAAAGACTATCAATCATTATTTACTTACGCTAGCCGAATAGGGGTACCTTACACGATACATGCTGGAGAAACTGGCAATTTATCAAGTGTGTTGACAGCTTTAGAGTTCGGAGCGAGTCGCATTGGTCACGGTATAGCACTTGCCCAGTCACAGCAAGCAATGGAAAAAGCAGTAAAGCAGGAAGTACTACTTGAGATGTGTCCGGTGTGTAATATTCAAACCGGTGCCGCGCAAAACTGGCAAAGTTATCCTGTAGACACTTTCATTAGAAACAAACTTCCAATTTGTTTCAATACAGATAATCGTACTGTTTCCAATACAACCTTAACGAATGAATTTTTACAAGTGAATCAGCACTGTTTTGCGTTATCAGAGGAACTCCTCCTTAAACAAGCAAAAACAGCACTCGCTCATTCGTTTACTGACGATACAACCAAACAAGTACTGAAAAAGCAGTTGATAATGACGTGAAATATCCGTAACAAGTGACTACGGTACTTTAAATAAAGTTAGTCTAATTTTAGTAGTTAAATTTTCTTACTAAATGACCTTCTCGAAAGATAGAACATTATTAGAATCTTCGTGAAATCACCCTCTTAAACTAACAAATTAGCAATATTAAGCTGGGATTAAGGATGGTCACATTTTGTACAAATACAAACTTAAATTCGATTTGTAATACAATTTTGTCTATTTTTGTTGGAGTATCCTATTGTATAATAATTTATCTGATTAGGGATAATACTATCAAAAAGGAGAACTGACAATGAAAACAGCTAAATTTATGCTGATACTCACTTTAAGTGTAACTATGACAAGCTATGTACCAATTGCGGATGTATACGCAGCGACAAACACACATAGCGAGGACCAAATAATAGCCGCTGACAAATTGCTTAAACAAAATAAAGAAACGCAATCTGCCAATATTGTTAAAAATGATAATGTTCAAGCGATAAGTAAAACCTATAATGATTGGTTTCCAGATGATGTCTTAGCAGCAGAAGTTGCTAGGGAATTTGGGGATACTAGTGACGAGCTTGTGTCAGAAGGCGATCTAGCAAGTCTTAAACAACTCTTTTGTCATGGTTTAGGCATTCAAGATAGTACGGGAATAGAATATTTGACTGGTCTAGAGGAGCTTGTTATCTCTCGAAATCAGCTAACGACGCTAGATATCAGTAAAAATACCAATTTAGCCATTTTAGACTGTGGCAGTAATTTGTTAACAAATATAGATATTAGTAAAAATTTGGAATTAGATGAGTTTAAATGCAATGACAATCAGCTAACCAATTTAGATGTCAGCAAAAATATAGCATTATATTTACTTTATTTGGATAATAATCAGCTAACAGATTTAGATGTCAGCAAAAATCTGAATTTAGGAGGGATCTATTGTCGTAACAACCAACTAACGAATCTAGATGTGAGCAAAAATCCAAAGTTATCCACCCTTCAGTGTGAAGATAATCAACTAACGAGTTTAGACCTCAGTAAAAATCCAAAGTTAATGTGGCTTGAATGTGAAAATAATCAGTTAGCAAATCTTGATGTGAGTAATAATCCAGAGGTATTGAATATTTATTGTTATAACAACCAGCTAACGAATTTAGATCTCAGTAGTAATGTGAATTTACAGACTTTTTTTTGTTCTGACAACCAGCTAACGAATTTGGATGTTAGCAAAAATTTGAAGTTAAGTACAATTGATTGCTTTAATAATCAATTGAAAGATATAAGTAGCATACCAGATAATATTGCTAATTATTCTGCTACCAATCAGCTCATATTAGAGCCACTTCAAGTTATAGATGCTAATAAACTTGTCTATGCTATCCCAACAAATTTGTTTGATAAAAACGGGGATGAACTTTCCATCATTGTACCAAAAAATGGCGGCGTTTATGATGCAGCTAGCAAAACGATTACTTGGGATAATCTAACAGAAAGCGGCGAAGTGGAGTACACTTTCAGTAGTATAGACAACGAATTTACCGGAACAGTGAGCGTACCTCATCAGACGAGGGCTTTAACAAGTGATGACGAAATAAGTTATATTGAAGGCACTACTAGAACGGAAGCTGCTTTCTTAACAGACATTCATGCAAGTATCTCACCAGTTAGTGAAACAATTAAAAGTAATTTTACCGATGTAGTAGATTTAACCACTCCAGGTAAGTATCAAGTTACTTTGCGCGTGACTAATTCAAGTATCACCAAAGAAGTAACGGTTTATGTAACAGCAAAACCCAACGATGATACGCCAATCAATCCACTAGTTCCAGACAAACAGCCATATGATGATATTTTGCCTGTGGACAAACCGGATGACGATGAGAGAAGTGATGAGGAACAAGTTTCACCTGCAAATGTCCCTGTTAAAATAACCGAACAAGAAACACCAACAAAAGCTGGAAAAGTAGCAGTAAATACAAAATCATTACCAAAAACAGGAGACAACAGTTCTTCAGGCTGGACCGTAGCAGGCTATATTTTCTTCGGATTTAGTTTATTCTATTTAATCAAACGGAAGAAAAATAAACTGAACGGATAGTTATGGATGTTTTAGCCAAGATTATTTAACGTATTCAGATACCTATTAAAGAGCGCCAATTCGCGCTCTTTTTTACGTGAAAAAAAGCCACTTACTTTTTGTGAGCATATTGTTTTTCTTTTTAACGGTTTAGTTATAAACTATAGTTAGTAATCAAAAGGAGGTACAAACAAAATGATCCAAGGAATCCATCACGTATCCGCGCTTACAAAATCATTTACCGAGAATCATCATTTTTATGCAGAAGTACTGGGGCTACGGCTCGTAAAAAATACAGTCAACCAAGACAATATTAAGATGCGCCACCTGTTTTACGGGGATTACGCCGGCACACCAGGGACGCTATTAACCTTTTTTGAAATCCCTAAAATCGGTTCAAGCTATCAAGAAAGCACCTATTTTGGAAACATCACCCTAGGAATCCCAAAAGACACAACCAATTATTGGGAAAAAAGGCTAAACGATTATGCTGTACCTTTTAAAAAAGCAGCGAAGACTTTAAGCTTACACGATCCCGATCAGATGGGCATTATCCTAACGGAAATCACAGAAACCATTTCTCACCCTACCATCCATACCGATATACCAAGCGCACAACAAATCGTTCGGATTCTTGGAGCAGACTATCACGTACCAAGCCCAACTGAAACGAGCCCATTTTTTACGAATTATTTTGGGTTAGACAGTCAGAATGGGGTATTAGTAGATAGTAACCAAATGAGCTTTACAAGGCTTTATAAAACAGGATCAGAGAAAAAATCACGAACTGGTCGAGGAACGATTGACCATATTGCTTATACAGTCAAAACAAAAGAAGCAGTTGATAAGCTTCACGAAATAGCACTTCAAAACAAATTGAAAATAGAAGAATTCGTCGACCGAGAATATTTTAAAAGTTTATATATCAAAGAACCGAGCGGACTGCGGATCGAATTTGCTAGCGCCGAACCAGGTTTTACGCTTGATGAGCCACTGGAAACACTCGGCGAAAAACTTGCTCTACCAAGTTTTTTAGAAGAAAAAAGAACAGAAATTGAAACTTATTTTGGAGGGAAAGAATAATGATGAAAGATTTAAAAGGAATCCACCATGTAACAGCAATGACAAGTAGTGCCGAAAAAAATTACGCTTTTTTCACAGAAGTTTTAGGAATGCGTTTAGTGAAAAAGACCGTCAATCAAGACGACATCCACACGTATCACTTATTTTTTGCAGATGATAAAGGTTCTGCAGGAACGGATATGACTTTCTTTGATTTTCCTAATTTACCAAAAGGTCGCCATGGTACAGATAGCATTTCGCGCGTATCTTTTCGTGTACCAACTGATGGAGCACTTGAATATTGGCAAGATCGTTTTAACCAATTAGAAGTTCCTCACGGGGAAATCCAAACATTATTTGGTCAAAAATATTTAACATTCCAAGATTTTGATGATCAACAATTACAACTCGTTTCCGATGAGAAAGACAGCGGAGTAGCACCAGGGACACCGTGGAAAAATGGGCCAGTTCCAGAAAAATATGCGATATACGGGCTAGGACCAGTATTTTTAACAGTTGTATCGTTAACTAATATGGACGCTATCTTACAATCAATTTTAGGATTTAGAAAAGTGACAGAAGAAAATGGCCTACATTTATATGAGGTCGGTGAAGGTGGGAATGGCGCACAAGTTGTTGTGGAAGAAAGAACGGATATTCCAGCAGCGATGCAAGGATACGGAGGCGTCCATCATGTAGCTTTCCGAGTGGAAGATCATGACGAACTACAAAAATGGATTGAGCGGATGAATACTATTGAAGCACCAAACTCTGGCTATGTAAATCGTTTTTATTTTGAATCATTATACGTGCCAGTATCGGAACGAATCTTATTTGAATTTGCGACAGATGGGCCAGGTTTTGCAAGTGACGAGCCATACGAAACTCTTGGTGAAAAACTTGCTTTACCTCCATTTTTAGAACCAAAAAGAGCAGAAATTGAAAAAATGGTTCGCCCAATCAATACAAAAAGGACTGAAAAATAATGGAACATCTTTTTATTCCAGGGAAAAATAAAGAATTAGCACCTTTACTTCTTCTTCACGGAACAGGTGGTGATGAAAAGTCGCTTGTCGAAGTAGCGGAATTTATTGCTAGTGATGCGCCAGTTCTTTCTTTACGAGGTGAAATCAAGGAAGGTGGGGCAAACCGCTTTTTCAAACGATTCCATGATGGTAGTCTAGATCTGGTTGATTTAGAAAGTAAAACCAAAGATTTAATTGCGACAACTCGTGAATTAGCAGAGAAATATCAATTGGATTTTGAAAAAATTATTGCTGTTGGTTATTCTAACGGCGCAAATATTGCGGCAAACGCTTTACTTCAAGCAGAGAATAGTTTTCATAAGGCGATTTTGTTCCATGCGATGCCAGCAGGAAATGGACAACCAGCATTTTCGATAGACCACCGAAGCGTCTTTCTTTCAGCGGGTTTAAATGATCCACTAATCACGGCAAAAGCTTCCGAACAACTAGTAGAAATCCTCGAAAAACGCGGGGCTAAAGTCGAAACTGTTTGGACTGCGGCAGGACATTCACTAACAATGGAAGAACTAGAAGAAGCGAAAAAATGGTATCATAAAAACGAGAAGTGAGGGGTTAGATGACTAGTTTTAAAAGTGCCGATTTAACGCAAAAAGAGAATTATAAATTTTTGACTGGAAGCATTATCCCACGACCAATTGCTTTTGTTACAACACTTGCTGAAGATGGGGTGACGGTGAACGCCGCCCCATTCAGTTTTTTTAATATCGTTTCAAGTGATCCTGCGATAATCTCGATTGCTGTTCAACGGGTAGAAGGAGAGCAGAAAGATACCGCTAGAAACGCAGCTTTTACAAAAGAACTAAATATCCATATTGTTAGTGAAGAAATGGTGGAAGAAATAAATAAAACGGCGGCTAGACTTGCACCAGATGTAAGTGAAGTGGCTGACACAAACTTTCATCTAGCAAATGTCCCAGGAATGAAGACTCCTAAAATAGCAGAGGCGGCCATTGTTTTAACCGCCAAATTAGATAGACTAGTCCTGGTTACGAATGATGCTGGGAAAGTGGTTACTGATTTACTCCTAGCACGGGTTTTAACTTATGAATTTAACGATAATGTATTTGATAAAGAAAAAGAATACATTTTGCCAGAAGCTTTGGCACCAGTCGCTCGTTTGGCAGGAAATGATTACTCTAAACTGGGCGAAGTTTTTCGGCTTATTCGGCCAAATTAGCAGTAAGTAGTTGCGAAACCAAAGACATCATGTTAAACTAGGGGCAACTTAAATCGAACGGAGGGTTGTCCATCATGCGTTATATTAGACTACGTTTCCCCAAAAATCTATGCAACTAATTAAATAGTGCGGGAATACCTATGCTTCTTTAGTATGGGTAACGGGATTAGTCTTGTGTGCATGTGTGGCACCCAAAATAAATATGGGTAGAATCAAGGGGAATCGTCTCTTTGATGGAAAGATAGTATCCTTTTGATGCTTATTTTGTGTTCTATTCTACTCAGAAACCCTGACCGCGCTGAATCTATTTCAGGAGGTCCTTTTTTATGGAGAAAAAAGTATTAATCGTTGGTGTAAGCCAAAAACAGAAAGATTTTGATTATTCGATGGAAGAGCTGGCTAATCTAGCTGCTGCAAATAATATGGAAGTCGTAGGTGAACTGCGCCAAAATATCGACCGAGAAAACCGTGCCACGTATGTTGGGAAAGGAAAAGTGGACGAAGTGAAAGGCTTAGCAGAGATGCAAGATGCCAGTCTGGTTATTTTTAATGATGAACTTTCACCGTCACAAATCCGGAATTTAGAAGAAGCGCTCGAACTAGATGTGATGGACCGAACTGGCTTAATCCTGGCAATCTTTGCAAATCGAGCAAAAACAAAAGAAGCCCAGCTCCAAGTGGAAATCGCGAAACTTCAATATGAACTGCCAAGGATTTTCGGACAAGGGGAAGATATGGACCAACAAAGCGGAAAAGGTGGGCTTAGCAATCGTGGTTCCGGTGAAAAGAAAATCGAAACAGACCGCAGAACCATTAAGCATCAAATTCGTCATTTGCAAAAAGAACTAGCCATGTTGGTAGATGACCGAGAAGTTCGCCGTCGTAAACGGAAGAAAAATGAGATCCCAGTTGTATCTCTTGTCGGCTATACTAATGCTGGAAAATCTACTACTATGAATGGATTGGTACGAGCTTATAGCGAAACGGCAGACAAACAAGTTTTTGAGAAAGACATGCTATTTGCGACACTCGAAACAAGTGTCCGCGAAATTGTGTTACCAGACAATAAACAATTTTTATTAACAGATACAGTTGGATTTGTTAGCAAATTGCCACACCAACTAGTCAAAGCATTCCGTTCTACACTTGAAGAAGCTCGTGATGCCGATTTACTCATTCACGTCGTAGATTATTCGGATCCACATTATAAAACAATGATGCAAACAACAGAAGAAACATTGAAAGCTGTTGGAGTAGAAGATGTTCCAGTCATTTATGCTTATAATAAAGCGGATCTTCTGGAAGATGAAATCTACCCGAAACAAACCGAAAATACGATTGTTTTTTCCGCACGAGAACAACCAAGCTTAGAGTTTCTGACCGAGGTTATTAAGAAGGAACTATTTTCTGGCTACGAAAAAAGCGAATTTCTGATTCCGTTTGAAGCAGGACAAGTAGTAGCTTATTTAAATGATCATGCGAAAGTGTTGGAAACAGAGTACTTGGAAAATGGTACGAAAATGGTCGCTGAAGTTAGTCCGGTAGACTTGCAGAAACTAAAAGCCTATCAAGTAGAACAGTAATAGCTCGTTAAAGCAGGTTCTTATTAGATTTGCTATAATGAACCATACAGCAAATTTAGTGAGGAGTTTTCAACATATGAAAAAAACAGGTTGGGGTATACTTGGTGCGGTCGTTGCTTTTACAGGTTATGCGTACTGGTCAACAAAGCATTTAACATTAACTAATTATGAAATAGTATCTGATAAAATACCAAAAGAATGGAATGAGGCTCGTTTTGTCCAGCTTTCTGATTTGCACAGCGCAAGTTTTGGTTTGTATAACAATCCATTATTAAGTATGGTGAATGAAATAGCACCGGATGCCGTGTTTTTAACTGGTGATATACTTGATGGGGATGAGTCTCCGGTCGTTGCGATGGCGTTAGTGCGAAAACTTGCAAAAAAATTTCCAACTTTTTATGTGAGCGGCAATCACGAAGGTAGAAGTGCTTTTTATGAGGACTTTAAAGCAGATATAGAAGCGCATCAAGTAACCGTGCTTGAAAATGAGCGTTATTTCCTCAAAAAAGATGGTGCTGCAATAATGGTTGCCGGTGTACAAGATCCACGTTTTTTCAAAGAGGATTGGGTAGAGTCCGAGTTATCTAAAAGCGAATGGGAAGAGGAGGCATTAACAGCATCACTGGATGAAGCAACTTCTAACTTATCCGCCGATTACTTTACAATTTTACTTGCCCATCGACCGGAGTTTTGGTCGTTATATCAAGCTTATCCGGTCGATTTAGTTTTATCTGGTCATGCACATGGGGGGCAATTTAGGTTGCCGCTAACAGAAGGATTATTCGCTCCAGGTCAGGGCTTTTTACCAAAATGGACAGCAGGGATTCACCGTGCAGCTGGGAAAGCGCTTATTGTTAGCCGTGGACTCGGTAATGTAACCAAAATTCCACGCCTTTTCAATGATCCAGAAGTAATTCAGATTACGCTTAAAGCAAAAGGGGAGTCTTAAGAACGTGATTTATTTAGATAATGAAGATGTGCTTGATCAAGCATATAATTTTGCAATGGAAGAATATGCTTTGCGTTTTCTTGATGAGAATGAAACGTATTTTATGTTTTATCGAATGAAGCCGACGATTATTGTTGGTAAAAATCAAAATACGCTGGAAGAAATTAATCAGACATTTGTAGAACAGCATGATGTCGATGTGCTTCGAAGACTTTCTGGTGGTGGCGCAGTTTACAATGATGAGGGTAATCTCAGCTTTAGTATGATTACAAAAGATGATGGAAATAGCTTTCAAAATTTTGCGCGTTTTACAGAACCAGTAATTCACGCTCTTCAAAATTTAGGTATGAATGCCAAGTTAAGTGGTCGTAACGATATCGAGATCGATGGGAAGAAAATAAGTGGTAACGCCCAGTTTGCAACAAAAGGTCGACTTTATAGCCATGGGACGCTACTTTTTGATGTGGACTTAAGTATGCTAGAATCTGCCTTAAAAGTGGATCCAGAGAAGTATTTGTCAAAAGGCGTAAAATCTGTCCGGAGTCGTGTTACTACTATCCGCGAACATTTGACGAAAGACATGGATATTCAGACTTTTAAACAAGTTTTATTAGAATCCATTTTTAAGACAACAGATATTCCGCGATATAAGTTCACGGAAACAGATAAGATGGGTATCGAAAAATTGCGCATCGAACGTTACCGTAACTGGGACTGGACGTACGGGAAGTCGCCTAAAGCAAGTATGAAACGCAAAAAAAGATTCCCAGCTGGCACAATTGAATTTCAACTTGAATTAAATAAAGGCCAAATAAAAGAAGCAATCATTTATGGAGACTTCTTTGGTACCGAAGATGTAACCGAATTGGCAGATAGAATGATTGGCTGCCGCTATGATCGTGAATCCATTCGGAAAATACTCCAATCTATCGATGCAAAAGACTATTTCGGTCATATTGAAAAAGAAGCCATTGTAGATATGCTGTTTGAATAAGAAGAACTCTGAGCGAAAACTAGCTCAGAGTTTTTTAGTGCAAAATAGATTACTTAAACTATATCATTTAATAAGTTCTCTTTTTTCTAGCCAAGAAATAGCTGTTTTTAACACTAAAAAAACGAAAAATTCTTGTACAAACTTTAATAAATAGATGACTCATGTTAAACTTAAGGCTAGGAAAAAAGGAAAAGGTGTAGAAATGGCGATCAAAAAATTAAATGATTTTTATTTTAAAAAATTAGGAAACTGGAATTTAATACATAGCTTTATGAAGGGATTTTGGAGAACATTTTTTTTGCTAGTATTACTTTTAATCGTTGGTGACATTGTTGTTATCGAGCTGATGGATTCTCGTTTTTTTATTCCAGCAATTTTATTAAGTTTATTATGTATTCCGCTCTTTTACTATATCTTGATTTATACACGCGCGAAGAAATTTATTCGTGTGCGTTATCAATTAAGAAATTTCTCGGAATTAACCATGATGCGACGTTATCTATTATTTGCTTATTTAGAAAAAAGTGGCTTTAGTACAAGAGATGACTTGGAAAAACTACTTCGCTTTATTCATTCGGAAATGGCAGAAGAAAAGAAAAATGATAAACCACTTAATTCAGTAGTAGGCGTTTTTGTCGCAACTTTTCTTGCCATTTTGGGTGGATCATTTCTATTTTTAGTAGATAATGTGGTAGAACGACTCATTGCTGCAGTGCTAATCATTGTATTCGCGATTATTCTTTATGCGGCTGGAACTTTTATGATGCGAGTAGTTCGTTCGAAATCAGAAATAAATAAAAGAAAAGAGCACGAGCTAACAAAAGAAATTATTGCTATTCAAACAGCTATGCTAGTCAGTGAAAATACCAGTTATCACCCATTTTTGGCGATGGAAAAGAAAGTGAGTGAAAACGATTTTTTGAAAGAGATTATTACATCTAGATCTTTTTTGTAGACATATTTAGGAGGCATCATCATGACAACCAAACGCAAAGAGACGAGAGAAAGTGTTTGTTATCGGGAAATCAAAAAGAAGATTCGTAACGGGGAACTAAAGCCAGGTGATCGGTTAATTGAGAATACACTTTCTAAACAATTAGATATTAGTCGTACACCGATTCGTAAAGCTATCGGTATGCTCGCAGCGGATGGGTATGTCGAGTATAATGATTTTCGGGGAGCCTTTGTTAAGGATAGTATTATCAATAAGGAACGCTATTTTGAAATGACAGAAATTCTAGGTTTGTTTTTAAAGCAAGCCATCCATAAAATCCGCACAAAGAAAATCAGTTTTAACAAGTTAAAAGCAACTAGTAAATTAGCAGAAATAAAATGTCAAGAAGAACAAAGCGATCCAGCAGTATATTTTGATTATGAAAAATGGTTTGTACAAGATTTACTTACCTACTTGAAAAATAATTACTATTTAAAAATAAGTGAGGATTTTTTCAGTAATATTAAAGAGTTTGGTGACGAGGAAGTTATCAAAATCGCTCAAAATGCTTCTGTAAAAACCATTGATAATATCCAAAATTTCATTGATGCGCTTGATGTGCATGATTATGACAGATGTTTAAAGATTATTGACGATATGATTGATGCGCATGTTTTAGTGGCGTATCGATAAAAAATGAGCAGCACTCTCTTTTTACAAGAAGGTACTGCTCATTTTTTTATTTGATTTTTACTAAGTATCTTCCTGTAATCCCGCCATTCATTACTTGATGAAGCGCATTTGGTAATTCAGAAAACGGAATTTCTGTTGCCAACTCTTCCAAATTAGCTAATTGGAAGTCAGTTGCAAGTCGCCTCCAAATTCGTTCGCGTTTTGGCATCGGACAAAGCACCGAATCTATACCAAAAAGCTGAATGCCTCGCAAGATAAACGGAAAGACCGTTGTATCTAATTTTCCACCAGCAGACATTCCACAAGTCGTTACCGCACCGCCGTATTGAACAGCTGTTAATAAATAAGCAAGCGGTTTTCCACCAACACAATCAATAGCACCAGCAAATAGTTGTTTATCTAACGCACGAATTTTCTCTGGTTGAAATGCTTCTCTAGAAACAACTTCAGAAACACCAAACTTTTGTAAAAATTCTTTCGCATCTGCTTTACTTGAGGAGGCTACAACCTGGTAGTTTCGTTTAGAAAGAATAGCGGAACTCAGACTTCCTACTCCGCCAGTCCCACCACTTACAGCAATTTTTCCAGCATCAGGTGTTACGCCACTAAATTCAAGTGCATCCACAGAGAGCGCTGCTGTGAAGCCTGCTGTACCAAGTATCATTGCTTCTTTGAGGGACAAACCAGCTGGTAATGGTACGACCCATTCAGCAGGGACGCGAATATACTCGCTATAGCCACCAAAGTAACTAACACCAAAATCATAGCTAGTTACAATTACTTCATCACCAACTTGGAAACGCTTCGTCTTTGTTTCTACGACTATTCCGCTAGCATCAATTCCGGGAACAAATGGATACTCACTAACAATTTTTCCATCCGGAAGTACTGCTAAACCATCTTTATAATTAATACCAGAATAATGCACTTCAATGGTTACTTCATTTTCGGGTAAAGTATCTAAGCTGATTTCTCTAAACTGAAGTGAGGTCGTTTCTGATTCTTTTTCAATAAAAAGTGCTTGAAATGATTTCATCTATCTATTCCTCCACAACTCTATTTTGTGTTCTTCTTCACTTTACGACTTTTTTCTGTTTTTTTCAAGGCTGTGACTGGTACAAATCTATCTTTCAAGGTAAACTATAGTAATGAAGAAGCTATATGGTAGGCAATTTTTTAGCAGGGGAGGATGATTGCGATGGGGAAGGTATTATTGATTGTAAATCCATCATCAGGCAAGGAGAAAGGAAAATTATATCAAGAGAAAGCTGAAGTAGCACTAAAAAATCGCTATGATGAAGTAGAAGTTCGATTGACAGAAAAAGCAGGGGATGCAACTGACTTTGCCTCTTGGGCCGCTAAACAAGGTTTTGAAGCAGTAATTGCAATGGGCGGAGATGGCACATTAAATGAAACAATCAACGGTCTGGCTATCCATGAAAACCGTCCGGATTTTGGATTTATTCCGCTTGGTACTGTGAATGACTTAGCTCGCTCCGTGGGAATACCACTGAAGCCTGAAAAAGCAATTCAATCTTTGGAAACCTCGGTAGCAGTTCCAATGGATATCGGACGAATCGGTGAGCTGTATTTTATGAACGTGTTGGCGATTGGAATGATTGCGCAGGCGGTTGATCAAGTCAGTGTTGAGCAAAAAACTAAATTCGGTTCGGTTGCCTACTTTTTAGAAGGATTAAAAGCATTTAACCGCAATGAGCTACTTCATTTTAAATTAGAATATGACGATGAAATTTGGGAAGGCGAGGCCGCGCTTGTCGTCGCAGGATTAACTAAATCGGTCGGAGGAATAGAGTCATGGGCACCAGATGCAAAAATTGATGACGGCTATTTACATGTTGTTATTTTGACCAAACTTGGACTACTGGATGCTGCTAATTTAATTCCACAATTAATCCGTGGTAATTTGAAAAACAGTGATGGTGTTGTTTACATTAAAACTAAAAAATTAAAAATTGATGCAAGTGGGGAAGACTTGAGTATAAATGTGGATGGAGACCCTGGTCCAGGCGTTCCAGCAGAAATTGAAGTACTTGGAAGCCATCTTAATATTCTTGCACCAAAAGAAAACAGTACAATACGTTTTGGCCCATTTGTATTAAAGAGGTAATATAGAAAACAAGGAGATGAAAGCCTTATGGAAGAAGAACTAGAGGTCATTCATAAAGGTCTTGCCAATGCGAAAAATGGTTTTAAGGCAGTCCCAGGGAAACTATATTTAACAAAAACTTATATCGTACACAAGCCAAACGATTATTTTGATGAAGAAATTAATATTCCGTTAGACAGAGTGAGGCAGATTCGCGGGAGACGTACCAAAATCCTCGGAAAAGAACTATTGTCCAATCTTTTAGAAATTGAGATGATTTCTGGTGTAAAGTATCAATTTGTTGTTAATAAACAGAAAAAATGGCTTGAAGCAGTCGCGAATGTCTTAGAAAGTCGCGGAGAAATAGAAAAATTAACATAAAAGGAAGCTGGCGCAAAAAAGTGTCCAGCTTCCTTTTATTATGCTAAGTGAAAGGCTGTTGCTCCGATAAGATTAGCGTCATTACCAAATTCGCAACCAACTACTGTGGGGCGAACTTTTGCAATAGGGACACTTGCTTTCACTTCATCCACGTACGTATTTAGTTCCTCAATAAAGTCATTTCGTTCACTTACAGCCCCACCAATAACCACGAGTTCGGGATCAAGTGCATATTGTAAATTAAAAATACTACGCGCTAAATAGTAGAACATCGTCTGAAGCTCTTCTTTCGCTACTGCACTTCCTTCTTCTCGTAGTTCAAAAGCGCGAACTCCATCTATTTTTTCAGGAAGTTCGAGCCGCTCACTAATTCGTTTTGCTGCGTTAACAACAGTTCCAAGGTCGCTCAGTGTGTTTCCTTTTTGGTTCACTAGCATATAACCGAATTCCCCGCCGTGTAAATTTGCTCCATGATGAACTTTTCCACCACGAATCACTGCTCCGCCAACGCCAGTACCAAGAATCATAAAAATAATATCTTGCTTATCCTTCGCGGCTCCAAGCCAAACTTCTGCTAGTGCCGCACAATTAGCATCATTTTCCATGGTGACAGGTAGCGCTAACTTTTCTTCTAAAAGTTGCCTGAACGGAAAATGATGAATATAAGAAATCGCGCTAGCTCCCCCAATGATTCCGGTTTCATTATTTACCGCACCAGGACAACTAAACGCTACTCCTTCAAAAGAATGATCATAGTTCACCTTCACCTCAACAAGCAAACGAATCAGTTCATCCAATTTGTCAGGTGTTGCAAATTTTCCTTTCTCAAGTAACTCGCCTTGTTTTGTTAAAACGCCATACTTCACCGCGGTACCGCCCATATCAAATGCAAGAATAGTCATAGTCTGTTCTCCTTTATTAAAAAGTCTATACTTATAATACTTTTAAATCAGCCAAATAACAAATAAAAAGTGAAATTACTTAGCTAAAAATTACCGTGACTTTCTAGTTTTGTGCTATAATAAAGCAAGAATTTGAAGCGCAGGAGGAAACGGTTAGTGGAGATAAAGGTTCAAGGAAAATTAACTGACGGCAGAATCGCTTTTAGTAGTGAATACGGTGAATGCGTTGGGATTTGGGCCGATGAAGACCCAGAACCAAGTAGGGTTTACACGGTAGAAGTTACGATACCTGAGATGATTAGTGCAGAACTTTTGCATGAAAGTGAAGAAAAGCATTGTGTGTTAGAAATAAATGAAGAAGGCTTAGTACACGTAGTAGGGAAGTTAGAAGACTACGAGGAAGATGGCTTTGCTGTGCTTCGTTTGGAAGAAAGTATAATTTGTTTTGACACCAAATTCAGTGAAGAAATCGAAATGCTTCATGGCCGATTTGTTGAATTTGTGGTTTCGGAGATTAAATTGAGTAATGTTGGTATATAGTTTTAATAGAGAGAAATGAAACTTGTTCTTTAACGCTTTGTTAGAGAATGAGTTTTATTTTTTGTGGGAAATACTTGAATTTGTACTTAAGATTAATAAATATACATGATTATTCATTTTGCGCAATTTAAAAATGTTAATTATTTTAAGAATAAGTTTAAAATTACTATTAAAAATACATGGGAAACATTAATAATTGAACGTTTTGCGACGATTTTATTTTGGGTTGAATAATTTGTGAATAATGACTCGAATTGTGGCTTTTTCACACTCGCAAAACTACATCTATACACAATTTGTGTAGTAATTATTATAAACAAGCCTTTTTCAAGTCGTTCATGACAAGAATCGGACATTTCATTACATTTTTGGTTATACATAAAGTATTGATGTTAGTATAAATGGGTAATAACCAACAAAAACTAGGAGGCAACAAGATGAACAAAAAAATGACATTTGTCAAAGGTACGATGGCTTTAATTGTAGGAGTAAGTATAATTTCAACTCCTTTGATTACAGCATATGCTGCAAGTAATGAAGTGAAAATTACAATGGAGCGAAGATACGTGAGCGGAAAAGCAAATAATAAATTCCATTCACTAAATAAGGGAACAGTAAAATTGAATGTATCGGCAAAGGGATTTGGAAAAAGCAAACCGAGCTCGAGTATTGCTTTATACAAAAGTAGAATAGGAGTGGATCAGTATTATGGTAGAGTATCTGTTTCAAGTGGGGCAAATTACTATTATAAAAATAAAACAAAAGAATTTCCTACAAAAGCAGATAAAAAATCTAGTGATTATTACTTAGTGGCTGAAAAAGCAATGGATCGATACACAGTTAAGATTGAAGGGAAAGTTAGTAATTAATAGATTGGAAGAAAGTATATGTTGACATTTTCGATATTAGTAATGATGGTAGCACTTATTGTGTATATTATTTTTTTCTTATTAAGATGGTTAAAAAAGAAAGAAAAATTTGAGATTATTATTTTTAAAACATGTTTATACATCTATTGTTGTGGAGTAATAAAATATACTATTTTTCCTATTATGGTACAACCATTTTTAATAGAAGATACAAAAAAATATATAACTGGCCCTTATATGAATCTAATACCATTCAAAACAATTAGTGAGATGTTTATTTATAGTACAGATAGTGATATTTTTCAAGTGATTGCAAATTTTATCATATTTGTCCCATTAGGAATGATTTTACCTTTGTGCTATCAAAAAATGACTTGGAAACATGTTTTTCTAATTAGCTTGTTCGCTACGGTAGGTATCGAACTTACACAATTATTGCAAGATATCATATATCAATCTCCATTTAAATTTGTTGATATTGATGATATAATACTAAATTTTAGCGGGGGAATATTTGGGTATCTTGTCTTTATTTTACTTCGGCCACTTTTAAGGAAAATGGGATTATATATTGATAAATGCGGAGTGAAGGCTAAATAGAATAATTAAATCTAGCAATAATGAAATTACTTACATGGAACATATTGTGATGTCTTAATTTATTAATAAATAACCACACTTTTTTCACAAAAAAGCACAAAAAGGGGCTAACAACATGATAGCAAAAAGTAGATTAAGAATAGCTATTTCTGCAGTGGCGTTAATTGTACTATGCTTGTGTGTTGGTATAATTTTAACCGCATGTTCGAATGATAAAAACACCAAAGAAAAGTCTTTGGAAAAGAATGAAATAGAACAAGTAAAACCAAAAAGTGGTGTTGTTTCGTATCATGGGAAATACCTTCAATTAGCTGATAATATAAAAGAACTTGATGACAGTTCACCGGTTATAGTTACTGTCACCAAGGGATCTGAAAAAACGTCTATTACTAGAGAATCTAAAGATAGTGATATACCGACAGATTTTTATACAATGAGTGAAGTAACGATAAATAATATTCAAAAAGATGAATCAGGAGTTTTGAAAGAAAATAATAAAATAAAAGTGTTAGAAGACAGTGTAGAGAATGTAGAAGTAGACGGTGAAAAATTTGATTTAACTATTGACGGGTATAAAAACATGCAAGAGGGCGAAGAATATACTCTTTTCCTCAGAAAGAGCACATCTGGAGATAATTATGTTTTAACTAATGCTCTTTTAAGTAAGTATCCTGTCGAAAAGGTAGAACAAGATGAATTATTTCTAGAAGGCGGGGAGAGTTTGGAAGAAACGGAGGATATGAAAGATACTTATCAAGAACTCTACAAAGAGGTTTTGAAGGAGTAATAGTTGGAGAATTCTCCATTATAGGAGGAAGAAAATAATGAAAATAATGAAAAAAGTGAAAATGGCTTATAGGAGTTTATGTTCTTGAAGTTATTGCATGTATTTGTATATATTTAGCAACAGATATAAAGCTCATACTAGTCTTAGGGTTTATAGCATTTATGGGGATAGGATTCCAAATTTTAAGGTACCGAAATGCAAAAAAAGAAATTAATTAATAAACAAAAAACGCTATGTCTCCATTCTCAAAAATAGGAAATGAGACATAGCGTTGTTTTTAACTATATGTAGCAAACACAGCAAGCATTTTCTCCAAATCCTTCTCAGACCTAGCAAACAACATTAACCGTTGACGATTTGTTTCAATCACGAGGATACCGTCTTCCGATAAATTCATTCGTTCAATTTTATCATAAGGGAAGAATAATAAGGCGTAAAAAATACCGGTTTCTTTAAAGACTGCTCTTGAACTACGGAAAAAGCAGATGTAGATGAAAAGTACACCCATAATTGCTAGTAATACCGAAGTGGAGAATGGGCCTTCCCGGAAAAACGCATTGGAAACAAATAATAGCGCGATAATTCCGACGAAAATATAGCCGTCCCAACGACCTCGAGAACGTAATTTGACAGTTAAAACAGATTTGCCTTTCCATAGTGGAATTACTGCATCATTATACAAGATGTATAGTAGTGTCAGTATGTTGGCAACAAACAAAAAGATATTCGTAGCATCCCAAACCATTTTTTTATCACTCACAATCTATCATTAATTTCATTTAATCATATTGTAACATAATTACCCAAACAAAAGGGAGAACCGGACTTGATTCCGATTCTCCGTCTTTTAATGAATTTATATTAGTTAACCTAGTGGTGAATAGCCAGCTGGTGGAAGACCTAAAATTCCTGACCAGTAACCAAGAATACCAACGACGAATAGTCCTAGAATCAACCAAAGGGCATTGACTTTTTTCTTCAGAATCCACATACATGCGAATGTTAGAAGTAGGGCAAGAAGACCTGGCATTAATTGGTCCAAAATACTTTGAACGGTTGTTGGAACTTCTTTACCAGTTTTAGAGTCTGTAGTAGTATAAGCTACTAGCGGCACGTAAATCGTAGTCCATTTATTTACGAGCGCACCCATAACGAATAGTCCTAAAATAGAAGCACCTTCCGTTAGTTTTTGGAGTAAACCGCCAGACATATCAGATACAACATCAGTACCTTTTGTATAGCCGTAAAATACACCCCAATAACGGAATCCTAAACGAATCGCATTGAATAATACGAAGAATAGGATGGGTCCGATAATGCTACCATCCGTTGCGAAACCAGCACCTAAAGCGGCTAGTACGGGACGAACAGTTCCCCAGAAAATTGGATCCCCAACACCAGCAAGTGGTCCCATTAAGCCAACTTTGATACCATTGATAGCACCGTCATCAATATCAGCGCCGTTTGCTTTTTGTTCTTCCATTGCAGTGGTTACACCTAAGATTGGTGCGGCCATATAAGGATGGGTATTAAAGAATTCTAAGTGACGTTTGATTGCTTGCTCTCTTTCTGGTCCTTTTTCCGGATAAAGACGTTTAATGACTGGAATCACGGAGAAACAGAATCCTAAAGACTGCATCCGCTCAAAGTTCCACGACCCTTGGAAGAGGTTGGAACGAACGAATACTCCCATTAAATCACGTTTCGTTATTTTCTTTTCATTAACTATAATTTGTTCACTCATATTTTTTCTCCCCCTTCCTTAGTCATCAAGGTCGTCGTCGAGATCGTCTGCTTGACGTCCGCCGCCGCCTCCACCATATTGTTGGATAGCATCTTTCAATTGATATTTAGGGTTAAGTTGGATATAAATAATTGCTGCAACTAGACCTAGAACACCTAGCGCTACTAAGTTGAAAGCTGTAAATGCCGCGACAACAAAACCTAAGAAGAAGAAAGGCATTAAATATTTAGCTGACATCATGTTAATAACCATGGCATAACCAACGACAACGATAAATCCACCGGCTACGTTTAGACCGTTAACGATAACGTCCGGAATAGCATTTAACAGATTTTCTACGGCATCTGTACCAACTGTCACGGCAACAATCATTGCTGGAATTGCGATACGCATTGCTTGAAGTAAGAGTGCTGAAACATGTATCCAGTCGAGACTTCTGAGATTACCTTCCTTACCAGCTTTATCAGCCATATGTTGGAAAGCAACTGTAATTGTACGAACAAGGATAGTAAGTACTTGTCCAAGTGCAGCTAAAGGAATTGCTAGTGAAATACCTACGCTGATATCTTGGCCCCCTGTAATAACTAAGATAGTTGAGATAATAGATGCAAGTGCTGCATCTGGTGCAACCGCAGCCCCGATGTTCATCCATCCAAGCGCGATCATTTCAAGTGTTCCCCCAATGATAATACCGGTCGTAATATCCCCAAGAACTAGACCAATTAGCGTACAGGCAATTAATGGACGATGTGTTTGCCACTCATCCAAAATACTGCCCATACCACTAATACATGATACGAGGAATACAAGGATTAATTGTATTGCAGTCATATTTTTCCCTCCCAATGTTTCTTTAAAATAATAAAATAATTTCAATACGCTGACTGACTAACCGAGGTGTTTAATGCATGAGCTTTTATTCATGAATCACCCCTTTAAGGCATTCCTTATAAACACTTGCATTCCTGAAATTTTTAAAAGATGTGTGATAGAGGTATTATTTTTCTTTATCTAGTAGTGGAATTAATTTTACTTTGTTATCAGAAGCGACTTTGCGGATTTCTAGTTCGATGCCTTTTTCATCTAATTTACGGAAAGCTGCTTCATCTTTTTCATCAATGGAAACAGCATTGGTAATCATGTGTTTGCCTTCACGGAAAGCCATACCACCAATGTTGACGGTTGTAATATTGACTCCAGCTTCCACTAAAGTTAATACGTCTGTTGGGTTGGTGAATAGTAACATTACAGGAGTAGTTGCATATTTTGGATTGTTGTATACGCGAATCCCTTTTTGTACGTCTACAACGCTTGCTTTTACTCCAGGAGGGGCTACTTGCGTAAGAAGTGTTTTACGAACTTCATCTTTTGCTACATCATCACTAATAACGATGATACGTTCTACTTGTGTTTCCTTTGTCCAAACTGTTGCTACTTGACCGTGAATTAAACGGTCGTCAATACGTGCTAAGCGAATTTCCATTATAAATCGTCCTCCCCGACTTGTTTTTCCATTTTTGGTAATGATTTTTTTAGTGACTTAACGCCACCAATTCCTGCTTTAAGAGCAGTTTCTACTAAATCTTTTTGATTACTTGCGGTGCGCATTGATAGCACTTCAAGTAACATCGGAATATTGACACCAGTGACAACATCCATATTTTCTTTTGGTAGTGCAATTTGGCTTGAAGCATTATAAGGACTGCCACCAAATAGATCAACCATAAAAATAACGCCTTCAGAAGTATCCATTTTTTCTAGTTTTTCATTAAATTTGGTAATTAGCGTATCCGTGTTTTCTCCAGGAACAAAAGTAATAAATTCGACATTGTCCTGTTTACCGATAATCATTTCGGCCGATTTCAAGAGTTCACGTGCAGATTCACCATGTGTGCCAATAACAATTCCAACTGGCATAAGTATCTCCTCCTTAAAGCGGGGATATGAATCCTCCATTAATACTAACGCAATAACCATGCCAACTTTTCTGTATTAAACGACCTCCTTTGTAAATAGAAGTGTTCTAAGGCTTTTCTAAGCATTAAGTAGTAGTTGGCTGAGGTCATGATACGCTATAAAATTACCTTAATACACTATAAAACTCTTTTTCAGACATACATACAACCTTACCCTAAAAAACTAGCTAGAAAACTTCATAATAGCCATTTGTACATTATTAATGAAAAAAAGAGCTAAGACAACTATTGATAGAAAATTCAACAGGTGTCTTAACTCGTATGAAAAGGATTATACAATTACTTCTGGCTGGATTTCATTTAAAATATCATACAAATAGCATAATTCGTCATTGGTTAGTTTTAAATTCATCTTATAAATAACTTCTTTGTTAGTTTCCTCAAGTGCCTTGAAAACAAGGGTGTTGGTCATCGTTTTTTGCTCATGATAAGTCAGACCATCATTTAAAACCATCCGTTCGAGTGCGCAACCAACGTGAATAAGTAAGTTGATTTTAAAGGTATTATCGAGTTCATAGCCAAGTTTTTTCTCCAGCACATTTGCAAAGGAACTTAAGATATCGATGGTTTTTTTTGGATTCAAGTAGGTTAAAAATTCGTTTAAGCTTTCCTCAATAATCTCTTTAGCAATTCGGCCAGTTTCGCCTGTTTTTACGATGATGTTGCGTTGTTTTACAAGACTAACTAATTGCTCTTCACCGTCATTTCCAAATAGTCGTTCAAGTGGGATGAAAGGGATTTGGATTTTTGGATCTTGAATACCAACAGCCATAATAATGTCGTTCTCTTCTTGTAACTGCTCAAGTCGGGTATCCATTTCGTGTAGGCCAATTGGGATGACTTTAATTGCATCCGTTGTAATGGTGTCTAAAATGTTTTCGATGAAAAGTTGGAGTTTTTCGGCTGTTCCTTCACCAGTAGCACAAATAGTAACGATAGCATGTGGTTTTTGACTAGAATCAAGTGAATC
The DNA here is from genome assembly GCF_900187025.1 of Listeria ivanovii subsp. ivanovii. Lineage (GTDB taxonomy): Bacteria > Bacillota > Bacilli > Lactobacillales > Listeriaceae > Listeria > Listeria ivanovii. The sequence goes on from NZ_LT906478.1 coordinate 751,702, forward strand.
ATCTTCGGAAGTATAGCCTCCGTATCCTCGGAAGTCTTTCAAAGAGTCATAAATACTATCTAGCTCCATGTCCAAAATATTGGATTTTCGAACCGCTTCAATGACTGTCGCTGTAGAAACCATATCAATCGAACGAACCGAAATCCCTGTACGTTCGGAAATCACTGGTGCAAAACTTGTAAGCGACCCCATGTCAACTAAAAGCAGGAGACCACGCCCCATATCCATCTCCCGGGCACGTTCCGTTAATTTATCAAGGACAATTTTTGGACTTTGATCTAGTGGCATATCAATTCCTTCTACTAGACCTTCACCTAGAAGTTTTTTTGCTACACTGACCATGCTACTCGCAGTATTATTTCCATGAGTTGCTACAAGTACAGCAACACGCGCATTTTCTTGATCTTTTAAAAGCGAACTAATGAGTAAGGTTAAATACATAACTTCCATATTAGGGACGCGAATGTGAAAAGTTGCTTCGATGTCATCTTTAATTTCGCGCGAGAGTTCGTATGCTTCGGGTTGATCATTGACCACATTTTCGATATTCGTATATTTGAGTGGCTTATTGCTTTCAATTCGTTTAATAAAGGACGTCAAATGGAGACTAAAAGCCAGCAGGAAGCGTTCATTCAGCTTTTTACCAAGTTGATGTTCAATTCTCTGCTCCACGCCTTCTGCAAAATTAAGGATTTCTTCATTGACAATTTTTAAAATATTTTCTCGGTTGTGAATGGTGTTTTTAAATTTATTATAAAAACTATTAAGGTGAATATCAATATCCATTTTGATGAATTTTTTAATATCGTCATCTTCCACACCTTGATCCATTAGTATAGATGCTTTATCTTCAATGATTTTATATAAGTTAAAGTTAGGCTCATATTCATCGGAGGTAATCAAAGTATTATTAAGTTCTGGAAAAATGGTTGTATAGGGTTCTAAGTACTCGGCGATAGCTTGAAGTTCTTTTCGGCGATTACTAAAGTGGAAGAATCCATCTTTAATGTTGATTGGTAAAGTTTTAAAATCAATCAAAATTTCATCATCTTTATCAAAACTATTCAAGAATCCTTGAGCACAAACAAGTTGAATATTAGATTTTAATTGACCAATATTTCCGTAAGTGGTGTTGCCAAGTAAAGCTTTTGCGGCTTCATCTTCAATCCTAATCGGTTTATTGACACGATGAGCTTCACTAGACAGTAAGTATTTAAGTAGCTCGACACGTTCAAAAGCAGTTCGTTCTTCCAAACTTGGTAACGTAATAATAATTGGAATTCGGCGCATAAATGTTTTTAATAGGGAAGATTCTGGATTTTCTGTTGTTGCACCAATGATAAGCACGTTTGAGGTTCGCGTCCGGTCCGTCTCGCCAAGTTTATTGTAAGTCCCAGAGTCCATTAAGTAGAAAATCATTTCTTGACCTTCAGGAGGTAGACGATGAATTTCATCCAAGAACAAGATACCGCCATCTGCCTTTTCAACAAGACCACCTTTGTCATTTTCGGCGCCAGTGAAAGCACCTTTAACATGACCGAAAATATGGGACATCAGAAGTTGTGGATTATTATAGTAATCGGCACAATTGAAAATAATAAACGGCGCATCAGTAGGTAACCGCTTAGCATGTTGCGAAAAACGATACATTAAATTGGCAAAGAGCGTTTTACCGACACCTGTTTGCCCAAGAATCATCGTATGTAGTCCGTTTGGTGGATAAAGTACAGCAGCTTTGGCTTGTTCGACAGGTGTTTTCAGACTATCATTTGCTCCAATTAAATCATCAAAAGGGCTTCTTTCCGCGATTTTGGGTTTAAGTAATTTTAAAAGAGCCTCGCAACTTTCAAATTCAAGTTCAGTATCTGCAAGTATTCGTCCAATTTCTTCTTCAACAGCTTTTCTGGGAAAATAAAGCACTGGTCGGCCAACGATTTTGATAATTTTTCCTTGTCTGTGAAGTTCATTTAATTCCATGCTGACATTATTTCTTAGAATGTCTAAAGTTTCTGAAATACGGGATGCGGTAAATCCTTCATTATTCTCAAGTTGTTCGCGAATCGTCATGGTAGAGGGATTTTCTAAAATAAATTCATAAATGCGATCAATACGCTTCATTATAATACCTCCATTTAGTGTATCCGAAAACGTTTAGTGTATTAGAACGAATTAATACACTCTTAAATTCTGTATTTAGTTTAGCATGCCTAGTGAAAAAGTCAATGATTATTGAATAAAAAACAAATTGACTAGTACACTTGATAGTACTACTATAATAGAAGTAACAAATAAAACGAATGAGGTGTTCATATTGTCAAAAGTACTTTTTATTAAAGCATCACCACTTCCAAATGAAGTATCAAGAAGTTCTCAAGTAGCGGAAACATTCATGGAGGAATACAAAGCGAAAAATCCGTCTGATACAGTAGAAGAATTAGTGTTATATAATACGGAAGTCCCATTACTTGATTTAGAGTTAATGACTGCTGGCAGAGAGTTACAAGCTGGAAAAGCGTTTACAGATTTAGCTCCAGAAGTACAAAAAAGATTAAATGCGTATAATGCGCTAACAGACCAGTTCCTTGCAGCTGACAAATATGTTTTTGTATTCCCGCTTTGGAATCTAGGAATTCCGCCACTTTTAAAAGCATACGTGGATACATTTGTTATTGCGGGTAAATCATTCCGTTATACAGAGCATGGTCCAGAAGCTTTGCTGAAAGATAAAAAAGCGATTTTGATTCATGGTAGCGGTGGTATCTATTCAGCTGGGCAAACAAGTGCATTCACTCACGGAGAACCATATTTAAGAACTATTTTACAATTTATCGGTATTGAAGTGGCTCCAACTATTTTTGTAGAAGGAATTGATCACAATCCAAGTAAGGAAGCGGAAATCATTGCGAATGCTAAAGCGGTAGCGCGTGAAAGTGCTGCTGGATTTTAAAAACTTTGTGAAAAATTATTAACCGGCTGAAATATTAAGTTAGTATTATCAACTGTCTAGTCCAATATACACATAGAAAAAGATTGCTAATCCCTTTAGAAATTGGTAAAGTAGAGAAGTAGAATTCATGGATAAAGTGCTGATTTTCTCGGTACTTTATCCTGTTTAATGACTCGAAAGGGATGAATTAAGATGGCAGAGCAGAAAGAAGAATTGCAACGAGGGCTGAAAAATAGACATATTCAGTTGATTGCAATAGGAGGAGCAATTGGAACAGGGCTTTTTCTAGGAGCCGGAAAGTCGATTCACTTAGCTGGTCCATCCATCATGTTAGTTTACTTAATTATCGGGGCTATCTTATTCTTTGTAATGAGAGCTTTGGGTGAATTATTAATACATAATCCGACAACAGGGTCTTTTACAGAATTTGCAGAACAGTACATTGGTCCGTGGGCTGGTTTTATTACTGGCTGGACATATTGGTTCTGTTGGATTGTTACAGGTATTGCCGAAATAACTGCAGTTGGGATGTACGTCAAATTCTGGGTACCAGATTTACCACAGTGGATACCTGCGCTAGCATGTGTATTAAATTTACTTCTATTTAATTTAGCCACCGTAAAAGCTTTTGGGGAAATTGAATTTTGGTTTGCTATTATTAAGGTAGTAGTTATTATTGCACTAATTGTTATCGGTTTTGTGCTAGTCTTCATGGGCTATAAGCATGGAACAAGCACCGCATCGTTTGCTAACTTAGTGGATTATGGTGGTTTTTTTCCAAATGGAATAGCTGGATTTTTACTTGCATTTCAAATGGCAACTTTTTCTTTTGTTGGTATTGAACTTGTAGGGGTAACTGCTGGAGAAGCAGATGATCCAGACCGTACACTTCCAAAAGCGATTAATAATATTCCGATTCGGATTTTGATTTTCTATATTGGCGCATTACTGGTTCTGATGTCGATTTATCCGTGGAGTAATATTGACCCTAATACAAGCCCATTTGTTAGCGTATTTACGATGATTGGAATTCCGGCAGCTGCTGGAATTATAAACTTTGTTGTATTAACAGCAGCAATGTCTTCTTGTAACAGCGGGATTTTCAGCACGAGTCGGATGCTTTATACACTCTCGGCAGAAGGAAAAGCACCGAAAAAGATGCATCATTTAAGCTCCAATGGTGTACCAGCAACAGCATTAATCACTTCAACAGCTTGCTTACTTATTGGTGTATTTTTAAACTATTTCTTACCAGAGCAAGTATTTATTTTAGTTACAAGTATTGCGACAATTTGTTTTATCTGGGTTTGGGGCGTTATTCTAGTAGCTCATTTACGTTTCCGCCAGAAGCACCCAGAAATTGCCGCAAAAAGTAAATTTAAAATGCCGTTATCACCATTTATGAACTGGGTTAGTTTAATTTTCTTTGGAGGATTATTAATTATCCTTGGTTTTGCAGCAGATACACGAATCGCGCTCTTTGTAACGCCGGTGTGGTTCCTTCTTTTAGCTTTCGCATATCAAGTTTTAAAAGCTTCCAACAAAAAGTCGAAAATTCGACATAATTAGTAAAAGACGTTCATTCGCTAAAGAAAGCAGTTTTAGCAAATGAACGTTTTTTTATTCCCAAAAATTGCCGCAAAATTCTTTACAAATATTGAAAATCGTGTAGAATGATAGGTGTTTAGAGGCTTTACCGTGCTTATGCATTTCGAGTGAGTACTCACTCATTTTCGGAATGATTATTCATGTGAAGTTGTATACAATTGGTAACTTATATGTGAACACTTGTACATAATAATGAATGCGCAGTGAAAGGGATGAGGTACATGATTCATGCAGGATTAGACGTTGGATCGACCACAGCGAAAGCCGTAGCGTTGAACGACCAGGGGGATATTTTATTTCAAACATACAGAAGACATTATTCGGACATTAAAAAAGTAACATTAGAAATTATGCAAGACATGCAAAAAAAATGTGGAATGACAGAAATGACATTCAAAATCACCGGATCATCAGGACTAGCGATTTCCAAATTTTTGAACGTACCATTTGTGCAAGAAGTTATTGCATGTACAGAAGCCGTTGAACAAGTTATTCCTGAAACAGATGTAGTTATTGAGCTAGGCGGTGAAGACGCGAAGATTATTTATTTCAGTGGCGGGATTGAGCAACGAATGAATAATGCCTGTGCTGGTGGTACGGGAGCTTTTATCGACCAAATCGCAACGCTCCTTCAAACAAACCCAACAGGTTTAAATGAATTAGCACAAAATGCCAATACCATTTATCCAATTGCTTCAAGATGTGGTGTATTTGCTAAAACAGACGTACAACCATTATTAAATGAAGGGGCTAGAAAAGAAGATATTGCTGCTTCGATTTTCCAAAGTGTGGTGACGCAAACGATTAGTGGGCTTGCTTGTGGACGTCCAATTCGCGGTAAAGTAGCATTTCTTGGAGGACCACTCACTTTCCTTGATCAACTAAGATATCGCTTTACAGAAACGTTAAAAATGAAAGAAAGCGATATTATTGCTCCACAAAATGCGGAATATTTTATTGCGCTTGGAACTGCTTTTACAGGCCTAAATGATGTTCCAACCAAAGTAGAAGACATGATTAATCGTCTGTCTAATATGGATATGACAACAATGGCAACCGATACAGTAATTTTACCTGCGTTATTTGAAAATGAAACAGACTTAGACAATTTTCGGGCACGTCACAATAAAATGAAAGCGAAACGGGCGAAGTTGGAAGACTATGAAGGCGACGCTTATTTAGGTATTGATGCAGGATCAACCACGACGAAACTTATTTTAATGAGTCAATCAAACGAAATTTTATATTCCTTTTATGCTAGTAATAATGGGAATCCGCTTCAATCCGTTATTGATGCAACAAGTGATTTATATGAAATTTTGCCAGAAAAGGTACGAGTTGCACAGTCCGGTATTACCGGTTACGGCGAATCACTCATTAAAGCCGCACTGAAAATTGACGTTGGTGAAATTGAAACAGTAGCTCATTACCGAGCTGCACGCGAATTTTTACCGGATGTAGATTTTATTTTAGATATTGGCGGACAAGATATGAAGTGTATGAAAATCAAAAAAGGAGCACTCGATAGCTTAATGCTCAATGAAGCTTGCTCTGCTGGCTGTGGCTCATTCTTAGAAACATTTGCACAAACGCTGAATTTGTCGATTGAAGAATTTGCTGCCCGTGCACTGGAAGCAAAAGCACCAGTAGATCTTGGCTCTCGTTGTACTGTTTTCATGAACTCAAAAGTAAAACAAGTACAAAAAGAAGGCGTCAGTATGGAAGACTTATCCGCTGGCCTTGCTTATTCCGTTGTAAAAAATGCCTTGCAAAAAGTAATTAAACTCCGTAGTCCAAAAGATATTGGTGAAAAAGTAATCGTGCAAGGCGGAACATTTTATAATGAATCTGTCCTCCGAGCTTTTGAACTTTTGACTGGACGAGAAGTCATTCGACCAGATATCGCTGGAATGATGGGAGCATACGGGGCGGCACTAATTGCCCGGGAACACTATGAAACAGGCGAAGTAACCGAGATGCTCGTACTTGAAAAATTACGTGAATTTAGCGCAGAAACTTCACAATCGCGCTGTAACCTTTGTAGTAATACATGCCAACTTACGGTAACTAGATTTGGTGATGACCGGATGTTCGTTAGTGGAAATCGCTGTGAACGCGGTGAACGTGTCGAAAAAACGCGTAACGTTTTACCGAATTTGTATGCTTATAAATTAAAACGAACTTTTGATTATAAATCCCTAAAAAGGTCCGAAGCTACTCGTGGTACGATTGGAATTCCACGTGCACTTAATGTGTTTGAAAATTATCCACTATGGCACACCATTTTGACGAATTTAGGATTTCGAGTGGTCCTTTCTTCTAAATCATCTAAAAATCTATATGATAAGGGAATTGAAACGATTGCATCAGAAGCAGTTTGTTTCCCAGCCAAATTAACACACGGCCATATTATGGATTTGATTAAGAAAAAAGCCGACCGAATTTTCTATCCATCAGTTGTGTATGAAAAACCAGAATTTGGTGAAGCAACGAATAACTTTAATTGCCCAGTTGTTGCTGGTTATCCAGAAGTTATCCGTGTCAATGTTGATGCGCTAGAAGAGAAAAATATTCCAATGATTAGCCCATTTTTAACATTAGATAATGAAAAAGCACTAATCAGTCAAATGAGTTTAGCCTTCCCAGAAGTACCTGTTGCAGATATGGAAGAGGCAGTGAAAGCAGGACTTGAAGAAGCAGCACTTTGTCGTAAAGACATCCAAGAAGAGGGAGAAGCAGCACTTACTTACATTAAGAAAAACAAAATCAAAGGAATCGTTCTTGCGGGACACCCTTATCACATTGACCCTGAAGTAAATCACGGAATTCCGGAATTGATTACAATGAACGGAATGGCCGTACTAACCGAAGATTCCATTTCTCATCTCGGCGAAATAGATCATAAACTCCGCGTCGAAAATCAGTGGAAATACCATGCAAGACTTTATCGTGCTGCTAGCTTTACTGCCAAAAGTGAAGATTTAGAGTTTGTCCAATTGACTTCATTTGGTTGCGGACTTGATGCGATTACAACAGATATGTGTCAAGAAATCATCGAAGGTCATAATAAAGTGTATACATTACTTAAAATCGATGAAATCAATAACCTCGGCGCTGCAAGAATTCGTGTACGGTCCTTGAAAGCGGCGATGGAAGAGCGCGAAAAAAACAATGTGAAACCGATTAGGATGAAAAAACCAAAAGAGCGCGTTATGTTTACAAAAGAAATGAAGAAAACTTATACAATTTTAGCGCCGCAGTTAGCGCCGACTCATTTTGAAATGTTAGAAGCTGCTTTTAAAGTAGGTGGCTATAATTTAGAAGTGCTTCCAGCCGTTACGCCTCGTGCAGTAGATGAAGGTTTACGATATGTAAATAATGATGCGTGTTACCCAGCCATTTTGACGATTGGGCAAATGATGGATGCTCTAAAACATGGTGATTATGATTTGAATAATTTAGCTGTTTTAATGACGCAAACAGGTGGGGGATGTCGGGCAACCAACTACATCTCGATGCTGAAAAAAGCGTTAGGTGAAGCAGGAATTGATCACATCCCAGTCATTTCTCTCAATGCAAATGGGCTAGAAAAACAGCCAGGATTTAAATTAACACCAAAAATACTTGTTCGGCTCTTAGCAGGAATTAGCTTAGGGGATGGACTTGATCGGATGCTTTATCGGACAAGACCTTATGAAGTAGAAAAAGGAAGTGCGAATAAACTTTTTCGTAAATATTTGGATGCTGGCCGCGATTTAATGGAGAATTATTCGCTATCTGCATACAAAAAACTCGCAAATGAAATGGTGCAAGCTTTCGATCAGCTACCAATAACGAACGAAGTGAAACCACGAGTAGGGGTAGTTGGGGAAATACTTGTAAAATTCCATCCCGGCGCAAATAATGATATTGTGGATGTTATTGAAGAAGAGGGCGGGGAAGCGGTTGTGCCTGATTTGACTGACTTTATCTTATATTGCTGTTACGATGACCATTTTGCTGCAAATACATTTGGCCGTTCGAAAGTAAAATCTTTCGCAAAACAAAGTGTGGCAATCCCGTTAATTAATCAATTCCGGAAACCAGTCACAGATGCACTGAAGAAAAGTGCGCGTTTTGAAGCTCCAGCAAGCATTGAATCTATTGCTGAGAAAGCAAGCCAATTACTGTCGCTTGGAAATAAAATGGGTGAAGGTTGGTTCTTAACAGGAGAAATGTTTGAGTTACTAGATAGCAATGTGCCGAATATCGCTTGTTTACAACCATTTGCTTGTTTGCCAAACCACATCACCGGTCGTGGAATGATTAAAGGCTTGAAAAAAATGTACCCAGAAGCAAATATCATGTCAATAGACTACGATGCAGGCTCTAGTTCAGTTAACCAATTAAACCGAATTAAACTAATGCTGTCGATTGCAAGAAAACAACTAGAAGGAGCCGAAGTAGTTACTGAAAAAGAAACAAATACAAGATTTAACCCAAGAGAAAAAATTCTTGGCAAAGCAAAACAAGTTAGAGAGAGTGCCCCAGTTGAAATGATTGGCAATAAAGTCAAACAGGCTAGAGAAGCGGATCCAGTGGGCGCAATTGCTAAGAAAGTAAAACATGTCGCTTCCGCAAGTAAAGAACATGTTCAAACAGATAACGACTAAATTAAAAGGCTGCAAGCAAACAATATTGCTTACAGCCTTTTTTAGTTTTCAGTAATAGCGGCTAACGTACCACGAACAACTTGTTTTAAATCCATTGGTGCAATAAGGATTTGCAGCCCTCTTTTTCCAGCAGATATGAGTATTTTCTCGATTGATTCGGCACTGCTATCAATAAAAGTTGGAAACAGTTTCTTCATTCCAATCGGAGAACAACCGCCTCGAACATAGCCAGTTAATTTTTCAAGTGTACTAACTGGGACTAATTCACACCTTTTATTACCACTAATTTTAGCAATCCTTTTTAAATCAATAGATTTATCAGCAGGAATACACGCAACAATATTTCCGGTTTTATCCCCCTTTAGGACAATAGTTTTAAAAATATGAGATGGAGAATCCCCAGTTTCTAGCGCAACATGGATAGCATCTAGCGAATCCTCGTTCCATGTATACTCAAGGAGCTCATAAGAGATTTTTTGTTGTTCAAGCTTTCGACACACATTCGTTTTATTCATTTCGTCACCTCGAATTCAGTATATATATGTACATTTTATGACAATTTACCTATAATTGTTGTTTTTTTTAAAAAGTTTGGGTACAATGTGAAGGTATTAAAAAGAGAGGGAGATTACAAATGAAAAAAGGATTATTAAGCATGGTATTAATGCTTTCACTAATGTTAGTATTATCAGCTTGTGGTGGAGCATCACGAGTTGAACCAAAAAAAGCAGGCGAAATTACTGTAAACTCTATTGTTTACAATAAAGATACTGACAAAATGAAAGATGTTTACGGTGAAGACGGTACTGCTTTTGAAAAAGAATTCGAAAAAGGTTTTAAAGAAAGCTTCATTAGTACTTTCAGCGCTAGCTTTTCTAGTGATGTTAACTTAGACAAAGAAGTAGATGAATTCTACAATGCACTACGCAAGCAAGTAAACGAAAAAACTTCTTACACTACTAAAGTAACAAATGACGACAAAGAAAGTCCAGAAATTCAATTTGCAGTAAAAGGGCTAGACATGAAAAGCATTCAAACAAAATTAACAGAAGAACTAACAAAAGCAGTAACAGCTGACCCATCAATCGCTACAGACGATGAAAAAATGGCGAAAAAAACAATGGAAATCTACACAAAAGCAGTACAAAATGCGGACGCAGTATCTGAAACAAAAAATGTAAATCTTAAATTAACAGTAGATTCAAAAGATGATTCTCTTTGGAAAATGGAGAACGATATGGCCTTCATGCAAGAGCTGACTACAGCATTCTTTATGGGTGGCATGTAAAAATAATAAACTAAACTAACAACTTTCGGGTTGTTGGTTTTTTATTGGAAAAAATTAAATTTAAAAAATGTATTTTAGGACTATCTTTATTGGAAACTTTGTATTATTATTGTAATATAAGAAATGTATTTGAAATAAAAGGAGAGCCTATATGAAGAACAAAAAAACGATTTTACTGCTTTGCTTTCTTATTGCCATTGTCGCTATTGCCATTGTTATTGTTATAAGTGGAAAAAATAAAGTCACTACCTTGCCAACAACAAAACAACAGTATAAATTAAAGACTGATGTACCTATTGAAACGGTAGAGTATAACCTAGGAAAAGGTGTTTTTAAAAAAACAGGTAAAGTGGACTTGCCTTACCAAAAACAAGGTGTTTTAACTTTTCCAAAAGATAAAAAGAATGCCCCACTAGTAGTTATTCTACACGGACGCCATGCTGTTTCTGATATTGAAAATATAACAGAAGAAGAAAACTTTTATAAAGGCTTCACTTATTTAGCACAAAATTTATCTAAACAAGGGTATGCTGTTATTTCTATTGATGTCAATCCGGAACATTATGAGCGGACGGATGTAAAAGATTACGGGCTTTCAGAAGGTTTTGAGCGGCTAATAACAATATATAAAGAACATATTAATGGTTTAACCAAAGCAGTTAATGGTGAGTCCGCTGCTTTTAAAACAGATTTAACGAATAAAATTAATCTATCAGATGTAACACTGCTTGGACACTCACGAGGCGGTCAAGTAATTGATTTTCTTGCCACTAACTTGAAAAATGCAGGGGATAACTCGATAAAAGGTATGATTTCACTTGTTCCTTCCAAAAACTTAAAAGATGCGCCTTATACAGATGTTCCGCACGGTTTTATTATAGCTGAATATGATGCAGATGTACCTAATCTGGAAGGGCAAGTCTCCTATGATGAAATAAAAGCAAGTAAAACCCGCAAATCATTTGCTAATAATGTTTTTTTACGAGGGGCCAACCATTATTACTTCAGTCGTAAATTAGATTTAAGTTTTACACCAAACATGCCAACAGATCATATATTAGAAAAAAATATGCTAAATCGAAAAGGACACGAGACATTTTTAACTAACTACGCAACGGAATTCTTAGCAATTATTCACAATAAAACGAAAGCAACAAATAATTTTAATGCAAAAGATATCGCCCCTCAAACTATGTATGGCGTTAAAGTGATGAGTTCCATGTATGTACCAAATACGAAAACAATTTTTTCAGCAGATGATAAAACAAAAGCGGCAACAACGGATGCCAAAGCAAACTATGTTGTAGAATCTGTGAATGAAAAAGATAATACAGCAGGCTACTTTAAACATCCGATTGAAACCGACTTTAATACAAATGGACCTAACTTAAATCTTTTGAATTTGCAGTGGTCTAAAAAGAATGGTGAAGCAACTATTCAAGTTAAAGATAGTAAATTTAGCGATTTTTCGACAGTTAGTTTTTCCATCGCACAAGATAGCACAAATAAAATAAATCAAGAAAAAAATCAAGCAATGACCGTTATTTTTAAAGACAGTCAAGGTAAACAAGCAAAGATATTACTTGATAATAAGACACCTGCATTAAACTATATCAATGGTGTTGAATATGAATTCAGCGGAGATAAATTTTGGCTAGGACATACACCATTAACAGATTTAAGAATTCCAATAGACTTAATTAAAGGAATTAATAAAGAAAAAATAGCGAGTATTTCTTTTTCTTTTGATCAAAGAGACCAAGGCTCCATAATGTTGCGAGATATTATTCTAGAATAAAAAGGTAACGTAAAAAAACATTAATAAAAAAGCATTCTATAATTAAATTCATTTTTAATTGAATTTAATAAGGGATGCTTTTTTATTTTGTTTAACAATAGTAAGTTCAATCGATATGTTTATTATTTTTAAAAATAATAAAGTCCAGCGACAATAAGTGCTGCGACTAGAATCCCAGGAACTAAATTTGCTACCCGAATTTTAGTTAAGCCAAGCAAATTAAGACCAATGGCTAAAATCATAACACCACCAGTTGCTGTTATTTCATTAATGATAAGTCCCATTAATTCGGCGGGAACAAATTTATCAATCTGGGTGGCAAAGAGGGCGATAATCCCTTCAAAAAGAAATACTGGAATGGCAGAAAGCATAACGCCCCAGCCAAGAGTCGTACTAAGCAGTAGGGCAATAAAACCATCCATAACGGATTTGGTGAAAAGTACGTCATGATTACCACGAATGCCACTATCGAGTGCACCAATGATTCCCATCGCACCAATAACAAAAATAAGTGTTGATGTTACGAATCCTTTAGCGATATTACTTTTTCCAGTTGCACCAACTTTTCGCTCAATCCAGTGACCAAGCTGATTAAGGTGATAGTCTATATTAAGCAGTTCCCCTATAACTGCACCAAAACAAATACTTAAAATAACAATAAGCGAGTTGCTCGTTTTAAAAGCCATTTGAATTCCGAGAACAATAACGGATAAACCCATGCCCTTCATTACGGTGTCTTTTATACGCTCAGGGATATTATGTAATTTCATGCCAATTACGGAACCAATCAAAATTCCAAGTCCATTAACTAGCGCACCAAGTAAAACCATTTTATTCCTCCCTTTTAATCAATAACTTTATTATACAGTAACTCACTCGGAATTGGCACAAAAAAATCGAAGGAACTATTTTGTCCCTTCGACGAAAATTTTATTTACCAGCTACTGTAAAGCGTTCGTTTAAATGATTTGGTCGTTCAATTTCATCCAAAATCGCAATTGCGAAATCTTCCATGCTGATAAAGCTGTTACCCTCGCTATCGAATAACAGGTGGTTTTTTCCGGATTGATAGCTGCCCGTTCGTTCACCTGGTTCAAACATTGCAGGAGGACTTATATATGTCCAGCTGAAATGCGACTCGTTTTCTTTTAAATGTGTTAATTGTTCTGCTTGTGCTTTGGCAGTTGGGTAATACGGAGCATCTTTTAGACCTTTAGACTCCAGCAATGTGTTTCCATTTTCATCAACTTCAAGGCTAGCTGCACCACCTACAACAATTAGCCTAGGTGAGACTGTCCCATTTAAAATTTTCATTAGATGTTTAAGTGACGCGACGTGTTTATCAGCTTCTTCTGGACTCGTACCATAAGCATCGATAACGACATTTAAGTCAGATACATCAGAAAGCGTTAAATCAAATATATCTTTTTGCAAAATATTGATATCTTTATGTGTTTGCGTTATTTTCCCCGCATTCCTCACAATTGCCGTTACCTCATGGCCGTGACTTTTAGCTTCTTCTAAAATTCTCGAACCTGCTCGGCCTGTAGCACCAATTATACCTATTTTCATGAAAAAAGCCCCCTATTCATTTTTGTGGAATAGATTCTCGCTTGATAGAAGAATTATTCCCGAAAGAGGGGACTCGAAAACATTTATTTTTAAGATTGTTCTTTTGCAGCAGCAGCTAATTGTCGGATTTTGGCTGCTGAGTAGATATGAGAAATCGTGAAAATAATTAATGCTAACCATATGAAAATGAAGGCAAATAATTGGATATGGTCAAAACTTTCTTTGAAAAGCAAGACCCCGATTGCAAGCATTAAAGTTGGTCCGATATACTGCAAGAAGCCGACCATCGTGTAGCTGATTTTTTTTGCAGCCGTTGCGAAAAGAAGTAGTGGTATGGCTGTAACAATTCCCGCACCAACTAATATAATGTTTGTGCTTGCTGGATACTGCATCAACCCGTTCGTGGCGAAAAAGAAAACATAAATAAGTGCAAAAGGTGTAATAATCAACGTCTCAAGCGTTAAACCTGTCCAAACTGATACCGGAACAAGTTTTTTAATTAAGCCATAAAGAGAGAAAGAAACAGCCATACCAATTGCCGCCCACGGGACAGACCCGAGATGCCAAGTTAAAATCAATACGCCGATAGTAGCAGAAATTACCGCAATAACTTCGCCACGACTCAATCGTTCTTTTAAAATAACCATTGCAAGCAGAACGTTTACAAGTGGATTGATGTAATAACCTAGACTTGCTTCTGTTACATGCCCGCTATTAACTGTATAAATGAATAAATACCAATTTACTGTTACTAAAAAGGCTGCTGTAATAATTGCGATGAGTGTTTTAGGTTTCAAAAGAATTGCTTTTGTTTCCTCAAAAACCATCGATGCTTTCCGTAAACAGACAATCAAAAATAACATAAAAACAAAAGACCATATAATTCTATAGGCCAAAATTTCCATTGGAGGCACATCTGTTACTAACTTCCAGTATATTGGAAGTACTCCCCAAAACACATAAGCAAGAGCGCCAGCCATAATTCCGCCTAGTTGTCCATTTTGTTTATTTTCCATAGTGATGTTAGCCCCCTTTTTAAGCAATAAAACTATTTTAGCGTAAAAGGGGTTAGAAAGCTATATAAAAATACGAATAGGGTTAGCTATTCGTATTTTTAGTGAATTATTTGCTTGCTTCAATTTGGATGTTTAATTTAACTTCATCGCCGATTAATACGCCACCAGTTTCCAGTGCTGCATTATAGTTCAAGCCAAAGTCTTTACGATTGAATTTACCTTTAGCTTCAAAACCAGCCACCATGTTACCAGTGTTAGGATCTTTTCCAGTTCCTTCATAGCTAACTTCTAATGTTATTGGTTTGGTTACTTCACGAATAGTTAGGTCTCCAGTAACAACATACTCGTCATCACCATCTGGCGTAATTTTTGTTGCCGTAAATGTGACATGTGGATATTTTTCTACATGAAAGAATTCTTCACTTTTCAAATGTCCGTCGCGTTGAGCTTGGCGAGTGTCTACGGAAGCGGCATCAACGGAGAAGTTTATTTTAGCTGTTGTTAAATCTTCTGGGTCCATTTCGATATCTGCAGAAAAGTTAGCAAATACCCCTTTCAATTTTGATACCATCATGTGTTTTACTTGAAATTCGATTGAACTATGCGCTGGGTCTACGTTCCATTTTTCTACTGTCATTTTTTCATTCCTCCAAATATGTTTTTTTATAAAAGCATTCTCTTATAATCTAACCTATTTGGGTTGAGATTAAACCTAGTGAAAAATACTTTTACGAATAAGAAAAAGTGTATTGCTTAACTGTTAATAAATAAACTATACCACACTTACTTTTAATAAGCAACTATAAATTTGTAATAAGTTTTGTATTTTTTTTGTAAATATGATTGAGTTTTCTTCCTAAAGTGCGTAGAATAGGTTGTAAGAGGAGGTTGAATAATGACAGGTGTGAATACAGATACAGAAAATATTAGTGAACTTCTAAAAACTTATTGGTCGATACAGCGAATTTCAGCAGGATATGCTGACCAAAATGCGGCTAGTTTGGGACTGACGCTACAGCAACTAGCGATGATTAATGTGATTTACGGGACACCAGGAATTTCAGTTGCAGAGTTAACGAAGCGTTTAATTATTACAGGAAGTTCTGCTGCGGCAAATATTGACGGATTAATTAGCTTAGGCTTAGTAGTAAAATTAAATAAAACGATTCCAAATGATAGCATGGATTTAACCTTGAGGCTATCCAAAAAAGGGGAAGATTTGTCTAAACGATCTACTGCAAACGCATTTATGTACAAAGCAATGATGAAGGTTTTTGAGAATCTTAACGAGACAGAAGTGAAAGAATTGATTCGCTTAAATAAAAAAGTAGAAACTCTATTAAAAAAAAGTAAATAAAAACATCTCCTGTCATTCGGGCTAACCTGAATGAACGAGAGATGTTTTTTTATTTTTTATCAAATTTACAATCTTCTAATGGAATAACTTTGGTTTTATTCACAAATTTAAAGGATAACCAGAAAATAAGGAAGATAGGTAGGCCAATATAAGAGATACCAATTTTTTGCCACCAAGCAGGATTAGCAAATTGTGGTTCTAAAAAGGCAGCATAGTCTTGACCGATGATAACTAAAATACATAAAACTAGTGCAAGAATAGGACCAAATGGGAAGAATTTTGCTCTATATTTAAGTTCATTTAAATCATGTCCTTGTTTAATGAACGCTTTTCGGAATCGGTAATGGCTGATAGCAATACCAACCCAAGCGATAAAACCAGTTAAGCCAGATGCGGACAATAACCAAGTATAAATAACCATGCCATTCTCAGTCAAAGTAGTAATAAAGGTCATTGCTCCAACAATAGTTGTTACAATTAAAGCTGCCATTGGAATACCACGTTTGTTGACATTTCCTAAAAAACGTGGTGCTTTTTTATCACGCGCCATTGCCCAGAGCATTCTAGTGGAAGCATACAAGCCTGAGTTACCAGCTGATAGTACGGATGTAAGAATGACAGCATTCATCACTGATGCCGCAAAAGCAAGTCCAGCTTTTTCAAAAACAAGTGTAAAGGGACTGATTGCTACATCGGTTGCATCCGCGCTAAGTAAGTTTGGGCTAGTATAAGGAATAATCATCCCAATAATGAAAATCGCAAAAATGTAAAATAATAAAATCCGCCAGAAAACTTGTTTAATTGCTTTCGGAACACTTTTTTCTGGGGTAGCACTTTCACCAGCGGCAATCCCAACCATTTCAGTTCCTTGAAAAGAAAACCCAGCGATTAAAAAGGTTCCGAGGATAGCGAAGAAACCACCTTTGAATGGTGCATCTCCAGCTGTGAAGTTAGAAAAGCCAATGACTTCTCCACCAAGAATACCAACAATTGTTAGCACACCTACAATAAGGAAAATAATCACAGTGGCAACTTTGATAATGGAGAACCAATATTCGGACTCACCATAAGCTTTCACAGACAAAGCATTTAAACCAAAGATGAGAATTAGAAATATCGCGCTCCACAACCAGGCAGGAGTGTTTGGTAGCCAAAATTGAACAATGATAGCAGCTGTTGAAATATCGACTGCAAGCGTGATTGCCCAGTTAAACCAGTAATTCCAACCAAGCGCAAATCCAAAAGCTGGATCAACAAAACGAGTAGCATACGTACTAAACGATCCTGATACGGGCATATAGGTAGCCATTTCACCTAAACTAGTCATTAAAAAGTAAACCATAATTCCAATAGCGATATAGGCGACGAGTGCGCCACCAGGACCTGCAGTATGAATCGCATTCCCGCTCGCTAAAAATAACCCGGTCCCAATAGAACCACCGATGGCAATCATAGATAGATGTCTCGTTTTTAAGTCACGACGAATTTCGCCGTGTGTTTCTTTTTCCAAATCATATCTCCCTTTCTATCTTTAGAGGAAAGTGCGCAAAAACAGCCAATCTGTGAGAAATTGGCTGTTACATATTTTACCAACATCTTGATTGTCAGATAGCACATCTATAAGAAATTTCGACAAATTCTTATAGCAGTCCAGCACCTTTTGGCAACTGTCCCAACAACTATTCTTAAACAAAGAGAAAATAGTCACTTCGGCAATCATCCTGTTCGTTTTTTGTCATGGGCGTCTTTGTTTCGCCTCTAAAAAAATACTAGTGAATCTTGCAACCTCTACCTCACCATTTGGATGAGGGTTTATATTTAATTATTTACCCATAATAACGGAAAAAGAGCGATTTGGCAATAGCTTTTTCAGTAATATTGTAGGGCTTCTTTGATGGTGCTATAAGTCGTTAAGGATGACAAGTTTTCTTCATAGCGGATTAAGGTCATCGCGAATTTGGGTGAAATACCGGTGATTATGAGCTCTACGCCAGTTAATTTCATAAAGCCATGAAACTTCACAAGATTCATTACAGCATCTTCATTGAATTCAGCTAGACCAGAAAGATCCATAATTAAGTAATCTTCTTTGCCATTATCCATGTACTCACTTACATACTCAGACATGTTTTGGAGTCGATCGTTGGTTAATGAGCCAATCAAAGGCAAGACACAAATATTATCTTTAATTGGGACAATTGGTGTGGAAAGTTTTTCAATTTCTCGTAATGATTTTTCGAGTTCCAGTTGGTAGTTATGTTCTGTTGTAATGTCTTTTTGAATACCAACAAAATATAAATGATTATTGTCATCATAAATTGGTTCAATTGTAAGCTCATTCATGAAAGAACTGCCATTTTTGCGATAATTTTTTAGTAAAGCGTTGGCGGTTGTTTTGTTATGAACAGCATAACGAATCTTTTCGACTTCATCTTTATCTGTATCTTCCCCTTGTAAAAAGTGACAATTAGAGCCAAGGGCATCTTCTTTTGTATAACCGGTAATATTTTCAAAGCCAGTGTTTACAAAAATGATTGGATTGTTTTTTTGCTCGGCATCAGTAATAATTACCCCTACGCTAGATAAATTTAATGCTTCTAAAATAATATCAAATTTTGGATAAGCAGCCATCTGCGTGATTCTCCCCCTTTGTAAATACACATCTATCATAACACGGTAACGCGTGAAATCCCAATGTCTAATTTGTGAATAAAATACAGGCAAAACAGTAAAAGAGAAATAAAATTAAAGTAGGTGTATAATAGAAGAAGAGGTGATAAGTTATGTTTATAACATTTACAAACAGCGCTAAAGAACGGCTCAATGCACTACGAGCTGGACTTTCAGGGCAACTACATTTGTATTATGACATGGAAGGTTGCTCATGTGAAAACAGTGGTATTTTTACACTTCGCTTGGTGGAAGAACGTACAAAAGAAGATGATGAAATCGAGTCAAACATTGGCCCTATTTTAATTAAACGTTGGACGGAGATGTTTTTAGAAGACGAGCTGACGATTGATTATGACGATATAGAAAAAACAATGATGTTAAAAAGTGATGGTCAGTATTATAATCGTAATTTGTTGCTCGTAACGGATGAAGATGAAGTGATTAGCTGTCCAATTGGGGCAAAATAATATTATCGATGTGAAGCCTAGGATTAATAGCTATCCTAGGTTTTTTGATGAAAATTTCATGAGAATGTGGTGAAACTTTAGTCATATAGTGACACTGTCTTCAGATTTGTAGTAACATGGAATAGGGAAGTTATACATATGGAAGGAGTGTCACGATGGAACAACCATCAGTAGATGAACTGAAGAACTGGCGAAATGTTATGCTTCTTCATCGTTTTGCTTTAGAAGAAGTAAATACGAAACTTAAAATATTAAATGAAGAATTTCAATTTATTCATGATTATAATCCAATGGAACACTTGAAGTCTCGGGTAAAATCATTAGAAAGCATCGGTGCAAAACTGGAAAAGAAAAATCTGGATATCACCCCAGAAAATGCCTTAAAGCATGTCCATGATATTGCGGGAATTCGTATTACTTGTTCTTTTGTATCGGATATTTTTAGAATTCATGAAATGCTTGCAGGTCAAAATGATATTACGATTTTACGAGTAAAGGATTACGTGACAAATCCAAAACCAAATGGCTACCGGAGTTTGCATTTACTTTGTGAGGTACCTGTTTTCTTAACAAATCGTTCCGAGAAAATGACCGTGGAAATTCAAATCCGTACAGTTGCGATGGATTTTTGGGCGAGCCTGGAACATAAGATTTACTATAAGTATCAACAAGAAGCGCCAGTTGAATTAGTCAAAGAATTGCAAGACGCTGCGAGAATAATCACTCACTTAGATGAGAAAATGAAAAACTTAAATGATCAAATTGATCAGTATAAAAAAGAGAAAGAAAATTAAATATAGAACAGCTTTATTTCTTTGTATGACTAATTAATAGAAAGAAATAAAGCTGTTTTATATTTGCGGGATAGTTCATTTTGCTTCATAATAATAGGGGAGAAAAACGAAGGGGGGCTTATACATAGTGGAAATATTTTTATATGTGTTAGCATTACTTGTGGCTATTTTTATTTCTAATTTACTAAATCGATTTGTGCCCTTTGTATCAGTGCCACTAATTCAAATTGGTTTGGGTGTGATGATTGCACTTATGCCAATTACGTTCGATTTAAAATTAAATCCAGAGCTTTTCTTGGTAATGTTTATTGCACCTTTATTATTTAATGATGGTAGACGAACGGATAAGAAAGCATTATGGGGAATGCGAATGCCGATTTTAGTTTTGGCACTTGGTCTCGTATTTGCGACAGTCGTTGTCATTGGTTACTTTGTAAACTGGATGATTCCGACGATTCCGATGGCAGCAGCATTTGCTTTAGCTGCGGCTCTTGCGCCAACTGATGCTGTAGCCGTGAGCTCACTATCCGGGCGAATTAATTTACCTAAACGGATTATGAATTTATTGGAAGGTGAAGCGCTTATTAATGATGCTTCTGGCTTGGTTGCTTTCCAATTTGCAATTGCGGCGATGGTGACGGGGGTATTCAGCTTACTCGATGCTAGCATAAGTTTTTTTGTGATTGCTATTGGTGGCGTTTTAGTTGGACTTGTACTCAGTTGGTTGAAATTTAAGTTTTTGAAGTGGGTTCGTGGTCTTGGAATGGAAGATGTTACTTTCCATATGCTTATCCAGATTTTAACACCATTTATTATTTATTTAGTAGCAGAAGAATTGCATGTTTCTGGAATACTCGCAGTGGTTGCTGCAGGAATAATGCACTCGATGGAACGTAAAAAAATGGACCCACAATCTGTCAAATTAAATATCGTTTCTCAGAGTACTTGGTCGGTTATTATTTTTGTACTGAATGGGCTAGTATTTTTACTTTTAGGGACACAACTTCCTTCTATTATTGAAGTGGTTTGGAACGACTCAGGAATTAGTAATTTGCAAGTGATTGCCTATATTTTATCCATTACAGCAGCTTTAATATTACTTCGTTTTGTCTGGGTGTATATGTCTTGGAATATTGGTGCGAAAAAGCGGGAGAAACAAAATAAGCAAACGACCCGGCCGAAACTTCGCTCAGTTACGCTTACTTCTTTATCCGGGGTTCGCGGAGCAGTAACGCTTGCCAGTGCGCTCGCGATTCCATTTTTCCTTGATGATGGGACGCTTTTTCCGCAACGGGCATTAATTATTTTCCTTGCCTCTGGTGTTATCCTTTGTACACTAGTTATCGCGACATTCATTTTGCCACTTTTAGCTAAAAATGAGGAAGTGACAACAGAAGATGAACGAGCAGAGAAAGCGACGAGAATTAGAATTTTGCGAAATGTTATCCGAGAACTGAAAGAACAAGTTTTACCGGAAACCAAAGCGGCAACGGATGAAGTGATTGAAGATTACCGAAGACGTATTTATGATTTACAACATGATAGTAACTCGAACAGAGGAATGGATGAAAGAGAACGTGAAAAACGTTTGGAAATTATTGAATGGCAACGTGAAAATACAAAAAAAATGGCAGATCGAGGGGAATTGGTCGCAACAGACAGTTACAGATATCAACATTATTTAAACATGTTAGAACAAGCAATTAAACAACGCTTCCGCACGAAATTTAAAACGGGATGGATGTTTGCTTATCGTTTCTTGTTGCTCATTATCCATCCAAAAAAATGGCGAAAAATTAGCCATAAAATGAAAAAGGGAATTTCTAAAGATAAGGAACGATTTCAAGCAATTCGTAAATTGAGAGAAGAAAACGAAATATTGGTTATTCAAAAGCTGAAAGATCAACTTACGAAAGAAAATGCGAATCTTATCGGCCCGCTGATTACCGAGCATACGATGTTCTTAGAGCGATTGAGAAATGAACAAAATTTATCACGAGGAAAACGAGCAAAATCTGAGCAGAAAAAACGTGAAGTTCAAATAGTTGCCTTCCAAACAGAACGCGATATTATTCAACATCTATTTGAAACAGGCGGAATTTCAAGAGATTTAGCCCGTGAACTCCGTCAGAACTTAAATATGATTGAGACTTATTTGTATGATGATTTCTTGGCGACGGATTGAAGTGATGACAATCGCTTAAATAGCTGGAAAGCTGTGTAGACGTTTTTTATTAGCTGATTTTAGGAGATTAGCTAGTGTAGATATATTTGTTAGAGAAGCGTAAATAAAAAAGCTTGTGTATAAATTGATAATGTAGTGCGTCCTCAAAATTAGGCTTTTTGTCTAACTTTGGGGGGCGCACTGCAAGTTTATGATTGCACTTCTCTTAAATAATCACTAAATTGACAAATTTCTTTTTTCATTTTTAAATCGGTGCGTTTATATTTTCTTGAACCATCGAAAATATTAATAATCTTTTCTTTCTCAGTTTTTAAATCTAGAATATAGACTCTATAGGAAGGAAAAGATTTTTGACCATTATAATGCAATTTTTTATCACATTCCACATAATATTTACTATATGAATACTTTTTATTAGAAAAACCTTTTTTATGATAAAACGCATTTTTATTAACGATAAAGACCTCAGGGAAGAAAAATCGATAGTATATGACGCAGCAAATGATGATTAATCCGAGAAGAATTCCATATTGTTGCAAGGTGGAAATCTTTGAAAAAATAGTAAAAGATAAAAAGATTCCAATCAAAAAAATGATCATACTCATAACTAATATCGTAGCTAAGTTAATACTATATTTCAAAAATCGATATTCTTTCATCTATGTCACCACCCTCTTGTTCTAGTGGTAAGATTTTAGCACTAAAAAATCATGTTGTCTAGCTAATAAAAACACAAAAAACTATTGTCCATGTGAAAGCTTTGTTGTATAATGTATCTTGCTGTAAGTAAACTCTGTGTTTAATATTGGTAAACTTATATAACTTGAGGTTTACTATCACTAAACTTGAAAGAAAGGAACGAGACATGGAAATTGGCAAACGCATAAAGAATCTTAGGCTAAGTAAGAATTTAACGCAAGAGGAACTAGGGGAGCGGACAGATTTGACAAAAGGCTATATTTCGCAATTAGAGCGAGATTTAAGTTCGCCATCGATTGAAACCTTGTTTGCTATTTTGGAAGTACTTGGTTCAACACCCAAAGACTTTTTTGATGAAGAAGAACACAAGCAAAAAGTTATTTATGGGGAACTCGAGCATACTTTTTTTGAAGATGAAGAGAAAGGTTACAGAATTAAGTGGCTAGTTCCAGAGTCAAATGAAAAAGAAATGGAACCAGTACTACTTGAAATAGAAGCAAATAGCTGTTTTAAAAGTTTTGAACCATCACTTTCTGAAACATTTGGTTATGTGTTAAAAGGCGAGGTTACGGTTATCCTGGGTCGGAACGAGTATGTAGCGAAAACCGGAGAAGCGATTTATTTCCACGCAGCAGATGAACACCAAATAACCAATCGATCAAATGAAAAAGCAACACTCATCTTAGTAGCAACAGACTCATACTTATAAGGGGGTAAATTATTTTGACAGAAACAATTATTCGTTTTGAAAATGTGACGAAACAATTTGACAATGATCCGCCAGTGCTTGACAATGTCAGTTTTGGAATAGAAAAAGGGAAATTTTATACATTACTTGGTCCTTCTGGTTGTGGGAAAACAACTATTTTACGCTTAATTGCCGGGTTTTTAGAAGCAACGAAAGGACAAATTTATCTTGGGGAAAAGATTATTAATCAGATTCCAGCTAATAAGCGCCCGGTTAATACAGTTTTCCAAGATTATGCGTTATTTCCGCATTTAAATGTATACGAAAATGTCGCTTTTGGACTTAGAATTAAGAAATTGAAAAAAGAAGCAATTGATGAAAAAGTGAAAGAAGCGCTTCGATTTGTCAATTTAAAAGGGTATGAAAAAAGAGAAATTAGCGAAATGTCGGGTGGGCAAAAGCAACGTGTCGCAATCGCACGTGCCATTGTTAATGAACCAGAAGTTATTTTGCTAGATGAACCACTTTCGGCGCTTGATTTGAAACTTCGGACGGAAATGCAATATGAGCTTCGTGATTTGCAAAAACGACTGGGAATTACGTTTATTTTTGTGACACATGATCAAGAAGAAGCACTGGCGATGAGTGATGAGATTTTTGTATTAAATAAAGGTGAGATTCAGCAAAGTGGGACACCGATTGATATTTATGATGAGCCAATTAATAAGTTCGTGGCGGATTTCATCGGTGAATCAAATATCGTTACTGGTAAAATGATGCAGGACTTTGAAGTGGAATTTGTAGAAAGACGCTTTGAATGTGTTGACCAAGGTTTCCGTCCAAATGAAACGGTGGAAGTAGTTATTCGACCAGAAGATTTAGAAATAACTTCTGCTGAGAAAGGGAAGCTTCAAGTAACGGTAGATTGGATGCTGTTCCGCGGTGTGCATTATGAAGTGGGTTGTATCGATACGGACGGAAATGAGTGGCTCGTCCATACGACGAGAAAAGTGCGTGTCGGCGATAAGATTGGCTTAGCGTTTGACCCAGAGACAATTCATGTTATGCGTCTTGGGGAAACGGAGGAAGAATTCGATAAGCGGCTTGATAGCTACGATGAGGTGCAGTAATGAATAGACGCACTCGGACAGTTTATCTTGTTCCTTATGTACTTTGGATTTTGCTTTTTGTTGTCGCACCGATTTTATTGATTGTTTATTATTCGTTCTTTGATGTCGATGGTAATTTGACATTCGATAATTATATTCATTTTTTTACACCGGTTTATTTGAAAATGACAGCTAGTTCGTTTTGGTATGCTTTTTTGATTACAGTATTTACTTTACTTATTTCTTACCCAACGGCATATTTACTAACTAAACTGAAACATAAGCAGCTGTGGTTACTCCTTATTATTTTACCGACTTGGATTAATTTGCTTCTTAAAGCATATGCGTTTATTGGGATTTTTGGGACATACGGGGCAGCGAATCAGTTTTTAGAATTAATGGGAATTGGCTCGAAGCAGATTTTATTTACGGATTTTAGTTTCTTATTTGTATCCACTTATATCTTCATTCCATTTATGATTTTGCCGATTTTTAATGCAATTGAGGAAATTAATCCGACGTTGATTCAAGCGTCGCGCGATTTAGGCGCATCTAGCTTGACTACGTTTAGACGGGTGATTTTTCCACTGACGGCAGACGGCGTGAAATCTGGTTGTCAGGCTGTATTTATTCCAGCGCTATCGTTATTTATGATTACGCGATTAATTGCTGGAAACCGGGTAATTACGCTTGGGACGGCAATTGAAGAACATTTCCTCGTTACGCAAGACTGGGGAATGGGTTCAACAATTGGGGTATTCTTAATTATTGCGATGATTTTAATTATGTTCTTAACAGGTTCCAAAAAGAAACGAGGTGTGCGTAAATGAAGAAAAATAAATGGGGTACGATTTATTTAGTACTAGTTTTTGTGATTTTATACGCACCGATTTTTTACTTGATTTTCTACTCTTTTAATAAAGGTGGAACGATGCATAATTTTAGCGGATTCACGCTAGGTTACTACAAAGAAGTTTTTCAAGATACTCGCTTACTAATTATTGTGTTAAACACTTTTGTCATTGCACTGCTTTCTTCAGTGATTGCGACAGTGATTGGTGTATGCGGTGCGCTTGCGATAAAATTTATGCCAAAACCTTTTGCCAAAAATTCGCTACTTAGTTTAAATAATGTGTTGATTGTTAGCCCGGATGTAATTATTGGAGCTAGTTTCTTGATATTCTTTACGATTTTAGGAGTGAAACTGGGCTTTATTTCGGTGCTGGTTTCTCATATCGCATTTAGTATTCCGATTGTTGTATTAATGATTTTACCGAAGCTACAAGAAATGAGTCCGACATTGATGGATGCGGCGCGGGACTTGGGAGCGAGTCAGTGGCAAGTGCTTTCTAAGGTGATTCTTCCTTATATTATGCCCGGTGTTTTAGCTGGTTTCTTTATGGCGCTAACTTATTCACTAGACGATTTTGCGGTCACTTTTTTCGTAACGGGGAACGGTTTCTCCACATTAGCGGTAGAAATTTATTCTCGTGCTAGACAAGGGATTTCGCTTTCTATCAATGCTTTATCTACGCTTATTTTCTTATTCACGATTGTTCTCGTAATCGGCTATTATTTCATTAGTAAACGAAATACGACTAAAACGATTCGAACGGGGGCGACGAAAGAATGAAGCAATTGCTGAAAATTTTTGTTCCTGTTATTGTCGTTGCGCTTCTGATGATGCTACTTGCAACATCAATGAACAAATCAGAGGGCTATGCGGGCAGTAATACGCTGACGATTTACAATTGGGGCGATTACATTGATCCATCTTTAATTACGAAATTTGAAAAAGAGACAGGTATGAAAGTGATTTACCAGACGTTTGATTCGAATGAAGCGATGATGACGAAAATTGAACAAGGTGGTACAACATTTGATATTGCGGTACCAAGTGATTATGCGATTAGTAAAATGAAAGAAGAAAACTTACTAATTCCGCTTGATCATTCCAAACTACCAAATGAAAAATATTTAGATCCGCGTTTTATGGATTTATCGTTTGATGATAATAACAAATATTCGATGCCGTATTTCTGGGGAACACTTGGAATTATTTATAATAAAGAAATGTTTCCAGATAAGAACTTTGATACTTGGGATGCGTTATTTGATCCGGATTTAAAAAATCAAATTCTTTTGATCGACGGCGCACGCGAGGTGATGGGGCTGGGCTTAAATAGTCTCGGTTATTCACTCAATGATACAAACAAAGCGCACTTAATGGAAGCTCGTGACAAACTTGAAACGATGACACCTAACGTGAAAGCAGTTGTTGGTGACGAAATCAAGTTACTCATGGCTGACAATGAAGCAGGCGTGGCGGTAACATTTTCTGGAGAAGCGGCGGAAATGCTGAGTGAAAATGAAGATTTAGAATATGTTATTCCAAAAGATGGTTCCAACTTGTGGTTTGATAATATGGTAATTCCAAAAACAGCAAAAAATGTTAACGGAGCGCACAAATTTATCAACTTCATGTTAAAACCAGAAAATGCCGCAATTAATGCTGAATACGTCGGCTATGCTACACCAAATGAAAAAGCAGTAAAACTTTTGCCAAAAGAAATTTCTAGCGACGAACGTTTTTATCCAAATATGGATGAACTGACGAATTTAGAAGTATATGATAACTTAGGTAAGCGAATGTTGTCTTATTATAATGAACTTTTTTTAGAGTTTAAGATGTATCGTAAATAAGATGAATATACAGCTAAAATGACTTTAAATCAAAAGAATAATATATAGACTTGAGTTTTAGGTGTCAGTTTTTTAAGTATCTACTAAGAGGCTAGGACAAAAAGGTCTCTAAAATAAGCAAGAATATTGTATATTCCATTTTTTTAAATGGCAATAGACAATGATTCTTGCTTATTTATTTTTTGTTTATCGTTTAGAAGGTATTCTTTTTTAACAGACGTCTACCAAAAAGGATATTACTTAAAGTCAATTATCGAAATACTAAGGAAATAAATTTGTTAGACTAAACTATAAAAAGTTTTTTATATTATGGGCTTTGAAATACCATAAATTAATCTTTCAATTAAACTAAATTTATACATCAGAAACCATACATGTGCTACCAAAAATTTACCGCTTAGTTGGATTTTAGTAAGCGATTTCTTGGAATTAAATTCCATTTACCCAGACTTTCATTTATTTAATGTTTCTTGATGCTATACTACATTTATCAAGAACATATTGATTTCGGCGCCAATCAAAACTCTTTGATAATTAAACCCAGGAGGAATTACTATGGATAAAAAGTTGAGTATAATGGATAGAATTACGGACTATATTACTTTCAAGATGACACCCGTACTAATGAAAATATTTAATCGTCCAACATTAAATATTATTAAAAATAGTATGGTTAACATTATGCCTTTCATACTATTTGGAAGTGTCACGCTACTTGTGTCTTTACTAGGAACAACATCAATGGGAACTGAGAAACCAATACTTCCTTTTTTGGCAAATTATACGGATCAAATTGGATTGATGAACTCTTTGACAATGGGCTTTATGACATTATATTTCTCTGTTTCAATTGGACTTAATTATGCGAAAGAATATAAGCTTAATGAAATAAATGCTGCACTTGTGAGTTTAATGTCATTTTTAATGATAAATATAGATAAAGTAACCGATGGGACTATTGATGTCTCTTCATTTGGAGCAAACGCACTTTTTCCAACAATGGTCACTTCCATTTTAGCTTTAAAGATATTCAAAATATTTATTAATAAAAATTTTGTTATTCGTATGCCAGAAGGTGTTCCGCCAGCGGTTGGGCAAGCGTTTTCTTCTCTGATTCCTTTTGTAACTATCGGACTTCTTTATTGGTTCCTTAGAACGATGCTACAATTTAATATTACAGAAATAATGAGAGATGTTATGAGCCCAATCTTTAGTGGAACGGATAATATTTTCGTATTTACATTTTATGGATTCTTTACAAAATTACTTTGGGCTTTTGGTATTCACGCCGACTCCCTCTTTCAAGGTATTTTTGACCCACTCAAATTAACTTGGATTGCCGAAAATAGTGCAGCAAAAATTGCCGGCGACCCATTACCCCATATTTGGACCACCGCATTAGAAAGAACTTGCTTGTGGACAGGACCAGTATTGGGACTATTAACAGTATTAATTTTTTCAAGGGTTAAGCATTTAAAAACCTTTTCTTTCGCTGCCCTTCCAGCTGCCTTTTTCTCCATTGCGGAACCAGTAGTTTTTGGGTTACCTATTGTAATGAACCCTATGTTACTTATTCCATTTATTCTTAGTGGAACATTGGGAGCTTTTCTAACTTATGGTGCTTGCCAAATTGCTATACTTGCAAGACCCTTTTTAGAATTACCATGGGCAACACCCCCTGTTCTTATAGGCTTTATTGCATCTGGTGACTGGAAATATATTCTGGCAGCAATTTTCAACATTGTTTTAGGAGCCTTGATTTATTACCCCTTTGTGAAAGCATTTGAACGGGAAGAGTTAAAAAGAATCAATACAAGTGAAGATGTTCCTGCTACAGAATAATAACGAAAATAAGAATCTACTATGGGACAAAAGTTGTCTCGTAGTAGATTCTTATTAGATAACAGGAAATATTAAATAATTTTATGTTAAATGTTCTGATAATAACTTACTCAAAAAATCGTTTACGCAAATCAATTTCGTTACGTTTGGTATTTTCAAGATTAGATTCAAAATCTTTTAGATAAATAAAACTATATATACAATCCAAAATATATTGTGTAGCAATACTAGAACTAAAAGTTTCCATTTTTCCTTTCAATAGTTTTGCCTCATTTATTCCTGTATAGATTGCATAATCAGCTATTTTAGCTAACATTGTAGCTTTATCTTTTGTAATAGCGACAATTGGCGTTTGACTTTTATTTAAATTATATGAAATTTTTAGCGTTTCTGGATTTTCACCTGAGTGCGAAATAACTACAGCTATATGTGTGGAATCAGAATTAATTGCTTGATGTATCTGTTCTGTATAACAAGGTTACAAGTGAACATTTTTACCCAACCGTATTAACTTACTTTTGAATTCGTAAGCTGCTGCCTGGGAAGAACCTTGTCCATAGATATCAATGATACTGGACTGGTTCATTTTATCAATTATACTATGAAGTTCTTCCATATTGAATTCAGCTTTCACCTCGCGAATAGAATTTTTAAAAATATAATACATGTTATCAATAATATTCTCATAAGAATCTTCTTGTGTGAGCGGAAAATTATAATTACTAGTAGGAGATATTTTTTCGTTTTCAGCTAACTCTCTACTTAACTTAATTTTGAACTCGGAATATCCACTTGTTTTTACTTTTTTACATAACCGCATAATAGTTGAAGGTGAGCTGTAAGTAACTTTTGCTAATTCTTTAATGCTCATATTACATGCAGTATTACCATTTTTTAAAATAAAATGAGCGACTTCGGTTTCTCTTTCAGAAAAAAGAGAAATATCTGCTAACTTAGTAAGAATCATTTTATTCACTCACCTAATTTGGTTTCTTTAATTATACAACAGTTTTCTGGTAAAAAGTACCGTTATTATTTTCGCATAAAAACAATAAACTGGTACTATTTTCCAATATAACTGGATTCTATTTACTTAGTATATGCCAATGCTATACTGAGGACAAGTAGAGAGAAATGTTTGCTTTTTATTTAGAATATATAATGAAAAACTAGGAGGTATTTGATATGGTAAGAAGATTAATTAGCAGTAGTAGAAGTGAAATTAGAAAAATGAGTGCAAGTGATTTAAAAACTTCTATTTTGGCAAGTGAAGGAAGAACGGTCCTTTGTCAAAATTTTATTGGTCATACTTTATGTGAAGGAACTACCAACGCAGAAGTTAGTCAAGCGTTTGGGGCAGATATGATTTTCTTTAATGGTTACTCAATGGATACGAATGTTATTCAAGAAGGTCTGATTGTCGAGGAATGGAATGAAGCTACCGAAACTTTTGATACTAAGCAATATCGTTTGAAAGAGATGAAAAAACTAATTAATGTCCCTTTAGGAGTCTATTTAGAATGTGGTGCAGGTGATGATGCTACTACTTCAACAGCTCCAGAAAAGCAGCTGATTAAAAATGATCGAATTGCTTCAAAAGAAAATTTGGAGAAGGCTATTCAGGAAGAGTGTGATTTCGTTGTATTAGCTGGAAATCCAGGTACTCGAACATCTTATCAAACAATTGTTGAAGCAACTAGACAGGCTAAAGCTGTTGTTGGTGATAAAATGTTACTATTTGCTGGAAAGTGGGAAGATGGTGTCTTTGAGAAAGTACTTGGAGATCCACAAGTTCCAATGTCTACTCATAAACAGTTTGTACAAGAACTGATTGATGCTGGTGCTGATGTTATTTGCCTACCAATGCCTGGCTGTAGACCGGGTATCACAGTGAGGATATTCGAGAATTAACAACTTTTACGCACACTTATAAACCTGGAACTTTGGTAATGTCCTTCTTAGATTGCTCTGTAGAAGGCGCGGATGATGATTCCATCAGACAATGTACTCTATGGTCTAAAATGACTGGTGCTGACATTCATGCAATTGGTGATGCAGGTTTAAGTGGTATGAGCTCACCAGAAGGAATATACACCATGTCAATCGCTTTAAAAGGAAGAAGACTTACTTTTAGAAGGCTAGGAGCAGGCGGCAGATAATCAGTTTTATCTCTATAATTTATAGATTAAGAGGAACATACAATATGCTATAAAAAATAGTCTATCTCTAATGATGTCTGCAAACTTAAGCAAAGAATTACTTAATCTTGAAAATACTAGTATCGATAGCTTTCATATAGATGGACGTTCTATAGCAAATTTTGAATTAGTAGCAACAAAATCCTATTAAATATGTACCGAAAATAAAGCTACCAGTATCTTTACGCAAGTTATTTGCCAGGTTGAAACACGAACATTAGGCAAATAACTTGTGGAATAGATCCGCAATCCGCTAAAATAACATTACGCAATTTTTTTTGAAAAGGGGAATTGATTATGACAGTGGAAAAAGTGAAGTGGGGCTATGATGAGAAGACGGGGCCGGATATGTGGGGGCATATTTGTTCTGACTTTGAAATAGCAGATACTGGTAAGGCACAATCGCCGGTCAATATTGAGCAATCTGATGTAGAGCAAATCAAACCGTCAACGATGAAATTTTACTATAAAGAGACCGATTATACGATTAAACGAGTGGAACAATCCGTGCATGTATTTCCGCATGATAAAGAGCAAGGGCTACGCTATAATGGTGAATATTTTCCACTTGTTTCATTTCATGCCCATATCCCGGCAGAGCATCTTTTAGACGGGTATATTTATCCAATCGAATGGCATTTTGTACATGAAAAAGCAGATGGCACAACGCTTGTAATGAGTGCTTGGATGGAAATCGATAATACGACCAATGTGGAATTAAAAGATTTACCAAAGCATTTTCCAGAAGTTTTTGCCGATTTTGAAACAGAACGAGATATTACTTTAGATGTCAATGAATTCATGCCAGAAGAGCGTGTTTTTTATACATACCAAGGCTCGCGGACAACGCCACCAACTGTGGAAGGCGTCACTTGGATTGTGTTGAAAAATGCAAAATCACTTAAACAAGCTGATTTTACAGAATTAGATAAAGCAATTGGGAACACAAGTCGGCGCGTGCAACCTTTAAATGGCCGAGAAATTACTTTTTACAACTAAAAACTAGAAAGCCTCGCTCGAATCTTGTATAGTATAAGCATAGATTTACGAGTGGAGGCTTATTTTTATGTATGAACAAGCGCGCAAGCTGATGATAAAAGCACATAATGGTCAAAAGCGTAAAATTACCGGTGAGCCTTATTTTTCGCACCCATTAAATGTGGCGCGGATTTTGCGTCGTGCTGGTTTTCCTGAAGAAGTCGTTATTGCTGGATTACTTCATGATGCGGTAGAGGACACCGAGGTGACAGACCAAGATATTCGGGAAATGTTCGGGGATATCATTGCTGATTTGGTGGCCTCCCATACGGAAAATAAATCTTTATCATGGGAAGAACGAAAAGCGCATACAATTGAACAAGTTCGTACGGGTACTTTGGAAGAAAAAGCACTTATCGTTGCAGATAAATTAGATAATTTAAGTTCCGTTCGCTATGCCTTGAGTTCTGAAGGGAAAGCAGTTTGGAGCTACTTTAATCGTGGCTATGATCAGCAAAAATGGTATAATGAAGGCATCAAAAATAATATGGAATACGGGTTAAATCCGTCTGAAATCCCTGCTTTTTTCGAGGAGTACGCACGTTTAGTGAAGTGGATTTTTAAGGAATAAATTTTTATTTAAAATAACTGTTAATTTAGGTATTTATATTCAAATTAATAAGTTTTCAGAAAATGATTTTCTTTTTTCAAAGTTCTGATGTAAAATGAAAGCGTTATAAACATACGAGAAAGGAAGTTTTTTTTGATGGTTTATGGAGCAATTGAAGCAGGTGGAACAAAATTTGTTGTCGCAATTGGAAAAGAATCTGGGGAAATCATTAAACGTGAAAGTTACCCAACAACAGAACCAGCAGAAACAATGAAAGCCGTTATTCAATTTTTCAAACAGTATCAAGATGAATTAAAAGCGATTGGGATTGGCTCGTTTGGTCCAATTGATATTCGAAAATCTAGTCCTACATACGGCTATATCACGCAAACACCAAAACTTGCGTGGCGCAATTACGATATCGTCGGTGCTATGAAAAGAGAATTTAATGTCCCAATTGGTTTTACAACAGATGTGAATGCCGCCGCGCTTGGAGAAGTGAGTCTTGGCGCCGCTGAAGGCTTATCGAGTTGTATTTACTTAACTATCGGAACGGGAATCGGTGGAGGTGCCGTTGTTTCTGGCAAAATTTTGGAAGGATTTTCTCATCCGGAAATGGGACATATTATGGTGCGCCGTCATAAACTAGATCGATTTACTGGCAGTTGCCCAAGCCATAGTGATTGTTTAGAAGGACTCGCAGCTGGTGGAGCAATTGAAAAGCGCTGGGGTAAAAAAGCAGTCGAGCTCGCAGATGATGAAGAAGTTTGGAATTTAGAAGCTCATTATATTGCGCAAGCTTTAATGAATTACACACTGATTTTATCACCAGAAAGAATCATTTTAGGTGGAGGCGTTATGAAGCAACGGCAACTTTTCCCATTAATTCGTCAAAAATTAAAAGCATTAGTCAATAATTATGTACAGTTACCGGATTTAGAAAGGTACATAGTTCCTCCAAAATTAGAAGATGATGCTGGTATAACTGGTTGTGTTTTACTTGCAGTGGATGCTGAAAAAAATAAATAATCATTGGAACAGAGGGCACTTTTCCGTGGCTTCTGTTTTTTTGGTAATAGTTGCATTTTTTTGATATGATTCAGTAAAAGCAGAACGATAGGGAGAGTACAAGTAATGAAACAAATTCTAATAGTAGATGATGACAAACATATTCGTAAGCTTGTGGGGCATTATCTTCGTCGCGAAGGTTTTCACGTGCTTGAGGCGAGCGACGGGGAGGACGCAGAGCAGATTGTCAGTAGCAAGCAAGTTCATTTAGCGGTCATTGATGTCATGATGCCGAAAATGGATGGGTTTGAGCTGTGTCAAAAAATGCGTACGAGTTATCCAGAAATCCCAATTATTATGTTGACAGCAAAAGATGCGCTCATTGATAAATCACGTGGCTTTGAAGTCGGAACAGATGATTATCTCACCAAGCCATTTGAACCGGAAGAGCTTGTTTTTCGAATTCGGGCGTTGCTTCGTCGTTCCAATCAAGCGAGCGAAGTGAAAATCCATATTGGGAATATCACGATTGATCAAAAGAGCTATGGAATAAAATTTGGTCAACGGGAACAAATGATTCCTGTGAAAGAATTTGAGTTACTTTATCAGCTAGCTAGTTATCCTAGCCGTATTTTTACCCGAGAAGAGCTGATCGAACGCATCTGGCAGCGAGATTATGATGGTAGTGACCGGACAGTGGATGTACATATTAAGCGATTACGTGATCACTTTGATGAGGGAAAAGATGGGATTCGAATTGTTACGGTTCGCGGAGTTGGCTATAAGTTGGAGGAGACAATATGAAATCGCTCTATGGTCGAATAGTTATTACGATGCTCGTGGTTATTCTTACTAGTAGTTTACTTGGATTTTTCTTAGCTAATATTTATTATCAAATAAAACTAAAGCCATTCAATGATGAAAAAACTACCCAAATAGCGCAAGAAGTACAACAATTTTATCAATCAAATGAAGGAGTTTCATTAGACGATTATTTAAAAAATGTTGGAGAACTTGGTTATGAAGTATATCTCACAGATGGTGCTCGTGATTCCCGTTATTTTGGTGGTGAATTCCGGAAAAAAGATTTACCAGAAAAGACTGTTCAACAAGTTTTAGCGGGAGAGACCTATCATGGTATTGATAACTTTAATACAGGGTTATTCATTACTGGCTTTTTTGACAATGATCTTCATAATACGATTGGAGTTCCAGTGGAAACAAATGGCAAAACGGAAGCACTATTTATTCGCCAAGATCCGGAACAACAATTTGGGGAGCTACGAATCTTTTTTGCGATGATTCTTATTTTCACTTCGATTATTAGTATTTTATTTGTTTTAATTAGCGGGCGTTACATTGTTAATCCCATTGTAAAACTAACGAATGCAACGAAGCAAATTCGCAAAGGAAACTACGATGTGTCGCTTGAAGTAAGGCGCAAAGATGAGATTGGACAACTCGCGGATTCCTTTGCAAAAATGACTGGAGAATTAGAAAAATCAGAGGTGGCTCGTCAGGAATTTGTCGCAAATGTCTCGCATGAATTACAGTCACCACTAACATCAATGCAAGGATTTGCGGCTTTACTTGCCTCAGATACTTTATCAGAAAAAGAACGAGCGGAATATTTAGCTGTTTTATCAGAAGAAACGACACGTCTTTCATCTTTGACAAAGCAGTTACTTACGCTTGCCACATTAGACCAAGAAGTAGGGCTCCGAAAAAAAGATCAAGTGGACATAGAATCCCAGTGGCGCCAATTGTTACAGATGACGGAATGGAGCTGGCGTGCAAAAGAACTAACCATCCAATTAGAGTTGGCTAAAGTAGAATACACCGGGGATGCTGAGTTGCTTTATCAAGTCTGGTCCAATCTATTAACAAACGCAATTAAGTTTACACCAGTTGGCGGGACTATTGCTATTTCTCTCTATGAGAAAAATAGCACTGTGTTCGTGGAAGTTGAGGATAGTGGTATCGGAATTAGCCAAGCCGATATAAATCAAATATTCCATCGCTTCTATAAAGCAAATCAAAGTCGCACGAGAGAAGAAGGTTCTAGTGGTTTAGGGTTATCCATTTGTCAAAAAATCATTCACTTGCACCACGGAGGAATTGAAGTAAAAAGTAGTCCCGAAAAAGGAACGAAATTCACGATTAACCTACCTGAATTTTAAATTTGTAAAATCCGATTCACATTCCGTTTACAAAGCTCCTTTAAACTAAGTGTAAGATCTTAGAAGGAGTTGAACGGAATGTTTTTGGCATTAAGGGAATTAAAACACGCAAAACTACGCTATATTTTGATTGTGTTAATTATGGTATTAATTGCTTGGCTTGTTTTGTTTGTAACGGGCTTAGCGAGTGGACTAGCAAATGATAATGGGGCAGCAATTTCTTCCAACAAAGCGACATATTACGTGTTGCAGAAGGATTCAGATAATCGCTTAACAAGATCCAATTTAACAACATCTGAAACACAAGATGTAGCAAAACAAGTAGATAATTCGAAAAGTACTAATTTAGGCGTACAAATGGGAACAATTACGAAACCAAAGCAAGATAAAAAAACCGATATTACTTATTTTGGAATAGATAAAACAAGCTTCTTACAACCGGAAATAACAGAAGGAACCAAACCACAAACAAAAAAAGAAATAATAGCG
Source organism: Listeria ivanovii subsp. ivanovii (assembly GCF_900187025.1). GTDB lineage: Bacteria > Bacillota > Bacilli > Lactobacillales > Listeriaceae > Listeria > Listeria ivanovii. The sequence continues at coordinate 788,563 of NZ_LT906478.1, forward strand.
GATATTTCTTTAAAAGAAGCAGATTATCAATTGGGAAGTAAATTAAAAGATAGTGCAACTGGTGAACAGTTTACAATTACTGCTTTCACAAAAAATAATACTTTTAGTCATTCTCCCGTTATTTTTGTAGGATGGGATGCCTGGGAACTTATTCACCAAACAAACCAAGCGGCACAGGGCGAGTACAATGCCGTAGCACTCGATGTTTCGCAAAATAAAGCAGAAAGCCTATCATTAGGTTCACTGGAATTATCATCTAGTAAAGAAGTTCTCCAAGGTATTCCCGGCTATTCAGAAGAACAAGGTTCGCTATTAATGATGATTGCCTTTTTATTCGTCATTGCTGCATTTGTTCTCGCAGCTTTCTTTTACGTCATTACAATTCAAAAAATCAACCAATTTGGTATTTTAAAAGCAGTTGGGGCAAGAACGGCGTATTTAGGACGAAGCATTATCAGTCAAGTTGTCTTTCTATCTGTTGTCAGCTTATTAATTGGTAATGGTTTAACATTTGGACTTGCAGCAATTTTACCAGCAAGTATGCCATTTACGCTTAGTCCGCTACTTGCAATTGGCTGCTCTGTTTTATTCCTTGTTGTCGCAGTAGCAGGCTCGCTGTTATCACTCTATCGTGTTGCTAAAGTAGATCCGTTAGAAGCAATTGGGAGGGCAAACTAATGATATTAATCATGAAAAATATTTCGAAAGGTTATCAAGATGGCGAACAAGTTATTGAGGTTTTAAAAAATGTTTCTTTAGAAGTATCACAAGGAGAATTTGTCGCAATTGTCGGACCATCTGGAGCTGGAAAAAGTACTTTCTTATCTATAGCAGGTGCGTTATTATCTCCAACCAAAGGAGAAATTTCGATTGGGGATAAGCGTTTAAACAATTTTTCAGGCAAAAAATTAACGAAAGTTCGCCTGGAGAAGATTGGCTTTATTTTCCAAGGGGCAAATTTGATTCCATATTTAAATGTACGTGACCAACTGTTATTAATTGCTGAACTAGCCGGAAAAAAAGGCAAAGAGGCAAAAGAGAAAGCAGATGCGTTATTGAACGAACTAGGTTTAACTGCGCGGCGGAACAACTATCCTGAAAGCTTATCAGGCGGAGAAAAACAACGGGTGGCAATTGCTCGGGCGCTGATGAACAATCCGGATATCATTTTAGCAGATGAGCCTACAGCAAGTCTGGATGCAAATCGTGGTCATAAAGTAGTTCAAATGATAGCTGATGAAGTCAAACGAAAAAATAAAGCTGCCATTATGGTTACGCATGACGAACGAGTATTAGACTTGGTAGATCGAGTGATTCGAATAGAAGATGGTTATTTGAAAGAGTGAACGATAAAAGCAAGCAGACTTATTTCATTTTAGGATAAGACTGCTTGCTTTTTGATGAGATAGAAAGAGTAGGATAAACACATAAAAATAAATCAAGTATTGCATTTTTTTGTGAAATATCAAACAATCATAGGAATAAAAAAACTTATTATTAAGATGTTTGTTGGCGTTTCTAATATCGGTGGTGTTATAGTTATTGTAATTGAACTTTTACTACCAATTTTGATGGATTATCCAAGGTGAATTCAGGGAATAAAAGTAAATAGCATACATAAAAAAGGAGGAGTAAAATGATTAAAGAAAGAAAAATTGTACTTATCACTAGTTTATTTTTTATTGCACTCACTTTCTTAGGATTACTTTTCCAAAGAGAAATCATTTGGAATATAGTTTCAGGTCATTTCGATTTTTCTGTTTCTAATATTATTAACCTGTTAGCAGGAAAAGATTTAGTTACATTTTTCTTGCATCAAGTGGTTGCCGCGTTAAAAGGGACAGTTATCTTTATTATTATTGAATTGCTGTTTGTTATCGCGATTTCAGTGTTTATCATCATTGTTATGTTTCGTGCTAAAAAGAAAGAAGGCTGGACGAAAACGAGTATCGCGATTACAAGTGGTTATAGTTTGCTCCTTTTGTCACTCGTTTCCTTCCTGATTTTATTTAGTGTTCAATCATTACATACTTATCAAAATGTTCATGACAATGTGGTTACAGCTAAAAAAACTATTTTAACCCATAATTCCCAGGAAGTAGAAGATTCTCTAGCTAATATTATGGATGATCCGAAAAAAACGATTCAAAAAATCAAAGGAGTATCAAAACAACTTGATGAACATACAGGTGTTTTCACTTTACTTTCTGAATGGCTGGAAAAAGTAAAAAATGCTGAAAACATGCTATTTATCGGAGTGATGATTGGTTTTCTATTAATTCTTCTTGCACACATTAGCGAATTATACCGTTTGTGGCAAAAACGACAGAGCTAGGACTACCAAAAAGTTAGACTGAAAAGCTAACTTTTTGGCATTTTTTATATTTGGCTATTTTTATTATTCGTACTCACGGGCTTATTTGTTAGGAAGAGTCCTTTATGAAGATAGTTTGTTTGGAAACACCTACTTTTTCTGCCAATTCTTGTTGTGACATTCTGGCAAGTACATGATATTCATATACTTTATTGAATATCATTGTAAATTTATATTTTAAAAAAAGTAAAGCAAAGCTATGCAAAATAACAAAAATGATTATTTTGTATAGAATTAATTTTACAAAAATAGCGTTATTGCAAAATTTAAATTAGGAAATGACATTTAGTATTTACTTGGTAACAGCTACAAAGTTGCTTGGCTTATTTTTTCACCATATTTTAATCTCCAACTTCTCTAGTTTAAAAGCGTGTTTTTTGATATACTAAATTGTGATGAAACAAACAAGAACGCAGGAGGAAAAATATGTCAATTACGAACTTATTAAATATTAAATATCCTATTATTCAAGGTGCTATGGCGCAAATCGCGAAAGCTCCACTTGTTGCTGCTGTTTCGAATGCAGGCGGGCTTGGAATTATCGCTTCTGGTGGCATGAGTGCGGATATGCTCCGAGAAGAAATCCAAAAGACAAAAAGCTTAACAGATAAACCGTTTGGCGTTAATTTAATGCTAATGATGACGAATATTGCAGAATTAACGGAAGTAATTATAGAAGAAAAAATTGCTATCGTAACGACTGGTGCCGGAACGCCAAAAACCTTTATGCCGGTTTGGAAAGAAGCCGGAATTATTGTCATTCCAGTGGTTCCATCCGTTATGATTGCCAAACGGATGGAAAAAATGGGGGCAGATGCAGTGATTGCTGAAGGAACTGAAGCAGGCGGGCACGTCGGAGAAACGACTACAATGGCGCTTTTACCACAAATTGTTGATGCAGTAACGATCCCGGTTATTGGTGCTGGAGGAATTGCTGATGGACGAGGAATCGCTGCAGCACTCTCTTTAGGGGCACAAGGTGTTCAAATTGGTACACGCTTTTTAGCAACAGAAGAATGTCCAGTTCATCCGGACTTCAAAGCCGCAGTCATTAAAGCTTCAGACCGTGATACGATGGTTACCGGACGTAAAGCAGGTGCGCCCGTTAGATCTATCAAAAACAAAATGATCAAAGAATACATCCGTTTAGAGGAAGAAAATGCGGACCGTGATACACTAGAAGAACTAACGCTAGGATCTCTTAGAAAAGCTGTTCAGGAAGGCGACACAGATAATGGTTCTGTCATGGCTGGCCAAATTGCGGGACTTATTACGGAAATCAAACCATGTAAAGATGTAATAGAAGAAATGATGGCTGAAACGAAACAAGTTATTTCTAATTTGCAACTAAATTAATTATGAGGCGGGGACAAAAGGGTCTCTAAAATAAAAAACAAGCAGAAATCAAGTTTATTCCATTTTCCGAAATGGCTCTATACAATGATTTCTGCTTTTTTATTTTCCAACTTTTATTGCTGAGCTATAGTTATGTCCCAACCTTTATTAACCAAAGTTAAGTTGCCAGAATACCTCGAACTTATCGGTTACTTGTGCATAAGTAGAACCCCAAAAAGCAACTTGTAATTCCATCTCTACTTTACCACCAACTAGTAACGCCTCGTATGCTCGTTTCAGCTCACTTTTAGATTCAAAATTAATCAAAATCGTCACTCGGTTACCAGTTGTAAAGCCATCATAAGGCGCATCAGTAATATAAATAAATTCCTCACCATTTTTCGCTAACCGGCTGTGCATTAATCTTTCACCGAAAACGGCATCCCCATCAAAATGATTCATCTCTTTGAAACGCTGGATGCTCGTAATTTCGGCTGCGAAAACCTCTGAATAAAATGTTAGAGCTTCTTGACCTTCGCCATTAAAAACTAGATAAGGAACTGCAAAAGGCATCATAACCATCTCCTCTTATATTATGTAATTAAGTATACGGCTAAATACTATAAGTGTCATATTTAAGCCAAAATACATTCTTTCAAAAAACAAAGTTCTTGCTATTTAATGTAATATACTATACAATTAACTTAATAAAATTGATATATATAACTTTTATATTTTTTTGCAGCAAAATAAAGTAAGTACTTGCTTTATTAAAAAGGCGGGTGCGTAGGAGGTAGATGTATGCTTTGGGTAAAAGAGTCAATAGAGCAACTTCTCAGCAAACTACACACAGATTTAGACACAGGATTAACAAAAGAACAAGTAAAACAAAAACAGGAAGCGTTTGGTGCAAATGAATTTGAGGAAGGTAAAAAAGAATCTCTTCTTCAAAAAATCGGGCATCACTTACTCGAAATTACGACGATTGTTTTACTATTTGCAGCAGCAATCTCCGCTTATTTAGCCATTACAACGGGATATGGTTGGGCGAAAGTAGTTGTAATTTTAGGAATTGTCGTACTAAATATGGTTTTAGGGATTTACCAAGAAAATAGTGCCGAGAAAGCCCTTGCTGCCCTTCAAAGTATGAATGCACATTTGACAACAGTGCTGCGTGACGGTATCCGGACGCAAGTAGACGCAGTAGAATTGGTTCCAGGGGATATTATTGAGATTGTAGCAGGAGATATGATTCCAGCCGATGCCCGGATTATTTCCAGTAGTAGTTTACAAGTGGAAGAATCAGCGCTCACTGGGGAAAGTGTTCCGGTAGAAAAAGATGCCGCTGCAGAAGTTTCTGAAAAAGCGCCAATTGGTGACCGACTAAATATGCTTTACTCCGGCTGTCTTGTGACTAATGGACGAGCAACCGCAGTAGTGGTAGAAATTGGAATGGAAACGGAAATGGGGAAAATTGCTGGTTTACTTAACAGCACATCGAAATTAATGACACCCTTACAACTTCGCTTAAAAGAATTAGCGAAACGCCTGAGTATTGTTGCCCTTTTAGCTGGTATATTAATTTTTATTATTGATGTGTATGTATACGGGGAAACTATTATTGAGACGTTGATGATTGCAATTTCCCTTGCAGTAGCAGCGGTTCCAGAGACGTTGCCGGTAATTGTAACATTGACACTTGCTTATGGGGTTCAAAATATGGTGCGGAAAAATACGATTATCCGCCGAATTCCTGCTGTTGAAACCATTGGAAACACTTCTGTTATTTGCTCTGATAAAACAGGAACATTAACACAAAATAAAATGATTATCCAACAAATTTGGGCAACCGAGCATGTGCCAATGAAAGCAACAGCCGAACTAGGAACAGAAGAAGCAAAAGTTTTGGAAATGCTTAGTCTTTCTAGTAACGCAACGATTGAAGTGACAGATGGCGAAGAAACCATCATTGGGGATCCGACCGAAAGTGCGATTATTCGATTATTAGAAGAAAAAGGAACAACGAAAAAAGCACTAGAAGCAAAATATCCACGTGTTTTTGAACTTCCTTTTGACTCTGATAGAAAATTAATGACGACGATTCACCAAGTAGAAGATGGTTTCCTTTCTATTACAAAAGGTGCATTTGACCGAATTCCAGTTGATTTTTCAGAAGTACTTTTGAGTGAGGCTGAGAGAGTTCATGATAGCTTTGCTGAGGATGCGCTTCGAGTACTTGTTGTTGCTTACAAAAAGTACGATGTAATGCCTACAGATCTGTCTAGTGAGGCACTTGAGACCAATCTGACTTTCGCCGGGATGGTTGGGATGATTGATCCACCGCGTCCAGAAAGCAAATCCGCCGTGTTAGCAGCGGAAAAAGCGGGTATTAAGACAGTAATGATTACTGGTGACCACATTGCGACGGCATCTGCCATTGCAAAAGAGATCGGTATTCTAACAGAGGACGACAAAGCGATAACCGGCGCAGAGCTTGCGGAAATGTCAGAAACAGACCTAGAGAAAAATATTAGAGATTATGCCGTATATGCTCGTGTTAGTCCGGAAGATAAGATTCGAATTGTGAAAGCATGGCAGAAAAATGGAGAAATTGTTACGATGACTGGTGATGGTGTCAATGATGCACCCGCCTTGAAAGCTGCTGATGTTGGTGCGGCAATGGGTATCACTGGAACAGATGTATCCAAAAATGCAGCGGATATGGTTATTACAGATGATAACTTTGCAACGATAGTAGATGCTGTGAAAGAAGGACGTACTGCATATGAAAACATTCGGAAAACAATTTACTTCCTATTAAGTACCAACTTTTCTCAAATTTTCATTATGTTAATTGCCATTATTCTTGGGTGGGGAGCGCCAGTTGTAGCGGTTCAGTTACTGCTTATCAACGTTGTGTCTGATGGGATTCCAGGCTTCTTCTTAAGCCGTGAAAAAGCCGATGATTCGATTATGGAGCGTAGGCCAATTCCGAAGAACGCAGGGATTTTTGCAAATGGTCTTGGGAAGAAAATGGCGACACAAGCAGTTGTCTTTACGATTGTAACGCTGGCTGGATTTTACATCGGGCAGTTTGTGACTATCAACCAATCCATCAGTGCAAGTTATGAGGTTGGAATGACAATGGCATTTGTTATCCTAGCTTGGTCATCTGTCGCGCACATTTTTAATGTAAGAAGTGATAAGTCTATCTTTACCATTGGTTTCTTGTCTAACCGAGGACTTTTCTTTAGTGCGATTTGCTCGATGCTTATTATTCTAGGGTTAGCGATTATTCCTCCACTAGCGAATATGTTTTTCTTAGTAGAAATGAGTCTGACTCACTGGATTCTCGCGTTTGTTCTTTCAATGTTACCACTTGTATTTGTGGAAATTCAAAAATTCATTCAACGTAAAAAAGCGACTGCATAAAAAGGAGGAGAGCGGAGTGACTGATACCGAAAAATTAGTTGCCTCAACACTTGAACGAAACTTTGGTAAAGAAATTAGCTTGCGTTATAAAGGGAATGAATCGGCACAAATTCGGTCGGAAGAAGTTATCAAAAAAATTGCTACGGTAGTGGAACCGCTTGTAACTTCACTTGGAATCGAAAGCAAAACAGTGAAAAAGACGATTCCATTTTTGTACGAACTTCAAAAGAACCAATTTTGTGACATGAGTGCTTATCCTTATCCGCTCCTTCTTGTGAATGGGACGAGTGTGGATACGGAAAAATATTGGCGTGACTTGCCAACCTATTGGACAGATGAAGCGAACAGAATTGCCCTACCTTATGTGCTAGAACATATAAAACGCAATCCTACTAGACAAAAAATGCTTGAATATCATGAGTGGCTATTAGTAATAGTGCAACAATTAAATATGCAACTGGATGCAGCTTTTCGAGTAAAGTTAGTATTTGAATCAGATATGCGAATTCGATTACGGGTTTATGAAGTAAGCAAGGTTGCACTTGAAATTCATTTCCTTGATAATCACGATACAGAGCAACAACATTTGGCCTATGATGCCAGTTTAGATACTGATTTAGAAGTAAAAGCGCGCCTTCTTTTGCGGCAAGGAATTTTAACCGAAAATCTGAATTTAGACGCTTTGAAAGTATATACAAAAGCCGTTTTACCAGTAGCTCATAGTCTTGAAAAACTAGATCAACAAGCTTTAACTGCCGAACAAATGAAAAAATTAGCGAAATTACTAACAAAAGAAGAACCAAAAATCATGGAGGATACAGATTTAACGAGTAAGGCTGTAGAATTCTTACAAAGGCTTTCATAGGCATAAGAATAAAATGCTATTTAGTATAAAGTGTATCTAAATAGCATTTTATTTTTGCAAGTGGCAGTAGAAAGATAGTAAAATGATACAATGAAAAAAGAAATGAGGATATAGAAATTGATTCGACAAGCTAAAAAAACCGATGCAGCAAAAATTGCACCACTTTTATTAATAATTTGGAAAGATATGGAATTACCAATTTTAGAAATGGAGTCAGAGGAAGCCATTATTGGTGCGCTAGTAGAGGCAATTCAAACCGAAACCTATCGTTACAGTTATAATCATCTTCATGTTTATGAAAAAGATGGTGATATTGCTGGAGTTCTTGCAGGATATCCCGGGGAACTTGAACCAGAGATTGATGATGTTTGGAAGGATATCGCAAAAAAACACGGTATTACCTTTGAAGAACCAATTTTTGAAGATAATGAAACATTTGCCGGAGAATGGTATTTAGACTCTATTGTCACGAATGAAAAATATCGTGGTTACGGAGTTGGAACTGCCTTGCTTAATAAATTAACAGAAATTGCTGCCCAAGATGGGGAAAAAGTAGTTGGCTTAAACTGCGATAAAGGAAACCCAAATGCGAAACGTTTATACGAGCGAATGGGGTTCCATGTCACAGGAGAAGTGACGCTAAACGGACATATTTACGACCATATGCAAAAATAAGAAATGAGGCAAAGCGGATGAAAAAAATAATTTTCACAGTGATTTTAAGTTTGGTTTTACTTCTTTCAGGATGTGCAGATGTGACAAATACGGTGAAGGTGGATAAAAAAGGGGATGCAACCATTTCTTTTGATATTGATATTTCATCCGTTGCAGGTATTTTTGCATCAACATACTCAGATGAAGCGCTTACAAAACTGAAAGATGCAGGTTTTAAAGTAGAGAAAAAGTCAGACACTAGCTATCATATCGAAAAGAAACTAGAAAAAAGTGAAACTAAAACGGACATGAAACCAGAAGATTTTGGCGTGAAAATTACGAATACAAAAAGTTTCTTTACGCAAAAAGTACGCATTGACGCAAATATTGACCCAGAAAAAATCTGGAAACAACAAGTAGCGGATGTTCCTTTTCCAAAAGAAATTCTAGATAAAATCGATTATACACTCATTTTAGATTTACCGATTTCGACAATTGGCGATAATAATGCCAAAAGTGTCACTGGCGGAAAGCTAACGTGGGATGTGCCACTAGCGGAAAAATCTGAACTGTACTTTGATGTAACACTGCCCAATGTGAAAAATATTGCGATAGTTGGCGGGATTGTTCTTATAGCGGGGATTATCTTGATTATTTACTTAGTTCGTAAACATCGTAAAAAGGAAAAATTGACCTGAAAAAGAGGGTAAGCTTAACCAAGCTTGCCCTCTTTTTCATTTACTTCCTGCTCTAATTGTTGATAACAAGCAAGTTTTTTCTCGATTTTTTTAAAAGCTCGATCCAATTCTGCTTGACGACGATACATTTCCGCTTGATGTTCTTTTAAAACCTCGATGCGTTCAGACACAGTATTATTACCGCATTTGGTCAGTTCAACAATTTCTTTTTGTTTGGAAAGTGGCATCCCAGTCACACGCAAACAAGTAAGTAATTCCAGCCAGTGTAAGGCATCATGGTCAAAAATCCGGTTATTATTTTTATCTCGTGCGAGGAAAGGAATTAATCCAACACGTTCGTAGTAGCGAATTGTATGCGCGCTTAAACCTGTGTGAGCAGACGCCTCTTTAATAGTTTGTTGCATCAAAAGCACCTCTTTTTTTATTAATCATAGCACCGCCTTATTCGAAAAGCTAAATGTTTGCCTTTGAGTATACTCTAAGGTGTATAGTGAACTTGTGATTATTTTTAGGAGGCGGATATTTTGAACTTAAAAGATACGGTAAAACTTTCAAATGGTATAGAAATGCCACGTTTAGGCTTTGGTGTTTGGAAAGTGAAAGACGGGGATGAAGCAGTGAATTCGGTAAAATGGGCCATTGAAGCTGGTTACGTAAGCATTGACACAGCTGCGGCCTATAAAAATGAAGAAGGTGTTGGACAAGCAATCAAAGAATCAGGTATTAACAGAGAAGATTTGTTTGTGACAACGAAACTTTGGAACGCGGAGCAAGGTTACGAATCTACATTAGCAGCGTTTGATGAAAGTTTACGCAAACTGGAACTGGATTACGTGGATCTATATTTGATTCACTGGCCCGTTAAAGGGAAATTTAAAGATACATGGCGTGCGTTTGAAAAACTTTATAATGATAAACGTGTACGTGCAATTGGCGTATGTAATTTCCACGAACATCATTTAAAAGAATTAATGGAAGATGCGGAAATTGTTCCAATGGTCAACCAAATTGAATTACATCCTGAATTAACCCAGGAACCACTTCGTAACTACTGTGCGGAACATAATATTGTTGTAGAAGCATGGTCACCACTTGGTAACGGAAAATTACTGGATAATGCTGAAATTAAAGCAATTGCAGAAAAGCATGGCAAATCAGTAGCACAAGTTATTCTTCGTTGGGACTTACAAATTGGCGTAGTGACTATTCCAAAATCAGTTCACCAGGAACGTATTATCCAAAATGCAGATATTTTTGATTTTGAATTAACGGAAGCAGAAGTAGCGAAAATTAGCGCTTTAAACAAAGATAAAAGAACTGGTCCAGATCCAGATAATTTTAATTTTTAATTGCTAAAAACAAGATACAAAAGGGCCACAAAATCGATAACTGATTTTGTGGCCCTTTTATTATTATTTTCTATTCACTTTTTTATTGTTACCTACTACATACAAAATACTAAAGGCGATAAAGAGGAAGACAATCCCCATCAGGCTATTGTTTGTATCCCCAGTGTTAGGAAGCGAGATGTTTGGCTGGTCTTTTTCAGCAGGGTGGTTCGGTTGGTTATTGTTACTTTCATCATTATCAGGAGGAGTAGGTTCATTTGCTGTAATATGGACAATGACTTGAACTGGACTAGCTGCCACACCATCGCTATTTATCGATTGCAATGTAACTGTGTAGTCTCCCGTTACAGTGAAGTTCACAACAGATTCAAAGTCGCTTGTAATTGGCGAACCATCACTTGTCGTTGCGTGAATGCTATCATAAAACTGTTGAATAGTTATCTTACTATTTTTTTTGTAAGAAATATCGCTATCTGCTGAAATAATTGGAGCAGATGCTTTTTCAATATGCACAGTAACGAAAACAGGATCAGCAGCAACACCATCTTCATTGACTGCGCGAAGTGTCACTTTGTAATCGCCGGCAACTTGGAAATTGACAACCGTATCAAAATTGCTTGTAATTACAGAACCATCATTCGTTGTTGCATGGATGTCTTTGTAAAATTGTTGACTGCTCACTGTACTCTTTTCTGCATAGGAAACTTTGCTATCTGCTGAAATAACTGGAGCAGATGCTTTTTCAATATGCACGGTAACAAAAATTGGATCAGCAGCCACGCCATCTTCATTCACGGATTGAAGTGTCACTGTATAATTTCCTGGAGTGGTGAAGTCTACAACAGTTTTAAAATCACTGGTAATGGCTGACTTATCACTAGTAGATGCCTGGATATCGGTGTAAAATTGTTCGCTATTTACCGAACTGTTTTTTGTATAAAAAATGTCACTGTCAGCGGTAATAATTGGTGCAGGATCTTTTTCCACATGAATAGTTACGCTAATAGGATTCGCAGTAATCTCGTCTGAGTTTATCGATTGAAGCGTTACGATATAATCTCCAGCTGTTTCAAAATCAACAACTGTTGTAAAGTCGCTTATTATTGGAGAGCCATCATTCGTTGCTGCGTGAACATCGGTTAAAAACTCAGCGGGACTAATCATGCTATGTTTCATATAGGTAATTTCATTATCTGTTGTAATAATTGGGGCAGGTGCTTTTTCTATAGTAACAGTGATAGTTATTGGATCAGCGGTCACTCCGTCTACATTCACTGCATTTAAAGTAACATTGTATTCTCCAGGTGTAGTAAAATTGACTACAGTTTCAAAATTGGATGTGATGGAAGAGCCGTCACTGGTCGTTGCCTGAATATCGGCTAGGAAATTTGCTTCTGTTACTTCCGAAAATTTTGGATAAGAAATGCTGTCATCTGCAGTAACTATTGGTATTGATGAAACTGTAATTGGTTGAGTGACCGTTCCAGAAAATGTTCCTCTTGTAGAAGAATATTTAACAGGTTCATTAAAATTATAAGACACACTGGATAAGCTTTGAATGTTCTCGTGTTCCCAAGTGACATTATCATTTTGATATACACCGCTATTTGAGATAGTGGTTGGGGTAGAAATGACACCATTGTTACTAATTTCATTTGCAATGGATAAATTACTAGTTATAACTTTCTTTGGTAATGGTATCGTTTGATTGGTAGCATCTAAATTTGTAAGAGCCGGTGCTTCTGTTTCTAAACTAGTTGGTAAAATAGCCATATGATTATCATTAATATACATATTAACTAATAAAGGAAGATTTACCAATTTATTAATGTTTGCTAACTCATTGGATCGCAAAGATAACGAGGATAACAAAGTCATATCTTGCACATCTATATTTGAAATGTTATTGTTGTTAAAATCGGCATTTCGTATGTTGGGAAGCATATTTAGTTTGACTGTACTTAGAGCATCAGAATATCCAGAAAAACTAACTGAATAAGAAGTGTACTTTCCTGCACTTGTTAATGCTGGGAGATTTGAAAGAGTGAGTTCTTCTAAAAGGGACTTTTGGTAGGCGACGATAGACGCATCAATCAAGGCTAATTTTGGCTGATTTTCAATACTTAATTTGGTTATAGAAGGGTTGCGTTTTAATAGTAAATGGGTTAAATTGGGTAAATCATTATCGGTATCCAACTCAAATCTGCTTAGTAAATTAGCCTCTAAATCGAGAATTATTAATGTGTCTAAATTTAATAATCCTGATATACCTGCTGTTGTTAATTGATTAAAACTTAAATGCAACCTAGTTAAGGCAGGGAGTGTTGTAAGTTTATTAGTATCCGTTAAATTATTACCATGTAAATTAATAAAATTTAATATACTCATATCTTGTATCTCAATCTCGGCAATAGCATTACGTTCTAAATCAACCATTTTTATTTTTGGTAGCGATTTTAACTTGACAGTGTGAAGAACATCAGAATAGTTAGGGAAACGCATAGTGTAGTTGTCATTGTAGGTGTTAATACCTACGCTAGTCAAGGCTGGAAGATTAGAAAGGGTTAATTCTTCTAAAAGAGAACTTTGTCCACTACTAATAATTGCTGAAACAATAGTTAGTTTAGATTGGTCCTGAATACTTATTTTGGTGATAGTGGGATTACTTGATAAATTAATTATAGTTAGGTTAGGTATGTTTTGTGTACTAGATATTTCTACGGTACTAAGCAAGTTGCTAGATACATTAAGTGATTTTAGGGAAGGAAGATTAGCAACTGGGACAATGCTCGTTAGTTGGTTTTGGCTTAAATCAGCAGTAATTAGATTCGTTAATTCATTAATACCAGTGATATCAGTAACATTTTTAGCAGAAGCATTTAAAGTTGTTACCGAATCAAGTTGTTCTCGTGTTACCACTTGAGATGTATTGTCGCTTCCAGTTATTTGTAATGCGATGATTTTCGCAAAAGTTTTATCTGGAAAAATATCTGAATACGTGTCACCTGCTGCGAGTGTTTGGGTTGTAAAATTTGTTTCTTTTGAAGCAGTTGTACCGGTGGGGTCAGAATTAGTAAAATCATTTTTGAGAGTCACTGTTTTTGATGGTACTGTTGTATCATTACTGTCTGGCTTAGCTTCTACGGGAGTATTTGTCTCGGCATAAACAGTTGCAGCAAGAGGTATCATATCTCCGTAAAATAGGAATATTATTACGATAGACAGATAGATTTTTTTCATTAATAGGCTCCTTACTTAGTAAATTTTTAATGATTCAACAAAAGTACTGTATATTTATTGGGAATAAGATATTCAGTAGTTAGATATTTCTTGAATAATTTTTATAATCAGAATAGTATTCATACAAAAATCATTTCAGGGTTATTGCTCAATCTGATAGCTTAACTTACTTACCTTTATTTAGCAGCATTTTTGCCTACCTTATTTTTTGAAATCATAATTATTATATGAATGGTGGCTGAGACTGAGGTAATGGTGTTAAAATCGAGGTGCAGTAACATTAAGCGATAAATAGTTTTAGCATGAATGTCTTTTAATTGTTTCTAAGTATAACATTATAATACCATGCGACCAGTACATAAAAGTCCTTAAATAGTACTTAATGTACTTGAATTTGTGATAGAAAATAAACAATTTTTATTGGCAGAAATTTCTCTTGGTTTATCAAAATCAAACTAATTAGCTAATATGAATTGGAAAAAGTTTCGTTAAGCCAAATCTCCTTATTATTCAAGCGATTGTGACAATGTGTTGTAGTTTGTTGGAAAGCCATTCTCGTAGAAGCTTTTTTGGTGTATCCTAATGTAGAACATTATTCAAATATTCTCTGGGAGGCAAACAACATGGGGCTGAAAAAAGGGTTAAAATTAATGACTATCTTTACGCTTATTTTTATATTAACTACTCCACTTTTTCATGGAGGGACAAAAGCAAAAGCTACCGAACTAATGAATGTGGTTGATTCAGTACAAGTAACACATACAGATGGTTCGAAAACAGGTAGTTATGATTTTTATGAATCATTTACGACAAATTTTACTTGGTCAGCAAAATCGAATAATTTGAAAAGTGGAGATACATTTACGGTAGTATTTGGTAGTAATATCCACTTAGCGAATAACCTAACGTTTCCGTTGATGACGGAAGACAATCAAGTTGCAGGTGAAGCAGTTGTCGACGTAGCAATGCGAACAATGACAGTAACGTTCAATAGTTACGTTGAAGGAAGAGCTAATGTGAGAGGCACCATCCAGCTACAGGATACTTTTGAAATTAACACTATCACAAGCGAAACAGTAGTTCCACTTGAATATACCTTTAATGGATCTACGACAACAATGGATGTAGATGTCAATCCAACACCAGTAGTTAATCCCGATGAAATTTTAATTAAAGGTGGAGCAATTTCAAAAGACGATCCAAGTGTTATTAATTGGAACTCACGGATAAATTTTGCTAATGAGCCGATTAATAACGCAATGATAGTAGATTCCCTTGGACCAGGGCAAGAATTCATCCAAGACAGTGTGGTACTTACTAAACAAGCTTTCGATGCTTACGGAGTAGATACTCCGTAAGCATCGATTGTGCCTATATCGGATTACACATTAACATTTGATAGCCCAACGAAAATGACATTAGATTTGGGAAATATTACTCAAAGTTATCGATTAACTTATCAAACAAAAATTACAGATACTTCGCCGGATGTCTACACAAACAACATTATCATTTCAGGTGACAATATTCAGCCTTACTCCATAGATGTCGAAAGTGATACATCAAGCGGCAGTGGAACAGCGGGTGGAGATTTTGGCTCGTTTGAATTAATAAAAGTGGATAAAAATGATCATACTGTTAATTTGGCGGATGCTGAATTTACTCTCAAGTCAGATGCTACAGGTACTATCTATAATTTGAAAACGGACACATCTGGTAAAGCATCATTAGATAACTTACCGCTGGGAGATTATACTTTAACAGAAACGAAAGCGCCAGCAGGTTACCAACTTGATAGTAATCCAGTAAAAGTAGCAATCAACAGTACTAGTAAAGCGAGCTATACTTTTGAAAACGAACAACTGCCTCCTTCGAATGGAGCTGTTGAAGTTACAAAAGTAGATAGTGCAGATGCAACCATTTATTTAGCAGATGCTGAATTTAATTTAGTAGATGAGAATAATAATGTAGTGCAAACGGTCACAACCAATGAAGCTGGAAAAGCGGATTTAAGTAATCTTGTACCAGGAGAATACCAACTAATAGAAACAAAAGCACCAGCAGGATACGAAATAGACTCAACACCGATTCCAGTAAGTGTGAATGCAGACCAAACAACCAACATCACAGTGGAAAATGTAAAAACACCACCGGCGCCAGTTCCTCCAGCGCCACAACCTCCAGTGACACCAACAGAACCTAGTAAACCAGTAACGCCAAAAAATTCAAATGAGAGCCAAATCTCTGTCAAAGAAGAAAACCAAAAATCATCCAAAAAACTACCAAAGACTGGTGACAATAATCAAACATTATTTTTGGTTCTTTTAGGAGTAGGATTGCTGTTTTCTGCTTATCGAATAAAGAAAACTACTAAAGCTAATTAAGCATTATCCCCTTCAGTATTCCTAGCTGTAGGGGATTTTTCTTGCCAATTTATGCTACAATAAACTAAAAAAAAGAGGTTGTTAATGGAACGAAGCACAATTATTCAAAATCGCTATATTAAACAAAAATTAGCTCCAACTGAATGGCTTCCATCCCCTGAAGAAGTAGTAGCTCATTTTGGTGCCATACAAGCTCAAAATTATGGACAGTCTCTTTGGGCAGTTGGAAGTAGATTAATCTCACCAAGTGAATCTACTGTGAAAGCTGCTATCAATGAAGGGAAAGTTATCCGCACGTGGCTTCTAAGAGGTACCATTCACCTTTTTTCTGCAGACGATTATCACTGGCTGATTGATTTAACGGCGCCAATGATAGATAAAATTTGTCAGCCTTATCGAACTAAATTAGGGCTTTCCGATGAAGTTCTTCATAAAGCTAGCAAAGTAGTGGATGCCTTTGTTGCAGGTGGCCCTCGAACGCGAAAAGAATTAGCTGAACATTTAGCTGAAAACGAATTGCCAAGTGCAGGAATTACTTTTGCACAGCTACTTGTTTACTTAAGCTCGCGAAAAATTATTTGTTCTGGCCCAGATGAAACTTACCGTGACACACAACATATCCCTGCAGCAACGAAAGTTTATACGCGCGAAGAAGCAATCAAAGAGTTAGCAAAGCGCTATTTCCAAAGTCATGCACCAGCAACTTTAAAAGATTTTTGCTTTTGGTCAGGATTCACTGTGACAGCTGCAAAAATTGCTTTGGCTGATTTCGTACAATTTGGAGATTATTTTATAAATGATTTAGTAGAAAATACAGTTTCGCTTGAAACGATACCTCTCGCTGGGTTTGATGAGTGGATTATTGGTTACAGAAATCGTTCCATTGTATTAGATGAAGACTGGCACGAGGAGGTTATCACGAAAAACGGTATTTTTAGGCCGGCTATCATTACGGCTGGAAAAGTGGTTGCTAAGTGGGAAAAACCGAAAAATCTTACTGGCATGAAAGAAGATTATTGGAGCCGTTACATCCAATTTCGTAATATGCTATAGTTGTTGAGAGGATAATATTTAATTTGAGGTGAGCAAGTAATGAACGCTTTTGATAAATTTTATAAAAAAACTTTAGAAGAACGTAGAACAATTTTGGCTGAGTATGCAGGTTTAACGGAAGAAGAGCAAGTGTTTTTGGAATCTACCGGAGCACTTTCACTGGAAAAAGCGAACCATATGATTGAAAATACGATTGGAATTTATTCGCTACCACTAGGGCTTTCGATGAATATGCGATTAAATGATAAAAACTATATTGTTCCAATGGCAATGGAAGAGCCGTCTGTTGTTGCTGCTCAAAGCTCAGGAGCGAAGTTGATTGCACAAAATGGTGGCGTGAAGGGAATAGCCACAGAACGAAAAATGATTGGTCAAGTAGAGTTGATTGATGTTCCAAACATAAGCCAGGCAACTGAAAAAATAATAAACAATAAAGCTAATTTACTTTCTATTGCTAATGAGGCTCATCCGTCTTTACAGAAACGTGGCGGGGGAGCGGTTGACTTAGTTGTTAGAACAGCAACAACAGAAGCGGGAAAAGTTTTGTTCATTGTACATTTGCTAGTGGACACAAGAGAAGCAATGGGAGCTAATATGGTAAATACGATGGTGGAAACATTAGCACCTAAATTAGAAAAATTAACAAACGGAACTGCCAATATGCGAATTTTATCAAATTTAGTGGATGACGCTACAGCTACTGTAACATGCCGGATTGCAAAAGAAAGCTTAGCAACGAAAACACAGACAGGAGAGTGGGTTCGTGATCGGATTATCGCAGCTTATGAATTTGCAAATGCAGATATTTACCGAGCAGCAACCCATAATAAAGGTATTATGAACGGAATTGACGCTGTAGTAATGGCTTTTGGAAATGATTGGCGTGCAGTTGAAGCAGCCAGCCATGCTTATGCGGCGCGTTCTGGTAGATATAAACCGATGACAAAATGGACCAAAGATGCGGATGGCTTTTTAATTGGCGAATTGACGTTGCCGATGCCGGTTGCTTTTGTAGGAGGTTCGATTGGGGTACATCCAATTGCTACTCTCTCCAAAAAAATCGCGCGAGTGGAATCTGCAAAAGAGCTTGCGATGCTCGTTTGCGCAGTCGGCTTAACACAAAATTTAGCAGCTTTAAGAGCACTTGTCACAGAAGGGATTCAACGTGGTCATATGTCACTTCAAGCCAAATCACTTGCGATGACAGCGGGCGCAGAAGCAAATGAAATTGAAGCTGTAGCAAAATTTTTGCAAGAGAGTAAGCGAATGAATGTGATGGCAGCGAAGGAATACATTACGAAATTGCGCCAAAGTTAATGAATTATGAAAAAATAAACCCCAGATAGATTCATTTTTCGTGAATTTATCTGGGGTTTTGTATGGCGATTAATTGGTAGCCACTTTTTTAATTTGTTTTGCGGGATTTCCTGCCACAATCATATTAGCAGGAACATCTTTTGTTACAGTGGAATTAGCGGCGATAATAGCATTTTCTCCAATAGTTATTCCAGGTAAAATAGTAGCATTGGCGCCAATCCATGCTCCTTTTTTTACACAAATTGGAGATACTCTGACTCCGCGTCTCTTTGCAGGTTCCATTAAATGATTGGCTGTTATTAACATAGCTCCTGGACCAATTAATACATCATCTTCAATTACGATGCCGCCTAAATCTACAAAAGTGACATTTTGATTAATAAAAATATTTTTTCCAAAAGTTATATGCTTTCCAAAATCACTATAAAATGGTAACGAAATATCTACAGTGGGATCTATTGTTTTTCCAGTGATTTTTTGTAAATAATCCAAAGTGCTTTCTTTACTATGATACTGTGTATTCAACTCAATAATTAGTCGCTCATTCGCATGTTTAACTAAATGAATTTCTTCAAAAAGAGGTGAATTAGGTAAAATATCTTTATCAACTATTTTCTTTAGTAAGCTTGATTCTTCCATCGTAAGTCCTCCTAAATATGTTTTTTTACTACTGTAATTATACACACAAAAGCTATATTTGAATAATTAGTATAACAAGTATGTGGTTTTTCATATTATCTTATAGAAAGGCATGGTTGAATGAAACTAGTTTTTACCTATTGATAGAAAAAATTAGTAAGATGGTAAAGCTTCTCATGTTTTTTTTTTTTATACCGCGCCTTTACAAAAACTTAACAATACATTCGGAACGCGTAAAACCCTTTAGTATCAATAGATTTATTATCTTTTATAAGAAGCTTATTTACAGAAATAAAAAAATCTATTTACCTTACATTTACTTTCTTTTATGATGAAAAAAGAGGGTAAAAACTAGATTACAAACAAAAAGGAGATTTTTATGGAAGACATAAATGTTCAGCAAATGATTTTTCAATTTATCGGAGGGCTTGGAATTTTTCTTTTCGGTATTAAATACATGGGAGACGGCTTACAAATGGCAGCTGGCGACAGACTCCGTGATATTTTAGATAAGTACACGACGAATCCTTTCATGGGTGTGCTAGCCGGAATTTTAGTTACTGTATTAATTCAAAGTAGCTCAGGTACAACTGTTTTGACGGTCGGTTTAGTAAGTGCTGGATTTATGACGTTAAAACAAGCAATTGGTGTTATCATGGGGGCGAACATTGGAACGACCGTTACCGCCTTTATTATTGGTATTAATTTATCCGAATACGCTTTACCAATCATTGCTGTTGGTGCAGTACTTTTATTCTTCTTTAAAAATCATAAAGTGAAAAATATCGGCCAAGTTTTCTTTGGATTTGGTGCGTTATTCTACGGACTTGATTTGATGGGACAAGGGATGAAACCTCTAGCAGGGATGGAATCTTTCCATGAATTAACGGCTCAAATGAGTACAAACCCATTCCTTGGTTTATTAATTGGGACGATATTCACAGCCGTCGTCCAGTCATCTAGTGCTACAATCGGAATTTTGCAGGAACTTTACGGACAAGGTGCTATTGATTTGCAAGCTGCGTTACCAGTTTTATTCGGGGACAATATCGGGACAACCATTACGGCGATTTTAGCAGCAATCGGAGCAAGTGTGGCCGCTAAACGCGCAGCAGCAACTCATGTTATTTTCAACTTAATTGGTGCCGTCATTTTTATGTTAATACTTCCATTGTTTACTTCTTTTATTACTTATTTACAAGGACTCTTCGGCTTGAATCCGGAAATGACGATTGCAGTAGCGCACGGAACTTTTAATGTGACCAACACATTTATCCAATTCTGGTTCATTGGTGCGTTTGCATGGCTTGTAACGAAGCTTATACCGGGAGACGATTCCAGAATTGATTACAAAACCAAGCATCTAGATACCAATTTGATTGATCAATCTCCAGGGATTGCGCTTGAAATGGCACGTGAAGAAACATTGCGGATGGCAGATTATGCGAAATTTGGTTTACAAGAAGCTCGTGAATATTTAGTGAATCGCGAACCAAAACATGCCGAATCAACTGTTCAAGTGGAAGAAGCTGTCAATAATTTAGACCGAAAAATCACTGAGTACCTAACAAAAATTTCCTCGGTGGCTTTAACAAATAATGAAACAGAAGAACATGCACTGATGCTTGATACTGTCCGAGATATTGAGCGAGTTGGCGATCACATGGAAAATATTGTTGAAAATATCGACCAATTGATTAAGAACAAAGCGAAAATGTCTGAAGAAGCATCTAATCAACTAATCGGGATGTTCGAACTAACAACAGCAAACTTTGAACGGGCAGTAAAAGCAATGCATAAAAAAGATCGTGCCCTTGCAGAAGAAACGATTGTTGTCGAAAAAGATATTGATAAAGCAGAGCGGAAATTACGGAAAGATCACATCCGCCGATTAAATGAAGGCAAATGTCAAGTGGTGAGCGGGATTTTATATATCGATATTGTGAGTGACTTAGAGCGAATCGGCGACCATGCAAATAACATTGCTGAAGCAGTACTCGAACTTAACGAATAGAAATTATCCAAAAGAAACTAGCTGGCACAAAGTAGCTAGTTTCTTTTTTTGTTAAAAATCTACACTTTTACTAGTCCTTGTGAAGCATTGAGTATAATAGAATTGTGGTGTAAAATAAGAATGATTATAAAACTAGAATGACTGGAAGTGTTGAGTCTTATGCGAAACAGAAAGACAATGGATGGAAACACTGCTGCAGCCTATATTTCTTACGCATTTACAGAAGTTGCAGCAATCTATCCAATTACCCCGTCCTCTACTATGGCAGAACTCGTAGACGAATGGGCATCAAAAGACAAAAAGAATTTATTTAATGAACCAGTGAAAGTAGTAGAAATGCAATCAGAAGCAGGGGCAGCTGGAACAGTTCACGGCTCACTTCAAGCAGGGGCGCTGACTAGTACATACACCGCTTCCCAAGGTTTACTACTGATGATTCCAAACATGTATAAAATTGCCGGAGAACTTTTACCAACTGTTTTCCATGTATCTGCAAGAACAATTTCGGCAGCATCCCTTAATATTTTTGGCGATCATAGTGATGTAATGGCAGCAAGACAAACTGGTTTTGCGATGTTAGCAGAAGGATCTGTCCAAGAAGTAATGGATTTATCTGCAGTTGCTCACCTTGCCGCTTTAAAAGGAAGCTTACCATTTTTAAATTTCTTTGATGGATTTAGAACAAGTCATGAATTACAAAAAATTGAGGTGCTTGAATATAGTGAATTAGAAAATTTACTTGATAAAACTGCCTTGCAACAATTTAGAGATCGAGCGATGACGCCAAACAATCCAAAAACAATTGGCTCTAACCAAAATCCAGATATCTTTTTCCAACAAAGGGAAACGGTTAACCGCTACTATGAAGAGATTCCAGGTATTGTGCAGGATTATATGCAAGAAATTAATCAACTACGTGGTACAAATTACGATCTTGTAAATTATTATGGTGCGGAAGATGCAACAGATGTCATTGTTGCAATGGGTTCTGTTACTCCAGTGATAGAGCAAGTAATTGATTATTTAATGAAGCAAGGAGAAAAAGTCGGCTTACTAAATATCCGTTTATATCGTCCGTTCCCAGCAGAAAACTTTTTAGAAAAATTACCGAAAACAGTGGAGCGTGTTGCTGTACTTGACCGGACGAAGGAACCAGGATCAGGCGGCGAACCACTTTTACTAGATGTGCAAAGTGTTCTTTATGACAGTGACGTTAGACCAAGTGTTATTGGAGGAAGATACGGCTTAGGTTCAAAAGATGTTACACCAGACCAGATTCTTGGTGTTTATTCGCACCTAAAGGAAGCAAAACCAAAACCGCGCTTTACGATTGGGATTACCGATGATATCACAAATCTTTCTATTGAGAGCAAAGGACCAAGTGATTTAACTTCAGAAAAAACGTTCCAATGTAAATTCTGGGGATTCGGTTCAGATGGAACAGTCGGTGCTAATAAAGCAGCGATTAAAATTATTGGGGATAATACGGACTTATATGCACAAGGCTACTTTTCCTATGATTCGAAAAAGTCAGGTGGGCTAACGGTTTCCCATTTGCGATTTGGAGAGAATCGGATTCGGTCTGCCTATTTAATCAAGCAAGCAGATTTCGTTTCATGTTCGACTTCCGCCTATTTACGTTCGTACGATTTGCTCAAAGGCTTAAAACCAGGTGGGATATTTTTACTCAATACTATTTGGGAAGGCGAACAGTTAGAGCGTCATTTACCAGCTAGTATGCGTGAATATATTGCGAAAAATGATATTCAATTTTATACCTTAAATGCAATGAAAATCGCTGGTAATGCGGGACTTGGGCGAAGAATTAATACTGTGATGCAAACCGCCTTTTTCCGTGTTACCAATATTTTACCGTTCGAAAAAGCACTTGCTGATTTAAAAGAAGCTGCTATTTTGACTTACGGGAAGAAAGATATGAAAGTTGCCGAAAAAAATATCGCAGCGATGGATCAAACGGTTGCTAATTTGCGCAAAGTAGAAGTGCCAGCAAGCTGGGCCAATCCAGAAACTACGACACTTGAGAAAACTTCTGTTGACCGTCCATCCTACGTGAAAAATATTCTCGAACCAGTGAATCGTTTGGAAGGAGATGCTTTATCTGTCGGTGATTTAATCTCGAATGGGATGGTAAGTGGGGCTTATCCAGCAGGTACTGCAGCATATGAAAAACGTGGTATTGCACTAGAAGTTCCAGAATGGATTTCGGAAAATTGTACGATGTGTAATGAATGTGCCTTCGTTTGTCCACATGCAGCTATTCGGCCAATTTTAACAGATGAAGAAGAAATGGAAGACGCTCCAGAAGGCTTTATGACTCGTGAAATGCGTGGGAAAGATGGTCTTCGTTACCGGATTCAAGTATCGCCAATGGACTGCACAGGCTGTAATTTATGCGCAGAAACTTGTCCAGCAAAAGAAAAAGCTTTAGTGATGAAACCATTTGAAGAAGTAGCAGCGAAAGAAAATCCTAACTGGTCCTTTGCGATTAATGTGAAACCGAAGAAAAATCCTAGTAAGAAAAATACCGTTCCAGGAAGTCAGTTCGAACAACCATTACTTGAGTTTTCGGGTGCTTGTGCAGGTTGTGGTGAAACACCTTATGTTAAATTATTAACGCAAATGTTTGGCGACCGGATGATGATTGCCAACGCGACTGGTTGTTCATCCATTTGGGGAGCATCGGCGCCTGCAACACCATACACGGTCAATGATCACGGTCACGGACCGGCATGGGGGAACTCACTATTAGAAGATAATGCAGAATACGGTTACGGCATGTATTTGGCAAATCAAACGATGCGAAAAGCTCTAAGTAACAAGGTGTCAAAAGTGCTTGCCGAAGAAACACTTTCAGACAATTTGCGCGAGGCACTTGTCGAATGGCAAACTAAAATGGACGTAAGCGAAGACACTCGCGAACGAGCAGAACAGTTACAACTTGCGCTTCTGAGTGAAATGAATGGAAACGCGGTATTAGAATCGATTTATAATGATCGCGAGCTATTTATTAAACGTTCGCAGTGGATGATTGGTGGCGATGGATGGGCTTATGATATTGGTTTTGGCGGAATTGACCATGTTTTAGCATCGGGAGAAGATGTTAATATATTCGTCATGGATAATGAAGTTTACTCCAATACAGGTGGTCAGTCATCTAAAGCAACACCAACTGCCGCTATAGCCAAATTCGCTTCTGGCGGGAAATCCGTTGGGAAAAAAGACCTCGGTATAATGGCAATGAGTTATGGTAATATTTATGTAGCTCAAATTGCGATGGGAGCAAGTAACCGTCAAACTTTAAAAGCGATGGAGGAAGCAGAAGCATACCCTGGTCCATCCTTAATTATTGCTTACACACCATGTATTAATCATGGAATATCTAGTGGTATGAAGACAATGCTAACGGAAACTCAAAAAGCTGTCGAATGTGGCTATTGGAGCTTATATCGTTATAATCCAGCACTAGAAGAAAAAGGGAAAAATCCAATGACGATGGACTTCAAAAAAGTTGATTTTGATCAATTTGAAGATTTCTTAAAAAGAGAAACGCGTTATTCAGCCTTATATAAAGCAAATCCAGAAGTAGCTCGTAAGCTATCGGAAAAAACACGGACGGATGCAGAAAAACGCTTTAAACGATATGGGACGATGGCTGGTCTAGACTTAGAAAAAATCTTAAAGAAAAAAGAAGTCGCTGAAACTGTCAATACGGTGCCAGCTGATGACGAACGTGCCGCAAGAAAAGCAGCTAGAGAAGCTAGAAGATTAGCGCGCGAACAAGAGAAATAAAAAAGGGTCCAGAAATTTTTTTCTGGACCCTTTTTTCGTTTACGATTTGTGGGAATCATAAACAATGTGGGAATGAATAGATATTCTTTAGTTAGAAAAAATATAAAGAAATAGCTACTATTTTAATATAACTTTTTTTGAGCGAACTTGCACTAGTAAAAATAGTAAATAAATAGTTAAATATAGTTTATATGTTGCTGTAGCGGTAATTAGCAACTTGTGAAAGTTTTATGACAATTTTTTATTGTTGTATCAATGATTTTCGTGGAGCAAACCATTCTGATACGCGTTTAAAAGTCTTTTTAAATCTTCCGCTTGTGTATAGAGCTGTTTACCAATATCGGTGTCTTTAACCCGCTTCCGATTAATCTCCATCTCAATTACTTGCCTTGTAGAAAGAATATCTGTTTCATTTTTAACAGCATCCTCTTTCGTTGTAAAAGGTTGGTGGCTAACCAGTTGAAGCCCATAACTATTAAATAGCAACGTATATCCCGCTAAATTAGTCTTTTTATGGTAGGCTTTTGCAAATCCGCCATCAATAACAAGCATTTTTCCATCCGCCTTAATCGGACTTTCTCCCTTGCCTTTTTTTACAGGAGTGTGCCCATTAATGATATGACCACTATTTGCAACAAGTCCAAACTCCTCTAAAATTTGTTGGCAAATTGCTTCCTCATTGCGCAACTTATAATACGGATTTTTTTCTTCCGTATGAGTTGATTTATCCGCAATAAAATACCGCTCGAAAGTAGTCATTTCACTCTTTCCGAATAAAGAGGAGATGGCACCGGTCCACAAATACCAAACAATATCACAGGCATATTTCTTTTCAACTGTGCCTGCGGGGCGTACATAAGCTTCTCGTGTAAGAATCTCAAATTGTTCTAAAAGTTGGCGACCGGCATAACTTTTCTTCCGTAGCTCCATGGCCATAAAAGTTCCATCTTCGTGAAGGGGAATACAACCATGATAAAGCAAATTCCCATTATAAGTTAAAAACATACTACCTTTCGCATATAAAAATTGAACATGTTTTTGCAAGCGACGACAATTTTTAAAAGAAGCAGTCATTTTTTCAATAAGCTCTTGTTCAGCAGGAGACAATTGATACGGATTTTCCGGGTCAATTGTTGGAAAATGTGTATCAAGTAAATCATAATCTTGTCCTTTTAAACGAATTGTTCCTTTTTGATAATCAATAAAATCGAGAAGGAGACGGTGTTTCATATGGAATTCGTCATGGCGTGCAATAATTTCTCCTTCTAATTTAAATTGGATAATCGCCATAGCTTTATGCATCCGTGCAATTTGTGTGATTTCCGCATTACTATACTCGAGATTATCTTCATTTTTAGGCTGGAAATAAGTACATGGATCATCTTGATAAATAGCATCAGCAAAAAGAGCGAGTGGACGAAGGGAAATACCATAGCTATCTTCTAGAATATCTAAATTTAAATAACGAGCGGAAATTCGAATCACATTTGCTGCACAAACTTTAGAACCACTTGCCGCCCCCATCCACAAAATATCGTGATTACCCCACTGGAAATCAAGGGAATGGTAATTCATTAGCGTATCCATAATTTTATCCGGATGCGGTCCACGATCATAAACATCCCCAACAATGTGCAAATGATCAACGACGAGTTGCTGAATTAGGCGAGACAAGGCACTAATAAATTCCTCCGCACGCTCAAGCGAAATAATATGTTGAATAATTTCTTCATAATACAATCGTTTATCATCGTCATTGTAGTTTTCTTGTAATAACTCTTCTAATATGTAAGCAAAATCTGCTGGCATTGCTTTTCGTACTTTGGAACGGGTGTATTTAGAAGCAACATATTGACAAAATTCAATTAATCGAAAAAGCGTCGTGCGATACCAACCAGCCATATCTTCTAATTCTTCCGCAATCAAATCCATTTTTTCTTCTGGATAGTAAATAAGCGTGCTAAGTGAGTTTATTTCTGCATCATCTAATTCGGTGCCAAAAATATCCCGAATCTTCCGTTTCACGACCCCTGAACCATTGCGTAAAACTT
The DNA here is from genome assembly GCF_900187025.1 of Listeria ivanovii subsp. ivanovii. GTDB lineage: Bacteria > Bacillota > Bacilli > Lactobacillales > Listeriaceae > Listeria > Listeria ivanovii. The sequence continues at coordinate 815,778 of NZ_LT906478.1, forward strand.
GCTCAAAAGCACTATATTCCCCGTGGACATCACTTAAAAAATGCTCCGTTCCTTTTGGCAAATTCATAATCGCCTCTAGATTAATGATTTCTGTAGCAGTTTTTGCAATTGTAGGATATTGTTTTGCAAGTAAACGTAAATATTTCATGTCGATTTCTTCCATGAGCCACCATCCCTTTTATAATTGGTATAGCTATTATATTTCTTAAATACAAGTAATACAAATGTTTTGTTTTAATATTGGTCTATACAAAAAGACGAGCATAGGCCCGTCTTAGAATACTGGATGAAGGAAATATAAAACAATAGGTAGTGTGATAATACTTAATACCGTACTAATAAAAGTAGCACTAGAAACTAAGTCAGGTTTCGTATCAAACTGAACTGCCATTAGGGTAGTGTTTGCTGCTGTTGGCATTGCCGCAAGCAGAATCATAATTTGCTTGGTCAGCTCATCAACTGGAAGAATAAATGTTAATCCAAGTGCAATTAGTGGGGCAACCAGCAATTTTAAAACTAGGGCAATACCTACTTTCCCAAGCTCGATTCTTCTAAAGGAAATGACCGCCAGCTGCATACCAAGAACAATCATAATTGTTGGAATCGCCGCATCTCCAACGAGTTTTACGCAAGTCATTAAAGCAGATGGTAGTGAAATATGTAGCAATTGAAGTGCTAACCCGAGTAACGCCCCGTAAGCAATCGGCATCCGAACAACTTTTTTCATGACTGTTTTCATTCCACCTGATTCTTTACTACCTTTTGCGGCAAAATAAATACCAATCGTGCTCATTGCGAGTTGCTGCAAGACCATTAAAACGACAGCAATATCAAGCCCAACTGCACCAAAAACAAGGAGTACAACAGGTGTCCCGTAATTACCGTTATTCATAAATGCACTAGCTAGGATTAGTGCACAACGATCTTGCAAATTATAACCGAGTAAAAAACTAATCAAACTGACTAGTAAAATTAAAATTAAACATAGCGCAAAAATGTAAATCGCCAAATAAAGATAATCCATCGAAAGTGGATTGGTATAAAAAGTATTAAATGCTAGAAACGGGGACATTAAGTAAAGCGTTAATTTAGACAAGTTTGGAATATCAAATTTTAATGCCTTTTGGCCAATAAATCCAATTGCAAAAATCCCGAAAACTGGAAGTAAAATAAGTAGAAATTGCATAGTAACACTCTTTTCTGCATAGATTATAGGTTTTTTATCTTTTGCTTGTTGGAAGTTTACTCACGTTTCAACAGCTTCGTATTCGCTAAAAAGAGTGCTGCAACTAGTAACAAAATAGCTCCAGACAAAATAAGCGTAGAAGTCGCACTCGAATGATCGACAATAATAAACCGTATAATTGCCGTAATCCCAATATAAATAAAATATCTTAATGGGAAATGGAAATGCGATTCAAAATATTTAACAATCAACGCAATGAACTCAAAATAAAGGAAGAACGTTAAAATATCTTGTGTCATATAATAATAAGAAACATCCGTGTCCAAAAAGAAAATATTATTAAATATCGTAAATGCCTCTCTAATTAAAAAAGCAGTGAGGGTAAAACCGACCATAATTAGCGCTAAATTTAAAGTCACCCGAAGTAAAATCGGAACAATGGAAGAAATTTTTTCTAACCGTTTCATTTGTTGCCTCCTTTCAAAACGATATCGCTTTTTTAGTTATTTTACACTATAATGAGAAGCGTGACTATTTTAAAGGGAGGGGCTACTTATTCTAAAAAGATTTTTTAGTTATTATAAACCATATCGAACACTATTTATCATAGATTTTGGATGCGCCGTTATTGCGGCCCTTTTAGAGCTTGCATTTCCTGTTGCGGTAAATCATGTGATTGATACACTACTTCCAGGGAAAGACTTTGGGCTTATTATGACGGCCGCTGTAGCATTATTATTCTTTTACATATTGAATACTTTTATGCAGTATGTTGTTACTTATTTTGGACATATGCTTGGACTTAACATTGAAACAGATATGCGCCGTGATTTATTCAGCCATTTGCAAAAACAACCTTTTGGCTTTTACGACAATCAAAAAACAGGCAAATTAATGTCACGGATGACGACGGATTTATTTGAGATTGGAGAAGTGGCGCATCACGGACCAGAAGATATTTTCATTTCTATTATGTCATTATTCGGTGCTTTTTTCTTAATGTTGAATATTAATGTGAAATTAGCGATATCGACCTTCATTTTAGTACCGATTTTAACGGTACTAATTGTCTACTTCAACAAGCGAATGACAAAAGTAACGACGAAAATTTTTAAAGATTTAGGAAATTTCAATGCTGGGGTAGAAAATGCGATTAGCGGCGTACGAGTAGTGCAAGCTTTTGCTAATGAACCACATGAAAATGGACGTTTTGCATTACTTAATCAAGCTTATCGCAAGTCAAAATTAATGTTTTATAAAGTGATGGGACTTAGTTTTTCGTTTAACTATTTTCTGATGCGACTGATTAGCTTATTCGCGCTTTTGTTTGGGGCTTATTTTACGATTAATGGCGAAATTTCGTATGGAGAATTTGTTGGTTTCATTTTATTAACGAATGTCTTTATCCGACCAATTGAGAAAATTAATAATGTAATCGAAAGTTATCCAAAGGGATTCGCTGGATTTAAACGTTTTCTTGAAGTAATGGACACAGAGCCTACAATTCAAGATAAAAAAGATGCTGTACCTGCAAAAGACTTCCGCGGGGACATTGAGTATAACCAAGTATCCTTTCAATATAGCGATGGAAAAAATGTATTAAAGCATATTAATCTCTCTATCAAAGCGGGCGAAACAGTTGCTTTTGTTGGGCCAAGTGGAGCAGGGAAAACGACTATTTGCAATTTATTACCGCGTTTTTATGATGTGTCGGATGGGGGAATTACCATTGATGGGGAAAATATTAAAGATGTCACTTTGCCATCATTACGTGCGCAAATCGGCGTTGTCCAACAAGATGTTTTCTTGTTTTCAGGAACCGTTCGTGAAAACATCTCATATGGGAAACTAGATGCAACCGATGAAGAAATTAATCATGTCGTTAAACTCGCACATCTTTCTAAGGTCGTAGATGAGATGCCAGATGGACTCGATACGATTATTGGAGAACGCGGAGTAAAACTTTCTGGCGGACAAAAACAACGACTAGCAATTGCGAGAATGTTTTTGAAAAATCCACCTATTTTAATTTTAGATGAGGCAACTTCTGCTTTGGATACGGAGACAGAACAAGTTATTCAAGCATCTTTAGAAGAGCTAGCAGAGGGAAGAACAACCATGATCATTGCACATCGTTTAGCGACAATTAAACATGCTGACCGAATTATTGTTGTTAATGAAACTGGAATTGCAGAAACCGGCACCCATGACGAACTTCTAGCTAGGGAGACAGGCGCATATAAGAGATTATATGATGCCCAATTTAACACGATTTAATAAAAAATTGCTTTCCTATTTAGGAGCTTTCATATTGTTGGAAAACAGGAATTATCTAGAGAATAGTAAAGATAATTTCTGTTTTTCTTTGTATTTTCACTTAGAGTTTAACAAGTGTTAATGACGAGCAGAATTAATTTAGTTTATATTTTAAACATATTGTTTAACAGCATAGAAGAGAGAACTAGCTATTTAAAACTTAGCAGCAAGTGGTAGAAGGAAAGTATCACGTGAACTTTCCGTGAAACCGTTTGCACGGGGAGGGCACCTAGAAGCAAAAAATTAATATTAGGATGCTTTTCTAAAAAAATCATTGGCCATGATTTAGGAAATCTAATTAATTTGGAATTACTAATAAACACTCGAGTGGAGGTACTCATGACATAGATGGTAATACCCATCACAACATTCTAAACTTAGCTTGGAATGAAGATTAAACATGAAAGGAAAATAGTAATGTCATTATTCAGTTTAAAAAGAAAGAACTATCATATCCCATTAGAAATACAAAGGCAGCAGTGGTTCAGGCACTTTATTGTTGCATTTATGGCTGTATTTGTTTGCTATTTAACTGTATATCTTCTAAGAAATAACTTTAAAGCTGCCCAGACATTATTAATTGAACAGAATAATTTCAGCACAACCGAATTAGGGATGATTGGTTTAGCTTTTTCCGTTGCGTATGGAATTGGAAAAACCATATTAGGTTATGGTATTGACGGTAGAAATGCAAAAAAAATAATGAGTTTTCTACTAGGTGTTTCCGCTATTATTTCGATTATTATTGGGATTTTATTAATTACAAAACAGGCTACAACAGGGATTTTATTTATTCTTTGGGGAGCAAATGGATTTGTACAATCACCAGGTGGACCAGCCTCCTATTCAACAATTACACGTTGGACACCAAAACTGAAAAGAGGAAAATGGCTAGGTTTTTGGAATGCCTCGCACAATATAGGTGGGGCTTTGGCTGGAATTGTTGCTTTTTGGGGCGCGACCACTTTTTTTAATGGCGGAGTAGGAGGAATGTTTATTGTTCCAGCTATTATTGCGCTTATTATTGCTATCATTTGCTTTTCTATAGGGCATGATGAACCAGAAGAACTAGGTTGGAATTCTGCCCCCGAAATATTTGAAGAACCAGAAGAGCATGGAGAATCAGAAACGAAAGATTTAACTAGATTTCAAATTTTACGCCAATTTGTTATTAATAATCCGTGGGTGTGGACTTTATGTGTAATCAATATATTCATTTACATTGTTAGAATAGGGATTGATAATTGGGCTCCAGTGTATTGTATTCAAGCTTTAGGATGGGATACGAAAGACGCAATTCTTACCATTTCTTTTTTTGAAATAGGTGCATTATTAGGTTCTTTATCATGGGGCTGGCTTTCAGATATAATGAAAGGTCGTCGAATGCTTTGCTCTATCATTGCGGTAGCTATTGAATTCTTTATGTTAATTGCCTATTCGCAAGTAACAAGCGTCTATGGCATGTTTACAGTATTATTCATTCTAGGTTTCTTAGTATTCGGTCCTCAACTTTTAATTGGAGTTTCTGTGATAGAATTTGTTCCTAAGAGCGCTTTAGCTGTGACAAATGGTTTAACAGGAACATTTGCTTATCTATTTGGAGATTCCTTTGCAAAAGTATTCCTTGGTTATATAGCAGACCCAACTAAATCTGGTATGAATATATTTGGTTATACTTTGCACGGTTGGGGAGCTACTTTCACAATTATGTTTACAGCTTTGATTATTGCAGGATTAATGATGATTCCTGTCGCGTTAAAACAAGAGAGGACTATTCGAAAAACAAGTTAAAATCGTCGTTTAGCTAACAAATAATTAGGCTTGATTTACTTGCAGGTCCATAAAAATTCTGACAAAAAAGCATCTCTTACTTGAATTCATGGAGAATGAATTTATAGAGATGCTTTTTTATATGGAAAAATTAATGCGTAAGGAATTCTTTGTTATTTCACTACAGAAGCTTTTTTATAAAGGATAAAAATAGCTATGGTTATCAAGATGACTCCCATAAAAGCAGGGGCAGCATGACCAAATGTTATATAAATTTGACCACCAATTAGCGGACCGATAATTCGGGCAAGTGATTGAATGGCTTGGCTACCACCTTGGATACGACCTTGTTCACTGGCATCGGCTGATTTGGAAACCATACCGTTGAATGCAGGCCCAAAAATAGAATCACCAAAGCCGAAAACAAACATGCCAATTATCAACAAGGAAGCGTGACTAAATATCGCAGAAACGGCAATTAGACTATAACCAACAATCTCTGCGACCATCCCCCAAATGGCAATCTGTTTATCACGTAATTTAAGTAGTAGTTTAGGCATAACAAAGGCTTGCGAGAGAATATCTTGAATTCCCATAATCGAGAACATCAGGCCAATTAGTGCTGGTTTCCAACTAAAACTATCTATCGTAAATTGAGAAATAATGGCCTGAAGTGAGCCATTTGGAATCCAAATTAAGAAAGCGGATACGAGTAAGCGACCTAAATTTTGAATGGAAAGAATATGGAATAGTTGTGAAAATGGATTAAGTCTTACAAAAGGGATGTTCTTCAAACGATTTTGTTTAGCGAGACTTTCTGGCATGTAGAAATAACCGAATGCGAAATTGATTAAGGTGATGACTGCTCCGAAAAAAAGCGGAGTAGCATAACCGAAGTGTGCGAGCAGGCCGCCAAGTGCAGGCCCAATAGCGGCACCCGTTCCAGCCACAGCACTAACCCAACCGAAGTATTTTGTACGCTGTTCTTGGGGAGTAATATCAGCAATGAAAGCAAACAGGGTACTAACACTTCCGCCAGTAATACCTTCAATAATACGACCAGCAAATAGTACCCAAAGCGCACCACCAAGGCCGAAAAAGAAGTAGCCAATCGCTGAACCAAATAGGCAAATAAGTAAAACGGGACGGCGACCAAAACGATCGCTTAAAGCACCGAGACCAGGCGCGGCGAAAAAAACACAAAAAGCATAAACCGAGGTCAAAAGCGTGACCATCAGTGCCTGATCACTTGCATTATTTACATAAGGAGCAACTAAAAATGGGACAACAGGCATGATAATGCTAAAACCCATCCCGCAAAGAAAGATGGATATAAGTCCAAATAATAAAGTCTTTTTATTGACTAAGTTGTTTGTATCGTGTGATTTAGATGAAAACATTTGATTCTCCAATCGATGCATTATTTTGTGTCCTAAGAAACATAATGATAGTTTAACGCCTTTTTGTTTCCTTGTCAACAAAAAAGAATAAAAAAACAGCCAAACTTGGAAAGTTGACTGTTCGTATTTTATTCTGCTTTGATATCTAAACCAATTTTTTTAATCTCGTTGTCTAAGTGTTTACTATATTCGTCTACAAACTTTAGAACCGCAGCATATTGGTCATCGGTAACGTGTTCAAAAACGACTTTGTCTCGATTACGAAAGGATTGATGTAATTCATCATGGACTTGATTGATGGCAGATCCCTTGGATGTTAAGCGAAAATAGATTTCTTTTTTATTGTCTGGTTTTTGATAGCTTTCAATAAATCCTTTTTCCATCAATTTTTTGGTTAATTTACTAATAGCACTTTTGGTCATATAGAAGGCTTCAGCGAGCTTGGTTACATTAGGATCTTCATTTTTAGCGATATATTCAATGCAGTGCACCTCGGATGGTTTATATCCTTTAAGAGATTCTTCCATTTTCACCTTATTAATCCAAGCAAGTTTATTAAATAATTCTCGTATTTCTACCATGACTTCTTCGTCCTTATTCATGTCATGACCTCCTAATTAGACGTATCTAGTAGTAGTATAGCTATTTTTTGTGTCCTTTTCAACTATTCGTATGTTCTTGAACAAAGTGGATAAATCGTTTTGCGGCGCTGGAAATGTATCCATTAGCTGCATGAGTAAGGTAAATGGTTCGCTCCATTCCAGAAGTGGGGACTGTGAAAATTTGTAACCGTTTAAAATCTAGAATAGCCGTTTTAGGAACAATGGAAATACCCATATTTGCTTCTACTAGTCCGAGAATACTACCAATTTCTAAGCCGTCATATCGAACTTTTAAAGCGACATTGGCTTGCTTAAGCGCATTTTCCACGACTTCTCGAGAATAAGTATGCTCTGCGAAATGAATAAATTCCTCATCAGTGATATCCTGTAAAGTTAAGTTTTTCTTCTGAGCTAGCTTATTTTTCTTTGATACAATCAGAACAAATTTTTCTGTGAAAAGTGGGATGTATTCAAGTCCTTCTTGTCTATCTCTTACAGTACAAATTCCAATATCACTCTTGTTGGTTAAGACATCCTTCAATACTTGTTTGGCTGGGACTTCCTTCAGTCGTAAAACATTTGTTGGATAGTTTGATTGAAAGTTTTTTAATAGCTCTGGCATAAATGACAATCCTAATGTAGGAACAAAGGACACTGAGACTTCACCAAAGTTTGGATTTGCTAAGGTTTGGATTTTTTCTTGTGCAGCCAGCCACTTAAATTGCAATTCTTTTGCATCAGCCAAAAAGACCTTGCCGACTTTATTTAACTGGATACTTCGATTTTTTCGGTCAAATAAAGGTAAGCCAAGTTCTGCCTCTAAATTTGCAATCGAGCGACTAAGCGCAGATTGAGATAATGCGAGTTTCTCACTAGCTTGCGTCAAGTGACCAGTTTCAGCAGTAACAATAAAGTAATGCAATTGATTAAAATCCACTTTTTATCCCTCTTTCCATGTATAAAATGCATCGAAATAATCGAATGAATGATTTGTTTGTTATTAATGCTCATTATATAATAAAAGGTGCAAAAAAGAAATGAAGGTGTCAGCCAGTGAAAAAAGGCTACTTGTATATTGCAATCGCAACGATTCTATTTAGTTCGATGGAGATTGCCGTTAAACTAACGAACGGAACATTTAACCCCATTCAAATTACATTTTTACGATTTGCGCTCGGTGGGCTATTTTTATTACCATTAGCCGTAAAAAAGTTAAAAAATGCGGCTAAAAAACTTACAGCGAAAGATATTCGCTTTTTTTGTTGGTCAGGTTTTTTCTGCGTCGTTATTAGTATGATTTTATTCCAATTAGCAATCGGATATACAAAGGCATCCACGGTTGCGATTATCTTTAGTTGTAATCCAGTTTTTGTGATTACATTTGCTGCGCTTTTTTTGAAAGAAAAACTTGCTGGGTTAACGGTTATTTCTATCATTGTGAGTCTAATTGGTATTGTGGTTATTATTAATCCTTTTGAAATGGCAGATCCAATTGGAATATTGCTAGCAGTTTTAGCCGCGATTACCTTTGCAGTTTATAGTGTCTTCAGTCGTTTCGGTACAAAGAAATATCATTATGATGGTATTTTAATCACTTGTTTTTCCTTTGTTTTTGGTAGCGCAGAGCTTTTAGTTATTATGTTATTCACTCATATTCCAGTGATTGCAAATAGTTTTATGACAAACGGCTTATCGGCTTTTGCGAATATTCCTGTTTTTAGTGGGATTGGATGGGCGTCTTTACCACTATTACTTTATTTAGGTATTGGCGTGACAGGGATTGGTTTCTCTAGTTATTTTCTTGCAATGGAAAATGTGGGTGTATCACTTGCCTCACCTGTCTTTTTCATTAAACCAGCGTTAGCACCGATATTTGCATGGATTATTCTTGGTGAAAGCATTAACTTCCATACCTTGATTGGTATTATCATCATTCTTATCGGTTCCTTCCTTACATTTATCGCTTCCAGAGAGATTCCGAAAATAACCCTTTTAAATGAAGAAACAGCAAAACCAAGATAAAGCGTCTTGGTTTTTTTTGTGGAAAAAAAGGCTGTCAGTATTACAGTTGTGTCCATGAAAGCGCTTTTTGTTAAGAGTATGTAAATTATCATTCTTATCAATATTATTTCCATGTAAAGATTTGTTATACTTAATTTATAATATTCGGAAGGGACTGAATGGATTGGAGATATACCGCAAAAGCGCGGCAGAAGTATTGGAACAACTAGAAGCAACTGAAAAAGGTTTAACAACTAGTGAGGTTACAAAAAGGCAAGAAAAATACGGTTTTAATGAACTGAAGAATAAAAAGAAAGATCCACTTTGGAAACTGTTTCTAGAAACATTTAAAGATCCAATGGTGATTGTTCTAGTCATTGCAGCACTTGTTCAGTTAGTCTTAGGCGAAGTGGTTGAATCGCTCATTATCTTTTTAGTACTGATTGTCAATTCCATTATTAGTGTCGTCCAAACGAGAAAAGCGGAAAGTTCACTCGATGCTTTAAGAGAAATGTCTGCACCAGTTGCAAAAGTTATCCGTGATGGCAGCAAACAGAGTATCCACGCGCGTGAACTCGTTCCTGGCGATATTGTTATTCTAGACGCAGGTGATTTTGTCCCAGCAGACGGGCGTTTATTTGAAAGTGGCTCGTTGAAAATTGACGAAGGTATGCTGACAGGCGAATCGGAAGCTGTTGAAAAATATATCGATACGATTTCAGAGGAAGTGGGGCTTGGCGACCGTGTGAACATGGTATTTAGTGGCTCGCTTGTCGTGTATGGTCGTGGTATGTTTGTCGTAACAGGAACAGCTAGCGAAACAGAAATTGGTAAAATCGCTGGTCTTTTAGAAACAGCTGAAGCAAAGCAAACTCCTTTACAAAGAAAATTAGAATCCTTCAGTAAAAAATTAGGGCTTGGTATTTTAGCGCTCTGTATTTTGATTTTCGCCGTGGAAGCTGGACGCGTATTCCTTGGTAATGATTCAGCGGATATGGCAACAGCGATATTAAATGCCTTCATGTTTGCGGTAGCGGTGGCGGTTGCTGCTATCCCGGAAGCACTTTCTTCTATAGTGACGATTGTCCTTGCCGTTGGAACGAACAAAATGGCGAAACAACATGCGATTATTAGAAAACTCCCAGCAGTGGAAACACTTGGCTCCACCAGTGTTATTTGTACAGATAAAACTGGAACATTAACACAAAATAAAATGACGGTGGTTGACTACTATTTACCAGATGGAATGAAAGAAAACTTCCCTGATAGTCCTGAAAAATGGTCAGAAGGAGAGCGTCGTCTGATTCATATTGCTGTTCTTTGTAATGACTCGAATATTAATTCAGAAGGAAAAGAACTCGGTGATCCGACTGAAGTGGCACTGATTGCTTTTAGTAATAAAAATAACCAAGATTATAATGAAATTCGTGAAAATTTCATCCGTGAAGGCGAAATTCCGTTTGACTCTGATCGGAAACTGATGTCAACACTTCACACATTTAGAGGAAATAAAGCCATGCTTACAAAAGGCGGACCTGATGTGATGTTTGCTCGCTGTAGTTATGTTTTCCTTGATGGAGAAGAGAAACCAATGACCGATGAAATTTTAACGAAACTAAAAGAAGTAAATGAAGAATTTTCGAATCAAGCGCTCCGAGTTCTTGCTTATGGTTACAAACGGATGGCAGCTGATTCAACAGAGTTAAGCTTACAAGATGAGCAAGATATTGTCCTTGTTGGCTTAACGGCAATGATTGATCCACCACGTGAAGCGGTTTATGCTTCGATTGAGGAATCTAAAAAAGCAGGAATTCGCACTGTCATGATTACCGGAGATCACAAAACAACGGCACAAGCAATTGGTCGCGATATTGGCTTAATGGATGCCGATGATATTGCTTTAACTGGTCAAGAGCTAGACGCGATGCCTGAAGAAGAACTTGATAAAAAACTAGAACATATCGCTGTATACGCTCGTGTTTCTCCAGAAAATAAAATTCGTATCGTCAAAGCTTGGCAGAAAAAAGGAAAAATTACTGCAATGACCGGAGATGGTGTGAACGATGCTCCCGCTCTGAAACAAGCCGATATTGGCGTGGCGATGGGGAGCGGAACGGACGTTGCTAAAGACTCGGCTGCAATGATTCTAACGGATGACAATTTTGTATCGATTGTGGATGCAGTTGGGGTTGGTCGTACGGTTTTCGACAACATTAAAAAATCGATTGCGTATCTTTTTGCAGGCAACCTTGGAGCAATTATTGCGATTTTATTTGCGCTCGTACTAGATTGGATTAATCCATTTACAGCATTACAATTACTATTTATTAATTTAGTCAATGATTCCTTGCCAGCGATTGCCCTTGGTATGGAGAAAGCGGAACCTGATGTGATGAAACGCAAACCGAGAGATATTAATGAAGGTATCTTTGCTGGCGGAACGATGCGCGCGGTCATTAGTCGCGGAGTGTTAATTGGTGTCGCTGTTATTATTTCGCAGTACATCGGTATGCAAATTTCACCAGAGATGAGCGTGGCAATGGCCTTTACGACACTTATCTTAGCTCGTACGCTGCAAACATTTGCTGCTCGTTCCAATGTCCAAACCGCATTTGGCGCAGGATTTTTCAGTAACAAATATGTTATCGGTGCAGTATTACTTTGTTTCGTATTATATGGAGTAACCGTTTTACCAGGAGCACGCGAAATCTTCTCTATCCCGGCATCATTCGGGCTACATGAATGGTCGATTGCAGCTGGACTTGCACTCGGCGCGGTAATTATGATGGAGATTATCAAAGTGATTCAAAACAAATTTTTTAAAGAAGCATAAGAAAAGCAGGAATTCCCAGTCGTAATCAAGGGGATTTCTGCTTTTTGTAGTATGCTATAATGTCGTTAAAGACAATCCGATAAAGGAGAGAGAAAACAATGATTCAAGCTATTTCAGTAGATATGGATGGCACTTTTTTAGATGAGCACGGCGAATATGACCGTGAACGTTTTGAAAAAATCTATGCGAATTTGTTACAAAAAGAAATGAAGTTTATCGTGGCAAGTGGCAATCAATACTATCAACTTAAATCTTTCTTTCCAGGTAAAGATAGAGAGATTTATTATGTTGCCGAAAATGGAGCTGTGATTTTTCATAATGAAGCGTTAATAACTGTCAATCAATTTCCAAAATATTTAGTTGAAAAAATTCTCTATACATTGACCCAAGAATACCAAGATTTACAAGTGATTCTTTGCGGGGTGAAGAGTGCCTATTTACTTAAAGCAGCTAATCCCACTTTTAAAGAATTTGCCAAAAAATATTATGTTGAATTAAAAGAAGTGGAATCTTTTGTAACGCTACCAGAGGACACTTTTATTAAATTTGCGTTAGATGTAGCAATTGACCAAACGACGCAAATTGTCGAACAACTGAATCAGACCTTTCAAGGTGATATTCGCGCAGTAGCAAGTGGACACGGTAGCATTGATATTATTATTCCAGGCGTGACAAAAGGGAGTGCAATTAGGCAGCTTTTAACACAATGGAGTATCAGTCCGGCACAACTACTAGCTTTTGGAGATGCGAATAATGACTTGGAGATGCTTCAGCTTTCACCGCATATAGTTATGCAATGAAGAACAGTAGTGAAGAGGTCCTTGCCATAGCTAAGAATGTCGCTCCTTCCAATAATGAAGCGGGCGTACTCAAGGTGATGGAGCATTATCTGGATTTTAATACACCAACCAAATAACAATCCCAACTGTCCAAACCATCGCTAGCGGAACAAGAATCCGGAACTTTGTTTTTTGTGTTTTATGATGAAAAAGTTGCATCGACATCCAACTGCCGAATGCTCCGCCGAGAAACGCTGTAAGAAGAAGGGCAGATTCTGGGATACGGTAGGCATGTTTGATTGCTTTTCGTTTATCAATAGCGAACATTAGAAATGAAATAAATGTCATCGCGATTAAATAAATCGTTAAAACCATGAGTAATTCCCCCTTTAAATTGCGAAAACAAACTTTATTGATTAGAATAAAAGCATACCACAAAAGAAAGCAGGGATAAAATGGCAAAGGAAGTTATTCAAACAAATAATGCGCCAAAAGCACTTGGCCCTTATTCACAAGCGATAAAAGTAAATAATTTTATTTTTACATCTGGGCAGCTTGGAATTAACCCGGAAACAGGAGAATTAGCTGAGGGAGCAGTTAAACAAGCAAAGCAAGCCTTTCGAAATCTTTCCGCTGTGTTAGAAGAAGCTGGATCTGGACTAAATAAAATTATCAAAGCAACGGTTTTATTCAAAGATTTAAACCAATTTACAGCAGTTAATGAAGTATATGCGACATTCTTTTCCAGTGATTTCCCAGCTAGAAGTGCTTTCCAAGTCGCGAAATTACCACTCGATGCTGAAATTGAAATCGAAGTTATCGCAGAAGCATAAATATTCAGAAAAAAATTGACAATCCATTAGACGAAACGATATAATAATAATCAATTACATAGCAACTTATCAAGAAAGGTGGAGGGTTCTGGCCCAATGAAGCCTTGGCAACCGGAGTTTTCACGGTGCCAAATCCAGCAGGTAATACTGACAGATAAGGCATGCGAATCAGGTAAATTTCTCTTTCCCTCAAAAGCTGTCTTTTAAGGGGAAGTTTTTTTGTACATAAAAATAACTAGAATTGAGGCGAAGAAAATGAATCAAGTAGCACCATTTTATGCAGATCATGTAGGAAGTATTTTACGGACAAAGGCGATTAAAGATGCGCGGAGTAAATTCGCAGCAGGTGAAATTTCAGCCGAAGAACTACGCAAAATCGAAAATACAGAAATCAACTATATTGTTAAGAAACAAAAAGAAGTCGGGTTAAAAGCAATTACAGATGGAGAATTCCGCCGGGCATGGTGGCATTTTGATTTCCTGGAAAATTTGGACGGGGTAGAAGGATACGATGCAGCAGGAGGAATTCAGTTTAGCCAAGTGCAAACAAAATCGCATTCGGTGAAAATTACGGGTGCCATCGATTTTACGACACACCCTTTTATTGCTGATTTTCAGTTTTTGAAAGAAGTTGTTGGTGCGAATCATGTGGCAAAGCAAACAATTCCAAGCCCGGCGATGCTTCATTATCGCGGGGATATTGAATATCAGCCATATCTGGATAATCCGGAAAAATTTGCTAGTGATTTAGCAAAAGCATATCAAAAAGCAATTCAGGCCTTTTATGATGCCGGTTGTCGCTACTTACAATTAGATGATACTTCTTGGAGTTATTTATGCTCGGATGAACAGCGAGAAGTAGTTCGGGAACGTGGCTTTGATCCAGATGCACTACAAGAAACATACAAAAAATTAATTAATGACGCAGTGCAAAATAAACCAGCAGATATGGTTATTACGATGCATATTTGTCGGGGGAATTTCCGTTCTACTTGGATTGCATCTGGCGGCTATGGTCCAGTAGCGGAAACTTTATTTAGTAACCTAAATATTGATGGTTTCTTTTTAGAATATGATAACGAGCGTTCCGGTGATTTTGCCCCTTTAAAATATGTTAATCGACCGGATCTTAAAATTGTCCTTGGCTTGATTACATCCAAAACTGGCGAATTAGAAGACGCGGAATTAATCAAGGCACGCATTAAGGAAGCAAGTGAAATTGTTCCACTTAAACAATTACGACTTAGCCCACAATGCGGCTTTGCTTCTACGGAAGAAGGAAATATTTTAACCGAAGAAGAGCAATGGGAAAAATTACGTTACATCGTTAAAATTGCCAAAGATGTTTGGCATGATTAAATAAGCGAAAGAACTAGTTGGAAGTTTTCAACTAGTTCTTTTTTAATCTTTACAAATAGGACGGTTAGCGCTAGAATAAGTGTTCTAGAAGGAGGTTATTCCTTTGAACACTCAATTACAACAAAAATTAACATTACTGCCTGAAGCGCCAGGATGTTATATATATAAAGATGAAAATCAAGAAATTCTCTACATCGGTAAATCAAAATGCTTAAAAAACCGAGTAAAGTCTTATTTTACTGGCAAACAAATTGGCAAAACAGCGCGACTCGTCCGGAAAATTCACGATTTGGAACTCATTATTACAAGTTCAGAAAAAGAAGCATTGCTACTCGAAATGATTTTAATTCAAAAATACCAACCGCCTTTTAATAGACAATTAAAGGAAGGGCCAAGTTATCCCTATATCAAAATCACCAATGAAAAAAATCCGCACATTGAAGTAGTTGTTGAAACAAAAGCGGATGGTGCACACTATTTTGGCCCTTATCCAGGTCGATATTCTGCAAGACAAACCGCGATGTTAATCGAAAAGTTATATCCATTGTGTAGATGCGACGGGAAACCAGGTCGGCCATGTTTGTACTATCATCTAGGTCTTTGCTTAGGCCCATGCCAAGCCGAAATCACCCCAGCTGTGTATCAAGCACAAATTCAAAAAATCAGTCGGTTTTTAGAAGGCGATGTCAAATCGGTCAAAACCAAACTAACACAAGACATGCAAACTGCAACTGAAAAACTTCAATTCGAAAGAGCCGCAGAACTTCGAGATACTATCCACGCCATTAACGAAACAATCGAAAAGCAACATATTATTTT
Source organism: Listeria ivanovii subsp. ivanovii (assembly GCF_900187025.1). Lineage (GTDB taxonomy): Bacteria > Bacillota > Bacilli > Lactobacillales > Listeriaceae > Listeria > Listeria ivanovii. Next base: position 831,676 of record NZ_LT906478.1, read on the forward strand.
CTCAGGGTTAAAAAACCGTGATCTCATCGGTTGTTACGAACAAGATAATCATTTAAGTGTTTTTGTCTTTTTCGTTCGAAATGGTGCAATCAATGGAAACAAATGGCACGTTTTTGAAATCCAAAAGTCGCTTCAAGAAGATTTGGCAGACTTTATCAATCAATTTTATCAGGATCCAAACAATATCCAACCAAAAGAGTTGCTGATTGCAGAAAAAATAGATAAAATGTCTTTGTCAGCCTCACTTCAAAAAGTAACATCCTTCCCACAAAAAGGCGGGAAAAAGCAACAAATAAATTTAGCGGTCGAAAATGCCAAGAGCACCTATATCGCTTATGCCAAAATGAAAGAATACGATTTCGAAAACCAATTAAACAATAGTTAGAAGCTAGCTTTCACTGATTAGCTTCTTTCTTATGTTGTGTTGAAAATCTTATCGCAAATAACTATGGTCAATAATGTACCCTTATGGTAAAATCTTACGAGGACGGAAAAAATTTAATGCTACATAAAATAATTAATTATAGCTAAACATATATAGAGGGAGGACAAAATATGAAGAAATTTTCACGCTTCATACTCACAATGGCAATCGCTTGTGTTGCCATGTTTATTTTCACAGGAAACGGGTTGCATGCCAAAGCCGCAGAAGAAACTTACTTAATTGGGACTGATACCACTTTTGCCCCTTTTGAATTTGAAAAAGATGGGAAACACGTAGGGATTGATATGGATATCCTGAAAGCCATTGCCAAAGATCAAAATTTTAAATACGAAATTAAAGCAATGGGATTTAATGCAGCAGTTCAAGCACTTGAAGCTAACCAAGTAGATGGTGTTATCGCTGGAATGAGTATTACAGACGAGCGAAAACAAAAATTTGATTTCTCTGATCCGTACTTTGATTCCGGCGTTGTTATGGGAATCCTGAAAGATAACGACGAAATTAAGAATTACGATGACCTAAAAGGGAAAAAAGTAGCTGTTAAAACTGGGACAGAAGGTTACGCCTTTGCAGAAAAAATAAAAGATAAATACGGTTTTGATATTGTTGTATTTGACGATTCAGCCCAAATGTATGATGACGTTAAAACAAGAAATTCTGTCGCATGTTTCGATGATTATCCTGTACTCGCTTATGGTGTTCAAACAGGAAATGGGTTAAAAATCGTAACGGAAAAAGAAAAGGGGAATTCTTATGGTTTTGCAGTTAATAAAGGCAAAAACAAAGAACTCTTAGAAAAATTCAACGCCGGTCTAGTGAACATTAAAGCAAGCGGCGAGTATGACGAAATTCTTGAAAATTATTTAGGAAAAGATGCAGTAAAAGAAAACACAACAGAAAAAGGTTTCATGGGAATTATTAAATCTTCTTGGCCTGCGCTTTTAGCCGGGATGTGGCTAACAATCAGACTAGCTGTTGTTTCCCTAATTATTGCTTTCATAATTGGTATTACATTTGGCTTTATGAAAGTAAGTAACAGTAAAATTTTACGAGGAATCGCTACTGTTTATGTCGACATTTTCCGTGGAACACCTTTAATCGTTCAAGCATTTTTCTTCTACTTTGGGATTCCAGCAGCGCTTGATTTCAGGATGCCAGTATTCCTAGCCGGTGTCATTGCCCTAAGCTTGAATGCAGGTGCCTATATGGTCGAAATCGTTCGTGGCGGAATTCAATCCGTCGACAAAGGACAAATGGAAGCAGCGCGAAGTCTTGGTTTACCACATAAAAAAGCAATGCTAAAAGTTGTATTGCCGCAAGCCATTCGGATGATGATTCCGTCCTTTATCAATCAGTTCGTTATCACGCTAAAAGATACCTCGATTATGTCGGCAATCGGACTAGTCGAATTAACACAATCTGGAAAAATTATTATGGCGCGTACGTTCGAAAGTACCTGGACATGGCTCATTATCGGAATCATGTACTTAATCGTCATTACTATTTTAACCAAAGTGTCTGATCGTTTAGAAAGGAGATTACGAAATGACTAAACTCAAAGTAACTGGACTTAAAAAAAGCTTTGGCGCGAATGAAGTGCTAAAAGGTATTGATATCGAAGTGAAAGAAGGCGAAGTGGTCTGCGTAATTGGACCATCTGGCTCCGGAAAAAGCACCTTCCTTCGCTGCATGAACAACTTAGAAGAAATTACAGCCGGAGAAGTCATTGTCGATGATTTTAACATTACAGATAAAAAAGTAGATATTAACAAAGTACGCGAAAATATCGGAATGGTGTTTCAACATTTTAACCTTTTTCCACATCTATCTGTTTTAGAAAATATTACCCTTGCTCCTGTAGAACTGAAAAAAATGGATAAAGAAGCTGCGAAAAGTAATGCGGTTCGTCTATTAGAACAAGTGGGCCTAAAAGAAAAAGCAGATGAATACCCAAGTCAACTTTCTGGAGGACAAAAACAGCGGGTTGCGATTGCTAGAGCTCTTGCAATGGATCCAGATATTATGTTATTCGATGAACCAACCTCTGCACTCGATCCAGAAATGGTCGGAGAAGTACTAGGCGTTATGAAAGAATTAGCCAAACGTGGGATGACCATGATGATCGTCACACACGAAATGGGATTTGCTCGTGAAGTTGGTGATCGGGTCATCTTTATGGATGGTGGCTATATCGTTGAAGAAGGTAAACCCGCAGATATATTTGACCATCCAACAAATCAAAGAACCATTAGTTTTTTAGATAAAGTTTTGTAAAAAAATAATCACTAAAAAAAGAAATTCTCTTTAGTAACCAATAGAGAATTTCTTTTTTTGGTCTGAAACAGTACAGCTAGAAAAAAATAATGACTAAAAAAATAAGATTCAAGCTACTTTTTTTTGGAAAAAAAGTCTATTTTTAGACAAAAATAAAAGTTTACAAGGGCGCAGTACCAACGATTTATAATTTTATATATTAGCTATAAATATACTTTCACATTTTTGACACAATATAATTTTTTTTCTTTATGGAATGATTCATTTTACTTGGGGGTCGTTTATAATAATTTTGTGTCGAAGATGCATTTATTGAAGCAACCTATTTTATACTACAAGGAGATTGGATCATGAAGAAAATATTTAAGCTTTTAGTCATTATTTGTGTTGTGATTGTCAGTGCAGTTCCGTTCAGCACTTTTGCAAAAGAAACGGATGCTACTGATATAGAGCAAGAAACTACAGCTTTAAAAGGGGATAATTTGGAAACGACTACTCCAGATAATCAAACAGAAATAAAGGACGAATCACCCCTAACAGAGGACAAAGCAGCAGAGAACAAAGCCAAAGAAACTACAAGTAAAACAGAAAGCAGTACAAAAGAAACTAACTTTCAAACATCAAGTGAGACTGAAAGTGACGAAAAAGAAACATCCGAACCAATATTGATGGCTGGTGATGGTAGTGAGACCAATTTAATTCCAGATGCTAATTTAAGAGCAACCATTAATACAAAACTGGGAAAACCAGCTGATTATTTTCCAACAGAAGCTGATCTCGGAAATTTAGGCGGAAGTCTGGATTTAAGAAATACAACTTATACAACGCTTGATGGTTTACAATATTTAAAAAAAGTTATTGCATTACAAGCTGTTGGAATTACTGCACCAGATGGTGATTTATCTTATATCGCTCAAATGAGTAGTTTAGTTTATTTACAAATCAATACTAGTAGCTTTAAGAGGACTGCAGGACTTGAAGGGCTCACTAGCCTAAGTAATTTCCAATGGACTAATAACGGTCAAGCAGATTCAGGTTCTGGTTCTGGTAATGAAATGGGTGATAGTTTTGATCCAAGAACCGCTTATGATTTTTCATTTGTGCCAAATAACACTGCCTTGAAATATTTAGAGATTGAGGGAGTATATTCCGTTGATCCAAAATATAGCTTCTTAAGTGATTTACCAAATTTAGAGCATCTAAACATCACTATTTCTAACATGAATGATGTTTCATCGCTTGCTAAGTTAGATAAATTAACTTATCTTAATGTAAACTCAAATTATATTAGCGATATATCTCCACTAAAAAATCATTCTATTTATAACAATATTAGTGCAAGTAATCAAGTAGTTGTATTACCTGGAAAAGACGTATATGCAGGTGATAGTTTAACCATTGATAAACCAATTAAACCTGATTCATCAGCAATGGAATATACGCTTCCTGCGAATCCAGTTACTACGATTGCTGGAGATACAATTGTCATGTCGAATGTTATTAATGATTGTATTGTGAACTATCGATTATATAATTACGAAACTGGGGAAAATGACATTTCTACTCCAGGCGTTATGATGGACTTTAAGAGTACTGAACTTACAGCTGGCGAATTTAGTGGACAAATCATCCAACCAATCAATGTTAAAGCTCCAGCAGTGGATGCAGCACCGGTTACCGTGAAATATGTAGATGAAAGTGGAACAAAGCTAGCAGATGATACGGTTTTAAACGGTAAAGTTGATGAAACTTATACCACCACGGCAAAAACAATAGAAAACTACCAACTGAAAGAAACGCCTGCGAATCAAACTGGTACTTTCACATCAGAGCCTCAAACAGTAACTTATGTTTATACGCTAAATGACGGGGCACCAGTTACGGTGAACTATCTAGATGAAAATGGTCAAAATATAGCGCCTTCAGATACATTAATTGGGAAAATTGGCATTGCTTATCAAACAAGTAAAAAAACGATAGACGGTTATAAACTAACTAAAACACCGACAAACGCATCCGGAGTTTTTGGAGTTGATGCGCAAACAGTCACATATGAGTATGAAAAAGAAACCAACATTGATCCAATTAATCCAGTAGATCCAGTAGATCCAACAGATCCAGCAAATCCTATTAATCCAATAAGCCCAGCTGATCCTGTTAAGCCAAGTGATCCAACGAATCCACTTAATCCTACTTCTGATTCAGGGGTAGTTAAAGCAACAGAAAAAACTAACTTGCCTCACACCGGTGATACAACAAATCATTCCATGGGTTTAACACTGGGAAGTTTGTTCCTTGTGTCAGGAGTTATTTTACTAAGAAGAAAGTGAACGACTAATTTTCAAAAGAAGGGCTGAAAAGTCTCAGCTCTTCTTTTAAAGTTATAAATGAAACTACAAAGCTTGTAGGAATACTAAGCCTAGCTTTGCGGTGAGAACACCATCTAAAAGAAGCAACTACATCAGTATTCTTTTTTGGCGAAAAAGCGAAAAACCATTTGTTCAAACATTCACAAATTTCGTTTTTCAGAATCACTTAGGACCACTTCTCTTGCTGTTGATATAAAAGCAACCGCCTCTTTTGACAAAAAACAGATTACATATTACAAGGAGATTGGAAAATACTAAAATTAGTTGTAATTACATGCGTATTAATTCTCAGCATCACGCCTTTTAGTAGTTTGGCAGAAGAAACGGATAAGGCAGAACAACAAAATGCCAGTGGGAAAGAAACCAATTTTGATGCTCCTTCTACCGAAAATAAAGAAGAATCAACGGAACCGGTATTGCTGGCAGGTGACAGTGATGCCACTTCTTTAGTCCCCCGATGATAATTTAAGAGCAGACATTAACGCATTGCTTGAGAAACCAAGTGATTATCAGCCAACCGAAGCCGATTTAAATAATGCTACAGGGATATTAAATTTAACAAACAAAAGCTATACTACATTAAATGGTTTGCAATATTTAAAAAATGTTTCGACACTTCAGATTATCGGAATCACAGCACCAGATGCTGATTTAGCTTATATAGGTCAAATGAGTGCGCTTACTACTTTAAGCGTTAATTCAAGTAGTTTTGAAACCACTTCTGGACTAGAACCACTTCGAAATTTAACGAGCTTTAATTGGTTTGCAAATGGTCCGGATGTGGTTGATGATGAGGCATTTACAGGTGAACCAAGAGCAAAATTTGATTTTTCTTTTGTAGCCAATAACCCTAATTTGACTATGTTAACTTTTGATTTAGTTTATTCCACCGATCCTAGTTATGCGTTTTTAAGCCAGCTCGAAAATTTAACTAATATCAGCCTTACCAATTCCAACATGAATAACGTCGCAGCAATTGCTGGGTTAAGTAAGCTAAATTATCTTAATTTAAATGTTAATAATATTGCTGATTTATCGCCACTTAAGAATCACCCTATTTATACAAGTACTTATGCAACAGACCAATTAATCGTTTTATCAGAAAAGGAAGTTACCTCAGGTGATAATTTAACAATTGATAAACCAATTCAGCCTGATGATTCTGGAATTGATTACACATTCCCAACCAATCCGATTATGGTGCTGGAGGGAGATAAAATTGTCATGTCGAACATAACAGAAGGTTGCATTGTTGATTACAAATTATATGATTATAAAACAGGTGAAAAAGATATCCTAGCGCCTGGTGTTTCTATGAACTTCGCGAGTGAAACGCTACATTTTGATGGTCGAATTATTCAACCAATTACCGTGAACGAACCAGCTGCAGATGCTGCTCCTGTAACAGTGAACTATGTGGATGAAAATGGAGCGAAAGTTGCTGCAACCAAAAATTTAACTGGAAAAGTAGACGAGACTTATCAAACAATTGCCAAAAAAGTGAAGGGCTACAAATTAACCAAGACGCCTACTAATGCAACTGGTGTGTTTGAAACGAAAGCACAAACCGTTACTTATATATACAAAAAAGAAGCAGCTGTTAATCCAGTGGATCCGACAAACCCAACAAACCCTTCAGATCCCTCAAAATCAGCTGAAATCAGCGTGCAAGTGAAAGCTGAAACGCCCAAAAATTCGAACTTGCCAAAAACCGGTGATACGAAAGCCAATGCACCAATTTTTCTCTTTGCGGGCACTTTACTTATAATTTCAGGAATTGTTTTACTGAAAAGGAGCACTAAAGCGAAATAAATGACAATAAATGTAGCTTGTTTCTTTATATTTTTGAAGAAACAGGCTATAAGATTCGGTTTTCAAACGCTTTCTTGAAAAAATGCGAGTTATTAGGTTAATTTATAAAGAAATGGGGTATTCTTAGGAAAGAGAATATGTTAAAGTAAAGAAAGAGAGAAAAAAAGAATGAAAAACAAATTTTTGAAGATGGAGTGATAAGTTTGGATAATAATCAAAAAGACTTAAATCAAGTAATCCTTCAGCTCAAAGAAAAAGGCATAATGGTAGAAAAAACAAAATCACGAAAAGATATTTGGAAAGCTGTTAGTACCAAGGCAATTCCTAATATGAAACTTCGATTGCAGTAATGAGAGAGTGGAAGATATTTATATGTTATGAGACCGTTCTAAGTAATTTGAAATTCTTAGAGTAACTTAAATTACATATGAAATATCTTCACTTTTTTTATTTGTCATCAATTAGTCACTTAGTTTTGATGTTTCTGTTATCCTTTTTAACGAGAAATGTTGTATGATGGATAAGAAGGCTTTTACTTATTAAAAGAAAATAGAATTAGAGTGGGGCAAATACATGAAAAAAGAAACAGTTAATCAACAATCTATCTATGTTCATATTGATCATGTTATTAACAATGTAGCGACAAGTGGCATTTCTTTTGGTGATTTCTTAAATGGAGTCGGGCAGCCACCTGAAAACATTTTACTAATTAAACACAACATAGAAGACGCGTCATACAATACCCATACAGCTTTTCATTACCTTGAACCAAGCGACTTAGCAAATATTTTAAAGGAAAATTTCAGCCCGCTTTGTTGGATTGATTTTGAAGATGTAGAACTTCTCAATCAATTGACGCCGCAAGAAGTGGCAGAAATGCTTTATTTAGCACATACAGGTCGCCATCTGCGCTCTCCATTTTATTATAAGTTGCAAAATAATTTTGTTTACTTAACAAGAGAGGACGGTCGCTATAATAAAGTTTATTATCGTAATTTAAATCATTTTTATATATTACTTAGTTTTGTTATTGCACGAAAAACATCAGAGCTCGTCAACGAAAAAACATTTTTATCCTTTGGTAAGAAAAAATACGTTGCTGAACCACCAGTAGAATTACTGAAAAAAATGTCTGATTATTTTCGTGATGGTGCTTGTATCGCATTCGATGATGTCGTCAAGACTCGAACACAAATCGAGGTGCCAATTGGTTTAGGATTAACCGAAGAAATGACCGAACTCGAAATCTCGTCAAAAATATATTACGAGCAAGAAGTGGCGAAATTAGTCTATGATTTGAAACAAAATGAGTGGAATTATATGGAGAAATAAAAAATCAAACTTTTTCCTTTACGTTTGATTTTTTATTTGTTATTATTTAACTAATGAACGTTAGTTAGGAGGATGACTAATGACGAAAAAACTAGTAAAAAAAGCAGCGTTATCTCTTTTTGCAGAGAAAGGTTACGATGGTACAGCTCTTTCAGAAATAGCTAAAGTAGTTGGAATCAAAACACCATCGTTATATGCTCACTTCTCGTCGAAAGAAGCGCTTTTTTTAGAAGTATATCAAGATAGCATTCAAGCAGAATTGAGAGAATTGCAACAAGTATCTCAAAAAGAAAGTTTGGCTGGAGAAGAGAAACTCCGAATGATATTCTTTGTGGCGACTGATTTCTCAAGTAATCCAGATGAAAAAAATTTCTTTCAGCGGGCGGTTTTCTATCCACCAAAATCGCTTTTTCAAGAACTAAAGGAAGCGACGAGGACTTATGAACAACTAACGAATGGTATATTGCGGGAAACGTTGGAACTTATAGTGACAGAAGCAGTTTTAGTAAGATGGATGCATGTGTTTTATGCACTATTAGATGGTCTAAGTGTAGAACATGGGATTTATGATAAAACGGAATTTGAGTTGCGCCGGGACTCTGCTTGGGAAGTTCTCGCAAGTTTACTTAAATAATTGGAGGTAAGGAAATTGGCTTGGTTTTATTTAATTTTAGCAGGTTTATCAGAAATTGTTTGGGCTTTTGGATTGAAAGAATCGCACGGATTTACAATGCTCGGTTGGAGTCTTTTGACAGTAGCCTTTTTAATTGTTAGTTTTGGCTTATTTTCGATTTCCATGAAGTCGATTCCGATTGGAACAGCTTATGCCGTGTTTACCGGAATTGGTGCGGCAGGGACAGCAATTATTGGTATGTTATTTCTATCAGAAGGTGTTTCTTTTTGGAAAATTGTATCGTTACTTGTTTTATTAACTGGAATTATTGGACTGAAGTTGGTCGATGGGCAGGAACCAGAAAAGGATGGTAGATAAAAATGGATTGGATATTCTTATTTATTGCGGGATTATGTGAAATGGCCTTTGTTGTAATGCTGAAGCTTTCAGAAGGGTTCAAACGATTTGGCTATGCGGCATTAACTATTTTATTTATGTCGGCGAGTTTTTTCCTATTATCGCTCTCGCTTAAAACAATTCCAATTGGGACAGGTTATGCGATTTGGACAGGAATCGGCGCAGTCGGAAGTGTAACACTTGGCATGATTGTCTTTAAAGAACGTAAGAGTGCTGGGAAATTGTTATTTATTACGTTGATAATAGCCGGTGTGATTGGATTGAAATTAACATCTGGAGTTTAATAAAGTAGGTTGAAAAAGTCCTTTTTGGAGTAAGAGAGCGTTGGTCTTATTTAAAAAAGAAGATTTTTTCAACCTATTTTTTAGTTATGCCTTTTCATCTTGCTAAAACATGGTAAAATAGATAAAGCGAATAATGACGGAGGGGTATTATGAAAACCAAGTTAATTTTATTATACGGTGGAAAATCCGCAGAACATGAGGTTTCTTTACAAACAGCATTTTCTGTAATTAATGCACTAGATTTAAATAAATTTGAAGCACAGCCAATATATATTACAAATGAAGGGGAATGGGTACAAGGCCCACTCCTTTCTGGAAAATTAGACTTTGTGGAGCAATTGCGTTTTGCGGCAGCTGATAAGGTGGAACTTGCTTTAGCAGAAACGGAGAAGTCGGCGGGAGAACTTATTAGCCCAACTGTTTTAGAAGCAGATGGACAAGAGACTGTTGTGTTCCCATTGTTACATGGACCGAACGGAGAAGACGGTACAGTACAAGGATTATTTGAAGTATTAAATATCCCTTATGTTGGTAATGGTGTGCTTGCTTCATCGGCGGCAATGGATAAAATCGTTATGAAAAAGATCTTTGCAGATGCAGCGATTCCTCAAGTTCCAGCAGTAGCTGTTCGTTTGATTGACTGGAAGAACTTTCAAGATGAAATGGTTACCGAAATGGAAGAAGTGCTAGAATACCCAGTTTTTGTTAAACCAGCAAATCTTGGTTCTAGTGTTGGTATTAGCAAGGCGACCAATAAACAAGAGCTAACGGAAGCAATGACTGAAGCATTTTTATATGATCGTCGTGTAGTAGTAGAGCAAGGCGTAGTTGCCCGTGAAATCGAAATGGGCGTTCTTGGAAATGATACGCCAATTTGTTCCGTGCCAGGTGAAATTTTGCCAGAAGGAGCCGTGGCAACATTTTATGATTATAAAGCGAAGTATCAAGACAATAATACGACGCTTATTATCCCGACAGAAGTAGAACCAGAAATTCTAGCACAAATGAAAGAATATGCTATTCAAGCGTTCTTAGGTTTAGATGCTAGTGGACTTGTTCGCGCTGATTTCTTTTTAACAGATGATAATCAATTATTCTTAAATGAAGTGAACACGATGCCAGGGTTTACACCTTATAGTATGTATCCACTTTTATGGCAAGAAACCGGATTACCTTATCCGGCCCTAATTGAACGACTAGTTGATCTAGCAAAAGAACGTCACGCAGCAAAAAATGCACTTAAATATAAATTAGAAGACTAAAATAAGCAAAAGGCAGTTTTCATCCAAGGAAGCTGCTTTTTTATGGAAGCGAGCGATTGATTTTGAAAAAAACAGTAGGCGAAGTAGTAGGCATGTTAGATAGCACTATTCATACAGATGCATTTCGCGATGTCGTTATTACTGGTGTTTGTTTTGATACGAGACAAATAAAGCCAGGTGACTTATTTATCCCCTTTGTAGGGAATTTACGTGATGGTCACGAATTTGTCGGACAAGCGCGAGAAATGGGTGCGGTCGCGACTTTTTGGCAGAAAAATGTACCAAATCCACCGACTGATTTTCCAGTTATTTTAGTAGAGAACACATTACTAGCTTTGCATGAGCTGGCAAGGAAATATATCCAAGAAGTGAAGCCAAAAGTTATTGCAATCACTGGTAGTAACGGAAAAACAACAACGAAAGATATCATGGCTGCGATAGTTGAAACAAGCTACAAAGTACATTATACGGGTGGGAATTTTAATAATCATATTGGTCTGCCTTATACGATTTTGACTATGCCGGAAGATACCGAAGTGGCAGTACTTGAAATGGGTATGAATCATCGACATGAAATTGAAGTGCTATCTAAAATTGCCAAACCAGATATTGCCATTATCACGAATATCGGGGAAGCGCACATTGAATACTTAGGTTCGCGCGAAGAAATTGCGAAGGCAAAACTAGAGATTACTGCTGGGCTCAGTCCAAGTGGGATTTTAATTTACCCATATGAGGAAACTTTGCTGTTAAGCCATATTGATGGAGACTTTAGACAATTAACTTTTGGGAAATCACAGGAAGCCGAAATTTATCCCCTAGCAATTCACGCCGAGGCAGAAGGTACCGCATTTGTAACAAATTGGGAACCTGATTTAGAAATTTTTGTACCGATTATTGGAGAGCATAACGTATTTAATACTATGGCGACAATGCTAGCGGCAAGAGAGATTGGTATCGAAGGCGAAAAAATTCAAACGGCACTTCGGAATATGGAACGTTCTAAAAGTCGCTTAGAATGGTTAACGACAAAAAACGGCACACGGATTTTAAATGATGCCTATAATTCTAGCCCAACAGCCCTTAAAACCGTTTTAAAAACGTTCATGCATATGGATTCGCAAGGGAAACGGAAATATTTAGTGCTTGCTGATATGTTAGAGTTAGGTGAATTGTCTGCGCAACTGCATAAAGAATCAGCGGAAGTGTTGGAAGAAGGAACAGTTGAGAAAGTATTCTTATATGGTGAAGCGATGAAAGCTTTCGAGGAAGTTGCTAAAACGAAAATTGGTCAGAGAAAAGTTCAACATTTCGACACGAAAGAATCGCTTGAAACCGCCCTTCTTAGCGAAATGGATGGAAATGAATGGATACTGGTCAAAGGTTCTTACGGAATGGGCTTGAAAGATGTGGTAGAAAATCTTATTATTAAGTGACGAATAAATTCGGATAGACTGATATTGCCGATTAACAGGTAATAATTTGGACAGGAGGAAAGGCATAATGGTTGCTTGTTTGTGTATTCATGGTTTTACAGGTTCGCCTAAAGAGGTGAAGCCACTTGCTGATTATTTGCGAGAGCATACAGATTGGGATGTGCTCGCACCCACATTACCAGGCCATGATCACCTGCGCCACTTGAAAAATGTGACGTATAAAGATTGGATTGTTTTCGTAGATAGCATTTTGAGTCAAATGTTAAAAGAAGACGAAGAAGTATATATTATTGGTTTTTCCATGGGTGGCTTACTTGCTGGATGGCTTGCCAGGCACTATCCAGAAGTGAAAAAACTAGTCTTACTAAGCACCGCAGTAAATGCGATGGAATGGCCACAAATTGTCGAAAATTCCAAGCAAGTATTAGCCGAAGCAAAAGAAGTCACACATAAAAATAGCCCAATGTTCAAACGTTACCCAAAAAAAGTGACGGAAACTCCCTGGACTTCCACACTTCAATTCCAAAAAATGGTAGCTTTAGCAAAACCTGTTTTCGAACATATTGAAATTCCGACTTTTATTGCGCAAGGTAGCAATGATTCTGTCGTTCCTGCTGAAAAAAGTGTTCATTTTTTAATGGATAGTATTCCGGGGCCAAAAGAGTTATTTATTTTAGAAGGCTCGGAACATGTCATTTGTCAGGATAAACAAGCGGAGAAACTTTTCGAAGCGGTCTTGGCATTTTTACAAAAAGATCTCGCTGTTTTAAAGGTAAATTAATAAAAACGATTCAGCTTATGGTTGTTGCTGAATCGTTTTTTTTATTGCATTAACAGAATCTCGGACAATTAAATTAGTTGCAAGTGCCAGGTGAACAAATCCGTCATCTGGTTTTCTTATGCGATTGTACATTAATTCTACTGCTTTTTCACCCATAAAGGATAAATTGGTGCACATCGTTGTTAGTGGTGGTTTGCTAAGTACTGTAAATTCGGTATTATCAAAACAAATAATCGATATGTCATTTGGAATAGTGTAGCCTTTGGACTGCAAATACGTATTTAAAATAAATCCTAGTCCAGAGTTAACGCAAAACCAAGCAGTTGGAAGCTCATCTAGTGCATCTAATGTTTTATAAAGGCTCGTTTGTTCTTCTTTTATTTGAGTGATAGTATATTTTTCGTTAAAAGGAAGCTGATAGTAGTTTAGCGCTTTTTTATATCCTTCTAATCGTTCTTCGTAACTTGGGGAAAATGTAATATCACCGAGAAAACCAATTTTTTGATGGTTGTTTTGGATTAAAAATTCAACCGCAGTGAATGCGCCGTCTTTATTTTGGCTAATTACGGCATCGGCTTGTAGGTGAGGATCATGATGATCGATTAAGACGACAGGCATTCCAAGCATGGTAATTTGTTTACTATACTCCGTGTTGATATGTGAAAGTAAGAAAATGCCAGTCCAATTTTCATTTAGAAGTTGTTCGGGAATTTGGTGTAATTCGGCTTCCTCATCTGTTACTGGGAAAATAACTAACTCTCCTTGGTGTGCGATGATACTTTGTTTCATATTATCAATAATTTCTCCAAAAAAACTTCGCTGCGATAATGCGAAAGAAGTGGCTAAAAGAGCAAATTTCTCTTTAACAACTTCTCTAGCTATTTCTTTTTTATATTTATAACCCAGTTCATCAGCCATTTTGAAAACAGCTAATTTGGTTTGTTCGCTGACACCATTTTTATTTCCTAAAGCTTGTGATACGGAATTTTTGGTTATATTTAGCCTATCAGCAATATCTTGCATCGTTACTTTCTTCATTACTTCCCCCTCCATCTTTCCTTTTTTATTCTATTATAGAAGTTAATTCACAAAATAGCAAAAATTTTATAATCAAAAAGTAATGTTATAAATAATTCTAACTACCAAAGCATTTATATCATTAAAAGACCTTCGCTAAAACGTTATTAAAAAGTAATTATTGACATTACAAAAATGTAATGTGATAATGTAATCGTAATCAAGCGCTTACAATTACAAAAAAGTGAAATTAGGAGGATTATTGATATGAAGATTAGAAAAATTGCTTATGCGGCTCTCAGTATTGCGGTTGCAGGGTCACTCTTAGCTGCTTGTGGCGGCGCGGGAAGTAACGGTAGCGATGACAGCGGGAAAACAAAAGTAACATTTTGGGCTGCTCCAAATCCTACACAAGTAAAATATTGGGCTGAAATGGCTAAAGCTTACGAAAAAGAAAATCCAGATGTGACTATTGAAGTTAGCCAAATGAAAGAAAGTCCATCTTCTGAAGCAACTATTCAATCAGCTATTGCCTCTAAAACGGCACCAACCATGTCTGAAAATATCAATCGTAGTTTCGCAGCACAATTAGCTGATAGCAAGGCAATCGTTCCTTTAAATGATGTTAAAGGCCTAGATAAGGTAGTAGATGAACGGAATATGACAGAAACAATGAAGTCTTGGGAATTCTCTGATGGCAATCAATATGTGCTGCCAGTTTATTCTAATCCAATTTTATTTGCATGGCGTTTAGATACGCTAAAAGAACTCGGCTATGATGCTCCTCCAAAAACATATAGTGAAGCGCTTGAAGTTGGTAAAAAACTAAAAGCAAAATATCCAGATAAAGTACTTTGGGCAAAAGGGGATTTATCCGATCCAACCGCTTGGATGCGTTGGTTTGACTTTTTCCCACTTTATGACGCAGCTTCAAAAGGCAATGCTTTTGTAGAAGATGGCAAATTGGTTGCTGATGATGAAGCTGGAACAGAACTGCTTACTTTTATGTCAGAATTACAAAAAAATAAATTACTTCTTTCTAGTAAAGCAACGGATCCATTTGAAACAGGAACAAGTATTATGGCTGATAACGGCCCTTGGACTTTCCCTAACTGGGACGAAAAATTTCCAGAACTTAAATACAATGAAAACTATACAATCAGTTCTCCGTTAGTACCAGATAGCATGGCTGATGAAGAAAACATTTCTACATACGCTGATTCTAAAGGCGTTGTCATGTATGCACAAGCAACAGATAAAGAAAAAGAAGCAGCAATGGATTTCTTGAAATTTGTATATAGCGATGATGAGAATGATTTGAAATTCTTGGAAACAACCAATTTAATTCCTGCTCGTGATGATGCGACTGATAATGATGCATTCACAGCATTCTTTAAAGAAAATCCAGAATTAGAAGTTTATGCAGCCAATGTACCATATAGCATTCCAGCGATGGATGATGCGAAATACAATGACATTCAACAAATTATCGGTGAAGAAGCGTGGAACCCGATTGTTCGTGGGGAGAAAAAACCTGCAAAAGCTTGGTCAGACATGAAGAAAGCTGAGGACGGGGTGCTTCAAGAATGAAGCGGCGAAATAACAAGTTGGGCTGGTCTTTTACCAGCCCGTATCTCATATTCACAGCAATCTTTTTCTTAGTACCTTTAGTTTGGTCGATTTGGTTATCCGTGACGGATTGGAACATGATGAGTCCGGAAATCAATTTTGTTGGCTTGGATAATTTTATCAAAGCATTTACGAGTCCAGCGGTTCAAGCATCCTTTTTTGTTACGTATAAGTTTCTAATAGTGTTCGTACCAATGGCCCTGATTATTTCAATGGTAGTAGCAGTTTTGGTGAATGGACTTCCAAAATTTAAAGGTCTTTATCTAGTTGCTTTTTTCCTGCCATATTTATCTTCTGGGGTTGTAACGTCACTAATTGTACAAGGGCTTCTTTCATACAATAGTGCGCTAAATGTATTTTTGCGAGGCCATTTTGGTTGGGATATTGATTGGCTCGGCACGCCGATGTCTGCACTTGTCATTATTTCCTTAATGATTGCTTGGAAAATGTCAGGTTATTACGCGCTCATTTTAATTTCTGGGCTTGCAAGTATTAATCATGAAATTTACGAAGCAGCAGCAATGGACGGATCTGGTCGGTTTAGAACTTTTTGGAAAGTCACAGTACCAATGCTTTACCCAGCGTTATTTACTGTTATTGTACTCGCGGTAGGAGTTAGCTTCGGGATTTTCACTGAGGTCTATCAATTAACTGGTGGTGGTCCGAACTTTGCAACAAACACATGGCAAATGGAGATTTTTAACCAAGCATTTGTTAACTTGAATTCTGGTTATGCTTCTGCTATTTCACTTATTGCTGCAACTGTTACATTTGCTTCGATTGGGGTTATTAAGAAAATGTTGGAGAAATGGGGTCAACGAAATGGTTGGACGTAATAGTAAAGCAGGTAAAATTGTTCGATATATCCTAACAACTTTACTAATGCTAGTCATGATTTATCCATTTATTTATCTGGTGCTGAACTCATTTGCAGCTTGGGATCAAGTGGACAAAAAGTTAATTCCGACTGAATTTACGATGCGTTCGTGGGATTGGTTATTTGGGAATTCCGTTGTTGCAGCTCCAGCACCATGGATTCATGCGTTTATTAACACGATTATTGTATCCACCATTGCGACAGGACTTATGTTGTTGTTTGGACTAATGGTTGGTTATGCGTTAGCTAAAGTGGATTTTAAAGGGAAACGATTGGTTAATAATGCGATTTTGTTCCAAATGTTTTTCCCGGCAATTATTTTGTTAATTCCGCAATTCCTAATGATCACAGATATGGGATTGTTAGATACGTATGCTGGGATGATTATTCCAACAATGCTAAGTTTATGGGCAGTGTTTATGTATACAAACTTCTTTAAAGCTATTCCAGGTACATTAATTGAAGCGGCAAAACTTGACGGCGCAAGCGATTTGAAAATTTTATTTCGTGTTGTTCTGCCGATGTCGAAATCGATTACAACGGTTATCTTTTTATTCCTATTTACAGACAGATGGACCAAGCTACTTTGGGACATGCTTGTAACGAAGAGTGATAGCACGGTAACTCTTAACGTACTGATTTCACAAATGTTTGGTCCGTATGCAACTTATCCTGGTCCAATGTATGCAGCTTCGGTATTACTAACGCTGCCCCTCATTATTTTATTTTTATTCTTCTCGAAAAAGTTCCAAGAGGGAATGCAATTTACTTTGAAATAAAAGGAGCGACAAGTCTTGGAGTTTTGGCGCGGTAGTGTTTTTTATGAAATTTATATGAAGTCTTTTCAGGATAGTAATGGCGATGGTTTGGGCGATTTTAAAGGACTGACGAGCAGGCTGGATTATTTAGCGAATCTTGGGATAGACGGTATTTGGTTGACGCCGTTTTATCCTTCACCGCAAGTCGATAATGGTTATGATGTCTCGAATTATTGTGCAGTCAATCCGGATTATGGTACTATGACTGATTTCCGGGCGTTTATGAAAGAAGCGAACAAACGAGAAATAAAAGTGATTATTGATTTAGTGTTGAATCATTCTTCCACTGAACATGCGTGGTTTAAGGAATCTCGGAGTAGTAAAACAAACCCAAAACGGGATTACTACATTTGGCGAGAAAAACCGAATAACTGGGAATCTTTTTTTGGAGGTTCTGCATGGGAGTTAGATGAATTAACCAATGAATATTATTATCATAGTTTTGCTAAAGAACAAGCTGATTTGAATTGGTCAAACCCTGCTGTTCAAAAGGAAATGGAAAACGTATTAGCTTTTTGGTTAAACGAAGGAGTTGCCGGATTCCGGTTGGATGTAATCAATAATTTAACTTTAGTGCTAGAATTTCCAGATAACCCAACTGAAAATGGGGAAATGAATCACTTATATGACCGGAATCAACAAGGACTGGAAGCGGCATTAGAACATATTGCCGAGTTTTGTCGGCGAGAGCAAGAAACGTTTTTAGTTGGTGAAATTAGCTCGGATAATTTAACGGAAATTGCGCGCTATAGTTCGAAAAAAATGCTGGATGTTACCTTTAATTTTAATTTTGGGAGTGTCGAAAAAATCGACGCGGAGTCTGTCTTTGCTTCTTTAAATGCGATGGAAAATGAACAACTTCAAGCTGGACAATGGCCTACGCTTTTCTTTGGAAGTCATGACATGAGTAGATTTGTGTCGCGACTTGCAAACGAGAATCTTTCAAAAACAAAACTATCGGCCTTTTTGATGTTAACAGCAAAAGGAATTCCGTTTATTTATTACGGTGAAGAAATGGGTATGCCTGACATTGATTTTACTTCAGTGGACGAGATGCGTGATATTCAAGGGATTTCAGCGTATTATCAAGCGCTTGAACGAGGTGACTGCCTAGATAATGCACTGGAAATTGCTGTCCAAAAAACACGTGATAAAGCGCGTGGCCCAATGGTATTTCCAGACGGGGAACCATTTACGACGGGTGAGTCATGGATAAAGTCAGCTAGTTTACCTGAAAAAGAAGCTAAGTCGATGTGGGAATTTTACCAAGCGCTACTAACTTTTAGAAAAGAAAATGATTTTAAGGAAAAAGAATATACCTATTTAAAACTCGATGGAGAATTGCTTAGTTACCGACGTGGCAACTTTTTATTCCTCATTCATTTTGGATCAGAGCCCGTAGCATATACACCTAAAGAAAAAACCACACTTGTTTTTGGGGAAGCAATTATTGAAAAAACGAGTATCAGTATAGCGGCGTATTCTGGAATTGCGCTTAGAGTGGAGGATTAACATGAAACAAATTCAAGCATTACTAAAAGAATACCGTGAAACTGCTACGGCAAATGGGACGAAAATCCATTTGAATGGCGCAGTAGACAAGGATGTTTATAATATTACAGCGCCATTCAAGTGGCTCGGGAAAGAATTTATCGCTGGTCGAGTGGAATCACGCGATAGTGAGTTAGCGGAAGTACACTTTTTTGAAAAAAAAGCGGAAGATAACTACCAAATCGTAGAAAATACAACAGTTTTAGCCCTGCAAGATCCTTTTGTTACTTTTGTTCAAGGGGAACTTATTTTAGGCGGCGTAGAAGTATTTGAAAAAGAAACGGATCCGACGAAACTAGATTGGCGGACAAATTTATATCGCGCGAAATCTCTAAAGCAATTCGAGAAAATTCTTACCGGACCAATTGGAATGAAAGACTTACGAATCAAAGAACTCACTGATGGACGGATTCTTGTTTTAACTCGACCTCAAGGCGAAAAAGGTGGTCGTGGAAAAATTGGTGCAACAGTCATTGATTCTTTAGACGAATTAACAATAGAAAAAATTGGTGCAGCACCGCTTTTGAAACGGAATTTTTCTGGGGAAGAATGGGGCGGCGGGAATGAGATTCATTTACTTGAGGATGGTAAGGTAGGTGTTCTTGGTCATATTGCTTGTTTTGACGAAACTGGTAATCGCCATTATTATTCCTTTAGCTTTCAATTAAAGGATGACTTTACACAAATCGAACAGGAAAAAATTGTTGCGGAACGAGCAAATTTTGCGCCAAGTGAGCCGAAAAGACCTGATTTAGCTGATGTTGTATTTAGCGGTGGTTTAATTAGAAAATCGGACGGATATGCGGAGCTTTATGCTGGAATTGGTGATTCAGACGCGCAAAAAATAATCATTCCAGATCCATTTAAAAATAACTAATAGTAGGAGTTTTGTAGACAAATGAATATTTATCGTTATGAAGAAAACCCATTAATTACACCACTAGACGTAAAACCGATTCACGGCGGATTTGAAGTAATCGGTGCGTTTAACGGCGGTGTTGCAAAATACAACGGCGAAATACTTTTACTGCTTCGGGTTGCTGAGAAACCAGTAAGTGAAGACCCAGAAGTAGTTCTTGCACCAGTTTATAATGCAAAAGAAGAAAAATTAGAGTTACAATCCTTTCGTTTAGACGATGAAAATTATGATTTTGAAGATCCGCGAATGATTCGTCATAAAGCAAAACTAGAAGGTTTTTCTTATTTGACTTCGCTTTCTTATATTCGAATTGCTCGCAGTAAAGATGGTCATCATTTCACTTTAGACGAAAAACCGTTTTTATATCCATTCAATGAGTATCAAACATTTGGAATTGAAGATGCACGAGTGACACAAATCGGGGATACATACCATATTAATTTTAGTGCTGTATCTGAGTTCGGTGTGGCGGATGCGCTTATTACAACCAAAGACTTTGAAAATTTGGAGTATCAAGGAAATATTTTTGCTCCTGAAAATAAAGATGTACTTATTTTTCCAGAAAAAATCAGTGGAAAATATTATGCTTTACATCGCCCAAGCTTGAAAAGTATTGGTAATTTAGACATTTGGATTGCTTCCTCACCTGATTTACGTAGTTTTGGGGATCATCGTCATTTATTAGGTATTCGTCCTGATGGATATGACAGTGGTCGTGTTGGTGGTGGTTGTGTACCGATTAAAACAGAAGAAGGCTGGTTGATTTTATATCACGGTGCAACGGAAGAAAATCGCTATGTGATGGGAGCTGCACTACTTGACTTAGCTGACCCAACAATTGTTTTAAAAAGAACAACTACACCAATTTTGGAACCAGAAGCTGATTATGAAAAAAATGGTTTCTTTGGAGATGTAGTATTTGCTTGCGGGGCAATTCAAGAAGGCGATGTGCTACACATGTATTACGGAGTAGCGGATACATCAATGGCTGGTTGTGATTTAAAAATAAGCGAGATTTTGCATCAGTTAGAAGTGGAAAGTAAATGACTTGGCAAAACTATTTGAAAGTTTGGCAGGAAGCTGATTTGTCAGATGATTGGAAAGCTGAATTAAAGCAAGTGGAAACAGAACAAGAACGCTTTGATGGTTACTTAACTTTTGGCACTGGTGGTATGCGCGGAAAAATGGGCATTGGTTCTAAAAGAATGAACATTTTTACGATTAGAAGAGTGGCTCGGGCGCTTGGTGAATATGTCGTGGCAAACGGAGGAGCAGACAGTGGTGTTGCCATTGCTTATGACTCGAGAAATAATTCGAGCCTATTTGCAAAAGAGACAGCGAAGGTTCTTTCGGCGCTAAGTGTGCGCGTCTATCTTTCCGATGCGATTCGACCAACTCCAGCATTATCATTTTGCGTGCGAGAAAAAGCTGCATTTGCAGGCGTCGTTATTACCGCAAGCCACAATCCATCTATTTATAATGGTTTTAAAGTATATGATAAAAATGGTTGCCAAATAACTTTAGGTGCTGCTGAGGAAATTGCTACGTACCTAGAGCGGGTAATGAATATTTTTACAATCCCGATTCGCGAACTTCCTAACCTGTTCGTTACGCCCCTTGGAAAAGAAATGGACGATGCGTATTTAAAAGCGCTTCAAAAAGTTGTTTTCCGGCCGGATCTACTAGCAGACTATGGGAGAGAACTAACTGTTTGTTACACACCTTTACATGGGGCTGGAAAAGAACTTGTCATGCGAGGGCTTACTGAAAACGGCTTTTCAAATGTAGCAATTGTACCAGAACAAAGTGAGCCGGATGGTAACTTTTTAACGGTAGTTTCGCCAAATCCGGAAGAAGCAAATAGTTTCGAACTTGCTAAAAAACAAGCCAAGAATATCCAAGCTGACATTATTTTAGCAACCGATCCTGATGCAGATCGTCTCGGAGTAGCAGTTTTAACTAAAAATGGCGAGTATCTAATTTTGACTGGAAATCAGTTAGGCGCGTTGTTACTTGATTATATTTTAGCTGCGAAAGCCAATTTAACATCAGAAGATACGATGATTAATACGATTGTAACTGGAGACTTGGGCGGGAAAATTGCGACTGAATACGGCATTAACCATATTCAAACACTGACTGGTTTTAAATTCATCGGTGAAAAAATCGCGGAGATGGAACAAGGACAGGAGCGGTTTGTCTTCGGTTATGAAGAAAGTTATGGCTATTTAATCGCGCCGTTTGTTCGTGATAAAGATGCAGTCCAAGCGGCATTACTCGTGTCGGAAATGGCTCTTTACTATAAAAAAAAAGGCACTACCTTGCTGCAGAAATTAACCCTTTTATATGAAAAATATGGATATCACGAAGAATTGTTGCATACAATAACACTCGAAAGCGTTAATGGGAAAGAGAAGATGACCCAAGTAATGGAAATGTTACGTAAGCAGCCAATGTTTATTCCAGAGATAAGCGTAATGGAAGATTTTGAGGCAAGCGAACGCGTTAATCTCACAAATGGTAAAGTTTCACGAATCAATTTACCAAAAGAAAATGTCTTAAAATTTTATTTGAAAAACAATTCTTGGTTTGCGATTCGACCATCAGGAACAGAACCAAAATGCAAAATTTATTTCCAAAGCATAGGTGAAACGAAAGAAATCGCCGAAAAAATGATGAAAGATTTGAAAAAAGAGATTTTAACTTTATGGAATTAAGAAATAGCTGGAAATCAACTTCTCATGATTTTCAGCTATTTTGAAAAGAAAAAGTAGATTAAAAAAACTAAAAGCCACTGATAGACGTACAATTAAGCAATAAATAGTTTTTTTATTCGATAATAACGTTCAATTATAAGCTTTTGACGTTGAAAAGAAATGATTAGTATGTTATGATGATAGATGGAAGTTTATTAGGTTTATATTTAGCCTAGTGATTAATGAGGGCTTTTTTATTTGATGCGTTAGAACTGCTATAATGGCAGAGAAAATTTCTGATGCCGTGAATCATTTTGCTTGGTGCGCCCAGGCTTTTCTATTGCAGAAAAATGAAAATGAAAGATAGCAGTTTTCATAAAAACAGCTGCAAATGAACAGACAAACAATCGTAATAAGCGTATTGTGATGAATTATAAAAGTAGCTCTCCTACCAAACTTTAAACAGGTAAAGGAGAAATGACATTGACAAAATTTTCGGAGTTCGGACTGGACGAAAAAATTGTAAAATCAGTAAATCGGATGGGGTTTGAAGAAGCAACGCCAATCCAAGAAAAAACAATTCCACTAGGACTAGCAGGTAAAGACTTAATCGGACAAGCACAAACAGGTACTGGTAAAACAGCCGCTTTTGGTCTACCAATGATTCACAAAATTGACCAAAAAAGTAATAACGTACAAGCTTTAATTATCGCTCCAACGCGGGAACTTGCAATCCAAGTTTCAGAAGAGCTTTATAAACTTAGCTATGACAAACATGTACGTGTGCTAGCGGTTTACGGGGGTAGTGATATCAGCCGTCAAATCCGTTCACTTAAGAAAAAACCACAAATCGTAGTTGGTACGCCAGGACGTATTTTGGATCATATTAACCGTCGCACACTGAAACTAGACAACGTGGAAACACTTGTACTAGATGAAGCAGACGAAATGCTAAACATGGGCTTCATTGACGATATTGAAACTATCCTCAAAGAAGTACCAGCAGAACGTCAAACATTACTATTTTCTGCAACAATGCCTGATCCAATTCGCCGTATTGGTGAACGTTTCATGCATAGCCCAGAACTTATTCGTATTAAAGCGAAAGAAATGACTGCACTATTAATCGAACAATTCTTCGTAAAAGTGCACGAAAAAGAAAAATTTGACGTATTATCTCGTTTGCTAGACGTACAAGCACCAGAACTTGCGATTGTTTTTGGTCGTACAAAACGTCGCGTAGATGAATTATCTCGTGCGCTTGATATGCGTGGTTATGTAGCTGAGGGTATCCACGGCGACTTAACACAAGCAAAACGTATGAGCGTACTGCGCAAATTTAAAGAAGGAAAAATTGATGTTCTAGTTGCAACAGACGTAGCAGCACGTGGACTTGATATTTCCGGCGTAACACATGTATATAACTATGACATCCCTCAAGATCCAGAAAGCTATGTTCACCGTATTGGTCGTACTGGTCGTGCTGGTAAAGAAGGTATGGCAATTACATTCGTACAACCTCGTGAAATGGGTTACCTGCGTATCGTAGAAGAAACAACGAAAAAACGTATGCAGCCACTTCAAGCTCCTACTTGGGACGAAGCTTTTGCAGGTCAATTACGTGTAGCAACAGAAAAAATTCAAGAAGCAATTACAGAAGAAAATCTTGCTGATTACAAAACGTTTGCTAATGAATTATTAGAAAAATATGATGCAACAGACATCGCAGCAGCAATGCTTAAAATGCTAGCTAAAGAACCAGACAAAACACCAGTTCATATTACCGAAGAACGCCCATTACCATCTCGTGGTGGTGGCGGCTACAAAGGTAAAGGTGGAAATGGTAAAGGCGGCAAAGGTGGCGGCGGCTATCGCGGCGGAAGCGGCAAAGGCGGAAGCTATCGCGATCGTAATAACAGTGGCAAAGGTCGTCGTAGTGGCGGCGGTTCCGGAAACGGTTCTGGCGGTGGAAATCGCGATCGTCGTGGAAACGGCGAACAACGTCCAAGTGGTGGCGGAAACAAAGGAAGCTACTCACAAAAATCTAAATAAGTTTAAGAGTCAAGCTAACAAAAACTTAATATGTATTCCAAAGTGGAATCGAGAATTAAAACAGGCTAATTTGAATTCGGTGGAGAACCGTTTTCAGACCAGCCTGTTTTTCTTTTATTAAATTTTTATACTTATTGTACGATTAAGCTATTTTCTGCTACGATGTCATGTCGTAGATTCTCATGTTGTTTGTTACTTTGACTTTTTTCTAGTTGGGAGACTTAATAGGTTTGTAAAGTTCTAATTCGCTAATGCAAGACATTTGAAAGGAATTAGTCTCAAGTATTATTTGCTCGAGATTTTTGTTTAGTTCACTATTTTTAGACCATTAGTAGTTACTTGATACGTTACTCCTTCATTTAATTGAAAACCACTTTTTTCTGTATCTTCATTTATTATGATAAGACGCTCACCAAATGCTTCTTTATGAGTAACAACGATGAGATTTCCAACTGCAATATTTACACTACTCTCTGATGCAGCAGCATAACCACGCCCGTTAAACTCTTTATTGAAAATTTCTCGGTCATCATTGTTAATGATTTTTATAGAAGCGTATGTGTCTGGGAAGTACCAATGCGGTTCACCAGCATTTTGTTTAATGGTAGCTTTATTTGTGTTTAGATCAATATTCAAATCGGCAAACTCCCATTCTGTAATCCCATTTAGTTGGAACTTAAATCGTTTACCATCTAGGAGATTTTGTACGCTTTCATCTTTGATTACAAACAAATCGGCATACTCTTCTTGGTACTTACTTTTATCTGAGTCTGTATCTGGTAAATAGTTAATCCCTTTTTCGAGTCTTGTTTTTGAAATACTGTAATTGGCATTTTTAATGGTATCATTGTTTCTAATATTTGTTGCTAGGCTAACTAGATTTGTTTTGTAGTTTGTTAATGCATCTTGTTCGGTAAAACCTGTTGCGGTATTCGTAAGTCCATATTTAGTTACCTTAAATGTTTGATTTATTGCTTTTGTGTCGAGTAACTTATCTGGTGCGCCTGCAATGCCTAAACGACTGGGCTCTTTATGCATCACTTTAATCGTATAATTAGGCTTAATAACTGTTTCTAATTGCTCAATTAATGTTATTTTACCATTTACTACTTTATTGAACACAGATTGGTTTTGTTCATTGAGTACTTCAATAGAAGCGTAGGCACTCTCAAAATAAGGATGGGGAGAACTTTTGGATACATTTATTTTGAGACTTTCACTTTCAGGATCAGCTGTCGCAGTCATAAATATCTCGTCGGCAATTCCTTTAAATATGAATTGCTCTTTTCCAATGGTAGAGGTTTTTAGCTCGTTCATCGTAATAGCTGTATTATTTGTTTGGTCTGAGACAGCCAAATAATTAGTGCTAGGTTCATACAAACGGCTAGTTCCTGTTGGAATCTCTAATGAGTAAATCCCAATAGGCATATTTTCAAGTGTAATAGTTGGTGATGCAAGTTTGATTTTTCGAATAACCTCTGAACCATCTTTTATTACTAGTGTTTTCCCTTTAATTTGTTCAAAATCATCTATTTCTAATTGTAGATTCATTGTTTTTGTTACTTTGTATTTACTTAGTTGACTGTTGCTTACTAATCCCCATTTTGAATTTAACTTAATATCCTTTCTTGCTGTTTGCAGATTATTACCAGAAAGTAGTGAGGCTAATGGATAAACTGCTTTATTTCCTGAATATAAGTTTTCTTCTTTCTGTTTATCAGACATCGTACCTCTTACTAGTTCTATGAAAGGCGTAAAGTCATACTTACTTGTTTCTCCAAAATACTTGCTGACTAAATCTAATGCTAAATCATTGTTAGTTATTGTACCTGCATTCGCGGCCGTACGGTAAGCTTGATAAAAGTGTGTAAATGCTGAATCACCAGCTTTATCTTTCATCAGTACCATCATGTAAAGTTTATCTCGTAAATCCCAATCTTGTGCAGGTGTTTTGGTTGTATAAACATTGTCTTCGAAAATATCTTCACGATAGGGAACATTTCCATAAAAAAGCCAACTTTTATCAGTATAATCATCTCCATACATTCTCTGTTGCATGGTATCTGCATATATATTATTCCATACCTCAACCAGATAAAATGTATTATCTCTTGCAAAGGTTCCTTCATAACCATGTCCGATTTCATGTAGTCCACCCCAACCAGGTTTTAGCCAGAAATCAATAACAGATGAACTTGTTTCAGCAGTGTACTCTCCTCCATAATATCCACCACCAAATCCATGTTTATCCGCTTTTGCAAAATAACGGTTGGGGATATTTTTATCGGTTATATTTTCTGGTGTAAATGAGATTCCTTCAAGTTCATTATATGTTTTAAACAGGCTGTCATAATAAGCAAATAAATCATTAATAGAACTAAAGTCATCCATTTTTTTTAAATAGGCTTTGTCATTTTTGGGTACTAAAATCTGGATGTATTGGTTACTAATTAATCCAAATGCCGAATCATTTGCATCCCACTTTTGAAAAAAATTCGTTTCATTGTCGCCTTGTTTAAATACGGGTAAGTCTTTTGCATTTGCACTTACTTTATATTCTACTGTTGGTGCTACGCTTGTAAATGTTGTTATAATAAACGGTACTGTTTCAGTAGTTGCGGTGACTTTTACCCATGAGCTACCTACAGTAGAAGTCTGTTCGGTATTTCTATCATCATTCAATAAATCTAACGTAAGATTTTCTTTGAAGTTTGGATTGGTTTGGCGAATCTCGATTGTAGCATCTTTTGGTAGGACCACGCCTAAATCTTGGCGGTCGTGATTCACACCTTTTGAAACTCCTGTGTTAAATATCCATGTTGGTCGCTCCAAAGTATTCAATTTTTTAATCGTTGTTGCCTCCTCTGCATCCGCTTTCAAACCACCTAGTGAAAAAACTCCTACTAACACCATTAGAAAAACAGTTGCCAAAACTCCTTTGGCTTTTTTTCCCCACATAATTAACTCTTCCTTCTATAATTTATTATGTGACTATGCGTTAGTAATAGCCTAGGTGCATTTTGCGATTATTCTCGCATAGCACGCCATTATAATAGCATATCAATTATATTAATAATAGCTTTTTGAAAGCAAATTTTTGTCAACTATTTTAGGGGTTTTATAATGCTAAAGGAGGTGGGGAAAGGGGGAATTAACAAGCATTTTAGCATTTAAAGCCTGTATATCAAATTAAAATTGGCTGGCATGAAAGCGGTGGTTACCGGATTCATGCCAGCCAAAAAGTTGCATTAATTAAAATGAACAATCGTATTTCTGTCTGTTTATTGTACGATTAAGCAATTTTCAGCTACGACGAATTCATTTTCAGCTTGCATTTTATAGGTTGCTTTCGTCTCGCTATCTGTTACGACAAATCGGTTCTTTGATGCTTCTCGGTGGTTAATTTTGATTTTATAACCCGTCTTAATTGGGATATCAGTTGATTCTGCTTTTAAAAGTACGTTTCCAATAAAGTTCTTTGTATAAACTATTTTTCCTTCTGCATCACTTATTTCTAGGCTTGCATAAGTATTGGAGAAGTAAGAATGTGGTGTTCTTGCTAGAACCTTTAATTGTAATAGATTCTTCTCTCTATCTAGATGCATTGTAGCAAAGTGATAGCTACTGATTCCCTTAAAGGCAAAATCAATATTTGAACCATATAGCTTCGTTTTTGTGGAACTATCAGGTATTGGAATGTCTGACAATGTCTTTTTATCTAATCCATTTTCATTAATTTGATATACATTTTGGGTTAATAGTTTGCTTTTTTCTCCTTTATCAACACTCATTAGCAATCGATCTTTTCCTTCAAGGTGATTCAAGATGATATAATATCCGGCTTCTAATTTAATGTTTTTCAAAACGGCTTCTGTATCTTTGTTTCCAATCATTTCATAATTATAAACTTCAATGCCATCTTGATCTCTCACTTGTAGAGATGCGTAGGATGCTTTATCCTCAAAATAGGGATGTGGGCTGTCAGTTTTTTTAGTAAAGGAAAATTGCATAGTTGGAATATCTATGGATAAATCAGCAAAATTGTAATCTCCTAGTCCAAGGAAATGGAAATCGAATTTTTTTCCAATAATATCAGCAAGGTGAGGTATAGGTATTTCTGTAGGCCTCATTTTTTCTAGACCGCTAGAAGTTACTAGATAAGTGACTTCTTGCTCTTTTTGGTAACCATTCTCACCTGTTTGTTCATTTGTTATGAAAAGGCGTTTATCTTGTGCGTCTTTGTGCATGATTGTGATGAAATTGCCAATCGCAATATTCACTCTGTCCACGGATGGAATAGCTGAATCACTTCCATTAAAATCTTTATTGAAAATTTCTTTACCTTTAGTGTCATTGATTTTGATATTGGCATAGGTGCCTTTAAAATATAAATTTGGTATCCCAGCTTTTTGTTCAATAATGGCATTTTTGGAGTCTAGATTGACACTGAGACTAGCAAATCTCCACTCATCAAGACCTCTTAATTGGAACTTGAATTGTTCGCCATCTAAGATATTTTGTTTAATTGCAAGTAAATCTGAATATTTCTTTTGGTACTCCAGTTTATCTGCTTCTGGTAAATAATCAATCCCTTTTCTTAGCTGTGTTTTGGAAAGGCTATACTCTGTATTTTTAAGCGCATTATTATTTTTAATATTTGTTGCGAAATTATCTAACTTTGCTTTGAAATGTATTAATGCATCTTGAGCATTAACACCTGTTGCAGCATTGGTAAGGCCATATTTAGTTACCGTAAATGTTTGCTCTGTAGCACGAGTATTGACTAATTTATTTGGAGAATTTGTAATGCTGAAACGACTTGGTTCTTTGTGCATAATTTTGATAGTATAACCTGGCTTAATGATTGTTTCTAATTTCTCAACTGTTGTAAGTTTACCGTTTGTTTCCTTTTTCAGTACGGATTGCCCTTGTTCATTGAGCACTTCAATAGAAGCATACTCATTTTTGAAATAAGCATGGGGCGATGTACTGGATACATTTAATTTCAGGTTCCCTTGTTCGATATCTACATTTGCAGTCATAAATAGGACATCTCCTAGTCCTTTAAACTGCAATTCCTGTAATCCGATGGTAGAGGTCTTCAACTCATTTAGCGTAATAACAGCATTTTTTGTTTGATCTGAGACGGATAAATAGTTAGATGTTACTTCATAGAAGCGACTAACTCCTGTGGGAACATCCAATGAGTAAATTCCTACGGGCATATTTTTTAATGTAATAGTTGGTGTTGTAATCTTGGTTTCTCGAACAATATCAGCACCATCTTTTATTTTTAGTGTTTTTCCCTTAATCTGTTCAAAATCATTAATTGCGAATTGAATATTTATTGTTTTTGTTAATTTATATTTATCCAATTGACTATTGCTTACTAAGCCCCATTTTGTGTCTAACTTGATATCATTTCTTGCTGTTTCCAGATTACTGTCAGAAAGTAGAGAGGCTAGAGGATAAACAGCCTTATTTCCGGAATATAAATTGTCTTCCTTTTGTTTAGGGGACATGGAACCTGCTACAAGCTCAATGAAAGGAGTAAAGTTATAGTGACTTGTTTCACCAAAGTATTTACTAATCAAGTCAAGTAGTAGGGGATTAGTATCTAATGTTCCTTCGTTTGCAGCGGCACGGTAAGCTTGGTTGAAATGTGTAAATGCTTCATTACCAGCTTTATCTTTCATCATTACAAGCATATATAGTTTATCTGCCAAATCCCAAGTTTTAATAGGTGCTTTTTTCGTATACACGTTTTTTTCGAATAGTCCTTCACGACTGGGAACATTTCCATAAAAGAGCCAACCTTTAGTATAATTGTCTCCAAGCATTTTTTGTTCCATTGTATTTGCATAAATATTGTTCCAAACTTCACCCGGACCAAATGTAGAATCATTCATAAAATTACCTTGATAGCCGTGTGCAATCTCATGTAGTCCACCCCAACCAGGTTTTAGCCAGAATTCAGCAACAGATGGACTTTTTTCTGCAGTGTAATCTCCCGAATAGTATGCTGAGCCACCACCACTCTTATCCGCTTTTGCAAAATAACGGTTGGGAATATTTTTATCCGTAGCTTTTTGCGGTGTGAAAGAGAGACCATTTAATTCATTATATGTTTCAAACATGGTGTCGTAATATGCTAGTAAAGCATCAATAGATTTAAAGTCATTCATTTTTTTTAAATAAGGCTCATCATTTACTGGAACTAAAATCTGGATATATTTATTGCTAACTAATCCAAATGCAGATTTAGTTTTATCTCACTTTTCGAAAAATTTCTTTTCATTATCTCCTTGCTTAAATACAGGTAAGTCTTTTGTATCAGTGCTTACCCTGTACTCAACTTTTGGCGCCTCTTTTGTAAAAGTTGTTCTTATAAATGGTACTGATTCGACGCTTGCCGTAATTTTTACCCATGAGCTACCTATTTTATAGGATTGCTCCGTTTTTTGATCATTATTTAATAATTCTAGTACAAGTTGGTCGGTGAAACTTGTGTTTGTTTGACGTATCTCAATCGTGGCATTTTTTGGAAGGACTACGCCTAAATCTTGACGGTCGTGATAAATTCCTTTGGATAACCCTGATTTCGTTAGCCATGTGGGATTTTCCAATACATTCATTTTTTTCTCGATTGTTGTTGCTGCCTCTGCTTTTAAATCATTCATAGTGAAAAAACCTATTAGTGCAACTAGAAAAATTAGTATAAAAGCCTTTTTAAACATGTTTTTCTGCATACTTTAACTCCCTCTTTCCATAATGTTATTATATATGACTATGCGCCTGTCTATCCACACGGTCATATTAAAATTAACATATTTAAAATAGTACAACTCATCTAATTTGCTAACTAAAAGGTTATTTTATGGCAAATTTGTGTATATTTATTCTGACTTACATCGTTACTCGAATCAAGTTAGTAAAAGGAGAGGAAAATTACTCTTTTCGAAGTTTAAATTGGCTACCATCTTCCAAGAGAAATGGGGGAGTGAGCAACTATTGAGTAATGTGGATTCGTATGGTCATTTACTTTAGATGCAATTTATGAGAAAATAATACGTTGGCAAATTTTACTGTCACACGTGGTTCATTCATACCATCCCACGTAAAAAAACTAGGAGGAAAAATAATGAAAATGAAAATATTAACGGTGAATGCCATTATCGCTACGCTTTATGTGGTTCTCGGCATGGTTGTTGCACCAATTGGTTTTATGGCATTACAATTTCGTTTGCCAGAAATTTTTAACCACCTGATTGTCTTTAATAAAAAGTATTTTTGGGGAATTATTCTTGGCGTGTTTATTACCAATTTGTTCTTTTCCGGGTTGGGTTGGATCGATTTGGTTTTCGGCGTAGCTCAATCTGCCATTTCACTTTTACTAATGATTGGAATTTCTAAATACGTAAAAGGAATTATCCCACGAATGATTATTAACACGATTCTTTTCTCCATAACAATGGCAATTATTGCTTGGGAATTAGTTATTGTTTTTGATTTACCATTCTTAATCACTTGGGCAACGACAGCTCTAAGTGAATTTATTGTAATGGGTATCGGAATTCCACTTATGTATCTATTAAATAAACGACTGAATTTCAAAAAAATGATTGATTAATAGATGAGAGTCTAAGTCTAGCTTAGGCTCTTTTATTTTGTTAAGAAGTGAAATGTTTCAGTAGCTAGTTCGAGTAAGTCGCTGTTTGTATAGTTGCTTTTGGTCTGACTGATTTCTAATCCAAAACTTAAGATTAATCTAGCCAAGTAATTAGGAATAAACTGATTATCTGAAAAAGTGATTTCTTTCAACAAACAAATTTGGAGTATCTCTCCCGAAACAATAGCTAAAAATTTCCTTTGGTTCACCCATAGAGGCAGCAAATGAATTAAAAAGAGCGGTGGAAGAGTTAGGGGTTAAAGGAGCACTTGTCAAAGGTACTTACAATAATAAATATTTAGACGATGCTTTTTTCTTTCCGATTTTTGAAATGGCTGAAAAATTAGATGTACCAATTTATTTTCATCCATCTTTTATTCCCGCAAATGTAACGGAACAATATTTCTCCAGTGATGCTTGGTCCGATGAAGTTACCGGGATATTTTCATCAGCAGGTTTTGGTTGGTACATGGATGTGGGTATTCAAGTAGTGCGGATGATTGTGTCCGGGATTTTCGACAAACTCCCAAATTTAAAAATCATTACGAGGCATTTAGGAGAAATGGTACCGGTGTTTTTAGAAAGAATGGATGATACGCTATCTCACTGGGCAAAGCTGGACCGAAAAATTTCTGATTATTATCGTACCAATATCTACGTGACGCCGAGTGGTTTATTATACAAAAATGAATGGAAATTTTTATTAAATGAACTAGAAGAAGATCATCTTATCTACGCGCTAGACTATCCTTTTGTGAAACCTGAAAATGCAGGAAATTTCTTAGATAGTTTGGATATAAGTGAAGAAACGAAAGCAAAAATTGCTCATAAAAACGCAGAAAAATTATTACATTTATAATAAGGTGGAATGGATATGTCATTAATAAAAGAACAAAAAATTGCGACCAAACAAGAACTCGCTGATAATCTCACTTTGACCGGATTAACTACTTCCGAAGTTGCGGCAGAGCTAAACACAAGTGAAGCAAAAATCGAACGAATCTTAAATTTAAAACAAAACTCTTTAAATGATGGCTGGATTTTTCGTAATTACCTGCTTAAAAAAGTGGCAGAAAAAGGCCTCACACCAGTTCCGTTTACAGCAATCGGCGGCGATTACCATGACTACTGGTTTTTAGACAGTAGAATTATAGAGACTGGAGTAATGAGTAAAGGTAATCGATAAAAAATAACCATCTTCTTAATCTAATACACTCCCTATAAAGTAGACACTAGTAAAATAAAAATTCTAGTTACTTTATGAGGAGTGTTTTTATCTGACAATTAATAAAACTAATTTTGAAAAAAGGCTATTTGTTGTACAAGAGATTCTTGGAAAGAGAAAATCAAGAAATTTGGTTTCTAAAGAAGTAAATAAACCAAGTTCTACAATAAGATATTGGGTGCAAAAATAGCAGCATATTGGAGCAGAGGAAGGAAAGTTTCATTCAGATATTTTAACAAAAGAAACAACCCTTCAATCCATAGAAAGGGTATTTATTGAGTTGGAACCACAAGAACGTGATGTATTTATAAATGCACTTAGTAGAATTACTGATTAGCATGTATATATTTAATTTCATCTTAAATTGTTTTGGATTGTAAGGTTCCCTTCTAGCAGCGATTTCCATAAATTCTAATCTGTTAAGGAATGTAATCTTCTTCATAGGCTATTCTAAGATTTGTAGTTTTTGAGCGAATAATTATTCAATAACATACAGTGGGAAAGGTATAATAAATGATTTTTTAATGGAAGTGCTATCATTTCGTGGCCGTATATGAATATTTTGTGACATATGTACAAGTCATTGTATAAAAATATGTATATAAACACAAAATGTGAACATTTCATAAATTATTTTTCGCAAAATAGTCAAAACATGTTGAAAAAATGGTGGTTTCAGACAAAAACAGTCATTCATGACAAGAATCGGACATTTCATTACATTTTTGGTTATACATTAACTTATCGTGTTACGATTAAGCTAGACTACTAGGAAGGAGGAAAAAGATGAAAAAAGGAATTTTTTACGCTATTTTTATTCTTCTAGTAATAATAGCAAGTACATTATTTGCTCTCAACATCATTTCGAGTGTGGGATGGATGGTTAGTGTTTTTTGTTTGGTTATAGTCGCTATTGTATTTACGAGCATGACAAAAAAACGAACATAATGGAGGGGAAAATGAATGAACTTTTTACGGGAATTATTGTAGCTACAATTTTAACGGCAACCAGTTTACCAATGGCCGCTGAAGCAAGTACGGAAAGTGATAATAAAGTTATATATACAGACTCTGAAGTAGTAGTTACACAAAATGATACGAAATCATTTGTAGTTAAAGATAAAAAAACTAAAGAAAATATTGAATATGAAATTGATCAAAAAAATAAAACAGCTGAAGTCATTGAAGAAGATGGACAAGTTACAGAAGTTGAATTTAAACAAAAAAAAGGATGACATTATTGTTACAGATATTATAGCAGACGGTGAAAAAATTGGAACAATTACTGTTGCAGAAGAAGCTAAAACAGGCCCTAATTTGTTAAAAGCATCATCTAGCAGTTCAATGAAACTTGTAGCAACTAGAAAAATAACTTCGCTTATGAATAATGTTAATAAACTCACTGGAGGTATGGTGTTAATTGCATTAGGATTTGTACCTATCGTTAACTATGCAGCAGCATTTACTGCTTATGGATTAGTTCATGAATTTAAAGAAGAAAAAGCTTATATTACAATAAAACAATATGCTAATAAATGGCAGTATAGGGATGATTTATATATCTATAAAGATAGTAAAAGAACTAAACTGTTGAAAAAAACAAACAGGAATAGCGAAAAGACATTTTTCCTAATTTCCTATGATAATATGTTAACAAATAGTAAAAATTTAACCTTTCCATCTAAAAAATGATAAAAAAGACGCATTGCGAATAAGAACATATGTTTGTATAATCGTTATACAAATATATGTTCTTATTATTTTTGGAGGTTTTAGCCATAGAAACGATGTTAATTGGGAAAAAGTACTATGAAAGAGTCACTCAACCTATTGTTACAACTGAGTGTTGGGAGCAATATCTAAAGTTAATTCATGACTCCATAGATAATGATTATTCTCTACGGTTTACTACCTATGCTGGTGGCTACGAGCATCATGTTTCAGGCAAATGTTATTTATTTAATGAGTCGCTGAAGACTATTTTAGTCAATGGAATTATTGTGCGAGATACCGAAATAATCTCGATTGAAAGGTTGTGATTTTCATCAATATAACGATGTGTTCCTAAATTTAATGGTCTAACTCCAATAGAATTCAGAGAAAAAACTGTATAAAAAGCTCCTAGAAAGTAAGGCGCTTAAGCTTGATTGCATTTCCCGCGGCTACTTGATAGGGAGTGGTCCAAATGACTAGGGAAGGCGCTTTTTATTATGTTTAGTTTACAGGGTGTTACTTTACTGTTACTCCAATTTACTTTGACAAATTCTATTTTAGGATTAATAACAATCATGCTCATGGGATTTTTTGCCTTTATGAGTGTGTCCGGTTTGCAGTTATCTGTGGTGGAATTAGCGGAACGTTATTTACCCGAGACGGTGAGTATGGCCTCAGCTCTGAATATTTCTGCTTTCAATATTGGTATTGCACTAGGAGCCGTTATAGGTAGTTTTGTGACCGAATATATTGGTTTAAGTTACACACCGATAGTTGGATTTTCAATGGTATTAATCGGTATTATTTTAACTTTCTATATAAAAAATGATAAATAGTTCAGTTAATAGGCCTTTTATAGTGAATATAAAGGGCTTTTTTTGTGTTTTCAGTAAGTCCGACCTATTCCGATGTGATTTTTTTCCAGTTATAGTAAAATGGATAGTTTTTTTGTCGAAAGCTATCTGACAAAAATAGCTATATAGCTTATTGTAAGCCTTATCATAAAAATGATAAATTTAGTGCAGAAAGAGGAGTGATACCTGATGAAATTAAATCAACAGTGTATTCAAATTTTAGACTTTCTTATGGAGCAAGAAGACTTTAAAAATATTGGTTATATTTCAAGTACGCTTGGCTATTCGGAACGTAGTGTTCGTTATAGCTTGGAAAAAATTGATGTTTTTCTAAGCGAGCAAACATTACCCGCGCTCGTCAGGCACACGAGGAAAGGGGTGCTACTTCCGGAAAAGAATATTATCAGCCCGGTGGTAAATAAATTTAAGCAACAAATTACACCAAAAAAATACCGTTACAGCCAAGAGGAAGTACAGCAATTTTTATTACTTAAGTTGCTTTTAAGTGAAGAAGTGCTCCCAGTTACTTATTTTGAAGAAGTACTGTTTATTTCGCGGTCATCGGTGTTAAACCATCTACGTGCAATCGAAGGCGAACTTTTTTTAAATAATTTAGATTTATCCCATCAGCCTAGGCACGGTTTTCTAGTGACTGGGAACTTGATAACCAAATCGTCTTTGTTTGCCAGAAGCTTTCTACGTTTTATTAATATTCGCGAATTCTATCAGTTTTTAGATTCGGAAAATAGCTTGTCGAAAAAAGGGGAGTTATTTTTTTATAATCTTTTTGAGTTAGAAATTTTGCAGGAAGTAAATTTAGAAGCACATTCGGTTGAGGAAAATGCAAGTCGAGCAATGGATGAACAGCTATATTTAACACTGATTGCGATTTTACTGAAGCAACATGAAGCGAAAGCGGATTTTCAGTTTCAAACTAGTTTCGTCGTGACCGATGAACTTGATCAAGCACTAGAAACGATTATTGGCTCGCTTAAACAATATCAATATGGCCAGGAAGATGAAGCGGTTATTGATGCGTTTGTAACAGGGATATGCGAACAAATGGGTGAAATTTATCAAGTGGATTTTATAGATGGAGAGACAGACTTTTTTGCTCAGATTAAAGCGCATATTAAATTAATGATTAGACGAGTTCGAGCAGGAGTAAGTATTGAAAATCCAATTTTTAATGAGTTTATGCGTGACAATAGCGAAATATTTATGCGCGTCAAAGAAAGTCTAGAGGCATTAAAACCATTATTACCCATTTCAGTAAGTTCACAGGAAATTTCATTTTTAGCGATTTACTTTGCTTCTGAAGTACAGCGAAACAGGCAAACGGAAGATCTGAAACCAAATTTGCTGATTATCTGCCCAGAAGGTGTAGCAGTCTCGAAAATGATTGCGATTCAATTAAAGAAAATGTTTGAATTCGAGTCAATCCAAACCATTGGTCTGCGCAAATTCAAACGAGAAATGATGCAAAAATTTGATTTTGTGATTAGTACGGTGGATTTACCTGACATGCATGATTCCAACGTATTACGGATTCATAGCTATCTACAAAAAGAAGATATGGAACTTTTGCAAAAACATTTACGAATGAAACTTGTGAAAGATGATAAACAGATTATTAATAAGTTCAGTAAAATCCTCGCTATCATTGGGGAAAATACGCAAATAAATAATTTGAGTAAATTAGAATTTGATTTATTGGAAGCGCTTATATCTGATGAAGGAGAAGCGCCTAAAAAAGTTATTCCACCATTTTATTTTACCGAACGAGCAATCGAACTAGAAAACTATTGCCCTACTTGGCGCCAAGCAATTAAAATCGGAACGAAATGTCTAGAAGATTTACAAGTAGTGGAACCAAGCTATCATGAAAAAATTATGGAGAATTTAAAAATGTATGGGCCATATATGGTGATTGCGCCGGGTGTGGTCATTGCCCATGCAGGTGCTAGTGATGGCGTTTTAATGGACGGGCTTGGTGTGACAGTCATTGAAGATGGTATTTTATTTTATGATAGGTACGAGGAGCCGGTGCACGTTATTTTCACACTGGCTTTAAAAACAAAAGAAGCACATTTGCTGGTGGAACAATTGATGAAACTAGCATTAGATGAAGAAAGAATTAAAAAAATTAGAATGGCTAGCTCAAAGCGTGATATTTATCATTACGTTAAATCAGCTATCTTGGAATGAAAGAGGGTTTTATTATGGACATAGAAAAAATATCGTTTTCATTAATTTCACTAGCGGGAGATTCGTTTTCCAAATTAATCGAAGCACTTCAAGCGGCAAAAGAATCTGATACAGCTCGCGTGGAGTTACTACTAAAAGAAGCAGATGAGTTAATGATTCAAGCTCACAAAGAACAAACAGAAATGTTAATCCAAGAGACTCGAGGCGAAAAAGCTAGCTATTCCGTATTACTTGTTCATGCCCAAGACACATTAATGAATACTATTTTAGCTTCGACCTTAATTCGCGAAATGATTGAAATGTACCAAGAAATCAAAGCAATAAAAATGGAGGGGGAAAAGTAAATGGAAATGGATCAATTACATGTGCTTTTAGTGTGTAACTTAGGAGCATCTACAGGAGTTATGGTCACCAAAATGAAAGAGGTCGCACAAAATAGCGAGAAACTGAAAAATACGGACGTTAAAATCGAAGCTCATCCAGCAGGAGAACTTCGTGAATATATTGAAGCATTTGATGTTATTTTAGTTGGTCCGCAAATCAAGCACCAATTAAAACACTTAAGTGAGATTGCAGCTGAATTTGATAAACCCATCCAAGTCATTGACACAAAGGATTACGGAACAGTCAACGGTGCAAATATTTTAAAAGATGCGATTATCCTTAAAATGAATAAATAAAAAAGTGGAGGGAAACAACATGTCGAGTAAAAACAAACAATCTTTTATGAATCGTTTTATCGCTTTTATGGAGAAGTATTTTGAACCTGTCGCTGCGAGAATTGAAAAGCAACGCCATATTTCTTCCATTAAAAATGGGATGATTGCTCTCATTTCCGTGTTGATTATTGGCTCATTTTCACTGATTATTTCGGCTATAGGAAATATGTTTCCAGCAGGTTCTGGTGTAAAAGAATTCTTCATTCAAAATGCCGCAGCGCTTAATTTGCCTTTCCAGTTTACATTTGGACTATTATCGATTTATGCAGCAATCACTATTTCTTACAGCCATGCTAAGCAAATGAAAGTTCCAGTACTTCATAGCGTCATGGCGGCTGTTATGGTAACACTTATTTTGAATACGAAAATGGTCGATGGCGTTCTAAATACAGAATTTTTAGATTCTAGAGGTTTATTTATCGCTATCTTTGGGGCTTTAATTTCGGTAGAACTGATTGGTTTGTTCATTAGAAAAAATATCACTATCCGGATTAAAGGTTTGCCAGCAGGAATCGCGACTACTTTTGAGGCAATCATTCCACTTGTGGTGTTGTTATTTGGTGCAGTTGGTTTAAGTATTTTGATGCAAAGTGTCACCAGCGGGCAAATTATTCCAGAAGCCTTTACGACAATGCTTGCTCCGGCAATTAATAGTATTGATACCCCTTATGCTGTATTCTTAATTTGCTTCTTAGAAATGCTATTTTGGTTTATTGGTTTAAATGGTTATGCGATTTTGATTGGTTTTGTACTTCCTTTTATGACACAATATTTAGGAGCGAATGCAGCAGCTTATGCAGCAGGAGAGCCAATTCCTCACGTTTTCGCGCCAAACTTTTGGGATTACTTTATGGGATTTTCTGGTTCAGGTATTACGGGCGCACTCGTTATTCTTGCCCTATTTAGTAAATCCAAAGAGTTAAAGGCTGTCGGCAAGGTATCTGTTGTACCAGCTATTTTCACGATTTCTGAGCCAGTTGTTTTCGGATTACCAATCTGTTTTAATCCGTATTTGTTTATTCCGTTTGTACTTGGAACACCAATTTTAGCAGTGGGTCAATGGTTTGTGTTTCACTTTGGCTGGGTTCGGCCCCCAATTGCGAACGTCGGCGGGACACCGATTCCACTAGCTCAATACTTAGCAACAATGGACTGGCGAGCAATCGTCTTAATCATCTTTGTTCTAGCAGCAGCGGTCTGCATGTATTATCCATTCTTCAAAATGTATGAGAAAAGTTTAATTAAAGAAGAGGCAGTTGTATCTGACCGTGAAGCAGCACACGCGGCTCTGGACTTAGATTTCTAATAGAGAAAGGTTGATAAAAATGAAAGTAGTTATAAAAGAAAGTCCTCAAGTAGTAGCTGAAACAATAAGTAAAAAGATTATTGAATTAGTAAATGAAAAGCCAACAAGCTTAGTTTGTATTGCTGGTGGAGATACACCGTTATTAACGATAGAAGCATTAGTAAAAGCGAATCAAGCAGGGGAAGTAGATTTTAGTAAGACGCAATTTGTTGGTTTAGATGAATGGGTCGGACTTGGTAGAGAAACAAAAGGAAGTTGTATCCAGACTTTATATGATGCTTTTTTTGACCGTTTAAAGGATGTCACAAGTGAGCAGATTTGCTTTTTTGACGGGAAAGCCGCTGATTTAGAAACAGAATGTTCTCGTGTAGACACATTTATTGATGATCGTGGTGGGATGGATTTTATCTTGCTAGGAATCGGTCTTAACGGACATATTGGTTTTAACGAACCATTTGTACCTGTCGATGTCAATTGTCATATAGTGGAATTAGATGATGTGACTAAACGTGTCATGAGTAAATACTTCGAGACAGATTTACCTTTAACTCACGGAATGTCACTTGGAATGAAACAGATTTTAGCAGCAAAAGAAATTTATTTAGTCGCTACTGGTGAGAAAAAAGCCGCAATTGTTCAACAGGTTGTCGAAACTGAGCCAACTGTGGAAATTCCAGCAACTTTAGCCAAACAAACTACTTCTACACTAGTAGTAGATAAATTGGCAGCAAGTGGGTGTGAAATCTAATGGAAAAAATTATCGTGCAAGGAAGAAAAAATGGTCAAAAAGTCGATATTGAATGTTCTAATTTAGTCATGGGTGCAGGGGATTTTTTACGAGTGGATAATATGGATTTCGCAGGTGCTGTTCTCGATCAATATTTTGCACTCGGTGGAAATATTTTTGATACTGCTCGCCATTATCGTCATAGTGAAAAAGCCATTGGAGCTTGGATGGAGACGCGTGGTAATCGAGAAAGTATTGTCATCCAAACAAAAGGTGGGCACCCAGTCCGAGAAGCAAGTGATGTACCTCGTGTAACGCCAGAAGCGATTTATGAAGATATTTCAGTGAGTTTGGAGATGCTTCAAACGGATCATGTAGAGTTATTTGCGCTACATCGAGATAATCCTACTGTTGAAGTGGGACCGATTATGGAAGCATTACACAAAGAAGTGGAAAATGGTCGTGTATATGCGATTGGACTTTCTAATTGGGAGTTGCCGCGAATTATCGAAGCAAATGATTACGCCATGACTCACGGATTGACTCCACTTAGTTTTAATAGCCCTAATTTTAGTTTGGCAAAAGTAAACCGACCACGCTGGGAAAATTGTGTTTCCGCAAGTGAAGAGATGGTGCGCTGGCATGAACAAACGAATTTACCACTTTTTTCTTGGTCTTCACAGGCTGGCGGTTTCTTTTCTGGCAGATTTTCAGAACAAGATCAATCAGATACCGAAATGGTGGAAGTTTACTATAGCGAAGCCAACTGGGAACGTTACAAACGTGCCAAAGAGCTAGCTCAGAAAAAAGGATGTACTGCCATTCAAGTTTCGCTTGCCTACGTGTTAAGTCAATCTTTCCCAACGGCAGCGGTAATCGGCCCTGAAAATCAAGTGGAACTAAAATCTTCTGTAGCAGCGGCGAGCATTCAACTGACCCGAGAAGAAGTAGCATGGCTTGATTTAAAAGCATAGGAAAGGCGGGATGATATGGATATTAAAGAAAAAATAGCGGTCCAACTTTATTCAGTACGGAAAGAAATGGAACGAGATTTAGAAGGTACATTCAAAAAAATTCATGAAATTGGGTTTCGTTATGTGCAACTCGATGGTATGCGAGGAAATAATCCTGCCGAAGTTTTACGTTTGCTTAGTAAATATGAGTTAAAGGTCATTGGTATGCATATAAAGCATGACCGTTTTATGACAGACTTAGATGGTATCATTCAAGAAGCCTATTACTTTGGCTGTAAAACCATTTTTGATAAGTATATCGAGGAGGAAGATCAAACGCTTGCTGGTTATAAAGCAACAAAAGAAGTGCTAATTAGGGCTGTTCAGCGATTAAATGCACTTGGTTTTCGAGTTGGCTTGCATAACCCAGAATATGATTTTAATGCGTTAATTGCTGGCCGAAGAGTGATGGATTTCATTACAGACCCAGTAAATGGTATATGTATTTATGCAGAACCAGATACATACTGGATTAGAGCGGCTGGACATGATGAAGGAGAGTTTATCAAGCGATACAGTGGACGAGCGCCAATTGTCCATATGAAAGACTTTGTCAGCGGTTTTGCATTAGAAGACATGGACAATAACTTAGTGGAAATTGGTCAAGGTGAGGTAGATTTTCGTGCAATAATTGACTGGGGCGAAGCGAATGGAGTCGAGTATTACTGCATCGAGCAAGATCGGTCGAAAAGAGATATGTTTGATACATTAAAATCCAGTTACAGTTATTTGTTGAATTTATAAAGTAGAAAGGCGTCAGAAAAAATTTCTGATGTCTTTTTTATGCACTAAAATAGCGATCAAGTTTACAAGCAGACTGATTTGGGAACTATAAAGATAGATGTTTTAAGGGGGAATGAAACAAATGAATAAGAAGTGGTTGATTTTTGCACTTGTTTTTTTATTAGCTACGATATTTTTTGTACCAAAAGCTGAAGCGGGAACAGATTATGGGAGTAATTTCTTTACTAAAGTCGCGCTGCAAAATCAAAACGGGGAAGACACAACCAACTTCAAAGAAAATAGTAGAGTAAGAGTTGCCTATGATTTTGTTATTACGCAGCCAGTGGTGAGTGGTGAAACAATGACGTTAACTATTCCAGCACAACTAAAATTAATTAATTTTGGTGGTTTTCCAGTGAATGACGCAGAAGGAAATACGATAGCCAATGCGACAGTGGATCCGACTACAGGAACGATAACTTTAACCTTTACAGACTATGTTAATACCCATACAGATTTAAGCGGTAGTTTATACTATAACGCTACGTTTAATAGCAAAAATATTCAAACAGATCAAGTTAATCCGATTTTATTTCCGATAAAAAATACCACACAAGTTTGGAATACGTATATTAGTAAAGTATCAACTGGCGGTGGAACAGGTTCGCCAACCGTGGTTTTTAAACAAGGGCGAATGGACGACAAAGATCCGACTATTTTGCACTGGACAGTTACTTTAAATAATGCACTTTTACCAATTGAAAATGCCATTTATACAGATACACTTGGTTCTGGCCAAACTTTGCTCGGTAAAGCGACAGTAAAATATCGTGATGTAAATAAAAAGGTTGTCTCCGAGTCAGAGAAAAAAGTTTCACTAGATAATAATCGTAATTTCAAGTTAACGATTGGAACACTAACTAATCAATCTGTCGTCATTAGCTATGATACCCAAATTACGAGTAAACAAAAAAGTTACACGAATAAAGCGACGATTGCAGGGGATGATTTTGATGCAG
Organism: Listeria ivanovii subsp. ivanovii; assembly: GCF_900187025.1. Lineage (GTDB taxonomy): Bacteria > Bacillota > Bacilli > Lactobacillales > Listeriaceae > Listeria > Listeria ivanovii. Next base: position 875,436 of record NZ_LT906478.1, read on the forward strand.
TTTCGAGAAATGCAAGTGTGATTGACTACGGAAATGGAGGTCAAGGAGCTGGAACGCCCCCGCCCCCAGTGAAAGAAGAACCACCCTTTATTCCAGCAGAAAAACAGCCCATTGAAAAAGTGGTTGAAACAGATTTTGGCCCACTAGAAATAGTAAAAGATTCTGATGGAAATGGCAAAATCAAAGTTATTTACAAAGTGAAAAGTGGTGATACTTTTCCTGGAGTTGCCAAAAAATTCGATGTGACTGTTGCAGATATTAAAGATTGGAATAAGCTTACGTCAGATAATTTACAAACGGGACAAAAATTGCAATTGACTATTGAAAAAAAATTACTTAATAGTATTACTATACCAGCAACACCCAATGTAACTAGTACGACTAAAGTTGGGAGTGTCATTGAAACGGCAGGAACATTGCCGCATACTGGTGACACGAATCCTTTGTTAGCATTCTTAGCTGGTTTAAGTCTAGTTTTCTTTGGATTTATATTTTTACGCAAAAGCTAAAAAGAGGAGACTGGGACATAACTAAAACTTGGTAATAAAAATAGGAAAATAGAAAAGCAGAAATCATTGTATAGAGCCATTTCGGGAAAATGGAATAGACATGATTTCTGTTTGTTTTTCATTTTAGAGACTCTTTTGTCTCAGCCTCCTCTTTTCATTTTATAAAAGCTGGCCTTTTTTTCGATGGATAAAATTTTCATTGGTAGATTTATGATGAAATGATTTAGAGTCTTTCTTGGGCTTTTCTGGAAGATTTATGGTGATTGTTTTGCTTTTAATCTGTTGATTAGCTGATTTTGTTGTAATAGTAATTAAATTATTTCCAGGCTTTAAATGTGCAATCGTGAATTGATGATAAGTAGAGGAGCCAGTCACTTTTTTAGTTTGATTATTTATAACAACAGAAATCGTTGCATTTTCTTCGGTCTCAAACATTAATTCTGCACGATCATTCATAATTTCAATATGAGGGTTATCGAGAGAATAAGTCAAAAATAATTCCATCAATTCAGTGGAAGTTTGTGTTGTATAGGTTACACCGGTTGTTGCCTTATGCGCCTGTGCAATTTCCGGAAGCCAGTTTAGTGTCACCAATAAAAGCCCGATTATAAGTATGATTTGCCACTTTTTCCTCATTATTCTCACCCCTTCTGTAATAGTATAAAAAATAAATATGAATAAAGTATGAATAAAGCTCGCTAAATTATTCGATTTAATTACACAGAAGCTCTTCCCATTTAATCATTATTAACGTAAGATAAAAAGAAAAAAGGAGTAGAGCGATGGAACTTGAAAATTTAGAAAAAAAACTACCAGAAAAAATTAAAACTGTCTGGCGGCAAACGGAAGGGATAGCTGTTTTTGCTTTTCTTCTTTGTTCTGTCGTAGCAGCCGTGATTTTTTATTATACGGAAATATCACTATGGTGGAGCTTGATTGGGTTTGGTTTTACTTGTTTATATGCAGTGTTCGTTTACGGCTTTATTATTCCGTTTCGTTTTGCGAGGTGGAGTTATCAAATCAAACCAGATGAAATGGAAATTCAACATGGTATCATTTTTAGAAGTCGAGTATTAATTCCGATGGTTCGTATTCAGTACGTAGAAACAGGGCAAGGTCCATTACTTAGACGACAAAAGCTTGTTTCATTATCTATCACGACAGCTGCCAAAACACATGTCATTGAAGCGATAAATGAATCAGAATCGGATGAGCTAAGACATCATATTTTGGAACTTGTGAAGGTGGCGAAAGAAGATGTTTGAAGAAAGACGTCTACACCCAATCGCGCTAATGAAGGAAATAATTACGAACGTTAGACGAAATATTGTCCCAATTATTGTGGCACTATTTTCTGTTTTTAGAGGGATTGAAAGTAGCGGTTATTTACCAAGTTGGGCAATTTATGTCATTGTAGTTCTGGTTATTTTGCTTATTTTAACGCCTGCTGTGTTGAAATACATTACTTATAAATATATATTAGAAGATCAGGGAATCCGAATAAAATATGGCTTGATTTTCAGAAAGAATACATACATTCCATACGAGCGCATCCAAACAGTACAAAAGAAACAATGGTTTTTCTTTATCCCCTTTGATGTTTGCCAAATACTCATCGAAACTGCTGGCGGTAATGGAAAAGCAGAAGCCGATTTAGTAGCTGTCCCAGTGGGGGTGGTGGATGAATTAAAAGATTTACGTGATGGAAAAAAACAAGCAATAAAAGAAGAACATGTGACAGACGAAGAACAACCCGTAGAAGTTCCAGAAAAGACGGTCATGCTCCAAACAAAGCAATTAATTTTAATGGCGGTAACTTCTGGTGGGGTATTCGGAACACTTTTAATTGTGTTAGCTTTTATGCAACAATTTCGCGAAGTTATTCCAACTGATTGGATGGAATCACAAGCCGAAGAACTCTGGAAAATGGGCATTATTGTGATGATTGTTTTAATTGTCTTGATTTTGCTCGTTTTGTGGGGAATATCGATTGTAACGACACTTTTCAAATATTTCCAATTCAAACTCATGAAGTTTTCCGATTCGCTTGTTGTCGAAAAAGGACTGTTAGAACGAAATCATACAACCGTATCACTTGCTCGTATCCAAGGAATTATTATTGTTGAATCACCACTTCGACAAATACTTGGACTGGTTGCTGTGAAAGTGATTACTGCTGGGAATTCTGGTGATGAAAAGCAATCAGGTGATATTCTACTTTTACCAATCATGAAAAAAGAACAGGCCTTCCAAACTTTGAAAGAAATGCTACCTAATTATTTATTTGACTTGGAAAAAATGGAACGGGCTCCAAAAGAAAGTTTGCGCAGATTTTTACAGATTTATTTAGTATGGACAGTAATTCCAGCTGCGATTGCGAGCATTTTATTTTTTCCACTTGGTCTTATTAGTTTACTGTTACCAATTTTAGCAGGAATTAAGGCTACCGCGAGTTACCGTGCTACAGGTGTATCCTCAGATAAACATACCTTAATCATCCAAGCGCGCCCAGTTATTTCCAAATTAACCTATGTGATGCGGAAAGAACGAATCCAAAGCTTAAGCTTAAGACAGAGCATCTGGATGGAAAAAGGAAGAACGCGCCACTTAAATGTTTGGCTAAAATCAGGAAGCACAAGTGCGGAAGCCTATGTTCGCTATCTAAACAAGGACCAAGCTATCCAAATTTATGAATGGTATAGTCCCTCAAAGACAATAAATGAATCATAATAAGAACATCCTTTTGTAAAAAGTAGCTATTTTTCGCAAAAGGATGTTCTATTATTTTTGGCGTAATTGCGGTAAAATAGAAAGAATAAAGCGAGTTTGATAGAGAGGATTGGTTAAGTAGTGAAACATATTGTGATTATCGGAGGCGGCTTATCGGGGCTTGCAGCAGCTTATGAACTACAAAAAACACATCCGAATTATACGTGGGAATTAGTAGAAAAAGACGAAAAATTAGGCGGGAAATTCGAAACAGTTAAACGAGACGGCTTTTTAATTGAAAAAGGACCAGATTCTTTTTTAGCGAGAAAGCCAGCCGGAATCGAATTAGTGAGAGAGCTAGGATTAGAAAATCAATTAATTGCGAATGCAACTGGGCATTCTTATATTTACCATCAAAAAGCGCTACATCCTATTCCAGAAGGGTCAGTGATGGGCATTCCAACGAACAAACAAGCACTATTAGCAAGCACGCTTATTTCAGAAGTAGGGAAAGCTCGTGCCTTACAAGAACCAACCATCCCAGCAAACACAACAAAAGCAGATCAATCGATTGGGGACTTTTTTGAAGTTCGTTTTGGAAAAGAACTAGTAAAAACGCTTATAGAGCCACTTTTATCTGGTATTTATGCAGGAGATATTTATAAAATGAGCTTGCGGGCAACATTTCCGCAATTTGAAGAAGCAGTGGCTAAACACGGTAGTTTGATGGAAGGCCTGCAACAAAACCAGCTGAACACGACCGGAACCAAAGCAACTATTGGTGCATTCAGGACGCTAGATGGCGGGCTAGAAGCTTTACCAAAAGCAGTTGAACAAGCTCTTCCTAAGAACCATTTGCACACAGGAAAACAAGCAACGCAAATTTTGAAAAAAGGTCATTCTTATGAAATTTTTTTTGAAAATGGAGATAAAATATCTGCTGATGGCGTCATTATTGCTGCTACTCACGATACATTAATTGATTTACTTGGAGCCAGGGTAACAGAACCGTTTGCCAACCAGCCATTAACCAGCCTTGCAACAGTCTCATTAGCTTATAATGAAAGTGATGTACCCATTTTACCGGATGGAACGGGTTATTTAGTTGCTAGAACTGCTCCTTATCGAACCACTGCTTGTACATGGGTGCAAAAAAAATGGCCACATATGGTACCTGAAAATAAAATGCTACTACGAGGTTTTGTTGGTAAAGCAGGTGAAACTTGGTTAGAAGAGGCAAGTGATGAAGCAATTATTTCTGCTGTTTTAGCAGATTATGCCGAAATGATGGATATCGAAAGAGCGCCACTTTTTTATGAAGTAAGTCGGATGAAGTCTGCAATGCCACAGTATTTAGTGACACACCAAGCTAGACTAAAACAACTAAAAGAAAATATTGCGACAGACTACCCGGGAATTTATTTTGCAGGAATGAGTTATCAAGGTGTTGGAATTCCTGATTGTATTGCTGGGGCGAAACTAGCTGTTAATGACGTTACTGATTTTTTGAAAGAGGTGTAAGATGATTAAAGGTATTGGGCTTGATATGATTGATTTAGCACGAGTAAAACAAGTTTTAGAAAAGAATCCCCGTTTTATGGAGCGGATTTTAACAGAAAAAGAAATTAGCCAATTTGAAAAATATGAAGGTAGTCGTAAAATTGAATTTTTAGCGGGGCGTTTTGCTGCCAAAGAAGCTTATGCAAAAGCGAACGGAACTGGATTTGGAAAACATTTAAGCTTTACGGATGTAGAAATTTTACAAGTAGAAGATGGCAGACCTCACGTGACAATGCCGATCAAACCTGGTGAGTCGGTGTTTGTGAGTATTACCCACACGGCGAGATCTGCTGCGGCACAAGTGATTATTGAAGTTTAGAAAGGAATGTGGAAATTATGGTGACAGGCTGGCATCGTCCAACATGGATTGAAATCGACTGTGCAGCAATACGTGAAAACATCCAAAATGAACAAAAACGTCTTCCAAAAAACGTAGCAGTCTGGGCAGTGGTGAAAGCAAACGCCTATGGTCATGGAATTATTGAAGTGGCAAAAACTGCCAAAGAAGCAGGAGTAAAAGGCTTTTGTGTAGCTATTTTGGATGAAGCACTGGCTTTACGAGAAGCTGGTTTTCGCGATGATTTTATTTTAGTTTTAGGAGCAACAAGAAAAGAAGATGCAAATCTAGCAGCACGCAAAAATATTTCATTAACGATTTACAGAGAAGATTGGTTAGAAGGTGTAAATCCTGAAGTACCATTAAAAGTGCATTTGAAAATCGATAGTGGTATGGGGCGTCTAGGTATCCGTGGGGCGCAAGAAGCGGCGCAAATCGAAGCGAAAATTGCTGAAAATAAGAATTTGATTTTAGAAGGAGTCTACACGCATTTTGCTACCGCTGATCAGTTAGAAACCAGTTATTTTGACCAACAATTAGTGAGATTCCATACTATTTTAAGGGCTTTAAACGAACGACCAACATTTGTCCACACGGCAAATTCAGCAGCCTCTTTACTGCAATCTCAAGTAGACTTTGATGCGATTCGTTTTGGAATTTCTATGTATGGTTTAACGCCATCAATCGAAATTAAAGCAAGTTTACCATTTAAGCTAAAGCCGGCACTTGCACTTTATACCGAGATGGTTCATGTGAAAGAACTTGCGCCTGGTGATAGTGTCAGCTACGGAGCGACCTATACAGCAACGGAAAAAGAATGGGTAGCAACATTGCCGATTGGTTATGCAGATGGGCTTATTCGTCACTACAGTGGATTTCACGTACTAGTAAATGGAGAAAAAGTTCCGATTGTTGGGCGGGTATGTATGGACCAAACAATCATCAAACTACCACATGAATTTCAAACTGGTTCAAAAGTCACGATAATTGGTACCGATCAAGAGAACACGGTAACAGTTGATGATGCAGCTGAATATTTAGACACAATTAATTATGAAGTCACCTGTATGCTAACTGAGCGTATACCTAGAAAATACATCCATTAGAAGGTAATATTCGTGCTTTTTTGAGGAGAAGCGTTTATAATCTAACATATGAAACTTTATAGCTACATCTAGGACTTAAGGGAGGATGTTGGATAAAACTATAACAATCTTAACAAGTAAATGCTAAATAACTCTTTTCTTCATGGCTTGATAATGGTACGATATAGTTGTTACTTACAGGTACGAGGCTTTGGGGGTGTGACACGTGTTAGAGAAAGAAAAGCGGATGATAATATCCGTAGAACTGACACAAGAAATGGTACAGGAACTCGACGTAGTTGTAGAAAAAGAAAAAATGGGGCGGAGTGAAGTTATAATGGAAGCAACGCAACAATTTTTGCAAGAGAAAAGGGCACGTGAGTTGAGAGACGAGATGGAGCGCGGCTATGCGGAAATGGCGACAATTAACTTTGCTATCGCATGCGAGTGTACCCATGTCGAATCAGAAGCAGAAGACAGAAATATTAGTATTTTAGGAGGTTAATGGCTGATGGTGAAGCGTGGTGACGTATACTACGCGGACCTTTCCCCCGTGGTCGGAAGCGAGCAAGGGGGAATACGGCCTGTTCTCATCATTCAAAACGACATTGGTAATAGATTCAGCCCAACTGTGATTGTGGCAGCAATAACCGCAAAGATTCAAAAAGCAAAGCTGCCAACACATGTGGAAGCTACTCGTAAAGATGGCTTTGAAAGAGATTCTGTCATTCTTTTAGAACAAATTAGAACAATTGACAAACAACGCCTGACAGATAAGATTACACATTTGGACGAGGAACTAATGGTCAAGGTAAACCAGGCGCTGGAAGTCAGTCTAGGAGTAGTAGAATTCTAAACAACCTAAAAATATAACATAGAATGATGAACGCAGGATAGTAAATAAGTCCGACGTAGAAGAATACCAAATACATAATGAACTAATTAACCACTTTACAAGATTTAAGGGACATCAGAAACCTACAAACAATGCGTATGATTCATCCTTCGCTAAAGTTGTTTCTAATGTCTTTTTTTAAAAAGTAGTTAATCAAATCGCAGAAAAAAAGAGAGATCTTTAAGGTGGAGAAAGGTTGGAAAATAATCAATGTATAAAGATTTTGCAAACTTCATCCGGACGAATAAGGCAGACTTACTAAATAATTGGATGAACGAAATGGAGAAACAATCAGACCAATTAATAAACGATATTGCAAAAGAACCTATGTATGAAGAGACGAGTAAAGAGTTTGTTGATTTGATTGTGTCGAACATAACAGAAAATGGTTCTAAATTTAACGAAAAGTTAGATGATTTTGCAGAAAAAGTGGTCCACTTAGGTTGGCCAATTCATTTTGTCACAACAGGCCTACGTGTTTTCGGGCTTTTAGTATATACAGCTATGAGAGATGAAGATTTATTTTTAAAAAGAGAAGAAAAACCAGAGGATGACGCCTATTATCGCTTTGAAACATGGCTTTCATCCATGTATAACAAAGTGGTAACAGCCTACGCGGATACGTGGGAAAAAACAGTTTCGATTCAAAAAAGTGCTTTACAGGAATTATCGGCACCACTTTTGCCAATATTTGAAAAAATTTCTGTCATGCCACTAATTGGAACGATTGACACAGAAAGAGCTAAGTTAATCATCGAAAACTTACTAATAGGCGTTGTAAAAAATCGGTCAGAAGTGGTATTGATTGATATTACGGGAGTTCCAGTAGTTGATACGATGGTTGCGCATCATATCATTCAAGCATCAGAAGCAGTTAGACTTGTCGGCTGTCAGGCAATGCTAGTAGGTATTAGACCAGAAATAGCGCAAACAATCGTTAATCTAGGAATTGAATTAGATCAAATAATCACGACCAACACAATGAAAAAAGGCATGGAGCGAGCGCTTGCCTTGACGAACAGAGAGATAGTAGAAAAAGAGGGGTGAATACTGTGGGGATACCAATCTTAAAGTTAGGTGAATGTTTATTAATTTCTATCCAGAGTGAATTAGATGATCATACTGCGGTAGAATTCCAAGAAGACTTGTTAGCAAAAATCCATGAAACGTCGGCCAGAGGAGTAGTCATTGATATAACCTCAATCGATTTTATTGATTCATTTATTGCAAAAATTCTTGGAGACGTAGTAAGTATGTCTAAACTAATGGGTGCAAAAGTGGTTGTAACTGGGATACAGCCTGCAGTTGCGATCACCTTAATTGAACTCGGAATTACCTTTAGTGGAGTGCTTTCGGCAATGGATCTTGAAAGTGGCCTGGAAAAACTTAAACAGGAATTGGGGGAATGAACATGACATTCCAATCCTGTGTAAAGATAATTAATGAGTGGGACATTGTGGCTGCAAGGCAACTAGGTAGAAAAATATCCAAAGAAATTGGCTTTGGAACAGTTGACCAAGCAAGAATTACGACAGCCATCAGTGAACTAGCAAGAAATATTTTCCTTTATGCTGGACGAGGAGAAATCTGCATTGAGAAAGTAAGTGAATCAGGAAAGCAAGGTATGATTATTGTTGCTAAAGATAAAGGCCCCGGAATTGTTGATCTTAGAAAAGTCATGCAGGACGGATATACAACATCAGGTGGTCTAGGTGCAGGTCTGCCAGGAGTCAAACGCTTGATGGATAGTTTTGATATTATATCCAGTATTGAAGGGGAATCTAAAGGAACGGTAATCACAACAACGAAATGGGTTCGGTAAGGGGAGCTAGAAAACAATGGAAAAAGCCTTTGAGGGAAGATACCGTGATATTCTTATTCAATATCTAGAACATCAAGATGAAGAACTACTTTATACTTGTGAAAAGTTGTCTCGAGAGGCAATGGAGGAACGTGTTTCACCTGAAGAAATTGTCCATTTGCATCGTTCGGTATTAGAACTTTATGGAAAAGAATTACCAGAATTTGTGCGTTTATCATTTGATGTGTTATTAGAAATAATGGTCGGCTATGGCTTAGCATACATGGAACATTTAAGCCTTAGAACAGAACAAAAAGAGTTGCGTAGCGAAATCGCTCAAGCAGAAGATATGCAAAAAACATTAATGAAAACCGAACTACCAGAACATGATGAACTTGAGTTTGGTGTTATCAGTGTGGCAGCTAGACAAATGAGCAGCGACTATTATAGTTTTACGGAGGAAGGCGATAAGAAAATTGGTATCGCTCTTGCGGATGTTATTGGTAAAGGTATTCCAGCAGCATTTAGCATTTCGATGATCAAATATGCTTTAGCCGGAATGACTGGTGATGATAGGAAACCATCTATCGTACTTGAATCACTAAACCAAGTAGCAGAAGAAAACATCAATGATAACATGTTTATTACGATGTTTTATGGACTTTATTATGAAGAAACACATTTGTTTGAATACGGTTCTGCTGGACACGAACTGGGATTGTATTATCAACATCAAGAACGAATCTTTTCAGATTTATACGCAAAAGGTTTACCACTTGGTGTGGATAAAAATGCAGTGTATCGCCAATTTGACAAAAAGATTGAAGTTGGCGATATTGTTTTCATCATGTCAGATGGCGTGACTGAGACTAGAACAGCAGATGGTTTTATTGAACGAGAAGAATTAACGGAGATAATTGCTGCACACATTCATTTGTCTGCCGAAAAAATGGTGCACGCAATATATGACCAATTAGTTAAGTTGCAAAATTTTGAACTGCATGATGATTTTACACTAATTTGCATTAAACGAACAAAATGATAAGATAAAAACGTTTCGCATTCATCGCTTTTCCACATTTATGTATGTGAGTAAACGTAAAATTAGTGAGACGTTTTTATTTTTTTATGTTTTACTTTTATTTGTTAGGGTAAACTGGACAAGATACTTAAATTTAAGATGGGGTGAAGTGATGAATATTAGTATAGAAATAAAAGAACGAGATACGAAGCACACAGACATATTTGTTGCTGGGGAGATTGATGCTTACACAGCTCCAAAGGTAAAAGAAGCGCTAGAAATTTATCAAGTAAAAGAGGGTATTGTACTTCGAATTGATTTAACAGAAGTAAGTTACATGGATAGTACTGGCTTAGGTGTATTTGTAGGAGCGTTCAAAAGCTTGCGCCAACGTCAAAGTGAACTTGTCTTATTCGGATTAAGCGATCGGATTTTCCGATTGTTTGAAATCACAGGATTGTCTGATATCATTGAAATCAAAAATGTAGAGGGTGAAATGAATGGCAACAATGCATGACAAAATTACGTTACAACTTCCTGCCAAGCCTGAATATGTTAGTTTAGGTAGACTTTCATTATCAGGAATAGCAAGTCGCGCAGGATTTTCTTATGAGGCAATTGAAGATTTGAAAATAGCTGTGAGTGAAGCCATCACTAATTCTGTGAAACATGCATTTAAAGAACAAGATGGCGGCGAAATCACAGTAGAATATCTTGTCTATGAAGATAAACTTGAAGTTCGTGTTTCCGATAACGGAACAAGCTTTGATTTAGAAAGTCGTAAACAAGAAATTGGCCCATATGATGTGGGTGAAGATGCAGAAATGATGCGTATTGGTGGACTAGGTTTATTTTTAATCGAAACATTAATGGATGATGTGAAACTTTATTATGATGAAGGGGTTTCCGTCGTAATGACCAAATATATTAATGAAAAGCAGGTGGAGGAGAATGCCGAAAGTATCTCAACCTGATAAAGAAGCAAGAGAAAAAGTTTATATTTGGATTGCTGCCTATCAAGAAAACGGTGATCAAGATGCCCAGTATAACTTAGTGGTGCATTATAAAAACTTAGTAGAATCCATTGCACGTAAGTATTCTCAAGGTAAATCTTTTCACGAAGACTTGGTCCAAGTAGGGAATATTGGGTTGCTAGGTGCGATTAGACGTTATGATGCAACGTTCGGAAAAAGCTTTGAAGCATTTGCTGTGCCAACAATAGTTGGTGAGATTAAACGTTTTTTGCGCGATAAAACATGGAGTGTTCATGTACCACGACGTATAAAAGAACTTGGTCCGAAAATTAAAAATGCCGTCGAAGAGCTAACAAGAGAATTGCAAAGCTCACCCCAAATTAGCGATATTGCAGACTTCATCGGTGTAACGGAAGAAGAAGTTTTAGAAGCAATGGAAATGGGCAAAAGTTATCAAGCGCTCTCAGTAGACCATTCAATTGAAGCGGATTCTGATGGGAGCACTATTACGCTACTTGATGTAGTTGGTGGTACAGACGATGGATTTGAACGTGTAAATCAACGAATGCTTTTAGAGAAAGTTCTCCCGGTTTTAGATGAGCGAGAACAGAAAATTTTGCAATATACTTTTATTGAAAATCGCAGCCAAAAAGAAACAGGGGAGCTACTCGATATATCGCAAATGCATGTGTCTAGAATCCAACGTCAAGCAATTAAAAAACTTCGAGAGGCGTTGCAGAATGAGGAAGTGGAGTAAATGAACAAGGCAGTTGAATCAAATGATTTATTTGTATTTCAACGTTCTAAAGCATTACAACAATACTGCGGGGATGTTTATTTTACCCATGAAGACGAAAATGGTTTTCTATACGTTCTTTCTGATGGACTTGGTAGTGGCCTAGAAGCTAATAGAGCTGCAAAAGCGACTATTGAAGCCATAAAAGAAGACCTTCATGCTGACTTAACTCATATGCTCGAAAAAGCGAATCAAGCTGTCTCAGGGCTTCGTGGCGCTGCAATTGCAATTATCAAAGCAGACTACTTAACAAAAACGATTTATTATACCGGTATGGGCAATATTCGCTTTTATATGATTGGTTCTGAGGATAAACTTATTTTCCCGCTTTCTGGGTCTGGCTTTTTGTCAGGCAGGAAACAGAAATATCGTTTGCAAAACTTTAAATATAAACCTGGAAGTAAGTTTTTGCTCCACTCAGATGGGCTGGTTCTTTCTCGTGTTAGAAAGAATTTAGAATCACCACTTTGTGTAGGGAAGCTTGGACATCTCATCGAACAATCCATTTTAGATATACCAACTGATGATGTTACTTTCTTGCTCGGCCAATTTCCAAACTAACCAAAACATCTTTTGAGCTAGAAATAGTTTGAAAGATGTTTTTTTATTTAGATGGTGAGAAAAGGCTATAATTATGGTATATTAGAAATAGTAGTAGTTTTTTTGTTTAACCATGTGAAAATTATCACTTAATATTCGTGAAGCAACGTTGCTTTGCGTTTTTTCGCGCGGATTAAAATATGTACATAAGAAAGAAGGAGTAAATTGAAGAAAGTGTTATTGAATAATGTCAAAGGTTATACGTGGGCGAGATTTAGGAAAGACTTGCTAGCAGGGATTATCGTGGGGGTTATTGCCCTTCCACTTGCGATGTCGTTTGCAATTGCAAGTGGTGTAAAACCAGAGTACGGGATTTATTCGAGTTTTGTCGCGGGTATAATTGTCTCGATTTTTGGCGGATCTAAATTCCAAATTGCTGGACCAACTGGTGCATTTATTCCGGTCTTACTTGGAATCGTATTAACTTATGGCTATCAAGATTTACTTGTTGCTGGCATGATGGCTGGTATTTTACTTTGTTTAATGGGAGTATTTAAACTTGGCACATTAATAAAATTTATTCCACGACCTGTGACAATCGGGTTTACTGCTGGTATCGCGGTAACAATTTTTATGGGGCAGGTTGGGAATTTCCTCGGATTAACTGGAATGAAAAAACATGAATCTTTTATTGATAATATGAAAGAAATATGGATTCATTTGGATTCATGGAACTTTTATAGTATTCTCATTGCATGTATTTGTTTGCTGGTCTTATTTTTATTTCCGAAAATAGTACCAAAAATTCCAGCGCCATTAATAGGCTTAGTTATTACAACAGGAATTGCGATGATTTTCTTCCCAGATGCACTACCAACGATTGGATCTTCTTATGGTGAAATTCCTAGCAGCTTCCCACCATTTCATTTACCAGATATCAGTTTTGAAAATATGAGTAAACTGATTGGACCGGCCTTTGTAATTGCGATGCTCGGGGGGATAGAGTCATTACTTTCAGCAGTAGTTGCAGACGGGATGACAAATACGAAACATAGCAGTAATCGAGAGTTAATCGGTCAAGGAATCGCGAATATTGTCACACCGATGTTTGGTGGGATACCTGCAACAGGAGCAATTGCTCGGACAGCGACAAATATTAACAATGGCGCAACAAGTAGAGTGTCTGGTATTATTCATGGTATTTTTGTTTTACTCACATTACTTGTTCTTGCTCCAGTAGCTGTTAACATTCCGATTGCTGCGATGGCGCCAATTCTGATGCTTGTTGCATGGAATATGAGTGAACGTAAAACCTTCCAACATATTCTAAAACTAAAATCTGGGGATACATTAGTTTTGGTGATTACTTTTTTACTTACGGTGTTTGCTAGCTTAACAGTTGCTGTTGAAGTAGGCTTATTACTAGCTGTCGTTCTTTTTGCCAAACAGATGGGTAGCGCAATGCAAATTGTTGAAATCGAACCAGAAGGCGCTGAAATTGCCCCACATCTTTATCATAAAATTAGTATTTTTACAATTCGTGGACCACTTTTCTTTGGGGCAGCACAAATTTTCCAACAAAACATCATGAAAGCTATCCACGTCAAACCTAAATATTTGATTTTAAGAATGGGAAAAGTGCCAATTATCGATGCTACTGCAGAGGGGTATTTTCACCAAATTGAAAAAGAATTTTCGCGGCATGGCGGACAAATTTTAATTACAGGACTGAATGAAAAAGCAAAAGAGAGTCTCAAAGATAGCGGGCTCTATGACCGAATTGGCGAGGAGCATTTCTTTTTACATACAGAAGATGCAATTCATTATGCCGAAACAGCTTTAAATCAAGAGAATAGATAGCTTTTGTCAGTTGATTCCTAGTTATGTTACACTTAATAAATAATGAATATTGGAGGCAACCAAGTTATGGAACAAATGCAAGATAAAATAATAAAATTAGTGCATAAATCACTAAACTACAAACCAAATCAAATTAATGCAGTGATAAAATTAATGGAAGAAGGCAATACCGTTCCATTTATCGCCCGTTATCGTAAAGAAATGACTGGCAGCTTGGATGAAGTGGAGATTCGTGATATTGAAGAAACATTTGAATATGTCACTAAATTAGAAAATCGCAAAGAAGAAATTATTCGTTTAATTGATGAACAAGGAAAGTTAACGGATGAACTAAAAAATGCTATTATTAAAGCGGAAAAACATCAAGCATTAGAAGATTTATACCGCCCTTACAAGCAGAAAAAACGCACCAAAGCAACTATTGCCAAAGAAAAAGGTTTAGAACCGCTAGCTAATTGGCTGATGAGTTTTCCAAATAACGCTGAGCCACTAGAGGAAGCAGCAAACTACATTTCAGAAGAAAAAGAAGTCGAGTCAGCAGAATTGGCCTTACTTGGCGCGCACGAGATTATCGCCGAGCAAATTAGTGATGAACCTGCTTTCCGCGAGTGGATTCGTAATTTTACGCGTAAATTCGGAATGGTTGAATCAAGGGGGAAAAACATCGAAGCCGATGAAAAAGGCGTTTATGAAATGTATTATGAATTCAATGAAATGATTGGCAAAGTAGCAAGCCACCGAGTTCTCGCATTTAATCGCGGGGAAAAAGAAGATATTTTACGCGTACAAGTGCAAGTAGATACAACCAAAATCTTCGCTTACTTATTTGAAAAAGTGATTCAAAACCGAAATTCCAATACGCGACCTTATGTAGAAGAAGCCATTTTGGATGCTTATAAACGTTTTATTGGTCCAGCAATTGAGCGTGAAATTCGCGGGGAACTAACAGAAAAAGCCGAAGAACAAGCGATTCATATTTTCTCGGAGAACTTACGCAAACTACTTTTACAACCACCTTTAAAAGGAAAAATAATTCTTGGGGTAGATCCAGCATTCCGAACTGGATGTAAATTTTCTGTGCTTGATAAAACTGGAAAAGTTCTAGAAATCGGAGTCGTTTATCCGCATACTGCCAAAGCCCGTCGACCAGAAGCTAAGCAGAAAATCGCGGAAATTTTATCAACCTATCAAGTAGAAGTAATTGCTATTGGTAACGGAACAGCTTCTCGTGAAACAGAGCAGTTCATTGTCGAAGTAATCCGCGAGTCTAATTCAAATGCTTATTATTGCATCGTGAATGAAGCGGGGGCAAGTGTTTATTCGGCAAGCGAAACAGCTCGTGAAGAATTTCCTGATTATCAAGTAGAAGAACGTAGCGCAGTTTCTATCGGTAGACGTTTACAAGATCCACTTGCAGAACTCGTAAAAATTGATCCGAAATCAGTTGGAGTAGGTCAATACCAACATGATGTTGCCCAAAAACGCTTAAATGAAACGCTCACATTTGTTGTTGAAACAGCGGTTAACCAAGTTGGTGTGAATGTGAATACAGCCTCCGCTTCTCTATTACAATATGTTGCCGGTTTAAATAAAACGGTAGCGAATAACATCCGTAAATTCCGTGAAGAAAATGGTTCTTTCACTTCTCGAAAAGAATTGAAAAAAGTTCCTCGTCTTGGAGCAAAATCATATGAACAAAGTATTGGGTTTTTACGGATTTTAGAAGGCGAAAATCCATTAGATCGTACGGCGATTCATCCAGAAAGCTATAAAGCAGCAGAACAAATCGTAAAAGCTGCTGGATTTGAATTAAAAGATATTGGTAGCACAAATTTAAAAGAAGCACTCCAAGCGTTAAGTATCCCCGAAGAAGCTGAAAAACTAGCTATCGGTAAAGAAACAATGCGTGATATCATTGATAACTTAATTGCTCCAGGTCGCGACCTTCGTGATGAGCTTCCTGCACCACTTTTAAAGCAAGATGTTATTTCGATGGATGATTTAAAACAAGGAATGGAATTACAAGGTACCGTTCGGAATGTGGTTGACTTTGGAGCTTTTGTTGATATTGGCGTTAAACAAGACGGACTTGTACATATTTCCAAATTAAGCAATTCATTCGTCAAAAATCCAATGGATATTGTTTCCGTTGGAGATGTAGTGACAGTTTGGGTGGATGAGGTGGACACGAAGAAAAATCGTATTGCACTAACGATGCGTAATCCAAACGGAAGTGTCAAATAATGAATCAAGCAGAATTGCAGCGACAAATGGAAGAAGTGTCACTGCAATTTTTCCAAAAAGAATTCCGGCACCAAGCTACTTTTAATACTAGATTACGCACAACAGGTGGCAGATATTTACTTAAGAGCCATAATATCGAAATGAATCCTAAATACCTTGAAAATTTTGGACTGGCGTATTTCATTGATATTATGAAACATGAATTATGTCATTATCATCTTCATCTAGAGAAAAAAGGCTACCAACATCGCGATAAAGACTTTCGAGAACTACTAAAAAAAGTAGGAGCACCACGATTTTGTGCCACAATTCCGCGTGAAATAACAATGCATGAATATACATGTAAAAGTTGTGCGAAATCCTTTTTAAGGCAGCGTAGATTTAATGTAAACCGTTATCGTTGTGGGAATTGTGGTGGGAAGTTAATGGAAATTGGCTCCCGAAAAATTTATACAAAAAACTCCTAAAAAGTCTTGCATTTTAGTGTCGTTCTGCCGTATACTTATGGAAGTCAGATAATTCCACAGTAGCTCAGTTGGTAGAGCAATCGGCTGTTAACCGATCGGTCGCAGGTTCGAGTCCTGCCTGTGGAGTTTGGGGAAGTACTCAAGTGGCTGAAGAGGCGCCCCTGCTAAGGGTGTAGGTCGCTCGCGCGGCGCGAGGGTTCAAATCCCTCCTTCTCCGTAATCAAAAGTTACCTTAAAACAGATGGTTAGAAAATCATTTTGTGGTAAGGTAACTTTTTTTGTATAGTTGGGTATTTGCCATTACCTTCTTAAAGTTGGGTTTCATAAACATAGTTGGTATAATGATAAAAAGGTTTCAAGAAAGGAATAGATATGGATAATAAATTAGAGTTTTCAACGATTGATGAGTATATCGTAGGAACACCCCCAGAAACACAACCAATTCTACAGAAAATTAGAGAAACTATCCAAGCGGCGGCTCCAGAAGCAACGGAGAAAATTAGTTATCAGATGCCGACATTTTATTTTGAAGGAAATCTTGTTCACTTTGCACTTGCGAAAAAGCATTTTGGTTTCTATCCTGCTTCAAGCGGTATTGCCGCATTTGAACCCGAGCTTGGTGAATATAAACATTCTAAAGGCGCCGTTCAATTCCCGATTGACCAACCAGTTCCATATGATTTAATTGCAAAAATGGTCACTTTCCGCTTGGCTGAAAACAAACAAAAAGCGGCAGAAAAGCTAGCGAAAAAAAATAAATAATTAGTAAAAGCTTTTTCCTAATCAGGTGAAAGCTTATTTTTGTTTGGACATTAATTTTAAAAAGACTAGACATTTAAAATTAAATGAGTATAATAATAAATGGAAAACGTTTTCTTTTTTTAGAAATATATCATGTTTGGGGGAAGTAAATTGAATAAGTTTATGGAGTTACTTGGGGAGAAGTTAATGCCTTTTGCTGCAAAACTGGGAGAGAATAGGTATTTAACAACATTACGAGATGCATTTATGTTGGCATTCCCACTAACTATGTTTGGTTCGATTGCTGTTGTTTTAATGAATTTACCATTTTGGAGCGATGAGACAAAAGCGGTATTACAGTTATACCTTGGGAATGCACAAAGCGCTACGATGAGTATTATGACAGTTTTTGTTGTTTTTGGAATTGGTTATTCCTTATCTAAATATTATAAAGTAGAAGCAATTTATGGGGGTGCTGTTGCCCTTGCTAGTTTCTTGATTTTAACGCCATTTTTCTTTAATAGTCCTGATGGAGAACTTATTACTGGAGCTCTTTCACTTGATCGTCTTGGAGCGAAAGGAATGTTTATCGGGATGATTAGCGGCTTTATTGCTGCAGAATTATATCGATTTTTTGTTCAACGCGATTGGACAATTAAAATGCCAGCAGGAGTTCCACCGGCAGTAGCTAAATCATTTGCAGCACTAATTCCTGCGATTTTAACATTAAGTATCTTTTTAATAATTAATGTTATTGTACAATTCTTCTTCGATACAAACTTACATGATGTTGTTTATACAGTTATTCAAAAGCCATTAGTAGGGCTAGGTTCTGGAATTGTTCCAACTTTAATTGCGCTATTTTTTGTTCAAGTATTGTGGTTTTTCGGGCTACATGGGCAAATTATTGTCAACTCGGTGATGGATCCAATTTGGAACACTTTAATGCTGGAAAACTTAGATGCATATAAGGCTGGGTTACCATTACCGCACATAGTTACCAAACCATTTATGGAAGTATTTACAGTTGGTATGGGTGGTTCGGGGATGACTTTAGCTGTTGTAATTGCGCTAGCCTTCCTAATGAAAAGTAAACAAAGCAAAGAAATTGGTCGATTGGCGCTTGGACCTGGAATTTTTAACGTAAATGAACCGGTGCTTTTTGGGATGCCAATCGTATTGAATGCCACAATTTTAATTCCATGGATTATCGCACCGCTGATAGTGACTACACTGAATTATTTTGTAATGGCAGCTGGTATTGTCCCTGCTCCAACCGGGGTTGCTGTTCCTTGGACTGTGCCAATTGTAATTAATGGTATTCTTGCAACTAACTCTTGGCTAGGAGGCGCACTACAAGTAGTTGATTTCTTTATTGTGCTAGTAATCTGGTATCCATTCTTAAAACTAGTTGATCGCACTAATATCGTGAGAGAATCACAAGCGGTTGATGAATAAGTTATGTTTTTTTGATTCGATATGCTATAATTTGATTGGAAATGGCTAGACATTTTTAATTTAAATGAAGGAGCGATCGAATTGGTTAAGTATGAATTGATTGCAGCAGATATACGCGAAAAAATAAACAACGGTACTTACCCACCAGAATCCATTCTTCCTGATCAAGTGAGCTTATGTAAAGCCTATGATTGTAGCAGAATGACGATAAAAAAAGCCTTTGACGTTTTAGCGCTTGAAGGGCTTATTTACAGACAACGTGGCGCGGGAACTTTCGTCATGAAAAATGCCTTAGCTAATAAGCAAGATGCGAGTTTACGGGATTATGATGGTTTGACAAAAATGATGGGAGACAACCGAATCTCAAGTGAAATAATTGCATTCGATATTGCGTTTCCAGATGAAAAAATACAAGAACAACTTTTAATTAAAGCAACTCAACCGGTGTACAAATTAATTCGCTTACGTCTACTGGACGGGAAACCTTATGTGTTAGAACATACAACGATGCCAGCAGATATAGTTCCAGGTCTTACAAAAGATATTTTACATCATTCGATTTATGCTTATTTACAGAATTCACTTGGACTCGTGCTAAGTGGCGCATTTCGGAAAATTAATGCCGATAAACCATCTGCCTATGATAAAGAGTACTTGGCATGCGGGGAACATGATCCAGTGCTTGAAGTAGAACAAGTCGTTTATTTAAAAGACGGAAGACCTGTTGAATATTCGAGGTCTAGACATCGCTATGATACAAGAAGTTTTATTATGGTTGATCATCGCGAAAAATAAAACAAAGTTAGAGGGCGGAAGTAAGCTTCTCTGACTTTGTTTTTCTATTTTAAAAATGTATAAAAAATTAGTTATTAACAAATTTAAAAAATACTAAATAAAAATAAGAAAAGGCGTTGACAGTGTCTCAGATTATGTTATAATAAAAAAGCTGGTGTAAGAGAAATGAATTTTGTTGAATATATATTCATTTTTCATCTTTTATCTGGCCCGTTGGTCAAGCGGTTAAGACACCGCCCTTTCACGGCGGTAACACGGGTTCGATTCCCGTACGGGTCACTTTTTTATTCATTTTGTATACATATGGTTCCGTGGTGTAGGGGTTAACATGCCTGCCTGTCACGCAGGAGATCGCGGGTTCAAATCCCGTCGGGACCGCTACGAAAAAGAATTCAAGTTTTACTTGGATTCTTTTTTTGTAGTGGAAATTGGACAAGTATTTTTATTTGCGCTATAATCTTATTATTCACATAAGAATTGTAAGATATGAATTGGGGGAATAGATTATGGAGTTAGTGAAGAACGGAAAAGTATTAGAACTTGTGCATCCAAATGGAAACTGGACATTAATTAAAGAAGAAGGTTTTTCTCCAGTTCAAATAACAGTAGCGGCAGTTGCAGCTTGTAGCGGTTATGTTTACCAAACTTTACTTGAAAAGAAACGAATTGAGTTAAATGACATTACTATTCATACTGACTATGAGCAAGATCAAGAAAGTGCCGTTCATGTTTTAACCAAAATCAATGTCACTTTTACAGTTGATTTAGTAGATAAAAGCAATCAAGCAAAGGCGGAAAAAGCAGTTCATTTAGTAAAGGATGCTTGCCCGGTTGCAAAAAGTTTGGACCCTTCCATTGAAATTAATGAAATAGTCGTTTTTAAATAATGAATCCAAAGACGGAGCTGTGATGCTCGGTCTTTTTTTGTAGCTAGTTTGGCTTGCTTACTAAAAGAGAACGATTTATACTGAAAGCAAACAATTGAATGAGGTGGCTTGAAATGGAAGAAAAGACAATAGTAGAGAAATTGCAACTAGCAAAATATCAAGAAGCAGTAATACTTGACACACCAAGTGATTCAGATTATTTTCGGAATTTATCAAGCTATGAGAAAGAAATGACTACTAAAAAGTATAATTTGATTTTTAAATTTGTACAAAATTTGAATGAATTAGTTGGATTTGTTCATCAAATAATTTCTGAGGATAAACTATTAATAGATGGTTATGTATTTATCGCTTATCCGAAAAAAGGAAATAAGAAATTGGATACATATGTTCACCGAGATGAAATAATGCCTGCGCTTAAAACAGATGAAGAAGGATACATTAATCAAAGTAATTTGAAATTTACTAGAATGGTTGCACTTGATGAAACCTATACAGTTGTTGGAATGAAAGAAGCAAGCAAATTAAAAATAAAAGGTGTCAAGAGAAATAATCCTTCCGCAGATGAATATGCTGATTTTGTGCCACAAGTAGTTGCCTTTTTAACAGATAAAGATGATTTGGCTACGTTTTATGGAAATTTAGCAACCGGCTATCAACGAGTCTGGGCAAGGTATATTTATTCTGCCAAACAACCTGCCACACAAGAAAAAAGAAGACAAGAAATGGTAGACATATTAAGCCAAGGTTATAAGACAAAAGAAGATTTCAGGCAAGGGAAAAAGTAACCAGATATTTTATTTGGTTATTTTTTTGGTTTGAAACAGCTTCCTTATGTAAAAATTCATAAGCATGATAGAATAGAGAGGGAATGAGGAGCAGGAAAATCTTGGTGAACGGAAAAAGGGGACATGCAGGATGGCGAATTATATTAACAAAGAAAGGCGTCAGATTGACTTTGATCCATTCGATTTACGGATAATTGCCGTACCAGAAGTGGTTGCGGTTACTTTTAAACCACGCATGGAACACACTTTGCTTATTCGTATTGCGGATGTCGGCGCAACCTATCAGCCACTCAAAGATGAATCACTTTTCGAAGCTATTTTGCCTGTGCACTTTAACGATATCAACGAAGAAGACGATTACTGGGGGTTAAGTGACAAAGAACAAGCAGAAATGAAACTCTTTAATGAGGTACATCGAGAAATGATTTATGATTTTATTGAGGCACATCCAGATTTTACCCAAATTGTGGTTCATTGTCATGCTGGAGTTAGTAGAAGTAGCGCTGTTGCTATGGGGATTGCGGAACATTTAGGTGACAAAGATACGTATAATAAACTTCAAGAGATTAAACGCTATTTACCAAATCCGCGGGTTCTCGCAATTATGCGGGGCGAGGCGTATTTATAGAAATGAAGAAATGTTAGGAGAGATTCGTATGGAAAGTCATTATGATTACATTGCAATTGGCGGAGGAAGTGGTGGAATTGCCTCCATTAACCGAGCAGCAATGCACGGAGCGAAATGTGCGCTAATTGAACCGAAATTCTTAGGTGGAACTTGTGTAAATGTTGGTTGTGTTCCTAAAAAAGTTATGTGGTATGGCGCACAAATAAAAGAAGCGATGGATTTATACGCAGATGCTTACGGATATAAAGTGGATGCAAGCTTTGATTTTGAGAAATTAGTTGGAAATCGAGAAGCTTATATCGAAAGAATTCGTGGCTCTTATAAAAATGGACTAGATAATAATAAAGTCGACTGGATAAAAGGCTATGCCGAATTTGTTGATAAAAATACTTTGCTAGTAAATGGTGAAACAATCACAGCAGATCATATTTTAATTGCAACTGGCGGGGAACCAGCGCTACCTTCCATTCCAGGAGCAGAATTTGGAATCACTTCTGATGGCTTTTTTGCTTTAAAACAATTACCAAAAAAAGTTGCAGTTGTAGGGGCTGGTTATATCGCTGTTGAGCTTGCTGGCGTTTTACAACAGTTGGGCTCTGAGACACATTTATTTGTGCGCAAACATGCCCCACTTCGGAATTTTGATCCAATTTTAACAGAGACGTTAACCGAAATCATTGAACAGTCAAACATGACTTTACATAAACATGCTATCCCAGAAAAAGTAGAAAAAAATACTGATGGAACGCTGACATTGTGTTTAGAAAACGGCAGAACAGAAACAGTAGATACACTTATTTGGGCGATTGGTAGAAAACCAGTGATAAACGGATTGAAAATTGAAAAAGCAGGTGTAGAACTCTTAGAAAGGGGCCATATTGCTGTTGATAAATTCCAAAATACGAACGTTCGTGGAATTTATGCTGTTGGGGATGTTACTGGACATTATGAGCTTACTCCGGTTGCTATTGCAGCAGGGAGACGATTATCAGAGCGTCTTTTCAATGGCAAAGAAAACGCTCATCTTACCTATGAAAATATTCCAACTGTCGTATTTAGTCATCCAGCGATTGGAACAGTGGGATTAACGGAACCAGAAGCAATCGAGAAGTATGGTAAAGAAAATATCAAAGTTTACACATCTAAATTTACTTCGATGTACACAACAATAACAGACCACCGTGAACCATGTCGAATGAAGTTAATTTGTGAAGGTGAAACAGAACGAGTCATCGGTTTACACGGAATTGGTTACGGAGTGGATGAAATGATTCAAGGCTTTGCTGTTGCGATTAATATGGGGGCGACGAAAGCGGATTTCGATAATACAGTTGCCATTCACCCAACAGGATCAGAAGAATTTGTTACAATGAAATAAGAAACAACCTATACCTATCGAGGAGGATTAACTTAATGGGAAAAAAATTATCACTTTATTTTGTCAGACACGGACAAACGTATTTAAACAAAAATTTGCGAATGCAAGGCTGGGCTGATACGCCACTTACACCAGAAGGAATTGAAGTTGTGAAGGAAAGTGGACGTGGACTTGCTGAAACGGAATTTGTTGCTGCGTATTCCAGCGACTTGCACCGAACGATTGCAACAGCAGGTTATCTTTTAAAAGAAAACAAACATGCATTTGGTTTAACTTTAGAACCGCTAAGTGAATTTCGGGAAACTTTCTTTGGTTCTTATGAAGGAGAAAAAGGCGATGTTGCTTGGAATGAAATTGCGAAACATATGGGTTATGCAAACCAAGAAGAACTATTTCAAAAAGCAGATGTTCGCGAAACAATGAATGGAACAAAAGCAGCAGATCCGACTAGTGATGCAGAAGACTTTATGACCTTTTGGACACGCGTAGAGCAAGGTTTTTTACATGTGATTAATCGTCACCGAGAAACAGGTGGAAATGTTCTAATCGTTGCACATGGTAATACCATCCGCAATATTGTTCATGAGTTAGAACCTTCCCTTGATGAAGCAGTAATACTCGATAATGCAAGTGTTACTGTGCTAGCTTACGAAAATGGTTTATTTAAATTAGAACGATTAAATGATACTTCTCATTTTACAAAAGCATAAGAAAAGAGCTTTAGGACTAATTCCTAAAGCTCTTTTCTTATGCTTTTGGTGCGGGAGGATCAGGCGGATTATTTTCTAATGCAAGCTCACCGCGCCTTAATTTAATTAAACGATTAACATTCATAATAATTGTTTTAACAACGGCATAAACTGGAACACCAAGGATCATTCCAAAAATACCTGCTAAGTTACCAGCAACGATTAAGATAATAATAATCGTTAATGGGTGAATAGATAAAGATTTACCCATGATATATGGAGACAGTAAGTTGGAATCAAGTTGTTGCACAATCGTTACGACAATAATAACAAGTAATGCTTGGAGTGGAGAAGTAAATAGCGCTACGATTACCGCAGGAGCTGCTCCAATAAATGGCCCGAGATAAGGAATAATGTTCGTAGCACCAGCAATTAAACCAAAAAGAAGTGCATACGGCTGCCCAATAATTAAATAACCAATGAATGTAAACAGACCAACAACCAAACAGTCAATCGCTTGTGAACTAATATAAGTGGAAATCGTTTTATTCATTTCTTTAATAATCTGTTTTGCTTCTGTACGAATTGCAGCTGGGAAAAATTTACCGGAAGACTCTACAAACTTATGACCATCTTTAAACATATAAAATACAATAAATGGTACCGTAACTAGAATCATCACAAAGCCAGAAACAAACGAAATAATTGCTCCAAAGCTAGAAGCAACACCATCTACCACAACAGACATGATTTTTGGTAACGAAATGTTTAGTTTTTCAAGTTCTGCTTTCAAATCGACACCTTGAAGGGAAGAATTTTTGGAAATTCCTTGTAGCCACTTCTCAAAATCTTGCCAGTAACCAGGTATGGCTTTAGCTAGTCCAGTTACTTGTTCTGCAAGCGTTGGACCAAGCTGCATAACTGCCAGAACAATAAGCCCAATAAATGCAATGAAAATGATAATAACACTTAGAATGCGCGGTACTTTTCTTTTTTCTAAAAATAGAACTAAAGGATTAAATAAATAGAACAGGAACCCTGCAACTAAAATTGGCATAAATAAAGTGGAGATAATGATGCCAATTGGCGAAAATATGTATTTCATTTGGAGCAGGATGAATATAACTGCAACAACCGCTAAAATTTCGATTGTCCAAAAAAATAGTTTACTATCCCTAAAACGTGATAATTTCAAATTTTTCCCTTCTTTCTAAAAGCTTATGGTTATTTTTTATAGTACCATTAACTGCATTAAATAGCCACTGAATTTGCTAGTATTGACTAATAATTATATGTGTTATACAATATATATAACAGTTTAGAGAGAGGTGTTTCTATGCTACTTGCAATTGATTTACAATCGGATGAACCGATTTATACACAAATATGCAATCAAATAATTGAAGGGATGGCGAAACGAGAACTTTTGCCTGGCGATAAACTTCCGTCAGTAAGAAGTCTTGGTGCAGATATTGGTATCAATTTTCATACAGTCAATAAAGCCTATCAAATTCTAAAACAAGAGGGATTTATTCAAATTCATCGCCAAAAAGGTGTGGTCATTCACCCTGATGGCGTAAAAAAAGCAGATGTACAATTTTTTGCCAAATTACAAAGTAAATTAAAGCCACTAATAGCTGAATCAGTAGTTAGAAGCGTCACAGAAGAAAAATGGATGGAAGTAAGTAAAGCTATTTTTGATGAAATGAACGGACGGAGCGTGGAATAGAAATGGAAATTATTATCTATATTTTTGTTAGTATTGCGATCATTTCATTGCAAGCAATTACGCCATTTATTATTCGGAAATCAGAATGTTTTGGTGTAAATGTTGGAGAACGTGCCAATCGAAAAGCAGAATTAAAACAATTGAAAAAACAATATGTTGGGCAAGTTGTTTTATGGACAAGTTTAGTTGCTATTATCGGCATTGCTTTATTACAAGGATTTAACACAAGTGAAGATGTCCAAGCAGGAATTTTTATTTCATCGATGTTTGGGCAACTGATTGTCTCTTTTGTTATTTATTACCGTTTCCACCAAACGACGCTCCAATGGAAAAAAGAAAAAATCATGTCTGGGGAAATCTCAACAAATTCCATTATTATGGTAGATACCAGTTTTCATCGGAGGAAAATGGTTATTTCTTATACTTGGTTTATAGTGCCACTACTTCTTTTTATAATTACGCTCGCTATTACAGTTGTATTTTATCCACAAGCACCCATGGCTTTTCCAACACATTTTGATATGCAAGGAAATGTTACGAGCACCATGGCAAAATCACCAAGAGCAGCCTTACTTTTCCCAATGTTACAACTAGCGATGATTGGGTTGTTTATGTTTATCAATTTTGTCATTGCAAGAAGTAAGCAACAGGTGGAAAATGAAAACCCATCAGATTCTTTAAAACGGAATATGCTGTTTAGACAGATATCTAGTAAAGTAATGTTGATTATGTGTACCATTTTGATGATTGATTTCTTAGTAATGCAAGCTGTTATTTTGCTAGCCTTACCAGGTGAACTTATCATGATTACGATGATTATTTCGATAGCACTGATTATGTTAGGTGTAGTTCTACTAGCTATCAAGGTTGGTCAAGGTGGTAGTAGATTAAAATTCTCGAGTGAGCCTGATGGAGTGAGTAAAGCAATTCGTGATGATGATGCTTTTTGGAAAGCGGGGATATTTTATTTCAATCGCAATGATCCAGCTTTATTTGTTGAAAAACGTTTTGGAATTGGTTGGACGATAAATGCAGCACGCCCAGTTGCTTGGTTATCTTTTCTATTTATAATTGCTGTGATTGTTCTAATTAGCTTGTGGTTTTAACTAAAACTAGGCAGGGTATTTACCATATGTTAAGCTTACGACAATACAAACATCTTCTGGCGTAATATTCTTTTAAAAAGGAGTAGATAGTCATGGCGATTAAAGCAAAACGATTAGAAGAATGGGAAGGATTCACAGGCATAGCGCTTGTTCGACAAGGACCGGAGACGGAAGCCTTTCGTTCAGAAGTAAAATTAGCTTTTCGACAAATGCTTTATTTAGCACAAGAATTAGATGATTTTTCAGAACAAAAAATAGTGTATGGTATTTCTGTTCATAATATTGAAGACGGTTTAACACATTATTCCGTTCTTCCTGTAGAACAAAAATACGCTGAAATAAAAGAGCCATTAGAGTGGGTTGAGGTTCCAGCACATACTTATTTTGTTGCGGAACACATTCTAGGAACAGATCTAAATGAAAGCTATCTACAAATTGCCAAAGCGATTCAAGAGAAAAAATATAAGCCTTATATTACAGCAAATAATCCTATCTTTGACCCACTTCCTTTCAAATTAGAAGTATATTCTAAAGAGGAAGATCAAGTGACCAATATCGAAATTAGAATCCCTGTAATCAAAGAGCTTGATGCATAAAAAGGAAGCCCAGGACTTTTGTTCTAGGTTTTTTCATACTAGCAAGCTGTTTTTGATTGTGCTATAATAAGAACGCTATTTTGTGATTATTTTAACAAGAAGGAAGGGATTCATGTGGGATATTATAGCCCGCAGGAAGTAACAGAGATTACTATTGAGAAAGGGACCCAAAAAGCAAATTCTAGCACATTAACGCTTGTTTTACTTGGATTTTTAGGTGGTGCTTTCATCTCACTCGGTTACTTATTATACATACGTGCAGTTGGAACGATGCCTCACGAATGGGGAAGTTTTGCGACACTAATTGGAGCAAGTCTTTTTCCAGTTGGCCTAGTTTGTATTTTATTAGGTGGAGGAGAACTTATTACTGGCAATATGATGGCAGTAGCAATTGCTTGGTATGACAAGAAGATATCTTTTCAACAATTACTTAGAAACTGGGCGATTGTTTCAGTAATGAACTTAGTCGGCGCCTTTTTTGTAGCTTATTTCTTTGGACACTTTGTCGGTCTTACAGAGGGCGACTTTTTACCAAAAACTTTAGCAACAGCGGGGGCCAAAATTAATGATCCATTTTGGGTAGCGTTTGTATCTGGAATTGGGTGTAACTGGTTTGTTGGAATTGCAGTCTGGTTATGTTATGCAGCAAAAGACTTTGCTGGAAAAATTCTCGGGATTTGGTTCCCAGTTATGGCTTTTGTAGCTATCGGATTCCAGCACGTTGTCGCCAACATGTTTATCATCCCAGCAGCCATTTTTGCCGGATATTTTTCATGGGCAGACTTTATCTGGAATGTCATCCCGGTTTATTTAGGAAATGTAGTTGGTGGAGCAATATTTGTCAGCTTGTTTTATTTCCTCGCATATAAGAAAAATGCACCAAAAAAAATCAAAGAAGAAGTACACCGACCAGTGGAAGAAAATTAAAGCGAAAAGACTATTTGTATTTTATGCAGATAGTCTTTTTTGAAAAAAGTTACGAACCGTTTCAAGACCATCATGCTGGGATGTGCGAGCTTTTTGGGTAAGTGCATTTTCCAAAATCTTGATTAACTTCTAAAATTTGTGGAAAACATTATTATAGGCAACAAGATTTGCCGTCAGTAAAACTTATTTAGGAGTGGTATTTTGAGTATCAAAGAAACAGCTTTACCAAAAGTTCAAACGAAACTATTTATTAATGGAAAATGGATTGACGGAAATAGTAAAGAAGTAAAAGAGGTTATAAACCCAGCAACAGGCGAAGTTATCGCAAAGATTGCCCAAGCAGGACCAGCCGAAACGAAACAAGCAATTAAAGCGGCGAAAGATGCATTTCCGGACTGGGCCAACATGGAACTAGCTGAGCGAGTAAAAATCTTGCATAAAATAGCTGATTTAATGGAACAAAAAGCAGATAAACTCGCAAAAATTATGACGCTAGAGCAAGGGAAACCTTTAAAAGAATCAAAAGGAGAAGTACTAACTGGTGTTGAAAACTTCCGGTTTGCTGCAGAAGAAGCAAGACGATTATATGGTGAGACAATTCCAGCACCTAACAATCATGCTTTCATTGTAAAAAAACAACCTATTGGTGTGGTTGCTGCGATTACTCCTTGGAATTTCCCAGGTGGAATGGTTACTAGGAAAATTGCTCCAGCTCTTGCTACTGGTAATACCGTTATATTAAAACCTTCCGGAGATACACCACTTTCAGCCTTGGCGATTTTCGAGATTTTTGAAGAAGCCGGCTTACCAAAAGGTGTGGCGAATATCGTGATGGGCAGTTCAAAAGAAATTGGTGAAACTCTGACTGGTAGTGATGATGTTCGCAAACTAACTTTTACAGGCTCCACTAAAGTCGGTCAAAGTTTATTTAAACAATCCGCAGTCACATTGAAGAAAATATCGCTTGAGCTTGGAGGACATGCACCTTTCATCGTATTTGCAGATGCGAATTTGGAGCAAGCCACAAGTGATTTAGTCGCAGCAAAATTCCGCAATAATGGACAAGTTTGCGTATCACCCAACCGGATTTTTGTCGCCAAAGAAATAAAAGAAGCTTTTACAAAACAACTTATTACTAAAGTAGAAAAATTAAAAGTTGGCAACGGTTTAGATGATGTAAACGTTGGTCCGCTAATTCGCGAAGATGCGATGGACAAAATCGATCAACAACTAAAAAATGCAAAAGATAAAGGTGCTAAAGTCTTAACTGGTGGTGGACGTTTAACAGGTAGTGACTATGATAAGGGTAACTTCTATCAACCAACTGTTTTGGATGAAGTAACTCGTGAGATGGATATATTCTACGAGGAAACATTTGGTCCAGTTATACCTTTAATTAGTTTTGAGACGGAAGATGAAGCAATTGAACTGGCAAATGACAGTGAATTTGGTTTAGCTTCCTACTTTTACACAAAAGATTTAGCAAGGGTCGAAAAAGTAAGTTCTGCATTAGAATACGGCATGGTCGGAGCAAACGAGATTGCCATTTCTAATCCAGAAACACCATTTGGTGGCGTTAAACATTCAGGATTTGGCAGAGAAAATGGACACTTCGGAATGGAAGAATATATCGATGTCAAATTTATCAATTTAAAATATCGTGATTAAACTTCCCTTTAAAAACTTCATACTTGAGAAAAATCCTCTTCGCTGATTGCGGAGGGGATTTTTCCTACTACTAGGAAAAAAATGTATTTGTAAGCGAATTCAAACATTCCTATAATTAGACTTAAGTTAAAGAAAGGGAGGATACAGATGAAAAACATTTTGCTTATTTGTGGTTCAGGAGCTTCAAGCGGATTTATGGCAGCAGCAATTAGAAAAGCAGCAAAGAAACAAGGAGAACAAGTTACTGTAAAAGCTGCTAGTGAGGCTCAAATAGACGAACGAATTAATGAAATTGATTACTTACTCATTGGTCCGCACTTATCGTACATGTTAGAAGATTTGAAAGAAAAAGCGAAAGACAAAGATGTACTTGTAACAGTTATTCCCCAGTCTACTTACGGATCATTGAACGGTGAAAAAGCATTGGAATTAATTTTGAATATGGAGGGGTAAAACGATGAACAACAAAGTGATGGATTTTATGACGAATAAATTTGCGCCAAAAGTAAATAAAGTTGTCAAAAATCCTTGGGTCTCTGCGATACAAGATGCAATTATGTCAGCACTTCCGCTAGTTTTTGTCGGTTCTTTAGTGACCATTGTTTCCTTACTCAAAAATTTATTTCCTAAGATGCCTGATTTCTCCATGATTAGTAACTTTTCTTTTGGGATGTTTGGCTTGGTTGTAGCTTTTTTGATTCCATATTATGTAATGGAAAAGAAAGGCAATAGTAGCCAAAAATTAATCGCTGGCGCAACCGGATTGGTACTCTTCCTGATGCTGTTATTTCCGACCATTACAGCAGATGGGAATGCCGTTTATATTTTATCAAGGTTTGGAGCAACTGGGATGTTTTTATCGATTACAACAGGTTTATTTGCGGGAGTAGTAATGAATTTTGCCGCAAAACGCTCGTTGTTCAGTGAAGATACGCCTATTCCAGATTTTGTTGTTGGTTGGTTTAATAGTCTTTTACCAATTACGTTTATATTAATAGTAGGTTGGTTAATTACGGTTCAATTTAATATTGATTTTTTTGAAGTAATTGTTGCTGTATTTAGCCCGCTTGCGTCGATTGTACAATCTTATCCGGGATTTGTCTTATCTGTATTTATTCCAGCATTTCTTTACACATTTGGGATTTCAGGGTGGGTGATGATGCCGGCGATTTATCCAGTTTATATGGCAGGACTCGCAGCAAATGCAGAAGCCGTGACGAATGGTGGAACTGCCTCAAACATCGCAACGCAAGAAACTGTCTATGCCTTAATCTTCATTGGCGGAGTAGGAACGACTTTATCGCTTTCCGTGATGATGCTCGTTTTAAGTAAATCGATTCAACTGAAGGCAATCGGAAAAGCCGTGATCGTTCCTTCTATTTTTAATATCAATGAACCGTTATTTTTCGGAGCACCAATTGCCTTCAATCCTTACTTAATGATTCCAACATGGATAAATGCTTTATTAGTACCAAGTATCGCGTACTTTGTTATGACAGTTAATTTAGTTAATATACCGGCGCAGTCATTTTTACTTTGGTATATGCCTTATCCAGTAACATCCTATTTAGCAACACAAGATTGGCGCGGGATTATTGCTTGTTTAGCGATTATCGTGATAACTTGGCTCGTATACCTGCCATTCTTTAAAGCATATGATAACTCTTTGCTCAAAAAAGAAAAACTAGAAGCACAAGAAACAACCAGTGAAATGGCAACAAATTGATTGGAGGAAACAAAATGTCTAAGCAAGACTATGTGGAAGAAACAGATAGTTTGAATGAGCTATCAATGAACATTTTAATTCATGCGGGAAATGCAAGAAATGGCTTGGTACATGCTTTGAATTACTTAGAAGATTTTGCGTTTAGTAAAGCAGATGAAAGTATCCAAGCAGCAAAAAAAGAAATCGTTATCGCACACGGCTTACAAACAGACACACTACAATTAGAAGCATCTGGCAACCAAATCCGCTATTCGACACTTTTCTGCCATGCGCAAGATACCTTAATGACAGCCAAAAGTGAAATCTTAATTGGTGAACACATGGTACGTTTGTTTAAAAAAATGAATGAGCAAATGAAAAAGTAGGAGGTACAACTATGTTTGAAAATTACAAGTTTCCGAAAGATTTCCTTTGGGGAGGAGCCATTGCTGCAAATCAGGCAGAAGGTGCATTTCAAGTAGATGGCAAAGGAATTAGTCTAGCAGATTTACACAAATACCATACAGATAAAACCAACGAAGAGATTAGTGATGAACAGCATAAAGGAGTTAGTTTAGCTGAGATAAAAGCAAATATTGCAGATAAAACAAGTTATTATCCGAAACGTCACGGTATTGATTTTTATCATACCTATCCAGAAGATTTGGCATTACTTGCTGAAATGGGATTCAAAACATTCCGTACGTCAATCGATTGGACGCGGATTTTCCCTACAGGTGAAGAAGACGAGCCAAACGAAGCAGGTTTAAAATACTATGATCATTTAATCGATAAAATCATCGAACTTGGCATGGAACCAATCATTACTATCTTACATTACGAAACTCCTGTCGACATTGTCTTAAAGCATGGCGGATGGCACAATCGTAAAGTCATCGATTTATTCGTTAAATATGGTAAAACCGTATTGGATCGATATAGCCAAAAAGTAAAATATTGGATTGTTATCAACCAAATTAATTTAATTCAATTCGAGCCATTCAACTCAACAGCGATTCCAAATGATGCAGCGGATGATTATTTATCCGCGACATATCAGGCGGTTCACAATCAATTCGTAGCAAGCGCACAAATTTATGAATACGGCAAGACAATTAATCCAGAGTTCATGATAGGAACGATGCTTGCTGATTGTACAGCATATCCATATTCTTGTGACCCAGATGATATCGTCCTAGCAATGAAACGCAATCGGATGGAATACTTCTATGCCGATGTAGCATTCCAAGGTGAATATCCGCAGTACGCTTTAAACTATTTCGATGAGAACGGAATTAAAGTAGAAATCACATCCGAAGATAAAGCACTTTTAAGTAAGAATACGATGGACTATTTAGCTTTATCTTACTAT
Source organism: Listeria ivanovii subsp. ivanovii (assembly GCF_900187025.1). GTDB lineage: Bacteria > Bacillota > Bacilli > Lactobacillales > Listeriaceae > Listeria > Listeria ivanovii. Next base: position 908,701 of record NZ_LT906478.1, read on the forward strand.
TATTCTCAAATGGTAGATTCTAAGAAAAATGACTTAGACCCAGCATCAATTACACCAAATCCACATTTAAAAGCAAATCCATGGGGCTGGGCTGTTGATCCAAAAGGCTTATACAATGCTTTGTCACAATACTGGGATAGATACCACAAACCAATTATCATAGCCGAAAATGGTTTCGGAATGTACGACAAACTAGAACACGGAGAAGTAAATGACGATTACCGAATTGATTACTTATCAGCTCATCTAAAAGAAATGAAACGTGCGATGTATGATGGTGTCGAAGTAATTGCCTACTGTGCTTGGGGACCAATCGATATTGTTAGCTGTTCCTCCGCGCAAATGGAAAAAAGATATGGCTTCATTTATGTTGATTTGGATAATGAAGGAAAAGGTACAGGCAAAAGAATTAAAAAGAAAAGTTTTTCGTGGTATAAAAAAGTAATAGCATCTAATGGGCAAGATTTAGAAGCATGACCTGATAAAGCTAGTTGTGGCCCTCATACAACTGGCTTTATCTATATAGGGGGTAAACAAGAAATGGATACGCAAAAAGAAATACTAGCTTATTTGGCCAAACATACGAGTAAGTGGGTTACCTCAAATGAGTTAGCAGATTTTTGTGAGTGCACGACACGAACAATCCGTGCAAAAGTTTTCAAAATAAATGAAGCATCACCTGATTTAATTAAATCCAATCAACAAGGTTACCAGCTTAATGAAAATGTGAAATTGGAAGTGCAAACAGAAAGTGACTCGGCAGAACGCAAATCACAGTTATTGCTTCAACTAATTAAAAATTCGACTAAAGGCGTTGATTTATTTGATCTCGCCGATATTTTGTATATTTCAGAAGTCACCTTAAAAAAAGATATCCAGCAATTAAAAAAAGAACTTCGAGATGCCGATGTCCAAATCGTCATAAGTAAAAACCGAATTAAATTAATTGGCAAAGAGACAGCCAAAAGAAAATACATGATTTCTTTACTATATGAAGAAGGCGGATACAGAGAAAGTATTAAAGGGCACATTCAAGAAATGATTGGTGCTATTTCGATTGATAAGCTACAAAATATTATTGGCGAAGTACTTACAAAAGAAGCAATCACAACGAATCAATATTCGATGATGAACATTGTTTTACATTATGCCATCAGTATGGTGCGCATTGGGCAAGGAAACACGCTAATTGAAACTAAAAGTACCCTCATAAAAAAAGCCTCAAAAGAATATCAAATATCGAAAAAAATTGCCAGAATCCTTTCTAAAGAATATCAACTAGAATTCTCAGAAGAAGAAATACAACAATTAGCTTTACAATACGTTGGGTTACAAAATGAAAAATCAGCCAATGCCAAACAAGAAGAATTAGAAAAATTTGTCGATAGTAAAATCATCCATGCCTTAGAATTAGCCCTTACAAATGTCGAGGAAACCTATTTAATTGATTTACAAAACGAACAACTTTTCATCAAACTCGCGATTCATATTCAAAGTTTATACTACCGAGCACGTTACAAAACTTATACAAGAAACTTAAGCCTATTAGACATAAAAACATCTTATCCAGTCACATTTGATATTGCTGTATACATCTCTTCATTATTACAAGAAAAATTAGATATCGATTTTAATGAAGACGAAATCTCCTTTATTGCCCTACATATCGGCTCCTTTTTAGAAAGTCAAAACCATAACAATGTCAAACTGAAAATTGGATTATTGGTCGATGATTACCATGATTTAAGAGTTAACATGTTAAATAAACTGTACGAGTTATTTGAAAAAGAAGCAGAAATTAAAGTAATCGAAAAAGAAATAGCAGAAATAGAGTTAGATATTCTGTTAACTACCAACCGAGAAGTGGCTTTAGAAAAAGCTGGCTCCATTTTCATCCATCCATTACTAACCAATAAAGATATCAAAAAAATCACTAGTCGAATTCATACAAAGCAGCAAATACTCGAAAATAACCAACTTGCCAAACAAATAGATCATTATGTTGTCAAGTCGCTATATTCCAACCAAATTGATCCCTCAGAACTAACTCCACTAAAAATTAGAGCACAAATGGTAAATAAAATGGAAAAACAAGCGTTTGTTAGGGCGGATTTCCATGAAAATGTAGAGAAACGCGAACAAATGGCACCAACTAGCTTTCCTTCAGGCATCGCAATACCACACTCCATCGAAAACGATGCCGAGAAAAGTGGTGTTTCGATCATGACGCTTCAAGAACCCATTTTTTGGAATGAAGTGGAGATAAAGTTAATTGCACTTGTCGCCATTAGTAAAAACGATGCTAATGAATTTAATGATTTTTTTGAGAAATTTGTTGAAATCGTTTCGGAACAAGTGAATGCTAAAAGACTGTCTATGGCGGAAAGTTTCGAAGAGTTTGTTCAAAAATTAAAAATAATGATTGAAGAAAATGAGTAGTTAAAAGCCGTGTATTTCAAGTACATGGCTTTTTTCTGTTGAAGAATCGATTAAATTGAGCTATAATAAAACCATCAACCCTAAAGGAGTGTTATCTTAAGCCAATGAAATTCTAATCCTGTACTATAAGAAAAAATGAAGAAAGCTATCTTAATTTAAGATAGAAACTATTTTTTCGGACGGGATTCGTATGTTCATTTCGCATGATAACACAGCCATAAGTTTTTTTGGCGTAGTTTGCGGATTCCTCTCTGAAATTTTCAGGAGGTTATTTTTATGTCTATAATCGAAATAAATCAATTAAAAATAGAAGTAGCAGATCGCGTGTTAGTTGAAATTCCGCATCTGCTCGTAAATCAAAAAGCTAGAATTGGTATTATTGGGCAAAATGGGCTTGGTAAAACAACGCTTATCGAAGTTATCGCGGGTGTCCAAGAACCAGCTGTAGGTAAAGTTACTATTCAAGGAAGGCTTGCTTACATTAAACAACTGCCAACAGATAAAAGTACAAAAAGTGGTGGGGAAAAAACAAGAAAAGCAATCCAACAAGCAATGCGCCAAAATCCGAGTGTTTTGCTAGCAGATGAACCAACTAGTAACTTGGATGTGGAAAGCGTAAAACATTTAGAACGACAGTGGAAAGACTGGCATGGCTCCTTAATTATCATCTCGCATGACCGGGCATTTTTAAACAGTCTTTGTACGGAAATATGGGAAATTAAAGACCAAAAAATCCAAGTATACAAAGGTAATTACCAAGCTTATTTAAAGCAAAGAAAACAGCAAGAAAACCAAGCAGAACTGGCCTACAAAGAATTTAAAAATAAAAAGAAACAACTAGAAGCTTCTCAAAATTACCATGAAGTCGAAGCAGGACGAATTGTAAAACCAGGAAAACGACTCAATGCGAAAGAAGCAAGCGCCTTTAAAGCTGGAAAAGGGACACAGCAGAAAAAGCAACATAGCACTATTAAGGCACTTGATAAGCGAATTGAACGGCTTGGAAACGTGGAAAAGCCACACAAAGCGAAACCAATAAAAATTTCCACCCCAGAGAACCGAATAATCAAAAAGGGAAATACCATTCTAACTGCCGCAGAAGCAACATACGAAATTGCCGGAAAAAAGCTATTTTCAACAACGGGCTTTTCTATTAAGTCAGGAGACAAAGTAGCACTAATTGGCGAAAATGCCAGTGGGAAAACGAGCTTTTTAAAACAAATCCTTCAAAATAATTCTAAGTTAGTATGCAGTAATCAAGCAAAAATCGCCTATTTTGATCAGGAACTACAAGGTTTAGACTTAACAAAAACACTATTAGAAAATATGATAGATATTAGTGTTCAAAGCAAACAAATGACTAAAGAAGTCCTTGGAAGCATGCATTTCAAAGAAACCGATTGGCACAAAAAAGCGAGCTTACTTTCAGGCGGAGAACGAGTAAAACTACTCCTTAGTATGCTCCTTGTAAGCGATGCAAATTTTCTAATCCTCGATGAACCAACGAATTACTTAGATATTTTTGCAATGGAGGCATTGGAAACGCTAATTCAAAATTTCACAGGCACCGTACTTTTTGTTTCCCATGATAGAACTTTTGTAAGTCAAGTAGCAGAACAGCTTCTAGTTATCGAATCAGGCAAAATGGCTTTTTACCGAATGGCCTTCGCGGAATACGAGGCTAGTATAACGCCAAGTCGTATTACAGAAGAAGATAAGCTTATTCTGGAAATGCGAATGTCTGAAATCGCCGCCAAGCTGATGCAGCCTAACCTAAAGGCAGAAGATAAGGCATTACTGGAAAAAGATTACCAAGAAGTTATTACAAAAAGAAGACAGTTCAATTGAATTGTCTTCTTTTTTGAAGATAGAATGTAATAAAGTTAACTACTTCACCTTTTGCTTGATTTCTTCAAAAGATAGGCTTAGAATCAAATAGTTATTAAAAGAGTAAAGAAAGAAGGAATCCCATGTTTAGTCATCTTCCGGATTCATTCCTACAAATGAACACTATTTTTATCTCTATTTTGATTGAGGCATTACCATTTGTACTTATTGGAGTGTTTATTGCCGGTTTTATTCAAATGTTTATTTCAGAAAAATTCATCGCTCGCGTCATCCCTAAAAATAAATTTCTAGCAGTCATTGTTGGTTCGTTAATAGGTGTATTTTTCCCATCTTGTGAGTGCGGGATTGTTCCGATTGTACGTAATTTACTCGCAAAAGGAGTACCGCTTCACGCTGGAATTGCTTTTATGCTTACAGCGCCAATTATTAATCCTGTTGTATTATTTTCGACTTATGTGGCATTTGGTAGTACTTGGGAAGTTCCGCTATTACGTGTTGCTGGAAGTCTCGTTGTTGCATTAGTCGTTGGCAATATTATCGCTTATTTTTATAAAGGGACAGGACTTAAGGATCGTTTTCTAAAATATGAAGCTGCCGGTGAAAAAGTGGTAGTACCAGCTGCGAATTTAGCTACAGTTGGTCCAAATAATGGAATGGTTACTTCTCATTTCCAAGTTTTAGAAGCGGAAACAGAAGCTAACCATAATCACCACCATCACGGCGAAGCACACGTTCACATGGAAATGTCGCTAAGCCAAAAAGTATGGCATACAGTACAACACGCCGTAGATGAGTTTTTCTCGGTTGGAAAATACTTGGTTTTTGGTGCTTTGCTAGCTGCAGCAATGCAAACATACATCAAAACATCTACGCTAGTTTCCATTGGTCACGGCCCAGTGCTATCGATTTTATTAATGATGGTACTCGCATTTGTGCTTTCACTATGTTCTGAAGCAGATGCCTTTATCGCTGCATCATTTCGTAGTGTTTTCTCCACCCAGTCTATCGTTGCATTTTTAGTGTTCGGTCCGATGCTGGATATTAAAAATTTAATGATGATGTTAGGATCATTTAAAGCAAAATTTGTGCTATTAATTGTTACTAGCGTTACGATTGTTGTCTTTTTATATGCTTTGGTCATTTAAACGAAGGAAGGTGAACAAATGTTTCGTGTATTTATTCTATTTGGATTTGGCTTTTATTTGATGCAGCTCCATATTTCAGGTGATATAAGTAAATATATCAATATGAAGTATTCTTATTTATCATTCTCTGCAATGATTGCTGCTTTTTTACTTGCGCTTGTTCAGCTTATTATGGTTTTCCGAGATGAAGATCTTGGTGCAAAAACGGAGCACCTAGGACATACTCATGAAGGTGAAAATACGTTTTGGAAAAAAATTCTAGTTTACGGATTACTTTCCTATGCTTTAATTGCTGGATTTATGTTTCCAGTGGCAACACTTGATTCGACAATCGTTTCCGCGAAAGGATTCCACTTTCCGAAAAATAATGAAGCAGGGGATGATCCCTATGCCGCGAACCAATTTTTACGTCCAGATACAAGTGGCTATTTTGGTAAAACCGATTATGAAAAAATGATGGAAAAAGAAAAAGCAACGATTATTGATCAAAATCCTATCAAAGTAACTGATAGTAATTACTTGATGACGATGGAGATTTTATATAATTATCCTGGTGAATTTGCAGGAAAACAAATTGAATTTACTGGTTTTGTTTATAATGATAATGTGACGAAAGATAATAATCTATTTTTATTCCGCTTTGGTATCATTCATTGTGTGGCAGATTCTGGTGTGTTCGGAATGCTCGTTCAAATGCCTGAGAAAACCAGCTATTCAAATGATACATGGCTTTCTGTGAAAGGAACAATTGCCCAAGAATATTACGCCCCTTTCAAAATGACGATTCCCTCTGTCAAAGTGGATTCATATAAAGAAATAGGGAAACCAAAATCAGTTTATGTCTATCGTAAATATTAAAATCGTTACTTGCAGATTTAATCAGCTTGCGTTATCCTTATATAAAGCTGTTTACGTTTTCACGAATGAATAAAAGGATGGAACAATCAAATGAATGATTATAATCACTACTTCCATTTCCAAAGAGAAGAATGGCGCAAGCTGGAAGTGAGTAAAGACCAAATTTTAACTGCAGAGGAATTGGAAGAAATTCGTGGTTTAAACGACCGGATTTCACTGCAAGATATCTCGGAAATTTATTTACCGTTAATTAAATTAATTGCGATTCAATATCATGAAGCAATTTTTATTCACGGTGAAAAAATGGAATACTTAAAGAAAAAAGAATCACGCGCACCATTTATTATCGCACTAGCAGGAAGTGTTGCAGTCGGTAAAAGTACAACGGCACGTGTTTTTAAGCTAATGCTAGATCGCTGGTTCTCTAAAACAAGACAAGTAGAGCTAGTAACAACAGACGGTTTTTTATATCCAAATAAAATTTTAGAAGAACAAGGAATCATGAACAAAAAAGGATTCCCAGAAAGCTATGACCGCGAACGCTTTGCCAAGTTTTTGACGGATCTAAAAGCGAATAAAGAAGATGTAGAAGTACCACTTTACTCACATTTTACCTATGATGTGTTAGAAGAGGCTAGGACAATGCATAATCCTGATATTGTCATTATTGAAGGGATTAATGTCTTACAAGCTGATCAACACGAGAGCTTATTTCCAAGTGACTTTTTTGATTTCTCGGTTTATATGGATGCAGATGAAGACAATATCAAGAAATGGTATTTAGAACGTTTCTTTATGCTTCGTGAAACAGCCTTTCAAGACGAAAGCTCTTATTTCCACCCTTATACAAAAATTAGCAAACAAGAAGCCGAAGATTTTGCGCTAGACGTATGGGATACAATTAACGGCGTCAACTTAAAAGAAAATATTGAAAAAACAAAGTATCGAGCGGATCTAGTCCTTCATAAAGGCACTGATCACCTTATTTCCGATATATATTTACGAAAATAACCGATTGCCATTAGAGGAGAACTTCTAAAAGCATTCGGTTTTTCCTTTACTTTTACATAAAAATGCGTACAATTAGAAGTGAGTAATCACTCATTTAAAAGGAGGGGAATAATGACAGAAATAGCAATTAAAGTGACCAATCTAGATGTTCAAATTGGCAAAAAACAAATTTTGTCTAATATGTCACTCGAAATCAAAAAAGGAGAAATTTTTGGCTTAATTGGACCATCTGGAGCAGGGAAAACAACGCTTGTAAAAACGATTATTGGTATGGAAAAAGCAACGACAGGACAAACAGAAGTACTAAACAAAGTGCTGCCAAGTCTTCCTGTCATTAGTAAAATTGGTTATATGGCTCAGTCTGATGCACTTTATACAGACTTAACAGCGAAAGAAAACCTCGATTTTTTTGCTTCACTTTATTCCATCAAAGGCAACACCAAGAAAGAACGAATGAATTATGCCGCCGATTTAGTTAACTTACAAGCTGATTTAACGAAGAAGGTGAGCAATTATTCCGGTGGTATGAAGCGTCGACTTTCACTTGCTATTTCTGTCCTAGCTAATCCTGATGTCCTAATTTTAGATGAGCCGACAGTTGGAATTGATCCAGAATTACGTAAAAGTATCTGGGATGAACTTGGAGAACTTAAGACGAATGGCAAATGCATCCTTGTAACGACGCACGTGATGGATGAGGCCGAAAAATGCGACCGGCTTGCGATGATTAGAAATGGAAAAATAATCGCTGTTGGGACGCCTCAGGAGCTCTCAAGCAAAACGTCCTCGGGAAAACTTGAAGATGCCTTTTTAGAGTTTGGAGGAGAGCGTTGATGCGGATTTTTGCTATTGTTAAACGAATCATTAACCAATTTAGACGTGATAAACGCACACTTGCCTTAATGTTTATTGCGCCACTGCTGTTGATTACATTATTAACCTATTTATTTGAAGGGGACACTGTGAAACCGGTTGTTGGCATTAGTGGTATTTCCGACTCTATGGTAAAAGAATTAAAAGATAACGATTTAACCATTAAAAGCTATCCAGAAAATACTAACATTAGCGATAAAATAAAAGATGCCGATTTAGACGCCTTTTTTCAACAAGATGGCGATAAAATAGCAGTAACTTACGAAAATAGCGAACCATCTATTAGTAAAGAAATTGGCTTAAAACTACAAAAAGCGTTAATGCAAGAGCAACAAAAACAAGTGAAAAGTCAGGCGGAAACAACTGGAGAGGCGCTTGCAAAGGCTGGGATAGACCCAAGCACCATTCCCTCACTTTCCACTAGACCTGAAAAGTTAACCATCTCAACCGATTATGTATATGGCGATAAAGATACTAACTTTTTTGATACAATAAGTCCGATTTTCATTGGCTTTTTTGTCTTCTTCTTTGTCTTTCTAATTGCCGGTATATCTTTCCTAAGAGAGCGAACAACCGGGACATTAGAACGTTTAATGGCGACACCAATCAAAAGAATCGAATTAGAGCTAGGCTATTTAATTGGCTTTGGAATTTTCGCCTTGCTTCAATCGATTCTTGTTGCAGTATTCTCGATTCAAGTATTAGATATGATGCAAAATGGTTCCTTGTTCCATGTCTTGTTGATTACGCTAACCCTAGGGCTCGTCTCGCTCGCACTGGGAATCCTGCTTTCGACATTTGCGAATAATGAATTCCAAATTGTTCAATTTATTCCAATTGTCATCGTTCCTCAAATCTTGTTCTGTGGCATTTTCCCACTAGATGGGATGGCGGATTGGCTCGTATGGATTGCTCATATTATGCCACTTTATTACGGAGCAGATGCTTTAACAACTATTATGGTAAAAGGAGAAGGGTTTGCATCATTTGCAACAGATTTTTATATTTTACTTGGATTTGTTCTCGTTTTCGTTGTATTAAATATTTTTGCTTTAAAAAAATATCGGAAAGTCTAATCAGAAGGGAGAGATAGAACGTGGATGCAGAAGGAGATATCTTGCGCCAAATGCTTGATTTAACAGAAAAAGAAACAAAAATGAGTGATAAACAACGTCGGATTGTAGCTGCTTCCATCGAATTATTTGCAGAGAAAGGTTATGCCGGAACATCAACAAACGAAATCGCCAAGAAAGCAGGGGTCGCTGAAGGAACCATTTTCAGGCATTATAAAACCAAAAAAGATTTACTTATGGCGATTACAATGCCGACTTTGATTGGTGGCGTTATTCCTTTCTTAGCGCAAAGCTTTGTCAAAGAAGTTTTTGAAAGCGAGTATCCGGATTTCCAATCATTTATTCGAGAAATCATCGTGAATCGATTTGATTTTGCTAAAGAAAATGGGAAAGTCATCAAAATTTACTTCATGGAATTGTTTTATCATGATGAGCTTCGGGTGCAGTTTTCCGAAATTTTTATGACCCATGTGAAGGGCCAGTTTGATCAAATGATTGATTACTACAAAGAACGCGGCGAAATTGTTGATATGCCAAACAGTACCATTATGCGGGCTTTAATAACGAATATCGTTGGTTTTATGCTAACAAGGTTTGTTGTGATGCCAGAAGCTAATTGGGATGATCCAAAAGAAATTGATGATACGGTGTTGTATATTATGCGTGGATTAGGTAAGTAAACGAGCAAGGTAGCAATTAGAGATAACACAAAAGTACTTAAACATTAAAATTCTCTCTTTGCATGAATTAATAATAATGAAAGAGGGTGTTAGTCAGTGAAACAATCAATTGTTCATATTGCCTTAGTTGTTAAAGATTATGATGAGGCTATTCGATTTTACACGGAAAAATTAAATTTTGAATTAGTAGAAGATACCTATCAACCAGAACAAGATAAAAGATGGGTAGTAGTGGCTCCACCTAATTCCAAAGGGACAACGATTTTACTTGCAAGAGCCTCCGAACCAATACAAACTGATTTTATTGGTAACCAAGCAGGAGGAAGAGTCTTTTTGTTTCTAGGAACGGATGACTTTTACCGAGATTATAATAATATGATAGAAAAAGGAATAGAGTTTGTAAGAGAACCAAAGACGACGGATTACGGGGAAGTTGCAGTGTTTAAAGATTTGTATGGCAATTTATGGGATTTGGTTCAATTTTCGGAAGATCATTTAATGAAAAGACGACTCTAATGGCTAGTAAATAAAAAGAAGCGAGCCCCCGATAAAGGGAAACTCGCTTCTTTTTATTTATCTTCTGAATCTGTTGTTTTTTTCTTGTTGTAATTATATTTACTTGGATCTACTTTTTCAAAACCATCAGGAGCATAGAAACGTAACAAGTCGCCTTGTAAGACCGAATCAGAAAGTTCTAGCTCTTTCGCTACTTTTTCTTTCGTGTCTTTCATTTCTTTTGTTTCTGTCGCAATTGATTCACCCGTTTTTTGGTTGTATAGATTGCCACCGATCATGGAATAATCAGGAGTAATGTAATCTCCATTTCGGAATGGAACTAATTGCTTATGATCTTTTGAAAGTAAGTCTGTACCAAATTGCAAGTATTCTTTGTTATCGATACCAAGTAAGTGAAGTAACGTTGGTAGAAGGTCCACTTGACCACCATATTGTTCTTGAACGCCACCTTCCACGCCAGGAACATGAATCATTAAAGGAACACGTTGCGCTTGAGCATTTTCAAAAGAGTTGTATTCTTTACCAAGAATTTTTGTCATGGCTTCTTCATGGTTATCAGAAATACCATAGTGATCACCATACATAATAATCACGGAATTATCGTAAATTCCGGATTTCTTCAAGTAATCAATAAAGCTTTTCACGGATTCATCTAGATAACGCGCTGTTTGGAAGTACGTATCAACGGATGAATCGCCAGTTGTCGCTGGAGCAATCGTCGCATCCTTTTCATCAATTGGATAGGGGAAGTGATTGGTTAGCGTAATGAATTTTGTATAGAATGGTTGCGGTAGGGAAGATAGATATTCTTCAGACTCTTGGAAGAACGGCTTATCCTTTAATCCATAGTTAGAAACATCCGCTTCATTCATATCATAGTAACTAGCGTCAAAGAAGTGATCGTAACCAAATTGTTTATAAATTTCGTCGCGATTCCAGAAGCTCTTATAGTTACCGTGGAATACAGCACTTGTATAACCTTGTTGACCTAAAATAGCTGATGCGGATTCGTAAGTGTTTTGACCTTTTGTTGTAAAGGCAGAACCTTGAGCTAATCCGTAAAGCGAATTCTCCAGTAACATCTCAGAATCAGCTGTTTTACCTTGGCCGGTTTGGTGGAAGAAGTTTGTAAAGCTTAGTGTATTTTGATCTTTAAAGAAAGAGTTAATAAACGGCGTTACTTCTTCTCCATTTAGTTTATAGTTCACTAAGAATTGTTGGAAACTTTCTAAATGAATATAAATAACGTTTTTGCCTTTCGCTTTCCCAAAGTATTCTGGGTTTGGCGCGGCATATTTTGATTTAGTGTAATTCAGTACTTCTGTTACATCACTACTGTCAGCAAGAGCTCGCTGCGTGGAGGATTCTGTGCTTTTTACTGCATCATAAATTTGATAGTTAGTCATACCAAGATATTTTACAATATAATTTCTATCAAATGTTCTTGTTAATAATTGCGGACGATCAATTTCAGCAAGTCCTAAATTAGCAAAAAACATGGCGATACCAAGCGTAAGAACACCGACAACCTTTCTGGCACGAATACGAGCAGTTTTGTCAGGTTTTACAAAACGGAAAGCAAGCAGTGCAATTAAAAGAACGATGTCGATAAAATAAATAATATCATGCCAGCTAAGTAATGCTGTGATACTGCTACCCATGTCACCCATGTTCTGCATTTGTTTTGGATTTAGATTCGGAAGTGTAATAAAATCACTGAAGAATCGATAGTACACAATATTTGCGTAAAGGATAAAAGTCATTAGAAAATCAATAACGATAATCCAAATAAATGAGCGACGTCCTTTAGCAAAAAGCGCAAGACCTATGAAAAAAATAGCCCCACTTAATGGATTAATGAACAGCAATATTTGCTGCATAAGATTTTCAATACCTAGTTTAAATTCTGTTTGATATGCAATATACGTTTTTAGCCAATAAAGAATGACGGCTAGAACAAAAAATCCATAATTCTTGCTTAAAAACGTTTGGATTTTTATTTTCCAATCCTTCATGAAACACCTCTCCTACACACTATTTAATCGATTTATTTGTTTTTTTGAAATGAAAAAAAGAAGCTGTATTTATGTAAAAAAATAATACCATACAGCACCCACTTTAACATAATTCTAACACAAGATTAATAAAAGGCAAGTTATAACATATGCGACTCAAGTCTGATTTTGACTGAAATAGGCGGATGTTACTACTTCAAAAACAACCATTTTTATACTGATTTCTGCTAAAATAGAAGAAAACGCCGAGGTGAATTATGAATCCAATTATCTCTAAAGATTTTTTTGAAAAAAAAACGACGGTAGAAATAGCAAGAGACATCCTTGGTATGCGTCTAGTTCATCAGACTGATAAAGGGAAGATGTCTGGGTACATTGTGGAAACAGAAGCATATTTAGGCGCAACCGATATGGCAGCCCATAGCTTTAGAAACCTTAAAACAAAGCGAACAAACATTATGTTTCAACCAGCAGGAACTATTTATATGTACCAAATGCATCGCCAAGTATTGCTTAACTTCATTACGATGAAGGCAGGAATTCCGGAAGCCGTGCTAATTCGTGCTATTGAGCCAGAAGAATCATGTGAAAAGGAAATGGAACAAAACAGAAACGGAAAAACAGGAATCGAATTAACAAATGGTCCAGGAAAAACAACACAAGCTTTAGGATTAAGTATGAAAGATTACGGGAAAACTCTCTTTGATAGTAATATTTGGTTGGAAGAAGCGAAAATCCCGCATTTAATAGAAGCAACTAATCGAATTGGCGTACCGAACAAAGGTGTAGCAACCCATTATCCGCTAAGATTCACTGTCAAAGGAAGCCCCTATATTTCAGCTCAGCGAAAAGGACTAATTTCCACTAATATTTGGCAATAAATTTACAAAGTTGTCACAGATAAGGCATATTCTTTGAATTCCATATCAATATTCTTTGCGTCAAAAGGATGGCTACTATATAATAAAATAGTTACAAGGAGGAATTATATGTTAAAGAAAACAATCGCAATAATTATTTTAGTCATCGGTTTACTGTTGATTTTTTCCCCATTCATTAAAAATGGGATCGTAAAGTATTTAAGTAGCCACGAAACTATCGAGCAATATCAACCAGAAGATATTAAGAAAAACAATGAAAAAGAAGCAACTTTTGATTTCGAAAGTGTGCAACTTCCATCGATGACTTCTGTTGTCAAAGGTGCAGCAAACTATGATAAAGATGCTGTAGTTGGTTCTATTGCGGTTCCTTCTGTAGATATTAATTTACTTGTTTTTAAAGGAACAAATACAGCTAATTTACTTGCTGGAGCGACAACTATGCGCCCTGATCAAGTAATGGGGAAAGGTAATTATCCACTCGCAGGACACCATATGCGTGATGAATCCATGCTGTTTGGCCCAGTTATGAAAATCAAAGAAGGCGACAAAATTTACATGACTGATCTAGAAAATTTATACGAATATGAAGTAACAGAAACAAAAACAATTGATGAGACTGAAGTTAGTGTTATTGATGAAACAAAAGATGCAAGAATTACACTAATTACATGTGATAAACCAACTGAAACAACGAAACGTTTTGTGGCAGTGGGTGAATTAGAAAAAACAGAAAAACTAACAAAAGAACTTGAAAATAAATATTTCCCTAAATAAAAAGCAAAGACAGCCAATTTTTAAAGCTGTCTTTGTTTTTTTCTGGATAATTTCTCCTTTTATTCCAAATGTTGTATCATATAAGAGAGGTTTATATTGAGAAAGGAAGTGCAATGATGAAACTAACCGTTTTTGGACATTGGGGTGGCTATCCAGCTGCAAATGAAGGGACATCCAGCTATTTGCTAGAAGAAGATGGCTTTAAACTGTTAATCGATGTTGGTGCAAGTGCCGTTTCTATTATGCAAAATTATATCGACCCAGATGAAATTGATGCGGCGATAATTTCTCATTACCATCCAGACCATGTAGCAGATGTAGGGATTTTGCAGCATATTCGACTATTATCACCAAAAAAGGAAAAACCGCCCATATTACCAATCTATGGACATAACGAAGATGAACGCGGTTACTCTTATTTAGAAATGCCAAATGTCACCAAAGGAATAGCATATAAAGCAGATGAAACTTTAGAAATTGGCCCATTTAAAGTTATTTTTTTAAAAACTATTCATCCAGTTGTTTGTTATGCAATGCGGATAGAAGCAGCAGGGAAAGTGTTTGTATACACCGCAGATAGTGCTTACCAAGATAGCTTTATTCCTTTTTCGGAAGAAGCAGACTTACTTGTTGCTGATACAAATTTTTTCCATGACCTAGCTGGGAAAACAAAAGTGCACATGGCAAGCGTAGAAGTGGCAAAAATTGCGAAAGAAGCAAACGTGAAATCGTTGTTACTTAGCCATTTGCCAGAAGTTGGAGATTTAGAAGTGCTGAAACAAGAAGTAGCAGCGATTTATAAAGGAGAAATAGCACTTGCGTCAAAAGGATTCACAAAAACATTTTAAGATAGAAGGAGTAGGTAGGGGTATGTACTTTGTAGATAATAATAATGAAAAGGACCCACGTATCAATTTAGCAGTGGAGGAATTTATTTTAACGGAATTACAATTAGATGAGCCAGTGTTGTTATTTTATATCAATAAACCATCGATTATTATTGGACGGAATCAAAATACAATAGAAGAAATCGATACAGAATATGTGGAAAAAAATGATGTGATTGTCGTTCGTAGACTTTCAGGTGGTGGCGCAGTTTATCATGACGAAGGAAATTTGAATTTTAGCTTTATTACTGAAGATGATGGTGAATCGTTCCATAATTTTGCGAAGTTTACCCAACCGATTGTAGAAGCATTGAAGCGACTTGGTGTAAATGCGGAATTAAAAGGCCGAAATGATTTACTTATTGATGGTTTTAAAGTCTCTGGAAATGCCCAGTTTGCTACAAAAGGAAAGATGTTCTCGCATGGAACATTAATGTACAACTTGAACATCGATAATGTCGTGGCCTCGTTAAAACCGCGGAAAGACAAAATTGAGTCAAAAGGAATCAAATCTGTTCGAAGTCGTGTTGCAAATATTTCTGATTTTATGAAACAAGAAATGACAACCGAAGAATTCCGGGACTTGTTATTACTTTATATTTTCGGCGTGGATAAAGTGGAAGAGGTCAAAGAATATAAATTAACTGAAAAAGACTGGGAAAAAATCCGAGAAATATCTGCAAAACGTTACGGTAATTGGGATTGGAATTACGGGAAATCACCAAAATTTGACTTAGACCGGACAAAACGTTTTCCAGTTGGATCTGTGGATGTTCGTTTAAATGTCAAAAAAGGAATTATCACGGATATTAAAATTTTTGGCGACTTCTTTGGGGTGAAAAATGTAGCGGACATCGAACAAAAACTACTAAATGTCACTTATAAACGAGATGCTCTGGCTGAAGCTCTAGCCGATATCGAAGTAAAAGAGTATTTTGGAAACATTACAAAAGAAGAATTTTTAGACTTACTTTATTAAAAAAAAACGGAAAGTACGCTTGGTTGATGTACTTTCCGTTTTATTTTAGATTTTTTCCGGACATCCAATGTTCCAGTCGTTTTCCGATAAACCAAAGAATTACCACACAAACGATGAGAATAGTTAGCTTGAATGGCTCGTGAATCAAATCAACAAAATCATAACCAATATAACTAATAGCAAAAACTTTGACAATTTTCCCGCCTATAAGGGCAAGCAAGAATTGATAGACTTTTATTTTCGAAAGTCCTGCAACAATGTTAACTGCAGAGGAAGGAGTAAAAGGCATAACGAGTAGAATGAATATCGGACTAAAACCATGTCTATCGATCCATTCCATGACTCGTTTAATTTGCTTATGACCAGAAATAAATCGTAAAAAGCGAGTTTGTCCAAGTTTTCGCGCAAGAAGAAAGACACAAAGACTGCCAGCAATTGCAGCAGTAACAGAAATGATAAATCCACCAAGTAATCCGTAAGCATTCACATTCACGACAACAAATAAAATAAACGGTAAAAAAGGTAAAAATGCTTCAATGAAAGGTAAGAGAAAAGCTAAAAGAGGTCCTAAACTCCGATACTCACTTAGCCAGTACATCAAATTATCATAAGAAAAGAAGTTCATCATATCCTGCCACAAATTCATAAAGAAGCCTCCAGTAGTCGACAAATAACATGCTTTATTTTCTCATATAAAACGGATAAAGAGGAAATCCTAGCATTAGCCAGGATTTTATTTTTATTTAGAAAAACCATTTTCTTCTTCTACTATATAAAGTGGACGGTCTTTTACTTCATCGTAAATTCGACCAATATATTCACCGATTAAACCAAGTATGAAAAGAATAGTCCCTCCAAATACGAGTTGCAAGATAATTATCGAAGTCCAACCGGTTAATGTTGTATCTGTAAAGAACCTTTGGAAGAGAACAATAATTAAATAAACAAAGCCGATGAATGCTGTAAGAACTCCTAAATAACTTGCTAATTTTAATGGACGGTAAGAAAAAGAAGTAATACCGTCAATGGATAATTTAATCATTTTTTTTAGTGGATATTTTGTCTCACCAGCAGCTCGTTCGTCTCGTTCATAATGAATGGCTGTTTGTTTAAAACCGAGCCAACTTACTTGCCCACGTACAAATGGATTTTTCTCATGTAGGCTAGCTAGTTCGCGGCACACTTGCGCATCCATTAGGCGGAAATCACCAGTATCTACCGGGATATTAATATCGGTCAACTTACTTAAAATGCGGTAAAAAAGAGAAGCACTTTGTTTTTTGAAGAAGCTTTCTCCTTTCCGTTTTAGGCGCTTTGCATAAACGACTTGATAGCCTTCTTTCCATTTTTTCACCATTTGAACAATCAATTCTGGTGGATCTTGTAAGTCTGCATCAATTACAATCACCGCTTTACCACTTGCATAATTCGCACCAGCAGTAATCGCAATTTGATGACCAAAGTTTCTCGAAAAATGAAGTGCTTTAACGCAATTATCTTCTGTACTTAATTTCTGTAATATACTTCTTGTTAAATCTTTACTTCCATCATTCACAAAAATAATTTCATAAGTTCCGTCAAGCGACTGCATCACGTCTGTAAGCCTTTGGTAGGTTTTTACTAATACTTCCTCTTCATTAAAAACTGGGACTATACATGAATAATCCATCTCTTTATTCATCACACACACATCCTTATTTCAATTGATAAAGTGTTCCGTTTTCAGTGCCATTCATTCCCGGCATAGCACTTTCTGAATTCTGTGATGTGTTTTCGATAGTAGAAGTGGAGCTACTCCATTCTGTACTATCGATTTCTGTTCCGTTTTCTTCTACCCATTTTACCACATCTGAGTCCGAAGCTTTAGTATTTGTTGGAAGATAAAAATATTTAATTTCGCCATCTTTCATCATTTTCTTCAACTGCTTGACAGTAATAGTTGGATCTGTACCATTAAAACCACCAAGTGCCATGACTGCTTTTTTGGTTTGGATAATATATGGACCTGCTGTGGTTGCATCAGTTGTTCCAAATAAATAGGTTTCTGAAGTATTGTTTTTTTCTAGATAGCTAATCAACCTATCATCCACAGAAGCGTCCGCAAAACCGCCGTGGCTAGATTTTTTTAATTGTGGTCCAGCTTCTGGTAATGAACTATTGCTACCATACAAAATGGGGGTTAATGACCAATAAAGTGGGGCAACTAATAAAATCGCTAATGCTAATGCAGTCATTTTTGACGCTAACT
This sequence comes from Listeria ivanovii subsp. ivanovii, assembly GCF_900187025.1. Lineage (GTDB taxonomy): Bacteria > Bacillota > Bacilli > Lactobacillales > Listeriaceae > Listeria > Listeria ivanovii. Next base: position 926,928 of record NZ_LT906478.1, read on the forward strand.
TTGTATGTTGCTGAATAGCAATTAAAATTATCGAAACGCTTATAGAGGTGAGACCGACAACAATAGCAAGTAAAGGTAAATAGGAGAAAATAAAGAATGTTTGCAATGCTCCCGTCAGCATTATAGATATTGGAAGTAGAAATCTTTGCCAATTTGATTTTTCTCGGTATAAGTGGAATAACGAAACAAAGCCGACACCACTAAGAACTGCTATTGGAGGAGCTAGCATGATTAAATAGTAATGATGGAAAAAGCCAGCAATACTGAAAAATCCTGCAACTGGAATGAGCCATGCAGCCCAGAAAACCATCTCTTTTTGCTTTGAATTCAGTTGATAGATTCGTTTATTTTCATTTCGATACGCTAAGAATATCGCTAACATTCCGATAATTACAAGGGGGAAGAACCAACTTATTTGGTCACCTAGTGCAGTTTGGAATAGGCGAAGTGGTCCTGCTGTTCCTGTTCCAAACATACCTGTCCCACCAGTCATTTTGGAACCAGTATTACCACCACCATTAACACCTGGACCGCCGCCATTAGAAGGAGTTCCACCACCATCAGCAGTACTAATTTGTGGCGCCGAACCGTGGTCCATACCACCACTAGGAGGTTGCCTTGGTATGGATGACTCATTGGAGCTAGCCACATTTCCGCCAGGCTGGGTCATTTCTGAATTACTACTAGTTCCCGTACTCATTCCAGTTTCTTGCCCAAGTAGTCGTTCTACACCATTGTACCCAAATGCAAGTTCAAGTACGGAGTTTGTTTGGCTACTACCAACATACGGCCTTTCAGAAGCAGATGTTTGGTCAACGATGACTGCCCATGAAACCGAAACACCAAACATCAAAACAAGTGCTACGAAAAGTTGAATAGCTTTTTTCTTCCATTTCAATTTGACAGCAATAAAGTAAAATAATACAAAAGCGGGAACAACCATAAAGGCTTGAAGCATTTTGACATTAAAACCTACCCCAATAAGTGCGAATGCAAGTAAAAGCCAGCGAAATTTCGCTTTGTAAACAGCTTTAAATAGAAAATAAGTTGCCAGTAATAAAACAAAAACAAGAATCGCATCCATATTATTCGTTCGTGTAACTGCAACTGTGATAGGTGTTAGTGCCATAATTAGCGCTGTAATCCGTGCAGCCCATTTGCCGAATTTAGGCTTCACTAATACGTAAAGTAAAATAACCGAACCAACTCCTGCTAATGCCTGAGGTAGAATAACACTCCAACCGTGAATACCAAATATCAAGGCACTAATTGCTTGAAGCCAAAGTGCAACGGGTGGTTTATCTACAGTAATAAAGCCAGCAGGATCAAACGCCGCATAGAAAAAATTATGGGAGTTTTGCACCATACTTGTCACTGCTGCTGTATAATAAGGATTTACCGTATCATCATTCCAAATACCATAAAAATAAAAAAAGATAGCAAGCATAATAATACCGATAAAGTAAAAATCCCAAGTTCTCATCCATTTTTTCATCGTCTTCACTTCTTTCCATAAGATAATAAGTCTTATTCTAGAGGGGAAATATGAAAAAAACGTGAATAAACATAGAAATAAAGTAGATATTTTAATTTTAAAAAGAAATTATCGAAAAAGTCTTGTCAAAACTCGCGTGGAATGGTATTATATAAAAGTTGTTAAAACACTAAGTACTACTTACTTTGCGGGTGTAGTTTAGTGGTAAAACTACAGCCTTCCAAGCTGTTGTCGTGGGTTCGATTCCCATCACCCGCTTCATATTTAAAAAATCCTGTTATCAACGCAGTGTTTCGACCTTTTTAAGCGAAGCATTGCGTTTATTTTATTGCTCGAAAACAAGGAGAGGGGGTGCTTAGAAGCATGGATACAGAACCAAATTATAGTAAACTAAAAAAAGAATTAATTGCTTATGCACACGAAATTGGTATTCAAAAAATCGGCTTCACAACAGCTGACCCATTTTTGTTTTTGAAAGAGCGATTATTAGAATCAGAAGCATTAGATTTGTTTACCGGTTTTGAACATCCTATTATTGATGAAAGGGTGTATCCAGAACTCATCTTCCAAGAACCGCAGTCGATTATTGCGATTGCACTTGCCTACCCATCCAAATTAAAAGAAGCACCAATAAGTAAAAAAGAAGGAAGACGCGGCGTATTTGCTAGAGCTTCTTGGGGAATTGATTATCACACCATTTTACGAGAAAAATTAGCCCTACTAGAAACTTTTTTGGCTGAACGATTACCAGATGTTCGGATGAAATCAATGGTTGATACAGGAGAACTTTCTGATGTAGCAGTTGCGGAACGAGCAGGTATTGGTTGGCGCGGAAAAAACACTCTACTGATAACCCCAGAATACGGCTCGTGGGTCTATTTAGGTGAAATGATAACTAATATTCCTTTTGAACCAGATCAACCCGCGAGTGACCTCTGTGCGAGTTGTAATCAATGCGTTAAAGCTTGTCCAACAGGTTCACTTCTTGGTGAGGGCAAAATGAATCCTAAAATATGTTTAAGCTATCTTACGCAAACAAAAGACTTCTTAGATGAAAAATATCGCGAAGTGTTGCATAATCGTTTGTATGGCTGTGATACTTGCCAAGTTGTTTGTCCATACAACAGAGGACATGATTTTCATTTTCATGAAGAAATGGAACCAAATCCGGAACTTGTTCGTCCAGAATTAAAGCCGTTACTTAAAATATCTAATCGCGCTTTTAAAGAGCAGTTCGGTGATATGGCTGGATCATGGCGTGGGAAAAAGCCTATTCAGCGCAATGCTATTATTATTTTAGCGCGTTATAAAGATAAAACAGCTGTCCCAGATTTAATAGAGTGTTTACAAAACGATCCACGACCAGTTATCCGAGGAACTGCTGGCTGGGCATTACGCAAAATTGGCGGAGATGAGGCAGAAAAAGCCATCGAAAAAGCTCTCCAAATTGAACAAGACGAGCAAGTACTCCAAGAATTAGCAGCTATGCCAAATTAATAGAAACCAGGTGAAAAGAAATGCCAAACCATATTGTACTTTATCAACCAGAAATCCCTGCAAATACAGGGAATATCTCTAGAACTTGTGCCGGAACCGATACTTATTTACACTTAATTCGTCCACTTGGTTTTTCCACAGATGACAAAATGTTAAAACGTGCAGGGCTTGATTACTGGGATAATGTAAAACTTACTTATTATGATTCTATCGATGAGTTTTTTGAGAAGAATCAAGGCGGAGAATTCTACTATATTACTAAATTCGGTCGTCATGTTTATAGTGATATTGATTATAGCGATACAACGAAAAACTATTTTTTCATTTTTGGTAAAGAAACGACCGGATTACCAGATGCACTTTTACAAGAAAATGAAGAAAATTGTTTACGGATTCCGATGACAGACCATATCCGCTCACTTAATTTATCCAACACAGCGGCGGTTTTAGCCTATGAAGCACTTCGTCAACAGAATTTTGGGGCGCTTTTACAAGAACCCAATTATGATAGAAAGATTTTTAAAGATTAAGTTGATTTTGGGGGGGATTAGGGTGAATCAAGCAATCGACACGATACTAGGACATTATTCAGTTCGGAAATTTGAAGATACAGCACTAACAAAAGAAGAACTAGCGATACTTATAAAAAGCGCACAGGCTGCTTCGACATCTAGTTTTGTTCAGGGCTATTCGATTATCGGTATAGCGGATAAACAAATTCGTGAAAAAATTTCCGCAATCGCTGGAAATCAACCATATACAGTTCAAACGGGGCAACTATTTATATTTGTCGCGGATTTAGCAAGACATTATGCTATTTTAGAAAGCGAAGAACTAGACACAGAAGCACTATCAACTTCGGAAAAATGGCTTGTCGCAGTGATTGATGCCGCTCTTGCAGCACAAAATATGGCTATAGCAGCTGAATCGCTTGGCTTAGGCATTTGTTATATCGGTGGAATTAGAAATAATGTTGGAAAAATAGCAGAAATTTTAGAATTACCACCATATACCATGCCGTTATTTGGTCTGACAGTCGGACATCCGGTAACAAATCAAGAAGCGACAAAACCAAGATTACCTCAAGAGTTGATTTATCACCAAAATACCTATCAAAAAATGAATCCAGCAATTTTAGCAGACTATGATGAAAAAATAAAACAGTATTATGATGATAGAACCGCTGGAAAACGTGTCGAAAGCTGGTCTGAACAAATCGCGAGTGGCTTAAGTAGGAAAAGTAGGCTAGATTTAAAAGCGTTCTTAGAAAAACAACATTTAAGTCAAAAATAAAAAGAGAACACCCGCCGTCGAAACAGCGAGTGTTCTCTTTTGCTTTATTTGCGTTTGTTTCTAGCCATTTGAATTAAATTCCAAATAACAAGTATTAAAACAATAACGAGCAAGATATTAATTAATCCACCCGCAATATGGAAAATAATTCCAATTAACCATACAACTAACAAAATAACAATAATTCCCCAAATAAGTCCTAACATTAAAAAACCTCTTTCTACATAAACATTTGATTGTACTGTTATATATTCCCGTGAGGTCATTCTTTAAACATAGAAAGATGAAAACTAGTTAATTTGTTTCGTAATATATGCTAGTAGCGCGTTCACACCAGCTGTTATCATTTGTTCTGTTTCATCAAAATCTCCAGTATAGTAAGGATCAGGAATATCTTTTTCTTCTTGACCAGGAACAAAAGACATCAACGAGCGAATAGTCGCAGCAGAATTAGTTGCAAGTGCCTCTAAATCACTTAAATTCTGTTGGTCCATTCCAATAATAAAATCTGCTTCCGCAAAATCAGCAGCAGAAATTTTTCTCGCTTTCATCGACTGATAATCGATATGATGTTTTTTCAAAATCGCTTTTGTTCCTCGGTGGGGTGGTTTTCCTAAATTCCATGTACCAGTCGCAGCGGAATCAATCGCAATTTTATCCGTCAGCCCAGCTTTCTCTACTTCAGCTCGGAAAAGTCCCTCCGCCATAGGAGAACGGCAAATATTTCCTAAACATACAAATACTACTTTTATCAATGTTATTCCTCCTTTTTATCAGTCGTGCCATTCTTTTTTTAATAACTCTAATGCGACCCAATCTATTCCTGCACTTTTTGAAAGTAATAAGAAAATCGTTTCTACTAAATCAGCATCTAGTTTGCGCCGGAAATATAGCAATTGATTTTCAAATAAACTATAGGCAAGCAAACTATACGGAATTTCTTGCTTTTCGAGTAGGGTTATTAAAGTTTGCAAATACCAGTTTTTATTTGAATAATCCTCTAACGCTTCCATTAATTGCTTTGTTTTCTGGACATTAGTTGCCGCAAGAATTTGATCTAATTTGATACGTGGAAAACGTTCCGCCATATCGATAGGAAAGGGGCTGAAATATAGCTGTTCTAAAAAATCCGCCATATTATCAGCAATAATAAGCGTTTGTAAAGTTTCAAAGTCAACATAGATGATACTTGGTGTCTGATGCTCCTCTGTATACGAAAAGCCAATATAGCGAGATTTATCCTGATGGAAAAAAACTTGTTTGCCAGCAAGTTCCACATCTTTTTGTTCCGGAATAAAAGGTAACAATTCATCTAATCCAGCCAAGTAATAAATTTCACCAAAATCAAGCCCGTAAGATGTAGGTTCGCATGTTTTAAACTGATTCTTTCTAATGAGTCCACCATTTTGTTTTTGTATTAACTGTTTATATTCAGCAGGTAAAGAAACACCTAGCTCGGTTTCTTTCGCACGAATAGTATTTTCTGTTACTCCTATACTACCGTTATCTATCCAAATACTCATCATCCTCAACTCCTCCCTGTATTATCCTAAAAAAATAGAGGAAGCGCAAATAAAAAACATAGTCAGGAAAAGCCGATTATTACGGTTTTTCCTGACTATATTTAGTAAGAGTTATTTTAGACCATCACTATAGTAATTATTTTCATTGCGAGCATCAAATTTAGCTGTAAGTGTCTCCGTTTGTTCTACTAATTCTACCTCTTTTTCTGTATCAAAAAGGGGATAGGCAGCTTGGAGAAATAAAAGCCGGTCTAAGCCACTCTCTGATTGAAGTGCTGTTTCTTTGTTTGTATCAAACACTTCTCGTGCTTTTTCAAGTTGGTTCGAGCGAACTAAATAATGAAGTAGGTTCGCAAGTGGCGGGACTAATGCTCCTTGATTTTTCACAAGCGGATACCCTTTATCGAAACATTCCTGTGCCATTTCAGTGTCACCTAGTTCTAAATAAGCAAGTGCCATAGTACCGTAAGTTAAATGAGGGACTTCTGCGCAGCGCTGTTTACCAGTAATAATTGGTTTAGCAACTTTTTTTGCTGTTTGATAATCTTTAGCAAAACAATAATAATGAACTTGATCATTGGTTTCGCAAGCAGGACAATCGTTTAAGTAATCTGCTTTGGTTGAATACCACTTTTCAAAGTATTGTTTCGCTTTTTCGCTGTCACCCATCCGTATCGCTGCAAGGGTAGTAACTTTATAGTAGGGGCGGAGCGAATAATTCTGCTGTTCAAATTTGGTTTTCATATCTAGCAAAAGACCATCTACTTGCGCCTTAGAAACCTCGTCAAATGTTGGAATGTGTTCGCTAATCCATTTGTATTTCCAAAGTAAATCATAAGCATCGATAATTGATTCGTCATCTTCCCATTTCTTCACTAACCAACTAAAAGCTTTCAATTGTTTTTTCGGAAAGCCAGCAGTTAGGCAAGTATCGATGAGCATATCACGAGCTTCTACCGCATTTTCCAAATCATTATACATATCAGCGCTAGTAATTGCCCGTTCTAATACTTTCACCTTCTCTGCATTATCTTCCATTTGCCATGTCATTTCTAAATCTTCTAAATAACTCATTTATGTGCCTCCTATAGCATGTCTAATATACGTATCATATTTTGATTCATTAATTCCATTTCTTTTCGTTTAAGCGGGTAATGGCCAAGTAGTAATGCTTGAATATATAGCACATTCACAATAACACTTAGTTCATCGACTGATTTTCCAGATGTAAATAGTCGTTTAATTAACTCGTTATCTAAATTTAAATATAAATGAGCGAGCGGGGCAGGTGCTTGTTCTTTTTGAATGCTCTCCAGAATGTCACTAAAAACAGAACTAGATTCTTCCACTGCACGCTCCATTTCGCGAGTCGCTTGTGTAGCAGTAGAATGAATGAAGATAATGGGTAAGTTTTTTGGTTCAAAATGCTTAATTGCCACATCTGCATCAAATTCTGCCATCATTGCATTCATTTCCATTAAAATTGGTTGATAGGTAGTTTCTTCTTCTAATGTCATTGGTAAAAGTTTATCCGTCATTTCTTCGGGCTGAATTAAAACAAACTTTGTATTATCAAGTAAATGATTTAACTGTCCTAAAATCGGCGTATCATAAGAGTAGCCACCATTTATTAAGGTCATTCCGCTAGAACGAGCAATATCCGCCATTTGTCTGAAATCATCCACAGAAAACGTGTAATAAATGGTTGTTTCCGTTTTCAAAATATCTGCTAACTTTTCCTCCCCATTTAAAGTTTTAAAAGTTAAATAAGGATAAATCAGTTTTAAAAATGGCGCATCTTCACTTGCTAGTGCTTTAAAACCAAGATAATGCGTCATTAGTAATTTCGTTAGCGCTTTTTCTGGTAATGTTTCGATACCCATTTTTAACGCTGCTCCAAGTTCAGCAGCCACGGTTGTTAAACGCTCATTTTTATAAAATGATTCCCGAGAAGCCACAGGTTGAAGTTCATCTGTCCAAAGCACACATTCAGCGAAAAACGCCCAATCTGGCAGAACATTATTCGCCTCACTAGTAACAAACATATTATTTAAAAATACGGTTTGTTTTCGAACGGCATTCATTTGCACAGTATATGGAATCATATAAGCAATTCCAAAAGTCCGGCCAGAATCATTTTCTATTAAAAAGTAATCTTCAAAACGTATTCCAAGGATATGCTCTCCGTAATGAATAATTTGCTCTCTAGAAAGATTGTGTAAAGTCTCTTTATTAGCAAACTGTTTTGTCCATTCATTTATTCTTTCTTCATAACCGTCTTTTTCTATTAATATAGTACTTTCTAAAGAGGAACCGTATTTTTTAAGAGTGTTCATTAAGTATTCAGTTTCCTCACATTCAGGATGTTCTTCTAGACCAGCTCGGAGGCGCAAATATACTTGCGTTCCAGGCTCACGTGTTTCCGTGTCTAATTTTCGAACAGAATAAGTTCCATCCGCTTTTCCGCGCCATTCGGTCGTTTCATTATTTTTTTTTGAAGTGGAAATCATCACAATTTCATCACTCACAATAAAACAAGAAAGTAAGCCAATTCCAAATCGTCCAATAAAATCATTTGCTTCCTGTCCATCAAATGTCTTTTCTCCTTTGGATGAGTTAGCGATAGTTGCAAAGAAAGCGTGAACTTCTTCTTCCGTTAATCCAATACCGTTATCTTCTAAAATCAATGTTTTTTCAGCCGGTTTACCAGACAAAGAAACATGGATTTCTCCTTCTATTTCTGGTTCTAATTTTTTCCTAGCTCTAATCGCATCGGTAGCATTTTGCAATAATTCCCGAATATACACATCTTTTTCATCATATAAGTGATTAGAGAGGATATCAATCATACCAGCTAAATTCACTTGAAAGCGGTGAGTATAATCCATAAACATGTCCTCCTAGTTGAATAATTCTAGCTTTTATTCTATCATAAAAGAGTAGGTAAAAGCTGTGAACATTTTAAGAAATGTTTAATAAAAAAAATCAGTGGTAAATACTTTGTGATGGTTTCCACACTGGACATGGGGAACGAAATAGATTATACTTATTATTAAGTGATAATCATTATAAATAGGAGGAAGATAAATATGAAAACAATCAATTCAGTAGACACAAAGGAATTTTTGAATCATCAAGTAGCGAACTTAAACGTATTCACGGTAAAAATTCATCAAATCCACTGGTATATGAGAGGGCACAACTTCTTCACTTTACATGAAAAAATGGACGATTTATATAGTGAATTCGGTGAACAAATGGATGAAGTAGCAGAACGTTTGCTAGCGATTGGTGGCAGTCCGTTTTCCACTTTAAAAGAGTTCTTAGAAAATGCAAGCGTGGAAGAAGCTCCATATACTAAACCAAAAACAATGGATCAATTAATGGAAGATTTAGTTGGTACACTGGAATTACTTAGAGACGAATATCAACAAGGTATTGAACTAACTGACAAAGAAGGCGACAATGTAACAAACGATATGTTAATTGCCTTCAAAGCAAGCATTGATAAACATATCTGGATGTTCAAAGCTTTCTTAGGGAAAGCACCATTAGAATAAATTATGTAAAACTGTGTGGAGATTTTATTTCCACACAGTTTTTGGTATGTCCTGTTATAGTACAATAATATCATTTTTAAATTGTTTTAATACAACTTGGTTTGAAAAATCATAGAAAGAGGTATATTAACTTCATAACAAAAAGCAGAAAAAGTGAATTCAAACGAAAAATCTGCTATTCTTGAGTAACATAGAACGGAATTTCCGTACAAAAATTTGGAACGAGGAGTGATCGCATGAATATCGAGGTAACGGACCAAGCAAATAAATGGTTCCATGATGAATTTAATGTAGCAAATGGCAATGGAATCCGACTTTTCGCCAAGTATGGTGGTTCAAATAGCTCCTTACACCCTGGTTTCTCCATTGGTTTAACCGCCGAAAAGCCGCAAGAAGCAGCAGTTTCAGAGAAAAAGGAAGATTTAGTTTTCTTCATTGAAGACCATGATTATTGGTACTTTAAAGATCATGATTGGAAAATTGACTATGAACCAAAAACCGAAGAAGTCTCATTTTCTTTTAAAGAAAAGTAAAATGAGACTAACATAAATTACCGTATGTAATCCATTTGATTTCATACGGTTTTTGTTTTAAAAAAGCCTTTACTGTTTTCTTGCTGTTTGCTATTCTACTAAGAGAGCAGGAGGAATAGTATGACAAAGAAATTAGTAATATGTATCAGTATAATCGCGTTATTTTTAGGCGGTTGCAGTTTTTCAGATCAATCAGAAAATACGTCTAATGTGACAGAAAAAACATTAACAGGAGCAGAATTCCAGTTTTTTGATGTTGGACAGGGTGATAGTACACTTATTCAGTCAGAAGATGGAACTACTATCCTGATTGATACAGGCAGACAAGATGATGACCGAATTTTAACCTATTTAAAAGAAGCGAAAGTGGAGAAGATAGACTTATTGTTGCTGACACACCCACATGCAGACCATATTGGCAATGCAGATAAAGTAATTGCTACATATAAACCAAAAGAAATCTGGATGGACGGACTGACTTTTTCCAGTAGTATTTACGAAAAGGTCATTGACGCGGCACTTGCTTCTGATGCGACTTATAAAGAACCAAGACGCGGTGATAAAGCTTCATTTGGCCCATTTGATTTGACAGTCCTCAGTCCGGACAAATTAGAAAATGATGCTAACAATGATTCGATAGCGGTGAAAATATCTTATAAAGACATTTCAGCTATTTTCACTGGAGATGCGGAAAAAGGGCGTGAAAAAGAAATGGCCGAGAGTGGTGCTAATTTGGAAGCCGATATTTTGGATTTAGGGCATCATGGTTCCTCTACATCTAATCAGCCTTTTTTCTTAGATAAAGTAAATCCGCAAGTGGCTGTTTATTCTGCAGAACTTGCGAACAGTTATGGTCACCCACACATAGAGGTACTAGAATGGCTAAAAGATCGTGATATCCAAACATATGGAACCGATGTAAATGGCACTGTTACAATCGAAACAGATGGTGAAAAGATCCATGTGCAAACTGAAAAAGATGGGACACCCAAACCTGGGAGTAGCTACAACAAAGAAAATAGTACGCAAAAAACTGAAGACGCAACTTCCGAAGAATTACCAGAAACAATCAATATTAATACGGCCTCTAGCGAAGAACTGGAACTATTACCACTTATTGGCCCTGCACTTGCAGAGAAAATTATCGCGGAACGCCCCTATCAATCAATTGAGGACTTGAAAAAAATTAACGGCATTGGCGATGGAATCGTGCGACAAATAAAAGAACAAGGCATTGCCGTCACAAAGTAGGTGATTAGTTTGAAAAAAGCGATTTTAGATAGAATTGAGGAGGGGAGAGCAGTTTTTCTGCTAGAGCCAGATAATACGGAATGGGTAGTAGAACAAACAAGTCTGGATGAGGCAATAAAAGAAGGGGATGTAGTCATTATTTCCGGTACAAATGAAATAACAAAACAACCCCAAGAAACAGAAGCTATGAAAAAACGTATTGCTGAAAAACTAGAAAAACTCCGTGGGAAAAACTGAGAAAAACTTTGTTGAACTCTCATGAAATTATCATGTGCCTTTCAGCGCATTCTTTTTTAGAAAAGTTATTATATGTATAAGCTAACAACAAGCAAAACATTTTCATTTCTTTCCCTTTTTAGAATGAAAATCCCAAACTCCCTTTTAGCTAGTGCGGTTTACTCCCTTTTTCCGCACTAGTTTTTTTTATGCGTAAAATTATTTTTTCTTGGAGAATAAGAATTTATTTCGACCAGCATCTAGGCCGCAATACAGCATTAATAGGGAAATACCGATTAGCACAAATAAGGTTGGTTGCCAGCTACCTAGTAAATCGTGCAAAATTCCGAACAGAATCGGACCGGAAGCAGCAAATAAATAACCAATCGATTGTGCCATTCCTGACAAATCTGCTGATTCAGTAGCGCTTGTTGTTCGCAAATTGAAGAACATCATCGAAAGACTGAATGACATCCCCGAACCAATACCATATAAAATAATAACTAGCGACAAAATAAATAAGTTCCCATTCGCAAACATAATCCCCAAAATCCCAATGAGAAATAGGGAAATAGAAATTCCGACAAGTAACTGTTGATTTTTCATTCGTCCAGCAATAATCGGAATAATGAAAGTAACAGGCATGACAGCAAATTGCATCAACGACAACATTAATCCACTAGAAGTACTTGATAAACCTTGTTCTGCTAAAATATTAGGCAACCAAGCAATCGAAATATAATAAATCGCTGACTGAGAACCCATAAACAGCGAAATTTTCCATGCGAGTGGTGCTTTCCAGACAGAAGTTGTCACTAAATGAGCTGCTATTTTTACCGTATTTTTCTGATTATATTTCAATTGAGGCAGCCAAATAATGAATGCCAAAACGCCTAAAAATGCCCAGAAAATCATACTTCCTCTCCAACTAAATGGATTATTCATTGCAATCGGCACCGTTAATCCAGCCGCAATCGCCGAACACAAATTCATCGAAATCGAATAAACCCCGGTCATTAGTCCCAATTTAAATGGAAATTCTTTTTTTATTAAACTAGGTAAAAGTACATTCCCAACCGCAATCGCTAGTCCGATTAAAAAAGTACCCACAAATAAGTTTCCCATTCCTCCAAAGGGACGAAGAAAACTGCCGATAACTAGTGTTAAAAGGGCAATAAAAAGCAATACTTCGATTCCTAAAGAGCGACTAAGTTTAGAAACAAACGGTGATAAACCAGCAAATGCCAGAAGTGGGATAGTTGTAAGCAGTCCGGCCATCGCATTAGTCAAATGTAAATCAGATTGAATCATTCCCATTAGTGGGCCAACAGAGGTAATAGGTGTTCGTAAATTTGCAGCAATTAAAATAATCCCAATAATAAGCATTACCTTACTTGGACGAGTAAGGATTTTTTCTTTCGTTAAATCTACATTCATTTTTTTGCTCCATTCTTTGTAGCAACTTGTTGGAAGTAGGTAATATATTCCGTTACTTCATGTGCTGCACTTTCCTTATTTCGTTCTGTTATAGCTGCTATAAGTGCCGTATGACCATGATGTTTATTTTCGCTCGGATTAATCTCTGTAGTACTCGTAATCGAAAACTGGATATCTTCCAAAATATTTGCATACATATCAAGTAGTAATTTATTATGAGCTGCTTTTACAATCGCTAAATGTAAAGAAGCATCAGCTGTTACAAACATAGAGAGATCTTTTTTAGTGCTTGCATCTAGGCAGAGTTGCATAAATTTGTTCATCTCTTGTAAATCGTGTTCTGTACGACGTGTGCAGGCTAAAATAACAGCCTCTCGATCAAGCGCATGCCTGATTTCCAGTATTTCTTGCACAGAAGATTCCTGCATACGTTTTTGCAAAATGGCCTTAAGTTCACTATCATTCCTGACGAAAGTGCCATCGCCTTGTTTGGTTTCCAGTAGTCCAATATGAGCAAGGGCGCGAATAGCTTCACGAAGCGTATTTCGACTAACACCAAATTGAGACATTAAATCAGCTTCTTTAGGAATACGTTCGCCAATTTCCCATGTCCCATTGGTAATTTCGCCTTTAATTTGCTCATAAACTTGTTCAGCAAGCGATTTTCGTTCTAATTTTTCTACCATATTTTCCATTCCCTTCAAAGGTAGGATGATTGGTTTTATTTTACAAACAATTAGTGTTTTTGTAAACCTTATTTTTTGAATTATGATAGAATAGAGAAAGAAAAGGGCTGGTGAGAAGATGAATTGGTTAGAAAGATTAAAAGAGAATAACACGGCAAGGCGGGTGTTAGTGTTTGTCCTGATTGGGATTGTGCTCTATTTACTAAGAAGCATGATTGATTTAATATTGTTAACATTTATTTTTGCTTTTTTAGTTACTCGATTAGAGAATGTTATTTTAAAAAGAGTTCGAATACCGAGAAAGTTAATCGTGATTGTCTTGTACACACTAGTCGCGGTATTTTTATATATCGCTATCGTGCATTTTTTACCAATACTAATAGACCAAATCTCTCAGTTAGTGAATTCATTAGTAAAAATCTATAATAACCCAAGTGATAATACAGTTGTAAAATGGGTTGTTGGATTTTTGAAAGAATCCAATATTCAAAAGTACTTACAAACTGGAGTTGATTTTATCATTGCCTCGCTTTCGGGGATTGGTTCCGTTGGCTTATCTTTCTTTTTAGCACTAATTCTTAGTTTGTTTTTCTCACTCGAAAAAGAACGGGTTACTTCTTTTACAGGTCAATTTTTAACGAGTAAAGTTGGATTTATTTTCAAAGAAGCTGCTTTTTTTGGAAAGAAATTTGTTGCAACTTTTGGTGTTGTACTAGAGGCTCAATTGATGATTGCCCTCGTAAATACGATTATTACAACGATTGCGTTATATTTAATGGATTTCCCGCAATTACTTAGTTTGTCGATAATGGTCTTTGTGTTAGGGTTGATTCCAGTAGCAGGGGTAATTATTTCCTGTGTGCCCCTTGTACTCATTGCATATACAGTTGGCGGATTCCAAGATGTATTTTATATTCTTCTAACAGTCGTTATTGTCCATGCAATCGAAACGTATATTTTAAATCCAAAGTTAATGTCATCAAAAACAAACCTGCCTGTTTTCTATACCTTTATTGTTTTGATTTTTTCGGAAACATTTTTCGGTGTATGGGGACTGATTGTTGGGATTCCAGTATTTGTATTCTTACTAGATATTTTGGATGTGAGAAATGCAGAAGATAAAGAAAAACGAACGATATTTGGACGTAAGAAAAAAGTAGATTAAGCGCATGCTTAGTCTACTTTTTCTGTTTCCCATAAAAAATTTGCTACTTTTGTATCGACATCATTATTTTCATGGAGCTTGCTATGTGCAGCATTTTTACCAGTAAAAATTTTTTCCTCGTAACTTGCTACTTGGTTTTCAAAAATAAATTTACCTGAAAGGGCGCTAGCAACAGAAACACTTCCATCACTTTTAGTACCATCCAATGTGTCGCCAGCTATATTTAATACTTGTAAATTAGAAGGGATATTTTGTTTGTTTTTCATGAATTCACTGTAGCGTTCAGAAGATTGTTTTGGTCCATCATCCGTTAAGTCATAAGCTGTAACACCGTCGTCACCAATAACCAGGCCATTAAGTGGTGCACCGATTAAAACTAATTTTTCAAGAACTGGGTAAGTTTTGTCATTACCTATTTTTTCAATATAGTTTGTTAAGCTAACGCCACCCATGGAATGACCGAGCGCATTCACTTTTTCAATGTGATAATTATTTTTAAGTTCTTTCATAACATTTTCTATCCATAAAGTTTGGTTGACCATGGAACTTTTATTATCTTCAAAAATGACTTGAATGGTCGGATTATGGCTGAATTTATCATAAGTCCCAGTTGTAGATACTTTACCATCAGCAGCCACAGTCATAACAAGTGATTTTGTTACGGAACCATCACTTGCAAAACGATCAATCATTCCTCCAAGTGAATTCGCTGTTCCTGAATACCCGTGAACAAAAAGCGTTGGAACTGCTATTTCTGATACAGGTTTCGTTTCTTTAGCAGTCGTATCTTTTTTCTTTGCTTCAGCAGTTCTTGTATCGGTATTTATAGTTTTTTTAGTCGGTTCGAAGTGAAGGAAAATCACACCGAATCCTGTAATAATAACGGTAAGCAGCATAATGCTGATAATAAATTTTTTCATCATAAACTTCCTTTAACTTTTATTTCTGTCCCCATAAAAAATCGCCTACATATTTATCTACAACCGTTGATTCATGCATGCTACTGTGGGTTGCTTGGGGACCTTTAATCACATGAGTAATCACTTTTTGGTGGGTAAATAATTTTTGCCCATATAACACACTGTCTAATTTTACTTCACCGTCACTATTCGAACCATCTTCCAAGTTACCGCCAATAATCATAATTTCCGTATTTGTTGGTAAAACTTTGGCCATTTTTTCAGCGAATTTTGCATGAACATTATTAGCATTTTTAATATCTACTTGTTGATCACCGTTAACATACTCTTCTGGATAAAATGGTACGGCTAGAAAAACAATTTTATTTACTTGCGGATAGGATTTATTTTTCTCATAACTTGCTAAGTAGGCAACCCAAGCACCACCGCCCATTGAGTGCCCGACTGCATTAAACTTTTTGATCCCGTAGTTTTGTTGTAAATAGGACATGACTTTTTTTGTCCACATCGATTGTTGAGGCAAAGTGGCACGATTATCCTCAAAGACAATATTTATAAGCGGGTTTTTAGCTGATTTATCATAAGTTCCTGTAGTAGAAATATTGCCATCTGGACTCACATTTACCGTTAATGTTTCAGTGCCCCAGTCATATTTTTGATCTAAGCGCCGTATCATTCCGTGAAGTGAGCGGTCTGTTCCTCGGTAACCATGAATAAAAATGGTTGGAATGGAATCATTCGCTGCTTTTGGATAAGAAGTATTGATAGTGAGTAGTATGAATATTGCTCCAACTAAACAGCCTAATGGTAAGATAATGGAGAAGAACACACGCTTTAGCATTATTTTACGCTCCTTTATATTTCGTTATGAACAAATTATACATTTTTTTGGTTGAAAACGCACGACTGGTCTTCTTTATCAAGGAAATTAAAGGTTTATTCTCATGAAAACATATAGTATACTGGAAAAATAAGTAAAGAAACGGGGGTATATAAAATGATTAAACGAACAGGTGAAATAGTACTCGCTATTATCGGTCTTGTTTTTAGTGTATTAATGCAAGCAGCTATTGCTACTATAGGTTTTTTAATGGTAAATGGTTCTAACGCCAAAGATGGATTAACTACGTATTATAATAATTACTACCAAACAATGACAGAATGGGAAATCCCCAAAAATGATATTCCCGATGCTGACCGGGTTTTGGATTTTGTACATACATTGTCTTGGGTAGCTTTGTCAGGTGGGATAATTACTTTAGCACTTGGTATTGCTGGCATTTTCTACATTATTAATAATAAAAAACCAGTATTTTCTGGATTTGCATTTTTAGCAGCGGGAATTGTAACATTGGTCTCAACCATATTGATTGGTTTTTTCCCAGCACTGCTATTGGTGATTGCCGCAATGCTTTGTTTTATCCGTAAACCAAAGAATAGCTTTTCGGGATTTTAAATGGAAAGGAGTTTGGGTTGTTCAAGCTCCTTTTTGTTTTATCTTCCTTTTTTTAGGGAATAAAATAGTGGATTTCAAGAGGAGGTTGATAGTGTGAAAAATAAAGTTGGTATTATTGCTGGAACAATTGCTGGTGTCGTAACTTGCGTAGCGATTTATGTGGTGAAAAAACAACAGCCACCTACTCCCTTTGATGAGGTAAATGATATTCGAACACGTTACGATGATGCAAATGCTTCGGAAACAGAATTAGAAGAAGCTAATATGGTTTCAGAAGGCGCGGTTTCGTCCATCCAATACGAAGAAAAGATTAAATAGGTCTTAAAGCAGTTTATTTCTTAGCTTTTGCGAGAAACAAACTGCTTTTTCCTTGGAATTCTTCCTTATTTTAGGCAAAATATGTTATCCTTTAGTTAGATAATAGGACTCAAGTTGTAGGTGAATTTCCTTCTACGGTGGGTTCTTCAAGTTGATACATAGGGTTATGATAGGTACAGTAATAAAAGAATAATAAATTAGCTACACATGGAAGTAAGGAGGTAGACGTATTGAGAGCAATATTGATTGGCGTATTAATAGTTTTACTGATTGGATTGATACTTACCGTACTATGGCCAGCAATTATGGCTGCTATTGGTGCAGTACTTGGCTTTTGGTCTTTGAAGAAACTTCTCGAAGCAAGATCTTTAGGAGAAAAAATTATTTACGGTATTTTAATTGGCGTTGGTGCCTTAATCATTCTAGCTAACTTAAAAGGAATTTTAGTTGTCGCAATCATTGGAGCAATTATTTACTTCCTAACTAGAAATAAAAATAAACCTAGAAAAAATGATGATGTATTTGATTACCCATACAATAAATAATTGGAGGAGAAAAAAATGGCAAACCTTTTTGAAAAAATGAAACAATGGAATAAAGAAGTCAGTGAAAAAATTGAGAAACGTGAAGAAAAACGTCGTAATTCAGTAAGTTACTATATGGATAAAACCAAACAAGAAATGAAAGATGCAGAACGTATGGTGGAAAAACAACGTGAATTAAAATCTCTTTTCTATAAAGAATATAAAGAAATGGAAGTTTATGTTGAAAAACGCCGTCACCAAGCTAACATTGCGAAAGAAGCTGGTGAAACAAAACTTGCTGATTTTGCTTTAGAAGAAGTGGCGCAATATGAAGAACAACTACAAGCAACCAAAGCTCACTACGAACAAGCATCTGAACAACTTGAAAAACTAGAACTTCGTATGCACGAAATGAGATTAAAATGGAAAAATCTTAAAACACAACATTTAGCTGAAATGGCTGAAAAGAATGCCACTGAAACTTCCGAAAAAATGGATAAAGTTATCCATGATATGAGCTGGGGTAGTGTGAGTGATTACCATGAAGCACAAAAACAACGCGACTTAGCAGAAGAGGCCGAGAAAAAAGCAGACATGAGTAAAGAACTCTCCCAATCATTTGACGATTTAATGGATGAATTAGAAAAGAAAACGAAGAAAAGTAAAGAAGTTATCAAAGATAAAGCGCAAAACTTTACTACAATGGTAGATGAAATTATTGAACGTGAAAAACAAAATTTCAAAAAAACAGAAAGAGCCTCTATGGAAGATCAATTGAATGAACTTGAAAAAGAAGCAGCAAAAGAAGAACCTAAAAAAGAAGAAAAAGAAGTGCTTATCCCAGAATTAGAAAAGAAAGACGAAACGAAAGAAGACGATAAGTAAAAAAGGCACAGAACGAAAGCTCTGTACCTCGGACTGTAAGTGAAATGAGAAATCATTTTGCTTACATTTTTTTATTCTGCTGTAGCTTTATTTTTGCGCATGGTATGATTTGTTCCCCAATCATGCATTGCAGTTAGAATTGGTTCCAAGCTTTTACCGTATTCTGAAATAGAATATTCCACTTTTGGAGGAACTTCTGGATAGACTTTGCGAATGATTATATCCTCTTTTTCCAGTTCGCGTAATTGATTGGTTAACATTTTTTGCGTAATACCAGGAACACGACGTTTTAATTCACTAAATCGCTTCGTTCCGTCTTGTAGTAAAATGAGTAAAATAATCGGTTTCCATTTACCCACAATGATTCCAAGTGCATCATCCACACGGCATAATTCTGGTTTTAATTCCAATCTTATCCCTCCATGGTATCTTTTAGTATACTATACCACTATTAAGTAAGTACTTCCAATAAGAACTGTTTCGATTTATACTTAGAACAACAAGTACGAAAGGGTGGATGACAATGAATAATTATCGTATAAATGATAAAAATGGCATGGAATTTGGTTTGTATACTCTTGGCGATCATATGCCAAACCCGCAGACAGGAGAAAGAATTTCGGCACAGCAACGTTTAAAAGAAATTATCGAAACCGCAACTTTGGCAGAACAAGCAGGAATTGATTTTTATAGCGTTGGGGAAAGCCATCAAGAATATTTCGTAACGCAAGCTCATGCAGTTGTTCTGGCAGCAATCGCACAAGCAACAGAAAAAATAAAAGTGGCTAGTTCCGCCACTATCCTTAGCACATCAGATCCAGTACGTGTTTTTGAAAACTTCGCCACACTAGATTTAATTTCCAATGGACGGGCGGAATTGATTGCAGGGCGTGCATCTCGAATTGGTTTGTTTGATTTACTGGGTTATGACTTGCAAGATTATGAAGCACTTTTTGAAGAAAAATTTGATTTATTACTACAAATCAGTAGACAAGAACGAGTTAATTGGCATGGGAAGTTTCGTGCGCCGCTTAATGATGCGCAAATTTTACCTCGTCCATTAAATAGTTCTATGCCAATTTGGCGGGCTGTTGGTGGACCGCCAGCGAGCGCTATTAAGGCTGGTATTGCAGGTGTTCCAATGTCAATCGCTACCCTTGGTGGCCCAGCAAGTATTTTTAAACGCTCAATTGATGCTTACCGAGAGGCAGCGAATCGAAGTGGTTATGATGCAAGTGAGCTTCCAGTTGCAGTTACAGGTTTATTCTATGTGGCTGAAACAACTCAGCTTGCACAACGAGAAGTTTATCCTCATATTAATGAAGGCATGAAACTAAGCAATGGTTCTGGGTTTCCAAAGCAAACCTTCGCACAAGGAGCTAGTGTGAAAGATGTCTTAAACGTTGGGAGTCCGCAACAAATCATTGAAAAAATTCTTTATCAACATGAACTTTTCGGACATCAACGTTATATGGCTCAACTTGATTTTGGTGGCGTTCCTTTTCATAAAATAATGGAAAATATCGAACTAATAGGAAATGAAATTCTTCCTGCAGTAAAAAAATATACAGCTAAATAATAGGAGGGCTAACTCATGAAATTAGTAGCATTATCAGGGTCTAACGTAGGTTCTAAAACAAGAACAGCGATGAATTATACCGTTGCAGAACTCAAAACAAAATACCCAGATATGGAAGTCATATTAATTGATCTTGCTGATTATAAAATAGATTTTAGTGATGGAAGAAATTATTTAGAATATCAAGGTGACACTGGTTTTGTAACCAAAAAGCTGATGGAGGCAGATGCGATTATCATTGGAACCCCAATTTTTCAAGCTTCCATTCCAGGTTCACTCAAAAATATATTTGACCTGCTTCCAGTAAATGCATTTCGGAATAAAGTGGTGAGTATGCTTGTGACAGCAGGATCCGCGAAACATTACCTTATTGCTGAATATGGATTAAAGCCCATTTTAGCATATATGAAGGCTCAAATTGTTCCGACGTATGTCTTCATTGAGGAAAAAGACTTTGTGAGAAAAGAAATTGTAGAAGATGATGTGCTATTTCGAATCGAGCGCTTAGTAGAAGATACCGTTCTTTTGACAAGTACTTATACGCAATTAAGATTAGAACAAGAAGCTAAATATGATTTTTAGTCTATTAAAGTAGTTTGGCGGGTAAGTGCTGAATTCCTTTGTTTTTTACAAAAAATTAGTTAAAAGTAAGAAGTTTAACACTTCGCAAAGTCAGGTATTATATTAATAGGCAAAAATTTACCAGTATAAATTTGATAGAGAAGGAACAATTTAAGAAAGGAGGGTAACCATATGAAAAAAAGAATTTTTCGTTACGTGTTTGTAAGTATGTTATTATTTACGGGTTTATTAGTGGGAAGTTCATCTGTTCATGCTGCTGAAATGGACTCTAGCACCATTGCGTATGATTATGTCGATGTGAATACATTAACCAAGGAACAAAAGGATAGTATTATAAAAGGGACTCCGAACGAAATACATAAAAATGATTACGAAACCTATCAATTTGTTTATCAAAAAAATTCTTCACAAGCAGCTACTAATTCAGTGGATAATCCATCTGGGAATAATCAATTATTGAAAACAGGTGATTCAGGAACTAATATTTTTTTAATTATTCTTGGGCTTCTGCTCGTTGGAGGTGGCATTAGTCTGTTTGCTTGGAAAAGGGGGCGTGGCAAACAGTTTTTATTATTCTTGGTGGTGTTTGGGGGGAGTAGCATACTTGCTGGCTCAATTGTTCAAGCCGCAGAATCTAGTAGCTTAAAACCAGAAGAAAAAGTAGTTTCATCAAAAGGAGTCAAAGAAACAAAAAAACCAGAAAGTATCCCTGGCTACACTTATGTTGGATATCTTCATACAGTGAAAAATGATAATCTACCTGCACCTATTCAAAAAGGAAAAGTTATCGTGAATTATCAAGATGAAAAAGGGACTTCTATAGCACCAAGTGAAACACTAGAAGGCGATATCGGTCAACCCTATCAAATTTTAGCAAAAGAAATTACTGGTTATGAAGAAAAAGAAGTGGAAGGAAATACTACTGGAACGTATATGAAAGAGACACAAACAGTAGTTTGCATTTATGAAAAACTGCCAATTGCAGCTGCTAATGTAATGGTCAATTATTTGGATGAAGACGGAAAGAAAATACATGATTCCCAAACAATTAGCGGTAATATAGGGGATAGTTATGATGCCTCCACACCTAGTTATCAATTAGAAATTGCTGGCTATACATTAGATAATGATAGGCTACCTAACAATGAAAAAGGCACGCTATCTGAGCAAACGCAAGAAGTGAATTATGTATACAGGAAAGAGTTGCAAGAGGTTACAATTACGATTAGGTTTGTTGATCGCGATGATAATCCGTTTGTACTAGATGATTTAACTACCTATAAAGATGGTTCGCTAGTTCCGCTTTATCCAAACTTAGATCAGTACCACATGTTGTTAGATTATAATCAGCAAGTATACAATCAAGGCGAGCAAGTACCTGATATTGTATTGGATAGCAAAGAAGGAGAAACGTATTCCTTACCAGAAAAAATGACATTTAGTATTTTAGATAATCAAGGAAATCCAGTGGATTATGTGGCTTCACCAAATGCAAATAATAGTGTCAGTGGAATTAGGTATTGGCAAAACTATCGCAGTACTCCAGCTAATCGTGAAGGAACTCTAACTTCTGAGGATATAGTGGTTACTTATCAAATTCTTAGATATGGTATTCTTATTCCCGCACCATAAGGCGATTTAGAAGATACTAAAATGTAAGGCAATTGCAAGTGCAAACTGATGTTTTGTATTGTGACCTTCTATATAATCATGAATAGGAGGTCAATGTTATGGAAAATAACAACTTGGAAAACAAATTTTGCAACTCTTGTCATCGTTTTAACCCTATTAGCATTGGTTTTAGTAATCTGGATAGAAAGTATTTTTGTATCATATGTTTTTTTTAATTTTACTGACAAGCGGTTTTATTACTAGTGCTATTGGTATTTTTAGTAAGAAAGAGAAAAATCTATTAGACTAATAGTGATTTTTATTATTTTTGGTTTAACAGCGGAAGGTATTTAGAATTTAACGGATATTATGATAATTAAAAAGCAGGAGCCCTAACAGGTTCCTATTTTTTTGCTTATTTTTATCTTTTCGGGGTAAATAGGAAAAGATAAGTTGCATTTTAATAGATACATGCTATAATAATTGGTATAGACCGATTTAACGAGGAGGCAAAATGTAATGGCTAATAAGGTAATTACAAACGCTACAATTTATACTGGTAAAGGGATTCTCGAAAACGCTTTTGTAAGATTTGACAAACAGATTCTAGAAGTTGGCTCTATGGCTAATTTTCAAGCAGATAAAACAGAAGAAGTTGTGGATGTGAAAGGACAAAAATTAGTTCCTGGATTTATAGATGTTCATTCTCATGGGGGCTATAGTTTTGACGCGATGGATGCAGATCCAGAAGCACTTAGAAAGCAAGTGAATGGCATGTTGAACGAAGGGATTACCACGTACTTCCCAACAACAATGACACAATCACATGAAAATATTGAAAAAGCATTGAAAGTAATCAATGAAGTAGCTCAAACCGAGCCTGTCATTGGTGGGATTCATTTAGAAGGACCATTTGTTTCGAAAGTTTTCAAAGGGGCGCAACCAGAAGAATACATCCAAGCGCCGGATTTGGAGCTTTTCAAAAAATGGTTTGCTATTTCTGGTGGCCTAATTAAATTAGTAACGTATGCTCCAGAACATGAAACTTCTGCTGATTTTGAAAATTTGTGTTTTGAACTAGGTGTTGTTCCAAGTATTGGACACTCTAATGATGTTCGTGAACACTTGAAAACTAGTAAAGCAACCCATGCAACTCATTTATATAATGCATGTCACCGAATGACACACCGCGAACCAGGTGTTCCAGGGCACGTTTTACTAGAACAAGGCATCAACGCTGAACTGATTGTTGACGGTATCCACGTGCACCCAGATATGGTGAAATTAGCTTATGAAATGAAAGGCGCAGAACATCTTTGCATCATTACTGATTCGATGCGCGCAAAAGGTATGCCAGAAGGAAAGTCTGAACTTGGTGGACAAACAGTTATTGTAAAAGATAAACAAGCGCGCTTAGAAGACGGAACACTTGCTGGTAGTGTACTAACTTATGACGATGGCTTCCGTAACATGATTAAATTTACCGGCTGTACGATAGAAGAAGCAGTTCTTATGTCTTCTGGAAATCAAGCACGTGAATTTAACCTAACACAAAAAGGTGCTATCCAAGCGGGTAAAGACGCTGATTTCAACATTTTAAACGATGATTTACAAATAACAGCAACCTATTCATTCGGAAAAAAACATTCTTGAGAGGAAGATATTATTATGCAACTTATCACAACAGAAAATAAATTAGCAGGTTCTAAAAAAGCATTAGAAATTATTGAAAAAGGAATTACATCTGGTGAAGTGAAAACACTAGGTCTTGCAACAGGTAGCACTCCAGAAACACTATACGCTGAATTTGTAAAAAGCGATGTAGACACGAAAAATGTAACAACAACTAATTTAGATGAATATGTAGGTCTTGCAGCGAGCGACCCAAACAGTTATCATTATTATATGAACGAGTTATTATTCTCTAAAAAAGCATTTAAAGAAAGTTTCTTACCAAATGGAGAAGCTACAGATGCAGAAGCGGAATGTTCCCGTTACGAAAACATTTTGTCAGAGCATCCAGTAGACATTCAAGTATTAGGTATCGGAACAAATGGCCATATTGGTTTTAATGAACCTGGAACTTCTTTTGATTCATTAACACACAAAGTCGTTTTAACTGATTCTACTCGTGAAGCAAACAAACGCTTTTTCGAAAGAGAAGAAGATGTACCAACCCATGCTTATTCGATGGGAATTAAATCTATCATGAATGCGAAAAAAATTATCCTACTTGCTTTTGGTGAAAACAAAGCACAAGCAATCAAAGAAACTATTAAAGGACCTGTAGATGTGAATTGTCCTGCTTCAGTACTTCAAAATCATCCAGATGTTACTGTGATTCTTGATAATGAGGCGGCGTCACTTCTATAAGAAGAGGGCGGGGAAATGATCGATAAACAATCAGGAATACCGATTTACATTCAGATTCAAAGTGAAATTAAAAAGAAAATGGAAGATGGCGTCTGGAAAGTAGGGACTTCTATTCCTGCTGAGCGTCAACTTGCAGAAATGTTTCATGTTAGTCGAATGACAGTTAGGCAAGCAATCCAAGGCCTAGTGGATGATAATATTTTGCAAAGACGCGTCGGTGCAGGAACTTTCATTGCGGAAAAGAAATTAACAGAGCGATTAGAAGCTGTTACAAGTTTTACTAATCTGATGTTACAAGAAGGGAAAGTCCCATCGACACGAATTGTATCGTACGGGATTCGTCCTGCAAGTACGCAAGAGCAAGAAGCACTGCAACTCCCAGAAAACAGCAATGTCATGAAAATTGAACGGATTCGTTACGGCGATCGTGTGCCGATTCTTTATGAAGTTGCTGCCATTCCAGAAAAAATCGCTTCACTGCTTACAAAGGAAGACATCATGGATTCCCTTTATAAAGCAATTGAATTAAAGCTTGGTCAACCAATTGGTGAAGCAGAACAAATTATGGAAGCTTCTCTAGTTTCAGAAAAAATTGCGCCATATCTTGATGTAAAACTCGGCTCACCGGTGATGAAACTTCGACAAATTACAATTTTAGAAGATGGTCGACCATTTGAATTTACGCGTTCCCAGTATGTTGGTAGTAGATTTCAATTTGTAGCTAGGATTAAACAATAAATGGAAAGCTTGAGGCGAATGTAACTCGTTTCAAGCTTTTTTTGGCGAAATAACTTATCAGTGGGTAGGCCAATAATGATTTTCGTTGTCTTTTTGCAAATAAAAAAGTATAATGAGATGAATAAAAAATTTGCGGGGAGGACTAGCCATGAGTTGGACGATTATATTAATTTGTTTTGGCGTGTCCATGTTACTTACACCGCTGATTCGAAAAATAGCCCTTTATTTTGATATTACGGATAAACCTGATCAACGACGAATTAATATTAAGCCGATCCCGAGTTTGGGTGGTTTAGCGATATTTATTAGTTTTGTGATAGGGTTGCTCCTGCTTCCAATTGAAAATGAGTTTTTATGGCCACTTTTAATTGCGGCATTTGTGATGGCTTTAACTGGATTTTTAGATGATATTTTAGAATTAAAAGCAAGATATAAATTAATTGGTCAAGTGTTAGCTGCTTTTATCATTGTAGCTTGGGGCAATATTAGTATCGACTTCATTAATTTACCATTTGGTGGCGAGATTCACTTTGGGGTATTAAGTATTCCCCTAACAATTATTTGGATTGTTGCCATTACCAATGCGATCAACTTAATTGATGGCCTTGACGGGCTTGCTGCTGGAGTTTCCACGATTGCGTTGCTGACTATTTTAGGAATGGCGTTTATCATGGGAGATACACTAGTTATCATGATAGCAAGTATATTAATTGCTGGGACTCTTGGATTCTTACCATATAACTTTAATCCAGCAAAAATATTTATGGGGGATACAGGAGCACTGTTTTTAGGCTTTATTATCTCCGTTTTATCTGTCATGGGTTTCAAAAATGTTACTTTCATCTCGTTAATCGTTCCAATTTTAATTTTAGGTGTGCCAATTTCTGACACTGTTTTTGCAATCGTTCGAAGGTTGGTTACGAAACAACCAATTGCGATGGCGGATAAGTCTCATTTGCATCATTGTTTGCTACGACTTGGCTTCACGCATAGACAAACAGTTATTTTAATCTACGCAATTGCAGCATTATTTTCTTTATTCGCCTTCATCTTTACGATGTCAACGTTATGGGGTTCGATGCTCCTAATCGGTGTGTTGTTGCTTTTAATTGAAATAATGATTGAAACACTTGGATTAGTAGGAAGTGCATATCGTCCTTTACTAAAACTATTAAAAATATCCAAAGAAGATAAAATAGATTAGAGACTAGAAACGTGTACTAGTCTCTTTTTTCTATGCCAAAATTCTTATTGAGTAAGCACTCATCTTGTGATACATTTATCAGGTAACGTTTTTTTAGAAATGAGGAGAAAAACATGGAAATCATTGCGACAGCAGATTCAATTAGTCAAGCTGAAAAATTGCTTCGCGCGGGGGTAGACAGATTATATGTAGGGAACAGCCAATTTGGCTTGAGGTTGCCTCATTCATTTTCTGTTGAAGAATTACGTGAAATAGTTCGTTTAGCGCATCAAGAAGGTAAGAAAGTAACGGTTGCTGTTAATTCACTTATGCACAATGAGCATATGAAGTTATTACCCGAATTTTTGGAGCAGCTTGCAGAAATGGATGTGGACACAGTAGCATGTGGTGATCCTGGAGCGATTATGCTTTTAACAGAGATGAAAAAGCCACTACCATTTATTTATGATGCCCAAACATTTGTGACTAGCGCAGAACAAATTTCGTTTTGGGAAAAACAAGGAGCCGTTGGTGCTGTACTTGCAAGAGAATTAACAGAAAGCGAAATAAAAGCTATTGTGAAAAAACTTTCTATTCCGGTGGAAGTGCTGGTTTATGGACCAACCTGTATTCACCAATCAAAGCGCAAGTTAGTGACTAATTATCAGCGAATTGTAGAAATGGAAGATGATACTTCCAAAGATCGCGGGCTTTATTTACGTGAACCCAACGATGAAACAAGTCAGCTGCCAATTTATGAAGATGAATCGGGCACACATATTTTTGCTTCAGAAGATATTTCACTTGTGCCGTATTTGGCTGATTTATATGCATCAGGTTGTAGAACATGGAAACTAGACGGTGTTCTCGCTGAATCAGATAACTTTGTTGAAATTACGACTCTTTTTGTTGAAGCCAAAGAAGCGATTACCTGCGACCGTTTTGTTGCAGAGTATTTTGTGAATAAATTAACGGAACTTCAACCAAAAACAAGGAAATTAGATGCTGGATTCTATTTGAAAAATCCGGATGATGTGAAATAGGGGGATAGCATAATGACTAAAATTGTGAAAAAACCAGAAGTGCTGGCTCCGGCTGGTAACTTAGAAAAATTAAAAATTGCCATTCGTTACGGAGCGGATGCGGTATATATTGGTGGTCAAGCTTTTGGGCTCAGGTCACGTGCAGGAAATTTTACTTTTGAAGAAATGGAGCAAGGAGTTGCTTTTGCCCATGCGAGAAATGCCAAAGTTTATGTGGCAGCTAATATGGTAGCACATACAGGGGATACAGAAGGAGCAGGTGAGTTTTTCCGGACCCTTCGAGATATTGGTATTGATGCAGTAATTGTATCGGATCCAGCACTAATTAGTATATGTTTTGCGGATGCACCAGGTTTACCAGTTCATTTATCGACACAAGCTTCGGCGACCAACTATAAGACGCTCGAGTTTTGGAAAAAGCAAGGCCTAGAACGTGTCGTGCTTGCTCGGGAAGTAAGTATGCAAGAAATTCAAGAAATTGGTGAAAAAACGGATGTGGAAATGGAAGCTTTCATTCACGGCGCCATGTGTATTTCTTATTCAGGTCGTTGTACATTGTCCAATCATATGGCGAACCGAGATGCGAACCGCGGCGGTTGTGCACAAAGTTGTCGTTGGAAATATGATTTATTTGAAATCGATAATGGTGTTGCAAAGAACTTAGTAGATGCAGATGAAGAACCATTTTCCATGAGTGCAGTAGATTTATCCATGATTAAGTACATTCCTGATATGGTAGATGCAGGGGTGGATAGTTTGAAAATTGAAGGGCGTATGAAGTCGATTCATTATGTTTCCACCGTCGCAAGTGTTTATCGCCGTGCAGTAGATGCTTATTGTGCTGACCCAGAAAACTATGTATTTGATCCTGCTTGGGAAGAGGAATTATGGAAAGTGGCTCAGCGTGAACTTTCCACCGGTTTCTTTTATAAAGAGCCTACTGAAGACGAACAATTATTTGGGAAAACGCGCAAAATTCCACAATATGCTTTTGCAGCTCAAGTATTAGATTATGATGAAGAAACAAAAATCGCCACTTTACAACAACGAAATAATTTTGGTGTTGGGGAAGAAATCGAGTTTTATGGTCCAGGAGATACAGGCTTTAAACAAGTGGTAGAAGTGCTTTGGAATGAGGACGGAGAAGAAATTGATCGTGCTCCAAATGCGATGATGACTATCAAAATGCCAGTAGATAAACCAGTGAAGCCATTTTATTTTATGCGGAAAAAGAAATAAACTCATTCTGCAGTATGATTGTCGCGTACTCCCAAAGTAAGGTATAATGAAGGGAGTACATATAAGGAGGAGATTGATATGATAGGATGGATTATTGCCATTGCTGTTGTTGTCGTTTTAGTTTTAATTTACTTCGGACTATACAACAGCCTTGTAAAATACCGTAACCGCGTAGACGAAACTTGGGCACAAATTGACGTGCAATTAAAACGGAGATTTGATTTAATTCCTAATTTAGTAGAAACAGTGAAAGGCTATGCAAAACATGAAAAAGAAACATTAACACAAGTAATTGAAGCTCGTAACAAAATGATGGAGGTTCCTTCTGATAATCGTCAAGGTCAAATCGAAGCAGATAATATGTTAAGTGGAGCATTAAAATCTATTTTTGCATTAGGAGAGGCTTATCCTGACCTAAAAGCAAATACTTCATTCATTGAACTACAACATGAATTAACTACTACTGAAAATAAAGTAGCTTATTCACGTCAATTGTACAATACAACCGTAATGAACTATAATACAAAAGTTCAATCAGTACCAACAAACATCATTGCAAAACTGCATAACTTTACTGAACGTGAAATGCTTTCTATTCCAGAAGTAGAACGTGTTGCTCCAAAAGTAGAGTTTTAAGCCATAAAGGGGAGCGAAAATCATGCTATTTGAACAAATCGCAGCAAATAAGCGAAAAACTATCTTTATTATCATTGGCTTTTTCATTTTCGTTCTTATGGTGGGTGCTGCTATAGGTATTATTGTGTGGAATAATTATCTAAATGGTCTTATACTAGCAGCAGTTATTGGTGTGTTTTATATTTTGATTATGGTTATGAGTAGTTCGTCTGTTGTTATGGCGATGAATCGTGCCAAAGAAATAAAATCAAAAGATGAGGCGCCAGTTTTGTGGGATACCGTCGAAAGTATGGCGATGGTTGCTGGTATTCCGATGCCAAAAGTGTATATTATTGAAGATGATAGTCCCAATGCTTTTGCTACAGGTATTTCCCCTGAAAAAGGAGCAGTAGCGGTTACTCGAGGTCTATTAAATAAGTTAGAACGTTATGAACTTGAAGGCGTTATTGCTCATGAAGTTTCCCACATTCGTAATTATGATATTCGTTTATCTACCATTGCGATTGCGCTTGTTGCAGTCATTGCTATTCTTAGTGACTTAGCAATGCGGATGATTTTCTGGGGAAGCTTAACAGGTAGTAGAAATAGTCGTAAAAGTGATAATAACAATAATGGTGGAGCGCAAGTAGTTATTTATGTGATTGCACTTATTTTCGTTATTTTAGCCCCGATTATTGCTACCGCTATTCAGTTCGCACTTTCAAGAAACCGAGAATATTTGGCAGATGCTAGTGCAGTTGAGCTAACCCGTAATCCAGATGGACTGATTGAAGCTTTAAAAAAAATAAGTGGAGACACCAAAAAAATGGAAGAGGTTAGTGCATCTAGTGAGTCGATTTATTTTTCATCACCATTGAAATCTAAAAAAGACAAACCAGGTTTATTCGATACTCATCCACCAATTAGTTCGCGAATTGAACGTTTGCAAAATATGTAATAGAAAACAGCCTAGTAATAGGTTGTTTTTTGTGTAATCAATGTCGCTTTTTTGTAACAAAGCGATGGGCTTTTTATTTTCTATCAGCTAATCTTAAATAGTAAGAATTTTTAAAAGGGAGTGAAGTGGAAGCGATGGTTCTGACATTACTTGGGGGCTGTATTGGTATTGGTCTGGGACTGACAATGCAGTAGGCTATCCATATATAGTTTCCATTCCAGCGATACTTGGTGGCTTAAGTTTTTCTATTTTAATTGGGGTAATATTTGGTCTTGTACCAGCTATCAAGGCTTCCAAATTAGATCCAATTGAAGCTTTAAGATACGAATAAAAAAATGACATCCACGTTTTATGTAGTGGATGTCATTTTTTATTGGACATTACCGATATATTTCCAGTGAGATTGCCCATCTGGAGTATCAATTAATTCTACTTTCTGTTGGAGGCGCCATTTTTTCATTTGACGTTCGATTTGTTGTTCTGTTACACCATAAAAATCTGCCATGGATGCAGCAGAAGCGACTTTCACCTTGGCCAAATATTCTTCCATATGAGGGCGTTTTTCTGGTTCTGGGAAATGATTCAAAAGTTCAGATAAAACGTGGACATAAACTTCATAGCGGTGTAGTCCACTAAGCTTCAAACCAGCATCTTCTATATTTTTATTAAAAAATACGACAGTTGGGTTTTCGTGAATCTCCATTTCTTGTGCTACTTTTTGATCGCCGATGTAGGCGCGTTTAGCAGCTGTTGAAGCTAAGTCTTTTTTGAATTCAGCGAGATCTAGACCGGTCGTTACAGCGATATCGTATAGGACCTCTTCGCTAGCGATGTCTTTATTTTCGAGAAAATAAGCTGCTTGAATTTTACGCAAGAATGTAATACCTTGTTTTTTTCCTTGAAGTTCAGCGGCTTTCACTGCAAGACAAGAAATATAGGAAAGGTGCGCCCCTATTTGTTGTTCTTTTAAGCTGAGATTACTATTACCAGAACGCCTTTGTTTGCACACAAATGTCTGTAGATTGTTATGAAGGACGTAGCGTAACTTAAAGTAGTTGCCATACTCCATTTGTAACCGGAGCATGTTAGCTTCAATATTCCAACAGTCATCACATGCAGGATCGAAAAATAAGTAGATTTCGATTGGCTTGGAATTAGCTACTGACTGATAATATAAATTTTGGTTAATCATTTGTTATCACCTGATTTTCAAATTCTAAATATCTTTATGCAGATATTGATTTTAATGTACCAGTGTGAAAAAAACAATTCACGGCTAAGTAAAAGCTGATACAAAATTTAGTATTGTAACTTACATATCTATTTTATCAGCGTAACGTAAATTTAACAAATAATTGTCATTGACTTAATATAGATTTTTATTATTTTTCAATAATTTATGGCATTTATTAATTTAAAAGTAAAATTTTATACTTGATTAACCATTATTACGATAGACATGATTGTAAAAACGAGCAACCTTATTTTCCGCAGGTTGATCTGTTATTTGATAATCTTTTAATAATTTAGTGAAAATTTCTTTACCTTTGTCATAATCGGCCACTTCATATTCTAAATCAAAGTCGGAAATGGTGCCGTAAAAGTTTTTATCAAGCACAAGTAATCCTTTTTTATAGTCTTTTTCCGCACGGATAGTTTTTAGGGAGCCGAAAAGCTTTAGATCTTCGTGATTGATGCCAATTTCTTTAAGCGTATCTCGAACTGGACCTACCGGAATATTGGCGCCATATAAAATTGCTGTAGCTTGATCTGCTCCTAAAATTTGGGTCGTTTCCATAAGACCTCTAGCTTCGGGCGTTTTTAATGTCAATTGATACTGTGTTTCTAATTTGCGGATGCGAAGGGCAGATTGGCGTTCTTTTAGGCCGAATTCTGCTGTATCTAAGTAATAATTGGTTTGTTCAAAGTAGTCGTCTTCTTTTATATGAAAGGCGTCGATGAGTCTAGTATATTCCTCTTGTGTTAAAAGGTTACGGAATTCGATTTCTAATTCTTTTACCATTTGGTTCAGCTCCTTTTAATGAAATGTTGCACCTAAATCTTGTGCATAAAATTGAATGGCTTTTTTGTAGCTTATAATATCTTTGTCTTCCGTTGTTTCTGTGAGTAAAATTAAGGCGTCTTCTAAAGCTTCTTGACCGCATCCCTGGCTAAACTTGGTCATGATTGAAAAAGTTCGTAGCGCGTTGTTATTAGGGAATTCTTGTAATGCTTTTTGAAAGAGGACAGCAGCCTTTTCTGGGGCGCCTGTGATGCGATAAGTGCTACCAAGTCCAATATAAGCTTCTTTACGATCTTCATCAGGAAGGCCGTTTTGTAAGGCTTTTTCATAAAAGGGAATGGCTTCGTCTTCTTTTCCAAGAGCATCGTGCGACCATGCAGCAAAATAATTTAGTTTCGCATTTTCTGGATCTGTTTTTAGTTCTAGCAGGGATTTTGTACGCGCTGTCTCATAGTCGCCGTTTTGAAGTAATGTAAGAATCATTTTAGCACCATCCTTTTTATTGTTTTAGCGCTTCGGTTTTATTTTAACACGGGAATGAAAAAAAGGTTACTTTTAGCAAGGTGGATTGGATGCTTTTGTGTTAAAATATAACTGATGTTGCATTATTTTAATCATGACTATACTTGAGGTGAGCGATTTGAACCATTGGGAAGATTTTTTAGCACCGTATAAACAAGCTGTCGAAGAACTTAAAATTAAACTTAAAGGAATGCGTTCACAATTTGAGCTTGAAAATAATCACTCGCCAATTGAATTTGTTACTGGACGAGTGAAGCCTGTTGCGAGCATATTAGACAAAGCAAATCAAAAAAGTATTGCACTAGATCATTTAGTAGAAGAAATGCAAGATATTGCTGGACTCCGGATGATGTGCCAATTTGTGGATGACATTGAAGTAGTAGTTCGCCTTTTACGGCAACGAAATGATTTTCGGATTGTCGAAGAACGCGATTATATTACCAATAAGAAACCCAGTGGATATCGGTCATATCATGTGGTAATTGAATATCCAGTAGAAACGATTCAAGGCGAAAAGAAAATTCTAGCAGAAATCCAAATTAGGACACTGGCAATGAATTTTTGGGCAACAATTGAACATTCGGTAAACTATAAATATCAAGGTGAATTTCCAGAAGCAATCAACACTAGATTAAAACGCGCTGCTGAAGCGGCTTTTCAACTAGATGAGGAAATGTCCCAAATTAGAGAAGAAGTGCAAGAAGCGCAAGTCTATTTTTCACAAAATAAAGATGTAGCAAAGGATAAAAAATCAGCACATCAAGTAATGCCAAAGAAAGATAAGTAAAAGGTGTAAGAATAGGGGCGAATAGAAATAATGAAATATATGATTACTTCCAAAGGAGACGAAAAGTCTGACCTACTTAGATTAAATATGATTGCAGGTTTTGGGGAACACAATATGGAATATGATGAAGATGAGCCTGAAATTGTTATTTCTATTGGGGGAGATGGGACCTTTTTATCGGCCTTTCATCAGTATGAAGAAAGACTAGATGAAATTGCATTTATTGGAATTCATACGGGGCATCTTGGTTTTTATGCAGATTGGCGTCCAGCTGAAGCGGAAAAGCTAGTTAAACTTTTAGCAAAAGGTGAATATCAGAAAGTATCTTATCCGCTTCTAAAAACCACGGTGAAGTACGGTATTGGTAAAAAAGAAGCTGAATACTTAGCGCTGAATGAATCAACTGTAAAGAGTTCTGGTGGACCATTTGTCGTTGATGTCGTTATGAATGATATCCATTTTGAACGTTTTCGTGGAGATGGGCTTTGTATGTCGACACCAAGCGGAACAACAGCTTACAATAAGTCACTAGGTGGTGCTTTGATGCATCCGTCTATTGAAGCGATGCAACTTACGGAAATGGCTTCTATTAATAATCGTGTTTATCGCACAATTGGAAGCCCGCTTGTTTTTCCAAAGCATCATATTGTTAGTCTGCAGCCAGTAAACGATAAAGATTTCCAGATTTCTGTGGATCATTTAAGTATCTTACATCGGGATGTACAAGAAATTCGTTATGAAGTATCGGCGAAAAAAATTCATTTTGCAAGGTTTAGATCATTTCCGTTTTGGCGCCGTGTACATGATTCATTTATTGAAGATTAAGCTAGCAGGAGGAAGCATGTGTTTTTAAAATGGCAAGTAGAAGAGAAAGATAATGGCTTACTTCTTAGGACTTTTCTTAGAAATAAGCATATTTCCAAACAATTATTAACGGCAGTGAAGTTTAGCGATGATGGTAAAATCGAAGTAAATGGAACAGAACAAAATGTCCTTTATCAAGTGAAAGTAGGCGATGAAGTGTGCCTTACTTTTCCAAGAGAACAACAAAATGAGCGTTTACTAGCAGAATATACAGCGTTAGAAATTATTTTTGAAGATGAATTTTTGCTAATTATTAATAAACCTGCTGGGATGGCATCTATTCCATCTCAGTACCATCCGAGCGGTTCTGTAGCAAATTTTGTTAAAGGGCATTATGAGAAACAAGGATTAACAAGTGCCATTCATATTGTGACGAGGCTTGACAGAGAAACGTCGGGTTTGATGTTAATTGCTAAAAATCGCTTTGCTCATGCAAGACTGAGTACTTTTTTGCAACAAGGTTTACTAAAAAGGAGTTATCAGGCATTTACGTCAGGAGCTTTAAATAATCGAAGCGGCTCCATTGAAGCGCCTATTGGACGTAAAACAGTGAGTATTATGGAGCGTTTTGTTACACCAGAAGGAAAGTATGCTAAAACGAATTATGAAGTACTCAAGCGCTACGAGGCGTTCGATCATGTGGCGATTCAACTTGAGACTGGAAGGACACACCAGATTCGGGTTCATTTTTCGTATATTGGTCATCCGCTGATTGGTGATGATATGTATGGTGGTGAGACAACCTTGTTAAGAAGACAAGCGTTGCATTCTTGTCATCTACATTTAATTCATCCACTTACAGAAGAATACCTGACATTTGATTTACCGTTACCTAAAGACATGGAAGAGATTATTCCAAAATCGAAGTAATAAGAGTTTGAAAAAGTTATTAGGTCATGTAAAATAAAAGAAGCGAATCAAATCGCATCAATTTTAGGAGGAATAACATGAATTTATCATTAGAGGGAAAAACATATGTAGTTATGGGAGTTGCAAATAAACGTAGTATTGCTTGGGCTATAGCTCGCTCATTAAACGAAGCGGGAGCGAAATTAGTATTTACATACGCAGATGATCGTGCGAAAAAAAGCATTACGGAACTTGTACCATCTTTAAATGAAGTAAACCAAGAACCACTGATCTTAGCTTGTGACGTAACTAGTGAGGAAGCTATCACAGAAACTTTTGAAACAATTAAAAATAAAGTTGGAAAATTAAGTGGCTTAGCTCATTGTATTGCTTTCGCTAATAAAGATTTCTTAACTGGAGATTATTTGGAAGTGGATCGTAAAAGCTTTTTACAAGCGCACGAAATTAGTGCTTATTCGTTTACAGCAGTTGCTCGTGCTTTAAAACATTTAGAAATGCTTACAGAAGATGCAAGTCTATTAACACTAACTTACTTAGGTGGGGAACGTGTTGTGGAAAATTATAATATCATGGGTGTAGCAAAAGCTTCTCTTGATGCGAGCGTTAGATACTTAGCAATGGACTTAGGCGCAATTGGCGTACGTGTAAATGCTATCTCAGCTGGCCCAATCAGAACTGTTTCCGCTCGTGGTGTTAGCGGCTTCTCTGATTCTATTTCGCTAGTAGAACAAAGAGCGCCACTAAAAAGAGCAACACAAGCAGAAGAAGTTGGCGACACCGCTTATTATTTGTTTAGTAATTTATCTCGTGGTGTGACGGGTGAAGTGATACACGTGGATAGTGGTTATCATATTATTGGATTCTAAAATGCAAAAAATCCAGAAGTAGTAAAATAACTACTTCTGGATTTTTTTTTGCCCAGGATCGGGATGATGGTTCTTATAAAAATCGTCTGCTGTTGGAGTATAGTTTGTTTGGATAGGATCTTTAACAAAGTCAGCGAGAACTTGATCAATTTTTACCCAACCACGCCAGCTTAAATGGATTGGATCTTCCAAATAGTAAGGTTTATTTTGATATTCTTCTAAGGAGTAATAACGGAAACCTTGACTTTCAATTTGTTGTTTCGTTTTTGCATAGTAGTTTTCCAAGCCTTGTTCATTTAATCCGATATAATCTACCCATTTTCCGTTGATAGGAGGGTTGATAAAGATGACATCGGCACCAGCTTTTTTTAAGGAATCCATAAGTAGTTGTAAGTCTCCATACTCTGGAGAATCTAGATCATAACGTAATTTCGTTCGACTATTTTTAAGTTCTCCTTCGATTGGTTGAATTTTCTTTTTGTAGTAGTCTTCTTTCACTTGAAATGGATTGGGGCCAGTTCCTTTTTCACCGGCTTCTTTTGCTAACTGATCCAGCTGGTTATAGTCTAGTTTTTCAGGAAGGGCTTTTAATCCTTTATCGACGCGTTCTTGTTTGGAACCAGCGATGACTTTGGATTCTAAGTCATCTTTACGTTTAAGAATTTTAAGTTCGATATTACCGGCTATTTTAGTTAGTTTTCTGTCATGTGGTTTTTTAGGCCCTTTGGCAACTATATTTTCTAATAAGTTTTTTAAAGTAGAATCGCTTTGTACTACTTGGAAACTTAATAATCTTTTGGCAGCATATCTTCGCTCGGGCGTATTTTTTGTGTCTTCTAATGCAAATTTATATGCATGAAGAGGAGAGAAATTGGCCCCGAAAGATGGATCTGAAACACCTTTTGGTCCAAACCATTGTGGCGATAAGATAACGGCGACTTTCTTGCCTTTAAGATCATTACCGAGTGCATTTACATCTAGAAAATGACTTAGACTTTGTGTTCCAGGGCGCCCTAGTAGAAATGGCGTGTAACCTTGATCGTATTTTTGGGAAACAACACTTGGATGAAATGGGTCTATACGAGAAAGTTCAGATGAACCGAAAATTGGCAAATAACTTCCTTCTCGCAATGCTTCTTTTTGAATGTCTAGGCCCTGGATGACGGATTCGTTCATGGACGTAGCGCTTTTTTTCACGGCATTAGGAGAAACGTAGGAAAATAAGCTACTAGGTCCAAAAAGAACGAAAAGGAAAACCGCGAATGCGACCAATAACGGTCCAAATGTCATCCACAGCTTTTTTTTCATTATTTAAGCGCCTCTAGTTGTGTAATAATCATTTCAGGTGTTGCCCATTCGTCGCGGTCGAATTCAGAAACGGGAACTGTAATATCTAATTTTTCTTCTATTTCAATTAAGAGTTGGACGGTCGCCATCGAGTCAAGCAAACCTTCATCAAACAATTTGATATTTGGATTTTGAACTACTTCTTCTGTTTCTGTAATTTCTTCTAAGATTTCTAATACATTTTCACGAAAAGCCATTTAAATTACCACCTTTAGTTAGTTTTAAAAATTAATTTTATCTAAAATACCTGAGAATATCAGGAATCCGAAACAAACAAAATGGAATGTAATGATGACACTAATTACATAAGTCACCTTGTTTTTTGGATAAATTTTATGTTTCTTATTGAATCTTTCGAAAAGGTCAAATCCAACAATAAGAGTTGCTTGATAAAGACCGTAAACGATGTAATACCAGTGAAGGCCGTGCCATACACCCATGATGAAAAAGTTAACAAAATAGGCTAAGTAGGCGATAGTAAATTTACTTTTAAACCATTTCTTTTTAGTTATCCAAAAGACAAAACGCATGAATACATAATCTCGGAACCAGAAAGAAAGCGTCATATGCCAACGATTCCAAAATTCTTTAATATTTCGTGCTGCAAATGGTTTGTTAAAGTTCATGGGGGGTTGAATACCTAACAAGTAACTAACACCGACTGCAAAGGCACTATAACCAGCAAAGTCAAAAAATAGATACATACTATAGGCATACATATAACCGAATAAACTTAAATTTGTATCAACATGATGCGTAATCGAAAAATCTAGTGGAACAACGAAATGTTTATTCACTAAGTATGCAATGATGAATTTATAGAGAAACCCAAGAAAAATAAGGAATATTCCTCGGTTAAGTAAATCTAAATAAGCTTCTTTACTAGGTGGATTATCGACATCTTTTTTGAAGCGACGGAAACGATCAATTGGACCGGATGAAATAGTTGGGAAGAATAGTAAGAAATGAACAAAATCCCATGCGTTGTACTGCTTAATTAAGTTATCGCGTATTTCAATAATCATTTGAGCTGCTTTAAAAGTTAAGTACGATATCCCTAGGAAACCAACCATTGTAACATGATCTCCTAAAATTGGTACGACTTTAGATACAATTAACGGAAGAATCGAGAGGATCACAGCGATAACGAATACGCCGCCGTGATTCTTCTTTCGTTCTTGCCGATAATGAAAGTAAAGTCGAACAAGTGCAAGTTGCCAAAAGACGAAGAAAATGAATGTAATAGCTTGGATGGTACTTGCTGAGAATAAAAAGTATAAAAATAAGAGTGTGACAAAAGCATTATAAATCGGTAATCTCTTTCCTAACAAACCAGCTATAATGATAGGAAGTAAAAAGAGGATAAGTACACCAAAATAAAGAATTGTACCGTACGGTGTGCTCACTTGTTAACCTCGTTATGCAGCATTTTACGATCAATTTTGCCATTCATTGTAAGTGGAAATTCTGTCTTGTAAATCCATTTCCTTGGAATCATATATGCTGGCATAAATTCTTTTAGTTCATTTTTGATTGCTGCACTTAGCTGGTATTCTTTTTCGAAATTGTTAGGAGAAGGGATGACCTGAGCGACCAACATTTCTACTTTATCGTCTTTCATTTTAGGAATAATCGCGCAGTTATTAATTAAACTAACCTTCTTTAGATTGTTTTCAATATCTTCCAGTTCAATTCGATAACCATGTAGCTTAATTTGGAAATCAAGGCGTCCTTGGAAAAAGAGATAACCGTCTTTGATTAAGCCTGAATCGCCTGTGTGATAAGCTTGGTAACCGTTATAATCAAAGAATACTTGGTCCGTTTTTTCTGGTTCATTTAAATACCCCTTAGAAACACTTGCGCCGATAAGGATGATTTCCCCTTTTTGACCATCTGGAACTAATTCACCAGTTTCTTGATCTACAATGTGAAGTCTCATATCAGGTTTAATGATACCAAGTGGTAGGCTCGGATAAGCGTCTAAAAGTTCACGTGTGATTTTTACTTGTGTCACAGCAACAGTTGCTTCTGTAGGTCCATACGTGTTGTAAATCGCTGCATCTGGAAAGCGGTCTAGAAGTTCATAGGCAGTTTTCTTTGCAAGAACTTCACCACAGAATAAAAAGCGGCTTAAATTTGGATTATTTTCTTGATTGAAATTTGGGTCTAACAAGCATAAATCTGCAAACGAAGGCGTAGAAACCCATACGTCAAAGTTTTGTGCCGAAATTTCATGATATAAGTCTTTCATATTAGAAGTGATATTTTTATCTAGTGGTACAAGTGTTCCTCCTGAAAGTAGACACGGATATAAATCCATCACTGACAAATCAAACGAAAATGGTGCTTGATTTAAAAAGCGAAGTCCTTGCTTTAAAGAAAAATCTTGTAATATCCAGTTGCTGAAACTAACTAGATTATTTTGACTAATTTGAACGCCTTTTGGATTACCAGTGCTTCCAGAAGTATAAATAATATAGTAATTATCATCATTTTTTACACATGCCTCTGAGTTTGGTACTTCATCTAAGTGATTTTGTAAGGAATCCACTAATTTTTCGGTACTTAAAACTGGGCAATCTGTAATGCTCAAGCTACTTGGTAATTTTTCTGTGCAAATAAATAGTGCTGGATTTGACGCTTTTTTGATTTGTTCGATTCGTTCAACAGGCATCGAAACATCAACAGGTACATAAGCTCTACCTGATTTGATAGCACCTAAAAATGAGATAATCATTAGTGGCGACATATGTCCGTAAACGATAACCGGTTTTTCTTTATCCGTTGTTACATTTTTTAGTAAAAAGGAAGCAAGTGCATCCGATTGGCGCTTCAATTCTTTATAGGAAAGACGTGTTCCAGCGTATTCATAGCAAGGGAAATCTGGTGTCTTTTCTGCCCATGCATCAATTCTCTCTATAATACTTGTGGTCATTATTGATATTCCCATTCTTAAACAGTCCTTTCTTTTTTAAAATTCATTGTAAATAAATTTTGCGCCTTCAGGGTTTTTGAAGCCATAAAACCACAGTAATCCAAGCAATATTGCAAAATAGAAACAAGTCTTTAAAGTAAAAATAGTTGCTGGATGATGCAGAAATAGTTTTATTTTATTCATAAATCCACCTCATTATTATTTCATTTCTGTAACAAATATTAAAAATAAGTCCTTAATACTTAGTTTACTGTAATACATTTGACTCGAAATGTCTAATTACAATTTTGTAAGGTTGAAATAATTTACTTGTTTTGAGTTTAAAAAAAGTAAGTGTATAATAAAAACATAGATAATTGAGTGCTTTTCGGAAAGAATGGAGGTGGAAAATGGTGAATCAGAAAAAAATTGCTGGAGAAAAAGCCTGTGAATGGATTAAACCTGGAATGGTGGTTGGACTTGGGACCGGAAGTACGGTTTATTATACGATTGAGAAATTAGGCGAAATGGTACAAGCTGGTTTAAATATTATTGGTGTTGCTACCTCTGAACAAACAGCGGAGCAAGCTAGAAAATCGGGAATTCCTTTGAAATCGTTAAATGATGTACTGGAAATAGATGTAACGATTGATGGGGCAGATGAAGTAGATAGGGAATTTCAAGGGATAAAAGGTGGAGGCGGTGCGCTTTTACGTGAAAAAATGGTCGCAGAAGCTAGTTTGTTGAATATCTGGGTAGTTGGTGAAGATAAGCTAGTTCCAACGCTTGGGAAGTTTCCGTTGCCTCTAGAAGTAATTCCATTTGGGTGGAAACAAGTCAAACGAACCCTTGAAAAAGAAGGAGTTCAAACTAAGTTGCGTAAACAAAACGATGATGAGATTTATCAAACTAATAACGGTAATTATATTTTAGATATTATCAACCAAACCTTTTCTAACCCTATAAAGTGGCAAGAAAAATTAACGCAAATTCCAGGTGTTGTGGAGCAGGGGTTATTTTTAAATTATGTAGATATTGTTATTTGTGGAAGAGAAAACGGTGAGATAGAAGTTATAAAAAAATAGTTATTTCTTCCATTATAGAAGAAATAACTATTTTTTATGATAATATTTTTTTCATTTCTTTGTGTTCGATATCTGCATCTAGGAAAACATCAGAACAAGTTTCGTAGCCAAGTTTTTCGTAAAAGGGGATGGCGGTTAACTGGGCGCCGAGTTTTAGCTTTGTTAAGCCACGATCTCTTGCTTCCAGTTCGATAGCTTCCATAATTCTGCGGCCACTCCCTGTACCACGAGCGATTTTTTGTGTACAAATACGCTCGACTTTACCGTAGCCATCTTGCTCGCGAAATCTACCTGTTGCAAGTGGAATACCATCGTCTGAATAATCAACAAACATAACAACCGAGTCCATTTCATCAAATTCGTCCCATTCTAGCGCTGGATCCACCTGTTGCTCAACAACAAAAACATCATTTCTAATTTTTAAGGCGGCTTGTTTACCGATTTGATCTGTTACTTTCTTTACTGTCAATTTGTTTCGTCCTTTCTTATGCACGCATGCTTTCTAAGTCAAATGTATTCACTGGAAGCATAAATTGAAGTGATTCTTTGATGAAAGGCTGCCAGTATTTCCAGCGATGATCGCCATTAAATATATGGAAATAATAATCAAACCCTCGTGAAGTTAAAATTTGCTCTAATGATTTATTTGGTGAAAGAAAATCAAGCACTTCATTGCCAGTTGTTTCGACAGCGGTTTCTTGGTCACCAATAATATGATAAATTTTTACTTTAGAAGAATCTGCTTTTTCTGCTAGCGTTAGCATTGCCTCATCTACATAAGGAGAATGTAAAATAACATTGCCGAATGTGAAAGGGAATAGTAGTGCTGCTTTTAATGAGACAGATGCTCCTAGGGAATCACCCATTAGGAATCTACTTG
This sequence comes from Listeria ivanovii subsp. ivanovii, assembly GCF_900187025.1. Classification (GTDB taxonomy): domain Bacteria; phylum Bacillota; class Bacilli; order Lactobacillales; family Listeriaceae; genus Listeria; species Listeria ivanovii. The sequence continues at coordinate 969,766 of NZ_LT906478.1, forward strand.
TTGGCATTTGGAAAGAAGGAAAGCGTTCTTCGAGATAAGGAACGAGTTCAAATGCTAAGAATCTTATATAGGCATTATTTTGTTTGCCGTCCGGATGATATTTTTCACGGCGATCCATTACGTTTTTGTAAGGAATACCAATGAAAATGGCCTTTTGAATTTGTTCTGTAAGCGCGAGTTCTTCGGATTGTCGAGCTAATTTACCGAATTGAAAATAATCTTTGCCATCTTGAACGATAAAGAGCGGGTATTTGTATAATGGAGAAAAATCTGGTGGTAAGCAAATAATTAAGTCCAATTCCTCTCCTAGCGTTTTACTATAAAATTTCTCATCGAACATTTTGTGAGCTGTCATTTTCATTCTCTCCTTTCTTGAAATCATTCCTTCTAAGATGATTGTTTTTTGAAAAGTTACTCTATTTTAGCATGAATCTGATAAAAAGAAAGAACATTTTGCCTATTTATGGAAAAAAACTTTTCTTTTATTATATCATCACTGCAATATTACTGTTTAATATGCTATACTGGAACGTACAATAATTCAGTTTTAACGATAGAAAGTGGGGATTTTGAATGAGTAAAGATATTGACTGGAGCAATTTAGGATTTAGTTATATTAAGACGGACAAACGTTACATTTCTTATTGGAAGGACGGAGAATGGGACGAAGGTACGTTAACGGAAGATAATACACTACATATTAGTGAAGGTTCGACAGCGCTTCATTACGGACAACAATGTTTTGAAGGTTTAAAAGCTTATCGTTGCAAGGATGGTTCGATTAATCTTTTCCGCCCAGATCGTAATGCTGCTCGAATTCAAAAAAGCTGTGAGCGTTTATTAATGCCATATATCCCAACAGAAAAATTTATTGATGCTTGTATGCAAGTAGTTCGGGCAAATGAAGAGTTCGTACCACCTTATGGTTCAGGCGCAACACTTTATTTACGTCCTTTTGTTATCGGTGTGGGAGATAATATTGGAGTTCATGCGGCACCGGAATATATTTTCTCGATTTTTTGTTCACCAGTAGGACCCTATTTCAAAGGTGGCATGGCTCCGACGAACTTTATTGTTTCTGATTATGACCGTGCCGCTCCAAATGGAACAGGTGCAGCAAAAGTTGGTGGCAACTATGCCGCTAGTTTATTGCCAGGAAAAAATGCACAAGCTCGTAATTTTGGTGATTGTATTTATCTTGATCCAGCAACACATACGAAAATTGAAGAAGTAGGGGCAGCAAATTTCTTTGGTATTACAAAAGAGGATAAATTTGTCACACCATATTCTCCTTCGATTCTACCAAGTATTACAAAATATTCGTTGCTTTATCTTGCAGAGCACCGGTTAGGGCTTGAAGTAGAAGAAGGCGATGTATTTATTGATAAACTAGATGACTTCAAAGAGGCTGGAGCATGCGGGACAGCTGCTGTTATTACACCAATTGGCGGGATTCAAACGAAAGATGATTTCCACGTTTTCTACAGTGAAACAGAAGTAGGCCCGATAACTAAAAGACTATTTGATGAACTTTCCGGAATTCAATTTGGAGATATAGAAGCTCCGGAAAATTGGATTTATAAAGTAAAATAACAAGAAACAGGGTTGACTCAAAATGATGAGCCAACCCTGCTTTTAATTTTCACCAGATATATGTTTTTTTGGTAAGATGAAATGTAAAATATAACTAACAATACAACAAGCGAACATTACCCAGAAAACCATATGAAGTCCATTATATAAAATGTCTCGAAGTGGTCCAATTATGTCAGCACTAACATTACCAGAAGTTTGTGGGCTAATTAGTTGGTTTAAATTGCTACGATTCACTTCACTACCAGCAGTTTCGCGGAATTGGCTTGTCAGTACAGAATTAAAAATTGTTCCGAATACTGCTACACCGATCGTTTGTCCAACTGTTCTAAAAAGTGTATTCGATGCAGTGGCAATCCCAGTTTGAAATCTTGGAACTGCATCTTGCACAGTAACCGTTGTTGTTGTAAAAATAATTCCAAAGCCAAATCCCATAAATGCGCTATTTAAATAGAAGAAGATATCATTAGTTGTAGCCGGGAATAGGGCGAGTATCAGTCCACTCATAGCGGTAATCAATACACCAATACCTACAGTGTGGCGATTTCCAAGTGTCATTAATAGTTTTCCACCGATGAAAGAACCTATAATCCAGGTAACTGATAGTGGTGCAAGCATAAAGCCAGCAATGGTTGCGCCATGTCCAAGCATTCCTTGTGCCCACATCGGAATATAAACATTAATTCCAATCAAGAAGGCACTAATTAAGAACCCGATTAAGTTACCAATTAAAACGACTGGATTCTTAAATAAAACAAATGGCATAATCGGATCTTTGGCCCGCTTTTCGACAAAATAAAAAGCAATAAATAATAAAATAGAAACAACAAACAAGATGATAACGAGCGGTTCTGTCCAGTTGAGTGATTCACCAGCTCGCTGTAAGGCAAATAATAATCCGAGTAACGCCACCGTAAATAGTGAAGCTCCGAGATAATCAATCGGTAGTTTCACATGCTCGACACTTTCACGTAAGTATAGTAAAACGAGTACGATAGTCAAAAGTCCAATAGGTACATTGATAAAGAATATCCAGTGCCAAGAGAGTTGATCAACTAAAAAGCCACCAACTAGTGGTCCGAATACACCTGCTATACCCCAAGCAGAACCCATGAATCCAAGTACTTTGGCTCGTTTTTCAAATGGATATACGTCCGCAATAATCGTCATTGTTGAAGGCAAGATCCCTCCTGCACCAATACCTTGAATTGCGCGAAAAATAATTAATTGTTCCATATTTTGTGCAAATCCACAAAGCGATGAACCAATGATAAAAATAATTGTCGCAATCACAAAAATATTTTTTCGTCCATATAAATCAGACAGTTTTCCGTAAATCGGAACCGTCACTGCCGATGTTAGCAAATAAACAGAAAAAATCCAGTTCATTAACTCTATGCCGTCCAACTGACTTACAATCGTTGGCATCGCGGTGCTCACGATGGTACCTTCAATAGCTGCCATAAATGTGGCTACAAATACGGCGATGGTAACGGCTTTCACTTTTGTTTGTTCCAAAAAATTCCCTCCCTTTTCGTCTACCGAATTATAGCATAGAAAAGAAGTAAATTGGAAAAAAACTTAATCCTAAGAAATGCACTTCAAACAGATAAGCGCTATAATATAATAGATAAAAGTGAACTAAAAGGAGGAGTTTTTTTGAGTTACGAACCAAATACAAATAAAACAATGCAAAAAATCAAACAATTAACAGCTATCCCAAGCCCAACTGGAAATACAGGAAAAATTATCGAAATGATAGCAAGCGAGTTAGATACATCTAACATTACGTATAAATTAAATAATAAGGGTGGTTTGATCGTCACCCTTCCAGGTAAAGACACTACAAAACATCGAATGTTAACCGCTCATGTTGATACGCTTGGTGCAATGGTGAAAGAAATCAAAGCGGATGGTAGACTCCTTTTAAGTTTAATTGGCGGGTACCGTTTTAATGCTATTGAAGGTGAATATTGTACGATTGAAACAAGTAATGGAGAGTTCTTCAGCGGAACGATTTTGATGCATCAAACTTCTGTTCATGTTTATAAAGATGCAGGAACAGCGGAGCGTAATGATAAGAACATGGAAGTTCGCTTAGACGCGCGTGCTTTGGATTCGAATAGTGTTCGTGCACTTGGAATAGAAGTAGGTGATTTTGTTTCTTTTGATCCGCGCACACAAATTATTAACGATGAATATATTAAATCTCGCCATTTAGACGACAAAGCGAGTGTCGCCATTTTATTACAACTAATTCACTTTATTAATGATAATAATTTAGAATTACCACATACAACCCATTTTTTAATATCTAATAATGAAGAAATCGGTTATGGCGGAAACTCTAATATTCCAGAAGAAACAGTGGAATATTTGGCGGTAGATATGGGAGCGCTTGGAGACGGTCAAACGTCAGACGAATATACCGTATCCATTTGTGCAAAAGATGGTAGTGGTCCGTATCACTTAGGTCTAAGAAAACACTTAGTAGAACTTGCTAAAACGAATAATATTGATTATAAGTTGGATATATATCCGTATTATGCTTCTGATGCAAGTGCGGCTATAAATGCTGGAAATGATATTATTCATGGCTTAATTGGTCCTGGAGTTGATGCAAGTCACGCATGCGAACGCACACATCGTGATTCGCTTTATCATACAGAAAAGTTAGTCTACGCATATTTATTCTCGAATATATTAAAATAGGAGGAATTAATCATGAATGTTCACGATTTTTCTGAAAAAGCGATGAATGGCAAAGATATTTCGCTTAAAGATTATAAAGGAAAAGTGCTATTAATTGTCAACACTGCTAGTAAATGTGGTTTAACACCGCAGCTAGAAGGACTCGAAGCGATGTACAAAAAACTTGGTGGCGAACATTTTGAGATCCTTGGTTTTCCCTGTAATCAATTTTTGCGTCAAGACCCTGGCAGCGATGAAGCTATTTTGGAATTTTGCCAAATGAATTATGGTGTAACCTTCCAAATGTTTTCAAAAATAAAAGTAAAAGGGAAGGATGCTACTCCACTCTACCAATATTTAACAGAACAAACTGGTGGAAAGAAAGTGGAATGGAATTTTGCTAAATTTTTAATTGATGAAAACGGGGATGTGGTTGAACGTTTCCCTTCAAAAATGAAACCAGAAGATTTTGAGGATAAAGTTGAGGCACTGGTTGCAAGTGTAAAATAATAAATAGTAAAAACTCGGTAGTCACACTATACCGAGTTTTTTTGCATCTTAACGAGGATAAAATGCAAGTTACCAAAATAAGCTTGTAGTTTTACTTGGACTATTTATAATGAAATAGAGAGGGCGGTGGCTAAATGAGATTTCGAGTGAAGCAAGATAGTAGTGCTGTGGTTGGTGAAGTTGAGCTATATTGCCACCCAAATGATGTCGATAAAGTAACGAATATTATTTTAAATTTAGAAGAAAAAATCTCTGTAAAAAAAGACGCGGAAACCTATTTACTCGAACCAAAAGTTATTTTGTATTTTGAAGCTGTCGAAAATAAAATTTTTGTTTACACAGAAAAAGAGGTTTATGAAACTAATTGGAAATTGTATGAATTAGAGGAACGATTTAACGAGAGCTCTTTTTTTAGATGTTCCAAGTCAATGATTTTAAATATTAAATGGATTGAAAAAGTTGCTCCTGGATTTAATGGTAGGTTTGAAGCTCGCCTGTGGAACAATGAAAAAGTCATTATTTCTAGACAATATGCTAAAGTTTTAAAACAAAAATTGCAGATTGGAGGAGGAAATAAATGAGGGATAAACTAATTGACTACATTCAAACCTTTAGCGTCATTTTCACAGCTTCCATTTTAACTACAACCTTTTCATATATATCTTCTGGTCATGGAGAAGATCTCTCCATTCGAGACATTATTGCTATACTAATATTTAGTTTAGTTGTGATTATTTTTCAACAGATACTTTTTAATCAATCAATAGGGGGGAAACGAGCTTTTACTTTTCGGATAATCATTCATTTCTTTTTTATTGAAATAGCTATTTTAGGAATTGGTTGGATGCTTAATTGGTATGATTCAATCACAGGTTTTCTAAGCATTTTCGTATTTGTAGGCATCACATTTTTCCTCATGTATCTTTTTTTTCATATGCAAGATAGGAAAGTAAGTAATGAAATCAATCAAAAACTAGCAGAAATGCGAGAAAAGGAGACAAAATGATAAAACTAGTCAATGTAGTTAAAAACTATGGAAAAGTGGCAGCGGTTAAAGGAATTAATTTAGAAGTCGAAAAAGGAGAATTATTTGCTTTTCTCGGTGAAAATGGTGCTGGAAAATCAACGACGATTAGTATGATTTGTACAGAAAGTGAACCGACATCTGGAGAGATTTTTATTGATGATGAAAAATTAATGTTTAAAACTAGAACGGCTTTTCGGCAAAAATTAGGTGTTGTCTTTCAGAATAATGTTTTGGATGACTTATTGACTGTCAAAGAAAATTTGTACAATCGGGCAAGCTTATATGGGAAGACTAAAGCAGAAATTACTGAACGCCTTAAACTGGTTTCTTCTATTATGGAGATTGATGATATACTAGACCGTCGCTTTGAGAAATTATCTGGTGGACAAAAACGTCGGGCGGAAATTGCTAGGGCGATTATGCATGATCCGGAAATTTTACTGTTGGATGAGCCGACAACTGGTCTTGATCCGAAAACTAGGGTGAGTGTTTGGAAGATCATTGATTATTTACGGGAGCAATTGGGGATGACGGTTTTCTTGACGACCCATTATTTAGAAGAAGCGAGAGATGCCGACCAATTGGCTGTTATTAACAAAGGGAAAATCATTGCACAAGGCACGCCAGCTGATATTAGAAGTCGCTTTTCTATGGATAAAATTTTCTTTTATGAGGCAAATGTGCAGGAACTTGAGCCGATAATTGAAAAAGCCGATTTACCATTTCAACTAGCGAAAGGAAATATGCGAGTAGATATGACGGATAAAGGAGTCGGAATTTTGGATCTATTAAATCGTACTGCTGGATTATACAGCTCTTTTGAGGTAATTAAAGGGAACTTGGATGATGCTTTTATCTCAATGATAAAGGAGGAATCCAATGATTAGTCGGAATTTAAAACTATATTTTCGTGATAGAACTTCTGTTTTTATGTCATTACTTACGATTTTAATTATTATTGGCTTATATGCGATTTTTTTAGGAAATAATATGGAACAAATGTTTAAAGAAGCATCCGAGAAAACAACAGGGATTGCAGAATTAGTTAATACTTGGGTAATTGCTGGGATTTTATCGATTACGCCTGTGACTGTATCATTAGCTGTGTTTTCGTTGAAGGTTCACGATGAAGAATTAAGTATCGCTCGAAGTTTTGCGATTTCTCCTGCATCAAGATGGCGAATTGTTTTAAGTTATATTGCTAGTGGACTGATTGCTTCTTTTTTGCTTTCGTTAGTGACTTTATTCGTTGGAGAAATGTATATTTGGTTGACGGGGGGGAGCAATTTTACCACCTGAAAGTTGGCTGAGTTTAATTAGTATTATGTTAATTAATGTAATTTGTTGTAGTAGTATCATGTTTTTTGTCACTAGTTTGGTAAAAAAAGCGAGTGCATTTAGTTCTGTTTCCACCATTGTTGGAACAGTTATCGGTTTTATTGCGGGGATATATTTACCGATTGGTTCGCTTCCAGACACCGTGCAAACAATGATGAAATGCTTTCCGTTTACATACGGGGCATCCGCTATTCGTGAAATTATGACGAAAGAGCCATTACAACAAGTTTTTTCAAGTAATACGGAAGCACTTAAAACGACGAAAGAAATGATTGGTGTGACGATTTATTGGGGGGATAATAATGTAACAATGGCGATAAGTTTGCTTATTTTAGTAGGGTTTGCACTCATTTTTGGTATATTATCCGTGATTCTAATGAAACGACAAACAAAATAATTTTTGGATAAAAAAACGCCGAAATACTCCTAGTTATGCTATACTTATGAAATGTGAATGAATCTAGGAGGAAAATAACAATGAGTCAAGATTTGCAAAAAGAAGTTGCTTCACGCAAAACGTTTGCGATTATTTCTCACCCGGATGCTGGGAAAACGACTATTACAGAGCAACTATTACTGTTTGGTGGCGTTATTCGTTCAGCTGGGACGGTAAAGGGAAAGAAATCTGGCAAGTTTGCGACAAGTGATTGGATGGAAATAGAAAAGCAACGTGGAATTTCGGTGACGAGTTCTGTGATGCAATTTGATTATAATGGTTCGAGAATTAATATTTTAGACACACCAGGGCACTCTGACTTCAGTGAAGATACGTACCGGACTTTAATGGCCGTGGATAGTGCAGTAATGGTCATTGATGCCGCAAAAGGTATTGAAGCACAAACGTTAAAACTATTCAAAGTTTGTCGGATGCGTGGAATTCCTATTTTTACGTTTATTAATAAAATGGACCGTCAAGGAAAAATGCCACTTGAATTACTTGCAGAGTTAGAAGAAGTTCTTGGAATTGAATCTTATCCAATGAACTGGCCAATCGGTATGGGGAAAGAGCTTGCTGGCCTTTATGACCGCTATCATCGGGTGATTGAGCAATATCGTTCAGAAGAAGAGGAACGTTTCTTGCCTCTTGGTGAAGACGGCGATTTGAAAGAACCGCACGCTATTCAGAAATCACTTTATTATGATCAAGCGTTGGAAGAGATTATGCTATTAGATGAAGCAGGTAACGATTTTAGCCGCGAACGAATTATTTCAGGAGAGCAAACGCCAGTATTTTTTGGAAGTGCGCTTACTAATTTCGGAGTAGAGACATTCTTACGGACTTTTGTTGATTTTGCTCCATCTCCATCAAGTCATGAATCGAATGAAGGTATTATTGAAGCAGATAATCCAAAGTTTTCTGGTTTTATCTTCAAAATCCAAGCAAATATGAATCCATCTCATCGTGATCGAATCGCTTTTATTCGGATTTGTTCTGGGGAATTTGAGCGTGGAATGAATGTGACGTTGACTCGAACTGGAAAAAGTATTAAGTTAGCTAATTCGACACAGTTTATGGCAGATGATCGGGAAACCGTTAATCGGGCAGTTGCTGGTGATATTATTGGCTTGTATGATACTGGGAATTATCAAATTGGTGATACGATTACTAATGGTAGCAAAAAATTAGAATTTGAAAAACTACCACAATTTACACCAGAATTGTTTATGCGTGTTTATGCGAAAAATGTGATGAAACAAAAGCATTTCCATAAAGGCGTAGAACAACTTGTTCAAGAAGGTGCCATACAATTGTTTAAAACTTGGCGTACGGAAGAATACATCATTGGAGCTGTCGGTCAGTTGCAATTTGAAGTATTCGAACATCGGATGCGCGGGGAGTATAATTCGGAAATTCGGATGGAGCCAATCGGGAAGAAAATCGCTCGTTGGGTAAAAGAAGAGGATGCGGATGAAAAACTTTCCACTGCTAGAAGTATGCTCGTGAAAGATCGCTTCGACCAGCCGCTATTCTTATTTGAGAATGAGTTTGCAATCAATTGGTTTAATGATAAAAATCCAGATATTGAATTAACTTCTTTACTATAAAAATCGCAGCCTATTTGTTTTTTAGCAAATAGGTTTTTTTCTTGACAATTTTAATAATCGCGCTATAATTAGTTAGAATTCTAATTAATGAGGAGGCAGATGTATGAGAAGAGAGAAAACAATGGATACGATTATTCGCTCGATAATGATTAAATCAAAGCGCAAAATGGATGCCAAAGTGGCTCAATTTGGATTAACAGCACAACAGGCTAGAGTACTTGGATTTTTAAATGATAACGGCGCGAATGAAATTATTCAAAAAGATCTTCAAAAAATCTTCCAAACACGAGGTGCGAGCATTACTAGTTTGATTCAAGGGTTGGAAAAAAAGGAGTTAATCACACGCAAACCGAGTCTTCGTGACGGCCGAGAAAAAGTTGTGACATTAACAAAAGAAGGGAAGCAGATTGTAGATGAATTTAATGCATTCTTTCCACGTGAAGATGATAAAGCAAAAAAATTTTTATCACCCGAGGAATATAAAACGCTAATCGAATTACTTAGTAAAATTGACGATAATACAGATTAAAAAATTTAACTATATAGTTAGAATTCTAACTATTTTAACAGGAGGAAATAACATGAAACAAACAGATGAATTTTATTTAACAAAAGCGAGCATTCCAAAAGCAATCGCACATTTATCAATCCCGATGATGCTTGGGATGTCGGTAGGTGTTATCTATAATATAATTAATGCCTTTTTTATCGGGATGCTGCACGACACATCCATGCTCACAGCGGTAACACTTGGACTTCCGATGTTTACGATTTTAATGGCAATCGGAAATATGTTTGGTGTAGGAGGGGGAACTTATATTTCTCGTTTACTTGGTAAAAAAGAAAATAGCCAGGCAAAACAGGTTTCCGCATTTGTACTCTATGGTAGTTTGGCGCTGGGGATAATTTGTGCAAGCATATTAGGATTAATGATTAATCCAGTAACTCACTTTCTGGGAGCAGATGCAGCAAGCTTTTTACACACTAGAAATTATACATTAGCACTATTAATTTGTAGTCCGTTTATTATTGCCAATTTTGCGTTAGAGCAAGTGGTTCGTGCGGAAGGTGCCTCGAAAATTTCGATGAATGGAATGTTTATTAGCACCATCGTTAATTTGATTTTTGATCCGCTGTTGATTTTATATTTTGATTTTAATGTGGTTGGAGCTGCAGTTTCGGTTGGTTTAGCTAGTGCCTTCTCGCTTGTTTATTATGCTTGGTACTTAGAGAAAAAAAGTGCTTATTTATCCATCCATTTTAAATGGTTTAGGGTCACTAAAGGGACAATTAGTAATGTGTTTAAAATTGGTGTTTCTGAACTGCTTTTATCATTATTCTTAATTGTAACTACCTTAATTTTAAACTATTATTCGATTAGTTACGGAGAAGGGGTTGTGGCTGGTTTTGGGGTAGCACTTCGCGTCGTACAATTACCTGAATTTATTTGTATGGGGCTTTATATGGGGATAATTCCGCTATTAGCTTACAATTATAGTGCAGGAAATATTGCTAGGTTTGAGAAAGCGATTCGTTTTACAGCAATAAGTATCGGTCTTATTGTCTTGGTTATTTCAAGTTTGGTGTTCTTGTTCCGTTTCCAAGTGATGCATTTATTTAGTGAAAGCCCAAGTGTGATCATGCTCGGTGTACACATTATGGTCGCAATGTTGATATCCTCTTTATTTAGCGGATTTACTGGTCTCTTTACGAGTACGTTTCAAGCAATTGGAAAAGCGATTCCGGCGACGATTATGTCCGTTTCGCAAGGAATTATTTTTATTCCGGTGATTATGTTAGGTCAGTATTATTTTGGCTTAGTTGGCGTTATTTGGTCATTAACTGCAACGGAAATCCTCACTTGTATTATCGGTGTGACGCTTTTCACAATTTACAATATAAAAATCGCTAGTAGTACAAAAGCAAAAGACTTAGCAGTTTAAAAAGTTTGTGAGAAAATATAGTTGACGAGCGCTTCTAAATTATGGTATTATTCTCTAGGTAATCATATATCGTTCTTTGACAAATGTCAGAGGGGAGTAGCGCTGATTAGCTTTTTAATCAGGATAAAGTCGTCATTACATGATAGAGATATCATCGGTTTTATCACATTTAGTTTTTAAATGTTAGCGAGACCTTTGCCTTTATGGGCAGGTCTCGCTTTTTTATTTCTTTAAACCAGGAGATCTTTGACATTTTTTATCGAATAAAGGAGGAAATTTATTAGTGGATACAGCAATGATTTTAGAATACGGTTGGGTGTTACTTGTCCTAATCGGTCTTGAAGGAATTCTTGCAGCAGACAATGCCGTAGTTATGGCAGTTATGGTCAAACACCTTCCAGACAAGCAACAGAAAAAAGCGTTATTTTATGGCCTTATGGGAGCTTTTGTCTTCCGTTTTGGTGCACTATTCCTGATTTCCTTTTTGGCAAACGTTTGGCAAGTTCAAGCGCTTGGTGCCGCATACTTACTATATATTGCAATTAGCCATATTTGGAAGCACGCAAAAGGTAAAGATGGAGAAAAAGAAAAGAAAGAAAAAGCAGGTTCTGGTTTTTGGATGACCGTTTTAAAAGTAGAAATTGCCGATATTGCTTTTGCGATTGATTCGATGCTTGCAGCTGTGGCACTTGCGATTACACTTCCAGAAACTGGTTGGGGTCACATCGGTGGTATCGATACTGGACAATTCGCGATTATGTTCTTAGGCGGATTAGTCGGATTGATTATTATTCGTTTTGCAGCAACACAATTTGTTAAATTACTGAAAAGTTATCCAAGTCTTGAAACAGCTGCCTTTTTAATTGTTGGTTGGGTAGGCGTGAAGTTAGTTATTTATACACTAGCTCATCCAAGTCTTGGCGTAATCCCGCATAGTTTCCCTGAATCCACACTTTGGAAAATCATTTTCTGGGGAGTAATGATTCTGATTATCTTGTGGGGATGGTTTGTATCCTATCGTAGTAAGAAAAAAGCAGAGTCAATTAATTAAATAACAATAAACCAGAAGTGCAAATTTGTACTTCTGGTTTTACATAGAGCGAGATGCCGAAAACGTATTTTTATGATAGAGTAGAAGGATGGTGGATGAAAAATGGATATTTCTATTTGGGGAGAATATGCCTTAGTTTTCCTTGTATTAGTAGTTTTAGAAGGGGTTCTTTCAGCTGATAACGCCGTGGTTATGGCCGTAATTGTAAAAGGTTTGCCACATGAAAAGCAAAGAAAAGCCTTATTTTATGGGCTAGTTGGCGCCTTTATTTTCCGATTTATTGCTCTTTTTTTAATTTCATTTTTAGTGAAAATATGGGAAATCCAAGCAATTGGTGCCATTTATTTGTTATATTTAGCAATCAAACATATGTGGCGACTGAAAAAAGGCAAAAAAGAAGAAGTCAAAGAAGCTACGAATGCAAAATCAACTTCTTTTTGGGGTGTAGTGGCACGTGTAGAGCTGACAGATATTGCGTTTGCGCTTGATTCGATGTTAGCTGCAGCAGCACTAGTTGTGACATTGCCTGATTTAGGAAACTTTGATATTGGTGGCATGAATGGTGGACAATTCATCGTGATGTTCCTTGGGGGAATTGCGGGGCTTGTCGTTATACGTTTTGCAGCAACTCAAGTAGTCAAATTATTAGAACGCTATCCTACTCTTGAAACAGCTGCATTTTTGATTGTTGGTTGGGTCGGGGTGAAAATGGCAGTTTTAACACTAGCGCATCCTTCTGTCGCCATTATTCCAGAAGATTTTCCAGATTCAGCAGTTTGGAAGCTGACATTCTGGTCGGTTATGATAATAATAGGTTTGGGTGGTTATATCATTGCGAGAAAAAAAGAGAAACAAAACAAAAGAGTTTGAATATAATCAAGAAGTAAAATTACGTAGAAGATTTAAGCTTGTTTTGGCACGTATGACACCAGTACAAGTAATTATTGCGTATTATTTTATTGCGGTTACTATTTCGACGATTGTTCTTAGCATGCCGTTTACTTTGCAAAAAGGAGTAAAAGTGTCATTTATTGATACACTTTTCACGGCGGCGAGTTCGGTTAGCGTAACTGGGCTTGCAACAGTGGATGTCAGTCAAACGTATAGTACAGCTGGAATATGGGTCTTAATGGCGATTTTCCAAATTGGTGGACTTGGTGTTATGATGATCAGCACATTCTTTTATTTAATTTTAAAAAGAAAAATTGGCTTAAAACAAAGACAACTGATTATGACAGACACGAACCAATTTACAATGAGTGGGATGGTCCGGATGTTACGCGAAATCTTAGTCCTTATTTTTGGAATTGAGTTAGTTGGTGCGCTTATTTTGGGGATTTATTTTATCCCGCTGTATCCTAACATTTGGGATGCGATGTTCCAGGGACTTTATAACTCCGTGTCGCTTGTCACGAATGCAGGAGTCGACATTACTGGAAAATCTTTGATGCCATTTGCGAACGATTACTTTGTGCAATTTATTTCTATTTTATTAATTATTGCCGGTGCGATTGGATTTCCGGTTTTACTGGAAACGAGAAGGTTTTTATTTGAAAAAAATACACTTATTCCATTTCGCTTTTCTTTATTTGTAAAAGTAACAACACTGACCTACTTTGTACTCCTAATCATTGGTGGTTTGTTCATTTGGATGTTTGAAGCAAACCATTTCTTTAGTGGGAAGCCTTGGGATTTTGGTTTCTTTAATTCGATGTTTTTATCTGCAACTTCAAGGAGTGCAGGATTACAAACAATTGACAGTGGGGCGCTTTCCGTCTCGACACTTTTACTTGTGTCTTTCTTAATGTTTATTGGAGCCTCGCCAAGTTCTGTTGGTGGTGGGATACGAACAACCACTTTTGCGATAACACTTTTATTCATTTATTCGGTTGTTCGTGGACGAAAGCATGTCTATATTTTTGGCCGAGAATTGCATCAAGAAGATGTGAGAAAGTCACTCGCGGTAACGCTTGTTGCAGGTTTTCTTTGTATTTCAGCGATAGTTATTTTAATGCAAACGGAGTCAGCCGCGCTTAGTGCTGTTATATATGAAGTGTTTTCAGCATTTGGTACCAGTGGCTTGTCGGTTGGTTTAACACCAGATTTATCAACACCAGGCAAACTAATCATCATTATTTTAATGTTTATTGGACGAGTGGGAATTATGTATTCGATGCTTAGTCTAAGAAACAAAAATCAACCGAAAAATGCGATTCGCTTACCAAAAGAGAAAATCATTACTGGTTAAAAATAAAGCCTTTCTGCTATCTGCGGAAAGGCTTTTGGTATAAAAAAATCCCTAATCTATTTCGACTAGGGATTCTGTATTTAATAATTTGATTTTGGTACTGGGCGTCTGAAAATACCCATTAAACCAGTTAAAGTGATTAAAATGCCAGAGATAACCCAAGCAGTACCAATGACGAAGAATAATACGACACCGATAACTACTAAGATCACACCCCAACCACGCGGTGCAGATTTAATTAGCAGAGAAGCGATTAGCGCGACCACAGATGCGATTAAAGTAATCCATCCAAGATTTGCTAATTCATTTCCAAAATCACCAGGTAAATAAGTAAATGTTTGAATATAATCTGTTACTGTATCCCCGTAATTAATAATCCAAAATCCAACAAAAATACCAATAATAGAGCCAATTAATCCGATAATGGTTTCTGGTTTTCTTGATTCCATCATATAACCTCCTTTTTCTTTCTACATCTCTAATAACTTTCCCGTTTTGCGAGTCTACTAAACACATCATGTAGCATCGAAGTTCGAAGTTCAATCACTGGCTGAACAACGGTTTTCACCAAGCGACTAGATAATAGTACCGTTAATGCGAAAGTAGTTGCGAACAGTAGGAAAAAAGTAGTTGGACTATGTTGGAATTCCGTCTGACTGCCTTCCCGAAAGAACTTAATAAAGAATCCATGTAGTAAATAAACGTAAAGTGTATTTTTACCCCATTTAGTGAAAAACAATCTCTTTCTTGGAACTAAACTGAAAAAAGCAGCAATCGAGCAAAAACTAATAAAGTAAACTAAAAAACGGATAAATAACCCTAATGATTTAACTTCAACAAAATTACCATAAGGCTTGGAACCTAAAAACCATTTATCGTTTAAGTTAGGGTTCATCGCGATAAAAATAAGCAATATTATAATGAAAATCCAGCTAAAGATAGTTGCAAAATGTGTTTTAAGAAAATAAAAATGCTCTTTTGTTAAAAAGAAGCCAACTAAAAAGAAAGGGAAAAAAACAAGTGTCCGGGATAAGCTGAGGTAACCACCAATCACATCAAAATATCCAGCAAGAAGCCCAATTAAAAGAGCCAGCGTAACAGATTTCCACGGTTTTAGTTTGGCAAAAACAAGCAACATTAAGTTCCAAAAAAACAAACTAAGTAAAAACCATAGCGACCATTCAGGGTCTAAAAATTTAATAGATAGATTTTCTTTGTTTAGTAAAAAATAATAGAAAATACTATAAATTAACTGGAAAAAGGCATATGGTAGAATTAACTTTTTCATCATTTTTTTCAAATAACCAGGTTGACCAAAACTTTTGGCGAAAAAGCCAGATATAAGAATAAAGGCAGGCATATGAAAAGTGTAGATGTAAATATAAAGAACACGTACACTCGCATATTCCGCAATAAATGTTTGGAGGAAATGACCAAAAACAACTAAAAAAATCAAGATGAATTTGGCATTGTCAAAATAACTCTCTCGCTTCTCGGCGGTGTTTACCATAACGAACAATCCTTTCTATGTTGAACTTAGCTCTTTTCATTTTCCCTAGAATCTGTAACGATTAACCAACAGTTGGGTAACAAAAGGTATCAAATATTAATGGAAGATGACACTTGTTTGCGGATTTTTTTGGACATGCTATCTTTATAGAAAACAAAATAACTGGAGGTTTGCAATTAATGCTAAAACAAACGATGAATTCACCAGTTGGCATGCTATTTATTAGTATTGAAGCAGCATTTATTACAAATATTTCCTATGATGAATCAACTAATTGGGAAATAATAGCGGGAGAAGAGAACGAACTAAAACTTTATATGGATTTAAAAAGGCAGCTAGAGGCTTATTTTAAAGGAGAGTTAGAGCAGTTTGATTTACCATTAAGCCTTACCGGAACACCTTTTCAAAAGCGAGTTTGGCAAGCATTAAGTGAGGTCGAGTACGGCGAGGTTGTTAGTTATAAAGACATTGCCATTTCAGCAGGAAGTCCGAAAGCAGTCCAAGCGGTGGGACAAGCTAACCGTGCTAATCCAGTTCCGATTATTATACCTTGTCACAGATGTGTGAAAAGTAACGGGGAACTTGGCGGGTATAACGGGACGGACCTAGATAAAAAACAATATTTATTGGCATTAGAAAAAGGCCTGAGTTTAGATTAACTCAAGCCTTTTTGCTTTTTTATGCAGTTACTTGTTCTTTGATGACAATTTCTTTTTCATCATTGAGCGTTGCGACTAAGTGTGTTGCTTCTGGTTGATCGATAAGTGAGTCAGCAATCGCATCTTCTAAATGTTCTTGGATTGTCCGGCGAAGGGGTCTAGCACCGAATTTAGAATCGTATCCAAGGTCTATCAAATGTTCTTTTACTTCGGGTGCCACTTCAATAGTAACATCTTCTTGAGCAAGCATCGTATTTAAATCAACAAGCATTAAGTCAATAATTTGTACTAAATCATCTTTTTCAAGTGATTTAAACTCGATGACGCTATCTAGACGGTTTAGGAATTCTGGTTTGAAGTATGCGCCTAGCTTTGCTAGAATGTCAGAACCTTTTTCAAGTTTAGCATCAGTAGTAGTATTAAAGCCGACAGAAGCTTCTGTGTCAGTTGCTCCAGCGTTACTTGTCATAATGATGACGGTATCTTTAAAACTAACTGTACGACCTTGAGAGTCTGTTAAACGACCATCTTCTAAAATTTGTAAGAACATATGTTGAACATCTGGGTGCGCTTTTTCAATTTCATCTAAAAGAATGATGCTGTATGGGTTGCGGCGAACTTTTTCAGTTAATTGTCCAGCTTCTTCGTGACCAACATAACCTGGAGGAGAACCAATTAATTTAGAAACACTGTGTTTTTCCATGAATTCACTCATGTCTAAACGAATCATTGCTTCACTTGTACCAAATAATTCGCGAGCAAGCGAGCGACCAAGTTCTGTTTTTCCGACCCCAGTTGGTCCAACAAATAGGAAGGAACCAATTGGACGATGTTTCGCTTTTAGACCGACGCGGCTGCGACGAATTGCTTTAGCCACTTTCTTCACAGCATCTTCTTGGCCGATTACTTTTCCGGATAGGTTGCTTTCAAGATGTTTCATTTTTGATTGTTCATTTTCTTGTAAACGTCCGACTGGGATACCTGTTTTTTCTTCAATGATTGCTTGGATATCAGAAGCTTGAATAACAGGGCGTTCCGAGAAAGCGTTGCTAGTTTTATTTTCTTCTAAGCGAGAAATTTCATCGCGAACTTTGGCTGCTTTTTCATAGTCTTCCTTTTGCAGAGCTTGATTTTTTTCTTCTTCTAAATGAGCAACACGTTCACTTACGGTGTTTTCATCTAGTTTTTCGATAGCTAAGTTGTATTTAGAACCAACTTCATCCATTAAATCGATGGCTTTATCGGGTAAATGACGATCTTGAATGTAACGTGTACTTAGCTCTACAGCTGCTTTTAATGCTTCAGGTGAGTAAACAACCTCATGGAAGTCTTCATATTTATCCTTTAGACCATTTAAAATAGTTAATGTTTCTTCTGTAGTTGGTTCATTTACTGTCACCGGTTGGAAGCGACGTTCAAGTGCCGCATCTTTTTCGATAGTGCGGTATTCTTTAAGTGTAGTTGCACCAATCATTTGTAAGTCACCACGAGCAAGTGCAGGTTTTAAAATGTTGCCAGCATCCATCGAACCTTCTGCCGACCCTGCCCCAACAATAGTGTGTACTTCATCAATGAATAAAATGGTGTTTTTACGTTCTTGCAATTCTTTGATTAGCTGTTTCATACGTTCTTCAAATTGACCGCGGATACCTGTGCCGGAAACAAGCGAAGCGACATCAAGTAAAATGACCTCTTTATTTAATAGTTTCGTTGGGACCTCTCTAGCGATAATCGCATTTGCAAGTCCTTCGACAACAGCAGTTTTACCAACACCAGGTTCACCAATGAGCACTGGATTGTTTTTATTGCGGCGATTCAATATTTCAATCACACGCTTAATTTCCTTATCACGACCGATGACTGGATCTAGTTGGTTATTTTTTGCGATATCTGTTAAATTAGTACCGTATTCGTCAAGCAAACCATTGCCATCGTTTCCTGCTTGAGTTTGTACTTGCGCTTGACTTTTGTGTTCGCGGTTTGCTTGGTTTGCAGCACCACTTAGTTGACGGAAAATATCGTCGAACGGAGAGCCACCTGATGGAAATTCATTTCCCCCGAAGTTTGCTTGATTTCTAACTTCTGCATAACAAGACGCGCAAAGTGGCATTTCGACACGTTTGCCGTTAATATTCATATATAATTGGATTGTAGCTTGATTTTGATTACATTTTTCGCAATTCATAGTTTCAGTTCCTCCTTTAAAGATAAGAATTGAAGGTCTTGACTTTGACTATCTTTGACCTTATGAATTTATTATATACTGACCTATTTTGACTTTCAAGTATTTTGCTTCATTTTTTTTAAAAAAAACACCCCAAAAAAGGAGTGGTTTTTAAAGGTAATTATTAATAAATTGGAAGAGCAGCAAGTAGTAAAAACGCAAAAGTCAAATGGGATACATATACCATAAGCAAACTTGAACGGTAAGTGTACATCACATTCCAAACGAGGGAAGCGACAAATATTCCAATGATTGCGGCAAAATTACCACTTGGAAACATCATTATCATACATAATAACGCGGCAAAAATGTTGGAAAACCAAGGATTAAAATAATTATTTAAGCGTTTTAATACAAATCCTCGCCAAAATATTTCTTCACCAGGGATGATAGCAACAACAAGTAGTAGCCAAATCACCCAAGAGTCAGTTGCATATTTATTGAAAGCAGCTGCCACAGAATTTTCTAGACCTCCAGGCATAATTTTAAGAATAAATGCACCTATGTAAAAGACAATATAGAGAACAATTCCAGAAAAAACACCAGGTAATATTCCTTTAGTAAAAGAATATTCTTTTTTTAAATCATCATTAAAAATCACAAAACTAAGTAAAAATAACATCCCAGCTCCATATAAATACCAAAAAACACGAGGAAACTGATATGTTAAGATAACAAGTAGGGCACAGAGAATAAGTCCCAGTACAAGTTTATAATCGATCTTGATGCTCTTCAAATACTTTACACCTCTTCTTAACAAATAACTTCTCATACTACTTTAAAACAAATGAAAACGTTTGGCAACAATTATACTAAAGATGAGATAAAAGTTGTAGAATTAAATAATTCCTTTATAATGAAAAAATAGGAGTGGTTAACAGATGCTAGAAAAAAACTACAAATTTTTACTTTGGATTTATATTTTTTGGTTTTTAGGTAATGTATTACTTGTGTCCTTAAATATTATTCCACCAAACTTAACAACTATTCAATCACTATTTCTCGTTTTCACAGGTGTTTTTGCTGCTGTTTTCTTTATTATGCAATACGGAAAGTGGCTTGGTTCTGCGATTACGTTATTAGTATTTGTTGTCAGTACGTGTATTGAATGGATGCAGTTAAGCTATACAGACGAATATGTTGGTTCTACACTTGGCGGAAGTATTTACGGCATTCCTATCACAATGGGTTTCATTTGGGTAGGGATGATAGCTGGAACACACATTATTGCACGTGAGATTACGCTGAAAATTAATATTGACTGGATTCGTGGTGGGATTTATTCTTTTATAGCCGCGACAATGGTAATGATTTTTGAAGTATTAATTGAACCAATAACAATGCAATCAAAACAACTTTATATAATACAAAATGGTTTTACGATTTTACAGCTATCTGATTTTATCAACTGGTGGTTACTTGGACTTATTTTACATTTGATGATTTACTTTATTTTAAGTTTAACGGACGGGTGGGAGCGACTTAAGTATCCCGATTTAAAATCAGAAATTGTGATTGTATATTGGATTATCATCGCCTTTTTTGTCTTTTTATCATTCTACCTTGATTTATGGACCTCCATCGCCATTATTATTGTTTCTAATATTATTTTTACTGTATGTTACTTTTTCAGTTTAGAAAAAGAGGAGAAACAAATAAAGAAATCCGAGTAATGGCTACTTGGATTTCTTTTCTTTTTGTAAAAATTTTCTAGTCGCGATTTGTGCATTTTCGATAATATATGGAAGCGAACTGCCGGTCATTGCTCCAGCACCGATAACAAATAAATTTTTATAGTTAGGTGTTTTTTTAGTTGGATGAAGAAAGCCATGTTGATTCCATACATGTTGTAAGCCAAAAACAGCACCATATTTGATGTGGTATTTTTCTTCCCAATCTGTTGGGGTGATGATAAATTCTTCTTCAATATAATCTTCTAACTTTGGAACATCTAGTCGTTCTTTTATCGTATCTAAAATTAACTGTCTAAAATCTTTTGTTTCTTTTGTCCAATCTATTTGACTGGAAGTATTAGGAACAGGGACCATAATTCGAATACTTGAATGATTAAATGGTGCCATTGTATTATCAGTTGCAGAGGGGTTCGTTACATGGATAGCTAAATCTTTCGAGAGCACCTTTTTTTGCATCGTATTAGTAGAAAATTTTCGGTAATCATTAGGGAAAATAATCGACTGATGGGAAAAAGGAAGTTCCGTATTTAAACCTAAGTAGAGCATAAAAGCAGAAGAGGAGTACTCTTTATTGTCCACTTGCCTGGTTTTTTCGTTGGACATCGAATAAATGAAATCTAAATTCGTAAAATAATAGTCTGCTTCAATTGTTTGACCATTTGCTAGCCTAGCTCCCGTAATCTCTTTGCCGTTTACTTCAAATTCGGTGACTTCTGAGTTAAAAAAGAACTTTCCTTTATTCTCAGTAACTACTTGTTGCATCGCTTCGACAATTTTATTTTGCCCGCCGATAGGGTGATAGGTCCCGTAATAATATTCGGAAAATGGGATGATACTATAGGCTGCTGGTATATCCCATGGAGACATCCCTAAATAGCGCATTTGAAGGGAAAAAGCTAAGCGGAGAGGTTTACTATTAAAATATCTTGCTAAATCATCCATTAAAGATCTACCAAGCGTCAAACTTGGAAGAGCTCTCAAAGTAGTTGGGCGAAAGAAGTCAAATAATGAACTATAATTAAATTGATTAAGTGGTGTTAAATACAACATTTTCTTAGTGTTCTCTCTCATAAAACGATCAAAACCTTCTTCTTCACCAGGGAAGTAAGTAGCAATTACAGTTTTAGTCGCTTCATAGTCACTATAAAGCGGAAAGCTAATATCTTTAAAATAAAGTGTGTGTATTGGATTAATTGGTAAGAGTGAGATATAGTCGAGAATGTTTCGCTTACAATCCATGAAAAGAGAAGTTAGAACATGCGTCATCGTTAAAGCAGATGGACCAATGTCGAATGAATATTTTCCCATCTTATGTAAGGCAGTTCGACCACCAATCCGGTCATTTTTTTCATAGATGCTCACTTCATAATCAAGTTGACTTAAGAGCATAGCGGCTGCTAAACTTCCTGGGCCAGCTCCGATAATCGCAATTTTTGTTTTATTTTTCATCTGTTGTAAGTCCTCCTTTCCCGATTTTCACACATATAAAAAACGCAAAAACACAAAGCACTGGTTCTTAGAAATGCTTTATTTTTGCGCACTGAAAATTTCGTTTGATTTTTATTCTTCGGTTTCTTCTGCTTCATCCTCATCTTCTTCCACAGAATGAATAATTTGATAATTTTTGTGATTAACAACTGTTTTTTCCTCAATGCCTAAATCTTTAAAATTTTCCATATAAGTTAAGTCGACTATAACAGAATTTTCGTTCAGTTTTTCTACAATTCCAGTCAAGCCATCCTTAAATTCAATAATGTCTCCAACATGTGCTTTTGCCATTGTTATCACTCCTTCAAATTTCGGTGTT
Organism: Listeria ivanovii subsp. ivanovii; assembly: GCF_900187025.1. GTDB lineage: Bacteria > Bacillota > Bacilli > Lactobacillales > Listeriaceae > Listeria > Listeria ivanovii. Next base: position 992,107 of record NZ_LT906478.1, read on the forward strand.
GCCACTATCTTGCTGAAAAAGAATGTATGCATTTTTGAACCTTCCTTAAATTTTGCACTAAAATACTATTAAAATCAACTATAAGCCTTCCAAAAATACTATTTAATTTTATAAAAGCGACGATTTCGTGACATTATTTTAAAAAGATAGTACTTTTTTATTTGCGGATAATGGATGAGAGAAGCTTGCGCACGAAAAAACATTCTAAAAAATTTTTAATCAAATAGTTGTAACAAAGGGTAAAACATGGTACTCTTTTTAATTGAGGGATAGTCTTTTTTGCTGAAAATTTTTTGGCTTAAAAGGTTACAACAAATTTCTTTACAAAGGAGAATGTAAATTATGGAACAAGCAAGTTTTGTAGTAATCGATGAAACAGGAATTCACGCACGCCCAGCAACTCTATTGGTGCAGGCTGCAAGTAAATACAGCTCTGACGTTCAAATTGAATACACTGGCAAAAAAGTAAATCTTAAATCAATCATGGGTGTTATGTCCCTTGGTATTGGTAAAGGCGCTGACATTACTATCTACACTGAAGGTAGCGATGAAAAAGAAGCAATTGAAGGATTAACGGAAGTTCTTAAGAAAGAAGGATTGGCTGAATAATGGTTAAAGAGTTGAAAGGTATCGCAGCATCTGATGGGATTGCCATTGCGAAAGCTTATCTGCTCGTTGAACCTGATCTTTCCTATGAAAAAACAGAAGTTACGGATGTTGAAAGTGAAGTAAAACGTTTTGAAAGCGCGTTAGAAGTTTCTAAAACAGAACTTTCGGCGATTCGTGAAAAGGCAGCTAAAGATTTAGGCGAAGATAAGGCACAGATTTTTGATGCGCATCTTCTAGTTTTAAATGATCCTGAATTAACAGGCCCAATTGAAGAAAGCATTAAAACTGCTAAGACGAATGCAGAAACAGCTTTACAAGAAACGACAGACATGTTTATTGGTATGTTTGAATCTATGGACAACGAATATATGCGCGAGCGTGCAGCGGATATTAAAGATGTACGCAAACGTGTTCTTTCACACTTATTAGGTGTAACTATTCCAAATCCTACTTTAATTGATGAGGAAGTAGTTGTTGTTGCAGCAGATTTAACGCCTTCTGATACCGCACAACTTAACCGTAACTTTGTTAAAGGTTTTGTAACGGATATCGGTGGTCGTACTTCTCACTCCGCTATTATGGCACGTTCGCTTGAAATTCCAGCAGTTGTAGGAACAAAAGAAGTTACTGCTAGTGTAGCGAAGAATGATCTTGTTATTATTGATGGTTTGGAAGGTAATGTTATCATCCATCCAACAGAAGAACAAATCGCTCATTATAAAAAAATCAAAGCCGATTTTACTTTACAACAAGCAGAATGGGATAAACTTAAAAATGAAAAAACAGTTTCTAAAGATGGAGTTCACGTTGAGCTTGCAGCAAATATTGGAACGCCAACTGATTTAGATGGTGTTATTTCTAACGGTGGGGAAGCAGTAGGCCTTTATCGTACAGAGTTCTTGTACATGGGTCGCGATAATTTCCCAACAGAAGAAGAGCAATTTGAAGCGTATAAAGCAGTAGTTTCTGGAATGGACGGAAAATCTGTGGTTGTTCGTACTTTAGATATCGGTGGCGATAAAACGTTACCATACTTAGAGCTTCCAGAAGAAATGAACCCATTCTTAGGCTTCCGTGCTATTCGTCTTTGCTTTGCGAATGAAGAGTTATTCCGTACACAACTTCGCGCGTTACTTCGTGCAAGCGTATACGGTAACTTAAAAATCATGTTCCCGATGATTGCAACTGTAAATGAATTCCGTCAAGCACGTGATATTTTACTAGACGAAAAAGCAAAACTAAAAGCTGCTGGGACAGAAGTTTCTGATTCCATCGAACTTGGAATTATGATTGAAATTCCGGCTGCTGCGGTTCTTGCTGATCAATTTGCAAAAGAAGTTGATTTCTTCTCTATCGGAACGAACGATTTAATTCAGTATACAATGGCTGCTGACCGTATGAATGAACGTGTTTCTTATCTTTACCAACCGTACAATCCTTCCATCCTTCGTTTAGTGAAGATGGTCATTGATGCATCTCATAAAGAGGGCAAATGGACTGGTATGTGTGGAGAAATGGCTGGAGATCAAACGGCTGTACCACTTCTTCTAGGTTTAGGCTTAGATGAGTTTTCGATGAGTGCTTCAAGCATTCTGAAATCTCGTTCGCTAATCAAGCGTTTAGATCAATCTGAAATGGTGAAATTAGCAGAAGAAGCATTAAACAAATCTACAGCAGAAGAAGTTGTAGAATTAGTTGAAAAATATACTGCAGAGTAAAATCTGAGTGAAGATCTAGACATTTATTTGTCTAGATCTTTTTGTGTTGTATAAAAGAAGCTCCCCAAGTATAATTAAAATGGCAGTTAGCAAAAAGGGGGGCATCGAGAGTGGTTATCTATTTTTTAGCGGGATTCTTTTTACTTCTCTTTATCGTTTTATCTATAATTGATAGGCGAAGAATTAGCAATGGGATTTTTTTAACAATCGCTTTATTTTTCTTATTACTTTCGATGGTGTATGCTATTTTTTCCAAAGGGAATGAATTACTTGTTTCGATAATGGGAACAGTACTACTTTTATTATTACTTCTTATTCCATTCTTTGTTATCGGGTTGGGGGCGATGCTCATTGTTAACGGACGATTAATGCTTAAACGAGAAGGGCGCAAATTAGCTAATATGTTACCTTTATTTATTGGTTTAGGTATTATTGCGCTTATTGTTATTTGGTTTGGCAATATTTTACAAGCAAATAGTCCGGTGCTTGGAATTTTGATTGTATTTATTATGACAGTGGTAGGTTATTTTTCTTTTTTATTTCTATCCTTTCTGTTATCGACTTTAATCTATCAATACAGTTTTCCGAGGTATAATCAAGATTTTCTAATTGTGCTTGGTAGTGGGTTAATAGGAGGAAATAGAGTGCCGCCACTTCTTGCAAGTCGGCTTGACCGAGCAATTTCGTTTTATCAAAAACAACTCATGAAAAAAGGAAAGCGGGCTACTTTTATTGTTTCAGGTGGACAAGGTGCGAACGAAACCATTTCAGAAGCAGAAGCGATGCGTGGTTATTTGATTAGTAAAGGGATTGACGAAACCTTTATTATTATGGAAAATAAGTCGATTAACACCCTTCAAAATATGCAATTTTCGAAAAAGAAAATGGATGCGATTATGTCTGAGTATAATAGCTTGTTTTCAACAAATAATTTTCATTTATTCCGAGCAAGTTTGTACGTTAAAAAAGCAGGTTTGAAGAGTCAAGGGATAGGTGCAAAAACAGCATTATATTATATACCCAATGCGCTTATAAGAGAGTTTATTGCGATTGTCGTTATGTATAAAAAAGTACATATTTTTTTAGTTGGATTAATTAGTATCTTTTTTGCGGTTTTATCTATTATTGGACTTAGCTTTAGGTAGGAGGTTTTTGGAAATGAAGAAAATAGGATTTGTAGGCACCGGTGTTATGGGTGTGAGCATGGCTTCTCACTTGCTTGAAGCAGGGTATGAGGTTTTTGTGTATACGCGAACTAAATCAAAAGCAGAAGGGCTTTTAGAGAAAGGTGCGCACTGGGAAGCGGAGCCAAATGACTTAGCGGCGAAAGTAGATGTGCTCATTTCAATGGTAGGCTATCCAAAAGATGTTGAGACACTCTATTTAGGTGAAGCGGGCTTTTTAAATCATTTGAAACCGGGATCTATAGCTATTGATATGACAACTTCTTCTCCAGCATTAGCAAAAAAAATGGCTCAAGTTGGTAGTGAAAAAGGAATCGGCGTTTTGGATGCTCCAGTTTCAGGTGGGGATATTGGTGCGAAAAATGGAACACTAGCGATTATGGTTGGTGGGGATGAAGCTATTTTTCTAAAAGCAGAACCAATTTTCGCTATTCTTGGTAGTAGTGCTATTTTACAAGGAGAAGCAGGTTCCGGACAACATACGAAAATGGTTAACCAAATTGCGATTGCATCCAATATGATTGGTGTAACAGAAGCGATTATTTATGCGGAAAAAGCCGGACTTAACCCCTCTCGTGTACTGGAATCTATTTCTGGTGGAGCGGCAGGTAGTTGGTCACTTACCAATTTGATTCCTCGCGTACTCAAAGATGATTTTTCACCAGGCTTTTTTATAAAGCATTTTATTAAAGATATGGGAATTGCTATTTCGGAAGCACAACAAATGGGACTGGAGTTACCAGGGCTTATGCTAGCTGAAAAAATGTACGAAACATTGGCTGAACGCGGGCTAAGTGAAGAAGGAACACAAGCATTAATTAAATATTATCGTTAAAAAACAGCTACTAAGATTAGTAGCTGTTCGAAAAGCCAAAGTAGAAAGTTGCTTTGGTTTTTTATTTGCTTAAGAAAGCAGCCATTCGGTCTAGTGCTTCTGCTAGTTTATTAAAAGAAGTGGCATAAGAAAGTCGGAAAAAACGGTCGCCTTTTTCTGAAAAAGCATTGCCTGGAACTACTGCAACTTTTGCTTCTTCTGCAAGCTTGACAGCCCAGTCAAAAGAATTTTCGGTAATCTCATCTGGCAGTTTTACGAAGAAATAAAAAGCGCCATCAGGTGGAACAACCGTGAATCCCATTTTTTCTAAACGATCTTGTGTGAAGTTTGCTCTAGTTTTATATTCGGTACGCATTTGAAAAGCATCATCCTTGCCATTTGTGATGGCTTCTAAAGCTGCTTTTTGAGAAATAGAGCTCGCGCAAGTAACGGAATATTGATGGATTTTCAACATTTGTTTGGTGATTATTTCAGGTGCAAGCAGAAAACCAATTCGCCAGCCAATCATCGCGTGGGATTTGGATAGGCCGTTAATCACGATTGTTTGTTCTCGAAGCATAGGAGCGATACTAGCATGTTCTTCGTGATAGATTAATTCGCTATAGATTTCATCAGCAATAACAAAAATACCAGCTTCTCTTAAAACATTTGCTAAATCCACCAGTTCTTCTTTTGTTAAACTAACACCAGTTGGATTGGAAGGGTAAGGAATAATAAGCGCTTTTGTTTTAGGTGTAATGTGTTTCCGTAATTGCGTAGGGGTTAATTTGAAATTAGTTTCTGTTGTGTCTATTCTTATCGGATGTGCTTTGTTTAAAGTAATAAGTGGTTCATAGCCAGGATAAATCGGATCAGGTAAAATAACTTCATCACCTGGCTCAAGAATGGTTTGCAGTGCAACCGAGATAGCTTCTGTAGCCCCCACTGTGACGATAATTTCATTTGTGTTGTATTCTAAGTTATATTTTTCTTGAAAGTAAGTAGAAGCTGCCTCTAACAGTTCTGGCATACCGGCATTAGGAGTATAGTTGGTGAAATTATCCTGAATTGCTTGAATGGCGGCTTGTTTGACATGTTCTGGTGTTGGAAAATCAGGTTCACCAAGTGTCAAACGAATCATATCTGGAATACCAGTGACTCTTGTATTGAAAGCTCTGATACCACTTACTTGAATATCGTGTAATTCAGGTCGTATCGATTTTGTCATTTTCGTCACCTTTCTTTCGTAGAAAATCCCGGCGAGTTTAGCTGGGAGTAAGCTTCATAATTTCATTCCATTATAGCCTAAAAAGTAAAAAAAGCAAAATGTCTGAAAATATTACTAAAAAACCTTGCACTTTCATTTAGAATGCTATAAGATAGTTTTAATAATGATAATCGTTTTCAGTTAGAGATGATTGGTTGAAATTGGAAGGGGCCAGTGGATATGATGAAACCAGGTAAATATGAAGCTCTCTTTTTCCCAACAAAAGATGGCTTGTTAAAAATACATGCATACGGCTTTAATCCTTGTGGCTCTTGGGGCGAGGTATTTGCGACAATTGGTGACCAAACGATTTGTGTAAAAGGATTTAATCGTCATAAAACCATTGTTCGCGCGACAAAGATGATTATTAGTACAACAGCCAACCGCAAAAATGAATTTTAATTAAAAAAGACTATAAAAAAGTTTTGACTTTTTTATAGTCTTTTTTTAGGATTAAAAGTGCATAAAACAGAACAAAAAGTGACTTTCTAGTTACATTAAAATAATTTCTTTTTCTGAATATTTCCAGAACCCTTGCGTTATACGTGCGGTTTGCGATAAAATTTGGTAGTATAGTGAAAGAAATAAGATGTGGCGAAAAAACCAGATTTGAGGAAATATGTAAAAAAGCATTGCCACGCCAGTAAAACAGCAAGGTATGCCAATTTTTGCACGTCAGTTGGTAGATTTGAGAGGAGAGTTAATATGTCTCAGTTATTGGGAATTATTCAACGTTTACATGCAATGCAAGAAGATGAGTCTGCTGAAACACAAGCAAGACGGTTTGAAAAAAACGGTACACCAGTGTGCGAAGTGAAGTTTTTTCAAGCTTCTAACTCATTTGAAGTAGAAATTTATGGCGACAATAGCAAATATCAATTTGATGATATTGATATGACAGCTATCGAAATTTTTGAAACGCTACAAGAAAACGAATAACATTGTAAGAAACGACTTATCTTTGTTTTTTACGTCGAAGCTGTGAATCATTTTCACAGCTTTTTTTATGTAAAAAATTAACTTTTAAACACTAAATGAAAGAAATCTCCCCAGATAGTATGATAGAATAGGAGATGGAAAAGTTTCGATTTATTTTTTTAGTTGAAAGAAACTTCGAACATGAAAATACGAGGAAGAGGAAGATTCTAAATGATCTCTAATAGATTTGGACAGTTTATTGATAACGAATTAGCTGATTCGATGATTTCTGCTGAAAAAGTAGCCCACGTACAGCTTGGTAATAATTTAGAACATGCATTGCTTGTTTTAACGAAATGTGGTTATTCGGTTATTCCAGTACTAGACTTTGAGTTTAAACTTCACGGATTAATAAGTGCCGCAATGATAACAGATGCAATACTAGGGCTCGAGCGCATTGAATTTGAGCGTTTGGAAGAGCTGAAAGTAGAAGATGTTATGCAAACTGATTTTCCAGTGATTAAAGATTTCCTAAATAACGAAAGAATTGTTCACTTACTTGTTGATCATCCTTTTGTTTGTGTTATCGATAATGAGTTCCATTTTGAAGGGATTGTGACAAGACGGGTTGTCTTGAAGCAAGTCAATCGTTATATTCATTTACAGGTGGAGGAAAATAGATGATTGTAACGGAATATGAATTACTTGTCTGTTTAGCGGAAGAACTCAATATGCGTAAAAGTGCAGAAAAACTTTTTTTAAGTCAACCAGCTTTATCGCAGCGTTTGCAAACAATTGAAAGTAGATGGAATACAAAGATTTTCATTCGTACACAAAAAGGTCTACTACTTACACCAGAAGGAGAAGCGATTGTCCGTCATGCTTCAAGTGTTATTGAGCGAGAACATACCATTCAAGAAAAACTAGAAGCAATGGAAGGTGTCGTGCGTGGGACCTTGCGAATTGCTTGTGCTAGTGTTGTGGCTCAAATGTGGCTTCCTCGTGTCTTAAAAACATTCACTAGCGCATATCCAAATGTCCAAATTTCGCTTGTAACAGGTTGGAGCAGCGAAGTGACGCAGCAACTTGCAGCTGGAAATGTGCATATTGGCATCGTTCGCGGAAATTCTACTTGGAAAAGTGTCCAAAAGCCACTTTTTAATGATAAATTAATTTTAGTAGATACAGAAATCACGAAAATTGAAGAGGTTTTCCAGACGAACAGACCTTTTGTACAGTTTCGAAGTGATTCTAACTACTATCAGGTAATTCAAGACTACTGGCAACGAAATTTCGGAAAAATGCCACGTCAGGCGATGTTAATGGATCAAATGGAAACATCGCGTCAAATGGCTCTTAATGGGATTGGCTTTGCTATTTTACCAGAAGTAACAATGTTAGGTTATCCCGACAAAATCAATAAAATACCACTTACAGAAAAAGACGGTTCCATTCTTAGCCGAGAAACTAATTTATTGACGTATGAACAATCGCTTGGCTTACCACAAGTAAATGCATTTTTAGAAATAATAGATAAATTCCTTGAACAAGTGAAATAGCTATGGCAAAATAGAAATCAGAACGAATTGGAAGGAGACAATTATTCATGAAACAAATGGATGCACACCAAATTATTTCTTTTATTCAAAATAGCAAGAAAGCAACACCAGTCAAAGTATACCTTAAAGGTGACTTAGAAAAAATTACTTTTCCAGTGGATGTAAAAACATTTATTACTGGAAATGCGGGAACGATTTTTGGAGAATGGGCGATTGTTGAACCATTACTTGAAGCAAATAAAGCGAATATTGAAGATTACGTAATTGAAAATGATCGTCGTAATTCTGCTATTCCACTTTTAGATATGAAAAATATCAATGCTAGAATTGAACCGGGTGCTGTCATTCGCGATCAAGTAACGATTGGCGACAATGCAGTTATTATGATGGGAGCAAGCATTAATATCGGTGCTGTTATTGGTGACGGTACAATGATTGATATGAATGTAGTTCTTGGAGGCCGCGCAACAGTTGGGAAAAATTGCCATATTGGTGCTGGATCAGTACTTGCTGGTGTAGTAGAACCACCATCCGCACAACCTGTCATTGTAGAAGATAATGTTGTTATTGGTGCGAATGTGGTTGTTTTAGAAGGCGTGCGTATTGGAGAAGGTGCTGTTGTTGCCGCTGGAGCAATTGTTACAAAAGATGTAGCTCCTGGTACCGTTGTTGCTGGAATCCCAGCTCGCGAACTAAAAAAACTAGATGCAAAAACAGCGTCTAAAACAGAAATCATGCAAGAACTTCGTCAACTTTAAAAAATGAAGGAAACTGTTTCGTCTTTTGGCGGAACAGTCCTTTTTTAAAAGGAGAGAGAAACGTGGACTTAAATCAATTTATTTCGATTCGCCGCGAGTTGCATCAAATTCCAGAAACAGGTTACAAAGAATGGAAAACACAAGCTTACTTACTTGATTATATAAATAAATTACCAAGCAGGTATTTGGAAGTGAAGAAATGGCGCACTGGTCTGTTAGTTCGAGTAAGCGGAACGAGTCCAACGAAAACAATTGGTTACCGTACGGATATTGATGCTTTGCCAATTACGGAAGAAACTGGTTTAGCTTTTGAGTCAAAGCATGCAGGAAATATGCATGCTTGTGGACATGATTTACATATGAGTATTGCACTTGGCGTATTAACTCATTTTGCTAGTAAGCCAGCAAAAGATAATTTATTATTTGTGTTTCAACCAGCAGAAGAAGGACCTGGAGGAGCTAAGCCAATTATGGAAAGTGCTGAGTTTGCTGAATGGCGTCCAGATTCGATTTACGGGTTGCATATTGCACCGGAATACAAAGTTGGCCAAATCGCCATTAAACCAGGGCTATTATTCGCCAATACATCTGAACTATTCATTTCTTTTAAAGGAAAAGGTGGTCACGCAGCATATCCGCATTTAGCTAATGATATGGTAGTGGCAGCAAGTGCTTTTGTAGGTCAAATGCAAACGATTATTAGCCGAAATATCGACCCAATGGATAGTGCTGTCATTACCATTGGTAGGATTCATGGCGGTGAAATTCAAAATGTTATCGCAGAAACAGCTTTTTTAGATGGAACAATCCGAACACTTTCACCTGAAACAATGGAAATCGTTTGGACTCGATTAAAACAATTAGCGAAAGGCTGGGAAGAAGCTTATCAATGCGAAGTGACTTTTCATGCAGGTTCTGATTACTATCAAGTGGATAACGATCCAGCAGAAACAGCAGCGTTTATTGACTTTTTAAAAGAAAGCTATCCAAAGAGTTATGTACCGGCAAAGTCAGCGATGACAGGAGAAGATTTCGGTTACTTTTTATCAGGAATTAAAGGCTTTATGTTTTGGCTTGGTGTTGACTCAGAGTACAGCCTACATCATGCAAAATTAAATCCAAAAGAAGAGGCCATTCCATTTGCGATTGAAGTATTAATCCACTTTTTAGAAAGTAAGTAAAAAAGACGTAAATTCGCTCACTTATTGAACGAATTTACGTCTTTTTAATTGTTGTTTGGTCCAAACGTGCTTACAAAGCTTAGAGGTAATTTGATTTTGTTCTCTGTCAATGCTTCACGGATATCTTTTAACAAGTCACGTTGAACGGAGTATTGTTCGCCGTTTACCGCTTTACCAACTACTCGAATAACCATATTAGTTGCATCGATGTTTTGTACACCAAGAACAACGGGAGCTTCGACAATATTTTTGTTTTCTTTAGCTACTTTTGTACAAACTTCATTGATAATCGCCATTGCTTTTTCCGGATCTTCTGTTGGACTAATTTGAATGTCCACCATTACGCGCATATTACCACGTGAATGGTTACTAACAACCATAATTTGCCTGTTAGGAATAAAATGAAGTGTCCCGTCAAAGTCGCGTATCTGCGTTGTTCTAAGTCCGAGTGCTTCTACTGTTCCATTGACTAAGCCAATTGTAATCGTATCTCCAACATCAAGTTGGCGTTCGAGCAAAATAAAAAATCCAGTCACGACATCACTAACAAGCCCTTGCGCCCCGAAAGCAATCGCTAAACTCGCAACCCCAGCACTGGCGATAATTGCCGTGACATCCATAAAGTTCTGTAATAATAAAATCGCAAAAGTGAAAAATAACACGTAACCATAAAAATTAGTAATTAAACTTTCTAAAGTATCCGCACGCCCAGCTGAAACGGCTTGTTGTTGACGGTACTTACGAAAGAAACTATGAATTATTTTATTACCCACCACACGAAAGACAAAATAAAGAACAATTAAGATAGCAATTTTTATTCCAACCGAAATAATATGATTCCAGAATTTGTCCCAATCAATTGAATGAAACCACTGCTTTAGTAAATTCATCTTCTGGTCCACATCCTTTGAAAGTTCTCCATCCATTTCATTCACCCCTTCCTAATGAAATGTCCTTTTCTATTCTAACAAATATTCCGTAAAAATGCTTATATCAAAAATAATTTTTTTTACAAAAAAGGGTCATTTTACTTATAATTTCCTACTTTTTTTCAAAAAAATTTAAAAAACTGTTAGCGACTGTTGTAGTAAGATGGAGGCGCTTTCGCAAACGCATGAAATAGGCTAAATCAGACTCTATGATGTGAAACTAAGTCAAAACTTGTGTACAATGGATTATGTTATTGCTTTTTTTAAAAGTGATTTGGGCCGTGTTTTTTGCCTAGTAAATAATTCATTCTAAAACAGAAAGGGGATTTTATTTTGGGTAAGATTGAAGTAGAAGAGCTAACGAAAATTTTTGGAAAAAAAGCTTCCAAAGCATCTTCTTTACTTTCTCAGGGGAAATCAAAAACAGATATTTTAAAGGAAACAGGGGCGACGATTGGGGTTAATAAAGCCAGTTTTAGCGTAGAAGAAGGAGAAATTTTCGTTATTATGGGGCTTTCTGGTAGTGGAAAGTCCACGTTAGTACGATTATTGAACCGTTTAATTGAGCCAACGAGCGGAAAAATTTGGCTAGACGGCAAAGAATTATCAAGTTTAAATAAAAAGGAACTTCTGGAAGTGAGAAGAAAAAGTATGAGTATGGTTTTCCAGAACTTTGGACTATTTCCAAATAGAACCATTAATCGCAATGTTGAATATGGTTTAGAAATACAAGGACTTGATAAAGAAGAACGAGAGAAAAAAGCGGCAGAATCACTTGCTTTAGTAGGTTTGGCTGGTTATGGGGATCAATATCCTTCGCAACTTTCTGGTGGGATGCAGCAACGTGTTGGACTTGCTCGGGCACTTGCTAATAATCCGGACATTTTACTGATGGATGAAGCTTTCTCAGCACTTGACCCACTTAACCGGAAAGACATGCAAGATCAACTGCTCGACTTACAAGATAAAATGAAAAAAACGATTATCTTTATTACCCATGATTTAGATGAAGCCCTTCGAATTGGCGATCACATTATGATTATGCGTGATGGTTCTGTCGTTCAAACTGGTTCGCCGGAAGATATTTTGGCCCATCCAGCAGATGAATATGTAGAAAAATTCATTGAAGATGTCGATCGCTCTAAAGTTTATACAGCAAGCAATGTCATGATTCGTCCGGAAATCGTTAATTTTGAAAAAGATGGTCCTCGTGTGGCGCTTAAACGGATGCGTGAAGCGGGAACTTCTAGTGTGTTCGTTGTGAGACGTAACCGTGAATTAGTCGGTATCGTTCATGCGGCAGATGTATCCAAACTTGTAAAAGAAAATATCACATCGCTTGAGTCGGCTATTCACCGAGATGTTCCAACTACTGGACCTGATACGCCACTTGCAGAAATTATGGACACCATCTCTACAACGACGATTCCGATTGCTGTAACAGAAGATGGTAAATTAAAAGGAATTATTATACGTGGGTCAGTTCTGGCCGCGCTTTCTGGAAATGAGGTGAACGTTAATGCCTAATATTCCAACGATTCCATTAGCTGATTGGATTGATAAATTGGTTGATGGCTTGACGCAGTTTGAAGCATTTTTTAATGTGATTACAAATATTATTGGTGGCATTGTTGATGCATTCCAATGGGTATTTGATTTAGTTCCACCATGGTTGTTCATTATTCTCTTAGTTGCAGGAACTTTCTGGGTTAACCGTAAAGGCAAAAAATGGGGATTAATTACTTTTGAAATTGTCGGTTTATTACTTATTTGGAACTTAGACTTCTGGCGCGATATGACGCAAACATTAACACTTGTTTTAACAAGTAGTTTAATTGCGCTTGTAATCGGTGTACCACTAGGAATTTGGATGGCCAAAAGTAATATTGTTGAAAGCATCTTTAAACCAGTACTCGATTTCATGCAAACAATGCCAGCCTTTGTATACTTAATTCCTGCTGTAGCATTTTTTGGAATTGGAATGGTTCCAGGGGTTGTAGCTTCAGTAATTTTCGCAATGCCACCAACTGTTCGGATGACAAATCTTGGTATCCGCCAAGTATCCACCGAGCTTGTCGAGGCTGCTGATTCCTTTGGTTCCACTCCTTGGCAAAAACTTTGGAAAGTACAATTACCAATGGCGAAATCAACTATGATGGCTGGAATTAACCAAAGTATCATGTTAGCTCTTTCGATGGTCGTTATTGCTTCGATGATTGGGGCAATGGGGCTAGGAACACGAGTTTACTTCGCAGTAGGACGTAATGACGCAGGTGGCGGATTCGTGGCTGGGATTGCGATTGTTATCGTAGCAATCATTCTTGACCGCCTAACACAAGCCTTTAACAAAAAAGCGAAATCAGAGTAAGGAGGAGAAACGTTTGCTAAAAAAAATAATCACCACAGCTACGCTTGTCATGCTAGTTTTCACATTGGCTGCATGCGGAACAACACTTGCTCCTTATGACGCGAAAAAAGATTTAGGTGAACAAATCAATTATACAATTACTGGAATTGATGCAGGAGCAGGAATCATGCTTGCAACACAAAATGCCATTAAAGATTATCATTTAGATGATGACAATTGGCAATTACAAACAAGTTCCACTGCTGCCATGACAAGTACGCTTCAAAAAGCAATGAAAGATAAGCGGCCGATTGTTGTGACTGGTTGGACACCACACTGGATGTTTACTAAATTTGATTTGAAGTTTTTAGATGATCCCAAAAACGTTTATGGTAATGCCGAAAATATTCATACCATTGTTCGTAAAGGCTTGAAAGAAGACAAACCTTCCGCGTATAAGGTATTAGATAATTTCTTCTGGACTGCAGAAGATATGTCAGAAGTAATGCTTGAAGTCAATGACGGGGTTGATCCTGAAGAAGCGGCTAAAAAATGGGTTAAAAATAATCCAGATAAAGTAGCCAAGTGGACCGATGGCGTGAAAAAAGTTGATGGCGATGAAATCAAACTTACTTATGTAGCTTGGGATTCCGAAATTGCTTCTACTAATGTCGTTGCCGAAACATTAAGACAAGTCGGTTACGAAACGACTATTCAAGCAATGGAAATTCAACCAATGTGGGCATCCGTTGCAACGGATGCCGCTGATGGAATGGTCGCTGCTTGGCTTCCAAATACCTCTGGAATCTATTATAAAGATTACAAAGGAAAATTTGAAGACTTAGGAGCTAATCTCAAAGGCGCAAAAATTGGCCTAGCAGTTCCAAAATATATGACTAACATCAACTCCATTGAAGATTTAAAAACGAGTAAATAGTAAGTGGAAAATGGCATGAAGAAGTTCAAGTGAACAGGTAACTGTTTATTAGATACTTTCTCCGTGCCTTTTCTTCTTAAAAAAGGTACAATGATAGTCAAAATAACTGCTATCGGGAGGCAAAGAAATGATAAAGAATATTTTTCAAAAAACAAAAGTAGAAGGTCTATATGCGCATGTTGATGGACAGTTAATTTCGTTAGAAGAAGTACCTGATCCAGTATTTAACCAAAAAATGATGGGTGAAGGTATCGCAATTAAGCCAGAAACAGGAACCATTGTAGCACCAGCAGATGGAAAAATTATTCAACTAGCTGAAACAAAACATGCTTTTGGAATTCGTACAGCTTTGGGGCAAGAAATCCTTGTACATATCGGTTTAGAGACAGTTGCGCTAAACGGAGAAGGCTTCAATGTCTTAGTCAAAGTAGGTGACAAAGTAAAAAAAGGACAGCCTGTTGTGGAAGCAGATATTGATTTTATTCAAAAAAATGCGGCAAGTACAGTCATTCCAATGGTAATAACGAATAGTTCAGAAGGCAAATATAATTTTGAATTCAAAAATGAGGCTGCTACAAAAGCAGGAAAAACAGAAGTAATGATAACGACTTTGAAATAAAACGAATCTAACTTGAAAAATCTGTGAATTAGTTCTTTGGAATTCATGGGTTTTTTAGTATTCATTTTTACACTAAAAGGGTAAAATGAAGGTAATTAGTTATGAAAAGGAGCGAAATAATATGTTAGAAGTAATAGTTCAAAATCCACGTGATGCTTATTTAGCAGAGAAATATGGCGCGAATCGGATGGAGGTTGTTTCAGCGATTAGTGAAGGTGGTTTAACTCCTAGTTACGGGGCGATAAAGGAAATTGTTCGCACATCGAAATTACCTGCGATGATGATGATTCGCCCACACAGTTTTTCTTTCGTCTATGATGAAACAGCTAGAATTGTGATGGAACGAGATATTGAACTTGCAAAAGAATTAGGCGTGCTGGGGATTGTTTATGGGGGAATCACAGCAGAAGGAACCATTGACCAAGAACTCCTAGAAAAAGTGATTAGCTGGAAAGGCGATTTAGAGCTTACTTTTCATCGTGCACTCGAAGCAACTAGAGATATCGAGGCAAGCTACCAAGTGTTACGTACATATGGGAAAGACATCAACCAATTATTAACATCTGGCGGAACAGATAGCGCACTTGATTCATTGCCTCGACTGAAAAAATGGATTCAAGATAGCAAAGAAAATCCAGATTCATTCCAAATCTTGGTTGGAAGTGGTGTAAAACCTGATAATATAGCGACATTCCAAGCCGTGTTAAATCATACAGATTACCATGTAGGAAGTGCAGCAAGGGATGCGAACGATTTTTCTAAAGATATATTAGAAGAAAGTATTCATACATTACAGCAAGAAATAAACCAAGGTTGATTACTTAAAGCAGCTAGCCTTAGACGTTTAGATACGCTATAATGAAACAAGACTATTCTTCAAGAAAAGGTGGAAAAAAAGTGAATAACTATATTGGCAAAAGCCAAGTAATGAATGTAAAAGAAATCCAAGAAACAGGTTGGCTCCTTGAGAAGGACAACATAACTGTTTTTTTACCAAAATCAAATACACATGAAACAGAACTTGCTGCCGGTGAAGAAGTGACAGTATTTATTTTTGTGGATTATGACCGTGAAATTGCAGCTACAACTATTATTCCTAAAATTCAAGTTGGACATTACGGCTGGGGAACTGTTACCGAAGTGCGAAAACATTTAGGTGTTTTTGTTGATATTGGCATCGAAAAAGATGTCGTGGTATCGTTGGATGACTTACCAGCTCTCCCACATTTATGGCCAAAAAAAGAAGACCGCTTAATGATTGCGCTTCGTGTCGATGAAGAAAATCGAATTTGGGGTGTTCTTGCAGAAGAAGAACAGTTCCGTGCGATTGCTGTTCGAGCAGAAGAAAGCTTATTTAATCAAAATATCGAAGGAACGATTTACCGTTTGCTCAAAGTAGGCTCCTTTGTTTTCACAGATGATTTTCATATTGGCTTTATTCATGAAAGTGAGCGAACTTCAGAACCAAGAATGGGCGAACGTGTGAAAGCGCGTGTTATTGCTGTAAAATCAGATGGATCGCTTAACTTATCGCTTCGTGGTAGAGCACATGAAGTACTAAATGATGATGCTGAAATGATCTTAACATATTTGCGTAGCGTTGGCGGAGAAATGCCATTTGGTGACAAGTCCGACCCAGACGCGATTCGTGCCAAATTTGGTATTAGCAAAGCACAGTTCAAACGAGCAATCGGTACACTTTTAAAAGCAAGACGCATTACGCAAGAAGATGGAGTTATTACTAAAATCACCGAAGAAGCATCCGACTAAAGTAGTAGTGGATGTTCCAACTAGCGCGGTTTGTTTCATTTCACAAATACTCGCTATAATAAATACAGCATGTACAAAGTAGCGCAAACAAGAGAAATAACTTTGTCTAAAGATTGACTTAAGGAGGTGTGTCAGCTTGAAAAAAATGGAAAGCTCGGTTGTTTTTGTATTCTTAATTGCGATTATTGTTGGTGTTGGACTTGAAATGTTATTCCAGTGGGAGTTGCTTATTCTGTTTGCACTTGGAATATTTTTCATCTTTACATCTAGAAAAGCTAGCGCAACGAAAAAAAGCGCTAGAAACTCATTATTTATTGGGATTGTATTTATCATTATTGCTGTCCTTTTAACAACCACCTTTAAAATTGGGCTAGTAGTTGCGGGGATTTATGCAATTATCCATTATGTAAGTCGAAAGCGGGCCCCCCAATTATTGATGTTAAAAGTAAGAGAACCGGACAGTAAGCTAGACCGGACGGACAAATTTATTCGTAATCAGTGGTTTGGTAATCAACGAATCCTTGATTTAGTCTATGAATGGGATGATATTAACATTCAGACGGGGATTGGAGATACGATTCTCGATTTAGGTAATACCGTTCTCCCGACTGGTGAAAGTGTCATTATGATTCGTAGTGTCTCAGGGAAAATTCGGTTACTCGTGCCATTCGATATAGGTATTTGTATTGAGCACTCAGCCATTTTCGGAAATATTCAATATGATAAAGAAAGCACCTCTATTCAAAATAATAGTATTAAAGTATACTCGGATAATTATGAAAGTTCGGCTCGTAAAGTAAAAATAATGACTTCTGTAATCTTTGGAGACTTAGAGGTGATTCGACTATGAGTTTCTCTAGAGTAATGATGGTAGTTTGCTCAGGGTTACTACTTATAGCATCTATTATTGGGACGGTAGGCTATTACTTTTTTAGTGAAGGTTCTTGGTATAAAATTTTAATCGAACAGAAGATTTTTTATATCCCTTTTGTTGTCTTCGTCCCAATAACCGCGATTTCAGTAGGTTTAATCATTGGCGGTTTGTTAGGCTATTTTATCAAGCAAAAGTTTGAGTCGATTGATTTTTCTATCCGATTACTTGGACAAGGTGACTTAGAAAAAAAGATTACGAGCGAAGAAGACGAAAACTTCATCGAGGTGCAGCAAGTATATAAGCAGATTGACCGTTTACGTGATAAAATGAAAGCACAAACAATTTTAACGCAAAAATTAGCAAGCGAACGTGCTGAATCCTCAGGTCAAACGAAAGAGGCTATTTTGTCAGAAGAACGACACCGGATTGCGCGCGAATTACATGATTCTGTCAGCCAACAATTGTTTGCGGCAATGATGCTTTTATCCGCATTAAATGAACAAAGTGAAAAAAGTGCAACTAAAGCAATGCAAAAGCAATTGAAAATGGTTGAATCTATCGTGAATGAATCACAATCGGAAATGCGCGCTTTGCTTCTTCACCTACGTCCAACTCAACTTGAGGGTAAATCACTTAAAACAGGAATTGAACAATTATTAAAAGAATTAACAACCAAATTACCAATCGAAGTAGATTGGCAAATTGAAGATATTAGTTTGCAAAAGGGCATTGAAGACCACTTGTTTCGCATCGTTCAAGAGTTATTATCCAACACACTACGCCACTCTAAAGCAAAGCTACTTGAGGTTCGCTTAGTAACAATGGATAACTTAGCCGTTATGAAAGTCGTGGATGACGGTGTCGGTTTCGATATGGATAATGTGCGACAAGGCTCTTATGGTTTACAAAATATGCGTGAAAGAGTTGCTGAATTTGGCGGTACCATCAAAATAATTAGTTTCCCCGGTAGAGGAACTAGTGTAGAAATAAAAATCCCACTTGTTGCGAAAAAGGACGTGGAAAGCGAATGATAAAAGTATTACTAGTAGATGATCACGAAATGGTACGTATAGGTGTCTCAGCTTATCTTTCTGTGCAAGATGACATGGAAGTAGTCGGTGAGGCAGAAAATGGACGAGAAGGTGCGGACATGGCTTTAGAATTACGTCCAGATATTATCTTAATGGATTTAGTTATGGATGAAATGGATGGCATTGAAGCTACCAAAGAAATTATGCAAAACTGGAAAGAAGCTAAAATTATTATTGTCACAAGTTTTATTGATGATGAAAAAGTGTATCCAGCTCTTGAAGCAGGTGCAAGTAGTTATATGTTAAAAACATCTACTGCAAGCGAAATTGCTGATGCGATTCGTGCTACATACGGCGGAGATTCTGTACTTGAACCAGAAGTAACGGGCAAAATGATGCAACGTTTAACCGCTAAACCAGAAAAAAACTTACACGATGATTTAACAAATCGTGAAAATGAAATTCTACTACTGATTGCGGAAGGGAAATCTAATCAAGAAATCGCTGATGAACTTTTCATTACACTTAAAACAGTAAAAACACACGTAAGTAACATTTTATCTAAGTTAGATGTACAAGATCGTACGCAAGCTGCAATCTACGCATTTAAACATGACTTAGTCGAGAAAAAGTAACAAGGAGGTAGCTTTACATGAAAGAAGGATTTGCAGTCATCGGTCTTGGAAGATTTGGCGGAAGTATTTGCCGTTCATTAGTAGAGCAAGGGATGGAAGTACTTGCGATTGACTCTGATGAAGAAAGAGTCAATGAGTATATGTCGATTGCAACACATGCAGTTATCGCCAATTCAACAGATGAAAATGCCCTGCGTCAATTAGGAATTCGTAATTTTGAGCATGTGATTGTCGCTATTGGGGAAGATATTCAGTCAAGTATTTTGACCACGCTTATTTTAAAAGAAATGGGAGTGAAATACGTTACCGCAAAAGCAACCAATGATAAGCATGCCAAACTATTAGACAAAATTGGTGCTGACCGAGTAGTTCATCCTGAACGAGATATGGGACGACGGATTGCTCACTATATTGTTTCTAAAAATATGCTAGATTATCTAGAACTTTCTGATGAATATAGTTTAGTTGAGATTTCTGTGTCTGATCCACGCTTCCTTGGGAAAAGTCTTGTTGATTTAGATTTCCGTAATTCTTTTGGTGTTAATATCGTTGGTATCAAAAAAGATAAACAAATGATTATTACGCCAGAAGCAAATGATGTTCTTCATGAAGGGGATATTTTAATTGTCATCGGTTCTGATGATGATATTGAGCGACTACAAGAAAAAATTCAATAATAAATAAACCTCAGTAATATATTGTGATGTTTGGCTAAATCCTTTATATTTCTAAGGTTTTTTATTGTGGGTGTTGCTCATACTTGCTATCTAGCCGTTTCTTTTCTATTATAGTTACAATGACTTAAATTGGTAAATGGAAAGAGGGGGGAATAATGAAAAAATTTTTACTCGACAAAATTGGGGCACGTGGGCTTATCCAAATGTTGCAAGTCTTTATATTTGCCAGTATTTGTGTAGTAGTTCATACGGTTATTTTTCCTGATTTAGCAGGGGTATTACCTATTGTTGTTTTAGTAGGGGTCCTCTCGATGCAACCTACATATGCAATAACTCGAAAAGCACTTCCAAAAATTGCGTTAGCTTTTACTCTAGCATGTGTTTTTGTCATAATTAGTACTTTTTTATTCCCAATAAATGTATATATTTATTATCTTGTAATGATTGTAGTATTGCTTGCAGTAAACTTTATTATGCCGCAAAAATATATGGTGATGACGCTTGCAATTGGGACGGCTCTTTATTTTCTTGGAACAGAAGATTTACCTATGCCATTATATACGATGATTATTGTCGCTCTGGCGGATGTGTTTTTCTTTTTCATCCTTGTTCGATTAGTTGTGAAGTATGTGCACTTACCACTTGAAAAAACGATTCAAACAATTATGAAACAATTAATGGGTCTATTCGAAAAGGAAATAGAAAGTGTGTTTAAAGATAACGGTAGATTTATTACAAAACCACTTTATAGTATCTTTGTCCAATCGCAAATGTTTATTAAAGAGTATAGCGTTAGTAAAAAAGCAAATCCACGCCATGTGGAGTTATATCAAAACTTATTGCCCAGTTATTTAGCACTCTTTTTTCATATTCAAACAATTGAAGACATTGGAAGAGCAGGTTTATCAGCAGAAGCAAAACAGGCACTTCTACAAATTAACATCCCAGTTTCGCATGAGATTGATGAAAAAGATGTTGATCCTGTTGTCTCTTTTCATGTTAAAAAAATTGTTGAAAGCTTTCAAACTATCCAACGTGGTATGGCTGAACTATCGCAAGGAGGGAGCGAAAAATGAAAAAAATTTCTTTAAAAGAACGATTTGCTCTTGATCCTCGTGTTTCTAAAAGTCTTATTAGCATAACGATTGCCATTTTGTTGTTCCCGATTATGGGAGACTGGATTGTTTATCCAACTTATGTATTTAATGCTATCTATATTACTGCGCAGATGACTAGAGGAGCTACTTATAAATCTAGCATCGAACGGATTGTAGGAACAATTATTGGTGGATTACTTGCAGCAGTTGTCTACTTATTAGTGCCAAATCATCACTATATTATGATTCCTGTTGGTGCGGCTCTTGCCGTTATGTTGAGCTACCTTTTCACCAAAAAATTTACGATGGTAATAGTTGTTATTACTGTAATGGTACTTGTTGGTAAAGGTGACGGTGAGCCAATTGTTTTTCTAAGAGATCGATTACTTGATACGATGATTGGTTTAGTTATTGGTTTTCTCGTTTATGCGCTCTATCCTCGGAAAAAATCGAAAAAAATGAATCAGGTTTTTACTGCGCATGAGAAAAATATTTTAGAACAAGTAAAAGCCGTGGATGTTAACTCAGAAAGTGCCAATCAGTTGGAGCCTAAAATAAAATCTTTGTGGAAGCAGCTGATTGATTTAAGAAATATGCGCGAACAAATCATTACGGATAGTAGTTTTGTTCCAAATACGACTTTTGATGATCCAATGTTTCAGTTTACAAGTTTATTTGAAAAAGCGATTAATCATATTGAGATTCTTTATCATGTAACATTGGATAAAGCTAAAGAACCTGAGTACGAAATAGTTTATGCCTATCATCAAAAAGCATGTGTAGCTGTAATTAACGAAATGGAAACATTAATCGAGGAACATAAATAAAAAGGATACCGAGAGCTCAAAATGGCTTTCGGTATCCTTTTTTTAATTCTTTATATCTAAACTCTTTTTGAACATCGTAATGGCTTTTTGCAGTGCTTCTTCATTTGGCACGAAATAATAGAGGTCAAATCCGTATGACTCGCTATAAATCATTTCTCCTTCACCTTCAAGTTCTTCGGAATCGACATCTTTAAGGACAGAGGCGTAATTCGTTGCCATAGCTGTAATATCGGTTAAGGTCATATTAGTTTGAAAATTATCACCAACGGCCTTCATAATACTTTCAAAATTAGAAACACCAGATGTACTTACGACTTTATTGGCAATTCCGATGATAACGTCACGCTGTCTATCTTGACGACCAAAATCCCCACGAGGATCTTCATGTCGAATACGTACATATTGCAAAGCTTCTGTGCCATTTAAAGTGATATTTCCTTTAACAAATTTACTATTTACAGAAGTTAAATCTATGTCATTATAAACAGTAATACCGCCAACAGCATCAACAAGATCTTTAAAACCTTCCATATTAATAGAGATAAAATAATCTACTGGAACGCCAGGCATTAGTTTTTCAACGGCATCAACTGTTCCTGATGGGCCACCGTTAGAATAAGAGGCATTAATTTTTCCAATATCTCCATTTCCGTAATCTATCTTCGTATCACGAGGGATGCTCATCATTTTTACATTATTATCTTGCTTATTCGCAGTAGCAAGGATGATAGTATCGGCACGACCGTTTTCTTCCCCAGCACGAGCATCAGAGCCCATTAATAAGACAGAAAAAGGTTTTTTCTTTTCTAAATCTGTTGCGGTTTTATTGCTTGTTTCCAGTGGAACATTGATTTTTGACATCGTATCTTGAACCGCAAGATAATACTTTGTAGCTAGTCCGGTAATCGAGAAAAAAATAATGCCTAGTAGTGTAATACTAGCAATTTTCATAAATTTAGCAAAGGGGGATGTTTTTTTGTGATGCTTTTCTGTGCGAGAGTTTGCCATAAAGTTTCCTCGTCTTTCTATTTTGTTTTTTTTAACATACCATCGTTTTTCTGTGAAATCAACAAAAAACGATAAATGAATTTGAAACCCATTTATCGCTTTGAAACTATACTTCCATGATAATTGGTAATATCATCGGACGACGTTTCGTTTTTTCATATAAGAAAGGTTGCAATGTATCTGTAATTTCATTTTTGATTTCAGACCATTGGGTTGTATTTTGTTCCATTACTTTATTTAAGTGACGCGTTAGGAGACCTTGAGCTTCTCCAATTAAATTGCCGGATTCGCGCATATAAATGAAGCCGCGGGAAATGATATCAGGGCCAGCCAGGACACGTGAATTTTTCATATTAATAGAGACAACAACGATAACAAGACCTTCTTCAGAAAGAATACGACGATCACGAAGGACAATATTACCGATATCACCAATACCACTACCATCAATATAGACACTTGCTGCATGGATTTTACCAGCTACATGGGCTGTTTCACTTGTTAAAGCAAGAACATCACCATTTGCCATAATAAAGCTATTATCTTCTGGTACACCACACTCTTCCGCTGATTGGGCATGGATTTTTTGCATTCTAAACTCACCGTGAATCGGCATAAAGAATTTAGGTTTCATTAGACGAAGCATTAGTTTTTGTTCTTGTTGGCCACCATGACCTGAAGTATGGATGTTGTTTACTTTACCGTGGATAACTTCTGCTCCAGCTTGATAAAGTAAATTAATGGTGCGATTGACACTGGTTGTATTACCAGGAATAGGGGAAGACGAGAAGACTACCGTATCACCTGGTTGAATTTGAATTTGACGATGTGTGCCGTTAGCAATTCTAGAAAGGGCTGCCATTGGTTCACCTTGACTTCCAGTACAAAGAATCGTCACATTGCCAGCCGGAGTTTTGTTTAATTGATGCACGTCAATAAACGTGTCTTTTGGTGCTTGAATATAACCTAATTGTTTACCAATTTCCATGGCAGATTCCATACTACGACCGAAAACGGCAATTTTACGACCAGTTTCGATGGAAGATTCTACTACTTGTTGTAAGCGGTAGATGTTCGATGCAAAAGTTGCGAAGATGATTCGTCCTTCTACATCACGGAAAATATTTTTAATGCTTTCGCCGACAACACGTTCACTCATCGTAAAATTAGGAACTTCCGCATTGGTACTATCGGATAATAGACAAAGAACGCCTTCTTTACCAATTTCAGCCATTTTTGTTAAGTTAGCTGGTTCGCCAACAGGGGTGAAGTCAAATTTGAAATCTCCTGTATGAACAATATTACCAGATGGTGTTTTTACCACAATACCATATGTGTCAGGGATACTATGTGTCGTGCGGAAGAAAGAAATACTTGTTTTTCTGAATTTAAAAACGTCATCTTCTTCATATTCATAAATTTTCGTTTGACGAAGCAAGCCATGTTCTTCTAATTTATTACGGATAAGTGCACTTGCGAGTTTTCCAGCATAAATCGGAATGTTTAGCTCGCGAAGTAAGTAAGGAACACCACCGATATGATCTTCGTGACCATGGGTGATAAAAAGTCCTTTAATCTTGTCTTTGTTTTTTACAAGGTAACTGTAATCAGGAATAACATAATCAATACCAAGAAGTTCGTCTTCTGGGAACTTGATTCCTGCATCAATTAGAATAATTTCGTCTTGAAATTGTACGCCATATGTGTTTTTACCGATCTCGCCTAGTCCACCAAGGGCGAAAACAGCTGTCTCATTATTTTTTACGAATTTCATAGGAGCTTATTTTTCCCAGAGCGCGAAGTCTGGGTTTTCCTTTTCATAAGCTAAATGTGCGTCACTGATTTTTTCAACAAATTCAATGTGGAAAGGCTCGTCTTTTAAAAGTTGGCGTACTTTTACTTCGCTTTCCGCTTCTACATATAAAGATTGTGTTTTTTCGCGTACGGGTGTTTCTGTAAGTGTTTCTTGATAAAATACTTTAAAAATCATTTTTTTCTCTCCTTAAAATTAAAGTTTAGTGTTTAAAAATAGGTTTCATGCAAGCTGAAAACCTAATATTTATTTAATAGTTGTTAGCACTGCTTTTTAGTTGTGGACGTATTAGCAGGCGGATATGGGTGCACAAGATACTAACAATTTGGCATAAAAAAGACAAAGAAAAATTACCACAGACTACTTGAATGAGTTAGCTGTGCACATAAGTCGATTTTCTTATCCGTTATAATTGCATACCTTTATTTTGGGAATTTGAAACAAATTTCCGAGTAAAAGATGTAATTATAATCTTTTTTTCACGTTCTATTGTCGTTCTATAAATGTTCATCCGATCTATATCCTTCATTCTAATATACCATAAATCCTGATAATTGCTACTAGAAAGTATAATTAATTTTGTTTATTTAGGAAGATTATGATTTTCTAGTGTTTTTCTGCTATAATTTGGTCATATGTGCTTTTAAAATGGATAGAGGATAGAGGCGTTTAATTGATGAGTAAAATTGTATTTTTTGATGTAGATGGGACACTTGTGGGTGAAACAAAAGAAATTCCAGCTTCTGCCAAACAAGCCATCGCGGAGCTAAAAGAAAATGGTATTTATGTTGCAATTGCAACCGGGCGTGGTCCGTTTATGCTAGATGAAATCAGAAAAGAGTTAGGAATTGATTCGTATATTTGTTACAACGGTCAATATGTTATTTTTGAAGGAAAAGAAATTTTTGCTAAACCATTACCAACAGAATCACTAGAACGGCTTATTAGTGTTGCTACTGAACATGAACATCCAATTGTTTTTTCTGGTAAAGAATCAATGCGAGCTAATTTACCTGATCATGACCGAGTGACAAGAGGGATGGATTCTATTAAACGAGGCTATCCGAAAGTGGATGCTAATTATTATAAAGGACGAGATATTTTTCAGTGCTTACTTTTCTGTGAAGAGTCTTTTGATGCCTATTACCGAAAAGAATTTAAACAATATGGATTTCTTCGTTGGCATGAGGTATCTGTGGATGTTTGTCCTGCGGATGGTTCAAAAGCAGAGGGAATTAAACAAATGATAAAACAACTGGGCTTTTCGATGGAAGATACGTATGCTTTTGGTGATGGGTTGAACGATATTAAGATGCTAGAGGCTGTTGGTACTGGAGTGGCAATGGGGAATGGTCGTGATGAGGTAAAAGAAGTGGCGGATTATGTTACAAGTCATGTGGATGATGATGGGGTTTATAATGCTTTAAAACATTTGCAATTAATTTAATCTAAGTGCCCAAAAAGCCTGTGCTCGAAAATAGAGCGCAGGCCTTTTAATGTTTAATTTTGGAATGGAATACAACTAGTGCGTTCAATCAAGCTAGTGTTTACTTGGATTTGTCTTGTTTCAAACTTTGCATCTGCTTTTATTTGTTTAGATAAAAGTGCAAGTGTTTGTTCAGCGATGTCACGTTTTTTTACATGTACGGTTGTAAGTTCAGGTGTAATTACTTTGCTTTCATTAATATTATCAAAGCCCAAAACAGAAATTTGTTCAGGTACTTTAATGGATTGACTTTGAAGCATTTTAATCATACTAATAGCCATATAATCATTTTCACAAAAAATCGCAGAAGGCAATTCAGGCAATTGAGCAATGGCTTCTTTGACTGAAGGATCTTCTTGAATTTGCATTGCTGGTAAATGGAAAATATGTTGTTTGGAAATAGTAATTTCTGCTTCTTTTAAACGAGTAAAAAAACCACTTTTCCGTTCTTCAAAATTCTTAATGCGTGGTAGTCCCATTACATAGCCGATTTTTTTATGGGATAGTTGTAAGAGATAGTCAGCTGCTGTATAACCGCCAAGAAAATTATTAATAGAGACAAAATTTGCAGGAATATGTGGGTGATGTGTATCAAGGATGACAATTTTGGGATATACCTGCTGCACTCGACTGATTTCTTCTGCGCCGAGGTTGGTACCGAGTAAAATTAACCCTGCTGATGTTTGTTCTTTTTCGGCTTCGGCAAGTTCCTCTAATATGGTTGTTGCATCAAAGGTAGAGATAATTAATTCATAAGGATAGCTAGTGATTTCAGCGGATAAGTAACTAAGTAATTCACTGAAAAACGGTAATGTCTGATATTGATCTGTAATTAAATCAGGACTTTTGCAGGCAATAAAACGAATGACGGATTTCTTCTGTCTTTTTTTATTTGTGTTACGTAGGGGGATGTAATTATTTTCCTCCACAATTTTTAGAATATGTAAACGTGTTTCTTCGCTTACGCCGGTTTTTCCGTTCAGCGCAAGGGAAACAGCCGATTTCGAAACATTTGCAAGTCGTGCTATATCTTCAAGCTTCATTTTCATTTCCCCTTGTTTACTAAATTTACTTTATTTAGTATATCATGTTTAGTAAATTAAAACAAAAAAGCAGCCGAATATGTGGATTCAATCGCTTTATTTAGTTGAAAAAGATAAAATAAACTAAAACAAAACATAAATTGATCTAAAGATTTATTGACTTAGTTTAGAGGTGGGGCTATAATACAATTGAAGAAAGCGATTACTAATTGCTTTTTCTAAGAACTAAAATATTTACTAAACTAAAATAAAGGTGGTTAGAAGATGGAGGGGATTAAGATTGGTTTTGCTCCAACGAGACGTAGCATATTTAGTGCGCCAGATGCGGTTAAATATGCCAATCTCACGCGACAAAAACTAAACGAACTAAACATTGAATTTGTAGATATTGCTGAATTTAATGAAGACGGTTTGCTGTATGATGATGCGGATGTTTCAAAAATTGCTGGAAAATTTAAAGCGGCAGGTATTCAAGGCTTATTTTTGCCACATACTAATTTTGGAACGGAATATGTTTGTGCAAGACTTGCAAAAGAATTAAATGTACCTGTTCTTTTATGGGGGCCTCGCGATGAACGTCCTGATGAAAAGGGGATTCGATTACGTGATACACAATGCGGGTTGTTCGCAACGGGAAAAATTTTGCGTAGATTTCAAGTCCCCTTTACATACATGACGAATTGCCGATTATCTGATCCCGAATTTGAACGAGGTATTCGAGATTTTATTGCAATTTGTAATACAGTAAAAACCTTTCAAAACATGCGGATTTTACAAATTGGTCCTCGTCCGTTTGACTTTTGGACAACCATGTGTAATGAAGGTGAGTTGTTAGAAAAATTCAATATTCAACTTGCGCCAATTCCGTTACCAGAATTAATCAAAGAAATTCGAAATGTATCGAAAGAACAAATTGATGAGGTAGACGGTACTGTGGAATACTGTGAGGGATGCGCTATCGTTAAAATTAAAGATGTTGATTTGCGGATGGTCGCGGCACTTAAAGTTGCCATGAAAAATTTAGCTGCAAAATACGGTTGTAGTGCAATTGCGATTCAATGTTGGACAGCGCTTCAGGATGAAATTGGTATTATGCCATGTGCAGCAAATGCTATGTTGATTGATGAAGGAATTCCTGTTGTTTGTGAAACAGATATTCATGGAGCAATTTCTTGTTTATTAATTGAAGCGGCAAATGTAGGTAAGAATAAAAGCTTTTTTGCTGATTGGACTGTTCGTCATCCAGATAACGAGAATGGTGAATTACTCCAACACTGTGGTTTATTTCCGTTTTCCGTTGCGAAAGAAAAACCAGCAATTGGCTATCCGCTAGCATTTGACTCACCAGGAGCAGTAGAAGCAGAGGCAAAAGGTGGGGAACTGACTTTATGCCGTTTTGATGGTGACAACGGTGAATACTCCTTGTTACTAGGTAAAGCAAAAGGTATTGATGGGCCTTACACAAAAGGAACATATCTTTGGATTGAGGTAGATAATTTGAAACGATTAGAGGAGAAAATTGTTTCAGGACCATATATTCATCATGTTAGTGGCATCCATGCAGATGTGGTTCCAATTCTGTACGAAGCATGCAAATATATTGGCGTAAAGCCAGACCTCTATGATCCGATTGAAGAAGATGTAAAAGCATATTTACGCGGTGAATAGAGAAAGGAGTAAAAAATGAGTGAATTAAAGATGAAATCGTTTGAAATTAGAAAAGATGTTATAAAAATGATTTACGATGCAAAAACCGGACATACTGGTTCAGATTTATCATGCGCGGATATTCTTGTAGCACTTTACTATGGCGCGATGAATATTAATCCGAATAATCCTGAAGCTTTAGACCGTGATCGCTATGTCCAAAGTAAAGGTCATGCTGTCGAAGTTCTTTGGGCGGTTTTGGCAGATAAAGGATTTTTTGCAAAAGAAGAATTGGGTACTTTCTCCGCATTTGGCTCTCGCTTTATCGGACATCCAAATAATAAAGTTGCAGGAATTGAAATGAACACAGGTTCGCTTGGGCATGGATTATCGGTTTCTGTGGGTATGGCATTAGCCGCTAAAATGGATGGGAAAAGTTATCACACCTATACTCTAATGGGAGACGGAGAACTTGCGGAAGGGTCTGTTTGGGAAGGCGCGATGGCTGCGGCAAATTACAATTTAGATAATTTAACAGCCATTATTGATCGAAACTCCTTACAAATTTCTGGTCGCACGGAGGATGTCATGAGCGTGGAACCTTTGGCAGATAAGTGGCGCGCATTTGGTTGGGATGTTATCGAAGTAGATGGAAACGATCCGGATAAACTACAAGCACTTTTTAAAACAGTGAATAAAACTGGAAAACCTCGTCTGATTATTGCGAAAACAATTAAAGGTTATGGCGTTAAAATGGCTGAAAATGTTGCTAAATGGCATCACTATGTACCAAGCCGTGAGGAATACGAAATAGCAATGAAAGATTTAGAGGAAAGAATGGAGGCGTGCCGTCATGAATAAAATCGCGAACCGCCAAATAATGTGTGAAGTCTTAATGAAAGAAGCAGCTCGTAACGATAGTAATTTAGTTGTATTAACAAGTGATTCAAGAGGATCCGCTTCGCTGGGGGCTTTCGCAGAAAAATTTCCAGAACGATTAATTGAAACTGGTATTGCCGAACAAAATATTGTTGGAATTGCAGCAGGATTAGCACATAGTGGCAAACGAGCTTTTGTTGCTTCACCTGCATGTTTCCTGAGTATGCGTAGTATTGAACAGGTGAAAGTAGATGTGGCTTATTCAGACACGAATGTAAAATTGATTGGCATCAGTGGTGGTGTCAGTTATGGTGCACTTGGTATGAGCCATCATTCGCTTCAAGATATTGCTGTTACTAGAGCGATTCCTAATTTAGAAGTCATTCTACCAGCAGATCGCCTAGAAACAGAAGCTGTTTTTGACTATTTGCTTCAATCAAATCGACCGGCATATGTTCGTCTTGGAAGAAATGCGGTAGAAGATTGTTACATCGAAAAGCCAGTATTTCAAATTGGGAAAGCTGCGACCCTCAGAGAAGGGGACGATGTGGCAATTTTAGCGACTGGCGAAATGATACGTGTCGCACTTGATGCAAGCGAAGAATTAAAGTTAAAAGGAATCAGCGCACGCGTATTGAATTTTTCAACAATCAAGCCGTTTGATCAAGGAGTAGTAGAAGCGGCATTAGCTGAAACAAAACTACTTATTAGTATGGAAGAACATAGTATTTATGGGGGATTAGGTGCAGCAGTGAGCGAAGTGGTAAGTAGTTCTTCAACAAGTATTCGTCATTTGATTTTAGGAATTCCGGATGAACCTGCTATTGCTGGAACGAGCCAAGAAATTTTCGCTTATTACGGTTTATCTGCTACTGGAGTTGCTGATATAGTCATGAAAAACCTACCAATTATTGGAGACGAAAAAAGATGAAGAAACATTATCAAATCGCCATTGATCAAAGCACATCTGGCACGAAAGTATTATTGTTTAAAGCAGGGGAGCTTGTGGACCGTTTAGATAAAAAACATCAACAACTTTATCCACACAAAGGTTGGGTGGAGCATAATCCCATTGAAATTTGTCAAAATGTCCGTACATTAATTGCGAACATCTTGGCAAAACATAATTTAGTTGCAGCAGAAATTGAGCGACTAGCTTTGACGAATCAACGTGAAACAATTGTGGCTTGGGATAAACAAACTGGGAAACCGCTTTATAATGCGATTGTATGGCAATGTAATCGAACAAAAAAAATTTGCGAAACATTAAAAAAAGATGGTTGCGAAAAACGAATTAAACAAATTACCGGACTGAAAATTGATTCTTATTTTTCTGCTCCGAAAATGAAGTGGTTATTGGAAAATATTTCAGCGGTGAGGGATGCAGTAAGTCGTAATCAATTGGCGTTTGGCACAATGGATGCTTGGGTGTTATTTTCGCTTACAGATGATAGTAACTATTTCACAGATCGAACCAATGCTAGTCGTACACTCCTTTATGATATTCGGAAAAATGATTGGTCAGATGAGTTACTCGAACTTTTTGGAGTTGCGCGTGCTCATTTACCAGAAGTGAAGCAGTCTGTTGGGGATTTTGGAAGTTACCTGGGGATACCGATTCATAGTGTAATGGCTGATTCAGAAGCGGCACTTTATGGACAAGGTTGTAATACATTTGGGGGAGTGAAGGCGACGCTTGGGACGGGATGTTCTGTTATGATGCAAATTGGTGAGAACCGACTACCTGAAAACGATGCTATTTTGACGACTCTTGCCTGGGATAATGCAGGTGTCAATCAGTTTGCATTAGAAGGAATAATTCGTTCTTGTGGAGACACATTAGTTTTTTTATCCGAACATTTAGAACTCTTTAAGGATTATCATACAGCTTGTAAGCAAGCATTTCAATTACCGTCCAATGATGGAGTTGTACTAATTCCTGGACAATTAGGCTTAGGTGCACCTTATTGGAATACAAATATACAAGCAGAAATTATCGGACTCACGCGAGAACATACAAAATGGCATATTATTCGTGCTGGTTATACAAGTATTGCATTTCAAATTAAGGCTGTTATCGACCAAATGGAGTTAATGACAGGTCAAAATATTAAGCGCTTACAAGTCGACGGTGGATTAACAAAGCAACCGGAGTTGATGCAATATTTAGCAAATGTTTTAAATGCAGAAGTGGCAGTCAGTCCTGTAGAAGAACTTTCAGCAATGGGTGTAATAAAAATTGCTGAAATTAAATCACAAGAAGAGAGAAAGCTAGCAAAATTGTATCAACCAGATATCACTTATACAAATGCCTTAGACGATTTTCAAAATTGGGAAAAACAAGTGAAAAGCAGTATTCTAAAATACAGAAGGTGAGGAATTTTAAATGAATAATTCGGATCTTGCAAAAGCGGTTGTAAAGCTTGTTGGTGGAAAAGAAAACATTTTGAGTGTGATTCATTGTGTCACACGGCTACGATTTAAGTTGCGTGATGAAAATCTAGCAGATACAGAAAAAATCAAAGCGCTACAAGGTGTTATGACGGTTGTGAAAAGTGGTGGGCAATACCAAGTGGTTATCGGTGATCATGTCAGTTATGTTTATGATGAGGTCATTCAAGTTTTAGGGATTAAACCAGATGATGCACTGCAAGATGATTCTGAACAAGAACACAAAAGTATTTTTAATAAGTTTGTTGAATTGATTTCAGGAATTTTTATGCCAGTACTGGGTCTAATGGCAGCTTCAGGTATTCTGAAAGGTTTCCTAACAGCGGCAGTCACAACGGGATTAATTGATACCTCTGCTGGTATTTACGAAGTTCTTTACGCGGCAAGTGATGCGCTCTTTTACTTTATGCCAATTATACTTGGCTTTTCAGCTGGGAAAGTATTTAAAACGAATCAATACCTTTCTGCTGCAGTCGGTGCATCGCTTGTTTACCCAACACTTGTTGAAATGTATAGCAATGGAGCACATTTAACATTTCTACATATTCCAGTTATTTTAATGAACTATACAATGTCTGTTATTCCTGTTATTTTAGCTATTTACTTTATGAGTAAACTGGAAAAAGTATTAGTAAAATTTATTCCGAAAAGTTTACAATTGATTTTTGTCCCTCTATTGCTACTTTTAATTGTGGTGCCTGTGTCTCTAATTATCATTGGGCCTGTTTCAACATATGCTAGCCAACTACTTGCAAAAGGAGCATTGGCGCTTTATTCGCTTAGTCCGATGATTGCAGGCTTCTTCCTGGCTGGTGTTTGGCAAGTGGCTGTTATGTTCGGACTGCACTGGGCATTTATACCGATTTTCATTAATAATATTACTGTTTTAGGATACGATCCAATTAATGCAATGCTTTATTGTACTGTATTCGCGCAAACTGGTGCGGTTATGGCAGTAATGCTTAAAACCCGAAACCAAGAATTGCGTTCGCTTTCTGTAACCGCAACTATTTCTGGATTTTTAGGAATCACGGAACCAGCAATTTATGGGGTAAACTTGCCGTATAAAAAACCATTTATTATGGCTTGTGTTGGATCGGCTTTTGGTGGTGCAATTGCGGGTATGAGTGCTGCGAAAATGTTTGGTGGCTTCGCGTCTGGTGGGGGTTTCGGTATTCCGATGTTCATTAATCCAGATGGAATAGGCTGGGATTTCTGGGGATTTTTAATTTCGCTAGTGGTAGCTTTCAGCATCGCATTGATTTTAACTTATTTCTTTGGATTTAAAGATAAAGTAGTAGAAGAAGTAATAATCCAAACAGGAAAAGTAGCGACATTGGACGAAACTATTTATAGCCCGCTTCAAGGTGAATTAATGGCGTTAAATGATGTGAAAGATGAAGTGTTCTCAGGTGGTATAATGGGAGCGGGAGTAGCAATTCTTCCTACGAATGGCGAAATTCGTGCCCCATTTGATGGAACAGTACTTAGTGTTTTTAAGACCAAGCACGCAATAGGTTTGATTTCCAAACAGGGAGTCGAGTTGTTAATTCATGTTGGACTTGATACAGTTAATCTAAACGGTCATTTTTTTGATATTAAAGTGAGCGAATCAGAAGAAGTAAAAAAAGGTGATTTATTAGGAACATTTGATTTGGATGAAATAAAAAAAGCTGGCTACGATACTACCACACCAGTCATTGTAACGAATAGTGCCGCACTGGCCGATGTTATTACATTAAACCTTGGAAAAAATGTAGATAATAACCAAAAGATTTTAGAAGCAAAGGCTTAATATAGAAAGGATGAAAAAAATGTTAACGCAAAGTGCTGATAAGCGTCGAATAGAGAAGAATGGTGAACCTTTTTTCTACCTCGCAGATACAGTTTGGAGTGCATTTACGAATATTGATTTAACCGATTGGGCCTACTACTTAAAAGTCCGAAAAGAGCAAGGTTTTAATGTACTGCAAATCAATATTTTGCCACAATGGGATCGAAGCGTACTAGAAAGTATTCAAGAGCCATTTGGTATAAGTGAAGGCTTTTTCGATTTACAGTCTAAAAATGAAGCTTACTTTAAACATGCAGAAAAAATGTTAGAAATGGCAGTAAATCAAGGTTTTACTCCAGCACTTGTTTTGCTGTGGTGTAATTATATTCCGGAGACGTGGGGGGCGAAATTTGGTGTCAGTCCGCTGTTTCGAAAAGAAGACATTAAATCTTATACGGAAATGATGTTGGAGCATTTTGATCGATTCAACCCCGTTTATATCATTAGTGGGGACACGGATTTCCCAACGGAAACTGTAGCAGATTATTATTTAGAAGCTTTAGAAACTGTTTCTAAAAAAGCACCGCAAGCACTAAAAGTTTTGCATATTTGTGGTCGTTTAAAAAAAATTCCTGAAAAACTGCAGACACATCCTGCTCTCGATTTGTATTTTTATCAATCTGGACATAATTCCGAGCATCAAGCAATGGCCTATACGTTGGCAGAACATTTTAGCCAGTTAGAGCCAAGGAAGCCAGTTATCAATTCAGAGCCGTGCTACGAATTGATGGGATATAGTCGACAAAAGTATGGTCGTTTTAACCGAGAAGATGTACGAAAAGCTGCTTGGCAAAGTGTTTTATCTGGTGCTATAGCTGGTATTACTTATGGGGCGCATGGTATTTGGAGTTGGCATGAAGAAGGGAGTACATTTGGATCAGCGCTCGGTGAAGGATTTGTTTCTCCATTTAATTGGCGACAAGCACTTCATTTTGACGGAGCTACAGATTATGCATTTCTAAAATCCTTTATTTTAGCTAATGATTTAACAACACTTAAACCAATAAATCTAGTCTTAAATCGAACTTCAGAAATTCGAGCAGCAGAGACCGAAAAATTAGTTATCGTTTATGTGCCATCAAATGTCCCAATTTATCTGAAAGGGCAATTTACTTCTGTAGATGATTATGCTATTGATTTGGAGCAAGGTAAGAAGGTTGGTCTTACAAAAGTATTTCATGAAGCGAACACAGAAATTCAGATGACACCTTTTTTAAAAGATAGTTTATATATACTTCATCAATAAATCCTAATTTCTTTCTAGAAAAAAATTTTGTTTTGCCGGTTAATAATTAAAGCGAGGTAACTATTTAAGTGTTGCCTCGCCTTTTGCTGTGTCTAAACTACTGGTTTCTTTATTCGTTAAATCTTTTTTTATAAATTTCAACTGTGCAACAATGATAATACTAATAATAACAAGTAAATACCAACTCGTGATTTTCGAAACATGCACTGGACGCCAAGTAACGATCTGATCTGGATAAGCCCATGCACCGTAAAAACTTGCAATGTTTTCTGCTAGATAAATAAAAAAAGCGATACATAAAAATGAGAACGATAATGGCATTTTTAGCTGTGCAGAACTAACTTTAAAGTGGACATAGGTTTTTCGAAAAAGTACTAGAACTAAAACTATTAAAATCCAACGAAAATCCATGATAAAATGATGCGTAAAAAAATTACCATAAATTGCTACACATAATGCGGTAATAAGCCAAATGTTCGGCCAGTTAGTCATCTGTAAATCGAATCGTTTCCAAGCTTGGCATATGTAGCTCGCAATACTGGAATACATAAAGCCACTATAAAGCGGGACTCCCAATATTTTCGTGAAACCTGGTTCTGGATAACTCCAAGATCCCATATGTACTTTATAAATTTCAAGAACAAGTCCAATTACATGAAAAATCATGATGACTTTAAGTTCATCCCAAGTTTCCAAACCAAATTTAATTAACAGCAGCTGAGCGATAATACAAATCAACAAAAGTAAATCATACCGAGCAACAAAAGGAATATCTAGCAATTTTGTTAACGCGAGTGAAATAAAAATAATTCCCGGGAAAATACAACAAAGCGCTTGTTTCCAAGTAAAAGTCCAAAGCAAGCGGAAAAATGCCATTAAAAAACCTCTTCTCATTCTTTTCTTTAGTTTACCAAAAAAGTCTAAAGAAATGGACAAGAAAAGGTTAATTAAGTTCGTTTTGGTAATTAATATTTCGAAAGGGCTTCTCATTTTCAAAAAATAAGGATGCGGAATCAAGCTCTTTAAGTAGCGAGAAAACGCGATGTTCCTCGTTTTGAAGTAACTTAGTTAGCTGGAAAAGCGCATAAGGGATATTGGCGACTAAATAATGATTAGCTTGATTCGTTTTTGCAAAGCTGTTTCGGTACGCTGCGAGCTGTGTTATTTCATGGCTAGTTAAATAAGGCATATCAGTTGGGAGCACAATGAAATTAGCTTGATCATACTGTTTGGCAGCAAGCATCACCGCATAAATGCCACCAAGCGGTCCATAATCTAAGTATGCAGGATCATCTGGGACTATTTGGATAGTTGCTTCATCACGAAATAAAATGGTTAACTCCTGGTAATTTGCTTTGTTCGCAGAAATAAAAATTTGCACGCAATAAGGCGCTAATTTGTTAACAGTCATTTCTATCCAAGTTTTTCCAGAAGCCTTATCTCGGAAAAAGGCTTTCGGCTCGCCAAAACGGCTTGATTTTCCACCAGCAAGAATGATACCAACATTAACTTTTGCGTTTTTCAAGTCGTCCATCTCGCATCACCAAAATCTCACCTGTCATCATTTCTGCTTCCGAGGCATAATGTGTGACAAAAATAACCGGAATATGAAAATCTTTTGCCATTTGTCCAACTAGTTTCATACAAATCAGCCGCGTTTCTTCATCCAAGCCATTAAACGGTTCATCAAGTAAAAGTAATTTTGGTTCGATAATCATTGCTCGAGCCATAGCGACACGTTGTTTTTCTCCACCAGAAAGTTTTTGAACAGAAGAATAAAGTAAATGCGATATTTGCAAATAATCACTCATTTTCCTTACTTGTTGCTGAATTTCCAGTTGTTCCTTTTTCTTCTTTTTTCGAACTTTTAGCCCAAAAGCAATATTTTCATAGACATTCATATTAGGGAATAAAGCGAGATTTTGGAATAAATAACCTACTTTTCGTTCTGTGGCGGGGAGATGGAGTGAGATAGTAGAATCGTCCCAAGGTGTTCCGTCGAAGTCAATCGTACCACCATCAATCGTTTTAAGTCCGCTCACACATTGGAATAAAGTAGATTTTCCAGAACCGCTAGCTCCCATCATTGCTGTGACAGGTTGGTCAAAGGTGTAGTCGATATTTAGGTCGTGAAAAGGAAGTTTTTTATGAAATTGTAATCGAAGCATGTTACATCCCCCTCATCAATTGGGTTTGGCGTACGGTAAGAATATGAATAACTAGTAACGCAAACACCCCAATAATTACATTAATTAATCCCAGATAGATTGCTGTTCGCATGTCACCTTGTTGTACCATAAAGTAAATACTAGAAGCAATTGTGTCCGTTTTCCCTTCAATATAACCAGCTACCATCAAACTTGCTCCAAATTCTCCCATCGCCCGACAAAAACTAAGTAAAACACCAGCTAAAATAGGTTGCCAGCAATTGGGTAAAATAATCTTCTGGAAAGTTTGTTTTTTATTAGCCGACAGAGTTTCTGCCGCCCATACTAACTCATGATCAATCGATAGAAAAGCAGATTTTAGCCCTTGATACATAATGGGTAAAATAATAATCGTCGTTGCAACAATCGCCCCACTAAGTGAAAAAATAAAACTAAAATCAAATGTATTCCATAAAAATCCACCAACGAAGTCATTTCGTCCTAAAATATTTAGCAATACCAGACCCACCACAGTAGGCGGCAAGACAAGTGGTAGTAGAATCAGTATTTCCACGATTAATTGAAAGCGAGATTTTCGACCAGCAAAATAATAACTAAGTGGCAACATCGTAATAAATGCTATAAATGTTGAAATAGTGGCAACGAGTAAAGTATGCCAAACAGATGTAAACATAAAATTCCTCCCGGGTAACCCTTTTATACTCCTATTATTATTATTCTCTCTGGTATAAATTGTCAAACTTAAGTACAATAAATTTATACAAAAGGGGGAGGTAAGATGAAAAAAATCGGATTTATTATAACTTGCGGATTATTACTGCTACTAACAGCATGTGGTAGCAGTCAAAAAGAGACAAAAATAACGACTATACATATTTCCGCAGCAGCAAGTTTGAAAGATACTATAGATGAAGTGAAGCCACTTTTTGAAAAAGAATATCCAACCATCAAATTAGCTTTTGATTTTGGTGGATCTGGACAAATTCGTGAACGTGTAGAGAGCGGTGCCCCAATTGATGGCGTACTTTTAGCTAGTAAAAAAGATACTGATACCTTGTTGGAGCAAGATTTGGCCGAGCAAGCGCGTGAATTCGCTAGTAACCAATTAGTATTAATTGAACCAAAGAACGCGAATGAAGTGGCTAATCAAAACTTAAAACAACTACTTAACCATGCCGATAAAATTGCTATTGGTGACCCAGAATCCGTCCCAGCTGGTGCTTATGCAAAACAAACACTAGAAAATCTACAACTTTATGATGCGGAAAAAGCGAAACTAGTGCTTGCGACAGATGTTCGACAAGTATTATCTTATGTAGAGGCTGGGAATGCGGATGCTGGTTTTGTATACCAAACAGACGCACTGCTAAGTAAAAAAGTTCAAGTATCAGCTAAAATAGATGCCAAATTGCATAATCCGATTGCTTATTACAGCGCACAAGTTAGTAATTCAGAACAGAAAAAAGCAGCAACAACTTTTTTAGACTTTATGAATAAACAAGAAGCACAGAAAATTCTCGGAAAATATGGATTCCAATCAGCTAATTAACGAGAAGTCGCTTTGCTTTTTAAAACGAGAAAACTCCTGTATATTGGTACTAAAGAAAACGCATACATAGTTTTATATAGAAGGGAAGTGCGCCCAGATGATTGAAAAAAGAAACACCATTAAAATGGAACAAGCAAGAGAAATTTTATGCAACCAGATTACACACCTTCCAGTGGAGAAGGTAGGGATAGGAAGTGCGTTACATCAAGTTTTGCAAGAACCGATTTTTGCCCCCTTTCCAGCTCCTTATTTTCGGCGTTCGGGATATGACGGATATGCTATTACAGAAACTGATGATGAAAATTATCCTATCACTTTACGTGTGGTTGCGGAAGTTCCTTGCGGGGAAACATATGATAAACCACTTGCGCCAGGTGAAACTGTCCGAATAATGACAGGGGCAAAAGTACCAACAAGCGCGAGCAAAATTATCATGCTTGAACAATCAAAAGAAACGACCAATAAAAATGAAATCACCCTAATAAATACACAACCAACCAGTAATATTACAGAAATTGGTGCAGAATTTGCGAAAGGGGATTTACTTTTAGACCGTGGCCATACGCTAAATGCCGGTTCGATAAGTTTACTTGCTTCCTTTGGGATTAATGAGGTGCAAGTCATCAGGAAACCGAAAGTAGCTATTTTATCTACTGGCAGTGAGTTGGTGACTGCTGGAAATCCACTTCCAGATGGGAAAATATACAATAGCAATCAGCCATTACTTGAAAATCTTTTACAACTGTCCCATGCTGAAATTTGCGCTGCAGAACAACTACCAGATAATTATCTTGATACCAAACGACGATTGCTTGAACTGACAGAAATTGCTGATTTGATAGTTACGACAGGTGGAGTATCGGTAGGAGATTTTGATTTCATGGCAGATATCGCCAAACAAGAAGCGGAATTACTATTTAATAAAATTCAAATGCGTCCAGGTAGTCCAACGACTGGGATGTGGTTAAATGATACATTAATTATTGCGCTTTCTGGAAACCCGGGCGCTTGTTTTACCGGATTTTATTTATTAGTGGAGCCTGTACTCGCTACTTTAATGGGGAAAGAACACACTGCGACAAAACAAGTCCAAGCAAAAATGGCGACGGATTATTCGAAAAATAATGGTTTTGATCGGTTTTTGCGAGGGACTTATCAGCTTTCAGAGACTGGCGAATATTTAGTAAAACCAGTAGGGAGCGACATGTCGAGTGCACTTGGAAATTTACATTTGACAACTTGTTTGCTTAAAATTCCACGAGGGAAAGTTGGAAAGTTTACCGGAGAAGAGGTAGAAGCATGGCTACTATCCTCCAAATAATTGGCTTTAAAAATAGTGGGAAAACGACTTTGCTAAATGCGTTAATTAAAGCCAGTCGTAAAGAAAATTATACAGTTTCTGCTATAAAACATGATGCGCATGATTTTTCTATTGATCACGTAGGAACAGATTCTTTTTCCTATCAAGAAAGCGGGGCAGAAGCGGTAGTTATCGCTAATTCTCGCCGATATGCTGTGATGGAGCAGGCGGGAATAGACTTAAAAACGGCAATCCAAAAATTACCTAAATCAGATATCATTTTGATAGAAGGATACAAACAAGGTCCTTTCCCCAAAATTGTACTTATCCGTGAAAAAGCAGAAATCGAACAATTGAAAGATAGCAAAACCGTACATAAAATTGCGACTCGTCATTTGGAATTACAGGAAGAAGCCATTTTTATTGGTGAGGAAGCCAAGTTAACTCAATTTGCGGAAATGATTATCAAGGAGTTTTTACAATGAAATATATAGCGCTTCAGCAAGAAAAAATCGAAATTCAAGCACTTTCTGAAAAGCTTATCAATAAAAAGCATGGTGGCATCAATATTTTTATTGGAACAATCCGTGAATGGACGGGGAATATTCAAACCGAAGAAATTCGTTATACTGCCTATGAAGAAATGGCACTTAAAGAATTAACCAAACTAGCTGATGAAGTGAAAGCAGAATGGACCGCCGATGTTGTGATTGTCCACCGACTAGGGTTACTCCAGCTAACAGATATTGCCGTTTTTATTGGTGTTTCCACGCCTCATCGCGCAGCTTGTTACGAGGCATCTCGATATATTATTGAGCGATTAAAAGAACGAGTACCTATTTGGAAAGAAGAAAAAGATATAGATAAAACGAGGTGGGGTGGTGCCAGTGTTAACAACAATTAAATTTTTTGCTTTTTTAGTAGAGAAAACAAATAAAACGGAAGTAAAGTTAAACTTGCAGCAATGTCGAACGGTTGGTGAAGTGCGGGAACTGATTAGCAGCGAATTTCCAGAGATTGCTGTAGATCTTTCTACTTGCATGCTAGCTGTTAATATGGAATTTCAACAAGATCAGGATGTTTTACCTGAGAAAATAGAAGAAATAGCCGTTATTCCGCCAGTTAGTGGTGGGTGATGAAGGAGGCGGAAAATGGAAAACGATGATTTAACTCATTTTAACGAAGAAAAACGAGCGAAAATGGTAGATGTAACTGCAAAATCAGAAACAAAACGCCGGGCTATTGCTAGCACTACAATCCATATGAACGAAGAAACTTTAGCAAGAATTCATGCAGGTAAGATAGAAAAAGGGGACGTTCTGGCAGTTGCTCAAGTTGCAGGAATTATGGCTGCTAAAAAAACGAGCGAACTAATTCCGATGTGTCACCCGATTATGACAACAAAAGCGGATATTTCTTTTCAAGATGATGCTAAAACCAAACTAACGGTTATTTCGGAAGTGGTCACTGTTGGTAAAACTGGTGTGGAAATGGAAGCTCTTACCGCCGTCACAGTTGCTGCGCTAACGATTTATGATATGTGTAAAGCGATGGATAGAAGAATGCGTATAGAGCAAACTTATTTAGTAGAGAAAACTGGCGGGAAAAGTGGGACATTTAAAGCAGAAGTGTAACTATTTTGTAGGATAGGAGTTTTGTTTTATGCAATTATTAACGGATAAATTTGGGCGAGTACATGATTATATTCGCATTTCAGTAACAGATCGGTGCAATTTAAGGTGTGTCTATTGTATGCCCGAAGAAGGCCTGACATTTTTGCCCCATGAAAAAGTGCTATCCAAAGATGAAATTGTCGGTTTCATGGAAATAATGGTGAAATTTGGTATAAAAAAGGTGCGTATCACTGGTGGAGAGCCATTACTTAGAACAGATATTGTCGAAATTGTTCGTGGCTTAGGGTCGATTCCAGAAATCGAGGATATTTCCATTACGACTAATGCAATGTACTTAGCGAAAAAAGCAGAGGCACTCAAAGAAGCTGGTCTTACCCGAGTGAATATCAGCTTGGATTCCCTTCATGCAGATCGTTTCCAAGCAATCACGCGCGGGGGACGTTTACAAAAAGTATTAGATGGCATTCAAAAAGCCGAAGAGGTTGGCTTATTTCCAATTAAATTAAATGTTGTGTTAATTAAAGGTCAAAATGAGGATGAAATAACCGATTTCCTTCAATTTACTAAAGATAAAGACATTAACATCCGTTTTATTGAATACATGCCAATTGGACATGCGGGAACAAGTTGGAAAGAAAAATATCTTTCGCTGGATACAATTTTTGAAGCATGTAATGAAGCAGGATTTGCTTACGAGTCAGTCGATACGATTCGTGGCAACGGCCCTTCTGAAAATTTTCGAATAGAAGGAGCCAAAGGGACATTTGGAGTTATTCATCCAGTTAGTGCCCATTTTTGCGATAGTTGCAATCGACTTAGACTAACTGCAGATGGCTATATTAAAGCTTGTCTATACTGGGATGAAGAAATGAATATTCGCCCTTTCATTAATGAACCAGTCAAATTAATGCAACTTGTCCAAAAAGCAATTGATAACAAGCCAGAAAACCATGAAATGGCGCTTAAATTGCAAGATGAAGTCCAATCCAATAAACCAACTTGGCGTCGAATGAGCCAAATTGGTGGTTAAACAAAAAATCCGACTTGTGCGAGTCGGATTTTTATTTTTGCCGTTCTGCTATTAAATGAGGAAGTTCAGGGATAATTAGTCTTTCCATAGCTAGGTGACAAGCGTTGGTTGAGCCAGGCAAAGCGAATACTAACAAGCCACTTTGCGAAAACCCAGCAAATGCACGTGATACCATCGCTCGACTACCGATTTCTTCATAACTAAGCATCCGAAACAATTCACCAAATCCAGGAATCTCTTGTCGGATCAACGAGAATAACGCTTCATAAGTTACATCGCGCTTAGCAATCCCTGTTCCTCCATTTGTGATTAAACAAAAGGGTTCACAGGCAGCTAGTTTTTTCACCTTTTGTAAGATTAAATCGGGATTGTCGGGAACAACCACGCGGGAAAATACTTGATGACCAGCTGCTTCTAATTGTGTTTGAATTAACCGTCCGCTCGCATCAGTCTCTATATCTCTCGTATCACTAATTGTCAAAATACTACAAGTAGTAGAAATAAATGTTTTTTGTTCCATAATAAGCTCCTTTAATTAAAAAATAGCTGATAAATTTTTGTTGCTTCCAAGATATTTTCTGTACCATGAAGTAACACGCGTCCGTTTTTAAAAATAACAAACTGATACGCTTGGTAATCAAAGCTTAGAAGGGCGGGATTTTCATTATAGGTAATTTGTACTTCTTTAAGTCGTTGTTTGATTGCTTCATAATTACTTTTTTGTGCTAATTGAAATTGAACCGTGTCTCGACCGCAGAGTGCAACTGCTTTTTTAGAAAATGGTTTTTCAAAAGTGGCTTGAGAGGAACAACCGGAACAATTGGGTCGCTTGTTCACTTGAAGTGAGCGAAACGTGAATTGCCAATTATCCACTTGGAAATACGTATTTGCGGCAAAATCTGGCTTTAAAATCATTTGGGTAAGGAGCGAAACTTGCATGCCGGCGACAATAGGTATAAGTGCGCCATCCACACCAATGATATCGCAACTTGCAGCATTGGTTTGTGGTAAATTATCGATTAAACAGTGTAAACAAGCAGAGTCCGGTGGGATAATCGGCATGATATTCGCATAATTGCCTGCACAAGAAGTGAAAATCCAAGGAATCCGATAGTTAAAAGCAAACTGATTTAAAATTTCTCGTGTCATAAAATTATCCGTACAATCTAAAATATAGTCAACTTTAGTAGCAAAAGTAGCTAGACTTTCCGGATTCGCATCCTCCACTAGATAATCGATTTCAATCTCGCTATTAATTAATCGAAGCGCTTTGCAGGCTGCATATGCTTTGGCTTGTTTTTCAAATGCATCTTGTTCTGTAAAAAGGGATTGGCGTTGCAAGTTGCTCCACTCCACATAATCACGGTCTATTAAAAGTAATTTTCCAAATCCCATTCGCGCGCAAATTTCAGCCGCATAGGAACCGATAGCACCAACACCGACAATTAAAATCGTCTTTGTTAACAGTTTAGCTTGGCCAGATTTTCCAATAGTTGTAACACGCATTTGACGATCATAGCGTTCCAAGTCCTCACCTTCTTTCTATTATATTTTACCAG
Organism: Listeria ivanovii subsp. ivanovii; assembly: GCF_900187025.1. Classification (GTDB taxonomy): domain Bacteria; phylum Bacillota; class Bacilli; order Lactobacillales; family Listeriaceae; genus Listeria; species Listeria ivanovii. The sequence continues at coordinate 1,036,505 of NZ_LT906478.1, forward strand.
AAAATAACGAAAAGAGCCTGTAAAAGTAGTTTTGATTTATGTTTGCAATTTGTCGCGGCTATCTTCTATAATGAGTAAAACATACTAAAAATTAGAGGTGCAAACGATGAAGCAGAAACTAGAAACATCTAAATTTTATCCTGCCTCCCCAGTCTTTGTTTTAACCTATTTAAATGAAGAGGGAAAGCCGCAGATGTCAACGGGATCATCATCTTATACACTTGGAAATACGATTGTTATTGGTGTATCAGCAGAAAGCAATGCGAGTAAACTTGAAACAATTGGCGACCATTAAAGCTAATAGAAAACCCCCGCAGAATTTTTCTGCGGGGGTTTTCTATTTTAACCAAATACATCCACATCGGGTGGCAAGTAAGATGGGTTTTCTTTATTAATATGGTCATAAAACATAATTCCATTTAAATGATCAATTTCGTGTTGAACTACAATCGCGGGATAGCCTTTGAATCGTAATTTTAATGGTGTGCCATCTTCATCAAAAGCATCGATAGTAACTCGTTCACTACGAACAACATAACCTGGGACTTCACGGTCGACAGAAAGACAGCCTTCTCCGCCAGAAAGACAAGCTTGTTGAACAGAGTGGCTACGAATTTTTGGATTATAAAGCACATAACTATAAAGTCGATCTTTTTCATCATGGACATGAATCGCTAAAAAGCGCTTTGTTACGGCAAGTTGAGGTGCGGCAATTCCGACACCACCACGTAAGCCATATTTTTCAGCAAGTTCTTCATCTTGACTATTAATTAGAAATTCGAGCATCTCGCGCCCTAATTTTTTTTCTTCATCTGAAAGCGGAAATGACACTTCACTGGCAACCTCACGTAGCGCCGGGTGACCTTCTCGTACAATATCGTCCATCATAAGCATGATTTGATTCTCTCCTGTTCTTTAATAACATATCTTTATTTTAACAAAAGAACGAAAAAAAAGGAATGAAAGATTACTTTCTAATAAAAAAACAGCTTATTCGTAGGACTAAAGACATATTTGTTAAAAATAAGAAAGTCTTAAACGCGAACAATATAACTAAATATTAAAAAAATGTTCGTATAAATTAAACAATCAAAATTTTAATATGTTTGTGAATTCACAAACTATGAAGGAGTTGTAAATAAAAAGTCCAAATAGGTGTGGTAATGCGAGAATCGCAATATTATATAACAGTTTGATTCTGTTTTATCTTTTTCTAATACAGAAGTGGAAAGCGAATGATTTAAGTGATAATGCCATTGTAAGCGATAAAATAAACAGAGATCAACTTATTGACTTCATAATCTTGGTAGTGTAAATTAAGAGAGAAGATTAGTGTATTAATAAATTTCTATTTTTCAACTAAAACAGAAATGATTTAATAACAAAAAGAAAAGTTCTTACTTTTTTACAAAACATTGTGAATGATTGATAACATTTTCACATATTCTCTCGAAATCGATGTTTTTATTGCTTTTTTTGTGGTAATTACTGGGAAAGATGGCGTAAATAATTATAGGATTTTAAAGAAAAGCTTCCGGAATAGCTTCTTCTATAGAACAACTTTTCTTTTACTACGTTACTATTATTAATACACAATCAGGATGGCAGTTTTAGATACATCCGTTCAGTTGGAATGAGGGACCGGACCAAAAGCGAGTTACGCACGCAATCCTGCTAACGAGAAACTAAAGCTGTACAATGTGAATGACGAAAGGGTGGATACGAAATGGCTTCTAAAACAAAGAAGGCTATTATCGACGTAAAGAAACAATTTGAGGCTGTTCATAAACAATTTGAATTGGTTCAAATTTTGAATGAAAAAGGAGAAATCGTAAATCCAGATTTAATGCCGGATTTGACAGATGAAGAGTTAGTAGAATTAATGACTCGTATGGTTTGGACTCGTGTACTTGACCAACGTTCTATCTCACTTAACCGTCAAGGACGTCTAGGTTTCTATGCTCCAACAGCAGGTCAAGAGGCATCTCAACTTGCAAGTCACTATGCACTTGAAAAACATGACTATATTCTTCCGGGTTACCGTGATGTGCCACAACTTATCTGGCACGGACTTCCACTTACAAAAGCGTTCTTGTTCTCTCGTGGACACTTTGTAGGTAACCAATTCCCTGAAGATTTAAATGTATTATCACCACAAATCATCATCGGTGCTCAAATTGTTCAAGCTGCTGGTGTAGCTCTTGGTCTTAAAAAACGTAAAAAAGATGCTGTTGTAATCACTTATACTGGTGATGGTGGTTCATCTCAAGGTGACTTCTATGAAGGAATGAACTTTGCAGGTGCTTTCCATGCTCCAGCAATCTTCGTAGTACAAAACAATAAATTCGCGATTTCTACACCTCGTGAAAAACAATCTGCTGCTGAAACATTAGCTCAAAAAGCAGTTGCAGCTGGAATCCCAGGTGTACAAGTTGACGGAATGGATCCACTTGCAGTATATGCTGTAACTAAATTCGCTCGTGAACGTGCAGTTGCTGGTGAAGGTCCAACTCTAATTGAAACAATGACATACCGCTATGGTCCACATACACTTTCTGGTGATGATCCAACTCGTTACCGTACAAAAGAACTTGACGGAGAATGGGAACTTAAAGACCCAATCGTTCGCTTCCGTACTTTCTTAGAAGGAAAAGGACTTTGGAACGAAGAAAAAGAAAATGCTGTTATTGATCAAGCAAAAGAAGAAATTAAAGTAGCTATTAAAGAAGCAGACGCTACACCAAAACAAACAGTGACTGATCTTCTTAAAAATATGTACGAAACACCAACTGCTCCTATCAAAGAGCAACTGGCAATCTATGAAGCGAAGGAGTCGAAATAATCATGGCGCAAAAAACAATGATTCAAGCGATTACAGATGCGCTTGCAGTAGAACTTGAAAAAGACGAAAACGTATTAGTTTTTGGGGAAGACGTTGGTAAAAATGGCGGCGTATTCCGTGCAACAGAAGGATTACAAGATAAATTTGGCGAAGATCGTGTATTTGATACGCCACTTGCTGAATCTGGTATCGGTGGTCTTGCTATCGGTCTTGCACTTGAAGGTTTCCGCCCAGTTCCAGAAATCCAATTTTTCGGCTTCGTATTTGAAGTAATGGATTCCGTTGCTGGCCAAATGGCTCGTATGCGTTACCGTACAGGCGGAACTCGTACAGCTCCAATCACAATTCGCGCACCTTTTGGTGGTGGCGTTCATACGCCAGAAATGCATGCGGATAACTTAGAAGGCTTAATGGCTCAATCACCTGGTTTAAAAGTGGTAATTCCATCCACTCCATACGATGCAAAAGGTCTTTTAATCTCAGCTATTCGTGATAACGACCCAGTTATCTTCCTTGAGCATATGAAATTATACCGTTCTTTCCGTGAAGAAGTTCCAGAAGGCGAATACACAGTAGAAATTGGTAAAGCAGCTGTTCGTCGTGAAGGTACAGACGTTTCTATCATCACTTATGGTGCAATGGTACAAGAATCAATGAAAGCATCAGAAGCACTTGAAAAAGACGGTGTATCTGTTGAAGTTATTGATTTACGTACAATTAGCCCAATTGATGTAGACACAATTGTTGCTTCTGTTAAGAAAACAAATCGTGCTGTTGTTGTTCAAGAAGCACAAAAACAAGCAGGTATTGCAGCGAACGTTATTGCCGAAATCAATGACCGAGCAATTCTTTCACTTGAAGCGCCAGTTATGCGTGTAGCTGCTCCAGATAGCGTATTCCCGTTCTCTCAAGCAGAAACAGTTTGGTTACCAAATCATAACGATATCATCGAACGTGTAAAAGAAGTTATTGCATTTTAATGAATGACAACCATTTTAAAACTTATGGGGAGTTTTGGAATGCGAAAGAACTATTTTCATACTAAGGTTCAGTGCATCTGAACCTTAGAAATTACAGGAGGCTTAATAAAAATGGCATATTCATTTAAATTACCGGATATCGGTGAAGGTATCCATGAAGGTGAAATCGTTAAATGGTTTGTACAACCAGGCGATAAAATTGAAGAAGATGAATCCCTATTTGAAGTACAAAACGACAAATCAGTGGAAGAAATCACTTCTCCAGTTTCCGGAACCATTAAAGAAATCAAAGTTGGTGAAGGTACCGTTGCAACAGTTGGACAAGTACTAGTAACATTTGATGGCGTAGAAGGTCACGAAGACGACGCCGAAGAAGAAAGCGCAGCACCAAAAGCAGAAAACACAGAATCAGCTCCTGCACCCGCACAAGCTAGCGGAAAAGGAATTTTTGAATTCAAATTACCAGATATCGGTGAAGGAATTCATGAAGGCGAAATTGTTAAATGGTTTATTCAACCGGGCGATAAAGTAGAAGAAGATCAGTCCATTTTTGAAGTGCAAAACGACAAATCTGTCGAAGAAATTACTTCTCCAGTAGATGGAACGGTTAAAGATATTTTAGTTAGTGAAGGAACAGTAGCAACAGTTGGTCAAGTATTAGTAACATTCGAAGGTGATTTTGAAGGAGAAGCTAGTCATGAATCTACTCCAGAATCTCCAGCAGAAGACGCTGCACTTGCAAACAACGATGCAACTTCCGCACCAGCAACGGGTGGAAACGGAACTCCATCATCTAAAAAAGATCCTAATGGCCTTGTAATCGCAATGCCTTCCGTACGTAAATATGCACGTGAAAAAGGCGTTAATATTGCTGAAGTAGCAGGCTCTGGAAAAAATAACCGCGTAGTTAAAGCAGACATTGATGCTTTCCTAAATGGTGAACAACCAGCTGCAGCAACTACTACTTCGAATGCAGAAGACAAAGCATCTACTCCAAAAGCAGAAAAAGCTACAGCAAAACAACCAGTTGCAAGTTCTGATGCATACCCAGAAACACGCGAAAAACTAACACCAACTCGTCGTGCAATTGCAAAAGCAATGGTCAATTCGAAACATACAGCACCACACGTTACTTTAATGGACGAAATCGAAGTAACTGCCCTAATGGCGCACCGCAAACGTTTCAAAGAAGTGGCTGCTGAAAAAGGTATCAAACTTACTTTCTTACCTTATATGGTGAAAGCTCTTGTTGCAACGCTTCGTGACTTCCCAGTGCTTAACACAACTTTAGACGATGCAACAGAAGAACTTGTTTACAAACATTACTTCAACGTTGGTATCGCAGCAGACACAGACCACGGCTTGTATGTGCCAGTAATCAAAAGTGCGGATAAAAAATCTGTATTTGCAATCTCTGATGAAATTAACGAACTAGCTGGAAAAGCACGTGATGGTAAATTAACAGCTGACGAAATGCGCCATGGTTCCGCAACTATTTCTAATATCGGTTCTGCCGGCGGACAATGGTTCACTCCAGTAATTAACTACCCTGAAGTTGCTATTCTTGGTGTTGGTCGTATTGCTCAAAAACCTATCGTAAAAGATGGCGAAATTGTAGCAGCGCCAGTATTAGCGCTATCCTTGAGCTTTGACCACCGTGTAATTGACGGCGCAACTGCTCAAAAAGCAATGAATAATATTAAACGTTTATTAAACGACCCAGAATTATTACTAATGGAGGTGTAACAAAATGGTAGTAGGCGATTTTCCAGAAGAAAGAGACACCATAGTCATCGGTGCAGGCCCAGGTGGTTATGTAGCCGCAATTCGAGCAGCACAACTCGGACAAAAAGTGACCATTATTGAAAAAGAATATTACGGCGGTGTTTGTTTAAACGTCGGATGTATTCCTTCAAAAGCACTTATCACTGTTGGTCACCGTTTTAAAGAAGCGAACCACTCTGATAACATGGGAATCACAGCTGATAACGTAAGCTTAGATTTCACTAAAGCACAAGAATGGAAAGGAAGCGTAGTTAACAAGCTTACATCAGGAGTTAAAGGCCTTCTTAAGAAAAATAAAGTAGAAATGCTAGAAGGAGAAGCGTTCTTCGTGGATGATCATTCTTTACGTGTGATTCACCCTGATTCCGCTCAAACTTATACATTCAATAACGTTATCATTGCAACAGGATCTCGTCCAATCGAAATCCCAGGTTTCAAATATGGTAAACGTGTATTAAGCTCTACTGGTGCACTTGCTCTAACAGAAGTTCCAAAAAAATTAGTCGTTATTGGCGGCGGATATATCGGAACAGAATTAGGTGGAGCATTCGCTAACCTTGGAACAGAACTTACTATCCTTGAAGGCGGACCAGAAATCTTACCAACTTACGAAAAAGATATGGTTTCGCTTGTAAAACGTAATCTGAAAAGCAAAAACGTTGAAATGGTTACTAAAGCTCTTGCAAAATCTGCTGAAGAAACAGAAAACGGCGTAAAAGTAACTTATGAAGCAAATGGCGAAACAAAAACTATCGAAGCTGACTATGTGTTAGTAACAGTAGGTCGTCGTCCAAATACTGACGAAATCGGTTTAGAACAAGCTGGCGTAAAAGTAACTGAACGTGGCTTAGTAGAAGTAGACAAACAAGGTCGCTCTAACATTCCAAACATTTTTGCAATTGGTGATATCGTTCCTGGTGTTCCACTTGCGCATAAAGCAAGCTACGAAGCAAAAATTGCTGCTGAAGCAATCGCTGGCGAAAAATCTGAAAATGATTATACCGCACTTCCAGCAGTTGTATTCAGTGATCCAGAACTTGCAACAGTTGGTTTGACTGAAAAAGAAGCAAAAGAAAAAGGCTTTGATGTAAAAGCTGCTAAATTCCCATTCGGCGGTAACGGTCGTGCACTTTCTTTAGATGCACCTGAAGGATTTGTTCGTTTAGTTACCCGTAAAGAAGATGGCTTAGTTATCGGTGCACAAGTTGCCGGAATGAACGCTTCTGATATTATTTCAGAAATCGGCTTAGCAATCGAATCAGGCATTACTGCAGAAGACATCGCACTTACTATTCACGCTCATCCATCACTTGGAGAGCTAACAATGGAAGCTGCTGAACTTGCTTTAGGTCGCCCAATTCACATGTAATACGAAAGAAGCGGAAATATCCATTGATGGGTATTTCTGCTTTTTTATGAATGAAAATTTTAGTTCATTTTTTGAAATTAATTACCCGTTTTAGAAAAAAAGTAGTATAATGTAAAAGGTAAACTTAACAAGTCAAATCTAATTGAATCAGGTGAAAAAATGGAGAAACAAACAGCAACTTGGAAGAAAGCTCTATTTTGGTGTGGATACGTCATAGCAGGAATTTGCTTTTTATTAACAATCGTTGCTTTTATTGTAGGATTTATACACCATATGCATGATACAGGTGGATGGCGCTCAGTTATTCAAATCCTTGAAACACCAATCACAGGTTTTATAAAAATGACTGGCGGCTATATTGGAAAAGGAATCTTGGAAGTTATTATCTTAATTATCGTAAGTTATGTACTACCAATTTTTTTCTGTTTTGCAACCTATCGTTTAAAAGCAAAACGGCGTGAAATGGCTTGAAAATAAGATTATTTTGTAAAAAGCAAAGCGAATAGGCTATGCTTTTTATTTATGTGGTCAAGTTAGTTTATTCTAACTAGTAAGCATGCTAAAATAATATTAGAAGACTTGATGAGGAGGAGATAATCGTGGCATCTAAGAAAAAGAAAATTGTCATTATCGGAAGAAGCAATTTACAAAGCCTCTACATTCATACACTTCTTTTGAAAAAACTTTCAGCTGAAATTCACTTGATAGATGAACTAGCTAAGTCAAGCGTTCAAGATTTTGAGTATGCCAGCTACTATCACCCTGCTGCAACTACTAATATAGGTAGTTTTAATGAGTGTAGAAATGCAGATTTAGTTGTTTTCTTCCAAGAGGAAATGTCTGATGCTAGCATTTCCAAAGAAGCAAACCTGGCACTAATCAAAGAAAAAGTGAAAAAGATGATGGCGACTGGTTTTCAAGGGAATGTTATCGTCGCAACTGCAGAAAGTAATATTGTTGCTGCATTAATTAAACGCTTTTCTGGATTACCAGCTAACCAAATTGTCACACTCGGGACGATGCTCGCAACTTCTTATTTTCAAGTAGAGATTGCGAAATTATTTAAAATCAGTCCGAAAAATGTTCATGGTTATATAATAGGAGATAATAGAACGGACGTGATTCCAGTTTGGAGTAGGGCTTTTCTTGGTGGGAAACCTATTTTAAGTTATTTAACAGAGGAACCAAAACGGCTTACCTCAGAAGACTTACAAAATCTCGCAAATCGGATGACGAAGATTCCTGACTATCCTTTTGAAAATAAAGATGGTTGCACATTTCGTTTTAGTACGGTGACAGTGCTTGCTGAATTAACAGAAGTGATTTTACAAGACGAGGCACGTGTGCTTACTGTAGGCGTTGAAGTGAAGTCGGCCTATGGATTAGATGAGCCAGTCTTTGTAAGTGTACCAGCTGTTATTGGCGCTTCTGGTGTGCAGGAATTATTAGAGCTTAACTTATCTGACGACGAGCAAAAAGAATTAAAACAAATCGCGACAAAAACGACTCAGAAATTAGAAGCAATGCAGCTTGATAAAGGAGGAATCAGTTAATGGAATACAGTTATCCATTAAATCCAGACTGGACGACCGAAGAAATGACGATTGTTGTGCAATTTTTAGAGGCAATCGAACGCGCATATGAAAAAGGAATTGAGACGCAAGAATTGAAAGAAAAATATCGCGCTTTTAAACAAGTAGTCCCTTCTAAAGGTGAAGAGAAGCGTCTAGGAGCAGATTTTGAAAAAGCAAGTGGCTATTCAGCTTATAAAGTGATGCAGCTAGTAAAAAATGCCACAACCAGCAAAGTAAAAATGCAACCATAATTAAGAGGAGGAATTTTTTCATGGATATTAGTCAAATTAAAGCAAACATGGTAACACCAGAAGTAGGAATACACGTAGGAGATAAAGCGGCTCCTGTCAAAGTAATGTCATTCATCAATCTACGTTGTCCTTTCTGTCGTGAGTGGAATGAAAAATCACAAGATGTACTAACAGAATTTATTCAAGCAGGCAAAATCGAGCTTATCATCAAACCTTTTGATAAAGAAAAAGAATCACTTCAACGCGGAAATGTCGTGCACCGTTATTTAGATTATTCCACACCAGAAGAAACGCGTGAAACAATCAATAAAATCTACAGCACGCAAGACGAGTGGGGGAGTCTGTCTTTAGAAGAAGTAGCAACATATATGGAATCTAAATTAGGATTAACAGAGCAAGACAACAAAGCGGCATCAGAAAAAATAATCAGAGAAGCAAATGAAGCTAATGTTGTGTTTGTTCCAACAGTTATCGTTGGCGAACATATCTTTGATGAACATATTAGCCCAGAACAATTACGTACTTTATTGAACGGCGAATTAGCTAAATAAAAAGAATACCGAATAAAATGAAGTTGAACCAATTTACTTCTTTTAAAAATGGATTTGCTTATTCTCCCCATAGAGAATTCCAAATCCATTTTTTTATTTACTCAGATTTTTATCACATCTTATTTGTATCAACAAACTTCACAATATCGACAAAAAATATTTAGCTAGAAAATCTATTTTATAAAGAAGCAGAAGAAAGCTTTTGTGCAAGTAAACGCAGAAAACAAAAGGAAGACGTAAAAAGAGTTGTCAATTATAGCTGGGATTTTGCAGAAAATAAGCTTAAAAACAAAATTTTTCTACTTTTTTGAAGCTAAGGGAAAGTGATTGTTGTTTCATTTTGTATGTGTAAAAGTCACTTAAATATAGAATTTTATGTGTTAAAATATAGAAGCGGTAAGGGAAAGGAGCAAGAAGTTGTTAAAAGAACGTATTAATTTTTTAATACAGCAAAAAGGAATGACAAGAAAAACACTTGTAAATGGTCTTGTAACATTACCTCACTTTTCAAATATTCTAGCTGGCCGTTATTTGTTAGCAGATGACATAGCTAAACAACTCGGTAAACGCTTAGGGGTGACGACAGATTATATACTGCGGACAGAAGACAGCTCTTTAGAAATTAACAACCAAGCTGACAAATTTTTTCGCCAAGTTGTATTGTTTCAGCAAATGAATGATGCATATGTGGCTTCGGTACCAGAAAAAAATGATGCACTTGTAATTGAACTTTCAACTGCATTGATGAAAGCTTGTTATTTTCAAGCGACGAACAATCGGGTAAGCTATCAAGCATTACATGAAACATACCTGAATTTTTATTTGGAAAATTTTGACGATTCATCGATTTTAACATTACCACTGCCATTAAGAAAAGCTTTTTTCTATTACAAGCTACAATTTTATCGATCCATTTCAAAGTTAGAAGAAAGTGTTAGCTATATAGAACGGTTATTGCCAATGCTGGAGGAAGATGCAGAAATTTGGATTGCCGTAAAGAAAATAGAGATGGAAGTTTTAGTAGTGCTTAGATTATTCGATAAAGCGAAAAAAAGTTTTGAAGATACGCTTCATCGGGTGCAAACCGAAAATCTATCTCATCATCTTTCTAGTCTTTATATTGCAGAGAGTGCGTACTGTTTTTATTTGAAGCTCTATGAAGAGGCATTTGTTAATTTAGCCAAGGCAGAAGAATATTTAGTTTATATGAATGATTCAGCTGGTTCGTATCTAGTCACTATTTTTAATAATCGTATCTTGATGTTGATTGCAACCAATCAATTGGTGAGTGCAGTACAGGAAGTAGAGCGCTTGGAAAAATACCTTCGTCAACAAAAAAATATCGATGCAACGTTTTGGACCTTAATTGAACTTCATAAAGCTGATATTGCATTAGCTGGTGGCTCGGTTACGACATTAGAGGAAATTCTGGCTCGGTTACAAAAAGCGAATAAAACATCTGACCAAGATTATGCAGTAATATTTTATCAATCTCAGTTGGCACTTCTGCAAGGGAATTTTAAAGAGGCAGTAGTAATTGCAGAGGAGTGCTTACCATTTTTCGAACAAGCGAATATCACTAATAGGCTATTAATGATTTACGAAACAATCGCAATCTGCGCAGAGCAAACAAGACAATATAAGAAATCTTCGGATATGTATAAAAAAATGACACAATTATTAAAAATGAATTGAGGGAAATAACAATGAAAATAGTAGGAAATTTAGGAAGAGCAATTGGTTTTATAATGATTTTTGGTTCAATGGCATATATTTTTTTTAATCGAGATAATATAGATGTTTTCTTTTCACCGGTCTTTCGGTATACACTATACGGCGGAATAGCAATTCTCGTTATTAGCAGTATTTTACCATTGATGTTATCAGGATTTGGCGGACGTGTTAAAAATGGAGTACCTGCATTAGGCCTCATTGAATCAGTTAGGCAAACGGGAACATATATAAACGAGCAACCGCAAGTAGAACTAAAAGTACAAGTAACAGAAGAAAGTGGCGAACAATTTGAAACAACGATAACCACGATAATCCCTTTAACACAATTGGCGAGTTTTCAAATAAATTCCCCAATCAATGTTCTCGTAGGTGAAAATCGAAAAGTAGGGTTACCAAAAGCTGGAGATCCAACACTATCTTTAGAGAAAATGCAGTCCATGTTTAATATGGTAGCTGTGAAAAAGGGATTGATAAGTGAGGAATCACTAGAAATTAGTCAAAATGGTGTAGAAAGTTATGCGACTGTAAAAGCAATGAGACCAAGAGGCTCGCTCACGGCAGAACGTGTGGAGTTAGAGCTAGATCTAGACTTAACGAAAGTAGATCAAAGTATCGTACCTGTTAGCATAGTAAAAACATTTCCTGGCTCTAGTGTAGAACTACTGCAACCTGGCCGTGTTGTTTCGGTTATTTATCTGCCAAATCAACCTGAAAAATTAGTAATTAAAACGGTAGCCGATGCAAATACAGCTCAGTCGGCTCTCCAAAGAGGCTAAATCGGAATTTGTATTAAAATAAACGAGTAAATGAGGATTAGAAATGAGCAATAACTCAAAAGCAAACCTGACTATTTTTATTGCAATTTTATCTTTCATGAGTATCAACTTTTCTTTTATAGCTGTACCGAGTTTAATTGGTATTATTTGGTTAACTACTAGTATTATAGTATTAGTAGTAATGATTATTCTACTCATTCTGCTTAATAAACAAGCTAAAAACGATATAGAGGCAGCCGCGATTCCCTTAGAAACAACCATCACGTGGTGGGAAACAAGTGGTAGTGCAGAAAGAGGAATCATGTTCTATTTAGTATTATCTATTCCTCAAAAGAGAAAACAAATAGAACGCGCTTATTCTACTTCTGGGGGCATTGGTATCGTTGAACTAACACAATTTTTAAATCAGCATCCATTTGGTTCAAAACTAACTATTTTAACAAATGGCAAAGACTTAAAAGTGATTGTGTTAGAAGAGATACAACTTGTTATGTCGAATCATGGAGAAAAGCTGATATTAGAACGTTTTCACAAATCTAAAAAACGTTAATCGATAGAAAAAAAACGAATGTACTTCCTAACAAATAGTTAGATAGTACATTCGTTTTTTGTAGTAGTTAAAAGAATTTCCTCCGCCAAAACACAATCGCAAGTGCGCCGGCAATTCCAAACGCAAAACCAAGTGTTAGCATCCAGGCCATTGACATATCCATAAACGGCAATTTAACGTTCATTCCGTAAAAACTAAAGACCATCGTAGGAATAGTTAAGATGATAGTAAAAGAAGTTAGGAATTTCATCACGATATTCATGTTGTTGGAGATAATTGAGGCATAAGCATCCATCATCCCACTTAGAATATTCGAATGAACTTCCGCCATTTCGATTCCTTGGCGATTTTCAATTATAACATCTTCCAGTAAGTCTTGATCTTCCTCGTACATTTTAACGATGTTTTGACGCATCATTTTATCAAGGACAACTTTATTAGATTTAAGGGCAGTAACAAAGTAAACCAAACTTTTTTCAATCCCCATTAAATCATACAACTGTTTATTTTTCATTGATTCATGTAATTCTTTTTCGATTTCATCTGTTTGGCGGTTTAAGCGTTTTAAGTGCCGTAAGAAAGTAGTTGAAATCATATATAATATTTGTAGTGCGAATCGTGTTTTCATATGCGTATAAAAACCTTTAATGCGATTTCGGATAAATGATTGCACAATGGAAGAATCAATTGTGCAAATGGTAATAAAGTAGTCTTTGGTAATAATTATCCCCATTGGAATGGTTTCAAATGAAGCATAATGAATATCGTCTTCATCTACTACCGGAAAGTCACAAACAATTAAAACGGAATCAGAATCATCGTCACGTTCAATCCGAGCGCTTTCATCTTTATCTAGTGGATCTTCTAAAAATTCTAGTGGGATTTCATAATTATCAGCAATTCTATTAATTTCTTCAGAAGTAGGGGCAACGATATTAATCCAACAATTGCGGGTTACTTCTTCTAATTCCATTAATTTGCCATTTTCATCTGATTTGAAAATTTGATGCATGCTCTTTACCTCCTTTTTTAACAGGTAAATTTCACGCGGCTTAAGTTACGTTCCCGTGAAAAATCACCTGTATGAATACTTCGATGCGGACCAGGGTCACTTGCTGTTTGCTGTTCATTTTTCACGTTCCTCAACTCCTTCAAACCAGTAATAATTCACAACTCTACCATTATACCTAGATTACAGTCATTTGTACATCTTTTATTGCAAGGAAGCCTTATAGAATGGGATTAATTCATCTAGTACAGATTCTGCTTCTTTTAGGAAAGTTTTTCCAGGTGTCAAAACGTCATCATCAGGGAGGAATATTTTCCCAACTAAAAATTCGCCTTTTTTAACATCACGAAAACGTTCTAAAGTTGGAACCAACTCGCCGTTATGTACAGGATACGTTTTTTCTTCGGTGTGATCTGGCGAAATCGCAAAACCATCTGGTAAATGAGCAAATAATTTTTTCTCTTTCAAAAAACGATTGGCAATTTTAGCACTTTGTTCATTTTCATATATAAAAGCTAACCAAATAAATAGGTAATTATCAAATAGTCCGACTTGAAAATGTGGATGCTTTTTATAACCACGTTTATCATGGCAGATTGCTAACCAAGTGCTCTCGGGTGGATTAACAGAACGTCTTTGGTGCCGCGCAATATGTAAAAACATTTCCTCGCCAAGCTTGGCACTTAAATATGTTGTTAATTCCTCACCAACTGCTTTGAATTTTGGTTGAATATCATTTTGAATTCCAGCCATTCTTGCTTCAAGTCCGGGAATTTGCATTGTCATAAAATCTTTCTTCGTAAATCCTTTAAAAGTCATCTGATTTCCTCCTAGTTTTGCATATAGTTTCATTATACGAAAGTTAAGTTCTAAGGGAAAGAATCTTGTTCTATTCAGCTAATTCATTTTTTGTGATAAAATAAACAAAACAAGTGTGAAGAGGTGTGAGTATGGATAGCGAAAAAATAGATTATTTAGCACGATTATGGATTATGGAAGCAGCAGCGAAAATCAAGAAGTCGTTTAAAGAAACATTAGATATCGATATAAAGTCTGGTCGAAATGATTTAGTAACTAATATGGATAAAGAAACGGAAAGCTTTTTTGCGGGGCAAATCAAAGAACATTTTCCTGAGCACCGATTATTTGGTGAAGAGGGTATGGCGGACTCCATTACAGATTTAGACGGCGTTGTTTGGATTCTTGATCCGATTGATGGGACACTTAATTTCGTCGAGCAACAAAGAGACTTCGCCATTTCACTGGCCATATATGAAGATGGTATTGGAAAACTTGCTTATATTTATGACGTCGTGCGAGATGACCTTTACTTTGGAGAAAAAGGAAAAGGGGCGACTGTTAATGGAAGGCCAATTCAAAAAATAGATCCAAATCGTGAACTTCAAGACGCTTTACTCATTGCTAATTTAAGTGTGACCAGAAAATTTCCGACGATGTGGGAAGCGGTAAAAGTATCACGTGGCTTACGACTTCACGGAGCGGCTTCACTTGAGTATATGGATGTCGCAACAGGACGAGCAGGGGCATATCTATCCGCGAATTTAGCACCATGGGATATTGCGGCTGGGAAAATTATTGTCGAAGAATTAGGCGGAATTGTAACCCGAATGGATGGTGGAAAAATCAATATGTTAGAAAAAGGAACATCTATTGTCGCAACACCTAAAATTCATCAAACGCTATTAAATAACTACCTGCCTTAAAGAAAGCGCTCAACATAAAAAAATGCCTTTTCAGAAAATAAAAATCGTGCCAAATCCGCCTAGCTATGCTATAATAGGTAAGTTGATTTAAACGAGACGATAGCGACGGAGGAAAATAAATCTATTTTCCTCTTTCTTTTGGCTAATCTTCACGATAAATGTTTGGATTTTTAATTTAGGAGGAAACAAGATTGAATTTAAGAAATGATATTCGTAATGTAGCAATTATTGCCCACGTTGACCATGGTAAAACAACACTAGTAGACCAATTATTACGCCAATCAGGAACTTTCCGCGACAATGAAACAGTTGCAGAACGTGCGATGGACAACAATGATTTAGAAAGAGAACGCGGTATTACTATTTTAGCAAAAAATACAGCGATTAAGTATGAAGATACACGTGTAAACATCATGGATACACCTGGACACGCCGATTTCGGTGGAGAAGTAGAACGTATCATGAAAATGGTGGACGGTGTTCTTTTAGTAGTGGACGCGTATGAAGGTACAATGCCTCAAACACGTTTTGTACTAAAAAAAGCATTAGAACAAAACCTAACACCAATCGTCGTAGTTAACAAAATTGACCGTGACTTTGCTCGCCCAGAAGAAGTTGTTGATGAAGTACTAGAACTTTTCATCGAACTAGGTGCAAATGATGATCAATTAGAATTCCCAGTTGTTTATGCTTCTGCAATCAATGGAACTTCAAGCTATGATTCCGATCCAGCAGAACAAAAAGAAACAATGAAACCACTTTTAGATACAATTATTGAACACATTCCAGCTCCAGTTGATAATAGCGACGAACCGTTACAATTCCAAGTTTCACTACTTGATTATAATGACTATGTTGGTCGTATTGGTATTGGCCGTATTTTCCGCGGAACAATGCATGTTGGACAAACAGTAGCACTAATCAAACTTGATGGTACTGTAAAACAATTCCGTGTAACGAAAATGTTCGGTTTCTTTGGACTAAAACGTGACGAAATTAAAGAAGCAAAAGCTGGTGATTTAGTTGCACTTGCAGGAATGGAAGATATCTTCGTTGGTGAAACAGTAACACCATTTGACCATCAAGAAGCACTTCCACTTTTACGTATTGACGAACCAACCTTGCAAATGACGTTTGTAACTAATAACAGTCCTTTCGCTGGTCGTGAAGGTAAACATGTAACAAGTCGTAAAATTGAAGAACGCTTATTAGCAGAACTTCAAACGGATGTATCGCTTCGTGTAGAACCGACAGCTTCTCCAGATGCATGGGTTGTTTCTGGACGAGGAGAACTACATTTATCGATCCTTATCGAAACAATGCGTCGTGAAGGTTATGAATTACAAGTTTCTAAACCAGAAGTTATTATTCGTGAAATTGACGGCGTGAAATGTGAACCAGTAGAAGATGTTCAAATTGATACTCCTGAAGAATTTATGGGGTCTGTTATTGAATCTATTAGCCAACGTAAAGGTGAAATGAAAAATATGATTAACGATGGTAACGGACAAGTTCGTTTACAATTCATCGTTCCAGCTCGTGGTTTAATTGGTTATACAACTGATTTCCTTTCAATGACTCGTGGTTATGGTATTATCAACCATACATTCGATAGCTACCAACCAATCCAAAAAGGACGCGTTGGTGGACGTAGCCGTGGTGTTCTTGTATCAATGGAAACAGGTAAATCAACTACTTACGGAACAATGCAAGTAGAAGACCGTGGTACGATTTTCATTGAACCAGGTACTGATATTTACGAAGGTATGATTGTTGGAGAAAACAACCGTGATGGCGATATCGCTGTTAATATTGTAAAAGCAAAACAAATGACTAACATTCGTTCTGCTAACAAAGACCAAACTAACGTTATCAAAAAACCACGTCATTTATCTTTAGAAGAATCATTAGAATTCTTGAACGAAGACGAATACTGTGAAGTAACTCCACAATCAATCCGTTTGCGTAAAAAAATTCTTAATAAAAACGAACGTGAAAAAGCAGCAAAACGTTCAAAGACTGCTGAATAAGTTATTACCAAAAATAACAAGCTGGCTTGAGGATGGTTTGATACCATATTTAAGTTAGCTTGTTTTATTTTGGCATATAACTAAAAAAGTAGGAAAGACCAAATTGTAGTGAGACCCAAAAGTTAGCCCAAATACCGACCTGAGAAATCTGGTTGGTATTTTTATGTGGTTATCCGTTCGTGGTACTGAATAGGACTACAACCAAGTTTTGTTTTAATTCGAGGGTGATTGTAGTTAATGTATTCAATCTTTTATTACTTGTTTCAATTGCTTAAAGCTGGCATAAATTACCCCGTATAATAATATAAAGAGGCATTTGAATTTTTCTGTTCTAATCATTTTTGCCAATATATATATAGGTCGCTTTAGGAAATTTTGTGGCTTGCAGAAGAATCGTTAATCGGAACTCGCTCTGGAGTAGTTCGTGGATGATTCGGGTATCTCGTCCTTGAGTCGTTCTGGGACATCCATGCCTAAAGCGTGGAGCTTTTTTATAAAAGCAAGTTCTGCTCGTAATAATTCGTTTTCTCGTTCTAATTTTTGTTCCCGTGTCAGGGGTATATTGGGCTTAATTTATTTCTTTTTCTTGGACATTGAAGGTCGTCCTTTCTGTTTTGGTAAAAGGTCTTCGATGTCTTCTCGCAGTGCCAACTTTGAAGTAATTCCCCTGAAGGAGACGGCAACATCCAGGTAAGAGTCACTGCTATTTAAGTATACTAGTGTAGGACATTTTGCTTGAATTGGGAACTGTAATGTCGTTTCGTTTTTCAGCGGTTTCCACCCATTTTTAACAGTCGGAAAAGCTGAAATACCAAAAAACATTGAGCGATTGTGCCATAACCACCTTCGCCGATTTTATAATCTTCCACTTCTTTCCTCTTGAATCCATCATCATATTTAGTTAATTAAAATACGCCTCCAAAGTTAGATTTTATGGTCTAACTTTAGTGGCGCACTATAAAATTCAGGGTCTTTTCTATTTTTTTGATTGATGATAGAATACTTTATTTTACAAAATATCCACGTTTCATCCAGCCTGTTTTGCCATTATACGTAATTTGATAGAAATCATTTGTAAGAGTTGTATTATTTAAAGCAACTTTTGCACCTTTAGGAATACTTACAACTACTGGACTATCCCAAGTGGGACTTTGACGTAAGTTTATGTTACTGCCAGCATACAAAGTTTCTAAAACAGAACTTGTAGAGAAATAACTTCGCTTCATCCAGCCAACTTTACCATTAGAGGCTGTAACTTGATAAAAGCCGTTATTTAGTGTTGTATTATTTAACTTGACTTGCGTATTGACTGGTATTGTAGCTGAAATAGAACTATTCCAGTCAGGTTTCGAACGAAGATTAAGTTGAGATGAAGCGTATAGTGTTTCTAGAACGGGTTGTTTGGAAAAATAAGAGTCTTTCATCCAGCCAACTTTACCGTTCACTGTGATTTTATAGAAACCATCTTTTGCTGTTGTATTATTTAGTGTTGCTTTGTCACCTTCCTTAATGCTAAAGGCGATGGAACTATCCCAACTAGCAGCTGATCTTAAATTAATAGCTGATTTCGCATAAACATTTTCTAAAACAGGTTGTTTAGAGAAGTATGAGTCCTTCATCCAACCAATTTTTCCGTTCACCGTGATTTGATAAAAACCGTCTTTGGAAGTAGCGTTATTTAGTGTTGCTTTGTCGCCTTCTTTAATACTGAAAGCAATGGGACTATCCCAACTAGCAGCTGATCTTAAGTTAATAGCTGATTTCGCATAAACGTCCTCTAAAACAGGTTTATTAGCAAAGTAAGATAATTTCATCCAACCGGTCATTCCGTTATAGGTAACTTTATAGAAATTATTGGAGTTTGTAGAATTATTAATAGTAACTTTAGCGTTTGTTGGAACATTACCTACAATAGCGCTATCCCATGAAGCAGATTTTCTTAAATTTAAATCAGATGCTGCGTAATAAGTTTGAAGTACAGGTTGTTTTGAAAAATAAGTTAGTTTCATCCAGCCTGTTTTTCCACCATAACTAACTTTATAAAAGTCATCTTCTGTCATAGAGTTTTCATCAATTGTAACGGTTGCACCTTCTGGAATGTTGATAATGATATTACTTGACCAATCCGCCGTTGTCCTAAGGCTAATAGCTGATTTAGCATAATATGTTTTATTAACGGGCACAGTTAGTTCATTATATTTATATTTAACTAAATCAAAAAATTCATTAAAAGTGTATCCCCACTTAGCAAAATAGCCAACTGGATCGCTATGGTTAGTTCCGCCTAGGTAACGACTTACTGAATCGTGAGACCAAACTGTTCCAACGCCAGTATTATGGGCATTTACAGGAACTAATCCATATTGTTTTAAGTTATAAGCAACGTAATAAGCATCATTGTTTATGGACTTATAAAACTTTTCTTTTGTCTTTTCGCGTACTAATTCAGCCTGAACAAAATATGGGTTGGCTTTTGGTCCAGCACCCCATACGGCATATTCTGTCGGATGTATTTGTATAATACGGCTGCTATCAACAAACGTATGCACAAATGCATTTTGCCAGTTATTTGTCATATAATTAATTTCACTGGTTATGGTAGAATTATCATTGGCAGTTTCATGGACAACAAAGCCTTTTGGCTTACCATGTCCGTCTTTATAAACAAATTGATCAAAGTTCTTTATTTGTTTTTCGATTACTGGCGTAGTATAGTTTTGGCTAATGATATATTGATTTGCAGCTGAAAGACCTTTTGAACTCGAAAAAAGGCGAGCAGATTTAGCTGAAATTGCTGGATTTATTTCTTCGGTTGGCTTCGTTTTAGCTTCTTTTTTTTCTTCTTTAGTTTGTATTTCTGGTGTATAAACGGATTCATTTGTATTATCATTCATAATTGTTTCAGCATCTATAGGAGAGCTGCTTGGAGATTCTTCTGCCAATACAGGAGTAGATAATGAGATTGTAGCTAGGAGTGTCAAACCTAAAATAGTAGTGATGCGTTTTCTTTTATTTTTCAATACAAAAATCCCTTCTAATTTTTATTATACATTAAAGAATATCTGATTTTATTAGAAAAGTATAGCCCTTAGAATAAACTGTAAACAAAACGATATAAAATTAAGTCGATTATCCTAGACAAGATGGACAAAAGTAATAGATAATGTAAGTAGAAATGAAATATAATTTATTAGGAGTGTTTTTTATGAAAAAGATAAGCGTTATTCTTCTTGTTATAGGAGTATGCTTATTAACAGCATGCGGAACGGATGATAATGAAAAAAAAGCAAACCAAAAAGAAACCGAAGTAGCAAAAAAAGAAACTAACGATAAAAGTAATAAAAAAGCGGCTGACCAAACAGCTGAAAAAGAACAAGAGCAAATTGATAAAGCAAAGGAGAAGGAGCAAACACAAACGGATAAATCTACGGAAAAGAAAAGCGAAGAGGAAAAAACAGAAACGGATATAGGAAAAGCAAGTGATGCAGTGAAACCAACCGCCGCAACAAGTGCTATTTCTTTAAACGAGTTTAATGAATCGGCAACTTTGCCAATTACAGGCGGGGTTGTTACTACTGTTTTTACAGGAACTAATCCTAAATTAGCTGCTTTTGGACCACTTAATATAACAATTAGTAAGTATAAAGTAGAAAGTGTCGTTGAATCTGATAAGGAAATTGATGCTTATTCACCTGAGTCCTATTTAGGAAGACGTGATGGCTATGTGATTACGTTAGATGTAATTGTTGAAAATACCACTAATTCTACCATCACTTATAAAACGGATCACACTTTATTAAATGGGACAGGTATTTCAAAAGGAGCTAGTAAAGAAAATTTTATTCCAAACAACAAAATCCTAAATAATAGTAGTGATGAATTTCTGAGCATGTCGAAAAAAGAAGGGTACATTACCTATATGTTGAATCAAGAAGACTTTGAAAAATTAAAGCAATCAACTACATTAACAGCTAATAACCCTAATGATTTTAATTCTCCAGCTATTAGTGGAACTATTAAAGGGAACATCACTTTGGATTTTCCAATTAGTAAATAAAGATTCTATAAGACCCCCCTTCTAAGAAATTGTGAAATTCTCATTTCTTAGAAGGGGATTTTTTATTATGGATTGTTTTACTTGCAAGAAAAAAGAGCGAAGTATTCGCTCTTAAAAAGATTTTGATTTTTTACTCTACATTATTATTACTTATTAAATTCTTCAACTCACTATTCGACATTACAACTGGTTTATGGAAATTAAAATGGCCAGAATTAACGCGACTGATAGTATTGATTGCTACTCGGTGTTCACATTCAGGACATAAATACATTCTAATAGGTTTGTTACGTAATTGCTTTGTTTTAAATTCGCGATTGTCTAGTTCATCTACACGCTCGCACAAGATACATTTTGCATTCAATTTATCTTCACCTCACACAAATATTATAGCATGATTATTGAAAAAGGCGAGTAAAAGCGAATTTTTCAAAAATTTTAGTCCATTCTAGCTTGCGTGGCTTTTAAATTATGCTATACTTGTATTATCTAGTATTAAATTTTACTTGAGGAGATTTTCCTTAAGATGAAAATAAAGCGCTTATCTTGGCGCATGATAGGGGGTTCTGTGATGGCAAATAAAAAAATAGATCACAGAGAAGAGGCTGTCGAGCTTCTGAAACAAGATGCAAAACGAATCTTACAGTTGATTAAAGTGCAAATGGATAATCTAACTTTACCACAATGTCCAGCATACGAAGAAGTGCTCGATACACAGATGTATGGTTTATCACGTGAAATTAACTTTGCAACCCGCCTAGGCTTAATTGAACCAGAAGAAGGAAAAAAATTAATTTCCACACTGGAAAAAGAATTATCTGCTTTACATGAATTATCCATGAGCAAAAAATAATCCATTAGTTGAAAAGATGGCTGATTTTTTCAGGCATCTTTTTTATGGAAAGGAAAAAGGCTAAAAAATGAGTCAAAAGGCGGATAGGATTCTCCTTTTCATTTGGAGGTCTTTTCCTTTATAATAGAAAGAATAGAAAACTAGATGGGATACTAACTTCTCAGGGATTGGACGATGCGAATGTTTAAACGAATTTTAAAATCATATGATTATGCATTTATAGCTGTATTTATCTTGCTTTGTTTATTTGGGATTATAATGATATATAGTGCCAGTTGGTCACTGGCAATTGGCAAAGACCTACCAGCAGATTATTTTTATGCACGCCAAGTAAAGAATTTCATCATTAGTTTTATCTTCTTTATTATTTTTGCGTTGCTTCCCTTTAAATTTTACCAAAAAAATAAAGTGCTTATGTTGATTGTTTTCGGGACTATTGGTGTTCTATTATTAATATTTTTAGTTGGAAAAACCGTCAATAATGCAAATAGTTGGCTGGTTGTTGGTCCGCGTTCGCTTCAACCAGGGGAATTCGCAAAGCTAGCTATTATTATTTATATGTCTGCTATTTATGCGAAGAAACAAAGTTATATCGATGACTTTAACCGTGGCGTTCTACCGCCGATCTTCTTTTTAGCATTTGTCTGTTTCCTCATTGCAATTCAACCAGATACCGGAACCGCTTTTATTATCTTCCTAGTAGGTTGCTGTATCATTGTTGCTTCCGGAATGAGACTTCGAACGATTATGAAACTAATTGGGATTGGTCTTGGAGTTATTGTGGCACTTACGCTCGTCCTATTTGCACTGCCAGAGCACATTAGAAGTGAAATCGTCTCACCAACAAAAGTAGCGCGGATTACCACGTTTATGAATCCTTTTGAGTATGCCGATAAAGAAGGACATCAATTAATTAATTCTTTTTATGCAATTGGTTCTGGTGGTGTGTCTGGACAAGGGCTTGGTGAGAGTGTTCAAAAACTAGGTTATTTACCAGAAGCACATACCGATTTTATTATTGCGGTAGTTGCAGAAGAACTAGGCGTCTTTGGTGTGATGTTCATTATTTTAAGTTTATTCTTCCTTATATATAAGATAATTAGTACTGGTTTGAGGGCAAAAGATCCATTTGCTTCATTGATGTGTTATGGAATCGCTAGTTTGATTGCGATTCAAGCTTTTATTAATTTGGGTGGGGCAAGTGGGTTAATTCCACTTACAGGTGTGACACTTCCTTTTATTAGCTATGGTGGTTCTTCCTTGATGGTTCTTTCGATGATGATTGGAATAGTAGCTAACATTTCGATGTTTAATAAATACCACCGGGTTTATAATGCCGATGGAACGAAACAAGTGCAACCAAAAAAACAAAAAAGAAGCTAGTTTAACTTAGAAAAAGTCGTATTTATATGACTTTTTCTTTTGTTGTTTAACCGCATGTTTTGGGCTTTCTAGCACTGTTTTATTCGTGTTTTAGAGATTGTTTTCGCTAACTTAGAAGAAAATAATTTACATCTAATGCCATTTAATACTATAATTGAAGTTATATACCGTTTTACAGCCTAAAAAAAGGGGTCTACATATTTATTTCATCGTAGGCGACGTATCAAGTATAAAACAGATCAGTGTTGGTTAGGAGGAAGAAAATGAATCGAATTAAAAAAGTATTAGTAGCTAACCGCGGGGAGATTGCGATCCGTGTAATGCGTGCGTGTACTGAACTAAAAATCAAAACTGTGGCTATTTATTCACAAGAAGATACCGGAAGTTTCCATCGGTATAAATCAGATGAAGCTTATCTGGTTGGAGCAGGGAAAAAGCCCATTGATGCGTATCTAGATATTGAAAACATTATTGAGATTGCTAAAGAATCTGGTGCAGACGCGATTCATCCGGGATATGGTTTCTTGTCCGAAAACATTGAATTTGCTCGTCGTTGTGAGCAAGAAGGCATTATTTTCATTGGTCCTAAATCAAAACACCTAGATATGTTTGGTGATAAAATCAAAGCCAAAGAACAAGCACTGCTCGCAGATATTCCAGTCATCCCTGGTAGTGATGGACCAGTTGCTGGCGTTAAAGAAGTAGAAGAATTTGGTGAAAAGAACGGCTATCCACTTATGATTAAAGCTTCCCTTGGTGGCGGCGGTCGCGGTATGCGTGTTGTCGAATCCAAAGAACATGTAAAAGAAAGCTTTGAGCGTGCCTCTTCGGAAGCAAAAGCAGCATTCGGAAACGATGAAGTCTATGTTGAAAAATGTGTTATGAACCCTAAACATATTGAAGTGCAAATCCTTGGTGATACACATGGCAATATTGTTCATTTATTTGAACGTGATTGTTCTATTCAACGCCGTCATCAAAAAGTAGTAGAAGTAGCGCCTTGTAATGCGATTACATCTGAACTGCGTAACCGTATTTGCGATGCTGCAGTAAAGTTAATGAAAAATGTGGATTATATTAATGCGGGAACGGTAGAATTTTTAGTGGAAGGTGATGATTTCTACTTTATCGAAGTAAATCCTCGTGTTCAAGTAGAGCATACAATTACTGAAATGATTACCGGAATTGATATTGTTCAATCGCAATTATTCATTGCGGATGGTTATGCGCTTCATGATCAATTAGTTGCGATTCCTCAGCAGGAAGATATTCATATCCATGGTTCTGCAATTCAAAGCCGTATTACTACCGAAGATCCACTTAACAACTTTATGCCAGATACAGGTCGAGTAGATACATACCGTTCGACAGGTGGTTTTGGTGTTCGTTTGGATGCCGGCAATGGTTTCCAAGGTACGGTTGTTACTCCATTCTATGATTCATTACTTGTAAAACTATGTACGTGGGGAATGACTTTTGAGCAAGCGACTCGTAAAATGCGCCGTAACTTGATTGAGTTCCGTATTCGTGGTGTGAAAACAAACATTCCTTTCCTATTGAATGTAGTACGTCATCCGGATTTTGCAAGTGGTAATTACAATACAAGTTTTATTGATACAACGCCAGAACTATTCAAATTCCCGCATATTCGTGACCGTGGTACGAAAACATTACGCTATATTGGGAATGTAACTGTGAATGGTTTCCCAGGAATTAAACATCGTGATAAACCTGTCTATGCAGAACCACGCTTGCCTAAAATTCCGTTTGGATCGCAAATTGCACCTGGTACTAAACAAATTTTAGATGCGAAAGGTCCAGAAGGCATCATTGATTGGGTGAAAAAACAAGAAGAAGTACTCTTAACAGATACGACTTTAAGAGACGCTCACCAATCATTACTTGCTACTCGTGTTCGTTCTAAGGATATTTTCCAAATAGCCGATGCGATGGCTCATTTATTACCGAATATGTTTTCATTTGAAATGTGGGGCGGTGCGACGTTTGATGTTGCTTATCGTTTCTTAAATGAAGATCCATGGGTGCGTCTTGAAACACTTAGAAAACAAATTCCAAATGTCATGTTCCAAATGCTTCTTCGTGGAGCAAATGCGGTTGGTTATAAAAACTATCCGGACAATGTCATTCGTGAGTTTGTTAAACAATCAGCGCAGTCTGGTGTGGATGTATTCCGCGTGTTTGACAGCTTAAACTGGATTAAAGGCATGGAAGTGTCTATTGATGCTGTTCGTGAAGCAGGCAAGGTTGTAGAGGCTTCTATTTGCTACACTGGTGATATTGATGACGAAACAAGAACTAAGTACACGATTGATTACTATAAAGATATGGCAAAAGAACTTGTTGCTCAAGGGACACATATTTTAGGAATTAAAGATATGGCTGGACTTTTGAAACCACAAGCTGCCTATCGTTTAATCGGTGAACTGAAAGATACGGTAGATGTGCCGATTCACCTTCATACACATGACACTAGTGGTAATGGTATTTATACTTATGCTGCGGCAGTTAGTGCAGGGGTTGATATTGTTGATGTAGCTTCCAGTGCGATGAGTGGAGCGACAAGCCAACCAAGTATGACTGGCCTTTATTACGGGTTAGTTAATGGCAATCGTCAAACGAACTTAGATGCCCAAAATTCTCAAATCATCAACCATTACTGGGAAGATGTCCGCCATTATTATAAAGACTTTGATAATGCACTTAACTCTCCACAAACAGAAGTATACATTCACGAAATGCCAGGCGGTCAGTACACTAATCTTAAACAACAAGCCATCGCAGTTGGACTTGGTGATCGCTGGGATGAAGTAAAAGAAATGTACACTGTTGTAAACCAAATGTTTGGAGATATCGTCAAAGTAACGCCATCTTCTAAAGTCGTTGGAGACCTGGCACTGTTCATGGTCCAAAACGAACTAACAGAAGAAGATGTCTACGAAAAAGGCGATACCATTGATTTCCCAGATTCCGTTATTGAATTCTTTATGGGCGAAATTGGCCAGCCATATGGTGGATTCCCAGAAAAACTTCAAAAGCTAGTGCTCAAAGGGCGTACACCACTAACGGATCGTCCAGGCGCTTTAATGGAACCTGTCAACTTTGCTGAAGTAAAAGCGGAACTAAAAGAAAAAATGGGCTATGAACCATCTGAAAAAGATGTCATTTCCTATATTCTTTATCCAAAAGTATTCCTAGATTATCAAGAAATGATTAACAAATATGGTGATGTAACTGTACTTGATACACCGACATTCTATAAAGGAATGCGTCTAGGCGAAACAATTGAAGTTGAATTAGAAAAAGGGAAAATTCTATTAATCAAGTTAAATTCAGTTGGAGAACCAATTGCGGATGGAACGCGGGTTATCTATTTTGAATTAAATGGTCAACCGCGTGAAATTAACATCCAAGATATGAATGTTCAATCAACTGTCATTGCGCGCCGTAAAATCGACACAACGAATCCAGAGCATGTTGGAGCAACGATGACAGGTTCGGTTATCCAAGTAGTCGTGAAAAAAGGCGAGTCTGTGAAAAAAGGCGATCCGCTACTTATCACGGAAGCAATGAAAATGGAAACAACAATCCAAGCGCCGTTTGATGGAGAAGTTAGCAGCATCCATGTTTCTGATGGGGATACCATTGAGTCTGGTGATTTATTGATTGAAGTAAACAGAATCTAAAAACATAATGATTAACGGGTGGGAATAAAACGCTAATTAAAGTGTAAAACTTTAAAAATCGAGAAATTAAACGTGGTAATAGAGACGTTTATTGAGATTTATTAGTGCGATATTTCCAGCCGTTTTTTCAATAAAAAAGGAGAACTACATATGAAATGGTTTAAAGGCACTATTGTCGTTTTATTACTAGCTGTTTTAACGGCATGCGGCAACACGGAAACAAAGGCTCCAACAGAAAAAACAGAAACTATTGAAGTGAAAGATGCAATCGGAAGCACTATCAAGCTAAAAGGAGCACCAACCAAAATTATCTCACTAATGCCAAGTAACACAGAAATCTTGTTTTCGCTAGGCCTTGGAGATGATGTTATCGGAGTTTCAGCTTATGATGACTACCCAGCAGAAACTGCAAAAATCGAAAAAGTAGTTTCAACGAATGTAGATACTGAAAAAATCATTTCATTAAAACCAGACTTGGTACTTGGTCACGAATCGATGCTTTCCGCTCAGAAAGATGCATATCAACAATTAAAAGATGCGGGAATCAACGTATTTGTTGTCCCAGATGCCACGAATTTAAAAGAAACTGAAAAAACAATTAAGACTATCGGTGAACTAACTGGAACAGAAAAAGAATCAAAACAAGTAACGACATCGATGGAAGACCAAAAAGTAACCATTGAAAAGAAAGCAAAAGAATGGAAAACAGCTCCAAAAGTTTGGCTTGAAATTAGCCCAGATTTATATACAGCTGGCAAAGGAACCTTTATGAATGAAATGCTGGAACTTGCAGGAGGAACTAACATTGTAACTGAATCAGGTTTTATTCCCTACAATGAAGAAAAAGTAATTAAACTAAATCCAGATATTATCTTAACGGTCTATCCAGATGCCAAATCAACTATTTTAAAACGCGCTGCTTGGAAAGATATTTCAGCTGTTAAAAATGATCGAATTTATGAAATGGATGCCAATAAATTAAGTCGCCCAGGACCAAGATTACTTGAAGGAGCTGCGGATATTCAAGCGGTTCTTAAAAACTAATTCTTTGATAATGACAGATGGAGCTTTACAAAAAACAACTTTTAAGGTAATTTAACATAGGGTGTATTTTTTACTAAATCGTATTAGTAAATGAATTCACCAAATAATAAAAGCAAACTACACATAGAAGATGAGGCATAAACAGCAAGATTTCGGCATCCATGACGACAAATTATACTAACAAGGTGTACTTAGTTTTTTATGGAGGGTTGCCTATATAACACACTAAGTTGAATCTGGTTGTAAAACCATATTATTTTTCGGGAAGAAGTGTTTTTGTGAAACAGGTTATGGAAGTTATTAAAGAACAAGTTAAAAATTTACCAATGATATTTCGCATTGCGCGCTATGAAGATAAGGCTACCTACCAAAGCCATTATTTAGGGCTTGCTTGGCAAATTCTAAATCCATTAATTCAAATAGCGATTTATTACTTTGTCTTTGGATTTGCGATGAATGCCAAGTCTGGTTCAGATGCTAGTTATATTGAATGGATGCTAGCCGGGATTATTCCGTGGTTCTTCATTAGTGCAGTGATACTACAAGGTGCGAATAGTATTTACAATAAAATAAGTATGGTCTCAAAAATGAATTTTCCAATGAGCATTCTACCTAATATAACAATCGTTTCTAATTTAACAAGTTACTTTACGATGTTGCTTATTTTACTAGGATTATTCGCGATTAACGGGACACCAATTACAATTTATTGGGGACAATATTTGTATTATTTTGTAGCAATGATTGCGTTCTTATACAGTGTTACATTATTCAATGCAACTATTAGCGTGTTAGTAAGAGATTACTATATTATGTTACAGTCCGTTATGCGCGTGCTTTTTTACATGTCAGGGATTGTTTGGAACTTAGAAACAATGTTACCTCAGTGGCTAGTTAATGTGTTGAAATTAAATCCGATTTATTATGTGGTCAATGGTTTTAGAGAGACCTTTTTAATGAATAAGGGGTTCTGGGAATCACCATCATACACGTTGTATTTCTGGTTAATCACAATAACTTTACTTTTTGTTGGAGCAACACTACACATGAAATTCCGCGAACGTTTCGTAGATTATTTATAGGAGGTTAGACAGATGGGTAAAAATATCAAAGTAGCATTTAAACATGTGTCAAAAGAATATGACCTCTATCAAAATAAATCAGATAAGATAAAAGGCTTGTTCATGCCGAAAAGCCAAAAAATGCAGTCTTTTTGGGCTTTGCGAGATATCTCTTTTGATATTCATGATGGTGAAACAGTTGGACTTATTGGAATAAATGGTTCTGGTAAATCAACTATATCTAGTATAATGTCTGGTGTAATTCCTCCGACGCAAGGGGAAGTCGTTATTAATGGCGAAACGTCTTTAATTGCTATAGCAGTAGGATTGAAAGGCCCGCTCACTGGCTATGAAAATATTCGGTTGAAATTATTAATGCATGGTATGAAAGGTTCTGAAATTAACAAATTGATGCCTAGTATTATCGAGTTTGCAGATATCGGTGACTTTATTAATCAACCGATAAAAAATTATTCAAGTGGGATGCGTTCCCGCCTAGGGTTTGCGATTTCTGTGCATACTAATCCTGATATTTTAGTCATCGATGAGGCATTATCAGTAGGTGACCAGACTTTTTATCAAAAATGTGTAAACAAAATTAATGAATTTAAGGCACGTGGCAAAACCATCGTATTTGTTAGTCACTCGCTTGGACAAGTAAAAAGCTTATGCGACAGAATCATTTGGATGCACCATGGAGAAATAAGGGAAATGGGTGAGGCACAAGAAGTCGCCCAAAAATATGATGAGTTTGTTAAGTGGTTTAATCAACAACCAAATGACTATAAGAAAAAATATCAAAAAGAGCATAAAGAAAATCAAAAAGCACCTCAGAAAAAAGATTATCCAAACCCAAATGCAGACAAATATCGTTTAACCCTTTTTGATAAATGCTTTTTAACAGTATTGATTTTACTCACGGTTTTATTTGGTTCTTTAGTCGCTACTGGTAAGTCATTTAAAGGACTATTAAGTGAAGACTCTCCTAATAAAATAGAGCAAGTTGTCCATATGGATCATAAAGAAATAAAAACAAAGCTATGAAAAACACCCGCTTACTTCTAAGTGAGCGGGTGTTTTCATGTACTTATTGGTCTTTTGATTTTCTTTTTTCGCGTTCAGTAATATATATCATTTCACGCATGAAGTCTTTGTAGTAGCCTGATTCAAAATGCGAGAAGGAATGGCCAAACGGATAATAGAAATCCCCAATATAAGGTTTTTTACTAAAATCAATTACTTGTGCGGTAGGTACTTTTGCTAGGAAATAATTATTTAATTTTTCCCAGAAATAATTGTTACGCTCAATGCGCATTTTGATTTTATACTCTTGAACAGCGCCATTTTTATCGTAATATTTCGTTGTAAATCCACCTTTATTTAAAATGATTTTTTCAGCAGGCATTACAGTTAGAAGTTTTTCAATAAACTTATCTGCATAAGTCGTCCACTCTTGAAAGAAAGCTTCATTATCAGAATGATCAAGTAATCGTTTAATTGGTAAATCATTTAAGATTCCAGTTTGTTCCATAATATAAGATAAGCTAAGAATTTCTCCACCTTCTAGCCAAAGTGGTCCGCGTAATACATCAGGATAAAAATCTAAAAGTAAGTAGTCAGATTTGGAGTTTTCCAGTTTTTCGAAAAAGCCTTTATTTAAATCGTCTTGAACAGTTCTACGCTCATTATTTGTCATATTACCATATTTTTCAAGGTTAACTCCTTTGAAAGGTTCGGAAAGGACACTAAAGATTGAAGTGTGCGATTGTGTAAAAGTGACTTCAAAGAATCTTTTGTAATCAGGATTAAAATAAGGTTTAGAGTTAAACGCATTTCTACTAAAACAAGATCCCATAACAGCTATTTTTAATGGATCGCTATTCTGCTCTGGGGCTGGAATAGTACCAATCGATAAATTTTTTGCGCCATTTTTAATAACTCTAGCTTGGAACGGATTTTTAAAAACATCATGATATTTATTTTTAGAAAGATCAACGGTAGTAGGAATAAAAATAGGCAAATCTGGATTTCCAGTTGAACGGATAAAGAAATCCCAGACACCATTCTCTTTATTCACATTACCAGTTAAAAATGTATCGCGAGAAATGATGGTACCATGTTTTAATAAGCCTTTTTTTATTGGAAAAATTTGTTCGATATAGTATTCAAATAGTTTGGCTTTACTATCTCGGCGTTTAATAACTAACTCGCAGTTTACAAAACTTTTAGGAATGGTATACTGTAACTCTATTTTGCTATCATCTTCGTTAAAGGAAGCAAGGCTAACAATTTCTTGATAATTCTTTTTAAGATAGAATGATAAACGATTGGATCCAGTTACAAAGGAACTTAATTTACTATATTTAGGGGTTTCAAGATTAACTTCTTTTGGAATCGTATTTTTAATGGTAGGTTCGATATTTAAGTAGAAGTCGTGTTGTTTATTGATGGATAATGAATTTAAGCGAATAAATGTGTCGATAACATTATTAGAATCAACAAGAAGTTTGGATGATAGCGTTTTTAAGTCTACTTTAAAATGGACCGAATCAGCTTTAAGAGTTCCGATTTGGAATTTCTCTTCTTGTTCATGAAATAAGTAAAGAGCAGAAAAAGGTCGACGTTTTAATACAATTTCTGCAGAATATGTATCTGGTTCAATGGGGATACTTAAATTGATTTCACCAGCTAATAATTCAGAGGCTAGTTGGAAGTTCGAAAGTGTCGCGGTAATTTCTTTTGGCTTGCTAAACAAGGTGACAATACCTTCTGGAAATTCAAATAAGTATTGATAAAAAGCATTTGAAGGTGCAAATTCTTTGTTGGTCACTGGTCCATCAGATTCAATAGGGTAATTTTTCCCAGCACTTATAATACGGAAAGTCCAAGGAGTTTTCTTATCTGTAATAGAATTTTCAGCGATTTCCACTAGAGAAATCGTTACGCTAAATTCATTACCATTTGTCTCAAAAGGCAAATTTATTTTCTTTTCAGGGCGAACAAATTCCAGCATTTCTGTGTAATGGGCATGAATCTCATCGATTGGAAGTTTACTAATACCAGAGATTGTCCATGTTTGTGTTTCTTCGTTTAATTCAATTTTATTTATATAAGAATTCATATTATTAGATTCTCCTTGCAAGTATTTGATAGCATATGCTTATATTTTAGCATAAAAATTTCATTACCACCAAAAATGAGAAGAAAAGGAAATGGCATCATTAAGGACAAGATGAAGTGAAATGTAAAATTTAAATGGTAGCTTAAATAATATAGTAATTAGTTAGATAAAAATAAAAATTGTCCAAAAGACAGTCTGCTTTTTCTTTAGCGATTTCAAAAAACAATTTGTTTAGTCAATGGGTAGATATACCTTTTTATTAAGTGATTAGCTGATTTTTGTAACAAAGATGTAACTTATAAGAGGCTAAAATTTGGTAGAATATAGGTTAGTAATACTTTTAAAGGAGGAGATAGAAAAAACGAGAAATAATAATTAGGGAACTGAGCTTGTTACTTCCATAGGGGAAATCGTTACTTACTTGGGGTTTCATCTTAAAAGTTCACCTACAAAAATTTCTCTAAGATATTTTACAACGAATGAATTAATAAAAGAATGAAGTATTAACATACCGATTTATGAACGTTATACACTTATCACAATAGAGTTTTATGAAAGAGTGGTTGATTAGTATCAAATTTAATAAAATAATTTTTAAACTGTTACTTGTTTTTTTAGTAAGTACAGTGTTATTTCCGACAGTTAAAGCGTATGCAGCCTCAGATAATTTATATTATTATGCTATTAATGATGTAAATTTACGCTCAAAAAGAGATTTTTCAAGCAGTACAGTTACAACCATTCCCAAAAATCAAAAGATGACAGTCAAGGCTAATTCAGAAGATAAAGATGGTTGGGTAGAGATTTCATATAAAAGCTATAAAGGTTATATGAAAATTAATTACTTAACGATGCTGAATCCTTTACTAAGCTACGGCGAATACTATGCTCCAAGTGCGGTAAACCTTCGAGCGAGTCGTGATTTTTCTTCTGCGATTATGGTTACAATTCCTGTTAATCAATTAATGTATGTGGAAGATGGTTCGCAAGACAAGGATGGTTGGGTGCGGATTGTTTACGAAGGTAGGGTTGGTTATATGAAACTGACCTACATTACTGTAAAAGACCCAACTAAAATTTATATCAATTATTATGCACCAAATGCGATAAACATGAGAGGGGCTAGAACTTTTGATTCCCCAACAGTAGGAACAATCCCTAAAAAC
Source organism: Listeria ivanovii subsp. ivanovii (assembly GCF_900187025.1). Lineage (GTDB taxonomy): Bacteria > Bacillota > Bacilli > Lactobacillales > Listeriaceae > Listeria > Listeria ivanovii. The sequence goes on from NZ_LT906478.1 coordinate 1,070,069, forward strand.
CAACAGTTCTATATGGAAGAAGGCACAACCGATACAAATGGATGGGCAAAAATTTTGTATCAAGGAAAAGTTGGCTATATGAAAACGAATTATTTTTCGATAACAGATCCAACGAAAACATATGGTAATTATTATGCGCCAAGTATCGTAAATCTTCGAGCAGGCAGAAGTTTTGATACAGCGATAGTAGAATCTATACCTAAGAATCAACAAATGTATGTAGAAGATAACTCAAGAGATAGTAGTGGTTGGGCGAAGATAATTTCCCAAAATGGTGTAGCAGGATATATGAAGGAATCATATTTAACTACTTACGACCCTACAAAAACGTATTTTGAAAACTATGCTGTCAGCGCTTTGAATATTAGAAGCAAACCAGACTATAACTCAGAAACGATTGTAGTAGCACCAACTAACGCGAAAGTATATGTGGAACAAAATTCTTTAGATGCAAATGGTTGGTTGAAGGTAGCGTATAATGGTCGAGTTGGTTATATGAAATCCGCTTATATTACAGCTAAAATGCCAAATGCAAAATACAGTGTTAAATATGCTACAGGGAATGTCAACTTACGCCAATCTCGAACTTATGATAGCAAGACAGTAGCAGTGATTCCAGAAAGCGCGAAGGTTGAGATGGAAATAGGAAGTCTTGACAGTAACAACTGGGCTAAATTTATTTATGGAAACACAGTTGGTTATATGAATGTTGCTTATTTCAGTAATAGTCCCTATCAACCAATTAAAAAAACGTATAAAGAAACGGCTTATGCCTCTACATTTTCCAATGCGTTAACGAAAACGATGGCCGGTAATCCACAAACCGATAAGAAACCCGCTAATTCCTACATTAATGTAGAAGCTATTAAACTTACTGGAACGAACAAAGGGACAGCTGTAAATGCTAATGGGCAAGTTAGAAGTACTGCGAGCAAAACCGGATTCGTACAAGGTAAATTGAAAAATGCAGAAGCAATTACTATTTTAAGTACAGTTACTGCATCGGATGGAAGTAAATGGTATAAATTCAACTTTAATCGGCAATGGTTCAACGCTACTCAAGTAGATACATCTTATTACTTGAACCCAAATAACTTTGCCAAGAGTTCGGCAACATACTTGCAATTCTTAGTGCTTTCTAAACCAGCATACATTGATGTAAATGAAGTGAATAAAAATATATTAGCTGGAAAAGGCATACTAGCTAATAAAGCAAATAGCTTTAGCACAGCTGCAACAACGTATAATGTGAATGAGATTTATTTGATTTCACACGCGCTCTTAGAAACGGGGAACGGGACATCTCAGTTAGCTAATGGAGTTACAGTGAGTAAGGTGGCCGGAAAACCTGTTACACCGAAAAAAGTTTACAATATGTACGGTATTGGAGCTGTGGATAGTGATCCGCTACGTGGGGGATCAGAATATGCATATAAACAAGGATGGGATACTCCGGAAAAAGCCATTATTGGCGGTGCTAATTTTGTAGCTCAGAATTATATTTCTAAAGGGCAAGATACACTATACAAAATGAGATATAATCCAGCTAATCCTGGTGTTCACTTATATGCCACAGATATTGGCTGGGCAACAAAGCAAACAACAGGAATGCAAAAGTTATACAATCAAATATCAAGTTATACACAAGAGTTTGATATTCCAAAATATAAATAACAAAAATAAAATGAGCTACTTCAACGTTTATGAAGCTAGCTCATTTTATTTTTCATTGCACTAGCATCTTTTTTTTGCTATATTAAAGGATAGTAATGCTTAGTATAGGGAGTGAAGGATAAGCGTGTTAAATAAAAAAAGAGTTGTAGTTGGTTTTTTCCTAATATTAGCAAGTTTTATTATGATTGGCTATTACTCAGACTCATTTAAGGTGAATGTCAGCTGGTTTATTTTCCTAGCAGTATTGATTGTACTTTATTTTAGACAAGTGAAAGCTTTTCAATTTCAGTGGTCGATGTCAATTACTGCAGTCGCATTAAGTTTATTTTGGATGGCTTCATCATACAATGGGGGACCATACGGTGGGAATTTTATTTTTAATAGTATTATTTTAATCGCGACATTTTTTGCCATTACGGCATTTGTATTACTATTAATACAAGAATTAAAAATGGAATATAAGGTAAAGAATCAATATAAACCAAAGTGGACTTTATTTGCTCTTTTTTCGCTTATTCCTTTTTTAGTATGGATGATGTCTTTTCTTGCTTATTATCCTGCAAAAATGACTTTCGATTCGTATTTCCAATGGGGGATGGCGCACGGAATTCGTCAGTATAGCGAATGGCACCCGATGTTACATACTTTATGGATACAAGCTACAAGTTTTATCTATAATTCCCCAGCGAGTTATATTTTTTCTCAAATAGTAGTAGTTTCATTAATAGTTGGGTACGCTGTTTATACACTTGTAAAAATGGGTGCGAGAATATGGATAGGGATAGTTATTTCTATTGGCTATGCAATTTATCCTGTAGCAATGATTTATTCGGCTACAGCATGGAAGGATTTTCCTTTCGCAGCATTTATCCTACTTTTCACAGTGTTGATTTTGAAAACGGTCCAATCGAATGGGGAATGGCTGAAAAATTGGTGGCACTTTGCAGCTTTCATTTTAGTAGCGTTTATATGCATTAACTTACGAAATAATGGGATTATGATAGTAATGGTCTCTCTTGTTTTCTTACTTATTTTCATGAAAAATTTCCGCGTTATTATTGGTGGGATACTTGTTGGAACACTAGGCCTCAACTTTTTATTCAGTTTCATTATGACAAATGGTTTACACGCGCAGTCCAATCCATTAAATCAGGCATTAGCGATACCCTCACAACAAATTGGCGCGACCTTTTATAATGATGGTGATTTCACTCCAGAACTGAAAGAATATTTCACTTCTATTTTACCAGAAGAGAACTGGAAAAAAGATTATAATCCATATACTGTTGATCCGATAAAACATGATGCTGAATATGATGCATCTGTCATTGAAGATGACTTTGGGCTTTATATCAAAAACTGGTTTAAGTTGCTCACCCATAATTTTGGTATTTATGTTGGGGCATATTTAGATCAGATTGCAGTCATTTGGCAGTTTGATTCTCCAGATGACTATAAAGTATATTTTGATACACCGGCAGATATTCAAGATATGCGATATGATGTAAAAGCATTTGCCAAGTTTTTCCCTGATGGTTTGTCTGAGGAAGAGATGAATAAATTAGGATATGAAAATTATCAAAAAGAGTATAAGGCAGCGACCGGGAAAGAAGCTATTTGTTACAGCGAGTACAAAGAAAGAATTAATGACTCTACTAATTCGCTTATTTCTATAACTAAATCTGCTGGTATCAAAAAAATAACAGATGATATTTATACGAAAACAACCGAAGAATGGCAAAATTATTTGTTGAAAGGAGCAATTCCTCTTTTCTTCCTTATCATTGCGCTTGCATCGGTTTGCTTCCAAAGTTCGAAAAAAAGATTGCTTATATTTGTTCCAGTACTTATGGCGATAATAACGATAGCTGTTGCGATGCCAGCGACAGACTTTAGATATTGCTATAGTTTTGTCTTTACTGTGCCTATTGTGTTTTTTGCTACTAAATTAAAAGTAATAGAGAAAAATGAAGTTTAAGGAGAGAATTATGAAGAATTTGAATGAAAAAGTGGCTGTACTTTTACCATGTTATAATGAAGAATTAACGATTGGTAAAGTAATTGATGATTTTAAGAAGGAGCTTCCAAACGCAGATATCTATGTTTACGATAATAATTCTAAAGATAAAACGTTTGAGATAGCGAAAGAACATGGGGCAATTGTTCGGAAAGAAATGCGTCAAGGGAAAGGCAATGTAGTTCGTGCGATGTTTGCTGATATTGAGGCGGATTACTATTTGATGGTTGATGGGGATGACACGTATCCGGCAGAATACTGTCATGAGATTTTAGCAGCACTTCGTAATAAAGAAGCGAATATGGTTATTGGCGACCGTTTGAGTAATGGAACTTATACAGAAGAAAATAAACGGAATTTCCATGATTTTGGTAATTCACTTGTTCGAAATACTATTAACCGTATCTTCAAAAGTAACTTACGGGACATTATGACTGGTTACCGTGGTTTTGATCGTTATTTTGTTAAGACCATGCCTGTTTTAAGTCCTGGTTTTGAAATTGAAACGGAAATGAGTATACATGCTTTAGAAAATCGTTTTTTAGTGAAAGAAATTGAAATTGATTATCGTGATCGTCCAGAAGGCAGCGAATCGAAACTAAATACTTTTTCCGATGGTTTTAAAGTAATTATGACGATTATCAGATTGTTTAAAAATAGTCGTCCATTCTTATTTTTTAATTTACTAGCTACTTTATTTGTTATCCTAGGTATACTTATTGGTTTGCCAGTAATTATTCAGTTCGCTCAAATTGGCTTAGTTTTAAAATTTCCAAGTGCATTGCTCGCGACTGGAGTAATTTTGATGGGAATGTTGTTTTTCATTTGCGGGCTAATCCTTGATACAATTGCACATCGCAATAGACAAATTTATTTCTTAGAGCTTGTTAAATATCGCGAACGAAACCCGTTATATTAATTAGGGGAAATAAAAAAATCGTATGAGATCTATTCATTTAAATAGGTTGCATACGATTTCTTTATTTATATAAATTATTTCTTATCTTTAGCGTGAATTTCTGCATAAAGCTGATCTACTAATTTGGCCACATCATCTTTAATTTCCGGATGTTTTAAAGCAAATTGCATGGTCGTTTTGATAAAACCAAATTTATCGCCAACATCAAAACGTTCCCCTTCGAAGTCATAAGCGAAAACGCGTTGAATCTCATTTAAACTGTTGATAGCATCAGTTAGTTGAATTTCACCGCCAGCGCCTGGTTTTTGTGTTTCAAGAAAATCAAAAATCTGTGGTGTTAGTAAATACCGACCTAGAATAGCAAGGTCTGATGGCGCTGAGCTTGGATCAGGCTTTTCTACAAAACCATTGACATTGTATAAGTCTTTGCTGTACTCATCGATTGGATCAATAATACCATAACGATATGTATCTTCATGAGGGACAGTTTGAACACCGATAATAGAACTATGTGTTTTTTCATATTGTTGGATTAATTGTTTCGCACAAGGTGTTTTGGCTTGAACAATATCATCACCTAACATAACGATAAATGGCTCATTACCAACAAACCCTCTTGCTTGAAGAATCGCATCACCAAGGCCTTTAGGCTTAGATTGACGAATGAAGTGAAGATTAATATTCGTTGTTTCTTCAATTAAATGTAGTAATTCTAATTTGTTTTTTTCACGTAAATTGGATTCAAGCTCAGGAACAGAATCGAAATGATCCTCGATAGCTCGTTTGCCTTTACCTGTAACAATTAGAATATCTTCAATTCCTGACTCAACAGCTTCTTCTACAATATATTGAATGGTGGGTTTGTCCACGATTGGCAGAATTTCTTTTGGCATTGCTTTTGTAGCTGGAAGAAATCTAGTCCCTAATCCTGCTGCTGGAATAACTGCTTTTTTTACTTTCATTTATACACTCCTTTAAAATAATAATGCTCTAATTACCTTCATTATACGCCATTTATTGATAGCAATTCAAGTTGAATACTAAATAGCGCGGTTTTACTATGTTATCTTGACATTTAAGGCCAATTGTAATAGATTGAAGAAAGTAAATAAAAAAGTACAAAGGGAGATTAAGCATGCTCTATGAAATTATAAAAGACTCCAAAATAGCAGAACCTAAAATATCTGCTATCGTTCCAGTCTACAATGTAATTAGTTATATTGATGAAACGATTAATTCTTTATTAAACCAAACATTAAAAAATATTGAGATAATTTTAGTGGACGATGGTTCCTCAGATGGAAGTTTTGAAAAAATTATCAGTTATGGTGAAAAATACGATAATATCTGTGTAGCGAAAGAACCAAATGCCGGTCCAGGGATGGCCCGTAACAACGGTATAAGCATCGCTAAAGGGAAATATATTAGTTTTGTTGATTCCGATGACATCTTACCTGAAAGAGCGCTAGAAATCATGTATGAGGCGGCTGAACGCGAACAGGTTGGTATTGTTACCGGTATTTCTGTGAGTTTTAATAATAGTCGTTCATGGTTCATTGGCGGACACTTTAAAAAAGGTGTTTTCAAAAAAGGTCGCAAAACACTTCTTCAAAACCCAGAAATGCTATATACACTAGGGCCTTGTAATAAACTTTATCGCCGGGATGTGATTCAAGATATTCGTTTCCCAGATTCGATTAAAGTGGCAGAAGATCATCCGTTTGTTATTGAAGCTTATTTAAAATCTAAAAATATTTATACAGTAGACGAAATAATTTATAACTACCGGGCACGTGAAGATGAAGGCGATATTTCTTTATCTCAAATTGTTACTGCAGATCCTTATGCGAGTTTTAAAGATATTGTTGCGAGTATAAAACTATCTGATGTGCTGTTCAAGCAGTATGTGACTAATCCAATTGCTCTTCAGAAAATTAGAATTGATTATCATGACCGAATTATCGCAACGGATATTTGGCCTGCCTACAAAGGGATATTGCTTAATGGTAATGCTGAAACGCAAATCAAAATGTTTGATGCCTTTCGTGAGCTGTTAGATTCCATGGATTTTCACTTGTTCAATAATTTAGGTGTATTCCAGCGATTGCTTACATTTGAAACAATCAACCGTTATACATTCATTAAAGAAAAGGCTAGACCCAGTTATTTGCGTGCTTTAAGATTAGCATATGAAAAATTAGATCCAGGTTCTTTTAATAAATTATTATCATCTGATTTTCCGAAAGAAGTCCGCGCTGGGGAAAAAGCAGCAAAGCGAAATTCTGTGAAGCCCATTTATAATCGTCTTGTAACCCGTAAATTAGGCTCCACGATTTCAGCTGTATTTGAAAAAGTCATCGTGGCGAATTGGAAAAAATTAGTTGGTGTTTCTCGTAATTTTTACGCACGCCGGATTGCCTTTCCATTTTACAAATTAGCGAAAAAACAACATAAAGTAGTCTTTTTAACTAATAAACATGATGTGCTTTCTGACTCTTTTAAAGCAGTTTATGATGAACTTATTTTACAAAAACCAGATTATCAAGTAGTTGGCTATCTGAAACAACCACAGCGAACTATTTTAGAATTACTAAAAATGTATAAAGATATCGCAACGGCGGAGTATGTTTTTTTAGATGATTACTATCGACAAATTTATGGACTTAAGCTACGTAAAGACTCGGAAGTAATTCAACTTTGGCATGCTGCAGGAGCTTTTAAGAAATTTGGCTTTAGTTCTATCGGTTATGCGGATAGCAATACCGAAAGTTTTGAGCGTGATGCACATCAAAACTATACGAAAGTAGTTGTATCTTCTAGTGAAATTATGCCATTTTATGCAGAAGCATTTGATGTGGATGAGAAAAACGTTCTGCCATTAGGTGTGCCACGTACCGATCGTTTCTTTAATGAAGACTATAAAGCATACATTAAAACTGTTTTTGAAGGAAAATATCCAGCATTAAAAAACAAAAAAATTATTACTTATGCCCCTACTTTCCGCGGGGGACCAGGTGAGCGTCAGCAATTTATTATGAATCTCAACATTCGGCGTTTAGCAGAACAACTAGGAGATGAATATGCACTTATTTTGAAAATGCATCCATCTGTTGTTAGAGGCGTAGGTATACCATTTGACTTACAGGAATTTGCCTTTAATATGAGCGGGGAAGATATCAATGATGTGTTAATTAATACAGATATCTTAATTACGGATTATTCATCTGTTGTATTTGATTTTTCCATTATGGAGAAACCAGTGCTGTTTTATGCTTATGATTTGGAGAATTATTTAGGAGAGCGTAATTTTTACTATAACTTTGAAGAATTTGTTCCAGGACCGATTGTTCGAACAAATGAGGAAGTAATCAGTACAATCAAAGCAAATGATTTTGACTTAGATAAAGTACGGGCATTTAAAGAAAGATTCTTTGATGACTTAGATGGAAAGTCTGCTGAACGGATTGTGAAAGAACTTATTAAGTAAGATTTAGCTTTTAAAATGTGGTATAATAAACACTGTTAAAATAACAGTTAAAGGAGATTAGAGAATGATATACGCTCAAATTTTAGCTGGAGGAAAAGGTACGCGAATGGGTAATGTTAGCATGCCAAAACAATTTCTACCTCTAAATGGTAAACCAATTATTGTTCATACGGTAGAAAAATTCATTTTAAATACTCGTTTTGATAAAATTCTTATTTCTTCACCGAAAGAATGGATGAATCATGCTGAGGATAATATTAAAAAGTATATTTCAGATGACCGTATCATTGTTATTGAAGGCGGAGAAGACAGAAACGAAACGATTATGAATGGGATTCGTTTTGTCGAAAAAACATACGGCTTAACGGACGAAGATGTAATTATTACTCATGATGCAGTGCGCCCGTTTTTAACGCACCGGATTATTGAAGAAAATATTGATGCAGCACTTGAAACAGGAGCTGTTGACACTGTAATTGAAGCACTTGATACGATTGTTGAATCAAGTAACCATAACTTTATTACAGATATTCCTGTCAGAGATTATATGTACCAAGGACAAACACCACAAAGCTTTAATATGAAAAAAGTTTATAATCACTACCAAAACTTAACAACAGAAGAAAAACAAATTCTAACAGATGCGTGTAAGATTTGTTTACTTGCTGGTGAACAAGTGAAGCTAGTTAAGGGCGAAATCTTCAATATCAAGATTACGACGCCTTATGATTTGAAAGTAGCAAATGCGATTATTCAGGAGCGGATAGCCAATGATTAATCAAGTATATAGACTTGTGTCAGAGAGACAATTTGAAGTTGCGAATGTGGATGAACATTTAACCGATGATGTTGTAGTTATTAGGCCTACACATTTATCTATTTGTGCGGCAGATCAACGTTACTATACAGGTTCTAGAGGGAAAGAAATGCTATCTAAAAAACTTCCGATGGCACTGATTCATGAAGGTGTTGGTGAAGTAGTTTATGATGCAACAAAAGAGTTTAAACCTGGAACAAAAGTAGTGATGATTCCTAATACTCCTTTTGCGAGTGATCCTGTCATTGCTGAGAACTATTTACAATCAAGTAAATTTCGTTCCAGTGGTTATGATGGCTTAATGCAAGATTATGTTTTTATGCGGAGAGATCGTGTAGTTGCATTGCCAGATGATATTAACATGAAGGTAGCAGCGTTTTCTGAATTAATTTCTGTTGCAGTTCATGCAATTTTACGATTTGAAACGAAAAGTAATGCTAATCGTGAAACTTTCGGTGTTTGGGGAGATGGAAATTTAGGCTTTATTACTTCCTTGCTACTTAAGTCTTGGTATCCAGAAAGTAAAGTGTATATTTTCGGAAAAACGCCCTATAAATTAGATTTCTTTTCTTTTGTAGATGGTGCTTATCCAATTGATGATGTTCCAGCTGATTTAGTTATTGATCAAGCATTTGAATGTGCTGGTGGGATGGGTAGCCAATATGCTGTAAGTCAAATTATCGATGTAATTAGACCAGAAGGAACAATTTCATTATTAGGTGTATCTGAGTATCCGATTGAATTTAACTCACGGATGGTACTTGAAAAAGGGCTTACTGTTTACGGAAGTAGCCGCAGTGGCCGAGTAGATTTTGAAAAAACAGTAGAATTTTTGTCAACGAACAAACGTGGCGTAGAATACTTACAAAACCTTGTTGGAGAAGTTCATTCTGTCCATTCTATTCAAGATGTGATTGAAACATTTGAAGCTGATTTACGCAGTCCTTGGGGCAAAAGCGTTATGGAGTGGAAGATATAATAAAAACATTGGGGAGTTTAGGCCATAAGCTAATGACAATTGTTTGCTAAAGTTGATTTAGGAAGCAAGCTGTTCGAATTTATTCGACAATCATTTGCTTTATCCTAAACTTCCCAGCTTTTATATGGAGAGGATAATAGAATGAAATTTGCGATTATAATTCCTTTTTACAATGCAGAAAAACGGTTGGGTTTATCCGTTGATAGTATTATTAAGCAGTCCTACAGTTTTTTGAAGCATGTGGAGATACTGCTTATTAATGATGGGAGTACAGATGGTAGTGGGATGATTGCCAAGCGTTACGCGGAAAAATATCCTAATAATATTCGCTTGTTAGAAGTTCCAAACGGTGGACCTGCAAAAGCAAGAAATATTGGAATACATAATGTACGAGAAAATACTGATTTTGTTGGATTTTTAGATGCAGACGATATTTTATCGAGTAATATGTTAGATGACATTGCTGCTTTTTTGAATCAGTCGGAAGTAAACATGGTCGTGCCGGCGTTTTATTATTTAGACGATTTTGGAAAAAAGCAAAAAATTGCACCACATAAATTAAATGATCGTTTTAAAGATGGAAATCGAGTAGTGAATATTGAGGAAGAACCACAGGCAATTCATTTTTATATTGGCGGGACTTTTTTGCGTTTTGAAAGTTTGAAAGAGTTTTCGTTTGATGAGTCGCTTTATTTTGGGGAAGATCAGCTTTTAATTACACAATTTTTGTTAAAACATCGAACATATGGTTTAATTGCAGATGCGGGTTATTATTATTATCGAGATATGAAGCAGAAAGGATCGCTTGTAAGTTCTTCTTGGAAAAATTCAGAAAGATATACGCCATTTCTTAAGAAGGTGTATCAAACCTATATAACAAATTCCGAAGCAGAATTTGGAACAGTAATTCCATACATAAAAACCCTAATAGCTTACCATGCAAAGTTGTTTTTTTATAAAGAAAATGTTTATTTTAAAGAAGTATTAAGTGAAGCTGAGCAAAGAACTTTTGTAGTTGAATTGCAACAAATATTGAAATGTGTTGGAGCTACTACGATATTGGCACTGGATACACCACTTGTAGTAAAAGAAATGATGCTTTCGATTATGCGGCAAGGTTGGCCAGTACAGTTTGAAACAGAACCATTAAATGAAATTCCGCTTGTTAGTGTAAGGGAAGTTTATCGATTGGGTAAGCCAGCTGTTGTGGAACTTCTTTTAGAGGAACAGCGTCAGTCATTACCAAATGAAGGTCAATTTGTTCTTGATACAAGTTTTGGTGAAATAGCTGCGAAGTTAATTTCTCGTAAGTCTGACCAAAAAATTTGGGATATTGTTGTAAGAGAAGCGGGGAGCATGGAAAGAGCTGTTTTTAAACTAAAGCCATTTCAAAATAAAGTGGTCATTTACTACAAAGACCAGCTGAAAAAAACTTCTATTGTAGAGTTGCGTGTTATGAATAGTTTATTTGGAAAAGTAAAACGAAATATCAAATTAAAGCGAGATTTTAAATAAAGGGTGGGAGGAAATATCCTGATGAAGTTAATACAAAAGGTATATTATCTGCTATTTAGGTTGGTGGGATTTTTACCTCGACAAAAACAATTAGTCATGTTTGAAAGTTTTTCTGGAAAACAATATAGTTGTAATCCTCGAGCGATTTTTGAATATATGGAAAAGAATAATCCGGAGTACGAGTTGCTTTGGAGTGTGAATCCAAAATATGTCGAACTGTTTAAAGCGAATGGTGTCCCTTATGTGACGCGTTTTTCGGTAAGGTGGTTATTCAAAATGGGGCTAGCAAAATATTGGGTTTCTAATAGCCGTTTGCCGTTAGAACTACCGAAACCCAAAAAAACAATTTATGTGCAAACTTGGCATGGGACCCCTTTGAAGAAACTTGGAATCGACATTGATGAAGTTCATATGCCTGGACAAACAACAGAACAGTATAAAGCAGATTTTGTAAAAGAAGCGCAGAAATGGGATTATTTAATTGCGCCCAATGCTTATTCTAGTAAGATTTTCAGACGAGCATTTGGATTTACCGGTGAGATGATAGAATCAGGATATCCGCGGAATGACATTTTATTTAGTGCGGATAAAGAAGTGAAAATGGCTAATATCAAGCAAATGTTAAATATTCCTGAAGAAAAGAAAGTTATCTTGTATGCACCAACTTGGCGTGATAATGATTTTTATGAAGCAGGAAAATACAAATTTGATTTGAAAATCGATATCGCTCAAATGCAAGGAAAATTCGGGGATGAAGTGGTGCTACTTGTTCGGATGCATTATCTTGTTGCTGAGCATTTTGATTTTGCTCAATATGGAGATTTTGTTCGTGACGCGTCAAATCACGAAGATATTCGAGATTTATATTTGGTGAGTGATTTGCTCATTACCGATTACTCTTCTGTATTTTTTGATTATGCTAATTTAAACCGTCCGATGTTATTTTATACGTATGATTTAGCTGAATATCGTGATACGCTTCGTGGCTTTTATTTTGACTTTGAAAAGAATGCTCCCGGTCCGCTAGTGGAAACGAATGAGCAATTAATGGATGAGCTTCATAAAATGCTTGTCAATCCGCCTCAAATAGAGAATAGCTTTTTAGAGCAATTTTGTACTTGGGAAGATGGGCATGCGGCAGAAAAAACAGTGAATATCGTTTTTGCTGAAAAATAGGCGGTGGAAAAAGTGAAGAAACTAGCGATAGTTATTTATATGTTAGCTGTTAAAGTAATTGGCTGTTTGGCAAGGCTTTTTCCTGTGGAGCAAAAAGTGGTTTTTCTAATCAGTTTTGAAGAGAACCCCGCCGCTATTCTAAAACAAATGGAGCTTGATAAAGTTACTCCGAATACAGTCGTTTTCTATGATCCACGCTTAAAAGTAACGAACTTTTCACTAGACTTCTTGAAGTTAAAGCCTAAAAATATCGCTCAATTTATTCCACTGATGTATCATCTTAACACCGCCAAAGTGATTGTAACCGACAATTATTTTGTGGAATTAGCTGGAGTGAAATTACGACATGGCGCTTCTTGCATTCAAATTTGGCATGCGAATGGAGCACTTAAGAAGTTTGGCTGGGAAGATAAAGCAGCACAAAAAAGATATTCGGCAGATAAGAAACGATTCCAAGCCGTTTACAAACGTTTTACCAATGTAGTTGTTGGTTCAGATGAAATGGCAACTATTTTTCAAAAGTCCTTTTTGCTAGATGAAGCGCAGATGTTGAAAATAGGAGTTCCTAGGACAGATTATTTTTTTGATGAAGAGAAATTGAAAGTGAATTATGATTGGACAGTTAAATCATTAAAACTTTCGAATAAAAAAAAGCTATTATATGCGCCTACTTTTCGTGATGATGAGCTACACAGCATGAGTTTGCATTTAGATGTTGCCGAGATGAAACGAGCACTTGGCGACGAGTATCAGCTGATTTTAAAATTACATCCATCGATTAGTAATGATTTAGAAAAGTTGACGGATGAGTTTGTCGTGTATGCAGATAAAGAAACGCCAATCGAAACATTGCTTCCAGTAGTGGATATTTTAATTACTGATTATTCGTCTATTCCATTTGAATTCGCGCTACTTGAAAAGCCAATGATTTTTTATACGTATGATTTACAAGAATATGATAAAGTGCGAGGCCTTTCAGATAGCTTTTTAGAAACGATTCCAGGTAACTGTGCTTTTACAACTGCAGAACTTGTTGAAGAGATTAAAAAGGCATCCTTCGATTTAGAAAAAGTTCGTCAATTTGCTTTGAAATGGAATAAATATTCAGATGGGTCTTCCAGCGAACGATTTGTTTCGCTTTTAAAAGAACGACTAGAAAAGTAGGACTGCTAACCAGTAGAGAATTTTTTTGTTTCTTGTTATACTACTAAAGAAAGTAGGTGGGCTGATGAAAAAAGTAATTACATATGGCACATTTGATTTAATTCATTGGGGGCATATTCGTTTATTAGAACGAGCTAAAGCGCTTGGAGATTATTTGATTGTCGCAATTTCAACAGACGAGTTCAATCGAATCAAGCATAAAGAGGCATACCATAACTTTGAGCACCGTAAACTGATTTTAGAAGCGATAAGATATGTGGATGAAGTAATCCCAGAAAGCAACTGGGAACAAAAACTAGAAGACGTACAAAATCGTGATATTGATATTTTTGTAATGGGAGATGATTGGGAAGGTGAATTTGACTTTCTAAAACCATATTGCGAAGTGGTCTATTTACCACGTACAGACGGAATCTCTACTTCAAAGATAAAAGATGATTTAAAATAGTAGCGGCACAAAATGAGTACTCCAGTAATGTTTGATTATTAGGTGGTAGACTTGTTTTGTGCTATTATTATGTATAAATGATAACTAATAAGAACAGTTACGATAGGAGCAAAAGAAATGACAAATTTATTTCAAGATGATAGTCTCACGCTACATACAGACTTATATCAACTAAATATGATGAAAGCGTATTTTGACGATGGACTTCATGAGCGTAGATCGGTATTTGAAGTTTTTTTCCGAGATATGCCATTTGATTCAGGTTTTGTTGTATTTGCTGGACTAGAACGAATTATTCATTATATGCAAAATTTACGTTTTACGGAAACGGATATTGCTTATTTGCAGGATGAGCTTGGTTTTGACGGCCCATTTTTAGAATATTTACGAACATTTAAATTCAAAGGAAATATTCTTGCAGCGAAAGAAGGCGAGTTTGTTTTTAAAACAGAACCTATCTTACAAGTCGAAGCAAGCCTGGCAGAAGCACAACTAATTGAAACAGCTTTGCTTAATATTGTGAATTTCCAAACGCTAATTGCGACAAAGGCCGCACGAATTCGTTCTGTCATTGAAGACGAAACATTTGCGGAATTTGGAACGAGACGTGCCCAAGAAATGGATGCAGCGATTTGGGGAACACGGGCGGCTTATATCGGTGGTTGCGATTCAACGAGTAATGTTCGCGCCGGGAAGATTTTCGGCATTCCGGTGTCTGGTACGATGGCTCATGCGATGGTTCAAGCTTACCGTGATGAACTGGAAGCATTTAGAAGCTATGCTAAAACACATTTTGATGCCATTTTCTTAGTAGATACATACGATACTTTAAAATCTGGAGTTCCAAATGCGATCAAAGTAGCACAAGAAATGGGAGACAAAATCAACTTTATCGGCATTCGTTTAGATAGTGGAGACATGGCTTTCTTATCCAAAAAAGCCCGCCAAATGTTAGATGATGCTGGTTTCACGGAAGCGAAGATTTTTGCTTCTAGTGATTTAGATGAACATACGATTTTGTCATTAAAAGCTCAAAAAGCGAAAATCGATTCATGGGGTGTTGGTACAAAACTAATTACTGCCTACGACCAACCAGCACTTGGAGCCGTTTATAAAATGGCTGCTATTGCGGATGAGAATGATATTTTACAAGACTCAATTAAACTTTCCAGTAATACAGAAAAAGTTTCGACACCAGGTAAGAAAAAAGTTTACCGCATTATTACCAATGAAGAAGGCTTAAAAGCAGAAGGGGACTATATTGCTTTGGCTGATGAATCCCTTGAAAACGTCGATAAGTTAACGATGTTCCACCCAGTGCATACGTACATCATGAAAACGGTGGAAAACTTTACTGCCCGTGAGCTGCTCGTACCAATTTTTAAAGATGGTGAGTTAGTATATGAAATGCCAACTTTAGACGAAATTAAAGCCTATAAAGAAGAAAATCTGGCGCTGCTTTGGGATGAGTATAAACGTACGGTGCGCCCGGAGCAATACCCAGTTGATTTAAGTGTCAAATGTTGGAAAAACAAAATGCGCAATATCGAAAAAGTCCGCAAAAGTGTACAGCTTCATTCACCAGTAGAATTAGATATGCCGTTTTAGGAGGAATGATAATGGAAATCAGAAACAGAATTTTAGCAGATATGCAAGTAGCAGAAACGATTGATGCACAAGCAGAAATTAGAAAAAGTGTCGATTTTTTAAAAGCATATTTAACAAAGCATCCGTTCTTAAAAAGCTTTGTTCTTGGGATTTCTGGTGGGCAAGATTCCACTTTAGCAGGCAAACTAGCACAAATGGCGATAAGTGAACTTCGCTCAGAAACGGCTGACGAGGAATATCAGTTTTTCGCGGTGAGCTTACCATACGGAACTCAACTAGATGAATCGGACCGTCAAGATGCCCTTGATTTTATGCAACCGGACAACAGACTGACCGTCAATATTAAAGCTTCTGTGGATGCGAGTGTGGCAGCTCTTAATGAAGCAGGCGTGGAGCTGTCTGATTTTGCTAAAGGAAATGAGAAAGCGCGCGAACGGATGAAAGTTCAATACGCGATTGCGGCAATGAATAAAGGTGTAGTCGTTGGAACAGATCACTCGGCAGAAGCAGTTACTGGTTTTTATACAAAATATGGCGATGGTGGAACAGATATTAATCCGCTATTTCGTTTAAACAAACGACAAGGCAAGGCCCTTCTAAAAGAACTCGGTTGTCCGGAACATTTATATTTGAAAAAACCGACTGCTGATTTAGAAGATAATAAACCAGCCCTTCCCGATGAAGTAGCGCTAGGTGTTACTTACGATCAAATTGATGATTACTTGGAAGGCAAAACGGTTCCAGCCGAAGCAGCAGCAAAAATCGAAAACTGGTTTATCAAAACCGAGCATAAGCGCCATATGGCAATAACGATATTTGATGATTTCTGGAAATAGGAGGTTGTTTAAATGAAAGTTGGTTATGGGTTATTAACGGCATTTTATACACATCCTGGAGAGCGAGATCAGTTAGCGACTATGTTGCTTGAAGCAGCAGAAAGTTTGGAAGAATATAATACGTGCATCCAGTATATCGTTAGTGTTTCTGAGACAGAAGCAGATACCATTTTTGTTTCAGAAATCTGGGTCGACAAAGGGCACCACGAAGCTTCCTTAGATAACATTTCTGTCAAAAACATGATTCAAAAAGCAAAACCGCTAATCAAGGAAGTTAAACGAATTCAAGAGTTAGATATCCTTGGTGGCAAAGGAATGTAAACACGCAAAATAAGAATGATTCTGGGATTTTCCAGAATCATTTTTTTGGAGGGATGAAGTTGAAAACATTAATGATTGTCTGCGCTGGAGGAGTGACTTCCAGCTTAATGGCACAAAATGTGGTAAAAAGTGCGGTTTCAGAAGGATTGGATGCTATACTTGTTTTTCCAGAAGATGTGAAGTATAAAGATCGTTTCCGTGAAAACTTTGGCGGGCGGGATTTAGTTGTTGTAATGGGTCCCGTTGGCGGAATAACGGCTGGGAAATTCCGCGATTATAAAGAACAAGTCGATGCAGTGCTAGTCGCGCCACAAGTAAAATACATGTATAAAACAGTAGAAGAAGTTTTAGGGGAACTAGCGATTCCTTGTGCCAATATTGATTCCCTTGATTTTGGTCGAATGCGCGGCGATAAGATTCTCGTCCAAGGTTTAGCGCTGATAGACCAGAAAAATTCCAAATAAGGTGTTGCAACTTTAGAGGGGACACGTTAAAATGAAAGAAGATGAAAAGGACAAGTGATTTGTCCTTTTCTTATTAGTACCGTGAAGTAACCGCAAATTTGCGGTTTCATTTTATAGATAAGGGTGGTTTTGTTTAAAATTATGAAAGACTTTACCGAGCAAGAGAAAATTATCGTTCTAGACTTTGGTAGCCAGTACAATCAACTAATTACGCGCCGTATCCGTGATTTCGGTGTGTATAGTGAATTACATCCGCATACTATCACTCTCGAAGAAATGAAAGCACTAAATCCAACGGGAATTATTTTTTCAGGAGGACCAAACAGCGTATACGACAAAGACGCTTTCCGTGCTGATGAAAGAATTTTTGACATGGGCATTCCGATTTTAGGAATTTGTTATGGTATGCAATTAATGACTGTCCATTTTGATGGAAAAGTAGAAGCAGCAAAAGACCGTGAATACGGAAAAGCAGATATCCATGTAGAAGTACCTAACCGTTTATTTGCCGGATTACCAACTGATCAAGTAGTTTGGATGAGCCACGGTGACTTAGTAGTGAAAGAACCAGCTGGCTTTGAAGTAACGACAACAAGCCCATCTTGCCCGATTGCGGGAATTGCTGACGAAGCTCGCCAACTTTATGGTGTACAATTCCATCCAGAAGTACGTCACTCTGAATACGGAAACGAACTACTGAAGAATTTTGCCTTAAACATCTGTGGCTGTAAAGGTGACTGGACAATGGAAAACTTTAGCGAAGTTGAAATCGCTAAAATCCAAGAAATCGTTGGCGACAAAAAAGTCTTGCTAGCTCTTTCAGGCGGCGTTGATTCTTCTGTTGTTGGTGTGTTAATCCATAAAGCGATCGGCGACCAACTAACCTGTATTTTCGTTGACCACGGCTTGCTTCGTAAAGGTGAAGCAGACCAAGTAATGGCGACGCTACAAGGTGAATTCAATATGAACATCATCAAAGTAGATGCGAAAAAACGCTTCATGGACAAACTAGCAGGCGTTTCTGACCCAGAACAAAAACGCAAAATTATCGGTAACGAATTCATTTACGTTTTCGATGACGAAGCAAACAAACTAGATGGCGTAGAATTCCTCGCACAAGGAACACTTTACACCGATATTATCGAAAGTGGTACAGCAACCGCCCAAACAATCAAATCACATCACAACGTTGGCGGCCTACCAGAAGATATGCAATTTAAACTAATCGAACCACTGAATACGCTTTTCAAAGATGAAGTTCGCGCTCTAGGAACCGAACTTGGCATGCCTGACGCAATCGTGTGGCGCCAACCATTCCCAGGTCCAGGTCTTGGAATCCGCGTACTTGGCGAAATCACCGAAGAAAAACTAGAAATCGTTCGTGATTCTGATTATATTTTACGAGAAGAAATCAAAAAAGCCGGCTTAGAACGCGAAATCTGGCAATACTTCACAGCACTTCCAAATATCCGTAGCGTTGGTGTTATGGGTGACGGAAGAACGTATGACCATACAGTGGTTGTTCGTGCGGTGACGAGTATTGATGGGATGACAGCGGATTGGGCTCGTATTCCGTGGGATGTGCTGGAGAAGATTTCGGTGCGGATCGTGAATGAAGTAGCTCATGTGAACCGGGTTGTTTATGATATTACGAGTAAACCGCCTGCTACGGTGGAGTGGGAGTAGACTAAAAAAGAAAGCCTAGAATCCATATTTAAAAGGGTTTTGGGCTATTTCTTTGTGTTTGTAACATAAAATAATTAATCATTAATTTAGTTACTATTTGATTAATGGCATTTAATAGAGGTCTAAAGTTTTCAAAATTTATATTTTCGTAGTTATTGGATACATATTTAGAGAAAAAATTTTTCCCATAATTTTCAGTAGTGTTAAAAATTTTTTAGGATTTTTCAAATATTTTTCCAGCAAGTTCAGTTTTTAAGACATCTGCTTCGAATAAATCTTCTATTTCACATTCTTTTAGTCTTTTAACGGGGACCTGCAACAGTTTAGTCAACAGTCAGTTAGATTACTTATTTTCTTCGCTTCAAATTGTCGATTCAATAAATTTTCTTTTACTATTTCTTCAATTGCTTTTCCATAAGAAGAGTTGCGTCGATGAACTCCTTTTGCGCATAAATTCATTCCACGCATTAGGACAGCCACAACACGTTTATTAGTTTCGATTCCTTCATCGTAAAGCTGTTGAGCGATTCTTGGGGATCCATATCGACCTTTGTGTTTACAGAAACACTCGTTTACTATTTTCTCTTAAAAAATTATGGCGGAGTTGAGTCTCACTTGGGAAACGATTCCGCCACAAATAATATCCTTTCCTACTTACATTAAAAATCCTGCACAAAGCTTGAACTGAATATTGTTGATGATATTTGTAAACAAACTCAAAATGAACTACTTTTTTGCTTCACAGACGTTTTGAACTTTTTTAAAATTTCATTTTCCTCTTTTAGCCGTTTATTTTCCTGTTCAAGAATGTAGAAATCTGCTTTATCAGGTAATCTTTTTCCTTGTCCGGCAAAAGCCTTTTTTTCGTATCGATGATATTCTGAAACCCACCGAGAAATTGTTGGACGAGAGATATTATATTCTTCAGAAATTCTCTTGATAGTTACTTTCTTCTCAAGAATATCTTGAGAAATCTTCCGTTTAAATTCACAATCATATGTTTTTCTCAATAGAGTTCATTCCTTCCGGTAATGTAACTGATAGTCAAGAAAAATGTGCCATAGCCCCAGCAAACTAAGTGGTTGATATAGTTTATTTATTACTACGATTTTTAGAAAATAGTACTCTGCGAAGGAGGGGTAAAAATGAAGACCAAGATGACTGAAATTCTATCTTTCATTTCAGAAGAAGCAGTTAGTAGAAAAATGACAAGTGAGGAAATTGCTGTTCACTTTGGTTATGATAAACATCACTTTAGCCGGAAATTTAAAGAAATAAATGGATTCAGTGTTGTTGAATTACTCTCTAGTTTAAAAGTTGAAAAAGCGATTATTAAACTTGATGAAGACAAGAGAGTAATCGATCTACAAGAACATTCAGGTTTTGAAAGTAGTGGTAGTTTCACGAACACTTTTAAAAAATATACAGGTAGTTCTCCTAAAAAGTACATGAATGAAATGAGTGAAATTTTTTTTGATGTTAAAAGTTTTGAAAAAGATGATAAGGATAAGTCGATAGCGCATTTTGAAGAAAAGAATCATTCTTTTTGTACAGTAAATATTGAAGTACCGGATGGATTTGAAAAGGGAATCATATTTATTGGGATTTTCCGTACACTTATACCGAATCACATGCCTATATCTGGTTTAGCCAGTAAAAATTTAATAGGAAATAAATTGAAAAATATTCCAAGCGGAGACTATTATTTATTAGCTTGTGCGATAAGCTGTTCCAATAATATTCTATCTTACTTTAACTTAGGCAATAGTTTAAGGGGGAAAGAAGATGGAAGGTTATCTTTTCCAAAATGTTCTGGCAATAGTTACACGATTAAGCTGAGAGAACCAATACCAGAAGACCCACCAATATTAGTTAATGTGGGGAAACTTTTAATCTCTTACTTAAAAAACACAATCTAGAATAAGATTATTTAACCTTGAAATGATAAAATAATTGTAAGTTAATGAAATGGAGGAAATGCTTATGAGTTTAAATGTAAAGAGTATCACTGTTGGTCTACCAGTAAGTAATTTGGAGGAATCTGCAAGTTGGTATGAAAAACTTCTTATGAGTGATGAGAAACTTATTCCTGTTGAAGGAGTTATTGAATATCTAATTGGTTCAGTTTGGATTCAACTGTTCGAAGAAAAAATTAATGCTTCAGAGAACATTTTACGTTTAGAAGTGGAAGATTTAGAAACAGAATTTGAACGTTTAAAAACACTTGGAGTAATAGTTGACGAGGTGATAGAGGATGTACCAGGTGTCATTCGATACTTTGATTTCTCTGATCTAGATGGCAATAAGTTATCGCTCTATTGGTTATACGCTCAAGAATAGATTTAAACGGTGCTTATATAATTCTAAAACGACGGATAAATGATTCGTCGTTTTTAAATGCTAGAAATAATGTTTAAGTGGAGTAAAATATAATTTTGACATGATTCTTTCTGTTGCCCAGTTAGACAGAATGGGAATAGTTGTTGGAAATTCTCAAATCCTTATTTATTAAGGGGATGGGATTTTTTATGAAGAGTTTGAAGCGCATGCACAGTAAATGCACACTTTTAAGCATAATTGCTATATATTGATTTTTAGGAGGATTGAATGATAGGGCTCCTTTTAGATTTTTAATAACGAGTGCACTTTCACCTATACCAACTAACAAGAAGTCATGGCGACGTATATGCATTTGCTAACCTAGAAAAATGAGTAATAGCATAACTTATTGCATATTTGTCTAGTATAAGTTTATCATTTTTAATGAAAATACTAAAAAACAATGCGTCAGAGAAAAATAATTCTCGAGTATTGCTTTTTCGTGTAGATAAAAGACAAAAGCTATTTCCTACCAGAGGATTCTTCTTTTCGACTTTTTTCAGCCTCTAATAAAAGAAACTCTTTTGCTTCTTCTTTTCCCAAAACACTGGCTATCGCTTCTGAAAACGTTTTAAAATGTCGTATCATAAAATCTTTGTCTTCAATCATATAAAGACATCTCCAATTTTGAGATTAAACTATCAAATTTCCATTTAGCTTATAAATACTTTGTTATTCTTTTAAATTAATCGACTGTCTCCATCCAGGAGCAAATATACCAACACCCTCACCGTCATAAAATATTTTAATATAAATTTGTAATCTCAAAAAACTTATCTTCAAAAGCTTTTTTCTGAGGTTTAGAAGGGCAACCCAAAATGTGGGTTGAGTGACTTAGCCAATCGCCAAGTTCCTTCAATTCCGAAAAATCATCAAGTTCAATTGGCTCTATTTTTATGAATCGTACTTGATAAACTTTAGGTATGAAAAAATTATCAATTTTTTGCTGTTTTCTTTAATCTTGCCATTTGTAATTCCTCCTTGATTTTTGATGGATTATTATTTCACTTTTCTAGCAATTATATTTGTGAATGATATAATAAATCTGAAAGTATGGACTCTCAATAACATCAAAAGAGAGGAAGCGGAAAATTAAAACGGGAACGACAACATAAGTCAAGACACAAATGACTGGTGCGGATTGAGTCGAATTGACATCGCAGAATTAAGCGGGTTTCTACATAATTTGAAAAACAGTAATGATGAAGCAAGATTTATGCTCAAAAAAGTACAAGCGGCGGCGCAGGATTATGCAGATGATAATAGTTTAAAAGGGCAAGCAATCAAAACATCGCAAACCTATTTTGAACAAACCTATTCCGTCATTTGCAAAAGCCTTTTCGAAGCACTAAATGAAAGCGAAGATAGACTGGAGCAATATATTTGTGATTTCAAAGACCAAGTAGATGCTTCACCAAATGCGCGAATTGATGCAGAACTACTACAAGAAGCAATGCACCGACTTGCCGAAATTAAACGGAAACAAGAAGACTTGCTACAAAGAATGGCCGCTTCTACAGGAACTTTATATGAAGGTAGATAACAAACACTCCGAACGCAATTCACAGATGCACTAGAACAAGAAAATATACTGGAACGCTATATTTCTTTCGAACAAAGTCACAGCAATTTTTTTGATTCATTTGCTGAACTTGTCTA
The DNA here is from genome assembly GCF_900187025.1 of Listeria ivanovii subsp. ivanovii. Lineage (GTDB taxonomy): Bacteria > Bacillota > Bacilli > Lactobacillales > Listeriaceae > Listeria > Listeria ivanovii. The sequence continues at coordinate 1,093,218 of NZ_LT906478.1, forward strand.
TCGAACGCGACAGGCAGAGCGAGAAATAGCTGATAACATCACGTTTGATAGCGAAACAGGTAGCTATCATTTAGAAAAATTTGATGCAGCCAAACTCCAAACACTACAAAAAATATTATCTAAAAAGAAACAATATAACTTTGATGACTACCAAATAACGTGAGGTGGAACGACACCAATGTTATGGAAAGATGGTAAAATAGATGCAGCGGCAAGTATTGCTTATAAAGAAGCGATGTTAAGTGGGAAATTAGCTACAGAACCTAATCAAGCAACTCAAAGTGCAGAACTAATAGAAGTGGCAATAGCTTCGATTAAAAAAGGTGAAGATTCAATCACTGGACAAGAAATAAGCAAATCTCAAAGCCTTAGCATGCTGGTTGGAATGACTTTCATATATGCAGGTGGAGGTTATAAAGACAAGAAACTTACAATTCCCAAAAGACTTTTAGAAGAATTGAAAAATCGCAATAGAGTTAAAAATTTTTTAAATAAAAAACTATTAAATGAGCTGGCAGCTAGTGGAGTTAAACATAATCCTAAAGATATTATTATGATAACTAAAAATACTGATGGCAAGTCTGGTTTAAAACATATAATAGATGGACATGCAGTTGATTTTGACGCGAGGGGAATACAAGATATACCTAGTTTCTTGAATGAAACTTTAAAAATGAACCCTATAAAAACAGGTATTGGTAAAAATGGCCCATATGCAAATTATCAGATTAATGGTGAAAAGTATAGAGTGGCTTATGGTACGAATGGTTTTATTGTTTCTTTTTATCCAATAGATTAAACAAAGGAGATATATGATGTTATATAAATTACTTTCAATAAATGAATCTGATGCAACTCGAACTTTAAGATTAGAAAGCACAAAAACAAAAACAATAGATACTTGTTTTGATGATTCCGCGCTAGTAAGTTTAACTAATAATTTTGATTTTATGGAAATTGGAAAAGAATACGATTGTAAAATTAAGTTATTTGGCAAACTAATAGAAAAAAGAAATGAAAAAAGTGTTGATTGTATTATTTTAGAAGAGAATATAAAAGTCGGTAATTGCGTATTTGTCGAGATAAAAGTTAATGCTGACATATATTATATATATCAAGAAAAAGTAGAAGATTACTTAGAAAAGAAAAATTTTATATTTGAATTTAGTAGAAAGGACTTAATTCAGGTGGATGATGTTATACATGAAGATTTACAATAATACCAATTTTAACTAATAGGTTGACTAAAAATAATAATCTGAAGTTTAGTAGTTACAATAAAAAGTTGGTGAAATTAATGGATTTTAAACACGCAGTACAAAATAGTTTTGCAGATATAATTAAAGAATATCAATTTAACTTAATTAAAATAAATGAAGATGAAATCATGTTATTGAACCCTGATTACGCTCTGACTATTTGGAGAAGTAGAGAAGGAATTGATATTTATTACCTGTTTCTTCACAACTTAGAAAAAGTGAAAATAACCAATTTCTTATTTTCAAATTATGAAAAAGATTTGTTAGCCAATATAACTTCTGCAAATAATTTGACCGATAAAATTTCTAATAACTTACTTATTCATGCGAGAGGTTTAAGTAAATATTTCCCTGAATTATTATCTGGTCAAAATGATTGGGTAGAGAAGTTTAATGAGAATAAGTTTTATAATGAGCCGAGAGTTATTAACACCGATGAGCATGCGGCATATCACAAACAGTTATGATAGATTATTTGCAAAACAGCTTTTTATTTCACAAATAATAATGTAAAATGAAATTATGGGAGATTCAAATACGAAAGAAGAAAAGAAAATCAATCATACACAAAAGGGTAAAATTGATTTCATTTTCTTTATGTTTATGATTTAAAACCTTTAACAATTCAAAAAACATCATGGGATTTTTCATTGTGTTACTTTTCGCACACCGTTATATTTTCCTAATACTTGCAATCTTGCTCGGTGGGGAAAAGAAAACGCTGCATGTATCCAATAAACTATCTTAAATGACAGCATGAAAAGGAGATCATCAAATAAGTACTACAGAAGAAGAATTTGAAGAACAGGTTTCGGAGTTATTTATTAACTATCTAGAAAAATGCACGCCTGAAGAGATACATCAAGTGGTTGTAGAATGGAATTTTGATAATCCTAAGAAACCGATTTATTGGATTGCCAATTCGCCGAAAACGGATAAAGGGACGGTGTTAATGTTATTTTGGTTAATGGAGCCAGACTTTGCTTATCAATTTGAAACGAGAGAAGAAATGCTTGAAAAAAGCAGTTGGTATGTGGAAGATTTTGATATTGTTACTGTTTTGGAAGAAAAGTACTTAGCTGAGTTCTATCAAAATCAAGTCTATGGTTACGCACCACCAGCCGAGTTTCAAGAGGAGGAAATGAAAAGAGCGATTGCGAGCGAAATGTTTGTTCTTTTGAAAGGGCTAGAAGTTTCTGAGTCGGCGGAATGGGAAGATGGTTTTCCTCCTGAATTGCAAGAACGGTATAATGAACTAGCTGAATCAGTGGAAGAATAATCTTGATTCGGTATTATTCAAAAAGGAATTTAAAGTCGAAAATCTTTTAGATAGGTTTTCGACTTTTTTATTATTGTTGTTTTGAAAATATTAAAGCAGATTAGGAGGAATAGCATGAAATCACAGCAGACCTTTATGGTGGAGGTTACCTTTTATTCTAATGCAAGAAAAATGGTTCCGGAAGCGGGGTATCGGCCTCATTTTGTGATGGAGTTGGATGAGGAACAGGAATATTTAGGTATTGAAATTTATGATATAGAAGTGGATGCCCTTGATTTGACGGGGTATGCAATGTGTTCTTTTTGTTATGAACAAGAGGGCGTAGGTTATAGTAAGATTCAGCCAAATAGGCCTTTTATGGTTATGGAGGGCGCGAGTATTGTTGGAAGAGGAACGGTAGTGTCTTTTAATTTGTAACTAGCAATTGTTAAATGAAAGTTAAATTGATTTATGTATTTTACACAGTATAATAAACTATAAGAAGAGGCTTTTCGATGTAGATAGCATATATTAGTGGAAAGTAGTGAATTTATACATAATAAAGCCATTGAACGAAAAATTAGAGGATAACTAGTATACACAATTACTGAGGAGGAAAAATGTTGATTCCATCATATTTGTAAAGCACAGCTAAAGAGATAAGTATTAATGATTTTCTTAATGTAGAAATTGGAACAACAAGTAACGAGGAAACTTTTGAGATTTTATATTGCGGAACGCTTAAAGAAATAGAAGGCGATCAGTTAATTACTGGAGAAGCATACGAAATCCCATTAAAAATTATAACGAAAAGCACTTTATCTGGGAAAGAAATTTTACTTTATGATGCCGCATATTACGGGTATGATAATATGTTTTGTGATGAGTTTGAGGCAGAGGCTACGCAAAATAGAGAATTAAAAAAATATCCTATAAATAATTTATCTAATATTCGTTTATCTATAGGAATTGGCATTGATTATGAAACGAAGAAAGAAGAATATGAATTTGATGAAAATGGTCATGTAGTTTTAATTGATGATAGGCATATTAAATGCTTCTAATTTTGAAGATCTTGTGGATTTATATGCCTCACAAAAAGCAATAGATGACAAAGTAAAGGCCATGGAAGATATCGGAATGCTACCCTATATTCCAGAGGGGAACCGTGCGGATATGTTACTACTGATGGTAAACTAAATACAGAAGCTACTTTGGATTTGGTTAATCAACAGATGATTTATTGGCAAAATGAGACAGTATGCGAGAATTATTCGGTGTTGGGGCATTTTATCGAGCAGTGTATGGACTAGATGCGGTGACTGCTGAAAGGATTAGTGGAGGACAAAGATTATTAGATGGTTCAACTGTATTTTTACAGTATGCTGGAGCTTTTGAGATAAGTGCTTTTTATGCAGAATTTGGGCAAGTAAGAAAACTCGATTATTTACCGACATCAGGCGTAAAGTTAAAAACGAGTCCTTGGGAGACTACGACGGTTTTAGGTACTTATAAAGATGATACAAAAAATATTTTTGCAGAAATAGGAAATGTCAAATCAACTGATTTTAGTATGAAAAAAACTCGGTTTAATTTATTGAATATTCCTGATGAGTTGTATCAGACACCTACCCAATTTTGGAATGAGTATAATAGGCCTTGGTTAGATAAAGCTATTGCAAGAGATGATGATATTATTATTACAACAAAGCCTATAGAAAAAAATCTATATAGAACAAACCGAGAGACAGGATTAAGAGAGTTAACTGGGTTTGGAAAAGAATACAATTATTTGCTTGGGCATGGTTATAAGTATGATGCAAAAAACTCTAAAATGATTAAAAAACAGGAGTGATATAACTTGGATTTTTATAAAGAAGTAAAACAAATTTTTACCAACTATGAACAAAAATTTGGATTAAAGTTAATGGAAATAGATGAACACGAAGTCGCTTTCATCGGAAGTGATTATGCACTTGGAATGGGATGGAGTTTAGCTGGAATTGATTTACATTATTTCCAGCTAATTAATTCAACTCTTTGTAAATTTAGTTTGGACGAATTATTAGATTTAAAATTAACACAGTGAGAAAGAGTGGGCATCGTTCCAAGCAAAACAATATATGAAAAAATAATCAATGAATTAATAATTTGTGAAAGAGGTATAGGTAACCACTTTCAAGAAATGTTAAAAGGTAATTCTCTTAGTTGCTTAAGTGATAAAGAATTTGTTACTGTAGCAGAAAAAAGTATTGAAGAGGAGCTAATATCAAAGTAATATTTAAAGTAGGGAGATTACTAAAATGAGCTATCAAGCGCTTTTAGAAACGGAATTTGGTGATTTTGAAATAATTCGCCACGAAGAGCAAAATAACGAATATCAAGGAATGGTGATTCAAACTACAAAAGATGGTAGTACTATCCGGACGCGTTTAGCGAAAAAAACAGCCAAAAAAGAAGGATATTTTGTCGCTTTTTGGGAGAAAAATGATCAAAATACGAATGTCGCTTTTGCTGAGAAAAATAGTCCGGATTTTTTATGTATGGTTGTTATTGATAATGATTTACAAGGGCTATTTGTTATACCGAAGCAAATTTTAGGCGAAAAAGGTATTTTAAGCAGAGCGGGGAGAAAAGGGAAAATGGCTGCTAGATTTTATCCTGCCTGGTGCCAAAATTTAAATAAAACGGCGCAGAAAACACAATCCTGGCAATTAGCTTTTTTCAAAACGATTAAATTGGAGGACTAAAATGAAAATCAATACAGAAAGCATTGTAAACTTTGCTATTAATGGAGTAGAAAAATTTTTGCAGGAAAATCCAACTTTAACGTTTTATGCGTTAGCTTTTGACTGTAATGCGGAATATGCGGAAATCAATCTATGTTTAAACACGGAGGAAGCTTTTTCTGAACGATTAGCTGCATGCCAAAGTGGAAGATTTGCGGAACAGTATCAAACTGCGGAACGTATTTACGATTTAAAATATAATACCGGAGATTGGGAATATCAATCTTTTGATACGTTTTATGTTTTCACGGATGAGGAATTAACAATGGTTTTTAATGATCTGTATCCGAATGGAGTGGAGGATGATTACCAAGCTTGGATAAAATTTACAAAAGAATTACTAGGAGAATTTGCCAAAAGTCTGCTTACATTTTCCAAAACAGAGACATTTAAAAAAATTCCTAAAACAACTGATTTCGAGTTTTTCTGTATTGATCATGATGAAGAATTAGAAACGGCTAAAAGTAGAATGGCGCAATGCAGTAAATAAGCGTGGTATTTAATTATGGCGATGATATACACAAAGAAATCTCCTTGTGTTTGGATATTTAGTAGGTAGTTTTATTGTTTGAAAACCAAATTTGCGAGTGCTTTGAAATCTGTTTCGGCAAAAATGAGTGTTACCTGGGGATTCAGTTGACTAGCAATTCTCTTTTTTGGAAAGGGAGGCAAAACAGACAAATGGTTACTTTATGATTGATAAGTATCCTTGGTCGCTTTTTGGCATAAAAAAACCGACCTTCCAAAGTTGGCTTTTGGGGATCGGCTTAAGTTTTATTGTTGAGAGACTACTTTTTCGCAATAATCTAGGTACGCATTATCCATTAAAAAATATTTAGGAAGCATTAATCCGACTACATTTATGAGTAGTTCAGAATTCGCAATGGCTGGGTTAATCATTTGATGTTCAACATTGGGAATGGTTTTTACATCTAGTTTATCTTTCTGTACTTCTTCCTTGTAAACTTGTTTTGTTTCAGCTGAATCAACATTTTTATCCTTTTCAGCTAATACGAGGTATATTTTTGCTTGAGTTTTGGACAGATCTTTTGTCGCATCTTGATGGATGTTTTTGCGGATGAAGCTATATCTAGCGGGCGATATTTTTTCTTGACCGCCATTTTGTTTGTAGTCATCATAGGTTTTATTCGTCATGATGAGTTTACTATCTGTTATAAAATCTTGTTTTGCTTGGCTGATTTCTTGCTTGGTACCACCAGCGTCATGTTTTTGCCAACCAGTATTGTATTCGCCTTGTCGCATCCAGTTGATAGCGGGGCCAGCTAGAATAGAAAAACGAATATCTTTATTCGCATTCATTGCTTTTGGAATCACCCAACCAGCTTGACTAGCGCCCCATAGCCCAATTTTATTTACACTATCAGGGTATTTTACTTTCAGCCATTCGATGACTTGATTGACTTCATTTGCTCGGTCATTCATTGATTGGTCTAGCCAATTACCAGATGATTTACCGACCCCTAATTTATCCCAAGAAACTGAGATATAACCTTGTTTGGCGAAGCGTTCCATCAGCGGTTTATATCCACCACTTTGAGTCGCTTCTTGTGGCCCATCTCCGTGAACAAAGACGATAATTCCTTTAGGCTTATCGTGTTTTGGGGCAGTAATGACGGCAGACAAATCTCCACCAGAAGTTGGAATCGTAACTCTTTTTTCGTTCATTTGGTAATCATTTCCAAGCAAAAATATGAGCATTAAGACGACGATAATTGCGCTTATAGTTATGGTTATTTTTTTCGATAGTTTCATTTTATCCACTCCATCATATGCCATTCTTTGACACCAGTTAGTATGCTTATTAGTATATTTTTGTCTTTCTTTATTACTTGAAAACCTAGCTTTTGGTAAAGTTGATAAGCGATAGTATTGCTCTTTGAAACATATAAAGTGATTCGTTCGTTAGGAAAATAACTTATACAGTGAGAGATCAGAGCTGTTCCAATGCCTTGACCGCGAGAAAAAGGAGAAACGGTAATAAAATCGATGTATCTCTCATTTGCTTTTGGTTTATGGGAAAGTAGCCCCAGTAAGAAAATTAATTTAAGGCGTTGTGAAAAAGAAAGAAAATTACTTAGTGAATGAAATAAATGGTAATATGAATCTGCTTTACTCGTTAAAAATAGGCAGCCACAGATTTTATCATTATTCAGTGCAATAAGGAGATTTTCGCCCTTTTCAGTATAAATGTAGTGACAAAAAGCGTACATAAGTTTGTGTACTTCTGCTTCTGAGAATAGCAAATGAGTAAACTTTGATTTAAATCCGTTGCAAATTAAAAATACGACTTCTTCTAGTATAGTTACTTTCTCAAATGCTGTAATAGCTTTAATAGAAATGTTCATATTTTCACCTCAATAGAATAAACCATGGCATCTGGATAGGCTAGAGAAGCATAGATATTCTCGTAGATTAGGATGTTTTTGTTAGTATAAGTCAGTTCTTCCAAAAAGATACTAGCTTGCTTTTCCACCGTTACTTCATCTTCGGCAACAAAATTTTTATACGCATATTTGCCAGAAGGAAAAGTGAAATCGCTTGTTTCTTTTGTACTTTTACAGCATATTACACCAGTTTCTTGCTCGGAAAAAATATAAAACGGTTCCTCTATATGAGGTAGATCTAGTTTTGCGGCCAGAGAGTAGTTAATCGAACCATAATCAAGTAGTTGCTCTGGTATTTTTTTATAGTATCGATTTGCTCTATCTACAAAAGTAGTTTCGTTTAAGGTGATTTCTTTTTGCGAATGGATAATTTTTTGGATAGTTTTCTGAATGTCTAACAATTCATCGATTTTTTGTTGGAGATTATGTTCTGCTTGTTCTAGCATGGGAGTTACTTTTTCACCAAGTAAACTTTCTTTTATTTCTTGAATGGAAAAGCCGATTTTTCTGAAAAGAATGATTTGATACAATCGATAAATATCTATCTCTTCGAAAAAATAGTAACCATTTTCTGAATTTCTTTTAGGTGCCAATATACCTTCGTCAATATAATGGCGGATTTTATATTTGGAAATTTGAAACAATGCAGCTAGTTCGCCTGTGGAAAGAGTTCTCATAGTATACCTCCTAATGATTTAGTTTTATTATAAACCATGTGGTAACCACGCGGTCAAGTATGATAAAAATAGTTAAAAAAGCACATTTGATAATGAGAATCATTATCAAATGTGCTTTTTTGTGATATAATAAACAAAGATTTATTAATGGGGGTTAAGAGACACATGGGCGAAATAGCAATGAAAATGGCTAATACAGCCAAAAAAGCAAGCCAAATAGAAACGCGATACCTAAATAAGACGTGGAGGAAAAAGCAATGATTGATAAACGTCTCTTCCAACTGATGGAAAAGAAATCGTTAGTACTGCTTATTCTTTTTCGTGTCATCAGTTTAGGATTAATGATGATGCTTTGGTTCGTTTTTGCGCAACAATTAACAAATTACTTAAGCGAGCAAAGTATGGATATATTATTGTTAGTTGGCACAGTGACACTCGTATTAATTGGGAAGTCAGTACTTACTAAATTAATGGAAAAACAAACGTACAAAGCGTCGGCGGAATTACGCTTATCCATGCGCCGAGCTGTTATGGCGAAAGCTTTTCGATTAGGAGATAATGAAGGACAATTACCAGCGTCTACTTTAACTCAGCTTGCAGTAGATGGGATAGAACAGCTTGAAATTTATTATGCGCGCTTTTTACCGCAGTTATTTTATTGTTTGATTGCTTCTTTGATGATTTTTGGAAGTTTGGTTGGTTTTTCGTGGCAGCCAGCAGTGGTGTTACTTATTTGTATGCCAATGATTCCGATGGTGATTATGGCAGTGATGAAAATTGCGAAAAAGATTTTGAGCGGTTACTGGTCTAATTATACGAACCTCGGAACAAAATTCCATGAAAACTTAAGTGGTCTCAGCATTTTAAAAGCTTATGATCAAGATAAGTATAAACAAGAAGAAATTGCAACGGATGCGGAACGGTTTCGTAAGGCGACAATGAGCTTGTTGTCGATGCAATTAAATTCGATTACAATTATGGACATCATTTCCTATAGTGGAGCAGCTCTTGGAATTGGTATGGCTTTAATTGCATTTACAAATGGAACAATTAGTACGGTAGGAATGTTGATGTTCCTATTATTAAGTGCAGAGTTTTTTATTCCGATGCGTCAACTTGGATCGCTATTTCATGTCGCGATGAATGGGATTAGTGCTTGTAGTAAATTGTTCGCATACTTGGAATTACCGGAGCAAATGTATGGAACGAAAGAACTGACGGCACCTTTGAAAAAAATGGAGATTTATGATTTGACTTATACTTATGAAAACGAAAAAACAGAAGCGCTCCAAGGAATTTCAGCTAGTTTTCAGCAAGGGACTTTTTCCGCGTTAGTAGGGAAGTCTGGCTCTGGGAAAAGTACTTTTGTCCGTGTATTGTTACATCAGTTGTCTGGATATCGAGGAGAGATTGTTTGGAACGATTTGCCACTGACTGATTTGTGTGCGGAAGCTATTCGTAAGCAAAGCATGTTAGTGGATAATCATGGCTATCTTTATGCCGATAGTATTCGAGCAAATTTAGTAATTGGTAGTAAAGAAGCAACTGATGCGGACTTATGGAATGTTTTGGAGCAAGTTTGCCTGGCAGATTTTGTGAGGAATTTACCGGAACAATTAATGACATCTTTACAAGAAAATGGAAGCAACTTATCTGGTGGTCAGCGTCAACGGCTTATTCTAGCACGTGCATTGCTGGCGGAAGCGGAACTGTATGTTTTTGACGAAATTACTTCTGGTGTAGATTTGGAAAGCGAAAAAATAATTCTCCAGGTTTTGCAAAAATTAGCTCAAGAAAAAATCGTGCTCTTTATTTCGCATCGATTATATAATGTGTTGCATGCGGATCAAGTGATAGTATTAGAAGCTGGGAAAATGGTAGAAATCGGATCTCCTGAAAAGTTACAGCAAGATTCCAGTTACTTTAAAAATTACTTTTTAGAAGAAGAACAGTTACTAAAGTGGGGGGGCTTGAAATGAAAGAATGGACAATTATTCGTTGGTTATTACGCTTTGTAAAACCGTTAAAACTACGTATGGTTACAGCAATCATACTTGGAATTATTAGTAATTTGGCGGTGATTGCTATTTCGTTAATTGGAGCGTATGGTATTCTGGCAGTTATTTTAGGGCAACCGCTCCATCCAGTAAAATGGCTATTAGTGATGCTAGCTTGCGGTATTACCCGAGGTCTAGCGAGATATTCGGAACAGTATTTAAATCATGATATTGCTTTTCGATTACTCGCGATTATTCGAGAACGGATTTTTGCAACGCTTAGAAAACTTGGCCCGGCTCGTTTATCTGGTAAAAAAAGTGGAGATTTAATTACGGCGATTACAACAGATGTCGAAGCTTTGGAAGTGTTTTTTGCGCATACTATTTCGCCAGTTTTCATTGCAGTTGGAACGACGATTGTGACGGTGGGCTATATAGCAATGTATGATGTTGGCTTAGCGATTATACTGTTCGTTGGACAAGTTCTAATTGGTGTTGTTTTGCCAGTCATAAGTTATAAACGAAATGCGCGGATTGGGGCAGACTATCAAGCGGAATTTGTCGAGCTAAATCAAACGGTCATGGAAAATATCGCTAGCTTACAAGATATTTTTCAATTTAATCTAGGGGAAGAACGCTTGGCAAAATTAGATGGTAGCGGACAAAAGTTGAACAAACAATATCATAAACGGCTAAAACAAGGAAGTCAGTTGCAGATTTTTAGCGAGTGCGTATTAATTGGGACGGCCGCCGTGATTTTAGGATTAGGAAGTTTTTGGCAATTATCCTTAGAAACGGTGTTAATTGGGACGGTGTTAAGTCTAAGCTCATTTGGATCGGTCCTTGCTTTGAATGGCTTAGGGAGCGCGTTGTTAACTACTTTCGCTAGTGGGAAGCGATTATATGCTTTAACAGAAGAAAAGCCAACCATTTCTTTTGAGGGGCAGCTGGAATTAACGGATTTTGAAAAAGCCGAACTTGACCAAGTTAGTTTTAGTTATGATGGGAAACAGCTAATTTTGAGTGATTTGTCGCTAGATTTACCAAAAGGAAAATGGCTAGGAATTGGTGGCGAAAGTGGTAGTGGGAAAAGTACATTGATGAAACTGCTAATGCGATACTTTGATCCAGAAGGGCAGGTTCGTTTAAATGGCAACACACTTCCAACTGTTACTGAGACGTCTCTTCACCGACTTGAGGGTGTGATGGAACAAAGCACGTTTTTATTTGAAGATACAATTGGTAATAATATTCGGTTAGGTAAAAAAGTGGCGACTTTGGAAGAAGTGGAAATGGCTGCGAAAAAAGCTTCTTTAGACCAGTGGATTGGTACTTTACCAGACGGTTATGAAACGAAAGTCGGGGGTAAGGCGCGGAATTTGTCTGATGGCGAGCGTCAACGGGTGGGCCTAGCGAGACTATTTCTTCACGATGCTCCGTTATTATTACTGGATGAACCAACGAGTAATCTCGATTATCTGAATGAGCAAACGATTTTGATGGCATTACGGTCAGAAGTTAATGATAAGACAGTTTTTCTGATTTCGCACCGAGAGACGACATTAGATTTAGCGGAAGAGCGGGTTTATTTGGAGAAAGGGAAGCTAAAGAATATTGTAGAGTGACGTAACAAGATAATTATAAAAGGTAAATATGCTTTTCTATAGCTGTTTTTATATTTCAAGTGTAGCAATTAATTATATTTTCACTTGAAATGGGTATTTTCTCTATGTAATTAAGTTATAAAATAATAAGCGCGTATAATTGTTCAGCGCAAGACCGAATATATGGTCTTGTGCTGTCTTTTTTGTCTATTATTTTGAAAATAGAGGAAAGGAGGAATGTATTACGAATCTTTATCTAAAATTATCTAGAAACAAAAAAATTGGTTTGTTTATATTAACTATTTCGATTAGTACAAATTAAATTCAATCATTGGGATTTTTCCCAAGTTAAAGAGAAAGCCTTGTTATTGAAAACGCTTATATCTATACTTTGAAAAGTAGAGGCGCGCTCTATAATAAAAAAAGGACTGATTTCACATGATGCAAAAACTTCAGAGATTTGGTGGAGCGATGTTTATTCCTGTAATGATAATGCCGGCTATGGGGCTTCTCTTAGGTATTAGTAATACTTTACTGAATCAAGAAATGGTTGGAAGTATTGCTGCTGAAGGAACACTTTGGCATACTTTTTGGAAAATGATTTTTGATGGAAGTTATATAGTTTTCCAAAATATACCTTTATTATTTGTCATTGGTTTGCCAATCGGATTAGCGAAAACCTCTAAAAGCAGGGCGGCTTTAGAATCATTTGTCATCTATATGTTTTTTAATGTCTTTATTCAGTCGCTATTAACAACTTCCGGTGATACTTTTGGTGTTAATTTGGCAAAAGCTGGCGATGGTTATACGGGTATTGCTTCCATTGCAGGAATCCAAACGTTGGATACAAGCATTGTAGGAGCGCTGATTATTTCAGGTATAGCCGTTTTTTTACACGAACGATTTTATAATAAAAAATTACCTGATATTTTAGCCGTATTTCAAGATAGTGCATTTGTAACACTTATTGGCTTTTTTGTAATGATTCCACTAGCGATACTTACTTGCTGGGGGTGGCCACATATCCAAGACTTAATTTTTTCCATGCAAGGTTTCTTTAAAAGTTCTGGTGTACTTGGTGTTGGTGTTTATAATTTCTTGGAGAGGCTCCTTATTCCAACGGGTTTACATCATTTCATTTGGCAACCGTTTGCTTATGGTCCTGCTGCTGTAAATGGCGGATTACTTGCGGATTGGTTCAGTCATGTTAATGAATTCGCAAATTCTACAAAATCAATGACTGAATTATTTCCGGGTGGTGGATTCATTATGTTTGGAAATTCGAAAGTCTTTGGTTGCTTAGGGATTGCGATTGCATTGATTATCTCTGCAAAGCCTGAGAAGCGAAAGCAAACCCTTGGATTAATTTTACCAGTAGCTTTAACAGCGGTTGTTACTGGAATTACAGAACCACTCGAGTTCACGTTCTTATTTATAGCACCTTATCTATTTGGATTACATGCCCTATTAGCAGGTCTAATGTCTGCAATTATGTATGCTTGCGGTGTTTCTGGGAATTTCCTTTATGGCATATTAGACTTTTCTATTACATGGGGGAGCACCTGGCAAAATCATTGGGGAACATGGTTAATACAAATAGGAATTGGTTTAACCTTTACAATAATTTATGTGGTTTTATTCCGATATCTTATTATTAAATTTAATATACCAACACCTGGACGTGAAGCAAATGATATTTCGGGTAAGTTGTATTCTAAGGCAGATTATAAAGAAAAAAAACTAGAGAAAAAAGCGGAAGGGAACTTTGATGTTTTAGCGGAGAAATTTCTTCGTGACCTAGGTGGGGAAGGAAACATTAAAGATATAACTAACTGTGCAACTAGATTACGCGTAACAATAATTGATCCAAAATTAATGGAATCCGAAGAACAATTTCGAGCAGATGGCGCACATGGACTTGTCAGAAATAAACAAGCTGTGCAAGTTATAGTTGGTTTATCTGTGGGACAAATAAGAGATAAGATAGATTTGTTAATTAAAGAAAAGAGGGATTTAGGATGAAAAAAAATTCTGTTGTAATTGCGGGAGGCGGTAGCACATATACCGCGGGAATTGTCATGATGCTTATTGAAAATCAAGATGAATTTCCACTTAGAAAACTAAAATTTTATGATACGGATGAAAAGCGACAATCAGTTGTTGCAAAGGCTTGTGCGGTTATATTAAAAGAACGAGCTCCAGAAATTGAGTTTGAGGCAACGATAGATCCAGAGCAGGCTTTTTCAGATGTTGATTTTGTGATGGCACATATTCGGGCTGGTGGACTTGCTATGCGAGAGCAAGATGAGAAAATACCATTAAAATATGATGTGGTTGGGCAAGAAACATGTGGTCCAGGAGGTATGGCATATGGAATGCGTTCTATCCCTGCTGTAGTTGAATTAATTGATTTTATGGAAACATACTCACCTAATGCGTGGATGCTTAATTACTCTAATCCAGCTTCGATTGTTGCTGAGGCTACCCGTATTATGCGACCTAACTCTAAAATTATCAATATTTGTGATATGCCAATCGCGATAAAAAAATCAATTGCAGCAATTTTAAAGTTAGACTCAGCAAATGATATAGTTGAACGATATTACGGTCTCAATCATTTTGGCTGGTGGACAGAGATGTATGATAAAAAAGGAAATGATTTAATGCCAGTACTTAAAGCACATATTAAAAAATGGGGCTATAGCGCGAAAAATGACGAAATAAATAATCCGCTTTTGAGTGAAGCGAGCTGGTTTGACACATTTACAAAAGCTAAAGATGTGTATGCCGTCGATCCGACAACACTTCCTAACACGTATTTAAAGTATTATCTATTTCCAGATTACGTAGTTGCTCATACAAATAAACATAAAACTCGTGCTAATGAAGTTATGGAATATCGTGAAAAAAATATTTTTGCTGAATGTAGGAATATTGCAGAAAAAGGAACAGCAATTGGAACAACCATTGAAGCTGGAGAACACGCTGAGTTTATCGTTCAGTTAGCAGCAGCTCTGACTTATAATACGCACGAAAGAATGCTGCTTATCGTACCAAATAATGGTGCAATAGCTAATATTGATTTTAACGCAATGGTTGAAATCCCATGTATTGTAAGTAAAAGAGGAGTAGAACCACTATCGATTGGGACTATACCAGATTTTCAAAAAGGTTTAATTGAGCAACAGGTATCTGCTGAAAAATTAGTTGTTCAAGCTTATTTGGAAAAATCTTATCAAAAACTTTGGCAAGCAATGACTCTCTCTAGAACTGTTCCAAGCGCTACTATTGCTAAACTAATTTTAGATGATTTAATTGTAGCTAATAAAAATTTTTGGCCCCGACTAAGCTGATTTCTGTTAAACTTATAATCAATAAAGTAAATGTTTTTCAAGAAATGAGGCTTATCTGATGAGATTAGAAGAGTTGATTAATCAACATTATGATTATTTGAGCGAGACAGATTTAACCATTGGTAAATATGTACTGGAAAATAAAAACATAATTGGGCAACTTGGTATTAATGAAATTGCTATAAATAGTCATGCTTCCAAGTCTTCTGTACTAAGATTTGCACAAAAACTAGGATTTAGCGGTTATAGTGATTTTAAAAATTATTTAAAATGGCGAGAAGGGAATAAAATAGTTTCTTCTTCTGAAAAGAATTTGGTAGAGCAAATTGTTTTTGATGTAACAAAAACATTAGAATATTTAAGTGTCGTGGATTTAGAGCCGATTTTTGAAGCAATTGAAAATAGTAGACAAATTTATGTGATTTCTACAGGCGTAGCTCAACAAAACCAAGCGGCGGAGTTACAACGATTATTTTTACTTATTGATAAACCAGTTCAAATTATTCCTGGGACAGTTCATGCTAACGAATATAAACGTATTATTGAACGTTTGAATGAGGATGATTTGTTGTTTTTATTTTCTTTATCAGGCGAAAATCCTAATTTGCAAGGTATTTTAGATATTCCAGAACTAAAAGGTACTAAAATTATTTCTGTAACAAATTTCAAAAGCAATTGGTTATCTGGTCATGCTGATTTCAACTTATATGCATCAAGTATGTCGAATGGTTCTCCAAATAATTGGTGGGTTCAATCAAGTTCTTCTTTTTTCATTGTTATCGAAACGTTAACATTTGGTTTTATTGAATATCAGAATCAAAAGAAAAAATAAAGGAGGATAGGAAAATGCTATTTAAAAAGAAAAGAGATCTTTCTATTTATAGTCCTTTTGAAGCAGAAATTATTCCTTTAATAAATGTACCTGATCCTGTTTTTTCGCAAAAGCTAATGGGAGATGGAATTGGTTTTATTCCTTCAAAAGATGAAATATATATGCCTTTTTCTGGAACAATAAATCAAGTCTTTCCTACAAAACATGCAATAGGAATAACAACTGATAGTGGAATAGATGCGTTACTTCACATTGGATTGGAAACAGTAGAGCTTCAGGGGAAAGGTTTTGATATTCATGCTAAACCTGGTGATAAACTAAAATCAGGTAGTTTACTCGGTTTTGTTGATCTTAACTTTATAGATATATCTGGTAAAGAAATTATTTCTGTATTAGTTTTTCCCGAAAATAAAAATGAGATAATTATTCAGACCTATGGAAAAGTAAAAGGAACTGAAAAAATAGCTTCATTTTTTAACTGAAGTAATGAAATAAGAAAAACATGACTAGTATGCTATTTTCATAGTCATGTTTTTCTATAAATAAGTATAATATCTTGTTTGATTTTTTTATATAGAATAATGTATCGCTAAGGGTTAACTATCTTAAAAATGAAAGCGTTTTTTATGATATAATATTAAAGGGACAATTAACGTAATATGGCTAAGTTACAACTAAGAAGAACCGAAACTACGATAAAGTTCGAAACGAATATTTGGATCTTTGCTTGTTTCACAATGGCAAGCGTATAAGTGAAAGGAGAACAAAATGAAAGCTGCTATTTCAATAAACGACCAAAAATTTTATACGGATATGAAAAAGGTTTTTGAGGCAATCCAAAATAAACAAGCTAATTATAATTGGTTGATTAGCAATTTTGAATGTAATTGTTATCCGGCGGGTATTCCTGAGCAAGAATATATTTGGATTACCGGAGAAGAATTGACAAAAGTGATAGCAGCGAATGATATCCAATTTATTTGGGGTGTTTTTTCAGGATTTAAAAAGAATATTTCTTTGGAAGAAATTTTGGAGTCCGAGTTGCCTATTGCGGACGGTTATGCAGGTTTTTGGAAAGAAGCAATCTCGATACAACATAAACTTGCCTCAATAGAAATTGTTCCGTGGGATAGCACACTCGTTTTATTCATCAGCAAAGCGGAAGAATTAACTACGCTTTTTAAAGAAAACTTTCCTAACAGCAAGGATTTAGCAGAATATAACGGTAATAGAACTAAATAAAGAGGTCTACAGAAGGGAACACCAAAAGTTAGTACACGGTATTAAAATAAAAGAATATATGGTACGTTAATATATAGAAGCAGTTTACTTGGATAACAGAAATTTCATTTGGAGGCGGAAATAATTAAAACAGTAGAATATATCAACATTAATGATAATAAACAATGTATTTCTGTACGCACAAAAAATATAAACAATCCGATTCTTTTATACTTACACGGCGGGCCTGGTGATGCCGCTTTACCCTTAGTTGCCAAATATAATAAAAATTTAGAAGATATCTATACAGTAGTAACATTGGAACAACGAGGTTCAGGAAAATCTTATTATCCTTTTTCTAAAGCGGAAGAGCTAACTATCAGTACTTTCATTGATGATATTTATAGCTTAGTTTTAATATTATTGAAGCGTTTTAAACAAAGTAAATTATACTTAGTGGGTCATTCATGGGGTAGTGTTTTAGGTATGCAATTTATTCAGCTTTATCCAGAACTTGTTCATGCTTATATTGGTTGTGGTCAAGTGGTGAATATGAAAAAATCTTGTCAAGAAGCCCATGAATATGCGATAAACAAAAATAAAGAAGCCGGAAAAATAAAGATGGTTGCAAAACTGGAAGCTGTTGATGTTTCCTATCAGCAAAAATTATGGCTAGATGACTTACTTTTTGTGACAGGCCAAGTGGTGAAGTTCAAAGGATCGCTTTATGGTAAAAAGAATTATAATCGGTTTATTTTGGATTTCTTTTTGTCATCTGACTATCGTCTAAAAGATTTAATTAATCGACAAAAAGGTTCTTTACAGTCAATAAAATACTTATGGCCGGAGTTAATGACAATTAATTTTGAGAATGTGACAAATTTTAAGGTGCCAATCATTTTTGTGGAAGGTAGACATGATAAGCATGTTTCTTCCTTACTCGCATATAACTATTATGAAACGATTCAATCGCAAAAACTTTTTTATTGGTTTGAAAAATCTTGCCATTTTCCGCAGTGGAGTGAGCCAGAAAGATTTTATGAGGTGATGGCTGCGATTATAAACGATACACAGAAGTAGTGGCATTATAACTTAATAGCAAAAAAAGAAGGCGGATTCGCTTTCTTTTTGTGGCATTTTAAAAGCTATTTACAAATGTACTTTCTCAGAACTCTCAAACATTTCAATTGTATCTAGTTCCGCTTGGAAAAATTCTTTGGTGTAAGTTTGCTCGTGATGGGCATAAAAAGCAGCTTGGTTCTCCCATATTTCCCATAAATCAAAGCGACCAACTGATTTTTCTAGCGGAACAACTTGAAACACCATACATCCTGGTTCAGCTTCTGTTTGATCACGCAAGTCCATTAAATGTTCCACCAGTTGCTCGTAGCTTACTTTTCCAGTTGTCTGAATGATGGCGGTGCAATATAAATAATCTGGCTGTTCTTTTAATTTCATTTCTTCTCCTCCTCTTAATATGTTAAGCTTAAAGTATGGAGTACACTCGGTAGCAAGGAGGAATTCAATGTTTATTAAAGAGTTTTCGAATAAAACGGGGCTATCCATTGATACGCTTCGATATTATGAGGAAGAAAAATTACTAATACCAACGAGAAATGAAAAAAATTACCGGATTTACAGCGAGGAAGACTTTTGCTGGGTGCAGTTATTGCTAAAAATGAAGCAAACAAGGATGACACTTGCGAATATCAAGGGATTTGCGAGGTTGCAAAAACTTGGAGATGAATCGTTGCCGGAAAGGATTAAAATGTTGAATAACCATATGGGTGAACTTTATGAACAGCAAGCAAATCTAGCCGAGACAATTGCTTTTGTAGGGTATAAGATGGAAGGTTACCAGAAGAAAGTGGCTATCCAACAAGAGAGGACGGATAGATGATCAACAAGAAAATAAGAGGAATTCTTGGATTAAAGCAAATTACTAAAGATGATCAAATAATATTGCTAGAGAATGCGAAAGTAATCATTCGCAATAATTTACTTATAAAATTAATGATAGATGAATCGGATTTTTATAAAGAAATCGATTATAATCTTCCAGTTACGGAGGCAAATGAACTAATTGGACGAAAAGGTTCTAAAACGAAAGCGCTAACATTGAATGCGATAATGCGTTCGAAAACCAAAGAAATGAGATTAAAGATAAATAAAGCGAGTCATAGAATAGAATTAAAATTGGGAGTCCAACATTTTCCGAATTTGTATTTTGGCGAAGAAGCTCTTTTAACGAAAGAAAATATTCAAAAAATGATTAGCGACACTTACGGAAGCTATGATGAGTGGACCAGGTTGTTAGCTAAATCAAATCTCAAAGTGAAGACAAGACAAACGATAAAACAAGGGGATATTTTTTCTTATCCGATTGGTAATGAATATGGTTTTGCTCTAGTGATTGGTTGTTTTCAAGCATACCGGAAGCAAGAGATAATACCAACAGATAGGAATCACTACCTTAAGTTAATGATGGGAGTGCCACTTGTTATTCGAACTTTTAATTATACCAGTGAACAAAACACAGTAGATACTGGTGTTTTACGTGAGCATAGCTTATTAAATCCGGAATTTATTATGGATGATTTAGTTTTACGTGGAAAATTTCCTATTATTGGAACTATTAAACTAAAAGAAGCTGATATACTTTTGCCAATGAATTTTTCCTTTAATGGCATTAGTACTACCTATGTGGGATATCAAACAATCGATGCATCTGATCTGGAAATTATTAAATGGCATCAAGCGGATATTACAGTAAGGTTTGATTGGGGTTTTGGAACTAAAACGATGGCAGCAAAAGAATTTTTAAAACGATGTGGTACGTGTGTGAAATTTCTACCTTATTCTGGTCTTGGAATGAATCCAGTGGCGAATTTTTCGGAAAAGTTGCTTTCACCTGAGACGATATTTTCTGAAGCTGAGCTAAAACATATCTCGGAACTTTTAAATATAGATGTTGAAATGACCTTTGATAGTTTTAATGAGGCATATGATGGGATTAATAGGCAGAAATTGTTAAATAGCTAGTTTTATCAGGAAAGGTTGTGGAATATAAATGAAAAAATTAAAGCTAAAAATCACCATTGATAGACCAATTGGCTACATAGATAGATTTGGTAACAATTTACCCAATTAATTATGGCTTTGTAAGCGGGATTATTGGTGGTGATGACGAAGAGCAAGATGTTTATATTATTTCTAGTAAAGTAGATAAACCAATGGAGAGTTTTACAGGAGAGTTAGTGGCAGTAATCACTAGAAAAGACGATAACGAGGAAAAATGGGTAGTGACTTCTCTAGAGGAACAACTTACTTTAGAAGAAATTAAAAATACTGTTCATTTTATCGAACAGTATTTTGCTTCGGAAATAGAATTGATTAATTAAAGAAAAGCAGTTTTCAAAAGGGAAAAATATATCGGATAATGTTACATATGTATTCATTGAAAACACAGTTAGGCTAAGAAAATAGTGGCTAACCCTAACAGCTTAATTTATCATTATAAAAACGATGCCAATTATTATCACGAGGAGCGTAATGATTGCCAGGAATATTCCCATTGTAAATTCATTCGTTCCCAAGTATTTAATGGAGGAGATATCATCGCTCAATGAAGCCTTTTCTGATTTATAAAAATTAATTAATTTTATAAATCCCTTCCAACCAATAAAGATACAGTTGATTCGTTCTACTTTATTTTCACCATGAAAAATTAATTCCATTGTCGGTGAGTTTCTAAGACCACTGCTAGCACGGAGGAAATTATAACTAACTCTTTTTGTACTCGCTAGGTTTATTGTTGTTGTTTTAAAAAGTGTATGGAAAATAAAAGTTTCTTTTGTAGCTTGAATCCGTTTGGTGGGAATATAAAAAAGATAAGCGATAATACAAATTGCAATACATAAAATAACGAACCACAATATTGGTTTAGCAGCTTGATCAGAGGTAACAATAGCTAACAGCATCAAAAGAATAACAGCACATAGCCAAGAGATGATATTGCCAATTATGCTAAGTTTATTAGAATAAAATTTGATTTTTAACACCTGCCTAATCTGGTTGAGAATCACTAAATTAATAGAATACTATAGCGTGCATTTATAATAACATGACTAGACGATGCTATCAAGTTAGTAAAGAATACTAGTCCCGTATTAAAATAATAAAAAGGAGTGCGGATATGAAAAAATACACAATAACTGACAACGATACCTATTTAATAATTGAAAATGAAAATGGTGCAACTCTTGGTCTTGCAAAAGATAGCACAGTAGGAATTTTAGAAATGGATGGATTTGCTTTTAAAGATTTAAATAAAAATGGTCATCTAGATCCTTATGAAGATTGGCGTTTACCAATGGAGGAACGAATTACGGATTTAGTTTCACAATTACCGATTGAAGAGATTGCGGGATTGATGCTTTATAGCGGGCATCAAAGTGTGGCGACGACGGGACGATTTGCTGAGATGTTTGCTGGGACTTATGATGGCTTGCCTTTAGCAGAGAATAACCAGGCAAAAATCTCGGATATTACGGACCAACAAAAGACGTTTTTACATAAGGATAGATTGCGTCACGTGCTATTAACTGCAGTAGAAGATACTGAAGCGGCAGTAACTTGGAGTAACCAAATGCAAGCTTTTGTGGAAAACTTGGATTTTGGTATTCCGATTAATATGAGTAGTGATCCACGCCATACGAGCGAAGCGAATACCGAATTTAACGCTGGTTCTGGTGGTAATATTTCGAAATGGCCTGAACCACTTGGACTTGCTGCTACGTTTGACCCGGATGTCGTCAATCAGTTTGGTGAAATTGCTTCCTTAGAATACCGTGCGCTAGGAATTACGACAGCATTATCTCCACAAGTCGATATTGCAACTGAACCACGTTGGATGCGATTTAATGGTACTTTTGGAGAAGATAGTAAGCTAAGCGCGGATATGGCAAAAGCTTATTGTGAAGGCTTCCAAAATAGTGAAGAAGGCTTTGGAAGTGATAGTGTCAACGCGATGGTGAAACATTGGCCAGGTGGTGGTAGTGGGGAAGCTGGGCGTGATGCGCATTACGCTTATGGAAAATATGCTGTTTACCCAGGAAATAATTTTGATGAGCATTTAAAACCATTTACTGAAGGGGCTTTTAAACTGGATAAAACTGGTTCTGCAAGTGCAGTTATGCCGTATTATACAATTTCTTATGATCAGACTCCGAGTAATGTCGGAAATGGTTTTAATAGCTATTTAATTCAAGAGTTGCTTCGGGATAAATATAAGTATGACGGGGTTGTTTGCACGGATTGGAATATCACGCACGACAATCATCGTATGAGCCAATTTATTTCCGGGAAAAGTTGGGGTGTGGAAGAAAAAACGGTGGAAGAACGTCATTATCAATCAATTTTAGCGGGGGTAGACCAGTTCGGGGGAAATAATGATCTAAAACCCGTACTGGCAGCTTATGAAATGGGAAAAGAGGCATTTGGTGAAACAGCGATGCGAAATCGGTTCGAAAAAAGTGCGCACCGTTTATTACGTAATATTTTCCAAACAGGATTATTTGAAAATCCTTATTTAGCACAAGGAAAATCGGAAGAAACGTGCGGAAATCCTGCGTATATGCAAGCCGGATTTGAAGCGCAAAAAAAAATCGATTGTTTTGCTTAAAAATAAAGCACAAGTTTTACCGCTAGTTAAAAAATTAAAAGTATATATTCCAGAACGCACTCGCCCAGAAACAATTGATTGGTTTGGCGAAAAGATTCCGGCAACAAGTCAGTTTCCGGTAGATAAGCAAATCGTTGGTAAGTTTTATGAGTCGGTGGAAGAACCAGAAGAAGCAGATTTTGCGCTTGTTTTCATTGAATCACCGCAGTCTGTTGCCTACACAGAACAAGATGGTTATTTGCCAATTTCCTTACAATACCGCCCGTACACTGCAAAACTTGCTCGTGAAACAAGTATTGCTGGAGGAGATCCGCTGGAGGAGTCCACTAATCGTTCTTACAAAAACAAAACGAATAAAACGACAAATGAAGCTGATTTAGATGCTGTTTTAACAACGAAAAAAGTAATGAGAGATAAACCAGTGATTGTTTGTTTAGACAGCGCGAATCCAACGGTTGTCGCTGAATTTGAAGCGGCGGTAGATGGTTTATTGGTTCACTTTTCTGCTACCACACAAGCTTTACTGACGGTTCTTTGCGGCGAAACAGAACCAAGTGGCTTATTACCATTCCAAATGCCCGCAAGTATGGATGTCGTTGAAACACAAAAAGAGGATGTTGCCCATGATATGACGCCTTATACAGATGAATTAGGCAATGTGTATGATTTTGCTTATGGGCTGGATTTTTCTGGTGTGATAGAGGATGAACGCGTTAGGAAGTACCGGATGTAAGGAATCTTAAAAAAGGTGTTTAATAAAAAGTTAAGCATCTTTTTAAGATGTACTGGAAGAATGGAAATATCTTATTCCGACACTAACCTAGTCCCTTGGTGAAAAACAAGTTTCCAAGCACCATCTTCCAAAACCCATAAATTACTTCTCATCGTATAAGTGTTTTTCACGGTATCTTTTAGTTTGTAATAGCTAAGGACTTTCGTTTGATCGACTATTTTTATTGAATAGTTGATTATTTCTAGCGGATTGGTACTTAAAGAGGTCTGCGATTTATAATAAGCATAGTCTGTCATTTGACCAGTTTGCGTTATTTCAATATACGATTCGCTTAAAATAGCTAAGATTTCTGTCATCGATTGTCGGTTGTTGATCGATAAATGTATTTCATCCAACTTTTGGAAATTTTCCTTGGTTAATTCCATGGATACCAACCCTTTCTATTAAAAAACAGGCTAACCATCATTAAGTTAGCCTGTTTGCGTTATTTTAAGCTGTCGCGATTTTCAATAATTTCATTTACGATGCCGTAATCTTTCGCTTCATTCACGGATAGCCAGAAGTTACGATCAGTATCTTGGGAGATTTTTTCATACGTTTGACCTGTTGCTTCGGCGATTAAGCGATTGATTCGTTCGCGCATCCGGATAATTTCTTTTGCTTCGATTTCGATTTCAGTGCTTTGGCCTTGAACGCCGCCAGCTGGTTGGTGAATCATATAGCGGGTGTTTGGAAGGCTAAAGCGGTTTTCTTTTTCAGCAGCTAAGTAGATGGTGATTCCGGCGCTTGCCACCCAGCCAGTTCCAACGACTTTGACTGTTGGTTTAATAAATTTGATCATATCATGGATTGTATCGCCAGCTTCGACATGTCCGCCTTGGCTATTAATGAAAACCGTAATCGGCTCATCGCTGATAGATTCTAGTAGTAAAAGCTGTTTGGAGACGTCTTCTGCTAGTTCTTGATTAATTTCACCATAAATTAAAACGGTTCGTGTATCAATTAATTTTTGGGTAAGGATATTCGTAATGTTTTCATTGTTTTTATTGTCTGCCATGAAAAATTCCTCCTTAAAAAGTCTAATATCACAAGTATCTTAGCATAATGGTCGAAAATGGTCAAACATTTTGAATAGAGTTAGCCACATAAAAAGAAAACGCGTTTTGCCGCGCTTTCTCTAGCGTGATTATTCAAAAACCAGCTGCCATGTAACTCCGTATTTATCGGTTACCCATGCGACTTTTCGTAGCAATTCAACTGCTTCTGGTCCCATCATCACTGTTCCTTCTTTGGAAAGTTTGTCAAATAAATCATCAAATTCACTTTCCGTACTAGCGAAGTAAATTGTCGAAGTGGACCAACTGAAATCTGGTGAGGCGTTACCTGTCATGTCCATTACCATGAAGGCAGCATTTTTAATTTCAAAAGTGCCGTTTAATACTTTGCCAATGTCACCGCCTTGTTCTGGTTTGGTAAAATAGGTAAGGGAGATTTTTTTTGCATCTGGAAAAGTCGCTAGATAAAAATTCATTGCTTCTTCGGCGTTTCCATTAAAAGTAAGGAAAGTCGAAACAGGCTTTGCATGATTAAACATTTGTTCTACCTCCTTTTGATTTATTTCTAATATACCCGTAATTTAATGGAATTATGTGTTAAAATGAAGAAAAATGTACGGGGGATAGACGATGAAGTATCCGATTATGTTAGATTTAACTGGGAAAAAAGTGGTGATCATTGGTGGTGGGAAGGTAGCACTTCGTAAGGCCAAGGGATTAGCGGAGGCGGCTGCGGATGTGCTAGTCGTTGGTTTAACTGTTTTACCAGAGATAAAGGAACTAGGTATTCAGGTTTTAGAAGAACGTTACCGAAAAGAGCATCTTTACGGGGCTTTTCTAGTATTTATTTGTACGGATAATCGCGAAGTAAATCAAGCCGTTGCCGAGGATGTTTCGGCTGATCAATTAGTTAATGATACGACTAATCAAGCGAATGCTGATTTTTTTAATATGGCAACAGTGACAAAAAATGAGTTAGTCATTGGGATTTCGACAGGTGGCGGAAATCCAAGTTATGCAAAAAAAGTGAAACTCGAAATAACTAATCTGGTAGAAACACTAGAAACGGAAGAAATTGCTTATCGTGTCAAAAAGAATTAAAAGAGAGCTAAAAACCAACCGGAAAAATGGTTTTTAGCTCTCTTTTGGCTTTAAGCAATATTTCTAGATTGAATATCTTCTTGAAATGCAGCTTTTCCTTTAGCCGTCAATCTAGGATAAATCAAGCTCCATAAACAATCAAATGGACTTTCTTTCGCACTAGTAAATGCTTCTTGATTAGGTGTCCAATATATTTTGATCATGTTTAATACATCAATTAAAGCATTGATTTGTCCGGGGACTTCTTCTGCTAACATATCGCCATTTTGTTGTAAGTTTTGAAAGGCTACTTGTAATTTTTGTTTTCTTTTTTGAATAGCAGCGACTTGCACTTCGTATACTTTTGGACTAATAGATGCCAGCTCGCCGTAATGCGCAAAAAAGTAATCTTCCTGTTTTTGATGCGATACACCGAGTAAGAAGAAGTCATTTAGTTCAGAAATAGTCGTTGGAGTTGCTGGAGCTTGGAAATTTTCATATTGGTCAATAATGACTGCTTCAATTAAATCTTCCTTTTTTTTGAAGTGATAGGTTAGGTTGCCCACACTGATGTTTAATTCGTCCGCAATATTTCGAACAGAGACATTAGCATAACCTTGTTCATGGAAAAGTTTAAAGGCAGTCTCGATAATTTCTTGTTTCGTATCTTTTTTCATATCAATAATCCCTCTTATCTAAATCAGCTATTTATTGACATTGTAGTACGGTTGTGCTAATCTGTCAACATAACAACTAGTACAGTTGTGCTAAAAAGAGTCGTGAATCCAAAATAATAAGCTAAAGGAGTAAGCGAATATGACAAAGAATAAGAAAACAATCATTATAACTGGTGGAAATTCAGGATTAGGTTTTGCGGTCGCTAAAATAATTGCAAGTAGATACAAAGATTATCAGCTCATCCTTGCTTGTCGGAACCTCGAAAAAGCAAATATGGCAGTAAATGAACTACAGAAAAGTACGGATAATCAAAATATCATTGCGATGGAATTGGATGTATCTTCGCTTCTTTCTGTCAGAAAATTTGTTGCTAACTTTCAGGCGGCGGATCTAGGTTTATTAGATGGTATTTTGTGTAATGCAGGAATAAATGGAAATAATACGGGGCTTACAAAAGATGGCTTTGATGTCGTATTTGAGACAAACCATTTAGGACACTTTTTATTAACGAATTTGTTAGTTCCTTTTATGCAAGAAAACGGACGTATTGTCGTTGTGAGTAGTGATATGCATAATCCACCTGGTGATAAATTAACATGGCCAGGAGTTTCAGCTTTGGCCTATCCGACTGAACCTTTAAATACTCATTTTATTCGTTATTCTTATTCGAAGCTATGTAATTTATATTTCACGTATTCATTAGTAGAAAAATTAGCATATACGAAGTCGAAAATGACCGTGAATGCCTTTAATCCTGGATTGTTGACAACGACTAATTTTGCGCCGGATAAATCACGTTTTACGGAAGAATTTATGAAGCAAATCGAGGATCGTATCGGTACCTTGGAAGCATCAAGTGAAGCCTTAGCAAATTTGATGACAGATTCCAAATATGATCATGTTACTGGGAAATATTTTGATCGAGGTGTAGAAAGCTTGTCTTCTCCATTATCTTATGATGAAAACAACCGAACTGAATTATGGAAGAAAAGCATTGCGTACACGGAGTTAAAGGTTACGGAGACACTTCCTGAATTAGTAAAATAATGTTGTAGCCTCTGTTTTTTAGCAGAGGTTTTTTTATTCTATTATATTGCTGTCTTTTCCCGTGCAAAATTTTACTATAGATTTTGGAATGTAAACGCTCTATCATGGAAGTATACTGAAAAACTATTAAGAGGGTGTTGAAGCCAAATGTCTATTTTAGAAAAAATTAAAGATGCTGGCGTTGTTGGTTGTGGTGGAGCGGGTTTCCCGACGCATGCCAAGTTTAGCGGAGAAGTGGAATATTTAATTATTAATGCGGCTGAATGTGAACCGCTACTAAAAACCGATCATTTTGTGATGAGAAACCATGCAGTAGAAACAATTAAAGCAATTGAAATGGTTAAAAGCCAAGTAGATGCAGAGTTTGCGGTGATTGCAACGAAGCGTTACTACACAGAAGAAATTTCGGCATTACGAGCAGCAATCCAAGAATTAGATGCTAGTGTCACGATTCATGAG
The DNA here is from genome assembly GCF_900187025.1 of Listeria ivanovii subsp. ivanovii. GTDB lineage: Bacteria > Bacillota > Bacilli > Lactobacillales > Listeriaceae > Listeria > Listeria ivanovii. The sequence continues at coordinate 1,121,348 of NZ_LT906478.1, forward strand.
ATGGATAATGTTTATCCGACTGGTGATGAACAAGTCATGGTATTTGAAGTAACTGGGCGAGTAGTTCCACCAAGCGGAATTCCGTTAATGGTCGGCTGTATCGTTTCGAATGTTTCGACGATGTGGAATGTGTTTCACGCGATTGATGACAATGCTCCGGTAATTCGAAAACAATTGACTGTTACTGGAGCAGTTGGCGAACCGAAGCTGTTAGATGTACCGGTGGGAACACCTTTTGAAGTATGTTTGGCTGCAGCAGGCGGTACGAATTTATCCGAGTATTTATTTTTAGATGGTGGGCCGATGATGGGGAAATTAAACAACCAATCGACTATCTCGGAAAAAGTGGTAACGAAAACAACTTCTGGTTTGATTGTTACAGAGGATACTGGCTATTTGCATAAACTTCATTATCAAACAGTGGAGCAAATTTTTAATGAAACAAAATCGGCTTGTATTCAGTGTACGCTTTGCACGGATTTATGCCCGCGTAAACAGCTTGGTCATGATATTCATCCTCATAAAGTCATGCGTCATTTTGCAGTTGCGGAAGATATCTCTGCGATTAAAGATGATCCAATTTGGGAAGAAGCGATGATTTGTTGTGAGTGTGGAATTTGTGAAGTAATTGCTTGTCCAATGGGTCTGTCCCCGCGCCAAGTGAATATTCATGTGAAAAGAGAACTTTTAAAACAAGGGATTCGCTATCAAACGGATAAAAAAGAATTTACGCCGGATCCAATGCGTGAGTATAAAGCGATTGCGCCAAAAAATATTTTAATCAAAATGGGCTTGCAACAATATGCGGGTATTCATTTAGAGAAAATGCATTATTTAGAAGTGGATGAAGTGTTTATCCCAACAAAAATGCATATAGGTGCACCATCTATTCCAGTCGTAAATGAAGGGGATATCGTGAAAAAAGGTGATTTAATCGCTAAAATTCCTGATACGGCCTTAGGTGCCAATATTCATGCCAGCATCGATGGTCAAATTATTCGTATTACCGAAGAAAAAGTTCATATTAAGAAGGTGATGTCATGAAAATGGATACGTTAGGATTTTTAGAATTAAATAGTATTTCTAAAGGGATTGAAGCAGTGGACACGATGCTAAAAGCAGCAAACTCGGAATTGATTTATGCAAAAGCTAGTTGCCCAGGTAAGTATTACATTTTAATTGCCGGGACGGTTGATTCCGTAGCACAATCAATTGAAGCAGGAACACAAATTGGTGCGGCTAACATTGTTGGGAACCTAGTCATTCCGCGGGTATCTGATCAAGTCATTAAAGCAATCAATAAAACCGAAGTTCCCGATGAAATGAATGCGGTTGGTGTGATGGAATATTATTCTTGCTCCGGATCGATTATTGCCGCAGATGCAGCTGTAAAAGCAGCCGATGTCCAGTTAATGGATATTCGATTAGCAACAGGTATTGCTGGAAAATCATTTGTCGTGTTAACTGGTGATACAGCAGCATGTGAAGCGGCTGTAGAAGCTGGTCTTGCAGCAGCGAAGGAAGAAGCGTTGTTAATTAATAAAGTAGTTATTCCTCGTCCTCGTAAAGAAGTTTTTGAGAGTTTAATTTATTAAAAAAATAACACTATATTGTCATGGGTTTTCGAAAAAGGTGCGCACTAACTGAGGTTGCGTGCCTTTTATCGAATCTGACAAAATAGTGGTGTTTTAATATGTTAGGATTATTTTGAGAGAGTTTGTCTAGATGAGGAGTGAAAAAAATGAGTTTTGATGATAATAAAGAGCGTGTAATTCAAGAATACGTGCCGGGTAAACAGGTGACACTCGCGCATTTAATTGCCAACCCAAACCATGATATTTATACAAAATTAGGTTTAGAAGAAGGGGCAAGTGCGATTGGGATTTTAACAATTACACCAAGTGAAGCAGCGATCATTGCCAGTGATATCGCCACTAAATCTGGGGATGTCCAAATTGGCTTTATCGACCGTTTTAGCGGATCCGTTGTACTTACTGGCGATGTTTCTTCAGTGGAATCAGCTTTACAACAAGTGGTTTATTCTTTACATGAAATTTTGGACTTCTCGATTCCAAAACTTACTAGGAGTTGAGTCGCTTGAAGAAAATGATGGTTATGGGCTCGGTTGGTTGTGGAAAAACAACCCTGTGTCAGAAATTGCATGGTTTTGACATTTTATATAAGAAAACGCAAGCTGTAGACTATTTTCAAGAAATGATTGATACACCAGGAGAATTTGTGCAGCATAGACAACTTTATAGCGCGCTGACGGTAACAGCAGCAGATGCAGCAGTTATTGCGATTCTACAAAGTGTTACTGAGAAGAAACAAACCTTCTCGCCAATGTTTGCTAGTATTTTTGTTAAACCGGTCATTGGGATTGTCACAAAAGTGGATTTGGCAGAATCAGACAAAGATATTGAGCGAGCGGAACGAGAATTGAAATTGGCTGGTGCGAAAAAAATATTTTATATCTCATCAGTAGAAGAAACTGGTATCGATGAACTTCGCGCATATTTGGAAGATTAATTTGTATTAGGTGGAGGTGCTTTTTATGCCTCAAGTGAGGGATTTATCCATTATTGATGTACCAAGTGGTTGTGTTTTAACGAGCTGTGATATTAGCGCAGGTTTTGGTGAGAAACAGCATGATAGTTTAGTCGTAACGCCAGAACTTACTGGTCAATTAACATTACGAGTGGCTCTACTTGAGATGATTGCAAGTGGAGCGGAAGTTGTGGCGGTTAGTGATGTCGTTGGTGCTGAAATGGAGTCAACTGGTAGACGAATCATTGCTGGATTGAAGCAAGAACTTAGAAAAGCTAATTTAGAACATATTGAATTGAATGGTAGCACGGAAGAAAATGTGGAAGTAACAGTGACAAGTGTAGGTGTGCTTGTGACTGGATTTGCGACTAGAGCGGCACTGAAAATAACCAATGTGCATCAAGCTGCGGTCTTATTTGCATTTGGAGAACCGATTGTCGGTACGGAAGTTTTAGAAAAAATGGAGCAAATGCCAGATTACACACTGGTGAAACGTTTGATTGCAAATAGTGCGGTGATGGAAGTTGTTCCCGTTGGCTCAAAAGGAATGGCATTTGAAGCAAATCTTTTGGCAGAAACTAATGACTGTATTTTTATTCCTGATGAAACCTTAAATGAAGCGAAAATGAGTAAAACTGCAGGACCAGCTTCTGTTATATTGGCAGCGGTTCGGGCGGATGTGTCGGCAAGGTTTTGGGAGAAATTTCCAAGTGCTAAACGTTTAGGGGACATACGTAGAAATGAGGGAGCTAAATGGGAGAAATGATGCTCGTGACAGGTGGAGCTAGGAGCGGAAAAAGTAGCTTTGCAGAAAAAGAAGCGAGCTTATATGATACCGTTCTCTATGTTGCAACTGGAATCGCTTTTCAAAATGATACGGAATTTCAAGCAAGAATTAAAAAACATCAAGCATCGAGACCAGCGAATTGGGAGACTTTGGAAGCCTTTCGAGGGATTCCAGCATACATCGAAACACATGCCAAAGCGTATGAAGTGGTTTTGCTAGATTGTGTGACGATGCTTGTGACGAATCTGTTTTTTGACGCACTTGGTGAACAAGAACTGACTGATCCACTTGCAGACAGAATTGAAGCGGAAATTCAATTGGTTGTTCGAGAGATTTTGTCAGCTGGGAGAAAGTCTGATGCGAAGTTGATTTTTGTGACAAATGAAATCGGGCTTGGTGTTGTTCCTGAGAATAAAATGACGCGAATTTTCAGAGATATTATCGGTCGAGTAAATCAGCAAATTGCAACGCAGGCGGATGAAGTTTATTTTGTTGTAAGTGGCATTTCGAAAAGGTGGAAGTAGCATGAAAACATTTATTTTATTAATTCAATTCTTTACACGAATACCTGTACCTATTGAAATTAATATGACGGAGATTAACTTAAAAAAAGGAAGCGTGTTACTTCCTTTGGTAGGAGTTGTCATTGGTGCTTGGAACTGGCTTGTTTTTTCGGTAGTCGATTTGGTTATGCCGCTTCCTGTTGCGATTATTGCCGGACTTTTTGCAGAAATTATCATCACTGGTGGTTTTCATGTCGATGCGCTCGCTGATACTGCTGACGGGCTTTTTTCTTCTCGCAAAAAAGAACGGATGCTAGAAATTATGAAAGATAGCCGAGTTGGGGCAAATGGCGTGATAGCGATTTGTTTTTATTTTCTACTTTATGCAGCGTTATTTATTTCAGTTTCGGATACTGAGCAAATTGGTTGGCTGTTTTTTGTGTTACCGATGGTTGCAAAAGGAGTGACAATGTTGCTCTTTGCAAAAATGAGCTATGCTGGGTCGACTGAAGGTCTAGGTGCTATTTTTCTAGGTGTGTCGCTTTGGGCGATTGTTTTATCACAAGTAATTGTCCTGGTCTTTTTAGGGATGTTTTTCTCCTATGTGGGTTTACTTGCATATTTGGGTGTGCTATTATTTGCCTTTATTTATCGCACGTTTGTTTACAAGCGAATTGGTGGAATGAACGGCGATACGCTTGGTGCAGGCGGGCAGATGGGGCAACTAGTTTGTTTATTTTGTTTAGTGTTAATATGGGGAGCGATTTAAATGCATCTTGTTTTGGTGCGACACGGGGAAACAGACATGAATCTGGAAAAAAGATATGGCGGACAAACGGATGTACCGTTAAATGATATAGGTAAACGACAGATGCAACAGCTAAAAGAAAAGTTAGCTAATTACACATTTGATTTGGTAGTTACGAGTGATTTAGTACGTGTGAAAGAATCGGCTGCTATCCTGAGTGGAGCAAAGAAGGTGCATTTTCCAGAGTTAAACGAATTAAATTTCGGTGATTTTGAAGGTTACACGTATCAAGAAATTAATGAGCTGTTTCCTGCAGCTTGGAAAGCATACTGTGATGATTGGCAGACAGCAGATTTTCCAAACGGTGAAAATTTTTCGCTTTTTAAGGAACGTGTGATGGGGAAAATAGCGGCTGAATGGGACCTGTGGCAGAAGTTAGATAGAGTTTTAATCGTAGGACATTTAGGTGTTTTGCGGCTCATCTCGCTTTTTTTGCAAAACCAGAAAATAGCACAATATTGGGATACTGATTTTAAGCAAGGTTATTATTCACTGTGGGACAACGAGTCAGCTAGTTTTTTAATTTCTAATAAATAGTATATTTTTGTTGTTTTGATTGAAAACGCTCTTTTTATCAAGGATTTGTGATAAGATATAGCTAATTAAATAGGTCTTACGTTGGTTAAATAATGTTCATTTCTGAAAGAGGAATTCGGTGAAATGCCGAAACTGCCCCCGCAACTGTAAGGTGGACAAAAATGGAGATAGCCACTGTATACGATTTTTGTGTATGGGAAGGTTCTGTTTTTGGAAGAAGCCAAGTCAGGATACTCGCCAAATAAGATGGAAGCAACTCTTTTTCGGGGTCCTAAAAAGCGTATGCGAGTAAACGTAGTCATTTTATTTGCTATGTGGATAAACTCTCATTCGATTTCGGGTGGAAGTTTTTTTGTTTTTCTAGGAATGAAAAAAGTCATATTCCGTAAGTGGAAAATGACTTTATATGTAATCATTTTAATGTTTCCCGGTAGCCTTTTGGCGTGACATCAAACTCTTTTCGGAAGACTTTACAGAAATAACTAGTTTGTGTGAAACCTAAGTTTCTAGCAACGTTATCGATTGACCAACGCGGATTTTTCAACATATCTTTTGCAAGAGACATTTTCTTTTGATTAACGTAATTAATAAAATTTACATTCATTTCTTTCTTAAAGAGTTTGCTGAAATAATAAGAACTTAGGAAAACGTGGCTAGCTACTTCATCAAGCGTAATAGGGCGATTAAGATTTTTTTCAATGTACTTCAAGGCTTTACGAATTTCTTTATTATCTTCATGATGTGCTACTTTGGTATGATGGAAAGCAATTTTTTGTTTCTGTTCTTCGCGTCCTTTTTCCATTTCTGATTTCAAGTAGTACTGCGAAATAATCGTGAGCATTTCTGCAGATGAAGTGATTTTTTTAGCGCTAAAAATGGGGACAGATCGAAAAGCGGAGATAAGTTCTTTATCATTTTTCCAGTCAGTTTCTTCTGTTTGAATGTTACCAACTTGGCTGTTTTCCTCACAAATGACTTGACCACTTAATAAAAAGCCACTAAGTTGATTTTCGACGATGATTGGAACAGAAAAATCTGTTAATCCGGCATGACAGCGGTAAATAAGTGGTTTGCCAGTTTTGGAAGCTTCGAGCCCACCGAACATATCACATTTTTGGCATAACGAGCGATATTTTGGATTGGAACGAATAAGTTGGCAAAAAGGAGTAAAGTTACATAATCTAGAAACTTCGGTACCGTGGATATCGACAACAACCGATGCTAGACTTGTTGCAGCTGAAAATTCATCCATGACTTTTTCAAGGAGTATTTCATTGCTTTTGGACTTTAGTAACATAGTGATTCCCCTTTCGGCGATACTTGCGATATAAGTATAGCACATTAGTAATGCGCTTACATTTTCTTGTTATAAAGATAACAATATTTTGCTAAGACTAATTTCATAGATGAAGACCGAAACCATGCATGACTGGATGGCTTTTTGTCATTTTTTTTTTTGAAGGCGCAAAATTGTGTTAAAACATGATTTGCGCCTTATTTTGTTATTTTTGGAAGTGGCAATTATTTATTTTCTGTATTGGATATACTGAAAGAGTAAAATACTTATGATTACAAAGGAGGCATACCCATGCAAGAAGCACTAGGTCTAGTTGAAACTAAAGGACTAGTTGGCGCCATTGAAGCCGCTGACGCTATGGTTAAATCAGCTAATGTCACACTAACTGGGTACGAAAAAATCGGATCCGGACTTGTCACTGTCATGGTTCGCGGGGATGTTGGTGCAGTTAAAGCAGCAACAGAAGCAGGCGCGGTGGCGGCAAGGAATGTCGGCACGGTAATGAGTACACATGTTATTCCTCGTCCACACACAGATGTGGAAGAAATTTTACCAGTGAGGGTGAAGTCAGATGAGTGAGCAAAATAAGCTGATTGACGAAATTCTGAAACAGGTAATGGAAACGGTGGGTAATGACCCGGAAAAATTAGTAGAGGATGGAGGATCACATCAAATGAGTGAAAAAGCAGTTCAATTAACAGAATTTGTTGGAACAGCGATTGGAGATACAATCGGCCTAGTGATTGCAAATGTAGATGGTCAACTTTTAGAAGCAATGAAGCTTGAAAAGTCGTATCGTTCTATTGGTATTTTAGGAGCCCGTACAGGTGCAGGCCCACATATTATGGCAGCAGATGAAGCCGTAAAAGCAACGAACACAGAAGTAGTGAAAATCGAATTACCACGAGATACAAAAGGCGGTGCAGGTCACGGTTCTTTAATTATCTTCGGTGGAAATGATGTTTCTGACGTAAAACGCGCAGTAGAAGTGGCGCTTAATGAACTAGATAAAACTTTCGGTGATGTATACGGCAACGAGGCTGGTCATATTGAACTTCAATATACGGCACGTGCGAGTCATGCACTTGAAAAAGCATTTGGCGCACCGGTTGGCAAAGCTTTCGGAATTATTGTTGGTGGCCCAGCTGGAATCGGTGTTGTTATGGCTGATACAGCAGTGAAATCCGCTAACGTAGATGTGGTGGCTTATTCTTCACCAGCTGACGGAACAAGCTTCTCCAATGAAGTGATTCTTTGTATTTCAGGAGATTCTGGTGCAGTACGTCAAGCAGTTGTTTCAGCACGTGAAATTGGTAAAAAATTACTTGGAGCTTTAGGGGATGAACCGAAAAATGATCGTCCATCCTACATTTAGAACGGAGGGTAACGACTGATGAAATCAAAACGCTTTGAAGAATTAGCAAAACGCCCGGTTAATCAAGATGGTTTTGTAAAGGAATGGATTGAAGAAGGCTTAATTGCAATGGAAAGCCCAAACGATCCAAAACCTAGCATTAAAATAGAAAATGGTAAAGTAGTCGAAATGGATAGCAAAAAATTAGCTGAATTTGACTTAATTGACCATTTTATCGCTAAATATGGAATTGATTTATCGCGTGTAGAAGAAGTGATGCAAATGGATTCCGTGAAGCTAGCAAATATGCTTTGTGATCCAAATGTTCCGCGTGAAAAAATCGTTTTACTTACCACTGCAATGACACCGGCGAAAATTGTAGAAGTAGTTTCACAAATGAATGTGGTGGAAATGATGATGTCCATGCAAAAAATGCGTTCACGTCGAACTCCAACTACACAGGCTCACGTAACTAATTTACGTGATAATCCAGTACAAATCGCAGCGGATGCAGCAGAAGCAGCTATTCGTGGTTTTGATGAGCAAGAAACAACCGTTGCGGTAGTTCGTTATGCACCATTTAATGCACTTAGCTTACTAGTTGGTTCACAAACTGGTCGTGGCGGCGTACTTACACAATGTTCCTTAGAAGAAGCAACCGAATTAGAACTAGGTATGCGTGGTTTAACTTGTTATGCAGAAACTATTTCCGTTTATGGAACAGAACCAGTATTCACAGATGGAGATGACACACCTTGGTCCAAGGGGATTTTGGCTAGTGCTTATGCTTCTCGTGGTCTGAAAATGCGTTTCACTTCAGGAACAGGTTCCGAAGTTCAAATGGGCTATGCAGAAGGAAAATCGATGTTATACCTAGAATCCCGCTGTATTTTCATTACAAAAGCAGCCGGCGTTCAAGGATTACAAAATGGATCGATTAGTTGTATTGGGATTCCAGGAGCAGTACCAAGCGGAATTCGTGCTGTGCTTGCAGAGAATTTGATCGCAGTCATGCTTGATCTTGAAGTTGCTTCTGGTAATGACCAAACATTCTCGCATTCTGATATTCGTCGTACAGCACGCTTACTAATGCAATTTTTACCAGGAACAGATTATATTTCCTCTGGTTATAGTGCAACGCCAAACTACGACAATATGTTCGCTGGTTCCAATTTTGATGCAGATGATTTTGATGATTACAATATTTTACAACGTGATTTAAAAGTAGATGGTGGTTTAACGCCGGTTACCGAAGAAGAAGTTGTAACGGTTAGAAATAAAGCAGCACGTGTTATTCAAGTTGTTTTTGAACAATTAGGTCTTCCAAAAGTGACGGACGAAGAAGTAGAAGCAGCAACTTACGCACGTGGAAGTAAAGATATGCCAGAACGTAACATGGTAGAAGATATTAAAGCAGCAGCAGAAATGATGGACCGTGGGGTAACTGGTCTGGATGTTGTTAAAGCGTTATCTGCTGGTGGATTTGATGATGTTGCCGAAAGCGTACTAAATATGTTGAAACAACGTGTATCTGGAGACTTCCTGCATACTTCAGCAATTATTGATAAAGACTGGAATGTGATTAGTTCGGTCAATGATTTAAATGATTACGCTGGCCCAGGAACTGGTTATCGCTTAGAAGGCGAACGCTGGGAAAAACTCAAAGATATCGCTGTTGCGGTCGATGCAAACGAATTAGACTAAGCTACTTCCCATTTTTTTAAAAGGAGGACTAAAAGACATGGTTGAAATTAACGAAAAAGTACTTCGCGGAATTATTGCAGAAGTGCTAGATGAATTACAGCTAAAAGAAGATAAAGTTTCTTTCCAAAAAGAAACACCCGCTGTAGCTGTTTCAGAGGAAAGCTTTCTAACAGAAGTTGGGGAAGCAGAACCTGGCAGACAAAAAGATGAAGTTGTAATCGCAGTTGCGCCAGCTTTTGGAAAATACCAAACAAAAAATATTGTGGGTGTACCACATAAACAAATTTTACGTGAAGTGATTGCTGGAATTGAAGAAGAGGGATTAAAAGCACGTGTCGTTCGTGTATTCCGTTCTTCTGATGTAGCATTCGTCGCAGTAGAAGGAGATAAATTAAGTGGTTCTGGTATTTGTATCGGAATTCAGTCACGTGGAACAGCCTTAATCCACCAAAAAGACTTACAACCACTTTCCAACTTAGAACTATTCCCACAAGCACCACTGATTACGCTAGAAACTTACCGCGCAATTGGAAAAAATGCAGCAAAATATGCGAAAGGTGAATCACCAAATCCAGTCCCAATGGTAAATGATCAAATGGCTCGTCCGAAATTCCAAGCAAAAGCAGCTTTACTTCATATCAAAGAAACAAAACATGTGGTTCAAGGTAAAAACGCGGTTGAACTACAAGTAAACTAATAGTGAGGTGAGAAAATAATGAATCAAGAAGCATTAGAAAATATGGTCAGAGATATTTTAGAAGAAGTGAATAGTGGCACAGTTAAAACAACTACTTCTCAAAAAGTAAGCGGAGATACGCTAACAGTCCGTGATTATCCACTAGGTACAAAACGGCCTGAACTTGTGAAAACATCAACAAAAAAATCATTAGATGATATCACTTTGAAAAATGTTTTAGACGGTACGATTAAGCCAGAAGATGTACGGGTCACTGCTGAAACACTGAAAATGCAAGCACAAGTAGCTAGAGACGCAGGACGTGCAACACTTGCTAACAATTTTGAGCGGGCAGCAGAATTAACAATTGTTCCGGATGAGCGGATTTTAGAAATTTATAATGCGATGCGTCCTTATCGTTCTTCTAAAGCAGAATTATTTGCGATTGCCGACGAATTAGAAAATGTTTATCATGCAACGATTTGCTCTAGTTATGTACGCGAGGCAGCAGAGCTTTATCAAGAGCGTAAAAAATTAAAAGGTGATAATTAAAAACACCTTGCTCTCGATTATCTAGGAAATGCGGTGAAGTGAATGAAATATATTGCAGGCATTGATATCGGGAATTCAACAACTGAGGTAGCACTGGCAACAACAGACGCACAAAATAAGCCGGATTTTGTTGCGAGTGCTATTTCTGAAACAACTGGTATCAAAGGAACAAAACAAAACCTTCACGGGATTTTTAAAGCATTAAAACTTGCTTTAGAAAAAGTAAATGCAACCACTGCGGACTTAATGGAAATTCGGATTAATGAAGCGACTCCCGTGATTGGTGATGTGGCAATGGAAACAATTACCGAAACAATTATCACCGAATCTACCATGATTGGGCATAACCCAAAAACCCCTGGTGGACTTGGCATGGGATCAGGTTTAACTGTTGTTTTGGATGAATTAGCTTCTAGGCCTAAAGAAGGGAGCTACATCGTTATCATTCCAAAAACAGTAGATTTTGAGGATGCAGCCATCGTGATGAATAAGTATAGCGAAAGTGGTTATCAAATAACTGCTGCTATCCTTCAAGCAGATGACGGTGTACTCGTTCACAACCGTTTAAATCATAAAATACCAATTGTAGATGAAGTTAGTTTTATTGATAAAGTTCCAGTAGGGATGTTAGCAGCAGTTGAAGTTGCCGCACCGGGTAAGGTTATTGAGACGATTTCTAATCCATATGGTATCGCGACAGTATTTCATTTAAGTTCTGATGAAACGAAGAATATTATTCCCGTCGCACGTGCTTTAATTGGAAACCGTTCTGCTGTCGTAATTAAAACGCCAGAAGGTGACGTCAAAGCTCGAACTATTCCAGCTGGACATATTGAGCTAGCGTCAGGAAGTCGGACGCTTCGAGTAAACGTAGCAGAAGGTTCTGAAAAAATTATGCAAGCAATTATGTCATTACCAAAACTGGATAATGCTAGTGGAGAACCTGGAACAAATATTGGTGGAATGCTGGAAAAAGTTCGGCAAACAATGGCCGGGCTCACTGCTAAACTTCCAGCAGATATTTTTATTCAAGATTTACTTGCTGTTGACACATTTGTTCCGATGAATGTACAAGGTGGGCTTGCAGGCGAATTTTCGATGGAGCAAGCTGTTGGGATTGCATCAATGGTCAAGAGTGATCATTTGCAGATGGCTGCTATCGCTTCTGAAATTGAGCGGGAATTAAACGTTGCTGTCAAAATCGGAGGAGCCGAAGCAGAAGCCGCAATTCTTGGTGCACTTACGACTCCCGGAACTAATACGCCACTAGCGATTTTAGATCTTGGTGCAGGTTCGACCGATGCCTCCATTATCAATGGTAAGGGAGAAATCATCGCAACGCATTTGGCGGGCGCTGGTGATATGGTAACGATGATTATTCAGTCGGAAATTGGTTTAGAGGATCGCTACTTAGCAGAGGATATTAAAAAATATCCACTTGCAAAAGTAGAAAGCATTTTCCATATTCGTCATGAAGATGGTACGGTACAGTTTTTCGATACACTACTTTCTCCAAGCGTGTTTGCCAAAGTCGTGATTGTAAAACCGGATGGCTTTGTGCCGATTCCTGGTGATGTCTCGATTGAAAAAATTAAATTAGTTCGTCGTTCTGCTAAAGAGCGGGTTTTTGTAACAAACACGATTCGCGCCTTAAAATATGTCAGCCCAACTGGCAATATTCGTGACATCCCATTTGTTGTCATTGTCGGAGGTTCCGCGCTCGATTTTGAAATTCCGCAATTAATTACAGATGCACTTTCACATTATTCGCTTGTAGCTGGGCGCGGGAATATTCGTGGTAAGGAAGGTCCAAGGAATGCAGTAGCAACAGGCTTAATACTTTCTAATAAGCGAGGCGATCAGCATGATTCCAGTGCTAAGTAAACCAGCAATTTACTTCCATGCGGACACAGATGCGAGTCCAGAAAGTATTAAGCAAGTTTTATTCGGAATAGAAGAAGAAGGCATTCCTTGTGAGTTAGAAATCAAGCCCTTGAAAGATGAAGTAGAGGCAGCATTTCGAGCTTCTGCGAGTTCACCACTCCTAGTTGGAGTTACGCTGAAAAATGATCATTTAGTGATTCATTATCGTAATTTGCCACCAGATCAACCGCTTTTTTCAGCGTATCGTTTCGAAGCAAATACTAGCGAAGAAAAACGCAATATGGGAATGAATGCGGCACGGCTCGTCAAGGGTGTACCTTTTAAATAAGGAGGTGAAGGAATGCATCAAGCAATTGGTATTATCGAAATTAAAGGACTCGCTTCCGCAATTACTGTGGCCGATACAATGGCGAAAGTGGCAAATATCGAATTAATTGGCACCGAAAAGGCAAAAGGTTTTGGCTGGATTATGGTGAAAATCGAAGGAGATGTCGCGGCAGTAAATGCAGCTCTCGAAGCAGGGGAACAAACCGCTTTAGCATCAGATAGCTTTGTTGCTAAAAAAGTCATTCCTCGTCCAGGAGAAGAAATTTTTACCGTATTTTGGCCAAAAGAAGAAGTGCCAGAAGTAATACAACCTGAACCAGAAGTTGAACAAGAACAACTAGCTGAGCCCGAAGTAACGGCAGAAGCTACTTGTAATTTATGTCAAGATCCAGCTTGCCCACGGGTAAAAGGGGATCCTAGACAAGATTGTATCCATTTTGAAGAAGAAAAATAAACCCAATTTTGAGGAGGAAATATAATGAATAATGCACTTGGAATGATCGAAACTAAAGGACTTGTTGGCGCAATTGAAGCAGCTGACGCAATGGTAAAAGCTGCAAACGTATCACTTGTAGGTTATGAAAAAATCGGTTCTGGACTTGTAACAGTTATGGTACGCGGTGATGTTGGCGCAGTAAAAGCAGCCACAGACGCAGGGGCAGCAGCAGCTCGTAATGTTGGAGAAGTACAATCTATCCATGTTATCCCTCGTCCTCATAACGATGTAGAAACATTGCTACCAAAAGGTCTGTAAACCGTGGAAAGAGAAGAATTAAAAAGTCTGATTAAAAAAATAGTGGCAGATAAAATAAATGGTGCGGAAACAGAGATTCCAATTGGAGTCTCTAACCGCCACATTCATCTGACAGAATCGGACTACAACCAACTATTCCCGAATGAGCCAATTCAAGTGAAAAAATGGCTAAAACAACCAGGCGAATTCGCAGCAGAACAGACGCTTACGGTTGTTTCTGATAAAGGCGAATTAAAATGTGTTCGAATTTTAGGACCGTTGCGGAAATTTTCGCAAGTAGAACTTTCTAAAACGGATGCGAGAATGCTTGGTTTACAAATTCCAATTCGTATTTCCGGTGATATCGAAGGCACACCAGGAATTAAATTAGTTTCCAAAACGCGTGAATTAACTTTACCAAAAGGTGTCATCGTTGCGAAACGTCATATTCATTTGCCAGAAAATGTAGCAGCTGAATACGGCGTAAAACAAGGCGATGAAGTTTCTGTGGAAGTTGGTTCAGAATTAAGAAGCCTTATTTTGCATCATTGCACGATTCGGGTAAACAATCAGTTTATTCCCGAAATGCACATTGATACAGATGAAGCGAATGCAGCAGACATTGCTGGCAATGCTTTTGCAAAAATTATCAAGCCGTGACAGTTAAGGAGGTGTGAAAATGGATGTTTTACAAAGAGCAAATGAACGGATGGAAGAGCTCGCAGCATTGATGAATAAAGATATTATCCAACCAGTTGCTGAGGGAACAAACGTGAAAGTTGGCGTCGATTTAGGAACTTCCTCGATCGTTTTTGTTGTATTAGACGAAGAAAATGTCCCGCTATTTGGTGCTTTTGAATTTGCTGATGCTGTAAGGGATGGGCTTGTTGTTAATTACCGGGAATCAGTAGAGGTAGTAACCCGACTGAAAGAAAGGGCAGAGCAGTGTCTTGGGATAACACTTACACATGCTTCTGGAGCTATTCCACCTGGAACGGTAGGTAACAATAAAAAAGTAGTTGCCAATGTTATCGAAAGTGCTGGCATGGAAGCTCTTTATACGATTGATGAACCAACTGCTGCTGCCGCTGTACTAGATTTGAAAGATGGGGCTGTAGTAGATGTCGGTGGTGGTACAACCGGAATTAGTGTTTTTCAAGACGGAAAAGTGATTTATACCGCAGATGAACCAACCGGGGGAACGCATATGACCCTTGTTCTTGCAGGATATTATAGCGTCTCCGTAGAAGAAGCAGAACAAAATAAACGAACTAAAAAAGATTCTAGTGAACATTTTTCGGTGATGCGTCCGGTAGTTGAAAAAATGGCAGAAATCACGCGAGTTCATCTCGAAAAATCGCCCTCGGAACCACTTTTTATTGTTGGCGGTGCCTCAGCCTATAGTCAGTTTAAAGGTACATTTGAAAGCTATTTGAAAATGCCTGTTTTCCAACCAAATTATCCACAATATGTTACGCCGCTTGGTATTGCAATGAGTTCAGGGAGCGGAAAGCCATGATAGAAAAATTAGTGAAAATTATCGTTGCGCGCTTAATGGCCCGTGAAGCAAACCGAGCTTCGATACCTGTTTCCAAAATGCCGCGGGATCCAGTTGCCCTTTTTATCGAAAGCGGGACAGTTCGGTTAACACAAGTCAATCAGCATTTCTTAGAACGATTGCTTAGTGGAAATCGTCCCGGGTATTTAACTTGCTGGATAGAAAAAGCGGCGGAATACGATGTTACTTTGGAATTGGAACTTTTTGATAGCGGGGAACCTTGGCTTGACTACCAAATGTTAAACCAAATATCGTTACCAATTTTTAGTATTACCGGAGAACAACTCGTTCATTCCACAGGGCGGGTAATTTGTTACAGCGATAGCGCAATAATTCCAAGCGGAAGTACACTTTGCAAAAATAAAAAACAGCTTGTTACACCGCTTGCAAAAGAATTTTTAATCAAAAATAATATTGCAGTGCGGGAAAGGCAGTGACGTAATGTTTATGGCAAAAATTACCGGAAGTGTAGTTTCCACAAAAAAAGAGGAATCGCTTGTAGGTAAAAAATTAATGATTGTACAACCCGTTGATGCAAACGGAGAAAATGTTCGCTCAGAAGAAGTAGCATGTGACTCAGTTGGCGCGGGAATTGGCGAATACGTCCTCGTTGCTCGCGGAAATGCTGCTAGAAGTGTTTTTATGGAACCAAATAGTGCAATTGATTCGGCGATTATTGCAATTGTCGATAGTTTTGATAAGTAAGGAGTGAATAACTCGTGAGTATTTATACAAAAACTGGTGATAAAGGAACCACTGCGCTATTTGATGGTAGTCGTGTAAAAAAGTATGACGATCGCGTAGAGACGTATGGCTCTTTTGATGAACTAAATGCAGAAATTAGTGTTGCTGAAAAATTTGTGACTTCTGCTGAAAATAAAACGTTACTTCGAAATATCGAACGGCAATTGTTTTATGTTTGCGCAGAGCTTGCGACAGAAAACGAAGCAGTCCTTGCTAGCAAAATCATCATCACACAAAATGACATAAGTGTTTTAGAACAAGTAATTGATACTTACACCGCAAAACTACCAAAAGTAGATAGCTTTGTTTTGCCAGGTTCTAGTACAGCGGGAGCATTTCTCCATAGTGCGCGCACAATTGCCAGACGCGCGGAACGATTATTAGTTCGTTTTGCTGAACAAACTCCGGTTAGAAAAGAGCTACTTCAATTTGTAAATAGATTATCTGATTGCTTGTACATCGTGGCTAGAGAAGAAGATTTCAGGCAAATGCTTGATAAAGCAACCAAATTAATTGTTGCCAGGTACTTAGAAATAACCGAAGAAAAACAGCCCATTACGGCAAATCTATCCTTCTCTTTTTGTGAAAATTTGATGCATAATGTTTGTGCCGTTTCTGAAGAAGAAGGCGTTCCGGTTACACTTGCGGTTGTTGATGCGCACGGAAATACAAGATTTAACTACCGGATGGAGCATGCTCTCCTCGTCAGTGCAGAACTTGCAACGAAAAAAGCCTACTCAGCAGTAGCAATGAAAACAAGCACAGAAAATTTAACAGAAGCAGTCCAACCTGGTGCCGCACTTTACCAATTAGAAACTTTAACGAATGGTGATATCGTTACTTTCGGTGGGGGGGTTCCGCTGTACGCAAAAGACGGAACAATAATTGGTGGGATTGGCATTAGTGGCGGATCAGTGGAGCAAGATATCCGCATTGCGAAAAAAGCATTATCAATGATAGAGAAGGGGTAATTCAGTATGGAATCATTAGAACTCGAACAACTGGTGAAAAAAGTTCTCTTAGAAAAATTAGCAGGACAAAACGAAGAAACACCAAAAAAACCAAGCCAAGGTGCCAAAAGTGGCATTTTTGACACAGTGGATGAGGCAGTTCAAGCAGCAGTAATTGCGCAAAACTGCTACAAAGAAAAGTCGCTAGAAGACCGCAGAAATGTAGTAAAAGCAATTCGCGAAGCACTTTATCCGGAAATCGAAAATATTGCGACACGTGCGGCTGCTGAAACAGGTATGGGTAATGTAGCCGATAAAATTTTGAAAAATACGTTAGCAATTGAAAAAACACCAGGAGTAGAAGATCTCTATACAGAAGTAGCTACTGGCGATAATGGTATGACGCTTTATGAACTTTCTCCTTATGGTGTTATTGGTGCTGTTGCTCCAAGTACGAATCCAACAGAAACATTAATTTGCAACACAATTGGAATGCTTGCAGCTGGAAATGCAGTTTTTTATAGCCCGCATCCAGGTGCAAAAAATATTTCGCTTTGGTTGATTGAAAAACTAAATACGATTGTTCGTGAAAGCTGCGGAATCGATAACCTAGTCGTTACAGTAGAAAAACCATCTATTCAAGCAGCACAAGAAATGATGAATCATCCAAAAGTTCCGTTACTAGTTATCACTGGCGGCCCTGGCGTTGTTCTTCAAGCGATGCAATCCGGTAAGAAAGTAATCGGAGCAGGCGCTGGAAATCCACCGTCTATCGTAGACGAAACAGCGAATATCGAAAAAGCAGCTGCAGATATCGTTGCGGGCGCATCTTTTGATCATAATATTTTATGTATCGCAGAAAAAAGCGTAGTAGCAGTGGACAGCATTACTGATTTTCTATTATTCCAAATGGAAAAAAATGGCGCCTTTCATGTTACGAATCCAAGCGATATTCGCAAACTGGAAAAAGTGGCGGTTACCGAAAAAGGCGTTACCAACAAGAAGTTAGTTGGTAAAAGCGCTTCGGAAATTTTAAAAGAAGCAGGGATAGCATGTGATTTTACCCCTCGATTAATTATTGCTGAAACAGATAGATCCCATCCATTTGCAACGGTAGAACTGCTAATGCCAATTGTTCCAGTTGTCAGAGTGGCTGATTTTGATCAAGCACTTGAAGTAGCACTTGAGTTAGAACAAAGCTTGCATCATACGGCAACAATGCATTCGCAAAATATTTCTAGACTGAACAAAGCAGCAAGAGATATGCAAACTTCTATTTTTGTGAAAAATGGACCATCGTTTGCTGGACTTGGCTTTGGAGGAGAAGGTAGTGCGACTTTCACTATCGCTACCCCAACAGGTGAAGGAACTACTACAGCGCGACACTTTGCTAGACGCCGTCGTTGTGTTTTAACAGATGGTTTTTCGATTCGTTAAGAGGAGGCACACGTAAATGAAAAGCTTTCAAATCAAGACAAAAGTTACTTTTGGTACAAATAGTTTACAAGCATTAACAGAAATTAAAAATAAAAATGTTTGGGTAATTTGTGATCGGTTTTTGGCAGACGGCGAGGGATTACAAGGCTTAGTTGGCAAACTAGATGCTTCGAACAATGTGCATATTTTTACGGATGTTGTTCCTGATCCACCCATTTCCAAAGTGGCGAATGGCGTTAGTGAAGCTGGCAAAATTCAGCCACAAATAATGATTGCTTTTGGTGGTGGTTCAGCGATTGACACAGCAAAAGGAATTTATTATTTTGCTAAACGATTGGAAAAAATCAATATTGATACTTTTATTGCTGTCCCAACAACTAGCGGAACTGGTTCAGAAGTAACAGCTGCAACCGTTATTACTGACCCAACCACAAAAATAAAATACCCGTTATTCCTTGATGAGTTGATTCCAGATATGGCAATTCTTGACGCGCAACTTGTTGTCACCGTGCCACCTACTATCACTGCAAATACAGGAATGGACGTATTAACGCATGCGATTGAAGCCTATGTCTCAAAAGAAGCCAATGACTATACAGATGCGCTAGGTGAAAAAAGTGTTCAGTTAACATTACGCTATTTAACGAGCTGTTATGATGATGGGCGAAATCTTCATAATCGAGAAAAAATGCATAATGCTTCGACCATGGCTGGAATGGCATTTAACTGCGCTAATCTTGGTTTAAATCATAGCATTGCGCACCAATTAGGAGCTCAATTTCATGTACCGCACGGTTTAGCAAATGCAATTTTACTCAACGCTGTTATTCGTTTTAATGCATTTAAAAACCGAGAAACCGAGCAGAAATATGCTGAAATGGCGGGGATTTGTGGTATTGCTTCTAGATCTGATTCTAATGAAACTGCGGTTAGATTGTTACGCGGGAGAATCACTTCCATGATGGAACATATGCAAATGCCGCAAACATTAACAGCTGCAGGTGTGGCTAAAGAAAAAGTCTATGCCAAAATGGATGAAATAGTGACGAATGCTCTTAAAGATGCTTGTTTGCCAACGAGTCCTACGACACCAACACATCAAGAACTAAAAGAAATTTTAGAACAAATAATTTAGAGATACATGAAAAAGGAGGATAAACTATGTCAGCATATTTGGCGGAATTTATTGGTACGATGGTTTTGATTATGTTTGGGAACGGGCTTTTAGCAGGACTGAACTTGAATAAATCTTTATCGCAAGGAGCGAACTGGGTTGTTGTAACATTTGGTTGGGGGTTTGCAGTAATGATTGGGGTTTATATTGCTGGATCTTACAGTGGTGCTCACTTAAATCCGGCGGTAACAATCGCACTGGCAGTAGGTGGAACGTTCCCTTGGGCCGATGTTATTCCTTATATCATCGCACAAGTTGCCGGCGCATTTGTCGGAGCATCTATCGTTATTTTACATTACTATCCGCACTTCAAAGCAACACCACAAGAAATTGATACACATGGTATTTTCTCTACCGGACCAGCAATTCGTAATACACCATTCAACTTAATTAGTGAAATAATTGCTACTTTCGCCTTTATTTTCGGTTTACTGATGATTGGTGCAAATAGTTTCACAGATGGTTTAAACCCGCTAATCCTTGGCTTCTTAGTAGTGGCAATCGGAATGAGTTTCGGACCAACTACAGGTTATGCAATTAACCCAGCACGTGATTTCGGACCAAGACTTGCCTACTTCTTACTACCAGTTCCAAACAAAAGCGGATCTGACTGGCGCTATGCCTGGATTCCAATTGTAGGACCAATTATTGGTGGTTTACTTGCCATTGGACTTTATAACATTTTACTATAAAAAAATAACTTGGAGTAAACGACTAATTCGTTGTTTACTCCTTTAAAGATTAGAAAGGACGGATTAGTATGCAAAAAATGATGGCGATAAACGCAGGGAGTTCTTCACTGAAATTCCAAATTTTCGAAATGCCAGGAGAAGAAGTCTTAGTGAAGGGCTTAATTGAAAGAATTGGATTACCAGGAGCCATATTCAACATGTCCTTTCAAAACGAAAAAATCAAAGAAGTTTGTAAAATAAATAATCACGCTGAAGCAGTTGAAACGTTATTAGAACAGTTAAAAACACATCAAGTAATTAACGATTTATCCGAAATTGCTGGCGTGGGTCATCGTGTGGCACACGGCGGAGAAGGTTTTGTGAAGTCATGTGTGGTAACAGATGAAGTAGTACAAGGAATTGAAGCTGTAACAAGTCTTGCTCCGTTACACAATCCAGCTAACATTATTGGGATTAAAACCTTCCGTGAATTACTGCCAGAAGCTATTTCAGTGGCAGTTTTTGATACCGCTTTTCATCAAACCATTCCTGAAGAAAATTTCTTATATGCACTTCCTTACGAACTTTATGAAAAACATCATATTCGAAAATACGGTTTTCACGGAACAAGTCACCAGTATGTAGCTGGAAAGGCAGCAGAAGTTCTTGGAAAACCTTTAGAAAAATTAAAAATCATTTCTTGCCATTTAGGTAATGGGGCTAGTGTTTGTGCGATTGAAGACGGAAAATCAGTGAACACATCAATGGGCTTCACACCAAATGCAGGCTTGATGATGGGAACACGTTCTGGTACAATTGACGCGACCATTATCCCGTATTTAGTGGATGAATTAGGCTACAGCTTGGATGAAGTTGTTCAGATGATGTCTAGTGAGTCTGGCGTTCTTGGCGTGTCTGGAATTTCTAGTGACTTTAGAGATATCGAAGTTGCTGCAGAAAAAGGAAATACGCGTGCACAGTTAACTTTAAGAATGTTTACAGGACAAATTTGTAATTACATTGGTGCTTATGCTTCGGCGATGAATGGCTGTGATGCGTTACTATTTACGGCAGGGGTAGGAGAAAATTCACCGCTAATTCGTAAAATGGTGACAGAACAGTTAAGCTATCTTGGGGTAACATGTGATGTGACAAAAAATAATGCGGGTGATATGATAATTAGCAAAAATGATCAAGCGGTAAAAGTTTGCATTATTCCTACGAACGAGGAACTAATGATTGCTCGAGATGTAGAAAAATACGCAAAACAACCGACAAGATAGGAGCGGTTTTGGGTGAAAATAACGACGGCTGCGCACGGGGGCAACTACGGCGAACTTGCGAAAAAGCAAGGACTGACGAAAGAAATGGTGCTTGATTTTAGCGCAAATATTAATCCGCTGGGAGTTCCAGCTAGTTTAAAAACGAAGATAACAGAAAATCTGGACAAACTTGTGGAGTATCCTGAGCCGGATTATTTGGCGCTCCGTGAACGTATTGCGTCGTTTCATCAGCTTGAAATCACCAATGTCGTCCCTGGTAATGGGGCGACGGAATTAATTTTTGGAATAGCAAAAGTAACGAAGACGCAAAGAGTTCTTTTACTTGCGCCTACTTTTGCGGAATATGAACGCGCTTTTTGTGAGGCGGAAATTATTTATGCTGAGCTTTCCAAAGAAAATAATTTTGCCGCTTTTGAAAAAGTGTTAGAAACGATCAAACGAGAACCAGAATTAGCTGCGGTCTGTTTATGCAATCCGAATAATCCTACTGGGCAATTAATTAGCCAAGAAGAGATGCGGGAAATTGCCGATTTATGTGAAAAAAGAAACATATATTTAATTATTGACGAAGCTTTTATGGACTTTTTAGAAGCAAGCGAAGAAATTTCAATGATAAATTATTTAGCTGAGTACCAACAGCTTGTAATCATTCGCGCTTTTACGAAGTTTTTTGCTATCCCGGGTTTACGATTAGGTTATCTACTTACAAAGAACCATTTTATTGCGGAACAATTACTACAAATTCGTGAACCATGGTCAATTAATGCTTTTGCTGATATAGCTGGTCAATGCTTATTTGACGATAAATCATACATCCGACAAACGTATCGCTGGCTTTCTCGGGAACGCGCTTTTTTGTATCAAGGACTACAGCAGTTTCCGGAACTTACTGTTTATGAGCCGAGCGTGAATTATATCTTTTTTCATTTAGAAGAAAAATTCGATTTGCGAAAAGCCTTATTACAGCAAAAAATCTTCATTCGCAGTTGCGCTAATTATCAAGGGCTTTCTGAGAGCTACTACCGTGTCGCTGTCAAAAGTCGCGCGGATAATGAACAACTTTTAAAGGCGCTTGAGGTGATTTTTAATGGAAATTAAAGCGAAATGCCCGGCTTCTTGTGGGGAGCTTTTGCAAGGGTGGATAGAGGGGAGCGAAAAATTGATTTCGTATCCAATTAACTGGTTTTCTGAAGTTACTCTGTCTGACAGACTAATCGTAAACAAAACGGGTAATACGAAAGCATGGCTCGCTTTTCAACAAACTTGCGAGTACTTTGGTGTGCCAGAAAACGAGCGTCCACCCGTGTCACTCCAAGTTAAATCAACTATTCCAGTAGCGAAAGGGATGGCTAGTTCTACCGCTGATATTGCGGCAACAATTGGTGTAACAGCAAATTGGTTACAGCAAACAATCACAGAGGCGGAAATTGCCAAGCTTTGTTTGCAACTAGAACCAACTGATAGCACTATTTTTCAAACATTAACGCTTTTTGACCATCTAAAAGGGGCGACGATTCGCTCAACAGAATGGTTACCAAAACTAGGGGTAGTTGTTTTAGAACCACTTACGATTATAGAAACAGCGATATTTAGACAAGAAAGTCACCAAAACCAACTTTTGCAAAATGAAGCGAGTTTAGCTCGGGGATTTGCGCTTTTTGAACAAGCCAACCGCCAACAAAAGGTAGATTTACTTGGAGTTGCAGCAACGATTAGCGCCGAATGTAATCAAGCCATTTTACCGAAACCTTTTTTCAAAGAAATGTTAGAGGTGGTTGAAAAGTTGGATTTGCCGGGTTTAAATGTGTCGCATAGTGGGACGGTTGTTGGTTTATTATACGAGCAACAAAAAATCGATCCACTAGAAATATTATTTGAGTTAGAACGGCGCTACGTCACGACTTTTTACAGTAGATATTATTTCCGGGAATGGACAACTGGGGGAGTACAAATTATTTCGTAAGCTAAATTTGTCTTGCACCGCGACGAATTTATGCTATAATAACGTTGATAAACGAATTCGTTCATACAAACAAATAGATACTGGAAGTCTGGTGAAAATCCAGCACGGTCCCGCCACTGTAAGGAGTTAGACACTCTAAGTCAGGTCTTTTATCTACTTGTTTTAACTGGTTGTACTGCTTCGAGGCAAAGCAAGTACAATTCTTGGTTCCAGTGTAGTTGTCTCACTGGGGCTTTTTTATTTGTTTTTAAAACAAATAAGCCCACTGTAAAGGTTTTGGTGCCGAGAAGTGACCGAATTAATCGTTTATCAAGCACCATACGCACAAAGATGTGCACCGCTAAAGTTATAGTGGGCAATGGTCTTTTCAATGTTGAAAAGAGGGATACAAGGAACGTATCTACATTGCCTATTAACAAAAAAAGATTTGACATTTCCACTCGTTTGGTTTTTAATAAAGTGGACAAATAAAATATTTTACGGTACAAAGGCGTACTGTTTACTTAGCAAAGAAGCTTTGAGTTTGAAGAGGAGAACCCTCTACTCAAAGCTTCTTTTTTTTAGTTTTAAAAAATTAGGAGGTAATCTCATGCAAAAAGTTAGTTTTAAAACAGATCTTTACATTGGCCAAGGAGCAACAGATCGTTTACTAGATTTTAAGGACAAGCAAATTTTTATCGTCACAGATCCATTTATGGTTAGTTCTGGCATGATTAATGCGATTACAGAAAAAATTGACAAATCGAATACATACACCATTTTTAGTGAAATCATTCCTGATCCGCCGATTGAAAACGTGGTAGCTGGCATCGAAGTTTTAAACCAGTGTGATGCGAATTTAATGATTGCGATTGGTGGCGGATCAGCTATTGATGCGGCGAAAGCAATGAAATTTTTCGGACAAAAACTTGGTACGGTACGAGCGATGCCATTTATCGTAATTCCAACAACAAGTGGAACTGGTTCAGAAGTAACTAGTTTTTCCGTTATTACCAACAAAGAAAAAGCCATTAAATATCCACTTATTACTGATGCTATTTTGCCAGATGAAGCAATTTTAGATGCGGATTTAGTAAAATCGGTACCACCAGCAATCACAGCAGACACTGGGATGGATGTATTAACACATGCCTTAGAAGCTTATGTTTCAACTAAAGCCAATGATTATTCTGATGCAATGGCAGAAAAAGTAATTCAATTGGTTTTCACTTATTTAGAACGTGCGTATAAATATGGGAATGATTTAGAAGCTCGCGAAAAAATGCATAATGCTTCTTGTCTTGCTGGAATGGCCTTTAATATTACATCACTTGGGTTAAACCATGGTATCGCACATACGGCAGGAGCTAAATTCAAAATCCCACACGGCCGGATGAACACGTTGCTTCTACCACATGTTATTAGCTATAATGCTGGACTAACAAGTGATTTTGGTAACAATCCAGATAACCGCGCAGCAGAACGTTACACAGCGATTGCGAAGTTACTTAAAATGCCAGCGTCAAACACAAGACTTGGCGTGCGTAGCCTAATCAATGCGATTAAACAACTCCAAAAGAAACTTAATATGCCAACGACTTTGACTGAATGTGGTATTAGCCGAGCAGACCTAAATGAAAATATCACGCAAATTGCAGAAGGTGCGCTAAACGACGGATGTACTGCAACGAACCCAAGAACACCTACAGAAACAGATGTAAGTGCCATCTTGGAAAAAATGCTCGCTTAAATTTAGGTTAATTATGGTTGTGAAATAAATAACCTATTGACATCGTTTTCATGCTACCTTATAATAGAATCGAGCACAAAGACGTGTGGATAATAAATATAGCAGAGCAACGGGGCTCCCTCAAAAATATTACACAATATTTTTAAGGGGCTCTTTCTATTTTCTTGGAGATTTTTTCTCTAGCTCTTTGACTCTTTCGCTCAAGTAAATGCTTCTAAATAGTGGTACGTATTTTTAGTACATATCAACTAATAGCAGAAGAAGAGGACGTGACAGGAATGAATGGAAGAATTGTAATAGCCGATGATGAACCTATTACAAGAATGGATATCCGGGACATACTGGAAGAAGCGAACTACAATGTTGTAGGGGAAGCAACAGATGGTTTTGAAGCAATTGAACTTTGCAAAAGCCATCAACCAGATCTTGTTATCATGGACATTCAAATGCCACTCTTAGACGGTTTGAAAGCAGGAAAACGAATTATTTCAGAAGGTTTAGCCGGTGGAATAATTTTACTTACTGCATTTAGTGATCCTAAAAACACCGAAAAAGCAAAAGGTTTTGGAGCACTTGGTTATTTAGTAAAACCGCTCGATGAAAAAAGTTTGATTCCAACAGTTGAAATGAGTATTGCCAAAGGACGCGAAACAAGAAAATTAGAACAACAACTAGAAAAATTAACCAAAAAACTAGAAGAACGAAAAGTGATTGAAAAAGCTAAAGGTGTGCTTATGATTGAGAATAATATCACAGAAGAAGAAGCATACAACATGATTCGCAACTTAAGCATGGATAAACGATGTCCAATGATGGAAATCGCAGAAACGATTGTGATGAGTGATGACTAAAACAATCAGAGAAATGTGTTTACGTTATACAGATTTAGCTGAATATGATATTGATGAATTAATGCATACAGCGGAGTCACTTAGCAAGTCTTCCATGTATCAAGATGTCGATGTTTTTATTGATGTCTACAACAAGTTAACTAGTGAAGCGCTTGTTATTCACCACACACCACCCAAAACAACCAAATCACTTTATAAAAATAATGTCGTCGGAGAAACTGCCTTGCGTAGTAATGAGCCGGGTGTACTCAGAACGCTTGAAACAGGAATGAACTCCAACGATTTACTCGCGAAAACACAAGAAAATGTGTTGATTCGCCAAAAAGTTTATCCAATTCGCAATAAGCAACGCGTTATCGCTGTTTTGATTTTGGAAAACGACATTAGCGCAGAAATTAAAGCTCATTTTGAAATTGGTAACGAGGACATGGCTTATCGAGATGTATCTACTACGCTTTCTGCAATGAGTAAATTAACGGATTCGATAACCGATCAGCTAGACGATGCAATTTTAATTTTTGACCGAAATGGTATTTTGCAACAAAAAAATTACGCAGCCGACCAGTATTACGAACGACTTGGTTATATGGAAAATATCCACGGAATGCATTATGATAATTTGTCGCTTGATCAAATGATGTTTGATGCAATCATGTATCAAATCGAAACTGGCAAGCAACCAATTCAGTTAAAAAAAGAGGTCGTCATTGCAAATAATTATTTCATTATGAAGCAAATTTTTGTTAAAGAAGATGACGAGCAAGAATGCAGATTTATTCTTATCTTGCATGATATTACCGACATTAAAGTAAAAGAAGCGGAAATCGTATCGAAGTCAGTCGCGATTCGTGAAATTCATCACCGTGTAAAGAATAACCTTCAATCAGTCGTATCGCTGCTCCGAATTCAAGGGCGTAGATCTACTAGTGTGGAAGCACAAAAAATTCTAAATGAAAGTGTCAGCCGAATTTTAGCCATTGCTGCGACACATGAACTGTTATCGAAGCAAATGGAAGACGGCATTAACCTTTACATGGTGATTGAAACAGTCGCTTACAACGTGGAAAGATGTTGTACCGACTGTCCGAAAATAGCGGTCCGGATGGATATTGATAAACGAATTTATTTGGATAGTGATCGAACCGTCGCACTTGCTCTAGTCATGAATGAATTACTACAAAATTCTTATGACCACGCATTTCATCCAAGTGAATCAGGCGAAATTTTACTTCAAATAAAAGAAGAAAAAAATATTATTCACGCCGAAGTAAACGACAATGGACATGGCTTCAACGTTCGAAAAGTATCTGAGAAGAGCCTAGGACTTTCGATTGTAAAAAGCTATATTAAAGACAAACTTCGCGGCAAAGTAACGATCGAATCAAATGAACATGGAACCAAAACAATGTTTGATTTTAAATACAATTCTATCCATGCTACAAAGAAGTAGCTATGAAAAAGCGATGAAGCTTAAAGCCAAGTAACGATACTGTTATTTGTCTTTAAGCTTTTTCTTTTTGGAAAGAAAGGAGTGAGAGGGTTGGCGGAAACAATTTTAAGTGTAGGAATTGACCTTGGAACCTCGACCACGCAACTGATTTTATCCGAACTAGAAATTCAAAATATGGCATCAAGCTTTACCGTGCCACGAATTGTGATTTCGGATAAACGGATCATTTTCAGAAGTGAAATATTATTTACCCCGATACTTGCGGACAACTTAATTGATGTAGAAGCAATTCGTGATTTTGTTACGAAGGAGTATGCAAACGCTGGTATTAAAAAAGAAGAAATTGGCATGGGCGCGGTCATTATTACAGGGGAAACAGCTCGAAAAGATAATGCCAGTAACGTTCTCGACGCAATGAGTGGTTTTGCAGGGGATTTTGTCGTTGCAACTGCTGGGCCAGATTTAGAAAGCATCATCGCCGGAAAAGGAGCAGGAGCACATACCTATTCCAAAGAAAATAATACAGCAGTAGTGAACCTGGATATTGGCGGCGGGACGACAAACTTATCCTTATTTGACCGCGGTGAACTCATTGATACGGCGTGTTTGGACATTGGCGGTCGGTTAATCAAAGTTGACCGTGAAACCAAAAAAATTACTTATATCGCACCAAAAATTCAAGCTTTAATTGAAAAAAGACACTTTCCGATTGCACTTGGTGACATCACTTCCCCAGAAAAATTAGCGCCAATTTTAGATGAAATGGTAGAGCTACTTAAAAATAGTGTTGGACTTGGTGAGCCCAATGATTACTATGAAACCATCATCACCAATAAAGGTTTAAAACGCGCCAATGAAATTGATTGCATTTCGTTTTCAGGTGGGGTGGCAGATTGTATCGCAACGGGTGCTTTAAATGATCCATTTAGATACGGGGACATTGGCCTCTTACTAGGAAAGAAAATAGCTGAATCTAGCTTGATGACTGAAAAAAAGTATATCGAATCTGTCGAAACCATACGAGCAACTGTGGTCGGAGCCGGTTCACATACAGCTGAAATTAGCGGAAGTACAATCACTTACACCGAGAAAATTTTCCCAGTGAAAAACATTCCGATTTTGAAACTTGCCAAACAAGAAGAAAAAGAGAATATGGCAGAAATCATCCAGGAAAAACTCAACTGGTTCAAAATAGATAATGAAATGGAACGGATTGCCCTCGCGATTGAAGGCGAGAATAGCCCTAGTTTCCAAACAGTAACAGCGTACGCAAAAGCGATATGTGACGGGATGCGAGAACCAATTGCACTCGGTCATCCGCTCATTATCATTACTTGGCACGACATGGCAAAAGCGCTCGGACAAAGTATTTTCGGGTATTTACCAGCGGATTATCCACTAATTTGCCTAGATAGTGTCAAAGTCGACAATGGTGATTATATTGATATAGGAAAACCAGTTGCTGACGGGAAAGTACTACCAGTAGTAGTAAAAACCTTAGTCTTTAACTGATCCATAAAACTGCTTTAATTTTGAGAGGAGGATTTATCGAATGATTTTAAAAACGAATTTATTCGGCCATACATACCAGTTTAAATCCATCACTGATGTGTTGGCAAAAGCAAACGAAGAAAAATCAGGCGATCGCTTAGCCGGAGTTGCTGCTGAATCTGCAGAAGAACGTGTAGCTGCCAAAGTAGTGCTTTCTAAAATGACGCTTGGTGACTTACGAAATAATCCTGTTGTCCCATACGAAACGGATGAGGTAACTCGTATTATTCAAGATCAAGTAAATGACCGTATCCATGATTCCATCAAAAATTGGACAGTGGAAGAATTGCGGGAATGGATTTTAGACCATAAAACAACAGATGCAGACATTAAAGGTGTTGCACGCGGGCTTACATCAGAAATTATTGCCGCTGTAACTAAATTAATGTCCAACCTAGATTTAATTTATGGCGCAAAAAAAATCCGTGTTATCGCACATGCAAACACAACAATCGGCCTTCCAGGTACATTCTCTGCCAGACTACAACCAAATCACCCAACTGATGATCCAGACGGCATCCTTGCTTCATTAATGGAAGGATTAACATATGGTATTGGGGATGCGGTAATCGGACTTAACCCAGTAGATGATTCTACCGATAGCGTTGTTCGTCTACTAAATAAATTTGAAGAGTTCCGTAGCAAATGGGACGTACCAACACAAACTTGTGTCCTTGCCCATGTAAAAACACAAATGGAAGCAATGCGACGCGGCGCTCCAACAGGACTCGTGTTCCAATCAATTGCCGGTTCTGAAAAAGGAAATACTGCTTTTGGATTTGACGGAGCAACCATTGAAGAAGCTAGACAATTAGCCCTTCAAAGTGGAGCTGCAACTGGACCAAACGTGATGTATTTTGAAACAGGTCAAGGTTCTGAACTTTCCTCTGATGCCCATTTCGGCGTCGACCAAGTAACGATGGAAGCTCGTTGTTACGGTTTTGCGAAGAAATTTGATCCATTCCTAGTTAATACCGTAGTTGGATTTATCGGACCAGAGTATTTATATGACTCAAAACAAGTTATCCGAGCTGGTCTTGAAGATCACTTTATGGGTAAATTAACTGGCATTTCAATGGGCTGTGACGTTTGTTACACCAACCATATGAAAGCGGACCAAAATGACGTAGAAAACTTATCTGTATTATTAACAGCAGCTGGATGTAACTTTATTATGGGAATTCCACATGGTGATGACGTTATGCTTAATTACCAAACAACTGGTTACCATGAAACAGCTACATTACGCGAAATGTTTGGCTTAAAACCAATTAAAGAATTCGATGCTTGGATGGAAAAAATGGGCTTCAGCGAAAATGGTAAATTAACTAGCCGTGCTGGAGATGCATCTATTTTCCTAAAATAAGGAAGGGAGGAACAAAGCGATGAACGAACAAGAATTAAAACAAATGATTGAAGGCATATTAACCGAAATGTCTGGCGGCGGAAAAGCGACCGAAACAGAGTCAGTTATGCATACAAAAGCAGTTACTGAAACGGTTATAACAGAAGGAAGCATTCCAGATATTACCGAAGTAGACATTAAAAAACAATTACTTGTCCCAGAACCAGCTGACCGCGAAGGCTATTTGAAAATGAAACAAATGACCCCTGCTAGACTTGGTTTATGGCGTGCAGGTCTACGTTACAAAACAGAAACAATCCTTCGTTTCCGCGCCGATCATGCGGTTGCGCAAGATTCCGTTTTCTCTTATGTTTCCGAGGATTTAATTAAAGAAATGAATTTCATCCCAGTTAATACGAAATGCCAAGACAAAGATGAATACTTAACTCGTCCAGACTTAGGCCGTGAATTCTCCGATGAAATGGTCGAAGTTATTCGCGCAAACACAACGAAAAACGCTAAATTACAAATCGTTGTTGGTGATGGACTTAGCTCAGCAGCTATCGAAGCAAACATCAAAGATATTTTGCCATCCATTAAACAAGGATTAAAAATGTACAACTTAGACTTCGATAACATCATTTTTGTTAAACATTGTCGTGTACCATCTATGGACCAAATTGGTGAAATCACTGGCGCTGATGTAGTTTGCTTACTTGTTGGGGAACGTCCTGGACTTGTAACTGCAGAATCTATGAGTGCGTATATTGCTTACAAACCAACAATCGGCATGCCAGAAGCTCGTCGTACGGTTATTTCCAATATACATAGCGGCGGAACACCACCAGTTGAAGCCGGAGCATATATTGCGGAACTAATCCACAATATGCTAGAGAAAAAATGTTCTGGAATTGATTTAAAATAAACTAATTAGAGGAGGAAACTTCATGAAAAATGATAAATTACCTGCATCCGTTTTAAGTGTCAAAGTGGTATCTAATGTAGACAATGGTTTATTCAAACAACTTGACTTAAAACCGCATCAAAGAAGTCTGGGTATTATTACATCAGATTGTGATGATGTAACTTATACAGCCCTTGACGAAGCAACAAAAGCAGCAGAAGTAGATGTTGTTTACGCGAAAAGCATGTACGCTGGTGCTGGAAATGCATCCACTAAATTAGCTGGTGAAGTAATCGGTATTATTGCCGGACCAAGCCCTGCTGAAGTAAAAAGTGGCCTTTCTGTAGCTGTAGACTTCATCGAAAATGGTGCTAGTTTCATCAGTGCCAACGAAGATGACAGTGTTCCTTATTTTGCTCACTGTGTTTCAAGAACTGGTACGTTCCTTTCCAAAGAAGCAAATGTTGCAGAAGGTGAAGCGATTGCATACTTAATCGCACCTCCACTAGAAGCAATGTACGCACTAGATGCAGCACTTAAAGCCGCTGATGTAACGATTGGTACTTTTTATGGTCCGCCGTCCGAAACGAACTTCGGTGGTGCATTATTAACTGGTAGCCAATCTGCATGTAAAGCTGCTTGTGACGCATTTAAAATGGCAGTAGAAAACGTGGCTGAAAATCCACTTCAATATTAAGGCGGTGCTGAAAAATGCCAAATGAAGCACTTGGTTTAATTGAAGTTACAGGTTTTCTAGGTGCTGTAGTTGCCGCAGATACTTGTTTAAAAGCAGCCAATGTCGAACTAATTCAGTGTGAAGTCATTAAAGGTGGACTAACAACCGTTGAATTAACTGGCGATGTTGGTGCGGTAAACGCAGCTATTGAAGCAGGAAAAGCAGCAACAGAAAGCTTAGGTTGCCTCGTTTCTAGTCATGTGATTGCAAGAATGAGTGAGGAAACTAAATCACTCTTTGTCCCTCCAGAGCAAGAAAAAGAAGAAATAATTCAAGAAGTAATCAAAGAAATCGCAGAAGTAACAACAATCACAGATTCAACGGAACAAAAACTTCGCGAAATGAAAGTCATTGATTTAAGGAAACTTGCTTACACATTAGATAATGTGCCTATCCCAAAAAGCAAGATTAAATATGCGAACAAAGAAAAACTTGTTCACGCACTAAAAGATATTTATGGAAGGAGTGAAAACTAGTGGCACTAGAAGATAAAGATTTGCGCTCTATCCAAGAAGTTCGTAACCTCATTGCATCAGCTAACACAGCACAAAAAGAACTTGCTGCAATGAGCCAACAACAAATCGATACCATTGTAAAGGCAATAGCTGATGCTGGTTATGACGTCCGCGAAAAACTCGCAAAAATGGCTCATGAAGAAACTGGCTTCGGAATTTGGCAAGACAAAGTAATTAAAAACGTCTTCGCTTCAAAACACGTCTACAATTACATCAAAGATATGAAAACCATTGGTATGTTAAAAGAAGATAATGAAAAACAAGTAATGGAGGTTGCAGTTCCACTAGGCGTCGTTGCTGGATTAATCCCGTCAACAAACCCTACTTCAACTGTCATTTACAAAACACTCATTTCGATTAAAGCTGGAAATAGTATTGTATTTTCTCCACATCCGAATGCACTTAAAGCAATCCTTGAAACAGTAAAAATTATTAGCGAAGCAGCTGAAAAAGCAGGCTGTCCAAAAGGTGCGATTAGCTGCATGACAGTTCCAACAATTCAAGGAACAGATCAATTAATGAAACATAAAGATACAGCAGTTATCCTTGCGACAGGTGGTTCTGCCATGGTAAAAGCCGCTTATTCTTCTGGAACTCCAGCAATTGGAGTAGGTCCAGGAAATGGCCCAGCCTTTATCGAACGTAGTGCCAATATTCCTCGAGCAGTTAAACATATTCTTGATTCAAAAACATTCGACAATGGAACAATTTGTGCTTCTGAGCAATCAGTCGTTGTTGAACGAGTGAATAAAGAAGCCGTGATAGCTGAATTTAGAAAACAAGGTGCGCATTTCTTATCCGATGCAGAAGCGATACAACTAGGTAAATTCATTTTACGCCCAAATGGCTCAATGAACCCAGCAATCGTAGGTAAAAGCGTACAACATATCGCGAACCTAGCTGGACTAACTGTTCCAAGTGACGCACGAGTACTTATTGCTGAAGAAACAAAAGTTGGCGCGAAAATCCCTTATTCTAGAGAAAAATTAGCCCCAATTTTAGCATTCTATACAGCTGAAACTTGGCAAGATGCTTGTGAACTTAGCATGGATATCCTTTATCATGAAGGAGCTGGACATACATTAATTATCCACTCTGAAGATAAGGCAATTATCCGCGAATTCGCACTGAAAAAACCAGTTTCCCGTCTGCTTGTAAATACACCAGGAGCACTTGGCGGAATTGGCGCAACAACTAACTTAGTACCTGCTTTAACACTCGGTTGTGGGGCAGTTGGTGGAAGTTCGTCGTCTGACAATATCGGGCCAGAAAATCTATTCAACATCCGCCGTATCGCAACAGGAGTTAGAGAATTAGAAGACATTCGTAAAGAAGAAAACCAAGCAACATCTGAACTTCCGGCTGATGCAGACGCACTCATCCAGAGTTTAGTCGAAAAAGTTTTAGCTGAATTAAAATAAAAAATAAAACACTAATTGGAGGAATTTTAAAATGGCAAACGCAAACGCATTAGGTATGATCGAAACAAAAGGTTTAGTAGGAGCAGTAGAAGCAGCAGACGCAATGGTGAAAGCAGCTAACGTAACACTTATGGGTAAAGAACAAGTTGGTGGCGGTCTAGTAACAGTTATGGTACGCGGTGATGTTGGCGCAGTAAAAGCAGCAACAGATGCAGGCGCAGCAGCAGCAGAACGTGTTGGAGAATTACTATCTGTACACGTAATCCCACGTCCACACAGCGAAGTAGATGCAATTCTACCAAAAAGCGCTGAATAATAAAACAAATTTCTAAATTAAATCAGGAAGAAGCGTTAGTAACTAGCAAGGAGTTCCATCAGACACTTAGGTTAGTACTTTCGCTTTTTGCCAGATTTTGTAAGACTAAGCTTCCCAACATTACTAACACCAATTGTAAATGGGACAAAAGGATGTGGTTCTTTGGCTATTTTGACAGAAGATGAGTTACGAAAAGCCTATTTACACACCGATTTAAGAACGAAAAAAACGTTAGATGTCCAAAAAGGTACGATTATTACGCCATCAGCAAAAAGTTTTTTATCTGAAAAGAAAATTGACCTTCATTTTATTGAGGAAATAGCTGAAACAAAAGTAGTAGTGGAACCAATAAAAAAAGAAACAGCACGTGCAAAATTCCAAACGATTTATGGTGGTTCTTTAGACGAAAAGCCAGAGCATATGACCCATCTTCGCGGTAACTTGCTTGTATTTAAAGACCATCCACAAATTGCCTTCCGCGGAAAACTAGATTCACTTGAAGCAGAAATACTGGAAACTCAGTGTTCGGTTGCTAGTGAATTTAAGGCTCTAGCAGAAGATTTACAAGAAATCCTCACCTTTGTAAGAAATATCGTTCGATCAGAAGTATTGAATGAGCAAATCGAAACAGTCCAAATGCTAGGAATGGATGAAAAAGAACTGCGGGAACGTAGTCACAATCCTAAAAAATATTATCAAATGACGCACTTTATGCCCGATTATACAATGGGAAGTGCTGTCATTCATTTAAACAAATTAAGAACGATGGTCCGTGAAACTGAACTTGCTGCGTTTACAGCATTTAAGGAAGCGGATTATTCGGTAAAAAGACCAGATATTATCCAAGCGCTCAATCGGTTATCCAGCTTGTTTTGGATACTAATGTTCCGCGTAAGAACTGGTGAATACAAATAGTAAGGAGGCTTACCATGAATAATGAATTAATCACAAGCCTTATTGAAGAAGTTACTCGTCGCGCGCTGCTTGAAACAGGCGTTGAAGTAGAAGCATCCGGTCGGCACGTACATTTAGATCGTGAAACTGTGGATGCACTTTTCGGAACTGGGTATGAACTGACACATTTCCGTGATCTTTCTCAACCAGGTCAATATGTTTGTAAAGAAAGAATTAGTATCGTTGGACCAAAAAGCGTCATCCATAATGTCGTTATCCTTGGACCAATCCGCAAGAAAACCCAAGTAGAAATTAGTGCGACAGATGGTACTGCTCTGGGAATTAAAGCACCTGTTCGTGAAAGTGGAGATATCAGTAACACACCAGGAATTTTGCTTTTATCACCTAAAAACAGTGTCCAACTTACAGAAGGACTAATCGTTGCTAAACGTCATATTCACATGACACCACAGGATGCAGAAAAACATCAAGTGACACAAAGTGAAATTGTGCAAGTGAAAATTAACGGCGAAAGACCACTTATTTTTGATGATGTAGTTGTTCGAATTAGCCCTGATTTCTCTACATATATGC
This sequence comes from Listeria ivanovii subsp. ivanovii, assembly GCF_900187025.1. Classification (GTDB taxonomy): domain Bacteria; phylum Bacillota; class Bacilli; order Lactobacillales; family Listeriaceae; genus Listeria; species Listeria ivanovii. Next base: position 1,157,143 of record NZ_LT906478.1, read on the forward strand.
ACATTGATTACGATGAAGCCAATGCGTGTGGATTTAAAAAGGGAATTCGAGGTCAAATTATTAAGAAAACCCCGGTTAAATGAATATGGATACAGAAGCACTCATAAAAGCCGTTACGGAAGAAGTCATGAAGCGACTCCAATTATTACCGACCAAAAAAATGATTATCATGGGTGAAGACGTAGATCACACTCTCAGACAGTGTTATAAAGCTGATTATCAAGTTTCGCTTTACGATCGGTCAGAACGCGCTTGTGATTTTCTTTTGCTCGAAACAATTGAAATTGCTGAAATGGCTCGCATTAGTTTGCTTGCACCAATGAACAAAAAAGAACAATTTATCACGAATCAACTTTTACAAGGTGTTCCTGTCGCGATTTTAAAAGATGGCGTCAAAGCACATGACTACAGACGGACAACTAAATATGGTATCAGACAATTACTGCAAGAATACGAAGATAAATTATCTCGCTTTGGGGTAGAATTTATCACGAAATCAGCTAGCGTAGCAAAAATAACCAAAGTAATCACTGCGCAAGATGTGGAAAAACGAACGAAAAACAAGACAGAATTTATTTTACCAACAGGAAGTTTTTTAACACCACTTGCAAAAGATTATTTACAGGAAAAACGAATTAGCATTAAAGAAAGTTAGGAAGGAAGAGCCGCATGCAAATTGGAAAAGTTACCGGAAGTTTATGGGCAACGAGAAAAGATGAGAAACTAAATGGTTTGAAACTACTACTAGTAGAAATTTGTACCGATGAAGTGGAAGAAGTAAGACATTCCATAGTGGCAGCTGATAACGCCGGAGCTGGTAGTGGCGATATTGTTCTCGTTACAACTGGTAGCGCGGCACGAGCATCAACCGGAGATAATACTATTCCTGTAGATGCATGTATCGTTGGTATTATCGATTCGGTAGAACGTGATGGCTGAAAAGTCCTTAGGTATTCTTGAACTCAGAAGTATAAGCAAAGGTTACGAAATGGCTGATAATTTCTTAAAAGCTGGCAATGTGACTTTGTTTACTTTTCGTCCTACTTGTCCAGGTAAATTTTTAATTATTTTGCAAGGTGCTTCCGGTGAACTTACTAGTGCGATGCAAGATGCAAAAGAAGAAGCGGGCAAATTCCACGTTTCTTCTTACATAATTCATTTAGTACATGAAGAATTGCTCCATTTTTTACAGAATAAACATCCTAAAGTGGAGATTGATGCAGTTGGAATTATCGAAATCAGTCAATTGGGTGCGGGGCTTAATGCAGTGAATGAGGCGTTGAAAAAATCAGCTATTCATTTAAAGCGGATGACGCTTGGTGCCTCGATTGGTGGGAAATTTGTGGCTGTTTTTACAGGGGAAGTTAGTGCTATCAAAGAAGGGATGCAGATCTTAATAGATACTGCGGAACAAAAAAAGGTGATACATCATACGATCATTCCTTCTCCTGATGAACTTTTAAAACGCTATCTATAGAATGGAGGAACACTTTTGAGCATTAATGAAATTATTATTTATTTAATGGTAATCTTTATGATTCTTGGCGCCATCGACAAAATTATTGGTAATAAATTTGGCCTAGGGGCACAGTTTGAAGAAGGAATTATGGCGATGGGGTCGTTAACCCTTGCGATGGTTGGTATTATAACGCTTGCACCTGTTTTAGCAAAAATTTTAAGCCCGATTGTTGTACCAATTTACACCGCGCTAGGAGCAGATCCAGCGATGTTTGCAACAACACTTTTAGCAAATGATATGGGTGGCTTCGCGCTAGCTCAAGAACTTGCACAAACTCCGGATGCTGGACTTTTTGCTGGGGCAATTTTAGGTTCGATGATGGGACCAACCATTGTTTTCACGATTCCAGTAGCTCTAGGAATTATAAAAAAAGAAGATCATAAATATTTAGCAACTGGAGTACTTTCTGGTATTATTACAATTCCAATCGGTTGTTTAATCGGTGGACTTGTTGCAGGATTCTCTCCAATTATGATTTTCAAAAACTTAGTACCAATTATACTCGTAGCTGTTTTAATTATGATTGGTCTTTGGTTTAAACCAGAAGCGATGATTAAAGGCTTTACTGTTTTCGGAAAAGGTGTTGTTATCGTCGCTACTATCGGGCTAGTTGCTGGGGCAATTCAACAACTAACTGGTTTAACAATCATTCCGGGAATTGCACCAGTAAGTGAAGGGATTGAAATCGTTGGTGGTATCGCTCTTGTACTTGCCGGAGCCTTCTGTTTAGTGTTCGTTATTACCAAAGTATTCAACAAGCCACTTATGAAAATGGGAAAACTGCTTGGTATGAATGAAGTTGCTGCAGCTGGTATGGTTGCCACACTTGCAAACAGTATTCCGATGTTCCAAATGTTAAAAGATATGGATGAGCGTGGTAAAATTATTAACGTTGCCTTTGCTGTATCCGCAGCCTTTGTCCTCGGAGACCATTTAGGCTTTACGGCTGGTGTCGCCAAAGATATGATTTTCCCGATGATTGTCGGAAAACTAGTCGGAGGGGTAACCGCGGTTGGTGTAGCTATTTATATGGCCAACCGAATGATGAAGAAAAATAAAGCAAAAGAACAAACGGTGGTGAAAAATAATGGCTGATATTTCAAGAGATTTACTAGAACAATTAGTCAAACAAGTTGTCTTAGAAAAAATGGGTCATAAATCTAAGCAAGTAGATGTTAGTGGGATTTTATCCATTAAACTTCCAGAAGTAAAAGTTACTGAAGAAGATCGACTAGACACTGGAAAACCAGGTGATGTAGTTTATACAAAAGATTTAGTCACATTAGAAGAAAGCAAACGTCTAGGTTTCGGTTTAATGGAAATGAAAGACACTACATTTGATTGGTTCTTAGACTATGACGAAGTGGACTATATTATTGAAGGTCGACTAGATGTTGTCATTGATGGCAGAACGATTTCCGCAGGTCCAGGAGAAATTATTTTCATTCCAAAAGGAAGTAAAATCAAGTTCTCTGTAACTGGGGAAGCAAGATTTGTTTATGTTACTTATCCGGCTGATTGGCAGTCACAATAAAAAAATGATTCCAGCGAATTTCGCTGGAATCGTTTTTTTTATTTTAAAGAATCGCGATATTCTTTTGGTGTCATATCAAACGTTTTCTTGAAAACTTTACAAAAATAGCTTGCTCTGGAAAAGCCTAAGTTTTTGGCAATTGTATGTACTGCCCAATCACTTTTCGCTAGCTGGTCTTTCGCATAAAGCATTTTTTGTTCGTTTACATAATTAATAAAGTTAATATTGAGTTCGTTTTTAAATAATTTACTCAAATAAAACGGGCTTAGATACACATAATTTGCTACTTCTTCTAAAGTGATGGAGCGGTGGATGTTTTTCTTAATATAACGGATGGCTTGTTTGATTTCCTTATGCTCTCCGCAAGCTTTATTCGCCGGAGTTACTTCTTTTTTTGGTTGTTTTTGTTTTTCATGTGCGGAGTAATAATCGCTTAATACATCGAGAACTTCCACTGTTTCAAGTGAATGAAGTAGGGCTGTGTGATCAGGATTTTTTTTGCTAAAGTCTTCTTGGATTTGTTCCGTAAATTGGTTTTCTACTTGACTTAACATAATTGGTTGAATATTGACGACATTTTCTTTCTCCAAAATACATCTCTCCTCCATTTATTCGCACATTAATTATACCATAAAATCGCTTGAAATAACGTTTTATCCTGCATTTTAAATAGAACAATAAATTCTTTTTTATAACAAAATATTGTCATTTTTGTCTGGTAAAGCAATAAATATGATAAATAATTCACACTGGTGGCTAATTTGACGGCGAAATGTTGGAACAGGGCGATTATGAAAGCTTGCACTATTTTGCTTTCTAGCTCACGCACGCCCTTGTACCACTGGTTTAACAAGGCTATAATGAGGTGGAAATAACGCTTTCACGAGAGGGTGATCTTTTCAGTTGAAGATTCAAAAATTAGTATTATGTGCGATGTTAATTGCGATGTGTGTAATTGGCGCAAACATAAAATTAATGGGTTCAGTTGCATTTGATGCGGCACCAGCTTTTATCGGGACTTTATTACTCGGTCCAATGTACGGGGCAATTCTTGGGATATTCGGTCATTTAACTTCAGCGTTACTAGCGGGTTTTCCGTTAACGCTACCGATACATTTAATTGTTGCTGGAATGATGGGCATTACGATGATTGCTTATGGATTTACCCGTCAAATGTTGGCAGAAAAACCACAACTAATTAGCGTTAGTTTATCTAGTCTAGTTGCTTTTGTTTTTAACTGTCCGCTATCTTTATTAGCACTTTACCCATTCATGCACGAAGCAGTATTTGCATTATTTCCAGTCCTTGCGATTGGCACGATTTGCAATGTTTTTGTAGCAGAAATCGTGTATCAAGTATTACCGGAACGCTGGAAAAAGCGAATTGCCGGTTATTAAAAACTAAATAGGTGAGTATATTAATCCGGGAAAGAGGTGCGAATCCTCTACAGGCCCTAGCTACTGTAATACGGACGAAAACCAAATGTATGTCACTGGAATTTATTTCCGGGAAGACTGGTGAGTAGGATGAAGTTGAGTCAGGAGACCGCTAGTATACTCGATATTTAAGAAACAACTTCTAAGGGAGCGAGTTGTCTTTATTAAACAGGTTTCATAATAGGAACGTTTCTTTGCGTTTGCAAGAAACACCTAGGATAAATCTGCAAAAAGACGCCAAAGTTCTGTTTGGTGTCTTTTTTTATGGCTAAAGTGAAAGGTGAATTCAGATGAAGAAAATCGTCATTGCTGCAGCGTCAAGTGGAGCCGGAAAAACAACCGTTACGCTTGGTATTATGCAGGCTTTGAAAAAAAGAGGTCTACGTGTTCAGCCATTCAAAGTGGGACCCGATTATATTGATACGAATTATCATCAAGCAATTACCGGAGTTCCGTCGATCAATTTGGATAGTTTCTTAATAGCCGACGATTGCATGTTAGCTTCTCTGTTTCAAAAGCATGCTGCACTAGCAGATATATCTGTGATTGAAGGCGTGATGGGGCTTTTTGATGGGTTAGGTGTAGACCGGGATAATGCCAGTACTTCTTTTATAGCAAAATGTACCAAAACACCGGTTATTTTAGTGGTTGATGGAAAGGCAATCTCCACTTCTGCCGCCGCAATTGTCGCTGGTTTTAACAGCTTTGATCCGGAACTAAAATTAGCCGGAGTGATTATAAACCGGGTAGCATCAGAGAGTCATTTTTCCCTAATAAAAGGGGCGATTGAACGATATACGGATGTACCTGTGTTAGGTTATTTGCCGAAAAATTCGGATGTTGCGCTTCCTGAAAGACATCTCGGTTTAGTCCCGCAAGAGGAAATGGGTGAACTAGAAGCGAAATGGTCATTACTTGGCGATTTAATTGAAACGCATGTCGATATGAAGAAATTGGTGCAAATTAGCGAACTGGGCGGAGAATTTTTGAATGCTGATCTGAAAGTTCAACTACCAAATTTTTCTGGTAAAAAAGTAGCATACGCACTAGATGAAGCATTTCATTTTTACTACCAAGATAATTTAGACTTAATCAAATCGACAGGGGTAGAATTAATTCCATTTAGTCCACTGGAAGATAAAGCGTTGCCGGAAGCTGATTTCATTTATATTGGTGGAGGATTTCCAGAAGTATTTGCAAGTAGGCTAGCACTAAACTACTCGATGCGTGAGTCCATTTTGGCGGCGCATGAAAACGGTATTCCGATATATGCAGAATGTGGTGGTTTGATGTATCTCGGTACTAGTTTGGAAGTGAATGGGACGCTTTACGAAATGGTAGGCATTTTTGAAGGAGTGAGCAAGATGACGGAGCGACTTCGGAAATTTGGTTATTGTTTTGCAACTCCAGCACACGATACACTACTTGGTAAAACCGGGACAACGATTCGTGGACATGAATTCCATCACTCCATTTTTGAAACAACGGAAAAAACTTGTCTAAACTTGTCTAAAATGCGCGACGGAGCAGTTATTAAAGAATGGTGTGGCGGCTATCAAAAAGGGAATACTTTTGCGAGTTATCTGCACATCCATTTCTACCAAAATCCAGCTATCTTAATGCAGATGTTTGGAGCGATGAAACGATGACAGTGCTGTTTTATACGACATCTTTTATAGTAGATTGCCTTTTGGGGGATCCTTATAGTTGGCCACATCCAATTAAAGCAATTGGCAACTTCATCCAGCTGTTAGTTACTTTTTTACGAAAAATAAGTGAATCGGAAAAATGGTTGTATGTTGCTGGTGGAATCTTATTCGTTTTGACAGTTGGCTTGACTGGTGCTTTGTCCGCATTCCTACTTTTTATTAGTGCAAAAGTGGCTTACTGGTTGTATGTGATTGTTTTTATCTATTTAGGCTACACGACTTTAGCGATGACTTGCCTTGCGAAAGAAGCGCGGAAAATCCAGCGTACGCTAACGACTGGGGATTTAGCAGCAGCAAGAATTCAAGTTGGCATGATAGTTGGTCGTGACACAGAAAATCTTTCCAGAGAGCAAATTAGTAAAGCAACAATTGAAACAGTTGCCGAAAATACCGCGGATGGCGTCATTGCTCCACTTTTTTACTTATTCATTGGCGGTCCGGTGCTTGCCTTAATGTATAAGGCGGTGAATACACTAGATTCGATGGTTGGCTACAAAACAGAAAAATATCGTGCGATTGGTTTTGTTTCTGCCAAAATGGATGACATCGCAAACTTCATCCCAGCAAGGCTCACGTGGCTCTTCCTAGTAATTGCGAGTTTTATATTAAAATATGATAGTCGAGCAGCGTGGAAAATAGGCTTACGGGATCGAAAAAAACATACAAGTCCTAATTGCGCCTATCCAGAAGGCGCTGTTGCAGGAGCACTCGATATTACGCTCGGTGGAACACATGAATATTTTGGCGAAACAGTTGTTAAACCAACAATCGGTGACGGCGCAAGTCCAGTTACCCAGCAACAAATCAGCCAAACAATTAAATTACTTTATACCGCATCCAGCTGTGCTTTTATTATTTTCACAACGATACATTTATTACTATTTTAAAGGAGTGACAAAATGAACTACATTAAAAATCCAGCAAAAATTGAAGAAAAAAGCTTCGAAATAATTCAACAAATTATTGATGATATTAGACCGGATTACACGTTCCAAAATAAACTAGAAGAAGCAATTATTAAACGAGCAATACATACGACAGCAGATTTTGACTACTTGGATAGTTTGGTTTTTCAACAGGGTGCCATTTCGAAAATCATCCATTGCTTACAAAATAAAGGAACCATTTTTACCGATACGAATATGGCGCTTAGTGGAATTAATAAACGACTTTTAGATGAACTAGGTTGTAAATATCATTGTTACGTAAGTGATCCTGAAACAATCGAAATCGCTAAGCAACATGGCATTACAAGATCTATGGCCGGAATAAAACTTGCTTCATTAAAAGACGGACCGAAACTATTTGTTCTTGGAAATGCTCCAACAGCTGTTTATAAAATTATCGAAATGGCAGAAAGTGGGCAGTTGCAACCAGATGCCGTAATTGCTGTTCCTGTAGGCTTTGTTGGCGCTGCGGAATGCAAAGAAGAAATTCTTGCGACGGATATTCCAGCTATTGTGGCCCGCGGAAGAAAAGGTGGTAGTAATTTAGCTGCCGCGATTGTCAACGCAATTCTTATCACAATGTAAAGAAGGCAGGCCAATATGGAAGATTTTATTTATTATAACGGCAAAAAATATCGAAAAGGTTATACAACTGGAACATGTGCAGCCGCAGCCGCCAAAGCTTGTGTGGAAATGATTTTAACGCAAGAAGAAGTGAATGCTGTTCAAGTAGAAACAACCGGCGGACAGATATTGGAAATCCCAGTAGCAAAACAACAATTTTCCAAAACAAAAGCAACTGCTGCGGTACAAAAAGATGGCGGAGATGATATTGATGCGACTCATGGCATGTGGATTTTTGTTGATGTAGAGGTAACGGACGATGATGAAATCCATTTAGACGGAGGAATTGGCATTGGTCGTGCTACACAAAAAGGAATTTCTGTGGCAGTTGGTGAGGCGGCTATTAACCCAGCGCCGCGAAAGAATATCCTTTCAACTGTCCGAGAGTCGCTTGGTGAAACTAGTGGAGCCAATATTTTAGTTTATGCACCAGAAGGAGAAGAACGCGCCAAACGTACAATGAACAGCAATCTTGGTATTATCGGCGGAATTTCTATCCTTGGAACAACTGGAATTGTCACGCCCATGTCAGATGAAGGCTGGAAAAAGTCGCTATCCATCGAATTAGAAATGAAACGAGTGCAAGGAATGGAACAAATCATTTTAGTTCCAGGAAATTACGGCGATGATTTTGTCCAAAATACACTTGGATTTTCGAGCAATCAAGTTGTTTCGATGAGTAATTTTGTGGGCTATATGCTGAAAGAAACACAACGTCTTGCCTTTAAACGAGTTTTAATGGTAGGGCACTTCGGCAAATTAGTTAAAGTATCGGCGGGAATATTTACGACATACAGTAAAGATGCGGATGCGCGTGCAGAAATCTTGGTCGCCAACCTCGCTCTTCTCGGCGCCCCACTTTCACTATTACAAGAAGTCGAAAAATGCAATACAACTGAAGCAGCAGGTGAATTAATTGAAGCAGCAGGTTTTACACAAGTTTATGACGTAATTGTTCAAAAAATTAAAGCAAGGTCCGAACGCTTTCTCAAGTTTACCAAACCAAGCGTAGAAATTGATGTGGTAACTTTTTCAACCGAACGAGGCTTACTTGCTTCCACGAAAAATATCGAGGTTTTACGGGAGGAATGGCAGTGATTAGTGTAGTAGGAATTGGGCCAGGTAATTCGAGTTTTTTAACGCGTGAAGCAATAGTGGCGCTTGAAATGGCCGATACAATTTTTGGTTCCAAGCGGCAACTACAAGAAGTAAGCAATATAACAACAGCAACAAAAGAACTTTTACCAAAAAAATTAGTAGATTTAAAAACCATTCAACATAAAGACAAGGAAGTGGTTATTTTAGCTTCCGGAGACCCGTTGCTGTATGGGATTGGGAACTGGACGATGACCCATTTTCCAGAAGAAGTCCGGATTATTCCAGGTATTAGTTCCATTCAAATCATGTTTCATAAAATTGGTCTCCCTATGAATGATTGTTTTATCACAAGTAGTCACGGTAAAACTCCAGATTTCGAATTCTTATTACAACATTCCAAAGTAGCGATGGTAACAGATACACTGATTGGTCCATACGAAATCGCCCAAGAAATTTTAAAACGAGACTTAAAAAAAATAATCTATATTGGTGAAAATTTAAGTTCAACGGAAGAGCGAATCCATCAACTTTCGCCGAATAAAGTAGCAAAAAAATACGATATGAATGTTGTGGTGATTGTAGATGAAGGATGAAGTATTTATTCGCGGCAAAGTTCCAATGACAAAAGCGGAAGTTCGAGCAGCAAGCATTGATTTACTTGGATTAAATAGTACGTGCCGAAAAGTACTAGATGTTGGCGCTGGTACAGGAAGCGTGGGGCTCCAAATTGCTTGCACGTATCCAGAAATCGAGGTAACAGCTATCGAGCGAAATTCAGATGCTGTAGAACTTATCAACCAGAATAAAACAAAATTCGGGTTGCAAAATATCGCTGTTATCGAAGCTAATGCTCCAGTAGAAATGCCAGTAACTAACCAATTCGATGCGATTTTTATTGGCGGTAGTGGCGGAAATTTAACCGATATTATTGATTGGTCACTGGAACATTTGAAAACAAACGGGCATTTAGTACTCAATTTTATTTTGCTCGAGAATGCTCTTACCGCCATGCTGTATCTAGAAGAATGTGCGGTTAGTGAATTGACGATGAAACAAATCCAAGTAGCAAATTGGCATAAACTCGGTGCAGGACATTACTTTGCACCACAAAATCTAACTATGATTATTGGCTGTAAAAAAATAGAGGAGTGAAAAAAATGGCACAAGTACATTTCGTCGGAGCAGGACCTGGAGACAAAGAACTAATTACATTAAAAGGATACCAATTACTAAAAGAAGCAGATGTGGTGATTTACGCAGGTTCGCTAGTGAATCCAGAACTATTAGAATACTGTAAAGCAGACTGTGAAATTCATAATAGTGCAAGTATGAACTTAATCGAAATAATTGATTGTATGGAAAAAGGCGTGACTGCTGGGAAAGAAGTAGTTCGCTTGCAAACAGGCGACTTCTCTATTTATGGTTCGATTCGTGAACAAGTAGAAGAAATGAAAAAACGTTCGATTCCATTCACATGTACTCCAGGGGTTAGTTCTTTCCTTGGGGCAGCAAGTAGCTTTGGAGTAGAATATACCGTTCCGGAAGTAAGCCAAAGCGTTATTATTACCCGAATGGCTGGAAGAACCCCGGTACCATCCCGCGAATCGCTTAGATCTTATGCGGCTCACCAAACATCCATGGTTATTTTTCTTTCTGTTCAAGGAATCCGGAAAGTTGTTTCAGAGCTAATCAAAGGCGGATACAAACCCGAAACCCCAGCTGCTGTCATTTACAAAGCGACTTGGGCAGAAGAGAAAAAAGTCACAGGAACACTTCAAGACATCGCTGAAAAAGTCACAGAAGCAGGCATTACAAAAACAGCACTAATCATGGTTGGCGACTTCCTTGGAGAAGAATTTTATTACTCCAAACTATATGACAAGGACTTCAAGCATGAGTATAGATAAGCTTGCGATTATTGCAGTCACAGCTCGTGGCCGAGATTTGGCAATCCAACTAACCAATACTATTGATGCAACTATTTTTGTACCAGCAAAGCATGTAAACAGTAAAAGCCAAGCCTTACAACCTGATTTTCGAACTGGAATGCAAGCACTTTTTTCTAAGTATCAAGGTTTAATTTGTATTATGGCTACTGGAATAGTCGTTCGAACACTTGCACCAGTCATTCAAGATAAATTATCCGACCCAGCCGTACTTGTTATGGATGAAAATGGTGAATTTGTCATTAGTTTACTTTCAGGACATGTCGGCGGTGCAAACGAACTGACAGAAAAAGTTGCCGCTTTAACAAATGGTAAAGCGGTAATTACGACCGCAACTGACCGCGCGAATGTAGCGGCAATTGACAATATTGCTAAAGCTATGGATGGCTATTTACCAGATTTTAAAGCAACAACGAAACGTATTAACGGTCTACTCGCTGCTGGTGAAGAAGTTGGAATTTATTTGGATGAACCACTAACTATCGACCAAAGAGGTTTTACAGAAAAAGCAGTTAGCCCACTTGTCTATATTTCCACTAAATTACAACTTCCTGCGACAGACCTAGAACGAATTAGGCTCATCCCAAGACATCGCGTACTTGGTGTTGGTTGTCGAAAAGGCATTTCAACGGAAACTATTGATACTGCTTTTAACCATTTTTGTGAACAAGAAAACATTCATCCACGAGCATTCGCGGAAATTCATAGTATTTCTATTAAAGAACAAGAGCCTGCAATTAGGCATTTAGCGGAAAAATGGGAGATGAAATTTATTGTCCATTCAGCAGAGGAACTGCAAACCGTAGCTGAAAAATATCCAACATCTGAATTTGTGAAAAAAACAGTACAAGTTGGCAATGTTGCTTTATCCTCGGCTGATATCGGAAGTAGCGGCAACGTAATTTCCGCTAGATTTGCAGAAACTGGTGTGACATTTGCAGCAGGAAAATTAACTAAAAATAATGAGGTGGCAAAATGATTTATGTGATTGGGATTGGACCTGGAGATAAACGCTTAATGACAGGCGAGGCACTACAAGCAATAGAAGAAGCAGATGTTATCGTTGGTTATGTAACATACATTAAATTAATCAAAGAACTTATCAAGGACAAGGAAATAGTAAAAACCGGTATGCGCCGGGAAATTGATCGCTGCCAAGAAGCAGTTAATATCGCACTAACTGGAAAAAACGTAGCTGTTGTTTCCAGTGGCGACGCTGGGATATATGGTATGGCCGGTTTAGTTTTAGAATTAGCCGAAAAAAGTAATCCAGAACTTGAAGTAAAAGTAGTTCCCGGAATTACTGCCAGTATTGGCGCAGCAGCAGTACTTGGTGCGCCGATTATGCACGACTTTTGTCATATTAGTCTAAGTGATTTAATGACTCCTTGGGAAGTGATTGAAAAACGTTTGCTACATGCAGCGATGGCTGATTTTGTCGTTTGTTTTTACAATCCAAGAAGTAAGGGCCGCGCAAATCATTTAGCCAATGCTTTTCAAAAAATGATGGAATTTAAATCAGCCGATACGATTGTTGGCATAGTGAAAGATGTCGGGCGTAAAGAAGAACGGAAAATCATCACAACGATGCGCGAAATGGATTATGAATTAGTAGACATGACAACGATGGTTATTGTCGGTAACAAAGAAACCTATGTGAAAAACGGAAAAATGATTACACCACGAGGATACTCGCTATGATTTTTGTTCTTGGTGGCACTTCTGATAGCCTAATCATTAGCGATTGGCTAACGGAAAAGGGGCTCGATTTCTCACTATCGGTTGCAACAGAATACGGTGCAACACTTGCAAATCAGCATGCCAAAAAAGTATTTTGCGGAAGATTATCCAAAACAGAAATGCTAGCAAAATGGCAAATAGAGAACGTAACTGCTGTCATTGATGGGACTCATCCTTTTGCAACGATTGTTTCTGAAACAGCAATGGAAGCTTGTTTAGAAGCAGCTATCCCTTACATTCGCTTTGAACGAACAAGTGAGCAAGCGGAAAATACATTTTTAGTCGCTAATATTGAAGAAGCATGTACAACCGCTAACAAACTGGGAGAACGGATTTTCCTTACAACCGGAAGCAAAAATTTACCAGAATTTGTCGAACGCTTAACAGATAAACATCTTATCGCACGAATTTTACCAGTATCAGATGTGATTCGTTCTGCGGAAAATTTAGGGTTAGTAGCGGATCAGTTAATCGGTATGAAAGGCCCTTTTACGAAAGAAGCCAATAAAACGCAGCTAGAAATGACACAAGCAGATGTTTTAATTACAAAAGAAAGTGGCAAACAAGGTGGTTTTCAAGAAAAACTAGCGGCAGCAGCAGAATTAAACATTCCAGTCGTCGTTATCCGTCGAAAAATTCTAAACTACCCAATCGAAATAAATCATGTAACAGAACTACCAGAAATTTTAACACAATGGGAGGTCTACTAATGGGAAAAGTCATATTAATCGGTGCCGGTCCTGGAGATGCACAGCTACTGACAGTAAAAGGTTTAGCCGCACTTCAAAAAGCAGATGTCATTGTCTATGATCGCTTAGTCGAGCCGGCAATGCTTCAAGAGCGTAAACCCAGCTGCAAACTCATTTATGTTGGAAAAGAACCATTACATCATCCAATTCCACAAGAGGAGATTGAACAAATACTTGTTAGAGAATCAAAAACAAATAATCTAGTAGTACGCTTAAAAGCAGGAGACCCATATGTGTTTGGTCGTGGTGGCGAAGAAGGAGAAACGCTTTATCAAGCAGGAATTCCATTTGAAGTTATTCCGGGAATTACTTCGGCGATTGGCGGGTTGGCTTATGCTGGAATTCCCGTGACCCACCGTGATTTCGCCTCGAGCTTTCACGTAATTACTGGTCACTTGAAAAAAGGACGCGATCCACTTGATTGGGAAGCATTAGCTCGGTTAGAAGGAACGCTCATTTTTCTAATGGGAATGACAAACCTGCCAAATATTTGCGCGAACTTGCTGCAATACGGTCGTAATCCAGAAACAGCTGTCGGAATTGTTCAATGGGCCTCACGCGGAAAACAATTGACTGTCACTGGAAGCTTAGCAACTATTGAGCAAAAAGTAGCAGAATCCGGTATTTCCTCGCCGGCACTTATAGTTGTAGGAAATGTTGTAACTTTAAGACCACAATTGAACTTTTTTGAAGAATTGCCTCTGTTCCATACAAAAGTTTTATTACCAAGAGCACGCAAAGGAAAAAGTATGCTCGCGGAAAATATTCGTGATTTAGGCGGCGAAGTAACGATGTACCCAAATATCCAAGTACTCGATATCGCCCCAACAAAAACTGCTGGACAACTCGCTGAATATCAAGAACTGCTTTTCACCTCCAAAGAAGCGGTCGAACGCTTTTTCAATTACTTAGGGTCGATAAATTTAGATGTTCGTAGCTTGAAAAACACCCATCTAACTGCAATTGGCAAACAAACAAAAGAAGCCTTTACAGAAAAAGGAATTATACCCGATAGCTTTATAAAAAGACGTAGCCAAGAATTAATTTTAGAGCATGCGTCCCGTTTTAAAGCTAATCAAGCTAGCCTAATTGTTGGAAGCGTGCTTGATACAGCAGAAGTACAAACGATGTTAGCAGGAATTGAAACGGTTCAAACCATGCCGTTATACGATATGCGCCCAGTGACAGAACGCCCATTTGATCTCGAATGCTTTGATCAAATTTGTTTTTCTAGTTCGCGCGCGGTTCATAACTTGCTTGCAGTTCTAACCGCGGAAGAAAAAGCGCTCTTACAACAAAAAACAATTTTATCTATTGGCAGATTCACAAGCGCTACTTTAGCATCATTTGGTTTTACGAATTATTATCAAGCCGAAAATGCCACACCAGAAAGCTTCATCGAGTTAATCCAAAAAACAAAACTAGAAGGAGTACTGCAATGAAAAAAGCCATTTTAGTTGTTAGTTTCGGAACAAGTTATCCAGAAACAAGAGCAAAAACAATTGAAGCTTGCGAAAAAAGAGTCGCAAAAGAATTTCCGGATTATACAGTTTTCCGCGCCTTCACTTCAAACAAAATCATTAAAAAACTGAAAACACGTGACGATATGGATGTCGACACACCCAGCCAAGCTTTGAATAAACTAAAAGAATTAGGATACAACGAAGTCATTATTCAGTCGTTACATATTATTAGTGGCGGGGAATTCGAAAAAATCACAGCACAAGTGAAAAAATTCCAATCCGCCTTTGATTCAATCATCATCAGCCAACCGCTACTTGACTCCAAAGAAGATTATGAAAAAGCCATCGAAGCCATTCGTTATCAAATGCCAAAACTAACCGAGAATGAAGCACTAATTTTGATGGGACATGGTTCGAAGCATCACGCTTTTAGTGCTTATGCTTGTTTAGACCATATGCTGCTAAATGAACCTATCTATCTTTGTGCAGTAGAAAGTTATCCTGGGCTTGACCAAGTGATTCAGCGCTTGCAAAAAGTCGGAATCAAGAAAGCGCATCTTATGCCATTCATGCTCGTTGCGGGCGATCATGCCACGAATGATATGGCTTCGGACGAGGAAGATTCATGGAAAAGCACGTTAGAAAAAGCAGGCATTGAAACAGAATGTCATTTGCAAGGCCTAGGTGAAAACCCACTTATTCAAGCTCAGTTCATCGACCATATCCATACGGCAATCGAAAGGGTGAATCTACGTGGCTAAATTTTACGGAATAGGTACCGGACCAGGCGACAGTAAATTAGTCACCATTGAAGCAGCAGAACGACTTGGAAAACTAGCAATCCTTTATACACCACAACCGAAAAAAGGCGGCGACAGCTTAGCGAAAAAAATAGTTGCTCCGTATTTAAAAGACTCTCTTATCATTAAAGAGCGCCATTTTCCAATGAGTTACAACAAAGAAGAAAAACAACTCGCTTGGAAAAAAATTGCAGCAGAAATTAAAACAGACATCAACCAGGGACACGATGTTGGCTTTATTACACTGGGGGACCCGATGATTTTCAGTACATACAGCTATCTACTAGAGCTTTTAAAAGGAGAGGTAAAAACAGTCACTTTAGCAGGGATTTCCTCTTTTGCTAATATCGCTTCCAGAATCGAATTACCGCTCGTTATGGAGGAAGAAAGCTTTGCCGTGATTCCAGTTACTGCAGGTGCTGAAAAAATAGAGCAAGCCTTAAACCTCTTTGACACCATTGTCTTGATGAAAGCAGCTAGTAATTTACCACTTGTAAGAAACTTGCTAAAAAAAGCAAATTTACTTGATTCAGCTGTCGTTGTTAGCGATGTGGCAATGTCTACCGAAAAAATCATATACGGTATGCAGGAAATAAATCCAGAAGAAAAAATGTCTTATTTCACAACGATTATTGTGAAAAAAAGAAAGGAGCAATAGCAATGAAAAAATTATGGAAATTTATCCCATTTGTTTTAATTGGGGTCATTTACTTCACATTAACTAACCCAGAATCTGCACACGCAATGCATATTATGGAGGGTTTTTTACCAGTTAAATGGGCTGTGTTTTGGCTAATTGTTTTCATTCCTTTTCTTGTGCTTGGTTTAATCCGAATCCGCAAATTAATCGCGATTGATAAAAATAATAAACTACTATTAGCACTATGCGCGGCGTTTATCTTTGTTTTATCGGCACTAAAAATCCCATCAGTAACAGGTTCTTGTTCGCATCCAACTGGTGTAGGACTTGCAACAGTCATGTTTGGTCCACTAGTAGTCAGTGTTCTTGGAGTAATTGTTTTGCTTTTCCAAGCATTACTTCTTGCCCACGGAGGAATTACCACACTCGGAGCGAATGCGATGTCCATGGCAGTAATTGGCCCAATGGTCGGTTTTGTCGTCTATAAACTAGCCCGTAAATTAAACTGTAATAAAAGTGTTTCGATTTTCTTATGTGCGATGACAGCAGACCTTGCAACCTACTTTACGACCAGTGTCCAGCTCGGAGTTGTCTTCCCAGATCCAGCATCAGGTATGATGGCATCCATTCTTAAATTTATGGCGATTTTCTGCGTTACTCAAGTACCAATTGCCATTGCAGAAGGCTTGCTGACCGTAGTTATGTATAATTTAATTAGCAAAAATCTACCAGAAAAGGTGGCACAATTACGATGAAAAAAATTAATATTAATGTCATTTTGATACTTTTAGTCATTTTGCTAATGGTGAGTCCATTCTTCTTCAATAAAACAGGAGAGTACGGAGGGTCAGACGGAGAAGCAGAAGCAGAAATTACTAAAATTGATCCGAGTTACGAACCTTGGTTTACACCGATTTATGAACCAAAAAGTGGCGAAATTGAAAGTTTGTTATTTACGCTACAAGGTTGTATTGGAACCGGGATTATCGCTTATGTTATTGGGGTAAGTCGCGGCAAACGGAAGGCAGAAAATGATGCTAACGATTGATAAGTATGCCTATCAAAATCGCTGGATAGCATACTCACCATCTGGAAAATCATTGTTTTATTTAATTATTTTAGTTTTATCTCTAACAGGACCTGTAATTGTTCAAGCCGGCTTGTTTTTATGTATGGTGCCATTAACATTATATGTAGTGAAAATTCACTTCAAACAGTATCTAAAATGGCTCCTACTACCATTTTCGTTTCTACTTTTCAGCTTGTTATCTATCTTAATTTCGATTTCTAAAGACCCAAGCAGCTTTATTACTTCTGTTTCAATTGGCAATTTTTACCTAGGAATTTCCGACGTGACAATTACAACCGCCACACAAGTTTTCTTTCGGAGTATTGCTTGTTTATCCGCAACTTACTTTTTTGTCTTAACCGTTCCCGTGGTACAGTTAACGAAAGTAATGAAACAAATTTTTATTCCTAAAATACTTATCGAATTAACGATTTTGATTTACCGCTTTATCTTCATTTTCTTGGAAGAAGCAGTGGCAATTCGTAAAGCACAGAGCCTACGTTTTGGTTACCACGGAATTAAAAATAGTTATCGCTCATTTGGGATGCTTGTTAATACATTATTTAATCGAGTCATGAAAAGATATAATGAAATGGTGATAACACTTGATGTTAAGTTATATCAAGGAGAATTTCATATCTAGGAGGAAGCCAAGGTGCTTAAAACAGAACATATTTCATTTGAGTACGAAGACGGAAAAAAAGCGCTAACCGATGTGTCGATTGATTTAGCAAAAGGAGACATTATTGGTTTAATTGGAGCAAATGGTTCAGGGAAATCCACACTTTTCATGCAGCTGTTAGGAATCAATAAACCAACAAAAGGCAAAGTGTATTTTGACGATAAGCCACTTACTTACAACAAAAAAGCGTTATTTGCTTTACGAAAAAAAGTAAGTATCGTATTTCAAGACCCAGATCAACAAATTTTTTATTCCAATGTCCGTGATGATGTGGCTTTTGCTCTTAGAAACCTTGGTGTAAGTGAACAAGAAGTAGAAAAAAGAGTCACAAGCGTGCTAGAAACCGTTGGAGCAAAAGAATTCCAAGATAAACCAGTACAATACTTAAGCTATGGTCAGAAAAAACGTGTCGCAATTGCCGGAGCGCTCGTACTCGACACAGATTGGCTCTTGCTCGATGAACCTACCGCCGGACTTGACCCGATTGGTAAAAAAATCATGATGGAAATTATTGAACGCTTGGCTAATGAAGGAAAGAAAATTCTTATTTCAAGCCACGATATCGATTTGATTTACGAAATATGTGATTATGTTTATGTATTAAAAAATGGAGAAGTTTTAACGGACGGAGAAACGAGTCAAGTTTTCTTAGAGAAAAACAACATTGAGGAAGCTGGCCTAGTTCAACCGTGGTTAATTAAGCTGCATCAACAAGCAGGCTATTCGCTATTTAAAAAAGAAGCGCAATTTTTCGCGCATACAAAAAGAGGTGAAAACTAATGGTACAACAAATCATGGTTCAAGGTACCGCCTCAGATGCCGGAAAAAGTGTTCTAGTAGCTGGTCTCTGCCGGTTATTTAAAAATAAAGGATTCCGCGTTGTCCCGTTTAAATCGCAAAATATGTCGCTTAATTCTTTTATCACAGCCACAGGAGATGAAATGGGGCGAGCACAAGTCTTCCAAGCAGAAGCAGCCGGTGTATTCCCAGACGTCCGGATGAACCCAGTGTTACTAAAACCAACCAACGACCGCCAGTCCCAAGTGATTTTTATGGGAAGCATTTTAGCAAATATGGATGCGGTCCGCTACCACGACTTCAAACAAACACTCATTCCAAAAATTCAAGCTGTTTACCAGAGTTTAGCTGCAGAAAATGATATCATTGTCTTAGAAGGCGCGGGTAGTCCAGCCGAAATCAATTTAAACGACCGAGATATCGTCAACATGGGCATGGCAAAAATGGTTGATGCACCAGTTGTTTTAGTTGCAGATATTGATAAAGGTGGCGTCTTTGCCTCGATTTACGGAACAATTATGCTCTTAAAAGACGAAGAACGTGCTCGGTTAAAAGGCGTGATTATCAATAAATTTCGTGGTGATGTGGCTCTATTACAACCAGGAATCGAAATGATTGAAGCATTAACTAATGTTCCGGTTATCGGCGTAATTCCGTATGCTAATTTACAACTAGAAGAAGAAGATAGTGTCGCCCTTAGTGGTAAAAAAACAACAGCCGATGACAACGCACTACTTGATATTGCAGTCGTGTGTTTGCCAAGAATTTCCAATTTCACTGACTTTCATGTTTTGGAAATCCAACCAGATATAAGTGTGCGTTACATAAGAAGCACCAATGATTTCGGCAATCCAGATCTGCTCATCATTCCCGGAAGTAAAAACACAATAGCAGACATGACCTTTTTAGAAGAATCAGGCTTAAAAAAAGCAATTCAGCACTTTGCAGAGAAAAATGGAAAAATAATTGGCATTTGTGGCGGTTATCAAATGCTTGGCGAAAAAATGTTAGATCCAAACCAAGTAGAAAGTAGCCAACTTGAAATCGCTGGCTTAGGTTTACTTCATACCGAAACTACTTTTCAAAACCAAAAACAAACAACCCAAATCAGTGGAGTTACGCTTTCAGGTGAACAAGTGGAAGGATACGAAATCCATATGGGTAAGACGACCCGCAGTAAAAACACCCAGCCATTCTGTGAAATTCAAGTAGTAAACGGTAATAGTGAAATCCACCAAGACGGCGCTGTTTCTGCGAGTGAAAACATTATTGGCACATATATACACGGTGTTTTTGATAATCCAACATTTCTGAAAAATCTTTTCGATGAATTACTCATGAAAAAACAGCAAAATGCCTATCCTCATGAAATCACTCCACTAAAAGCGCATAAAGAGCAAGAATACAATAAACTAGCAACACTTTTAGAAGAAAACATTCAAATGGATAAACTAGAAAAAATTATGAAAGGAGAAACAATATGCGTATCTACACCAAAACCGGTGATAAAGGGATGACAAGAATTATCGGGGGGAGTAAAGTTAGTAAAGACAACATCCGAATCAATGCATACGGAACCCTTGATGAATTAAATTCACTACTTGGTTTTACAATTACCACACTTACGGATGAACCAGAAATCCAAGCAGAATTAGAACAAATCCAGCAACAATTGTTTGATGCAGGAGGGGATTTAGCGACAGAAGAAGGCAAACGTCCGTATAAGCTAACTAGCGAGCCGGTAGCTTGGTTAGAAGACCGAATTGATATCTATGCTGACGAACCACCAGAAATCGAAAAATTCATCCTGCCAGGCGGTACTGGAGCGGCTTCTTTACTCCATATGGCAAGAACCGTGGCAAGAAGAGCAGAACGCGAAATTGTCGGCATGCAAAAAATTGCCGCATCTAACCAGGAAGTGCTCAAATATGTAAACCGCTTGTCAGATTATTTTTTTGCTGTCGCCCGAGTAGTTAATTTTCGTGCTGGTAAAACAGATATTTTTTATAAAAACTCCGAACTTGTTTTTCGAAATAAAAAGAAATAAGCAAAAACCTCTCCCGCAAACTACAGGAGAGGTTTTTCTTTTAAAAACGTTGAATTAAAAATACGCCGATGAGCATCAACAAAACACCAATCATTCGGTAACGGTTAATTGGATGAGGAATGACTCCAAAAAAGCCAAAATGGTCAATAATCAGTGCGATAATCATCTGGCCACAAAGTGCCAAAACAACTGTCATAGCTGATCCAAGTAACGGTAAAAGTAAAATATTCGAAGTAACGAAAAGTACTCCAAGCGCGCCCCCAGTGAATACCCACCAAGGAATTCGCCCAACACCCTTAAGCTGGAATGTCAAACGTCGCTCTACAATTAAACAAATAATCGTCAGCAAAGTGGTTCCTACTAAAAAGGATATAAATGATGCCACAAAGGGTGAATTAACTGTCTCGCGCAACTGACTATTAATGGATGTTTGAATTGGTGAAAGTAAGCCAGATACAAGCCCCATCGCCATAAAAAGTAGTAATGATTTGGAAGATCTTTTTGTCATGTTTTCGCCCCCTTTTAAAATCGCTGCATCAAATAAATGCCGCCAAACATTAAAATAACTCCAAGTAACCGCTCGAGATTCATTTCATGCATTGGCACCTGGAACAAACCAAAATTATCAATTATAATAGCCATAATCATTTGTCCACAAACCGTAATCATCACAAGAAGTGCTGAACCTAGACGCGGTAAAAGTAAAATGTTGGCAGTTAAAAAAATAACCCCTAAAGTTCCGCCACCAACCCAAATATACCAAGGATTTGAGGCAATCATTTCTGATGATATTGGCCATGATTTTTGAGTAAATAAGCAAACAACAAGCAAAACAGTTGTTCCGACCACAAAAGAAACCCATGAAGCTAAAAACGGGGATTTCGTATAGGTACTGAGACGTGTATTAATGGCCGTTTGGACGGGTAAAACCATTCCAGCAAGAAGACCAGATACAATAAATAATATAATCAAGAATGTTCCTCCTTTTTTATCACAATGAACTAATTATAAAGTAAAATAGGGGTAAAAAGATAGTAATTAATTTAACGGAGGTATTTTATGAAAATTCGCATCATTGGATCAGTAGGGAGTGGTAAAACAACTTTGGCAAAAAAACTTTCAGAGATGAAAGGTATTTCGTATTTCGAAACCGACCGAATTGTATGGAAACGAGAACAAATCGAAGTGAGACGAACGGATTCTGAAAAAAACGAATTACTAAAACAAATTATCAACCAACCAAATTGGATTATCGAAGGAGTACATATCGAACCATGGGCGATAGATAGCTTCACACAGGCAGATATCATCATTTTTCTAGATCTACCAAAACGCCAAATCCGCTACCAATTAATTAAACGCCAAATCAAGCAATTGCTTCGAATCGAGTCAGCACATTACCCCATTTGTCTAAAAATGCTCAAGCAAATGTTTTACTGGGATAACTTATTTGATAGCAAAACCAAGCCAATTATCCAAAATAAAAGAATGGAAGAACCACAAAAATGGCTCACTATCAAGAAAAAAAGTGAAATCAAAAAAATCTTGCAAACTATATCGAGCCGTGATATAGTATAATTATCAAATACATCGAGGTGCGATATAATTATGGATGAAAAATTGCGAAAAACATATCTGCCAATGACAGAAACAGCTTTTTATATATTGCTGTCATTAATAGAACCAAGACATGGCTATGCAATTATTGAAAACGTCGCCGGCATGACCAAAAATCGCATCAAGCTCGGTCCAGGAACAATTTACGGCAGTTTATCCAAAATGAGTAAAGACGGATTAATCCAAATTATCCAAGAAGAAAGCAATCGAAAAATCTATCAAATAACAGAAACTGGCAAAGAAATCCTACATTTAGAAAAAACGCGGATTGAAGAATTGTATAGAAATACGAGGGGGATATAATCATGGAGAAAAAAACCATCAAATTTTTCACAGTCGATAATATGGAAAAAGAAGTGGCTTATTTAAATGATATGGCGCAACAAGGTTGGTTTTTGAAAGAATACAAATCATTTAGATACCATTTCGTAAAGGGAACACCGGCAGAGTATAGCTATGCGATTGATTATAAAGAAACGACCGGCGATGAAGAGGAATATAAAACCCTTTTTGCAGATGCGGGTTGGGAACATGTCTATTCCTATCCGATTTTGAATGGGAACTGGATGTATTTTCGCAAACTTATAACCGTGGATGAAACAAGCCAGGCTATTTTCACCGATAAAGAATCTCTTAGTCAGCTATTTAGAAAAATTCGTAAGCGGTGGTCTTTATTTGGTGCCTTAATAAGCATTATGATTATAGTGGATTTTTTAATCGTTTTTCAAATAGATAATTTTTCGGGTAGTGCGCTATTCATTTTTGCAGTACTACTGATTCTTGTCATCCTCTATGGCAAAATGTTTATCAATCTTACACGAAAAATAAACAAACTAAATAGTAACTCTTGACAATAAAAATAAATGTAACTATAATGGTTACAAAGAGGTGAGGGAATGGCCATTTCAACACGTTTTAGCGTTGCAGTTCATATTTTAACATTAATAGATATGAACCAAGAACGCGCGATTACATCTGACTTTATTGCCGCAAGCGTAAATACGAACCCAGTTGTCATTAGACGAATCATGAGTAAACTGAAAAAAGCCGGGCTAATTCATTCAAGTCCCGGAGTTAGTGGTACTTATTTATTAAAAGCAGCCTCAGAAATTACGTTGTATGATATTTATGCCGCAGTGGATGAGACAGAGCAGCTTTTTGACATTCATAAAAATCCAAATCCGAATTGTGAAGTAGGCGCGAATATTCAAGATACACTCGACACCGTTTTTAACCACGCGCAACAACAGATGGAAGCAGATTTAAAACAAACTAATTTAAGTCAAATAACTGCGAATATAAAACAAAAAGCAACTAACTAGCGGGATTCATTTCCCGTTCATTTTTACACTAAATGTAACTGTTTTAGTTACTAATTAAATTGGAGGAATAGATGATGAAAATAGCAATTATCGGAGCAACTGGAAAAGCAGGAAATGAAATTACGAAAGAAGCAGTTCGTCGCGAGCATGATGTCACAGGATTCGTTCGTAATAAAGCAAAACTCACCACCGAAATTAAAGCAATTGAAAAAGATATTTTCGACCTAACTACAAGTGACTTAGAAGGTTTTGATGTGGTCGTTGATGCGTTTAATGCCGCACCAGGCGAAGAAAGCTTACACCAAACATCATTAAAACATCTTTCTACTATATTAAAGGGAACAAATACACGCTTAATCGTTGTTGGCGGGGCAGGGAGCTTATACGTTGACCCTGAGGAAACGATTCGTGTCATGGATACACCGGATTTCCCTGCAGCCTATTTACCGACAGCAACCAACATGGGAGAAGCTTTTAACGTACTTCAAAAAGAAACGAATGTCAACTGGACCTACATAAGTCCAGCAGCTTTCTTTAATCCAGACGGAGCTAGAACTGGCGAATACCAAACAGCGCTTAACGTCTTAACTACCAACGCAGCAGGAAATAGTGAAATTAGTTATGCTGATTATGCGATTGCACTCGTGGACGAAATCGAAAATGCTAAACATTTGAAGCAACGTTTTAGTGTCGTATCTAAATAAAAAAAGTTATCATAAAAGAAAAATAAGTGTTATTCGAATTAAAACTCGGATGATACTTATTTTTTGTATAGATTTTTTATACTTTTATCGATATAGTAGTGTAAAAGAATAAGTAGAATTTTAATAGAGAGGCGATTTATCATAAAAAAATAACCTATCATCCAAAGGAGAAAATCACGGTTTCATTCTCTTTCTAGCTAAATTTGAAGAAAACTGGCAATCCATTTCTGATAAAGAGCATATCTTTATTTATACATCAGATTTCGAATACTTACTTGATACTATTAAAATTGTCTATCCTCTTATGGATTCTCATATAGGCGAAGTGGCAGAATTTTTTGATGTTACTGGAATGAACTGGATTCATAGTAATGCATAGGATAGCATTACTAAAACATTGCTAGCAAAAGAATAGGAAGGTGCACTATTAAATAATTTTGTTCAAACTATTTGCCAATGGATTATTCAAAAACAAAAAGAAGCAGATGAAATAATTATTGAAGGAACTTTATAGGAGAATAATAACATGAAGAAATACAGATGTTTATGCTGCGGTAATTTAACCTTAGCAACAAGAGCAGAATATGATATTTGTCCGGTTTGTTTTTGGGAGGATGATGCGTATTTGATGTTAGATGGAGATGAAATGCGCTTTTTATATTATGAACAAAAACCATTGCCAGAAGACTTGCTTAATTTACATTCTGGTGCCAATCATGGTTTGACTTTAAAAGAAGGGCAACAAAATTACAAAGCATTTGGCGCCTGCGAAAAAGAAATGATACCACACGTTAGAAAACCAAAACCTTTCGAAAAAAGTTAAATTGGGCAAAAAAATAAAATTTGGCGATTTACCAAATTTTTACGACTTTACCAAATATATTCCGTTGTTTAACCCATCCATTCACAAATCCATGATTATTAGATATTTGATACTCTACTTGATTATTTCGCGTACGAATTGCTGAAATCAAATGTGTATAGTAATTTCCTTTTACTTTACAAAATACAATATCTTTTACCTCGAGCTCGATATCAGCTGTAATCGGAATAAGACTGACTGGTTGGTTCGATTTTATAATTGGCAACATAGAATTTCCTGCTTCTTTATATCTTTCAATAAATTGACCTTGTTGTAACAAAGAAGCAATAAAGCTTGCCTTTGACATTTATACACCACCTTTTCGCTAAAGTATAACAAAAAGATTGTGAAAAGTAAAGCGTGCTTGAACTCATCTATAGTTAATTTCTTTTATATAGAAGAAAAGCGACTTTTTAAATGTTAAAGATTTTTTAAATTAGCCAAAATAGAGCGCTAGAAGGATTGCAATTGTGGTAAAAGTAACGTATTCTAAAAGCATCAAGGGATTCGTAGACAGAAAGGCGTGACGACATCTGAAATATCGCAAACTATCTAAAAAGAAAAACCAAAAAAGACTACTTGGGATAGCAGGAGTACTAGTTCTTATTGTTTTAGTAGGAGTCATTGCTTCGGTTGTTAGACAGCAATATTTAATTATGACAGCGCCAGAACCCGATCCAGCATTTCATTCCAAAGAACAAAATTTTCTAAATGAACTGTCACCTCACGCGCAAGAAATTCAGGAAAAGCATGGGATTTTAACTAGTATTACATTAGCACAGGCAATTTTAGAATCAGACTGGGGACAAAGTGATTTAGCGCAGAAAGGGAATAATTTATTCGGCGTTAAAGGAAAATCACCGCAGCCGCTCGTAACGATGTCGACAAAAGAGTTTGTTGATGGAGAATGGATTGAAGTAAATGCTAACTTCCGAAAGTACAAAGACTGGAATGAGTCACTCGATGCGCATGCAGAACTTTTCTTAAGTGGAACTACTTGGAACAAAGACAAATACAATGGTGTTGTAGCAGCTGACGATTATAAAAAAGCCGCACAGGAGTTACAAGCAGCTGGCTATGCAACGGACCCAGACTACGCAGAAAAATTAACTACTATCATTGAAAACTATGATTTACAACTATATGATAGAATCGATGATAAAATCTATTATGATACCAAGTCAACTGGATATTGTAATGTAAAAGAGGACGTTTCAGGTGCCATTTGGACAAGACCATATGGACTATCTGGTGCGCAAAAAGTAGAAGAAATTAACTACTATAAACGAGAAGATTTAAAACTCTTGCGTGAAGCAAAAACAGACAGTGGAACATGGTATCAAATTGCTGTAGCTGACGAGCCAATTGGCTGGGTAAAGCAAGAATTAATTGAAAAAAAGTAACAAAATAACGGATAAAGACGCAAAAAGGCTTGTCTTATTTATAGGCAAATAGTCCTTTCTGTAGTCTTTTTCTTTTTTATTTGCAAAAAACGAGCAAAGCAAACAACTTGAACACCAAATACTGCCACGTTTTGTAACATATGTCATCTAAAAGTAATGTGTATTACAAGAAACTTTTGATAGAATAAAGTGGTTGTTTAAAAGGACATTGGTTTCTAGTTGCAAAAAAGCTAGAAGGGATAACTTAAAAAGGATGTGCAAAAGATCATTATGTTACAACTCGCAAAGAAGCATTTGGTGACAATTGGAATTGGACTTACAATTACATTATGTGCATTACCACTCCATAGCCAAGCTGCTGGTCTAGAGGACGGCTTAACTTCCAAGCAAGAGAAGTTTATTAATGAGATTGCGCCGCATGCAGTGAAAGTACAAAAAGAACACGGTATTTTAGCAAGTATCACTATTTCGCAAGCAATCCTTGAATCCAATTGGGGAGAAAGCAAGCTCGCAAAAGACGGTAACAATCTATTTGGGATTAAAGGTGCTTACAAAGGAGCCTCTATTAAGCTGCCAACAAAAGAGCATAATGGTGTTGTTTGGGTTGGAACAGATGCTAAATTCAGAGCATATCCAAGTTGGTATGAATCACTAAATGATCATGCGGTTTTATTTGTTAATGGTCCCTCTTGGAACAAAAACTTATATGCTGGTTTAATCAAAGAATATGATTTTGAAAAAGCCGCAATAGCACTTGGGAAAACTGGATATTCCTCTGATCCAGAGTATGCAGCAAAATTAATTGAACTAATAGAAAAAGCACATCTAAATAAATATGATATAGTTTACAGTGAACCTGTATCCGAAAAAGCAATCAAAGCTGCAGGAGAAGTAGCATCTATTGATAATAGCTTTATTTGGTCCGCTCCAAGTGGAACAAAAAATGCCAAGCCAATAGAAAAAGTTTCCAAATATAGTAGTCGAAAAGTTTCTATTAATCAAGAAGTGAAACTCCCTGACTCGAATATTTTATGGTATCATATTCATCAAAATGGTAAGTCTATCGGTTGGATAGAAAGTACCTCTATTAAGAATTTTTACCAATCAGAAGACTATTCGCCAACCTTAGAATCACTTCTAAAAACGGATGATCAAAATCGTTTAGTAATCAATATGTCTGTTGACACTACAGAACTTCATAAAACAAGACTAGTAAAAGAAGAGCACAAAGGAAAGCTGGTGCAAAACACACCATTGTTGAGTATTCAATCATTCGCTTGGTAAAGAAGTTTTCAAAAAGCTGAAGAGTCCATCTCGGCTTTTTTTGCATTTTAACAGGTTTTTTTAGTAGAAACTGTTATAATGGATAAGGAGTTTATAAGGAGGGGTTATTTATATGGATGAACAATTAAAGATGTTAAAAGCGTTAACTGATGCGAAGGGTATTCCTGGTAATGAGCGTGCAGTTAGAAACGTATTTCGTGAGTATATTGAGCCGCTTGCTGATAGTTTTGAAACAGACGGTTTAGGAAGTGCAATTGCGAAAAAAGTTGGTAATGAAACAGGACCAAAAATTATGATAACTGGTCATTTAGATGAAGTTGGTTTTATGGTAAGCCAAATTGACGATAAAGGTTTCATCAAATTTCAAACAGTTGGTGGTTGGGTTTCTCAAGTAATGCTAGCACAAAAAGTAACAATCGTAACACGTGCAGGAGAAGAAATTATTGGAGTGATTGGTTCTAAACCACCACACGTTATGACAGCTGCAGAACGTCAAAAATCATTTGATATTAAAGACATGTTTATTGATGTCGGTGCGGTAGATAAATCCGAAGTAGAAAGTTACGGAATTCGTCCTGGCGACATGATAGTTCCAGCTTTTGATTTTACAGTAATGAAAAACGAGAAGTTTTTACTTGCGAAGGCATGGGATAACAGAATTGGACTTGCAATCGCTATCGAAGTACTTAAAAACTTACAAAAAGAACAGCATCCAAATATTGTCTATGGTGTAGGAACGGTTCAAGAAGAAGTAGGCTTACGTGGTGCAAAAACAGCAGCACATTTCGTTCAACCAGATATTGGTTTTGGTGTCGATGTTGGTATCGCAGGGGACACACCAGGCGTAACAGATAAAGAAGCAATGAGTAAAATGGGCAAAGGTCCGCAAATTGTCATTTATGATGCATCGATGGTTGCGCATAAAGGTCTTCGTGACTTTGTAACAGATGTGGCTGATGAATTAGCTATTCCATATCAGTACGAAGCTATTCCAATGGGCGGAACGGATTCCGGTTCAATTCATTTAACAGGTAATGGCATCCCGTCCTTATCCATCACAATCGCGACTCGCTATATTCATTCACATTCGTCCATGTTACATCGCGATGATTTCGACAATGCCGTAAAATTAATTACCGAAGTAGTCAAACGTTTAGACCAAGAAAAAGTAACAGAAATTCGACTAGGTTGAGTTTCGAGAAAAGAGGAAAATTTTCATGGAACAGATTCAATCCGTAAAAAACGACCGTGTGAAAACATGGAAAAAATTACAAACAAGAAAAGGCCGTGATAAAACAGGCACCTATTTGGTGGAAGGTTTTCATTTAGTGGAGGAAGCATTACGTCAAGATGGTCTTGTGCTTGAGCTACTTGTTTCAAAAGATGTTTCTGTTCCTGAAGAGTGGCTAAAAGGAAACTATGATGTTTTGGAGATTAGCACGGAAATCAGTCATTTCATTAGTGAAACAATGACAGAACAAGGCGTATTCGCGGTAGTTGCTACGACTGAGCCAGATATGATGTTGCTCTACGGGAAAAAACTACTTTTAGTGGATGCTGTTCAAGATCCTGGTAATGTTGGGACAATAATTCGGACAGCAGATGCAGCTGGATATGATGCAGTAATACTTGGTCGTGGTAGCGCGGATCTCTATAATCCAAAAGTTATTCGTAGTGCCCAAGGGAGTCATTTTCATATTCCTGTCATTCAAGCAAACTTATTTGATTGGATTCTGAATTTAGAAGAAGAGGGTGTTCCAGTAATTGGTGCAGTGCTTGATGAGCAAGCTAAATCATTAATGGACACTCCAAAAAGAGAAACGCTGGCATTAATGGTTGGAAATGAAGGAAATGGTATCTCGCCTGAATTACAAGCTAGACTTTCAGAAAAAGTATATATTCCTATTTATGGTGACAGTGAATCTTTAAATGTAGCAGTTGCAGCTGGAATTTTACTTTACGGTTTAAGAAAATAATTAAAGTGGTCGCTAGGTTTTAAATAACTTAGCGACCTTTTTTTAGATGTCTTCCTTTTTATTTATTTCCACTTCACGTATAGCAACTCGTTTTAGATCAGCTACGACACTATGCATGTAATCAAGAGCTGCTCCCCAATCAATGCCAGTGAGAAAGCCATTCGAACTGCCTGTTGAGATAATCGTTATTTCTGTTTCCCCGTTAAAATTATGAATATTTACAAATAAAGCTGCTCGGTTAGAAGACCGAAAGTAGAATTTTTCGCATGCAAGTGATGCGAGCTCTCCAAATTCAAACGTACGAATCTCTGAAAACACAATATTAGAACCAACTTGACCTTGCTTGATGATTTCAAGTGTCTCAGCCACATCTGTCTTGACAATGTAACGAATGGATGGCATGTGAGGACCTCCTTCAATAAGTTATACTCTTAGTTTAATGGACTAATAGATGTAGGTCAAATCAACTATACGCTTACTAAATATAAGTTGCGTAGTATTTATTAGTTACTTTCTGTTGATAAATATGTTACAATATCCTGAGAGGTGAGAATTATGACTGATGCACATGTTGTATGTCCGAAGTTTGAATCGGCGTTCCAATTGTTAGGTAAACGCTGGACTGGACTTATCATCAATGTCTTACTGACTGGTCCAAAAAGGTTTAAACAAGTTGCCGCCGAAATCCCGCAAATGAGTGATCGGGTGCTTGCAGAGCGTTTGAAGGAACTTGAGGAAATGGATATTTGCGTAAGACAAGTTTATCCAGAAACTCCTGTACGCATTGAATATGAACTAACTGAAAAAGGGAAAGCACTCCAAGAAGTCATGCTTGAAGTTCAGTGCTGGGCTGATAAATGGGTGGAAGTAGCAAATTAAATGAAGGATAATCTCTCCACCACAAATGGAGGGATTATTTTTTATATTCTTGTGAAAACCACAGGCTTAGCCTGTGGTTCCAGAGAGCTTTAGCGTGGTATTAAAAAAGCCTCCATAAAAAATGCTAAGATAAATGAGGTTCGCCAACCACATTTAGAAGCATAAGGAGGCTATGTCATGAAAGACGATTCAAGTTTAGCACATACGGTATGGAAATGTAAGTATCATCTTGTTTTTGCACCAAAATATAGAAGGCAGATTATCTATGGGAGATACAAATCGAGCATAGGAACGATTATTCGTTTCAGACTGTAGACAAAGTGAGAAATCATTTTATCTGCAGTCTTTTTTGTTTTATAATAATGGTAAGGCTTACATAAAATGATGAGGTGATAAAAATGCTTTCTAAACATCAACAACAAGCACGAAATCAATTAGTAGCTATTTCTTTAGATGATTTGGTCCCAGAGGACCATTTAGTAAGAAAAGTAGATAATATGATTAACTTTGACTTTATCTATC
Source organism: Listeria ivanovii subsp. ivanovii (assembly GCF_900187025.1). Taxonomy (GTDB): domain Bacteria; phylum Bacillota; class Bacilli; order Lactobacillales; family Listeriaceae; genus Listeria; species Listeria ivanovii. Next base: position 1,188,514 of record NZ_LT906478.1, read on the forward strand.
CATTGGTAGAACATACTTATTCTCATATTGGAAGACCTAGTGTAGATCCGGTAGTCCTCATAAAGTTAGTACTCATTCAATATCTTTTTGGTATCCGTTCCATGCGCCAAACCATCAAGGAAGTAGAAACGAACATGGCTTATCGCTGGTTTTTAGGGTATGATTTCAATCAGAAAATCCCCCACTTCTCTACTTTCGGAAAAAACTATGTTCGACGTTTTGCAGAAACGGATGTATTTGAACAAATTTTTTATCGCATTTTAAAACAAGCAATGGATGCTGGTTTAGTCGAACCTGAAGTTGCTTTTGTGGATTCTACCCATGTGAAAGCGAATGCGAATAAACATAAATTTCATAAAAAATTGGTTCGAAAAGAAACACGCGTTTATCAAGAAGTACTAGAAGAGGAAATTAATGTAAGCCGGGTTGCCGAAGGAAAAAAGCCTTTCACCAGGAAAGAAAGTCAGGAGGAGAAAGAAATTAAAATAAGTAATACAGATCCCGAAAGCGGCTACTATGTCAAAGGGGAACGAGAAAAACAATTTGCTTATTCTTTCCATACGGCTTGTGATACCAATGGTTTTATTCTAGGGTCTATTATTACTCCAGGAAACATTCACGATAGTCAACAGTTAGTTCCACTTATCGAAAAATTAAAAAACACCCTTTCGACGCCTTCGGTGGTGGTTGCTGATGCAGGTTATAAGACACCAATTATCGCTAAGTATCTTTGGAGTCAAGGCATAGAAGCGGTGCTTCCTTATACTCGACCAAAAGGAAAAGAAGGGTTATTTTCAAAACGGGCATTTCTATATGATCAGTATTTAGACAGTTATATTTGTCCCAATAACTCGTTATTATCTTATGTTCGAACTACAAGAGATGGTTATCGTCTTTATAAATCTACTCCTCTTCACTGTAGTAGTTGTTCCCTATTAAAGGATTGCACGCAAAATAAACAAAAGGAAAAAACGACTCTGCGACATATCTGGGAGCCTTACTTAGAAGTATCAGAGGAATTGCGTTTCACAGAACAGCATAAAAAATGGTATAAACGCAGAAAAGAAACCATCGAAAGATGTTTTGCGGATGCCAAAGAAAAGCATGGTATGAGATGGACTACTTATCGCGAACTTGCGAAAGTAACTCTCCAAGCAATGCTTACTTTTGCAGCCATGAACCTGAAAAAGATGGCTAACTGGCTATGGAAAAAGGCTATGCCTTTTTATTTTTTTGCCTATAAACAGAAAAAAAACGAAAGTTCTCATCGTTTAACCTTTGAGAACTACCGTTTTTCTACAGTCTGGAACGATTATTCGTTTATTATGTGAGCGGAAAGGTGTGATTATTCATGAGGCTAATGCATGTAAAGATCCTATTCATTTATTAGTGAGTATACCTCCAAAGATAAGCGTATCATCCTTTGTAGGCTATCTAAAAGGAAAAAAGCAGTTTGATGATATTTGATAGACACGCTAATATATGGAAACAGAAAATTTTGGTGTAGAGGGTATTATGTAGATACGGTAGGAAGAAATCAAAGAACGATAGAAGACTACATCCGAAATCAACTTAGGGAAGACTATCAAATGGACCAATTAAATTTATTTGAAGAGGTAGACCCGTTTACTGGAAAAAAGATACGTGGAAAAAACTAACTAAATTCTAGTAGAATTTGGATGAGAATGTGGTACAAAAGGCGAACCATTCAGAAAGCCTTTAGGCTTAGGTCGTAAAGATAGGCTTTCAGCCGAAGAACAAACCACCCGTTTACACGGGTGGTCGTGATTGTAAGAGTACAATCTATTTCTAAAATCAAGTGTCTTTTTTTCTTAGTAAAATGGAATAGCAGAACAATCACACCGAATTGATGACCAACGATTTTATCATAGATAAATGTTTCATTCGTTAGAAGAACTTATTACCAAAAAAACAATAATCTCAAAATCAATGCATTGAAGTTGCGAAATAAAATATCATTTGACATAAAATAATTTTTATCACATTAATCGAAATTATTAAGTTAATTCTTCAATTGAAGCTTTTTTTACGAATAGAATGTACAATTTAAATATTAAATATATTTTTTGTAGACATATTTTTTAATTATATGTTAATTTTAAATAGTTAGACTATATAAAAAATGGAGGCTTTTATTATGAAAAAACTATTTATTATGATTGGTATTATTTTTCTTAGTTTTTCTGTTTTTTCGATTTCAGGAGAGAATGTATATGCTGGAAATGTTAAACATGGAACGTTTGGAATTCCTAAAAAAGGATTTGTAAAGTCTACTTATAAAGGGGCAACTCTTGGTGGCTACATGGATATAGAGTATTCTGATTTCTACCTGAATACTGCTGATGCTCGTACTTTTGCATCAAGATTAGATCAGTCTAATAAATCTGTTGTTGCCTGGGCTGCGGCTTCATTTATTCCTGGAATAGGGCCATATATAACTGTTTTTGGGGCAGCTGCGAGTGTCAAACGTGGAACGGCTACTTCTGCTATAAGGAAATTGACAAACAAAAATAAAAAAGTTCATGTTACTTTGTGTTGGGATAAAAGATATGGAAATGTTAGTTATGTTGTTTCAGAATGGTCTGGAACGAGAGCAAGTATTATTGCGTTTAAAGTTGCGGCTCCTAAATACCGAAAAATTGTGACTACTAAAGTTACTTATTGAGCAATAGTGTAATGAGAAATCATGGAGAACAAAAAAGCATGCTTACATTTCAAGCATATATAATACTAACAAGAAAGAGAAAGGGAGATAGTACTCCATTTCTTGAAAAAAGAATTAAATAAAAATAGATATACTAAAATAAAGGAAAGATAGGAATATGAGATAAAAAAACAATTAGGAGAGTAGTATATTATATTAGAATATTTGACTAAAATGGTCTTAATTATTGTATACTAGTAATAAGAATATGAAGGAGGATGAGATAAATGATTAACTATAAAATTGTTATTTATTTAGGTCAGTTAATTTTTATTATACCAGCTATACTTTTCGCTTTTCATATAGTTGATTCTATTTATATGATTTTAGGATTTATAATGGGTTTAATAATTATGATTTTAGGACTAAGAGCAAAAAAAAAAACTACTAGTTAAATATATTTTGTAAGAATAGATACCGATACATTTCAAATACCAATAGAGACATTCCCGTATATAATTAATCAACAGGTGGAATGTCTCTATGCCGAATGACTTTATCATAGACAAAAGTATATTCGTTAGAAAAACATATCTGAAAACCCATGTTATCAAAATTCTACAAGAAAACACTACTATAAATAATCTTTTCAAACAAAAGATATCTATTAAAAAATTCATTCAAACGAGTTAACTAAACTATCTATCAAAATTTTTTTGTAACCTATGTTTGTGTTTTCTAGAATTTTTTTAACTTGAATCTTTGCCTGAACCATACTATAATAAAAACTATCTAAATATCAAAAGACAATGAAAGAGAAAAGTAACAAAGCATGTTTGTAATAGGGAGAAGTGGTCATAGACTGAAAACCACTTTACAGACTAATTTGCGAACATTTCAGCTCTGGAGTCGCCACTGGGAAGCGTATCTGACGTGAAGGTGGATCGGTTACTAAGCCGTTATCAAAATTTTGAGTGGGAGCAATTTATTTGTTCTTATTAGGGTGGTACCGCGAGAAGTCTCGTCCCTTTGTGGATAGAGCTTTTTTATTTTGTCTAAAAAGAAGGAGTGAACGGTATGTTAGAACAATTGAAATCGCTGAAAAGTGAGGCAGAAGTACAAATTGCCGCGGCAACAGATTTAAAAACATTGAACGACTTACGAGTGAAATACCTTGGAAAAAAAGGGCCAATGACAGAAATCATGAAACAAATGGGGAAACTTTCAGCAGAAGAACGTCCAAAAATGGGCTCACTCGCTAATGAAGTTAGAACAGCTCTAACCGAAGCGATTTCAAGCAAACAAGAAATTTTAGAAAAAGAAGCAATCAATGAAAAATTAAAATCCGAAACAATCGATGTCACTTTACCCGGTACGAATCCAAGTATCGGAACTTCTCATTTACTAACACAAGTTATTGAAGAAATGGAAGATATGTTTATTGGAATGGGTTATACCATTGCGGAAGGCCCAGAAGTAGAGTTAGATTACTACAACTTCGAAGCATTAAATTTACCAAAAGATCACCCAGCTCGCGATATGCAAGATAGCTTCTATATTACAGAAAACACGCTTTTACGCACGCAAACTTCTCCAGTACAAGCAAGAACAATGGAAAAACATGACTTTAAAAATGGACCAATCAAAGTTATCTGTCCAGGGAAAGTATACCGTCGTGATAATGATGACGCGACCCATTCTCACCAATTTACTCAAATTGAAGGACTCGTAGTCGGTGAAAATATTACTTTTGCGGACTTAAAAGGAACATTAACTGTACTTGCAAAAACGATGTTTGGCGAAGAACGTGAAATTCGTTTACGCCCATCATTTTTCCCGTTCACAGAGCCCTCTGTTGAAATGGATATCTCTTGTTTCAAATGTGGCGGTAAAGGTTGTCGCGTTTGTAAGGGAACGGGTTGGATTGAAATTTTAGGCAGTGGAATGGTTCATCCCAATGTACTCGAAATGTCAGGAATTGATTCAACTCGTTACAGTGGATTCGCTTTCGGACTTGGACCAGAACGTGTGGCAATGTTGAAATATGCAGTAGATGATATTCGCCATTTATATACGAATGATTTACGCTTTACGAAACAATTTCAAAGCACAGAAACGGGGGAAATCTAATGTTAGTTTCATATAATTGGGTCAAAGAATTTTTTGAGGAGTTCCCGTTATCTGCAGAAGAGCTAGGAGAAGCAATTACAAGAACTGGAATTGAAATTGAAGGTGTGGAAGAATTAAGCGCTAGTTTAAAAAATGTCGTTGTTGGAGAAGTTTTAACCTGCGAACGTCACCCTGATGCAGAAAAACTAAATAAATGTATCGTTCAAACAGATGAAGCAGAACCTGTGCAAATCATTTGCGGGGCTCCAAATGTGGCAGCTGGACAAAAAGTCATTGTTGCTAAAGTAGGCGCAAGACTTCCTGGTGGACTTAAAATCAAACGTGCTAAATTACGCGGCGAAGTATCAGAAGGAATGATTTGTTCACTGGCAGAATTGGGTTTTGAAAGTAAAGTAGTTCCTAAAGCTTATGCAGAGGGAATTTATGTGTTACCTGAACATGTAGAAGTAGGCGTGAGTGCTATTCATTTACTTGGTCTAGATGATGCAATTTTGGATATGGCGATTACACCTAACCGTGCAGATGCCTTAAGTATGACCGGGGTAGCGCATGAAGTCGGGGCAATTATCCACCAAAAACCAGCACAACCAACTCAACCCGATGTATCTGAAAAAGGAAAAGCAGATTCTTTTTTAACGGTAGAAGTGGAAAATCCTATGGAAACACCTTATTATGCCATCAAAATGGTGGAAAATATTACGATTAAAGAATCACCGCTTTGGCTACAAACGAAACTAATGAAAGCGGGAATACGTCCACACAATAATGTAGTTGATGTTACTAACTATATCAATTTATTATATGGTCAACCACTTCATTCATTTGATTACGACAAAATTGGTAGTAAAAAAATTATTGTTCGTTCTGCCAAAGAACAAGAAGAAATAACTACTTTAGATGGTGAAAAACGTAAACTTCAAGCCGGTCATACGGTTATTACTAATGGAACCGATCCGATTGCCATTGCAGGTGTAATGGGCGGGGAGTCTTCTGAAGTTACAGCAAATACAACAACTGTAGCATTAGAAGGCGCTATTTTCAGTAGCTCCTCTATTGGTAAAGCTTCCAGAGAATTATATTTACGTACAGAAGCAAGCATTCGTTATGACAAAGGATCTGACGCTTGGAAAGTAGAGAAAGCACTTGCTCATGGTGGGGCGCTTATCGCTGAACTGAGCGGAGGAACGCTTGTAGGTGGTGTTGTCGAAGTAGATAACCGTGAAAAAGCAATCAATAAAATCGAAACAAGCTTAACTCGGATTAATCGCATTTTAGGAACAGCTATTACACTTTCTGAAATCGAAACCATTTTTAATCGACTAGGCTTTGTACTTGAAGTAAAAGAAGATACACTCATGATTGAAGTACCATCTAGACGTTGGGATATTACAATCGAAGCCGATATTTTAGAAGAGGTAGCACGTATTTATGGCTACGATGAAATTCCGGTTACACTTCCTGCAACGAGCACAACTGGCGGCTTATCGGATAGCCAAAAAGCTCGTCGTGTCATGCGTGCTTATTTAGAAGGAGCTGGGCTTAACCAGGCATTAACTTATTCGCTAACTTCTAAAAAAGAAGCGACTCGTTTAGCTTTATCCAATGAAAAAACAGTTGCACTTTCGATGCCAATGAGTGAAGAACATAGCCATTTAAGAACAAGTATCGTACCACAATTAATTCGAAGTGCAAGTTATAATATTGCCCGTAAAAATATGGACGTGGCACTTTACGAAATGGGAACCGTGTTTTATGCAACAGAAGGCGATAATTTACCAATTGAACAAGAGCATTTGGCCGGATTAATTACTGGCAACTGGCACGAGGCGGACTGGCAAAAAACACCAAAGCCAGTAGACTTTTTTGTCCTAAAAGGAATTGTCGAAGGTTTAGTGAAAAAATTAGGTATAAAAGCAGAGTTAGTATGGAAACAAACAGAGAAAGAAGAACTACATCCTGGAAGAACCGCAAGTATTTATATAGAAGGAAAAGAAATTGGTTACTTGGGTGGAGTTCATCCGGCTGTAGAAGCAAATGCTGATTTAAAAGAAACCTATGTATTTGAATTGAACGTAGAAGCTTTACTTGGAGCTGCCAAAGAAAAAGTAGTTTATCAGCCAATTCCTCGCTATCCAGAAATGACTCGCGACTTAGCTTTACTAGTAGATAAAAATACCAATCATGCGACTATTGCAGAAGTAATTAAAGCGCATGGTGGTAAGTTATTAGTGGATATCGAGTTATTTGATATTTTTGAAGGAGAAAGCCTTGGCGAAAACAAAAAATCGTTAGCTTATACGTTAACTTTCCTTGATAGCGAAAGAACACTGGTCGAAGAAGATGTACAAAAAGCAACCAACAAAGTAGTAGACGCGTTGAAAGAAAAATTAAACGCGGTTATTCGTTAATCAGAAGAACTAACCTGTATGGAGAAATTTTCCTGCTGGTTAGTTCTATTTTTTACTTCACTTAATGAAATAATGCATGGTATAATGTTCAATAAGGCACAAAAAAGAGGACGGGGAAAATGACCTATGTAGAAATGAAAGATGTATCCAAATACTACGAAATGGGTGAAAACGTTGTCACAGCAAATGATAAAATAACTTTTGGCATAAAAAAAGGGGAATTAGTTATTATCGTTGGTCCTTCTGGTGCAGGTAAATCCACTGTACTAAATATTCTAGGCGGAATGGACAACGCTAGTGAAGGGGAAATCATGGTGGATAACCAAGATATTGCTCAGTATAACGCCAAGCAATTAACTAAATATCGGCGCACCGATGTTGGTTTTGTCTTTCAATTTTATAATTTAGTACCTAACTTAACCACCAAAGAAAACGTCGAATTAGCTGCTCAAATAGCGCCGAATGCATTAGATGCAGAAATGGTTTTAAAACAAGTCGGCTTAAGTCATCGATTAGATAATTTTCCAGCACAACTTTCTGGTGGAGAACAAACGAGTTGCTATTGCTAGAGCACTTGCTAAAGCACCTAAACTATTACTTTGCGATGAACCAACTGGCGCACTGGATTATGATACTGGGAAATCAGTATTAAAACTTCTACAGGAAACCTGCAAAAATACTGGTACAACGGTTATTATCATTACACATAATACGGCCATTACGCCCATCGCGGATCGAATTATCGAAGTTAATAATGCAAAAGTTCGTAGTATCAAAGAAAATCCAGCGCCAATGTCTATTGACGACTTAGAATGGTAGGAAGGGGCAACTAGTGAAACGTACAGCATTATGGAAAGACATCTTCCGTGAAATTTGGCGTTCAAAAAGCCGTTTTATCTCGATTTTTATGTTGATTATGCTTGGAGTTGCTTTTTTCTCCGGACTTAAAGCAACAGGGCCAGATATGCTTTTGACAGCGGATAATTATTTCAATAAATACGAATTAGCTAACTTTCGCGTACAATCAACATATGCTATAGATAAAACCGACAAACAAGCATTAGAATCAATTGCCGGAATTGAAAAAGTAGAACTCGGTTATACCGCGGATACACTAATGAAAGACAAAAATATTGTTACTAAATTGTATTCCACATCAGATAAAGATACATTAAATAAATACAAAATAGTAAGCGGACATTTACCAGAGAAATCAGGAGAAATCGCGCTTGATAATAATAAAACGATTCATGAAAACGTTAAATTAGGCGATAAAGTTACTTTTGTAAAAAGTGATGGGGCTGAGTTAAAAGGTACATTAAATAAATCCACTTATAAAGTAGTTGGATTTGTCCAGTCGCCTTCTTACATTCAAAAAGCCGAACGTGGCTCAAGTACTGTTGGTAAAGGGAAAACGGATGCCTTTGGAGTTATCCCAGCACAAGATTTTGATTTACCAGAATATACAGTAGCAAATATGACATTCCAAAATTTAGCTTCCAAAAAAGCTTTCACTGATGAATATATTTCCACGGAAGAAAAAGATAAAGCAAGTATTGAAAAGGCTATCAAAGATCAACCAGCAAATCGTTTGGTAAAAATCAAACAAACAGAACAAAAAAAGCTTGACGACGCAACAAAAGAAATCAAAGAAGCAAGGGTCGGGCTGCAGGGAAATGAAGCCAAACTAGCAGATGCAAAAGCACAAATTGACTCGGGGTTTACCGAATATATTACTGCTAAAGCAAGCTATGAAGCAAAAATCAAGCAAGGTGAGGCAGAGATTGTTGCAGGTGAACAAGATCTTGCAAAAGCTAAAACGAAACTTGATGCTGCTAAGGTTCAAATTGCGGATGGAGAAGAAGCACTTTTACAAGCGGAAGAAGAACTGAAAGAAAATCAAGCTATGTGGGAAGAGAACAATAATCTTTTAAATAGTGTTAATGGTTATCTGAGAAATGCAAGATCGACATTAGAAAATGCGTTAAGCCAACCAGATTTAACCAATTACGAATTAGACCGAACTAGTATAACTAACTCTTTTAATCTGATAGCGACAGAATTAGATTTTTCAAAGAGCGAGAAGGCTGAGTACAAGGAAAGCTTGGATAGTCTGATGTATGACTACGAGAATGGTGACATTACGGATGCTGAAATTCGCTCTAATTTAAATGCAGCACTCGAACAAGTCGCTAACGCAGAACAAGAATATCAAGTTGCTAGAACTGCATTAGATGAAGGAAGACGTCAATTAGATCAAGGTGCTAAAACGCTTACTCAGAAAAAGCAAGAATTACTGGCAGCGAAAGCAGCTTATCAAACTGGGGTAGCACAATATCAAACAGGAATGAAAAAACTAGCTTCCGCAAAAAATGAATTGGCTTCTGGAAAAGAAACAGGGCGCGTAGAACTACAAAATGTGCTGATTAAGCTAAATACCGCAGAAGTCGAATATGAAAAAAATCTTAGCTTATTTACGACCGAGAAGAAGAAAGCAGAAAACAAACTTTCGAAGGCAGAAAAAGATGTCCAAATTGGCCAAGAGAAACTAGATGCATTAAAATCTCCCAAATATTACGTGCTAGATCGAAATGATCATCCGGGTTATAGCGAGTACAAAGAAAATGCTGACCGCTTAACTTCGCTTTCAACAGCATTTCCAATTTTCTTTTTCTTAATTGCTGCGCTCGTTTGTTTAACAACAATGACTCGAATGGTGGAAGAACAAAGAACACAGATTGGAACATTAAAAGCATTTGGCTATTCCAATGGTAGCATTATTTTAAAATACCTTGTTTACGGTTCGATTGCGAGTATCCTCGGAAGCGTACTTGGGGTCTTAATCGGCTTTCAGTTTTTCCCCAATATTATCTTCAATGCTTATAAATCAATGTATGAACTGCCGTCCGTGGATATAGCTTTTTACTGGAGTTACAGCTTATTAGCTTTACTTGTAGCACTATTATGTACTACATTTACCGCATATGTTGCTTGTCGTGCGGAACTTCGAGCAAATTCAGCCGCATTAATGCGACCAAAAGCACCAAAAGTGGGCAAAAGAATTTTCTTAGAGCGAATTAATTTTATTTGGAAACGAATGAATTTTACAAGTAAAGTAACTGCTCGAAATCTTTTCCGTTACAAACAGCGGATGTTAATGACTGTTCTTGGTGTTGCAGGTTGTACGGCTTTGATTATGACAGGTTTTGGTCTTAGAAACTCGATTAGTGATATTGCAACGATGCAGTACGGAGAAATCATGAAGTATGATGCGGCAGTTTATCAAGATATGAGTGCGCCAAAAACTGCCAAAGAAAACTATAAAAAACTTCTAGATGACCCGAATGTGGATAGCAAACTACCAATCGCCCAAACGAATATGGATGCTGTCAAGTCTAGTCAATCAGCGCAAGCAATGTCGATTATTGTCCCTAAAAACTTAAATGAATTACCAGATTATATCGTCCTTCGCGATCGGGCAAGTCATACGACCGAAAAACTCACCGATGACGGGGCAATCATTAGTGAAAAACTGGCTAAATTATATGACATAAAACCAGACGATAAAATCACTGTCAAAAATGCCCAAAATAATAAATTTACTATTAAAGTTAGTGCTATCACCGAAAACTACGCAATGCATTATCTTTACATGACACCAAGTTATTATCAGCAAATTTTTGATGAAAAACCTGTTTATAATTTAGACTTGCTAATGCTAAATGATACTTCGCAAAAGACAGAAACTGACTTTGCAGAAAAACTAGTAGATAGTAAATCAATTTTAAATGTTACCTTCTCGAGTAATGTAAGTTCGATGTTGACGGATACATTGGATAGTTTAAATATTGTTATTGTCGTACTAATCACCTCAGCTGCACTACTTGCTTTTGTAGTGTTATATAATTTAACAAACATCAACGTATCTGAGCGTGTTCGAGAATTGTCTACTATTAAAGTACTCGGCTTTTATCCAAAAGAAGTCACGATGTATGTTTATCGGGAAAATATTATTTTGACCTTAATGGGAATTGTCACAGGATTTGTGCTCGGCTTTTTCTTACATCGCTTCATTATTACGACCGCAGAAGTCGACCAAATGATGTTCAGTCCAGCAATTGATTGGACGAGCTATCTTTTTTCCAGTATTCTCACTTTAGTATTCGCCTCTGTGGTTATGATTGTCATGCATATCAAATTAAAACGAATTGATATGATTGAAGCCCTTAAATCAGTGGAATAATAAATAACCTGCTTTTTAGCAGGTTATTTTATTTGACTAACACACAAAAAAATACTAAACTTGAAAAATAGTTAAAGGGGTGAACTTTATTTGGAAAAACAAAAAGTAAAACAGCTGATTCATAGTTATCAACAAACCTACATATTTGCGTTAAATCAAATCCATCAAGCTATATCAGAACTTTCCACCAATACGGCAGATATTTCGATTGAACAGTTTTTCGTTTTACGAGAGATTGCCGAGAACGATGGAATTAGCGCTAGCGATTTAGCTTTATGCTTGCTTGTAAATAAAAGCGCCGTCACACCAAAGCTCAAAAAACTAGAAGAAAAAAGTTATATCAGACGAGAGAAAAATGAGCGAGATAAGCGAGCAATTGTTTTAACTATCACGAAAAAAGGAAAGGAAATCTATCAAGAGTGCGAACAAAAGTTAGAAAGTCTAGTCAATGAATGGTTAGAAATTTTAGGAGAAAAAGATAGCGAACAATTTTTAATGCTATATGAAAAAATCACCAAGTCAGTCATTCAAGCCAGAAGATAAAAGGAGAGATTTGGCATGAAATGGATTTTAAAATTACGCTGGGCTATATTAGCTTTTTGGCTCGCAGCAGCAGTTGTATTAATGCTAATTGCGCCGCCCATGGCAGATCTTGTGCGCGAAAAAGGGGAACTTAAATTACCGGATGGCTATCCGTCCTCGCTTGCTACAGAAATGCAAAAGAAACATAATCCGGATGACAAAGGTTCCGCTTATATTGCTGTTTACACAGCGGACCACAAATTAACTGGAACAGAATTAAAAAACATCGAAAAATCACTGGATTCCATTGATGCAGATAAAGAGGAACTTCATGTAACCAATGTATTATCAAGCTTTAACCAGCCCGAATTAAAAAATAAATTCCTCTCTAAAGATGGGAAAACAATGGTAGCTACTTTAACAGTAGACGATTCAGACACTTCTGTTGAAAGTATTCGTACCGCTCTAGATAAAAAAATGGATGTCCAAGGAGTAGATACCTATTTAACTGGAAATAAACTAATACAAGAAGATGTTGTCCAAGGTTCCGAAGATGGTTTACATAAAACGGAAGGAATTACGGTCGTCTTTATTCTCGTCGTATTATTCCTTGTATTCCGCTCGGCTGTAGCGCCATTTATTCCGCTAATTACAGTTGGGATAAGTTATCTCGTTGCGCAAAGTACGGTAGCCTTTTTAATAGATCTCTTTAATTTTCCAGTTTCCACTTATACGCAGATATTTATGGTCTGTATCATGTTTGGGATAGGAACCGATTATTGTATACTCTTGATGAGTCGATTTAAAGAAGAAATGGGCGCTGGGCTAAATCCACAAGAAGCTGTTCATGCAACGTATCGTACGGCAGGGAAAACGGTTATTTATAGTGGTGTTGCAGTTCTAGTTGCATTCACATCGCTTTATTTCGTTCAATTTGACTTATATCGTTCCGCAGTAGCAGTAGGTGTCGGAATTATTGTCTTACTTGCTTCACTTTATACACTAGTACCATTTTTCATGAGTACGCTTGGAACACATTTGTTCTGGCCACTAAATAAAAATATTAGCCACAAAGAAAATAAAATATGGGGAGCTGCTGGTAAATTCACCTTTAGAAGACCATGGATTGCGTTACTCATAGTTGCTGCCATTACATTACCACCAATTTTACTTCATACTGGAACAGAATCATTTAACTCACTCGATGAAATTAGCGATAAATATCCATCAAAAAAAGGATTTGAAATCGTTTCGGATAGTTTTGGAGCTGGTCAAGTAGCACCAACACAAATCTTTATCGAAAATGATGATGATATGCGAACCACTGACTATATCGCGCAAATCGAAAAAATTTCTGCTGATTTATCCCACTTAAAAGGTGTAGATATGGTCATGAGTGCTTCACGGCCAGCCGGGAAACGCGTGGCTGATATTTATATTAACAATCAAGCTGGCCAAGTAAATGATGGGGTTGATCAAGCAACAGATGGTGTTGGTCAAGTTAAAGAAGGACTTAATTCTGCTAGTTCTGAATTAAAAAAATCAGAACCAGCACTCGACCAAGCTGTCCAAGGTGTTAGTGATTTACAAAAAGGAACCGTCGCTACACAACAAGGTCTCACTCAACTTCAAAGTGCCCTTACGCAAATCCAAACAGGTATTGAAAGTGGTGCAAGTGGAGCCGGTGATTTAAAACAAGGCGTGGCTGAAGCAAGATCGCAACTCACTACTTTACAAAACGGCGAAGCGCAAATTCAAGCTGGCTACGTCGAAATTCAAAAAAATCTCCAAAATGTAGCAGATCAACTAAAAAGTTTTGAAAATCCTAATTCACAAGCAATTGATACATCTAAATTAGAAGCACAGTTCAAAAAAATTGGCGATTCATTCCAAACTTTTGCAGTTGCACATCCAGAAGTTAGAAGTGACCCTAAGTTCCAGCAATTAGCGGCTGATATTCAAGGGCTACAAACAGCAGGAACCGAGCTTAAAACAGCTGCAGGAAAACAAATGGCAGCATTACAATCAAAAATGACCGAATTGAACCAAGGAATTCAACAACTTGCTACTGCAATGAATCAATTAAATGAAGAATCCAAACAAATTTCGACAGGGCTTGACGCATTTAATTCTGGACTTGGTCAAATCGAAACGGGACTTGATCAATTAGAGCAAGGCTTAAATCAAGCTGCAGATGGTCAAAGCCAAGTAGTTGCTAAAATGCCAGAAATATCGAGTGCCTTATCACAAATTGCAGCAGGACAGGGAGCACTTAAAGATGGCTTTTCTGGAATTAGTGGTCAAATGGGTGAACTTACCAATGGCTTAACTTCTGGAGCAGATGGTTTAGGCAAAGTACAAAATGGTCTAAACACAGCTAACGGTCTTATCAACGACTGGTCTAAAGTTCCATATGCTAGTTCTGGAATCTATGTACCAGAAGAATTGCTTCAAAATAAAGATTTCCAAAAAGTATTAGATCAATACATTTCCGATGATGGAAAACTAGCAACAATCAATGTGGTGTTGACAAAAAACCCTTACTCTAACGCAGCCATGGATTCGATTGATGACATCAATGACCAGTTAGATGCAAGTATGAAAGGAACTAAATTAGAGAATGCTAAGATTGGAATTGGTGGAATGACGAGCACCAACTACGATACACGTGACATGTCTACTGCTGACTATCACTTAGTACTCGTTATCGTTTTAGCAAGCGTATTTGTGACTCTCGTGATTGTATTACGTTCACTAGTAATGCCACTTTACTTAATTGCCTCACTCGTACTAACTTATTTCGCTGCACTTGGGTTTGCAGAAATCATTTTCATGAGAATTCTCGGCTATAGTGGCTTAACATGGGCAACTCCATTCTTTGGATTCGTGGTGCTCGTCGCACTTGGGATTGATTATTCGATCTTCCTCATGTCACGATTTAACGAGTATAATGGACTTTCGGTTCGCGAACGAATGATAAAAGCAATGAAAAATATGGGAGGCGTCATTTTCTCCGCAGTAATCATTCTTGGTGGGACGTTTGCCGCGATGATGCCAGCTGGTGTGCTTTCCTTATTAGAAATTGCAACGGTTGTCCTCATTGGTCTGATTCTCTACGCCGTCGTCATTTTACCACTGTTTGTTCCAGTAATGGTAAAACTATTCGGCCGTGGCAATTGGTGGCCATTCATTACAAGAAAAGGGGACCATCAAGAAAATGTACCACCGAAAAAATAATGAAAGACAAAGAGCCGCACTTCCAAGTAGAGAAGTGCGGTTTTTGGTTTCACTGGAAAAAAATCCATATTTTGCTATGATGGACATATAGAGATGAATAATTAAAGGAGGAAACACCCAATGATAAAACTTGAAAATGACTGGGATGAGTTGCTAAAAGATGAGTTTATACAGCCTTATTATTTAAAACTACGTCAATTTCTCAAAAAGGAATACCAAACAAAAACCGTTTTTCCTGATATGTATGATATTTTTAATTCGTTAAAACATACGTCCTATCAAAATGTAAAAGTGGTAATACTCGGTCAAGATCCATACCATGGAAAAGGACAAGCACATGGTTTTTCTTTTTCTGTTCAAAAAGGAGTAGAAATACCACCATCACTACAAAATATTTATTTAGAGCTTAAAAATGACCTCCATTGTGATATTCCGAACAATGGTTATCTTATACCATGGGCTGACCAAGGAGTGTTGCTATTAAATACCGTATTAACCGTTCGCGCGGGTCAAGCAAATTCCCATCGCGGACAAGGCTGGGAAATATTGACGAACCGAATTATTGAACTAATCAACCAAAAAGAAGAGCCAGTTGTCTTTTTACTTTGGGGAAACAATGCGAAGGAGAAGATGCAACTATTAACTAATCCACATCATCAAGTACTTACATCCGTCCACCCAAGTCCACTTTCTGCTTCACGTGGATTTATGGGATGCAAACATTTCTCGAAAGCAAACGAATTTCTGACAAACAAAGGGGTTAAACCAATTGATTGGCAAATTCCTTCTATATAAATGAAAACACCTCGTTAATGCTGCATAACGAGGTGTTTTCATTTATCTTTGGGTAATTTTTAACGCTTTTTCTGTATTTGCAAAATGCTTTTTCGTATATTTAGCTAATGTTTCCATTCCAAAACGCTCGATAATTTCCGCAGCCACGACATCCACATGTGGGCCAGCTCCTTTTGGTAAAGGAATTCCGACTTCACGGGACATCTCATCAAAAGCCTGGACAAATTTATAACGTGCGATAATCGAAGCTGCAGCTACAGAAAGATGTAATCCTTCCGCTTTTGTTGCAAAAAAGACATTTTCACGAATAATACTTGTTTCTTTTACTAAATAACGATAATACGTATTTTTTTCTGCAAACTGATCGATTAAAATAGCTTCCGGTTTTATCGGTGCAATTTTTTTCAAAACATTTTCGAGTGCGCGGTTATGTAAGAGAGCTTTCATTTGACCTTGATTCATCCCGCGACTTTGAAGTTCATTGTATTTCGGATTGGGACAAAGCAGTACACTATGTGGGACAATCGGCATAATTTTCTCGGCGATACGACAAATTTCTGGATCTTTCATTGCTTTCGAATCTTTAACACCAAGCTCTTTTAAACGTGGCATCATGGATTCTTCCACATAAGCCGCACAAACTGTAATTGGACCAAAAAAATCCCCTGTTCCTACTTCATCAGATCCAAGCACATTTTTGCTGGCAAAGTTAGCAGGAAGTACACCTTTTGATGCGCTTGGAGCTCTACTCGTAGTTGTCGGAAGAGTCGCAACCCATTTTTTTGCTTCTGCCTCTCCATTTGCTCCTTGAAACATCACTTTTAATGATTTATATCCTGTAATCGAAACACCAGGCTTTTTAGCTGCAAAAACAGCACCTGGTGGAAGTTTAGGACTTGAAAAGGGGAGATAGGTTTGTTTCATTTTTTCCATCATTATCTGATTGACTACGATAACTGTATTTGCGATAAAGCATCATCCTTTCAAAGTTCTATTGTAACACACTACGACGAAAGACTGAATAATAGCCTAGGCGGGTAGTTGACTCTTTTCTTTCCAGCTTTTTCGTGATAAGATTATGACAAGTAGCGTCCTAAATGAATTTGGGCGAGGAGGAATTTTACGTGGCAAATGAGAGAAATAAAGTAGTGACAACGATTTATGGCAGAGAATATACGATAGTTGGAGTAGAAACAGCAGATCACTTACGAAAAGTAGCTCGAGAAGTTGACGAAAAAATGCACGAAATCGGCTCCCAAAATCATGCGCTAGATAGTGGCAGGCTCGCTGTCTTAACAGCAGTGAATGCAACCCACGATTATTTAAAACTAGAACAAAAATTCAGAGAGTTGGAAGATGAACTAGCTCGTATTAAAGGAAGAGATTAATGATTTTAAATGCGATTATTTTAATTATACTTGTTTGTAGCTTTTTTGCAGGATTCCGAGCAGGGCTAATCAAACAACTTATTTTATTAGTAGGCTATATTTTGGCATTTTTTGTTTCGTATACGTATTACGAAGATTTAGCGCCACATCTTACATTTATACCGTATCCAAGTGTGGAAAGTACAAGTGGACTTTCTGCGATATTAGAAGAACTTAGAACAGAATCAGCGTATTATAATGTTTTAAGCTTTGTGATTATTTTTATTGTAGCGATTATTATCGTTCATATGTTAGCTTCACTTGCTGGCGGACTTACTAAAATTCCGATTTTGCGTCAAATCAATGGATTACTTGCAGCAGTTATTGGGGTTATTAATTCCTACTTATTTATTTTTGTTGCTTTATTCATCATGGCAGTTTACCCAGCCACTTGGACTGAAAACGTGCTACACGGATCAAGTGTCGCACAGTGGATTCTTGAAAATACGCCAATTTTATCCATGAATTTTTACGATTGGATGACAGACATTCTGCCAAAATAACAAAGATAGAATCGATACCAGATGTATATTCTTAGCCAATTTTGGATAGGATTACTCTGGTATTTTTTAATGAATGAAACGGGGGAATATAAATGGTTAAAAATAAAAAAGAAATTATTCGCTTATTAGAAGAAATTGCCACTTATATGGAGTTAAAAGGAGAAAATAGTTTTAAAATATCTGCGTTTCGAAAAGCAGCCCAAGCTATCGAGTTAGATAGCCGGAGTTTGACTGAAATAGACGATTTTACAAAAATTAGCGGTATTGGTAAAACAACCGGAGAAATTATTCAACACTTTTTAGAGACAGGAGAATCCCCAGAACTTGATGAACTGAAAAAAGAAGTGCCAGCTGGATTAGTCCCGTTACTTGATGTTCCAGGACTCGGTGGCAAAAAATTATCACGTCTTTATCATGAACTAGGCGTGACAGACAAAACTAGTTTGCTTGAAAAAGCTGAGAATGGTCAGATGGAAACTTTAAAAGGATTTGGAAAAAAATCAGTAGACAAAATGGTTGAAGCAGTGCGAGAAATGGGTGAGCGACCAGATAGATATCCATTAAATGATGTTCTACCAATTATTGAAAAAGTAGAGGGATATTTGGTTGGAATAGAAGGAATAGATACGTTTGCTCAAGCAGGAAGCCTCCGAAGATTACGAGAAACCGTTAAAGATTTAGATTATGTTATTGCAACCGAAAAACCAAGAGAAGTTCAAAAAGCATTATTGGCATTTCCGCTTATAACGGATGTGACTGGTGCGGGAGATACAAAGGTTTCAGCTGTTTTAGTAGATAAAATAACTATTTCGGTTGATTTTCGCTTAGTAGAGAATAAAGATTTTGCAACGACATTACATCATTTTACTGGCTCAAAAGATCATAACATCAAAATGCGTCAACTTGCTAAACAAGCAGACGAAAAAATCAGCGAATACGGTGTTGAACAAGCGGATGGAGCAGTACGGCACTTTGAATCAGAGCAAGCCTTTTTTGCGCATTTTGATATCCCATTTTTACCACCAGAAGTTCGGCGTGATGGTTCAGAAATCGAACGTGTCAAAAAAGATACTAAGTTTCTTGAATTAGATGACATTCGTGGGGATTTGCACATGCATACAACTTGGTCTGATGGAGCTTATGCGATTCCAGAAATGATTGAAGCTTGTATTGCAAAAGGCTACGAATATATGGTTATTACTGATCACGGTAAATTTTTACATGTCGCCAATGGATTAGATGAAAAAAGATTGCTTGAACAACAAGCTGAAATCAAAAAAATCGCTGCTAATTATCCGGAAATTGATGTCTATTCTGGGGTTGAAATGGATATTCTACCCGATGGCTCGCTTGATTTTGAAGACGAAACATTAGAGCAACTTGACTTTGTTATTGCCTCGATCCACTCAAGTTTTGGGCAATCAGAAAAAGATATTATGAAACGCTTAAAAGCAGCATGTGAAAATCCGCATGTAAGATTGATTGCGCACCCAACTGGAAGAATTATCGTGAAAAGAAAGCCATATCATGTTAATATGAAAGAACTAATTGCACTAGCGAAAAATACTGGCACGGCACTTGAACTTAATGCGAATCCACAAAGACTAGATTTAAACCGAGAACATTTAGAATTGGCGCAAATAGCAGGTGTACCAGTAGCCATAAACACAGACGCACATGATACAAAACATTTAGATTTCATGTCACTTGGCGTGCGTGCAGCTAAAAAAGCATGGTTAGACAAGTCCATGGTACTTAATACAAAATCAGCGGCCGAATTCAAACAATTTTTACAGAATAAATAACTTTGAAAAAGAAGGATGACTAATGGATAAAAAAGTAGAAGCAATTTTAGAATTTGATAAAATAAAAAAACAACTGACAGAATTTGCTTCTTCTTCACTTGGAGAGCAAGCTATTTTAGCGTTAACTCCAGATACGGACTTTCAAGTAGTTCAAAAAGCACAACTTGAAACAGAAGAAGGAGCGAAAATTATACGTTTACGCGGAAGTGCGCCAATTACTGGTTTGACCGATGTAAATGCCCATTTGAAACGGCTTGAAATCGGCGGAGATTTAAATGGTTTAGAAATTTACCAAATCGGTAGCAACCTTCGTGTAAGTCGCCAAATGAAAAACTTTATGGCTGATTTACTTGAAGTAGGTGTGGAATTACCACTTCTCGGCGCACTTTCAGAGGAACTTTTAGTATTAAATGAAGTGGAGGAAGATATCGCCATTTCAATAGATGAAAGCGGGAAAGTTCTTGATACTGCAAGTGAAGCACTAAGTTCGATTCGCCGGACTTTACGTCGTACCGAAGACCGAGTACGCGAAAAATTAGAATCATATTTGCGCGATCGTAATGCTTCAAAAATGTTAAGCGACGCCGTTATTACGATTCGAAATGATCGTTATGTTATTCCGGTGAAGCAAGAATATAAAGGCCATTACGGCGGAATCGTTCACGACCAATCTGCTTCTGGCCAAACCCTCTTTATCGAACCACAAAGCGTAGTAGACTTAAATAATGAGCGTAAAGCACTGCAATCCAAAGAAAATCAAGAAATCGAACGCGTCCTAGCTGAAATTTCTGCCTCATTAGCTGGTTGGATTAAGGAAATTCACCATAATACCTTTATTCTTGGACGGTTCGATTTTATTCTTGCCAAAGCACGTTTTGGTAAGGCGATGAAAGCTGTAACACCGCATTTAAGCGATAATGGAGTTGTTCGACTTTTAGCAGCAAGACATCCACTACTAGAAGCAGACAAAGTGGTTGCCAATGATATTTATCTAGGCGAAGATTTCACGACCATTGTTATTACTGGACCAAATACAGGCGGAAAAACCATTACATTGAAAACATTAGGATTACTCACTTTAATGGCGCAATCTGGCTTACAAATTCCTGCCCAAGAAGATTCAACCATTGCGGTATTTGAACATGTCTTTGCTGATATCGGTGACGAACAATCTATCGAACAAAGCTTGAGTACTTTCTCCTCTCATATGACCAATATCGTTTCGATTTTAGCAAACGTAAATCACCAATCACTTATTTTGTATGATGAACTTGGTGCTGGAACGGATCCACAAGAAGGAGCGGCCCTTGCAATTTCGATTTTAGATGCGAGCCATGCAAAAGGAGCAAGTGTTGTTGCGACGACCCATTATCCAGAACTAAAAGCATATGGTTACAACCGTGTTCATGCGACCAATGCTTCGGTAGAATTCAATGTTGAAACGTTAAGCCCAACTTATAAATTGCTGATTGGCGTACCAGGACGAAGCAATGCCTTTGATATTTCTCGCCGATTAGGTTTAAGTGAGACAATCATAACCGAAGCAAGAAGCTTAGTTGATACAGAAAGCGCCGATTTAAATGATATGATTTCTAGTTTAGAAGAAAAACGAAATCTTGCTGAATCAGAATACGAAGAAGCTCGGGAACTAGCGCGCGGGGCCGATGCATTACTGAAAGACTTACAAAAAGAAATCAGCAACTACTACCAACAAAAAGATAAATTAATCGAACAAGCGAGTAACAAAGCAGCCACAATTGTTGAAAAAGCAGAAGCTGAGGCAGAAGAAATTATCCACGAACTCCGCACGATGCAATTAAACGGAGCGGCTGGAATAAAAGAGCATGAACTAATCGACGCAAAAACAAGACTAGGTAAAGCAAAACCAAAAACAATCAACAAAACGATTCCACAAGCACCAAAACAAAAGCCACACGTTTTTAAAAATGGCGATAATGTTCGCGTGCTGTCACTAGGTCAAAAAGGAACCCTATTAAACAAAATAAACGACACAGAATGGAATGTGCAAATCGGCATTATCAAAATGAAAATCAAAACAACCGATTTAGAATACATTCAACCCGAAAAACCGAAAAAACAACGCATTATCACATCTGTCCATAGCAGTGATTCCCCAGCTAAGAGTGAGCTAGATTTGCGCGGTGAACGGTACGAAGACGCACTCCAAAAAGTAGATAAATATCTCGATGAAGCATTAATGGCCGGTTATCCTCAAGTGGCTATTATTCATGGCAAAGGAACCGGAGCACTTCGAACAGGCGTCACCGAATACTTGAAAAATCATCGCATGGTGAAATCCATCCGTTTCGGGGCAGCGGCAGAAGGCGGAAACGGCGTCACCATCGTTGAGTTCAAGTAAACTACTGAGCAAAAACATAGCTCGAAATAGGTGTAAATGCTATACTGTGGTTACAAAAGTCATAAGGAGTGAATAATCATGGTAAAAGAAATTACAGATGCAACATTTGAACAAGAAACTAGTGAAGGCTTAGTATTAACAGATTTCTGGGCAACATGGTGTGGTCCTTGCCGCATGGTGGCTCCAGTTTTAGAAGAAATACAAGAAGAACGCGGCGATACACTTAAAATCGTCAAAATGGACGTAGATGAAAACCCAGAAACACCAGGTAGCTTCGGTGTTATGAGTATTCCAACACTTCTTATCAAAAAAGACGGAGAAGTAGTCGATACAATTATCGGTTACCGTCCAAAAGAAGAACTGGATGAAGTCATCAACAAATACGTTTAAAATTATGCTAAAATAAAAGAAGCTTCAGACTAACCAAAGTCGGAGCTTCTTTTTAAATGTGTAACTGGAGTTGATAAAATGTCTTCTGAACATATCCAAAATAAATTAGCGCTATTACCAGACCAACCAGGTTGTTACTTGATGAAAGATAGACAAGGAACGATTATTTATGTCGGTAAAGCAAAAATTTTAAAAAATCGTGTTCGTTCTTACTTTTCAGGAACACATGATAGTAAAACACAACGCTTAGTCCAAGAAATTGTCGACTTTGAATATATCGTAACATCCTCCAATGTAGAAGCATTATTGCTTGAAATTAACTTAATTAAAAAGCATGATCCACGCTTCAACATTCGACTAAAAGATGACAAAACTTATCCATTTATTAAAATCACAAGTGAGAGGCATCCGCGCCTAATTATTACCCGCCAAGTCAAAAAAGACAAAGGAAAATATTTTGGTCCATACCCAAATGTATACGCGGCTAATGAAGTGAAACGAATTTTAGATCGTTTATATCCTTTAAGAAAATGTAGTACACTTCCAAATAAAGTCTGCTTGTATTACCATTTAGGTCAGTGTCTGGCTCCGTGCGTATTTGATGTCGAAGCAAGCAAATACAAAGAAATGCAAGACGAAATAGTTGCGTTTCTAAATGGTGGCTACAAAACCGTAAAAAATGACTTAATGAAAAAAATGCAACTCGCCGCGGAAAACATGGAATTCGAAAAAGCTGGCGAATTTCGCGACCAAATAAATGCCATTGAAACAACCATGGAAAAACAAAAAATGACAATGAACGACTTCGTAGACCGTGATGTTTTTGGTTATGCGATTGACAAAGGCTGGATGTGCGTCCAAGTCTTCTTCATTCGTCAAGGAAAGTTAATCGAACGCGATGTTTCACAGTTTCCGTTTTATAACGATGCGGATGAAGACTTTCTTACTTTCATTGGTCAGTTTTACCAAAAAACGAATCACATTCCACCAAAAGAAATTTATTTGCCAGATGATGTCGATAGTGAAGCTGTACAAGCTGTTGTACCAGACACCAAAATCATCGTACCACAACGCGGCAACAAAAAAGATTTAGTCAAACTAGCCTATAAAAATGCTAAAATAGCTCTAAATGAAAAATTCATGTTACTAGAACGAAATGAAGAGCGTACAGTTGGGGCTGTAGAACGTCTCGGAGAAGCCATGGGAATTCCAACCCCATCTCGCGTGGAGGCCTTTGATAACTCCAACATTCATGGTACAGATCCAGTTTCCGCAATGGTGACATTCCTTGATGGAAAACCAAGCAAGAACGATTATCGTAAATATAAAATTAAAACCGTCGAAGGGCCAGATGACTACGCAACGATGCGCGAAGTAATTCGCCGTCGCTACTGGCGCGTTCTAAAAGAAGGATTACCGATGCCAGATTTAATCTTAATTGATGGTGGGAAAGGGCAAATCGATAGCGCTAAAGATGTCTTAATCAACGAACTTGGTCTTGATATCCCTGTAGCTGGACTTGCTAAAGACGACAAACACCGAACAAGTCAATTATTATTTGGCGATCCACTCGTTATCATTCCATTAGAAAGAAACAGCCAAGAATTCTATTTACTGCAACGAATGCAAGATGAAGTCCATCGCTTTGCCATTACATTTCATCGCCAATTACGCAGCAAAACAGGATTCCAATCTATTCTTGATGGCATTCCAGGCGTTGGACCTGGTCGCAAGAAAAAATTACTCAAACATTTTGGCTCGATGAAAAAATTAAAAGAAGCCACAGTGGTTGAAATAAAAGAAGCTGGCGTCCCACTGAACGTTGCAGAAGAAGTCCACAAACACATTACTGTCTTCAATGAAAAAGCCAACAATACGGAGCAAAAATAATTTTGCGCTTTATCTGCTGTGCAAACTTCGATATAATTTGCAAAAGAACAGAGTGCTACATCCAATTTTAAATTTAAACGCCAATGACTCTTCAACGTTATTGGCGTTTTGTTATTTTCGCGAAGACAATGTGAATAAATTCAATAATAATTGAAAATGCTAAAAATGGAGAGGCAGTATTTGGAAAGTATAAAGGAGTAAGGGGAGACATAATTAAACCAGATGACAAAGTTGCAACTATTTTTTCCAGTATAGAAGGGAAGCAATATTTGATTACTAGTTTTGAAGTTAGAATTTCAATAATTAACATCCGTAATTGCGTTATCAATTGAAGATTTTATTCTTTTTTTAATAAAATCTAAGTATTGGCTTATAATAGGGCGTAGTAAATTATTAAAATATTATTATTGGCTATTTTTACATAAAAGAAGCAAAGACATCCCATTCTCTCTTCCCTTTACCACATAAATGCGCTAAAATAAGAATATTAATGCAAAAAGATATCAAGACAGGAGGAACGATTGTGGGACTAGTGGTATTAAAATTTGGCGGAACTTCTGTCAGCACTGTAGATAAAATCGGGAAAACAGCTGATCAAGCCATTTATGAGAAAAAGCAAGGAAATAAAGTAATTGTCGTTGTTTCTGCGATGGGAAAATCAACCGATAAATTAGTAGCGATGGCCGAAGAAATAAGCGAACTACCAGATAAACGTGAAATGGATATGTTGCTTTCAACTGGAGAACAAATCACTATTTCACTACTTGCAATGACACTAAAAGAAAAAGGTCATGATGCGATTTCTTACACAGGATGGCAAGCTGGAATTGAAACCGAAGCTGTTCATAGTAATGCTCGAATTGTAGACATCGATAGTGCCCGAATAGAATCTGCCCTTGATGCAGGACAAATCGTTGTTGTTGCAGGGTTCCAAGGTTTAACTGCAGATGGTGAAATAACAACACTCGGTCGCGGCGGTTCTGACACAACTGCTGTAGCCATTGCCTCTGCGTTAAAAGCAGAAAAATGCGCTATATGCACGGATGTAGTAGGTGTTTTTACAACAGACCCTCGTTATGTGAAAAAAGCCCAAAAATTAGAACAAATTACATATGATGAAATGTTAGAATTAGCCAACCTTGGTGCCGGTGTTTTGCATCCGCGATCGGTTGAGTATGCCAAAAATTTCCGGATTCCACTAGAAGTTAGAGCAAGCCATGAACAAGTTTCCGGAACGATGATAGAGGAGGATTTAACGATGGAAAATACCAAAGTAGTTCGTGGTATTGCTTTTGAAGACCAAATTACTCGTGTTACGATTCATTGGAAACAAAAAGAAGCGATGCGTGTTTCTAAAGTTTTCACAAAATTAGCGGAAAATAATATTGATGTCGATATCATCATCCAAGGTATCACAGGACTAGGCCATGGTAATTTATCCTTTACGATTAAAACGAGTGCGCTTCTCTCTACTCTAGCTGTTTTAGAAGAAAGTAAAGAGCTTTTACAAATTGAAAAATTAGAATCCGAACAAGAACTAGCGAAAGTTTCCATTGTTGGTTCTGGGATGGTAAGTAATCCTGGTGTAGCAGCACAGATGTTTGAAGCGCTTACCGAAAATAATATTCCTATCAAAATGATTAGTACTTCAGAAATCAAAGTTTCCACCGTAGTTCCAGCTAGAAAAATGGTAGAAGCTGCTCAAATATTACACGACCAATTCGATTTAGACAAATAAAAAAAGAGCTTGAAGTGACTGATAAACTCCGTGCAGGGAAGTTTTCAGTCACCGCAAGTTCTTTTTTAATAGCCTTCTTCGTTAGCTATTGTTTCTTTACGATCCCATTTGACAATAATAGTTACTTGTTTTTTGCGTTTATCAATTTCGTCATAACTTTCTGTATAGAACTCTTTTTGCGCCTGTATTTGTTCGGCAATAAAGCCAGCTTCTAATTTGAAAGTTGGATTTTCTTGGGAACGAAAGCGGGATTCAACCATTTCACCCTCTAAAAGTAACCGTAACTCATCTTTCTTTTCCTTCAATGTACTAAGTTTACCCCAAGAAGCTTTTTCAAAGAAATAAATAATTGCTTCCAATGAATCAAGCGGGAATTTACGGGCTAAATCTTTTCCAGCCCAGTACATAATGTGAGGTGCTTCATCTCCAAGTATTTCAGGAATTAAATAATCGCGTAGTAAATCTAAACCAAAGCTTGGAACGAGTACGTGTTCTTCATGTCCATTCTGTTCTTTTTCTGTCATTTCGAATACCTCACTTTCATACACCATTATAACCAAAATCACCCTAAAATGGAAAGCACAACAAAGAAATTTCTATAAAAAACCTTTTTTCATAAAAAAGACTTGCGAAAAAGCAGAAAAAATAAGAAAATGGAAGGTATAGATAAAAAAATTGGAAATTAATAGAGAAATTGAGGCGAGACTGTGAAACAAGCTATTGGATTTATTGATTCGGGAGTTGGCGGTTTGACAGTGGTGCGAGAAGTATTAAAGCAGCTACCCCACGAACAAATATATTACTTAGGTGATACCGCCCGTTGCCCATATGGACCACGTGATAAAGAAGAAGTACGTCAGTTTACCTGGGAAATGACAAATTTTCTAGTAGACCGTGGCATCAAAATGCTTGTCATCGCATGCAATACCGCGACAGCAGCAGCTTTATATGATATTAGAGCAAAACTCGATATACCTGTGATCGGTGTTATTCAACCAGGTTCGCGAGCAGCATTAAAAGCAACTAGAAATAATAAAATCGGCGTACTTGGAACCATTGGAACTGTCGAAAGTATGGCTTATCCAACAGCCCTCAAAGGCTTAAATCGGCGAGTGGAAGTCGATTCCTTAGCTTGTCCCAAATTCGTATCGGTCGTAGAATCAGGTGAGTACAAAAGTGCTATTGCCAAAAAAGTAGTAGCCGAATCACTTTTGCCACTGAAGAGCACGAAGATTGATACCGTGATCTTAGGTTGCACGCACTATCCACTATTAAAACCAATTATCGAAAATTTTATGGGGGATGATGTTGCGGTTATTAATTCAGGCGAAGAAACCGCAAGTGAAGTGAGTGCGCTACTTGATTACCATAATTTATTAGATGCTTCAGATAAAGAAATTCAGCACCGTTTTTTCACCACGGGCTCTACACAAATTTTTCAAGATATTGCTAAAGATTGGTTAAATATGCCAGAAATGACTGTAGAACATATAAAACTAGGAAAATAAGAGGTGCGCCAAATGAGAGTTGATGGAAGAGAAAGTAATGCATTACGAAAAATCGAAGTAACACCGGATTATTTAATGCACCCAGAAGGTTCGGTTTTAATTGCATCAGGAAACACAAAAGTAATCTGTTCCGCGAGTGTAGAAACTAAAGTACCGCCGTTCATGCGAGGGGAAGGTCGCGGCTGGATTTCTGCGGAATATGCGATGTTACCACGAGCAACCAACACACGTAATATTCGTGAATCATCCAAAGGTAAAGTAACTGGGAGAACAATGGAAATTCAACGTCTAATTGGTCGTGCTTTACGTGCAGTAGTTGATTTAGAAGCGTTAGGCGAAAGAACGATTTGGCTAGATTGTGATGTTATCCAAGCAGATGGAGGAACAAGAACAGCGTCAATTACTGGTGCTTTTATCGCAATGGTGATGGCGATTGCTAAATTAGATGCAGAAGTTCCGTTTACTAAATTCCCAGTGAAAGATTTCCTTGCTGCAACAAGCGTGGGCGTTTTAGAAGAAGGTGGAACAGTACTTGATTTGAATTATATAGAAGACAGTGCAGCACAAGTAGACATGAACATTATCATGACTGGAAGCGGCGCATTTGTAGAACTGCAAGGAACCGGGGAAGAAGCAACATTCTCTGAGGCCGAACTTGCAGAATTAATTGCGCTCGGGAAAAAAGGAATTGCAGAATTAATCGAAATCCAAAAAGAAACACTCGGTGAAAATGTCACAGCAAGGATAAAAGGAGAGTAATCGGATGAGTAAAATTATTATTGCAACAGCTAATAAAGGAAAAGCGAAAGAATTCGAAAAAATTTTTGCGAAATATAATATCGACGTGGCAACACTTGCTGACTTTCCAGAAATCGGTGAAATTGAAGAAACCGGAACTACTTTTGCTGAGAATGCTGCTCTCAAGGCAGAAACGGTCGCTAGCTTGCTAAATCAAACAGTTATTGCTGATGATTCTGGATTAATAGTAGATGCGCTTGACGGAGCTCCTGGTGTCTATTCTGCTCGTTATGCAGGAGTAGCTCATGATGATGCCAAAAACAATGAAAAATTACTTGCCAATTTACAAGGTGTCGAACCAGCTCAAAGAACTGCCCGCTTTCATTGTACCCTTGCAGTAGCAACACCTTCTGAGAAAACGAGTTTTTATACCGGTGAAGTAGAAGGCGTTATTGCAGAAGAATTATGTGGAACAAATGGTTTTGGCTACGATCCATTATTTTTCTTACCTGAATTTGGATGCACAATAGCAGAAATACCAGCAGAAAAGAAAAATGAAATCAGTCATCGTGCAAATGCCATTAAAATGCTAGAAAAAGATTTAGCAGAAGTAGTAGAAAAAGTCACCAAAAAGTGAGAGAATAGGAAACAGTAGCACTAGGGGAGGAAATAAAATGAAATTATTAGTTGTTAGCGACAGCCACTCAGAGCGTGATTGCTTAATCCATCTAAAAGATAAATACGAAAACGCTGTCGATGCGATGATTCATTGTGGTGATTCTGAACTAGAAGCAGACGACCCAGCGATTCAGGGATTTCATACAGTTCGAGGAAATTGTGATTTTGGTGGCGGATTTCCAAATGATTGGGTAGGTGAAGTAGATGGTTACCGAATTTTAACCACCCATGGACACTTATATAACATCAAAATGACCTTGATGAATTTAAGATACCGCGCACGCGAATTAAACGCAGATTTTGCATTCTTCGGGCATTCCCATGAGTTAGGCGTGGATATGCTTGATGATACCATTATCTTAAATCCTGGCAGCATCTCATTACCAAGAGGCCGCATCCGGGTAAAAACATATGCACTCATTGATTCCACATCAGAAGGAATCAAAGTTCGTTTCATGGACCGAGATGACAACGAACTAACTGAACTGACACAAGTTTTCCCGTTAATCAAACATAACTAGGCCAAAAGTCGCCTGAAAAAGAAAAAATCTAATAACTTAAAGAAAACCATTGACAAACAAGCAATTTAAACATAAAATGGTATTTGGCTGTTGAAAAAACAGTGCCATTTGTCCTGATAGCTCAGCTGGATAGAGCAACGGCCTTCTAAGCCGTCGGTCGGGGGTTCGAATCCCTCTCAGGACGTAAAAAAAACGCTGCAACGTTGGTAATACAACGTTGCAGCGTTTTTTTGTTTTTTGAATTTCTAATAAAGTACAGATAACAAGAAAAATTAGAAACAGTGGGTATATGCTCACAACGCTCAAAGCACAAGGAAATCTTCTGACTGGAATAGTAAACAGAAAGAGCATAAATAAAATTACTTATTCATAGGACTGTTATTGCATTGAGAAACTTAGCGATCGTTCTATTTAATTGTTTTTTGCCTCAGTAATGAATAGGATTATTAACTTTTGTTATATGAACAGCTTCTTAATTGAGCTAGAATACATAATTGGAGCGTGTTAAAAAGATATGGAAATGATTAGGTGACAAACTGTTATTCATATGAAATTTCTTTTGAATGTTTCTATTTTTATTAAGGGGAGTGTAAGTAGTTGAAAAGAAATAGTAGTTTAAAAAAAGTATTACCAGTGTTATTAATAACCATTATTGCTATGTGTATGAACACAAACTTGGAGATAAAGGTGCAAGCTGCGAGTATTTCCAATCCTATGCCTATTAATCAAATATTCCCAGATACGAACTTAGCAGAAGTAATGAAATGGTCATTAAGAAAAAATAGCGTAACAGACGTAGTTTCCCAACAGGAACTAGATCAAGTAGAAAGTATTAATGCTATGAGAAAGAATATAAAATCTATTCAAGGACTGCAGCACTTGTCGAACTTACAAACTATATATTTGAGCGATAATCAAATTCAAGATATCAGTTACCTTACCAATTTAAACAAACTGGAAGAAATTTACTTGAGCGGTAATCAAATCAAAGATATCGGTCATCTTGCTAATTTAAACAAACTGGAAAAAATTTTCTTGCAAGGTAATCAATTAACTGATATTAATTTACCAGCTGGTTTATCTAATTTAAAAACACTAGTTTTAAGCAATAATCAAATTAAAGATATCTGTAATCTTGAAAAATCAAAAAAACTGGAAAATGTATACTTGCAAGGTAATCAATTAACTGATATCAGCATAGCTGGTTTATCCAACTTAAATATCCTTGATTTGAGTAACAATCAAATCAAAGGTATCAATCAACTTGCTAATTTAAATAAACTGAATGAATTATATTTGGAAGGTAATCAATTAACTGATATTAGTGTACTAGCTGGTCTATCCAATTTAAAAACACTGGATTTGAACAATAACCAAATCAAAGATATACGTACATTATCCACTTTAGTTAACCTAGAAAATTTATTAATGAATAACAATCAACTAATCAATATAAATCATTTATCAAGTTTACTTAAACTCAAACTTTTATCTTTTAATGGAAATCGAGTAACTGATATAAGTTCAGTAGCGAAATTAACCAATTTAACTGAATTAGATTGTAGTGAAAACCAAGTAGATAATATAAATTCACTAGCAAAACTAACCAATTTAACTGGATTAACATTGGAAGGGAATAAGGTGAAAGATCTAAGCCCATTGGCCCAATTAACTAATTTAACTGGTTTAAATTTTAGACAAAATCAAATAAACGATATCAGTATATTGGAGAAATTGCCAAATTTAGATAGTTTAGCCTTTGATAAGAATAAAGTGAGTGATGTAAGTATATTAGCAAAGTTACCTAAGTTAACCTACTTAATTTTTAATGACAATCAGGTAACGAATATCGATTCATTAGCAAAATTACCTCATTTAGTTGGAGTGGATTTTAGTGGCAATAAGGTAAGTAATATAAAGGCATTAACCAATTTAACTAAGTTAAGATTTCTAAATGCAAATGGTAACTGCATACAAGATATCCAAGCTTTACGGGGGTTAACACAACTGGAAGAGTTAAAGTTAGCTCGTAACCGCATTATGGATATAAGTCCATTAATCTGGTTAAATAATATTGATGAATTAGATTTGTCCAACCAAGCATTTATAAATCGTCCTATCGATTTTCAAGTGAATGTAACTATTCCTAATATAGTCAAAGATATAACAGGAACATTGATAGCACCAAATTCTAGTAGTGACAAAGTAACCTATAACCCACCTAACCTCACTTGGAATTTGCCTACGTATAAGAAAGAAGTATGCTATACCTTTAATCAATCTGTTATGCTAGGGCAAGCTACTTCCCAATTTAGCGGTCAAGTAATCCAACCATTTAATAAGCTGGATGTAGTGAAATCGAATAAAGCCATCACTGCATATGGTCGTGTGAAACCAGGAAAAACAAGCACGGTGTGGACGCAGCCCTGTCGTACAAAGGACACTAAACAGGTAGGAATGGTGTCAGCCTATACTGGTAAGAATTTACGCATCTTACGAGAAGCACAAACAACTAGTGGCATTTACTATCAATTTAGTGTAGGTGGAAAAACGATTGGTTGGGTAGAAGCTCAAGCGCTAGGGATTTTCTATCAATCTAGCATGGAGAAAAAAGCGACAGGAGCTCGCTATACTGTTCGTGGAAAAGAAGGCCAACACTTTTATAAGCTTCCAGTAATCGATGCCGCTATTGATGGAGGAACACTTGCTAAATGGAAAGGGAAAAGACTTATCATACAACGCGAAGTCACCATTGGAAAAGAAAAGTGGCTACTACTTCAAGGCGTTGGCTGGGTAAAAGCTACTAATCTGACCACCGTGCTTTACAATAAACCTATGACTGGCTATGCGAAAGTAAAACTAGCTAAGGGAAAAGTAGTGTGGTCCAATCCATATAATATTACTGGCTACAAAGTGGTAGCTTCTTTATCGCGCTACACCGGTAAAAATTTACGCATTTTACGAGAAGCACAAACAAGCAATGGCTTATACTACCAAGTGAGAGTAGGCAAAAAAACGATTGGCTGGGTAGAGGCTAAAAATGTCGCTGTTTTCTATAAACCAATTATGGAGAAAAAATATAAAGGCACTCGTTTTGTGAAAGTAAGAAAGAAAAACCAAGCTTATTACAGTATGCCAGTGGCGGATGCAGCCATTAGTCGTGGGAAGCTCCAAAAATTTGGTCGTAAAAGAGTAACCATTGACCGAAAAGCAACTATTCAAGGCCAACAATGGTACCGAATCAAAGGAGCTGGCTGGACAAAAGCAGTGAACCTAAGTACGAGAAGATAATAAAAATGGCTGACCTTCAAAAGCTAGACCGAAAGTCTGTTTTAGGAAGGTCGGTTTTTTATGGTGAATGATAATGAATGTTACTTTATCGTTATAAACACGAGCATTAATAAAAGGGATTTTTTTTGCCAAAAATTTCGTTAAGTATATAAGTATTATTACGGGAAGTAACATAGAATAGCTTGCGAAAAGAGCAAGAATAAAATTACTTAGTTAAAGGATTATTATTGCAAGGAAGGTAGGTTAGCAAATAATCAATATTTAACAATTTTCCTCCATAGTAATGAGTAGGGTTATTAACTTTTGTTATATAAACAGCCTCTTTCTTAAGATAAAATATACTGTTGGAGCATGTTAAAAATATTTCGAAAGGTCAACTGGTACCATGTTGCAGGGGACTTATATCAGAAGATTCTTTGAGTGTCTCTAATTTATTTAGGAGGAGTGTAAAGTAGTTGAAAAGAAATAATTGTTTAAAAAAAATATGCACAGTCTTGTTAATCATCGTTATTGCTATCTTGGTGAACACAAACTTGGAGACAAAGGCGCAAGCTATAAGTATCCCATATGCAATGCCTATTAATCAAATTTTTCCAGACTATAATTTAGCAGATGTAGTGAAACAACACTTAGGTAAGCAAAGTGTTACAGATGTTGTTTCGCAAAGGGACCTAGACAGAGTGCAAAATTTTAATGGTAATTGTTGCAATATCACATCTATGGAAGGAGTGCAATATTTTCGTCATTTAAAACAACTATCTATGTCTTATAATCAGATAAGTGATGTTAGCGTGCTTACTCCATTACGTCAACTAGAGATATTGATTTTAGAGCACAATAAGTTAGAAGATATTGATGTACTTGTGAACATACCTACATTAGAAGGTTTGTATGTCGGTAACAATGCACTAAGGGATTTATGGGCACTTGAAGCAATGGGGAATTTAAAATATGTAGACGCCTCAGAACAAAAATGCATCAATAAACCAGTTGTATATCAACCAAACTTGGTTATTACGAATACTATCAAGGATATGATTGGAAAACCAATTGTTCCGAACTTCATAAGTGATAATGGAGCTTATGTAAATACTGATGTTACCTGGGATTTACCTAATCCTCATTCTATAACAGAGGTAAGTTATAGTTTTGAGGAAGTTCAACATATCGGAAAAGAGAAGGTTCTATTTAGCGGTGTGGTGATACAGCCAATAAAGCCACAGACTCCAGCAAATAGTTGAATCAATATGAAATGAATTCATGAGATTAATATGACCTATGTTTATATTATGAAGGAATAACTAGCTAAAATACTTCCTCAGAACTAATAAGCATACACGATTATTCATTTTCACTCGTACTAAAATGTTAAATATTTCAATTATAAGTCACAAATTCTTGTTAAAAATAGAGGGAAAATCATCAGAAGTAACTTATATGTTTAGTCAAATTGGAAGGGGTGGAGAAACGACCACTCGATACGATGATGTTTCATAAAATGAATTAGATAAAGTTTATGAAGTCCATGCTGATAATAGAGACATTACTTCGATTGAGGGACTGCAATATTTATCTAATAACTAAATTAGTGATATTAATCCATTAGAAAAATCAACTCATTTAACGGAACTATCTCTGGATAATAATGATTTAACAGATGAGCGTGTCAATGAGCATATAAAAATAAAACAATTAGAGTCTCTCTTAGGGAGAATAAGGTGAGTGGAGCAATTGCTAGTAATATAATGATTAATTTAACTAAACTACGCGATTTTGATTGGTGAGGAAAATAGCATTTGTACGTAAGCGACTAATGAATTCGCATAAATGTTTGATGTATTTGCACAAGCGTGTATACTTTTCGCTCTCGTTCAATAGCGAGGGTTATTTTCTTTTATTTGTGGTAATTTCTAAATGGCCTTCATTATAGAAAAGTAGGTTTACATTAACTATAAGCATAATTTAAGAGAAGATACATAATATCAAACAGCAATAGCGGTTTCTAGATAATAAATTAAAAAATAAGATTTCAGCAAAATAATAACTTTTGTTATATAAATAGCTGCATTTTTTAGATAAAATACAAATTTAGAGCATGTTAAAGAGTTATGGAAGTGGTTAAATAATCAAAAACTATTCATATGATAATTCTTTTGGATGTTTCTAATTTATGAAAGAGGAGTGTATTTCATTGAGGAAAAAAAGTTGGTTAAAGAATCTATTAATAGCAGTTTCAGTAATAGTTATTACTACATGTATTACCGCAAGTTTAGAAACAAAGGTGCAGGCTGCGAGTCTTCCGTATCCAATGCCAATTAGTAAAATTTTTCCAGATCGAGCTTTAGCAAATGAAGTAAAAAGAAGTTTTAAAAAGGCGAGCATAAAAGATTTAATTTCGCAAAGAGAGCTAGATGAAGTACAAGAGTTTAATGCTAATGGTCTTAACATTAAATCCATTGAAGGACTACAATATTTTACATTTTTGAAAGAGTTGTATCTGTTTCATAATCAGGTAAGCGATCTTAGTCCTTTAAAAAACTTAACTAATTTAAATCTGTTGTGTGCGAATGATAATAAATTGAAGAATCTAAATGGATTACCAAGTACCAAGTTAACTCGGTTACATGTAGACGATAATGAACTCACAGATGCCGATTCACTTGCTCATTTGACACAATTAGAAGTATTAACTATTCGTAAAAATAAACTAAGAAACATTGACGCACTCGCACATTTATCCAAGCTAAAAATATTGGATTTGAGATACAATGAATTAAGAGATGTAAGTGCCTTAGGAGAGTTGAAAGAGGTAATGCGGGCAGTTTTAGCTTGTCAAAAATGTGTAAACGAACCAGCGGAATATCAACCAAATGTGGTGATTCCGAATAATATCAAAGGCACAGAAGGAGCATTGATTACACCAGACTTTATTAGTGATAATGGGAAATATATAAATGGTCATGTTGTATGGAATTTACCTGCATATACAAAAGAAGTAAACTATACATTTGGGCAAAATGTAAAAGTTGGGGAAACGGAAACCGTATTTAATGGTGTAGTAGAACAGCCATTATATTCCAAGACGTCAGAAAGTTGGTACAGAGGCTGTTTCCCAAAAAGAACTAGATAAAGCGATGTATGTTCAAGCAAATCATAAACAAGCATAGTGCATTTTCCACGTGTTATATTCAATTTTAAGAAAAAATCTTCAAATCGTTTAAAGTCCTTGGTACTAAAGGGGGAATGGGCGATTCGGAGATTTTTTTGTTGAGGGCTTTATCTTTTGTACAAAAGGCTAACGATAAGTCATTCCAATATTTTCTTTCAAATATGACTTTTAGACCAAGATTTATATTGCTTCGGATAAGAGTATCAATAAAGATTATTCTTACAGGCCGATGTACTAACTTTTGTTATATACATAGCAATTTTTTTAAACTAAAATACATATTCAGAATACATTAAAGATGATGGATTTAGTGGGTAATAAAATATTATTCATGAAAAAATAATTTTTGATGTTTCCAATTTATAATAAGAGGAGTGTAAAATATTGAGGGAAAAAAATTGGTTGCAGGGTGTATTAATAATAACGTTACTAACAATGATTGTTGCATGTATTAGCATGGATTTTAAAACAAAGGTAAGGGCTGCAAGTATTTCGCAACCAATGCCTATTAATAAACTTTTTCCAGATCCTGGTCTATCAGAAACTATCGCAGAGACATTATCAAAAAAGAACATTACAGATGTAGTGTCTCAACAAGAGTTATCAAGCATAGATGAGCTTTATGCCGATGAAAGTTGGATAAAATCTATTAAAGGAGTTCAATATTTATCAAACTTAAGAAAAATATTTTTCCAAAAGAACCAAATCAAAGATATAAGTGATCTTGCAAGTTTAATAAAATTAGAAGAAGTAAGGTTGAATGGCAATCAAATAAGCGACATCAGTGCATTAGCTAATTTGTCTAAATTAAATGTACTAGATCTAAGTAACAACCAAATCAAAGATATCGATGCCTTATCTAACCTAGTAAAGCTAAAAAGTTTAAATTTGGATGATAATCAACTAACTGATATAAGCAAATTAGAAAGTTTAACTGCACTAAAGGAGTTGTTTTTCACTGGAAATCAAATAACCGATATAAGAGTACTATCAAAATTAACCAACTTAACTGAATTAGTTTTTAATAAAAACCAAGTAACTAATATCGCAGCATTATCAAAATTAACCAATTTAACTGCATTAGGGTTTAGAGAAAATAATGTAAAAGATATAGCCCCATTAGTGAAGTTAGTTAAATTAACTACTTTAGCTTTTAGCCAAAATCAAGTAAAAGATATAAGTGTATTAGAGACTTTGGATATTCTAGTTTATTTAGCTTTTGATGGGAACCAAGTAAAAGATATAAGTGTATTAGCAAAGTTAAACCATTTAGCTTACTTAGTTTTTGATGATAATCAGGTAACTAATATCGATGCACTGGCAAAATTACCAAATTTAATTGGAGTGATGTTTAATGATAATAGAGTAAGAAATATGAGCCCATTAGCCAATTTAACTAAGCTAGAAAAGTTGCATGCAGAGGGTAACTACATACAAGATGTTAAAGCGTTAAGTAGTTTAACGAAACTGAAAGAATTAAAGCTAGACCGTAATTGTATCGTGGATATAAGTCCACTGGCAGGATTAAATAATCTTGACGAGTTAGAGTTATCTAATCAAATATTTACAAATTCTACTATAGGCTATCAAGAAAATTTAACTATCTCGAATATTATCAAAGATAGGGCGGGAGAATTGATAGTACCAGATACCATCAGTGACAATGGCACTTATAAAAAGCCAAACATCTCTTGGAACATACCTACGTTAAAAAAAGAAGTAAGTTATGACTTTGAATTATATGTAATAATTGGCCAGGCAGGAAGTTATTTTAGTGGTAAAGTAATCCAGCCACTAAACAAGCTGGACACAATAGAATACAATAAAGCCATCAATGCATATGGTCGTGTTAAATCTGGAGTAAAAAGCGCTATTTGGTCCCACCCTTATAGAACAAAAGACGCCAAACAGATAGGAACACTTTCAGTTTATGCTGGCAAAAATTTACGGATCTTACAAGAAGCAAAAACAACAAGTGGTACTTACTACCAAATTAGAGTAGGCAAAAAGACGATTGGCTGGGTAGAAGCCAAAAATATCGCTTTTTTCTACAAACCAAGCATGGAGAAAAAAGCTAATGGCGTCCGCTACATTGCCCCTGGAAAAGAAAGTCAACATGTCTATAAACTTCCTGTCATAGATGCAGCTATCGATGAAGGAACACTTGCAAAATTCAAAGGGAAAAAACTCACTTTACAACGAGAAGTCACGATTGAAAAAGAAAAATGGATGCTACTTCAAGGTATTGGTTGGGTAAAAGCAACTAACTTGTCCACCGAGCACTATGATAAAGTACTCTACAACAAAGCCATCACCGCCTATGCGAGAGTAAAAATAGCTAAAGGAAAACAGGTGTGGTCCACTCCATATCGTACTGCTGGCTACAAAGTGATAGGTTCTTTGTCGCGCTATAATGGTAAAAATTTACGGATCTTACGAGAAGCAAAAACAAGGAGTGGCATTTATTATCAAGTTAGAGTTGGCAAAAAGACGATTGGTTGGGTAGAAGCCAAAAATATCACTGTTTTCTACAAACCAAGCATGGAGAAAAAAGCTAATGGCGTCCGCTACATTGCCCCTGGAAAAGAAAGCCAACATGTCTATAAACTTCCTGTCGTAGACGCGGCTATCGATGGAGGAACGCTTGCAAAATTTAAAGGAAAAAAACTCACTCTACAACGAGAAGCCATAATTGGAAAAGAAAAGTGGGTGCTACTTCAAGGAGTTGGCTGGGTAAAAGCAACTAACGTGTCTGCCTTACGCTATGATAAAGTGTTCTATAACAAAACCGTCACTGCCTATGCAAGAGTGAAAACAGTAATGGTGTGGTCCAATCCATATCGTAATGCTGGCAATAAGGCCATAGGATCTTTGTCACGCTATACTGGTAAAAACTTACGCATCTTACGAGAAGCAAAAACAAGAAGTGGCGTTTATTATCAAGTTAGAGCAGGTAAAAAGATGATTGGCTGGATAGAAGCTAAAAATTTGACTGTTTTCTATAAACCAAGTATGGAGAAAAAAGTCAAAGGTACCCGCTACATTGTCCCGGGAAAAGAAGGCCAACATGTCTATAAACTTCCTGTCGCAGACGCAGCTATTGATGGAGGAACACTTGCAAGATTCAAAGGAAAAAAACTCACTCTACAACGAGAAGTCACGATTGGAAAAGAAAAGTGGGTGCGACTTCAAGGAGTTGGCTGGGTGAAAGCAACAAACGTGTCTGCCTTGCGCTACGATAAAGTATTCTACAATAAAGCCGTCATCGCTTATGCGAAAGTAAAAACACCCATGGTATGGTCCACCCCATATCGTACTGCTGGTTACAAAGCAGTAGGCCCTTTATTGCATTATACCAGTAAAAACTTACGGATTTTACGAGAAGCAAAAACAAGGAGTGGCGTTTATTATCAAGTTAGAGTAGGCAAAAAGACGATTGGCTGGTTAGAAGCTAAAAATTTAGCTGTTTTCTATAAACCTAGTATGGAGAAAAAAGCAGCTGGAACTTGTTACGTGGTCGCAAGAAAGAAAAACAATTTGTATTACAGTCTACCGGTTGCGGATGGAACTATTAGTCGTGGCAAACTTCAAAAAATTAGTCGCAAGAATTTAACCGTTAATCGGAAAGCAACTATTGGAGGACAACAATGGTATCGGATCAAAGGAGCTGGCTGGACAAAAGCAGCCAATCTAAGGTTGAAAAGATAATAAAAGATACCGTATTTGTGTACAAAACTGAGGTAGTTATATTTAGTATAAGGGCTATTCTAAAAATTTACGCATAATATCATAACTAGAGACTAGGATAAAAAGGTCTCTAAAAGGCAAAAGCAGAAATCATGTCTATTCCATTTTTCAAAATGGCTCTATACAATGATTTTTGCTTTTCTATTTTCCAATTTTTATTGCCGAACTTTAGTTATGCCCCAGCCTCATTAGAGCCATTTAAGCTAATTATTTTTAGAATTTTTTACTTTCAATAAAAAATATTAACTTTTGTTATATAAATAACTCCTTTTTTTATATACAATAAAAAATTGGAAGATGTTAAAGAGATATAGATAATGGTTCAGTAAAAAACTATCCATATGAAAATTCTTTTTGACGTTTCTAAATTAGGGAAAAGGAGTGTAATTTATTGAGAAAAAAAGAATGGTTAAAAAAAGTATTACGGGCACTTTTACTAACATTTATTGTGGCGTGTTTGAACACAAGTTTAGGAACGAAGGTAAATGCCGCAAGTATTCCACATCCTATGCCTATAGATAAGGTTTTTCCAGATCCTAGTCTAGCGAATGAAATGAAAATAACGTTAGGAAAGAAAAGTGTAACAGATGTCGTCACTCAAAAAGAATTAGAATCGAAAAACGAGTTCAATGCAGCTCATAAAAATATTCAATCGATTGAAGGGTTGCAGTATTTAACTAATTTAGAAGTGCTGTATTTGTCCGGGAATCAAATAACAAGTATTAGCCCTTTAAAAAGCTTAAAAAAATTAGTCGTATTAAATTTGGATGCAAATGAGTTAAGTGACATAAGTGATATAACTAAATTCTCAAGCTCGAGTGCGTTAACACACTTATTTTTGAATAATAATCAGCTAACAGATATTAGTGCATTAGCTAATTTAACTAATTTGGAAACTTTAGATGCAATGGATAATAAATTAAGTAGCATTCAAGCACTTGCTAGCTTGGAAAAACTAAAAATGTTGCGTTTGAGCGGAAATCAAGTAAGTGATATAACAGGTTTAGAGGGATTGAATAATTTAGAGTATGTAGAGATAATTAATCAAGAATGCATAAATGAACCCATATGCTATCAGCCTTTCTTAATTATCCCCAATACTATCAAAACTTTGGAAGGAAAGCTTATTGCACCAAAAAAAATTAGGAATAATGGTAAATATGCTCAGGAGAATGTCCAGTGGGTATTATCTAGTTATGTTGATGAAGTAAGTTACACATTTGATGAGCTTATAAGAATTGGAAAAACACGCGCCAAATTCCATGGAAGAGTAATACAGCCATTAGAACGAAAGAAACTATTTATTGACAATCTAAAGTCTATCAAAGAAATTTTTCCAGATGCAAATCTAGCAGAAATCCTTAGAAGAGCTTTAAAGAAAAAGCATGTTACGGATCTAGTTTCGCAACATGAATTGGACAAAATAAAAGAAGTTCACGCAGATGATAGAGATATTACTTCCATTGAGGGACTGCAATATTTATTTAATTTAAATAAACTTTATTTAGCTGATAACCAAATAAGCGATATTCGTTCTTTAGAAGTATTAACTAATTTAAAAGAATTATATTTAGATAATAATGGTTTAACAGATAAGAGCGTTAGTGGACTTATCAACTTAGCGCACTTAAACACACTCTCTATTAGAGATAATAAAGTGAGTGGAGCAATGGCTAGAAATTTAATGAACAATTTAACCAAACTAAAAGATTTTAATTGGTGTGAACAATAATTTTTCAGAAATGCCACCACGTTTATAATGAACAAACTTAAGCATAAATGTTAGATATAACTTGATATGCACACGTAGGTATTCTATGCTCTCGCTTAATAGCGGGGGCTTTTTTATCCCAATTAAAAACGAACTATTTTTTTACTATTAAAAAAAATCACTAATCGCAGCGAAAAATTAACATTTGTTATGTAAGCGTCTTCTTTTATTTGCTAAAATACGAGTATACAAAGAGACATGGAAAAGGTAAGCTGACCAAGTTTTCTTTGGTATTTCTAAATTTATTTCTAAGGAGTGAAGCGCAGTGAGAAAAAATAATTGGTTACAAAATGTGGTAGTAGCAACGTTAGTATTAGTGGTGGGT
Organism: Listeria ivanovii subsp. ivanovii; assembly: GCF_900187025.1. Classification (GTDB taxonomy): domain Bacteria; phylum Bacillota; class Bacilli; order Lactobacillales; family Listeriaceae; genus Listeria; species Listeria ivanovii. The sequence continues at coordinate 1,230,395 of NZ_LT906478.1, forward strand.
TTGTGTATTAATACAGGTTCTGGAACTAAGGTACAGGCTGCAAAGATTTCACATCCGATGCCCATTAATAAAATCTTTCCAGATCCTGATCTAGCCAATGCTGTGAAACAAAATTTAGGGAAGAAAAGTGTTACAGATTGTGTTTCTCAAAGGGCGCTAGATAAAGTACGAAAATTCAATGGCATTCAGGCTAATATTGAATCTCTAGAAGGGATACAATTTTTCACTAAATTAGAAGAGTTGTTTTTGTCTTCTAACCAAATAAAGGATATTAGTCCTTTGAAGGATTTAACGGAACTAAGGGTGTTAGATTTAAAAATGAATGAAATAAGAGATTTAACCCCATTAAGAGGATTGAGTAAGATAACTTGGCTAGATGTTACTTATCAAAAGATAGTTGAAGACTCAGTACCATTTGAATCAGACTTGTTTATTCCAATTACGGTTCAAAAAATAGATGGGAGTTTGATTACTCCGAAATGTATTACGGATAATGGAGTTTATATGTGCGATGGTATTACATGGAATTTGCCTGGATATAAGAAAGAAGTAAGCTATAAGTTTTGGGAATATATCAATGTTGGTAAAACACGTACCACTTTTACTGGTATGGTGAAACAACCATTATACTAAAAGGCTGCCTTTTTAATTGAGCCCTCGCATTTGAAATGCACCCAAAATGTTAGACTTAAAAATCTAGCATTAGGGTGTATTTTTTTGACTAAACATATAACCTGGAAGAAAGTGGATATTAATATACAAAGGCAATTTATCATATAATATATTTTTACAATAAAAAATTATAGTTACGAGCAAATATATTAACTTTTGTTATATAAACAACTTTTTTTTTAGCTAAAATAAATAATTGGGTTATGTTTAAAAGGATTGGAAGTGGTTAGTTGACAAAATCTATTCATATGAAAATTCTTTTTGATGTTTCTAATTCATAAAAGAGGAGTGTAAATCGTTGAAAAAAAAAGATTGGTTAAAAAGTGTAGTAGTAGCAATTTTAGTATTAATGGTAGGTTTTTGTGCTAATATTTACTTTGGAACAAAGGTATATGCTGCAGGTATTCTACATTCGATACCTATAAATGAAATTTTTCAGGATTATGGTTTAGCGAATGCAGTGAAACGACAATTAGGAAAGCAAAGTGTTACAGAGGTTGTTTCACAAAGAGAACTAGATGAAATACAAAAGTTAAATGGTAATGGTTGCAACATTAAATCTATTAAAGGGGTAGAATATCTTACTAATTTAACAAAGTTATATCTATCTTATAATCATATAAGTGATATTAGCGCGCTTGCTTCTTTGAGTCAACTTGAGGTATTATCTTTAAAGCAGAATAAGCTAAAAGACATCAATTCATTAGCTAACTTGACCAAATTAAGATGTTTGTATGTGAGTAACAATCAATTAAGAGATTTATGGGCATTAGAAGGGCTGAAGAATTTAGAGTATGTAGATGCAGAAGAACAAACCTGCACCAATAATCCTGTTGTATACAAACCAAAAGTGGTTATTCCAAATACGATTAAAGACATGAGCGGAAAGTCAGTTACACCAAATTTTATTAGCGATAATGGAGAATATATAAATACGGATGTTATATGGGAGTTGCCGACATATACAACGGAAGTAAGCTATAGATTTAAGGATATTCTAAACATTGGGAAAGACTACGTTCTATTTAGTGGTGTAGTAATACAGCCAGTGGAATTAGAGGCACCTGCTGCTGAAAATGCACCCTCTATTAACCAAACTTTACCAGCAGCAAGTCTAACAGAAGCACTAAAAAAAGGCTTAAGAAAAAAGGCAGTTACGGATATTAGTCCAAAAAGTGAATTAGATAAGGCGAATGAATTTCACGATGAAAATAGAGGAAGTGCAATGTTTATGCAACTTAAGAAATCTCTACTTATGTGATACCAACCGGAAAGGAAATAAATGAACAAATGCTAGGAATTTAATGATTAATTTAACCAAACTAGAAGTTTTTAATGGGTGGAAAAATAGTGTTTTTAGAAATAATATTACGTTTATAATTAGAGAATTGTGCACAGTGGCTAGGTGTATGTAAAGATACATTCGTGTATACTTCATGCTCTCGCTTAATAGTGAGAGCTTTTTTATGTAATCAAAATATACGAGATATGATGGAGATAAACTGTTATGTTCATTACAAGAGTAAACGGAGGAAGTAAGTTGTAATAATAAGCAGTAAGAAAATAATTCTAATTATTCATAAGGTTTACGATTGCATGAGAGCAAGTTAGCGTCAGTATTTAGTCATTTTTCTCCTTGATAATGAGTGGAAGTATTAACTTTTGTTGTATGAATTGTTTCTTTTTTTAGCTAAAATACACAGTTGGAACATGTTGAAGCTATTTTTAGATGGTGATATGGAAGGTACTATCCGTCCGAAGATTCTTTGAGTGTTGCTAATTTATGTAAAAGGAGTGCAATGTATTGAGAAAAAATAATTGGATGAAAAAAGTTGTAACTATGCTAGTTTTCATTGTAGGTTTATGTGTTACGATGGATTTTGGAACAAAGGTACAGGCTGCGAGTATCCCAAAGCCGTTACCTATTAATCAAATTTTTCCAGATCCTGGTTTAGCGAAAAAAGTGAAAAGAAGTTTAGGAAAGAAGAGTGTAACTGATTTAGTTTCACAATGGGAGCTCAATCTTGTACTAGAATTTAATGGCAATGGTTGCAAGATCGAATCTCTTGAAGGCGTACAATATTTTACTAATTTAAAAGAGCTGTATTTGTCTCGTAATGAGATAAGTGATCTTAGTCCTTTAAAAGATTTAACTAAATTGAGCCTATTGTGTATAAACAAAAATAAACTGGAGAATTTAAGTGATATTCCCACTGCTCAATTAGTTCGCTTATTGGTAGATGATAACGAACTCAGAGATGCCGATTCGCTTGTTCATTTAAAGCATCTAGAGACTTTATCTATAAGTAAAAATAAACTAAAAAATATTGAAGGGCTCTCTCATTTATCCAAACTAAAATTATTGGATTTGAGTAGAAATGAATTAAGAAATTTATCTGTATTAAAAAGACTAAAGAAGATAAGCTGGCTAGATTTGACTTGTCAAAAATGTGTGAATGAACCAGTGGAATATAACGCTAAATTGGTTATTCCAAATACTATCAAAGCCCCAAATAAAAAATTGATTGCCCCAAGTTTTATTAGTAATAATGGAATGTATATAAATGACCAAGTTACATGGGACTTACCTGCTTATACAAGTGAAGTAAGCTATCATTTTAGCAAAATTGTAAGGGTTGGAGAAACGAAAGCACTATTTGATGGCACAGTGATACAGCCCTTACTCTCTAAGATATCTGATAGTGAAAACGAAAAAGATTTATCGGAGTCTAATCAAGCAGAAAGACGCAAAGAAAGTCTAAGAAAAAAGAATAGTACGGATGTTGGGTCAGAGGATGAATTAGATAAAGGAAATGAATCTCACGCTGTAAGTATCTCCAAACCGCTTCCTATTAATGAAATTTTTCCGGATCCAGGTATAGCGAATGAAGTGAAAAGAATTCTATGCAAGAAGAGCGTGTCAGATATTGTTACGCAAAAGGAACTAAATAGTATAAGGAAATACTTTAATTGCAATGAAAGCAATGTCAAATCTCTTGAAGGGCTTCAATTTTTAACTAATTTAGAGGAGTTACATTTATCCGAGAATCAAATAAGCGATCTTAGTCCGTTAAAGGATTTAACTAACTTATCCACACTTTATTTGAATAAGAATAAGCTGAAAAGTTTAAACGGAATTCCAACTGCTAAATTAGTTCGCTTAGTAGTAGATGATAACGAACTCTCAGATGCAGATCCACTTAGCGATTCGCTGCGCCTAGAAAGCTTATCTATGAGTAAAAATAAGCTAAGAAATATTAACGGACTTGCCAATTTAACCAAACTTAGAACATTAAATTTGAAGAAAAATGAGTTAAGGGATTTAAGTCCATTAAGAAGGTTAAAAAAGCTGAATTCACTAGATGCGTCATGGCAAACATGCGTGAATGAGCCAGTAGAATTCCAACCAAAAGTCGTTATTCCAAATACGGTCAAAGGGCCAAATAGCGCACTAGTTTCCCCGACAGATATTAGTGATAATGGAGAATACGCAAACGGTTATATTACATGGAATTTACCTGTTTATAAGAAAGAAGTAGTCTATATGTTTAGCAAAAATGTACGAATTTGGGAAATCGAGACCAAATTTGATGGTGTAGTGATACAACCGCTATATTTAAAGACACCAGTCAATGAAAACCAACCTCAATAGCCAAGTAATTCCAGAATCTATCCATTAGAAACATCGATAATAATGGTTTAACAAATGATAGCATTAGAGGGCTTAAGACTCTCTTTTAGTGGGAACAATTTCTAGGGATTTAATGCCTCATTTAAGTAAACTAGAAGATTTTAATGGGTTCAAAAATAGTATTTATAGATTTGTTACCCTCGCATTTTGCGAGGGCTTTTCGTTTATAAAGGAGTGTTTATTTATTATTAAGCTAGATTGATATTCCTGATTTTTTATAATCAAAATGTGTAGGATAAATTTCAAGATAAAAAATACGTGTGAAGCTAAAAAGTTCTTATTGATACTTTTTAGCTTCACACGCTGAATACAACTAGTTGGAATAATAAATGACAGTACTTCAATTTTAAAATTGTATTTGGTTTTTAGTTATTATCAGTGAAACCAACTACAGGATAATGATCTGAAAAGTCTTGATACGTATAAGTTTTAAACCAAGATTTCACAGACCACTGTGGTGACTTGGTATGCAAGACTTTGTTATGCCATGAATGTGGACGTGCATGACCGTTTTCAACAAAAATATAATCAAGGTATTCTGGTGCTGCTTTAGGATAACTTTCTTTTAACATCGAATTAGTCGTTGGATCCCAAGTAGCCATCTGTCCGTTAAAGTTTGCCGGAGAGCTAACATTTAAAAGCTTTAACATATCATGATATTCATCTGTACCGTAGTTTACGTTCAAATCGCCTCCAATAAAGATAATTTCATCTTTAGGGATATTTTTCTTGGCAATAAATGTTTGAATTTCTTGCATTTGTTCTGCACGAATCGCCCGGCTAGTATCTTTAGAAATAAGCGAGTCATCCGCTTGGGTATGAGTTCCAATTATATGATAAGGTTTTCCGTTTTTCATAATTTTAACATAGGCGAATCCTTTATTACTGAGCCGATCTGCGCCACCGCCGCGCTGAAAAATATGTTGGCTTTTTTCGACAATAGGCCACTGGCTAACGACAGCCACTCCACCATCTTCCAAAGCAAAATTGGAATAATTTCCTTCCGTTTTATCCCAACCATGTTTACTTCTCCCAATTACGGGTGTTTGATGAGGATACATTTCTCTAAGGTTATTTAATAGTCGATGTGAAGCACTTGTATCAAAGGCTTCGTTTAAAATGACGACATCATTATTTTTCATATAGTCCGCTTGTGCAATTAAATCAGCTCGGTGCATTTGTCCCCAATTAGGATATATATTTCTAGAAAATAAATAAACGTTGTGTGAAGTAATCTTAAAATTACCTGGATACTCATCACTAGCTTGTGTTTTCAGCTCACCATAGTGGCCAAATAAAAATGTGAAAAAGAGTAAAAAAATGAAAGCACCGCATATTTTGGGTATTGTTTTTATAATTTTAAATTTTTCCATATTTCCTCCATCATTTTTAATGAAATAAAGTCATTTATTATTCATTTTATAGTATAGTGTGTTTTTTTTTAGAGTTCAATAACATTTTTGAAAAGATTATTATTCACTTTCGCAGTTGGAAAGTAGTCAAAATTCAGGTTGAATCAATTAAATTAAAGAAATTGTATTAGATAGGATGAGGTTAGCATAACGAGTTTTAGGTTTATTTCTCCGCGAAAACAAGCGAAAAAAATTAACTTTTGTTATATACATAATTCTTTTCTTTTACTAGAATATATAATTGAAATGTGTAAAAGATTTGTGGATATTTAGTTAGGTGACAAAATATAGTCCATTCGAAAATTGTTTTTGGTGTTTCTAATTTATGTAAGGGGAGTGTAAATCGTTGAGGAAAAATGACTGGTTGAAAAATGTTTTAATAACAATTTTAGTAACAGTTTTTGTTGTATGCGTCAACATGAGTTTGGAAACAAAGGCACAAGCAGCTAATATTCCACACCCGCTGCCAATTAATCGAATCTTTCCAGATCCTGATCTAGCGGAAAGAGTGAAAGAAACCCTTAAAAAGAGCAATGTAACAGATGTTGTTTCGCAAAGGGAACTAGATGAAGTGCAAATATTCAATGGAAATGGTCGCACTATTATATCTATTGATGGCTTACAATACTTTACTAATTTAAAAGAGTTATATCTGTCGCGTAATCACATCCGAGATCTTACTCCTTTAAAAGATTTAACTAATTTAGCGATACTTTGTTTGGATAAAAATAGGCTAGAAAATTTGAATGGCATTCCAAGTAACAAATTAGTCCGTTTATCGCTCGAAGATAATGAACTCACACAGGTTGATGCCCTTGCTAATTTGACGCAACTAGAAACATTGTTTATTAGTAAAAATCAGCTGAAAAACATTGATGCCCTTGCTAATTTAACCAACCTAAAAACATTGGATTTAAATAGAAATGAACTAGAAGATTTAAGCCCATTAGCAAGATTAGAGAATCTAACCTCGCTTGATTTGGCTAATCAGAAATGTGTAAAGGAAGCATTAGTATACAAACCCAAATTAGTTATTCCAAATACTATTAAAGGTCCGGATAAAGTCTTAATTACCCCAAGCTATATTAGCGATAACGGAAGCTATACAAATGGTCAACTCAAATGGAACTTACCTGTTTGTAAGGAAAAAGTATGCTATACATTTGCGCAGCTTGTACGAGTTGGGAAAACAGAGGTCGTATTTAATGGTGTGGTTATCCAGCCATTATACCCAAAGAAGCTAGAGACTAAAAAAAGAGCTTCATTTTACCTATGTGGTTTAACAAAATAAATGATGATAACTAACTTCAAATAGTTTTATACAATATATATTAATTTCCCTTAGCCCATTATATTAACTTAAGAAAATCTTCAAAACGTGAACCCCTAGGAATTAAAAGATAGTAAACGATTTGAAGATTTTTTGTGTTCATTTATTTCCGTTTTAATTGGTACTTTTTGCAGTAAATTCATCCTTTATTAGTATGAAAAGCTATACACATTTATAATGTTTATCTAAAAAGTGGAATCGTTTAACATTTGTTAATGACGAGAATTTATATTTCAAGTATGATGTGTATATAGAGATGAGGAAAATGGATGTGAAAGAATTTGAATGAAGAGAAATTTTCAGAAAGGTTCCGCATGAAAATTTTCCTTTTCTAATTTTTTTAAAGGAGTGAAGATCAGTGAGAAAAAGTAATTGGTTAAAAAGTGTAGTAGTAGCAATGTTAGTATTAATTGTAGGTTTTTGTATTAATATTGGTTCTGGAACAAAGGTACATGCCGCAAATATTTTACATCCGATGCCTATTAATCAAATTTTTCCAGATCCTGATCTAGCGAAAGTAGTAAAACGAACTTTAGGAAAACAAAGTGTTACAGATGTAGTTTCTCAAAAGGAACTAGATAGCGTACAAGGATTAAATGGTAATGAAAGCAACATTAAGTCCCTGGAAGGATTACAACATTTTAATAAATTAGAAGTGCTATTTTTAGCTTCTAATCAAATAAAGGATATTACTCCATTGAAAAATTTAACCAATCTAAAAGTATTAGATTTGAAAGTGAATCAAATAAGTGATTTAACACCATTATATGGTTTGAAAAATTTAACCTCTCTAGATGTGGTTTATCAAAAAATAGTTGAAACACCGGTGACTTACGAGCCAGACTTGGTTATTCCAGTTACGGTTAAAAAACCAGATGGAAGCTTAGTTACTCCAAAATGTATTACAGATAACGGAGCCTATATATATGATGATATTATTTGGAACTTGCCAGCTTATAAAAAAGAAGTAAGTTATAAATTTGGGGAACGTATCCAAGTGGGGAAAGTAAGTACCACATTTACTGGTATGGTGAAACAGCCATTGACACGCTGACATCAAGGATTTTAGGATAAAACTTGGAGGATTTCAAAAAATCTAAACCCTCGCATTTTGCGGGGGTTTTTTATATTTTGATTTAATAAAAAATATCTATACAAGTAAAATACTAACTTTTTCTTATAAATAATTTTTAAGTGGAGATACATATTTGAAACAGGTTAAAAAGATTGTGAAGTATGTAAGTAGGTTTTTATTAACCCTTGATAATTCTTTTTGATCTTTCTATTTTATTTAAAAGGAGAGTAAAGAGTAGAGGAATTAAGTATGATTCTGCCTTTTTCAAACCTAAGAGGGCTTTATTGGAGTACAAATTAAATAGATAAAATAATTGTAAGGGCTAGAACTGGTCTATAAAATATACTCCTTTAATATAAACGAGTAGAGGATAGTATGCCTATTTAATAATACACTTCAATAGAGCATTTTTTGTTAAAGAAAAACGAGCTATTTTATTTTTATAATAATATATAAACAAAATGATTCTCAAATAAACTACACCAATACAAGCCCAGCAAGGAAGTCTCGAATATATTAATCTAGTGACAGGAACTCCTGTTTTTGTTATAATACAACAACTAATCTATATACATATATATACAGTCCTTATTTTAAAATTATGTTAAAAATAGTAATAAATTCTTCCTAGTTACTATAAAAATAGATAGTAAACTTATTCAAAAATGAATTTTTTGTGACAGCTTAATTTAACTTTGCATAAATTGTAAATAATGACTCAAAGAAAGAATATTTTAAGCATAAAAATCATTATCAGGCTCAAGCCCATGTAACAATTTTCTTAAGACAACCATTTTTATTGCCATCTGAAATAAAAAGGTAGCACTTCTTTACAGTTTCGGTTATACATACCTTACTCATGTTATCCTATATTTCTAAAACATCTTAGAAAGAGGGAAAACATGAAAAAACAATGGATAATTACAGTAGCCGCTTGTTTCATTTTTGCAAACATAGCACCATCAGTCTCATTAGCTAATGAGAATCAAGAAGAAAATAGTATAGGAGGGAAGATGTCTACCAATAGCAAGGCTGTTAATTTCTTAAATAGCAATTTAGAAACGAGTGCAGAACCAATCATCCAAATGGTTACTTCTAACCAAACGGATGGTGGTGGATCTAGTTATAAATATGTTTCCAAACAAGTAGTTAATTTAGAAAGCATAGGAGTTAACCTTGTATACAGAGCTTTGATTGCTGGTGGTCTTGGTTCCGTACGAATGGGAAAAGCAGCTGCTAGAGCGATGATTACAACAGGATTAAGTGGTTTATTTGATACCTATAAATATATGAGGCAAACGATTTACAAAAAATCAGATAAAAAATATTACTATTATAAAGTTATAAATGAATTTTCAAACAGTAAAACGACTTGGAAAGGTCCAGTAAAAACGAGTTATCAAAAAGTGAGAAGATAAAAACTATTAGGGAGCTAACCATCTTGAATTATAAAAAATGGATTGGATACATACTTTTTTTCATTGTAATATTTACTGCGGGGACACTTTTATTTAAAAATTTTGATATTAGCGTATTGATTATTGCAACGATTGCCTATTCAATAGCAATTATACCAACTATTAAAAAGAAAAAAGAATAATCTTTCAAAGATCTCAAATTTATTTTTGAGATCTTTTTTTAGGGGGATCAACATCCTAATAAATATACATATTTATTTGACTTCTATATGAAAAATAACCATAAATCAAGATAATTCAATTGAAAATGAAGCGTAAAATTTATTAAGAGAGGATGACATAAACGAAGAACAAAATAGCTAAAATATAAGCACCGATACAAAACAATCTTAAGCCTCGTGTCGGCGCTTCATTAAATTTAATCATTGAGTCCTAATCCATCAAATATCTGTTCCTGGTATTTTTCAATCCGTGAAACCCGTGTTTTAGATTGTTTTGGTGCTGCAAAAAATAGCAAGTAAGCTCGTTGACGTCCAGGCGTTAAAGCTTCGAATGCCTCTTTAAATGCAGGTAGCTCGTCAAATTTCGTTTGAAGTTCTTCGGGAATAGGGAATTCTCTATCCTGCTTCATCGCCACTTTTAGACCTGCAGCTTCTACTTCGATTGCATTTTGAATGTAACTTTTTAAAGTAGACTCCATATCTAAAATTTGTTGAAGGTTAGTGAATCTGATTTGCCTTGCAGCTTGCACATTTTCGGTTTGTTGTACTAAAATATTTGCAGGATCACGTAGTAGCGCACCTTTCATAAATAGAAGGGCACAGTATTCTTTAAAGCCATGAATGAGGAAGATATTGCCACTGTTTAAAGCGTAACAAGGTTTGCCCCATTTGAACTCTTCTGTTAGTCCAAACTCGACTGCAATTGCTCTTAAAGCTTTAAATTCTGCTTGCCAGTTGCTTGGTTTGTTAAGTAAAGCATCTACTTTTGGATTTAATTCCGTTTTTGCCATAAAAGAATACCTCGTTTCACTTGTTTATCATTCTGTGGTACGTGTTATTTTAACTTAAAATGAAAGGCCTTGCAAATTGGATGAAAAGAAAGAACCTGAAAGCTATTCCAGATTCTTTTTTGAAATTAAGATAAATTAAATTGCCAACCAATACCAAAGCGATCAGTAACCTGACCATATTTTTCTGACCAAAAAGTCTTGGTAAGTGGCATGATGACTGTACCACCTTCAGAAAGTTGGTTAAATTGCTTAGTAAGTTGCATTTCATCAGCTGTATCAATCACTAAGGTAATATTATCACCAAAAGTGAGTGGCATAGATTTAGGAATATCAGAAAACATCACTTTTACCCCATCAATCAGCAAACTAGCATTCATCACTAGATCTTTTACCTCGTCATCAATCGGTTCATTTTCTGGATGGACTTCGCCGTACGTCATTAAATCTGTACATGTACCCCCAAAAACTTCTTCATAAAACGTAATAGCATCTCTGGATTGTGTCCGGAAAGTCAAATAAACATTTAAAACCATTGGAACTCCTCCTCGATTTATATTCGTTCAAGTAAGAATCATTTAAGTGATTTTATTATAGCAGATGCAGTTGAAAAGAGGAAAAATTAAGATAATCAATTGTTTGACTTGGAGTTACTCCAGGATGGTAGACTATAAATAAGCCATATTTTGGAGGGAATTAGATGAAAAAAATAGTATATTTAATGCGTCATGGACAAACATTGTTTAATGAACGAAAAAAAATTCAAGGTTTTTGTGATGCACCACTGACAGAACTTGGAATCAAACAAGCCAAAATAGCGGGAAGCTACTTTCAAGAAAATAATATCCAGTTTGATAAAGTCTACAGTTCCACATCAGAAAGAGCTTCAGACACATTAGAATTAGTCACAAAAATGGATTACATAAGATTAAAAGGATTGAAAGAGTGGAATTTTGGAACATTTGAAGGGGAAAGTGAAGAGTTAAATCCAGCACTACCATACGGAGACTTTTTTGCTGCATATGGCGGGGAACGAGAAAAAGACTTCCAAAAGCGGATAGTTTCGACGATGGAGCGTATTATGAGTCAAGAGCCGCATGAAGTGATTTTGGCTGTTTCTCATGGAGCAGCATGTGCGCAATTTGCCCGTTACTGGGAAAACACAAGTAAAATTGGCAAAATAAGTGGGTTGAAAAACGGGTGCATTTTAAAATTCGAATATGAACATAGCGCATTTCGCCTTGTAAACTTCATCAATCATGATTTTGAGAACGGAGCGCATATCGAAGCAGTTAAAACAGCAACTAACTAAAAAATAGCCTCTTAATTAGAAATAGTTCTAATAAGAGGCTATTTTTATTGAAATAAATTCTTTATCTTATCCAAAAAACCACCAGTCAATTCATTTGCAGTATCTTCTATGTTTTCTGTAAGTCCGCTTGCTTGATCTTGTAGGTTCTCTGTAATATTGGTAGCTTTATCTTGCAGATTTTCGGTTACATTAGTTGCTTGATCGCCGAGTTCAGAAGCTTTAGTAGTGGCATCTTCTGTCAGTTGTCCTAATTTATCCAGTGGCAATGACTCCGTTACTTTATTCTTTAAATCCTCTAAATTCATTATTTTCCTCCTTGTTTTGGGGGCTTATAATTCATTTTAGAGGAAGAAAGCAGGAAGTACAAACAATTCGTATTATCCTAGGGGAACAAATATGGTATGATGGGATGAGGAAATGAGGACTGACATGAATAATTTAAATTTAAGTGAAGAAATTAAACGAGCAATTAATGAACTAGGATATAAAGAAGCGACACCTGTTCAAAAGGAAGTTATCCCTGTTGCATTAACAGGAAAAGACATTGTGGCAAAATCACAAACAGGAAGTGGTAAAACAGCCGCATTTGCGATTCCAATTGCTGAACAAGTCATTTGGGAAGAAAACAAACCTCAAGCATTAATTATCGTTCCAACTAGAGAGCTAGCTATGCAGGTTAAAACGGAATGCACTAATATAGGTAGATTTAAACGCATTAAAGCTGCAGCAATTTATGGGCAATCTCCCTTTGCTAAACAAAAATTAGAATTAAGCCAAAAAAATCATATCGTCGTTGGAACCCCGGGGCGTTTGTTAGACCATATTGAAAAAGGCACACTTAACGTGGATAAAGTTGCTTACTTAGTTTTAGATGAAGTAGACGAAATGTTAAGTATGGGATTCATTGATCAAGTAGAAGATATTTTGCAGTTTTTACCTAAAAAGCGCCAAAATCTATTCTTTTCGGCAACAATGCCAGAGGAAATGCAAGATTTAATCAAACGATATCAAGACGATCCCATTGTTATTGAAATGGCAGCAGAAAAAACAAACCCAATCACACATATCGAAATGCAAACAGAGAATAAAGAAAAGACGCTCCAAGATGTTTTAATCACAGAAAATCCAGATAGTGCGATTATTTTTTGTAACACTAAAAATCAAGTAGATGAACTAAGTGACTTACTACAAGTAAATACAGCTAAAATCCATGGAGGTTTACGACAAGAAGAGCGTTTCCGTGCGATGGATGATTTTAAAAGTGGCAAATCGCGCTTTTTAATTGCAACAGATGTAGCTGGTCGTGGGATTGATGTGGAAAATGTCACGCTAGTAATTAATTATGACTTACCAATCGAAAAAGAAAACTATGTGCACCGAATCGGTCGTACTGGTCGCGCGGGAAACAGTGGAAAAGCAATCAGTTTTGTCAAAACAAACGAAAATCCCTTACTTAGAGATATGGAAGATATGCTAAAAATCACGATTGAAAAGAAACGTAAACCAACCATTATCGAAGTAAAGGCAAGCGAAGAAGCTTTCCGCAAGAAACAACAAAAACGTCCAACCATCAAAAAAGCTCGTGGCGAAAAGCTGAATAAAAATATTATGAAACTGTACTTTAATGGCGGGAAAAAGAAAAAAATTCGAGCTGTGGATTTTGTAGGAACCATTTCAAAATTAGAAGGAATTACATCAGAAGATATCGGTATTATTACTATAGAAGATCATGTGTCATTTGTAGAAATTCTTAATGGTAAAGGACCAGCTGTGCTTGAAATGATGCGTTCGCGTAAAGTAAAAGGTAGACAGCTAAAAGTGAACGAAGCAAGAAAGCGATAATTTAAAGAAAAGAAGGTTGCTGGCATGGAAAGACCTAGTAATAGTCTTATTCTAATGGTACTAAATGTCGTTAAAAATCCAACGTATAACATAAAATCATTAACGATTAATTTTTTGGAAAATGATGTTGTTGGAGATTCTACTAGAAATCAGCTTTTATACTGCACTTATTGGCTAGAATTCCATGGTTTTATTCAACGTGATGAAAGTAATATTAAACAGAAATATTATAGCATCACCAAACAAGGAGATTTTTTACTGCAGAAAATTAAAAATGAACTTTCATAGTTTGTTCATAGTCTATTCATATTTATTCGTTATATTAAGAATAACCTTTTTTCAATGAAATATCTCACCTGACAGCATCCGTCTCCCTACTAAAACGCGGATGCTGTTATTTGTGCTATACTAAAACAAAAATGAAAATGTAGGTGGAAACATGTATCAATATACACTTTGCTTTATCGAGCGTGCAGATGAAATTTTATTATTAAATAGACAAACAAGTCCGTGGATGGGAAGTTGGAATGGAGTAGGTGGGAAAATTGAGCAAGGGGAATCGCTTCTTCATTCGATTAAACGTGAAATTGCCGAAGAAACAGGCATTCCCGCAACGGATTATCAGATTCGTGATATTGGCGTAATGAAATGGTTTGTCGGTGGAGAAAATCTTGGCGGCATGCATTTATTTATCGCAAAACTTCCTGATAATTATCAGTGCTCAACTCCCATAGCTACAGAGGAAGGCATACTTGATTTTAAGAAAAAAACTTGGATTTTAAATCCTGAAAATACCGGCATTGTCAATAATCTCCCGTACATACTCCAACATATTCCCCATAAATCAAACAGAATAGAAATTTCGACCGACTATCATGAAAATATATTATTAGATATAAGTCATCAACTTTTATAAAAAGCATTGTGCCTAGGTAAGTACCTCACTAAATACTAAACTTTTTCTAGTATTTGGTATTTTTTAAAAGCGTAACGGAGAAAGTAGTATTCGCTTCTCCTTCTTTAGCACATCGAAAGGAAGTAAATACATTTATTGAGAGAGACGACGAATAAACTGATAATGGTGGGGGCTAGACCAAATTATCTCTAACATAAATAATAAGCAGGAATCATCTCTATTCCATTTTTTTAATGGCGATATATAATGATTCCTGCTTATCTATTTTCATTATTGTGTTTTAGTTATGTCTAAGCTTCAGCGCTACTTGACCATCCCTAGAAGAGTTCCACCAATTATAATTAGGAAGCACCCTATCACTGTTAGGAACAATTCTCGTTTTGTATTGGCTTCTTTTAAAATAAATATTCCGCCTAGGGTTGAAATAACAATACCTGCCTGAGAAAGAGAAAAGCTTGTTGCGAGTCCAACTTTTTCCATTGCAATAAACATAAATAAGTTACCAATCGCCCATGTAAGACCAGTAAGGATATTTAACCTTGTTTTTCGTTCAATTATATCTTTCTTCTTGCAAATACAGAGAGCTCCTATTAACATTCCCACAGCTTGCGGAAGTATCACTGCGGTAGATTCAACATCGTACATCACTTGTCCATACCTTACTATAATTGTATATAACACAAATCCTACAGTAGATATCAGTAATGGAAGAAACTTTAGGTAGCCTTTGGAATTTTCTTTTTTCATTATCTGTTTTTCTTCATACGCGGTGAATATCGCCCCAAGAATAAGTAGGATAATAGCAGTACTGCCAAGAAGATAATCCCGATTTGTTTGCCATTCTTGAAAAATCAATACAGCAACCATTGTATTAACTATCAATTGCAGACCAGTTGACATTGGTACTGTTTTTGAAACACCTATTTTATAAAAGGATTGAAAATACATGCTTTGCCCCAAAACCCAAAATAGTCCTGAAATCAAACCAATAATCCATGTTGCTGTACTTAAATACGGTGTGAAAATAAAAAGGGAAAGTAGCCCTATAATGAATGCACCCATTGTCATTCCTAGTGTTTGTTGACGAAAATTCCCACCAAGTTTTCCAGCAATTAATCCGATACTTCCCCAAGCAATTGCAGGTATTAAAGCAATTAATATATCCATAATAATAACCCACTCATAAATTTATGCGTTCCCTCCTCGTTGCCGTACAACAATAGTTGATGTATCAATATTGCTTGGCTGATTAATGGCAAATAAAACTGCTTCTGCAATACTTTCAGGTGAAATAGCTAACTTTCTAATTTCTTTAAGTCCGTTTATAATGTCTTCTTCTGTAATATCTTCTCCTAATTCAGTATCTGTCACCCCAGGAGCCAGTAGGGTAAGTTTGATACGTCCATCAAGTTCCCTTCTAAGGCCTTCATGAATTGCACGAATAGCAAATTTTGTTCCTGCATAAATAACCCCTGTGGGTTCTGCATTATAACTAGCGACTGAACCTGTTGTGATAATCTGACCATCGCCTGCTTCAAGCATAATTGGCATAACGGCTGCTAACCCATGTAAAACACCTTTGATATTCACGTCCACCATCTTATCCCATTCATCAGTTTTAAAAGATTCTACATGAGATAATGGCATAATTCCTGCGTTGTTAAACATAACATCAACTTGACCAAATGTAGCTAATGATACTCGAACTAATTCATCGACTTCTTCTTTCTTTGTGACATCTGTCACGGCATAAATTGCTTCACCTCCGTTATCAACAATTGTCTTAACAATTGTTTTTAAGCGATCTTCACGACGGGCTCCCAAGACAATTTTCGCTCCTTTTTTCGATAGCAATAGAGCAGTTGCTCGACCAATACCACTACTTGCTCCTGTAATTACAATAACTTTTCCTTTGATATTAGACATATATGATATTCTCCTTTCTTATTATGATACAATAAAAGCATAGCACCTTAGAGTTAGTCTCAGTCAAGCAAATATAGTAGGAGCGTGAAAAATATGACTTATACAATTAAAGAAGTAGCCACAATAATGAATATCTCTGCACATACATTACGGTTTTATGATGATCATGGATTATTTCCTTTTGTACATCGGGATAAAAATAATGTACGTCAATTTTCTGAAAAAGACTTAGAGTGGGTATATGTTGTTCAATGTCTGCGAACAACTGGGCTTCCCATTGAGCAAGTGAAGCATTATATAAATATGTGTGTTGAAGGTGACGCAACAACAGAAGAGCGTTACAACCTAATGTTACAACAACGCGAGGTCATGCGAGCTGAATTACAAAAAATTGAAAAACAATTGAAAATGCTTGATTATAAAACGCAATACTATCATAATATTTTATTTAATGAGAAAAAAGATTTGCATAATCCTTTTATTTTTGATAGTCCGATACAAGAACTGTAAGATTAATTTTAATTACGTAAATAGCAATGTATCTGGGCTTTAGTTTTTTGAAGTGCTATCAACTCACTACCGAATTATTACTTGCACGAATTGATGAGATAATTATTCATGAAAGAATCCAAATTGAAGTACACTATAAATTCGGCTTAAGTGATTTAGGTGCACTCACTAAAAAAATGGTATAAAAAAAGAGGCATGATTTCAATGCCTCTACTGAAATGAAACTATACTTGCTTATGAATAACTACCATTAGCGCAATGCTTTTACTAATATCATGAAGTGGTAAAGTAGTTTGCTTGCCATCTACTAATTAAATCTTTGGCATCCTCTGTGGATAACTTTTTGTGGCCAATAATTTGTTCTTTAGCAATTTCTAAACTTTCAAAGTGATCAATTAATCGCTGTGCAGGGTTATTAATATATACATCACTTAAAAGAATGGAAGCTGTTTTTTCTGTCTCAGCAGCGTGAATTCCAACGATATATCCTGCTGCTGTAACTAATAATAATTTATTCATATTTCTTCGCTCCCTTGTATTTGTTCTACTGTGTTATGAACCGATTTTTTTCTAGATAAAAACATATAAATGAAAATACAGGAAAAGGCAATCAAACCTGCAATAATATAAATGCCTTGGAACGACAATACATGATGGATTTCGCCCATAATATAAGGACCAATTCCTAAGCCTAAATCAAGCCCAATAAAATAAGTAGATAACCCAATCCCAATTCGATGTGGCTCACAAACTTTTAAACAAACTGCTTGGCCATTTGACATAAAGGTGCCGTAACCCAAGCCAATCAGTCCACCTGAAATAAGTAAAACTAAACTAGAAGTCGCAGTGCTTAAAACTACTAAACCTACTGCCAAAAAGATATAACTAGGGTACATAACATATTTTTCGCCCTTCACATCAAAGATTTTCCCGGACATCGGTCTTGTAAAGGTAATAACCAACGCATAAACAACAAAGAAAAAAGTTCCAGCACTTACTAAATTAATTTCTCTTGCATAAGAAGCGAGGAATGTGAGTACACTGGAATAAGAAATCCCCATTAAAAAGGCAATAAACGTAATTGGAATAACTTTGTATTCGATAAAACTTTTCACAGTCCAAGTTTGTAAAGCTTTTTTGTGTTCGGGTGTTAAAACAATATTTTTAACTGGAAGATAGAAACAAAGAATGGCTGTTAGGAAAACAATGACAGAAGAGAAAATAATAATCGTATAAAAATTTGTATGACTTAATAAAATCATCCCAATAAAAGGACCAATAGCAGCTGCGAGACTCGTGCTAAGACCGTAATAATTAATTCCTTCTCCATTTCTAGATGGAGGAATGTAGGCTGTTACAATCGCGTTGGTGGCCGTAGATGTTGTTCCATACGCAAAACCATTTAAGAAGCGAATAAAGAACATTATCCCAATGGTCGGCATATATAAGTAAGCTACCGTAGTTAGTAAGAAAAATAAAATGCCATATCTTAAAACTCGCTGACGTCCTAGTAATTCTAACTTTTTACCCATATATAATCTGGCAAGTAAAGTCCCGATAATATAAATACCGGAAGCAAAACCAGCCTCACCAAGTGACGCATTCAATTCCTCTTGGGCGATTACGGCGATAATAACCATCAGCAAATAATAAACCAGATAAACAACAAAGTTAATCAATGTAATCAAGATAAACCCCTTATTAAATAATTTTTCTTTCATAAAATAAAATCCCTTTCTACTTGTAATCTGTTATTTTTCTCAGCGACAAGCAATATTATAGGGGATTTTTCTTTTGGATACTTTTTAATTTGGTAAATCTTTCTGATATATACAAATATGTATAACAAATGTTGAAAAAAATGGTAATATTATTTTGTATGATTAATAAGTTAGTTTATTAGTACAAAGAAAAAAGGACGGTGCACAATGGATTATGACATACTTGATAACTACGTAAGTTCCAATGATTTCCAAATAATCACTAGAAAAAAACGGAAATATTTAACTTATGAAGGACTGGAAGATTCTTATGTCTATATATTAAAAAAGGGAATTATTAAAACAAGTATTATTTCTAGAGATGGCCGAGAATTTAATCTAGGCTATATCAATAAAATGGATATTGTGTCTCTTTTAAAAGATGAGTACTCTCAGTTTGCCAATGCACCATTTAACATTCGCGTGGAATCAGACAGTGCTGAGCTTTATCAAATTGACCGAGTTCGATTTTGGAAAGACGTCAATCAGGATCAGGATTTACAATTTTATGTAAAAGATTATTATCGAACGCGATTGCTCCAATCTATCAAAAAAATGCAACAAATGCTGATGAATGGGAAATTGGGTGCAATCTGTACGCAATTATATGAGCTTTATACTTTATTCGGAGTGGAAATAGAAGACAACCAATATTTAATCGACTTTTTAGTGAGTAATGAAGAAATTGGTCATTTTTGTGGGATAAATTCTGCGAGTAGCGTCAATCGTATTTTTCAACAATTAAAAACAGAAGGGGTAATTACGATGCGTAATCGCTATATCATTATAAAAAAATTAGATGTTATCCAAGAAAACGTTATTTTTTAATAGAATCCATTAGAAAAGCACTGCAAAAGTTGACTGCAGTGCTTTTCTATCCTCTTTTTTTAAACGAATAGCGGATTCTAAGTGTAATTGTCCCAATAATGATTAACAATAAGCCAACCATCAAGTTTTCTAAATCACTAAAATCCCAGAAAATCGAAATCCCAATGTTAGATAGTCCTAAAAAAACAAAAACCAAGCCGACAACAAGCAAAACGATATATGCTGGTTTAGACATTTTCATAAGGACGCCTCACTTACTAATAATAATTTCCCCATTATTGTAACATAAGTTATCCTTTTCGACATTATTCGCTTGTTATTTGTTTTGTAAAACCTTCACCAACCACACTTTGAACATCATTAATAATAAAGAATGCTTTTTCATCATATTTATTCACAATTTTGGTAAGTGGTAGAAGCTGATCACGACTAATTACAATATAAAGAATTTTTTTATCTTGGCGCATGTAGAATCCTTGCCCGTTAAATAGCGTAATTCCGCGTTCCAAATTGGCATCAATTTCTGTAGCAATTTCCTCATAGTAGTCAGAAATAATTGTAACAGATTTTTTAGGATTATAACCTTCAAGAATGAAATCCAGTACTTTGGTCGAAATATAAAGCGAAACGACAGTAAACAACATATTTTCGAAACCAATAACAAAAACAGATGGGATAACAACAATTAAATCAAAGAATAATAACGCATAGCTAGTATTCCATCCAAGATATTTATTAGCAATTTTTGCTAGAATGGCACTACCAGCAGTTGTTCCGCCACCATTCATAATTAGTCCCATACCAATTCCCATCATTAACCCGGCAAAAATCGCAGCTACAATGGTTTGGTTCGCCAAAAAAGCAAGTGGCTCAGAAAAATGTAAGAATAGGGAAGTGAAACTAATAGCGACAATCGTCCACACAATAGTCATTCGATCTAGAAATTTATAGCCTATAATAAGTAAAATACCGTTGAAAATGAGCGTCGTAATCGCTGGAGTCCAGCCGAGTAAGTAATAAAGCATCATCGTTAACCCAGTAACGCCACCTTCACCAAGATTATTTGGGATAGCAAAAACATTGACTGCGAGTGAAAAAATCAACGCTCCTACAATAATTTTTGCAATGTTCCAACCAGTTTTCTTTTTCATCTCCATTTCTCCTTTCCACACAAAAAAAAACCCAAGAATACCACCAAAACGGCACTCTGGAGTCTTTTTATAAAAAAAGCATTAACTGACATCTCTGCCATTAATTGTCTCACCATAAAAAATTGCTATTCATTTCAACACAATTTACAATATACCATAAAAAATAATGACCTTCAAGCACTTTTAAGTAAAAAAATTAACCAAAAATAGCTAAGAATGGCATTAAATTAAGTAAAAATAATCCGATAAGAACACTGATAACAATTTTAATGACAAGTGGTTTTTCGCTTGCTGCTTTTTTCATATTATTTCCCCCCTTAACTTACGCTTACTTTGCCCAGTGCACAAACTCATTTTTAAGTGGCATATAAGTGGCAGTTTTTTTCTTATAAATTTGATAAGCAAGTAAAAATCCTAAAAATGCTGGAACTATTATTGCAATTATGGTTAAAATAACTTTAGTCAAAAAAATTACCTCCTCTTAAATCAAACACGTGAACAATACTTTCTAATATTAGTGTAACAAATTTCACGTGATTTTGGTAATAAAGCGGGTTAATAAATTTCGGTTACATTTAATTGCAAATATGCTACAATTACGGTGGGTGAATTAATTTGAATAAAAAAAATAAATTTTTCGATATTTATTTAGAACTAGAGCATGATATTACATCAGGCGTTTATCCGGCAGGGACATTACTTCCAAGTGAAAATGTTCTGGCTAAGCGTTTTTCAGTATCCCGTGAAACTATTAGAAAAGCACTCGTATTATTACTCGAAAATGGCTGCATTCAGAAACTTCAAGGAAAAGGATCTATTGTCATTGATCGAGAGCGATATTCATTTCCTGTTTCTGGACTTACTAGCTTTAAGGAATTGCAAGAGTCTGAGCATATGAATGCAACGACAAAAGTTATTAAAAATGAACGAACGACCTTACCAGATCGAATTGCTGACTTCGCGGGACTTCAGCGCGGGTCTTCATGTCTCGAAATTTTACGAGTACGTTATATAGAAGAAGCAACTATATTAGATTATGATTATTTACTAGATGAAACGATCGAACCAATTGAAAACAGTATCCTTGAAGATTCGCTGTATCAATATTTAGAAAATGAAAAAGGCTACGAAATAAGTTATGCACAAAAAGAAATTACTGTGGAGCCGTTAAATGCTACTGATAAAAAATATTTAGCACTCCATGGAGATACGCATGTTGTTGTCGTAAAAAGCACAGTGTTTTTAAAAGATACTACGCTATTTCAATATACAGAATCTCGCCATCGACTGGATAAGTTTCGTTTTATTGATTTTGCTAGAAGGCGCTAAAAAGCCCGAGAAAGTGTCTCGGGCTTTTTATTATTGAAGTAAAGTTAGTGTTTCGTAAGGAGAAAGCTCTATGGTCGAATTAAGCTCTTCCCGCTGATAGTTAGAAAGTAAGATTTTAGCATTTGAGAATTCACTTGGAAGCGTTAAAATCTGCTTTTCTAAAGCAAAGTTGTGAATCGAGAGTAGCTTAGAATCTTCAAGCGAACGTGTATAAGCGATAACAGAATCTTCATCCGTAAGAGTAGGTGTATAATCGCCATTTTGAATGACAGGATATTCTTTCCGTAGAGCTATTAATCTTTGGTAAAAATAGAAAATACTTGTTTTCGTTTGTAAAGCTTGCTGAGCATTAATTTCACTTGCATTTTCTGCTACTTTTAGCCAAGGTTTTCCAGTTGTAAAACCTGCATTTTCAGTATTATCCCATTGCATTGGTGTGCGGCTATTATCACGGGAGCGTTCTTTAATAATCGCCATTACTTCTGCTTCAGAAAATCCTTGTTGTTGTAAAATATCGAAATGATTTAGAGTTTCAATATCAACATAATCATTAATCGTAGGGAATTTTGGATTCATCATCCCAATTTCTTCGCCCATGTAAATAAACGGAGTACCACGCATAAAATGAGTTGTTGCAGCAAGTAGGGTAGCGGCATGATAATTATGTGCAGGCGAATCAGAGACAAATCGCCCCAGAGCTCTTGGCTGATCGTGATTATTCCAAAACAGCGCATCCCAACCGTTTTCCTCAGACATAGCTACTTGCCATGTATGGAAAATAGATTTTAAAGTTGCAAAATTCATTTCCCCTAAACGCCATTTTTCACCATTTGGATAATCTACTTTCAGATGATGAAAATGAAATACCATGGATAATTCTTTTTCTTCCGGATTACTATAGCGAACACAATTAGCGATATCAGTAGACGACATCTCGCCAACAGTAATAATTGGTTTTTCACCAAAAGTGCGTTCATGTAGTTCCTTTAAATAAGTGTGAATTTTAGGACCATCCGTATAGAAACGTCTGCCATCACCTTCAAAATCATCTTCTAAAAATTTAGGTTTCGAAATAACATTAAGGACATCTAGTCGGAAACCTTCCACACCTTTATCAATCCAAAAATTAACTACATCATAAAGTGCATCCCGGACATTAGGATTTTCCCAGTTCAAATCAGCTTGTGTGACATCATATAAATGCAAGTAGTACTCTGCCGAATTGGGTAATTTTTCCCAAGCATTACCACCAAATTTGGATTCCCAGTTTGTTGGAGGAGTGCCGTCTCTCTTACCTTCACGGAAAAAATAGAAGTCACGGTAAAATGGATCACCCGCCAAAGCCTTTTGAAACCAAGGATGTTCAGTAGAAGTATGATTAAGTACTAAATCAATCATAATTCCAATGTTTCTTTTTTTTCCTTCACGAATCAGAGTAGAAACATCATGCATCGTTCCAAACAACGGATCAACAGCTGTATAGTCGGCTATGTCATAACCGTTATCATTTTGAGGGGAAGGATAAAATGGATTAATCCAAATCATTTCAACCCCTAATTTTTGTAGATAATCAAGTTTAGCAGTGATTCCAGGAATATCGCCAATCCCGTCACCATCTGTATCAAAAAAAGATTTTGGATAAACTTGATAAATTGTTTTTTGAGCAAAAGTTGTCATATAGAAAAGCCTCACTTTTTAGTTGGTTGTTTTAACAGATTCACGATACTCTTTTTTTCCAAAAGTACGAATTGGTGCAGTGTCTACTTTATTTAAAATATTATATTTGCGGAATAGAACAGTAAGAATGAATGGAACAACAATGGTAATCAGCATACATAACGCGAATATAGCATAATATTTTGGATTAATGGAAAGGATTCCTGGTAAGCCACCAACACCAATAGAATTTGCCATTACTCCGCTTGAAACAGAGACGACTGCGGCGAGAGCTGAACCAATCATTGCAGCAACAAATGGGTATAAGTATTTTAAATTAATACCGAACATCGCTGGCTCAGTCACTCCAAGATAACAAGAAATAGTTGCCGGGATCGACACTTGCTCTTCTTTTTCATTTCCACGATGTAAGAAAATTATTGCTAGAACAGCTGAACCTTGCGCGATATTTGAAAGTGCAATCATCGGCCATAGATTGGTACCACCGAATTGACTCATCAATTGTAAATCAATTGCATTCGTCATATGATGGAGTCCAGTTACAACGAGTGGAGCATACAAGAAGCCAAATAGGGCAGCGAATAACCAGCTAAGTCCACCTGTTAACCCAGCATAAACCACGTTCGAAATTGCATCGCCAATTTTCCATCCAATTGGTCCAAGAATGACATGGGCCGCAAGAACTGTTGGTACAAGGGCAAAAAATGGAACAAAAATCATTGAAATCGCATTCGGAATAAATTTACGCAACCAAATTTCTAAATAAGCGAGTAAAAAACCAGCCATAATTGCTGGAATAACTTGTGCTTGGTACCCAATCATTTGCACTTGAGCAAAGCCGAAGTCCCAAACTGGAATATCACCAGCTTTTGTTTCCACCACACTATAAGCATTTAATAGTTGAGGTGAAACGAGTGTCAAACCAAGGACAATCCCAAGAATTTGAGTTGTACCCATTTTTTTCGCAATCGACCAAGTAATTCCAACTGGTAAGAAGTGGAAGACCGCTTCTCCGATTAACCATAAGAAACTATAAACGCCTGCCCAAAATGGATAGACATCAACAATCGTTTTCGTACCATCATCTAAAAATTTAATATCCCCAATGACGTTACGGAAACCAAGAATAAGACCACCAACAACAATAGCGGGAATGAGTGGTGTGAATATTTCTGCCAGACCTGCAAGCATTCGTTGTAGTATACTCATATTTTTCTTCGCATCTACTTTGGCATCTTCTTTATTGACACCTTCAACTCCAGTAATTTTCGAAAATTCATTATAAAAAATAGCTACATCATTACCAATAATTACTTGGAATTGTCCAGCTTGTGTGAATGTACCTTTTACCGCTGGAATTTCTTCAATTGCTTCGATGTCTGCATTATCTGGATTTTGTAAAACAAAGCGCATTCTAGTAGCACAGTGTGTGACAGAAGAAATATTTTCTTTACCACCGATTAATGTTAAGAGCTCACTTGCATCCTTTTTATAGTCAACCATAAAGCTTCCTCCTTTTTAAACTTGTATATACAAATTGTTCGCCATTACTATACTATAAAAAAGGTGAAAGCGCAACCAATTTATATGATAAAATGAAAAAGAAGGAGTGATTTTAATGAAACATATTAGAACGGTGGCAATTATACAGCATAAAGACAAAATTTTACTACATTCAGCTCAAAATGAAAATTATTGGACACTTCCAGGTGGAGCGGTGGAGGAAGAATCTACAAAAGAGGGTCTAATCCGAGAAATGATGGAAGAATTAGGTGAAGTGGTCGAGATTAAGGAGTTAAAAATCATTGCGGAAAATCAGTTTTTCTATCGGGGAAATAAAATCGATAGTGTGGAGTTTTACTATCAGGTTGAATTATTACCAAAAAGTCTTTTAATTGAAAAAGATTCATTTGTAAGAACAGAAGCATTTGGACAGTTTGGAGATCAGCCATATGCATTAACGTTTAAATGGTTTAATCTAAATCAGTTGGATCATCTAGTACTATTACCAGCGTTCCTTGCTACTGAATTACAACAAATGGAACCAAATCAGGTGAAACATATTGAACAGCTTACATAAAAAAACCACGAAATTTGATTTTCATGGTTTTTATCGTTTAATTTGTTAAAGAAACTAGCGCAATTTCTTTCTTACTAATATCTAAAAACGGTACTTTAACTCTTGTATCTAGGCAGTAAGCATTATAAAGTAATGGTTTTAAGGTGGTAGTAGAATTTTCTACTTGTCTAACAAAGTTACCAATTTCTTGATATAAAATTTCAATATTTTTTAAACTACCAATTTTAGAGTCAATCCGGTTTTCGCTAACATTAACATTAGAATTGGTTACTTTTTCGTTAAATTCATCGTTGATAGCATCTTTGGTACGTTCAATACGAGTGAATCTGGTATCTTCCCAATCAATTTCAATAATGTGGCAGTCATCAAGCTGTAAGAAATCACCAGTCCAAAGCTTTCCATCAATTTCTACGATCATCCTAGTCTCAGGAAAAACCTCTTTGTTACGATACTTTTTTAGTAAATAATCATACATTTGTAATTGCGCTAAACAGTTATCCATGTGTGTCAACTCCTTATAAAAATAGTATAGCATATTGTGATTATATGAACAAACTTTTGCAGATAAATGAATAGTTGGAACTGTAACTTTTTAACTAGTTATACAAAAGTCCTAATAAGAATGCTGTAAATAGTGAAAATAAAGCTTAGATGGTATACTAAATATAAGATGAATCGGGAGGGAGACACATGTACAAACAAATAAAATTAAAAGCAGTAGATGGCTTGGATTTACATATACATATTTGGGATGAGGTCGAAAATCCAGTCGGGATAGTTCAAATTGTTCATGGAATGGCAGAGCATGGTGCTAGATACCGTCATTTTGCTGAGCGCCTAAACCAAGCAGGATTTATAGTCATAGCTGATGATCATCGCGGTTTTGGTAAATCCGCTAGCGATGAGGCATACTTAGGTCACTTAGATGAAAATACAGGTTTTAAAGATATGCTTCAAGATGAAGTGATGGTGAAAGACTATTTAAAGAGAACATACCCTGGATTGCCATATTTCCTTTTTGCTCATAGTATGGGAAGCTTCCTCGTTAGAACTTTTATGACGAAATATGAAGCAGATGGCGTAATGCTTTCTGGTAGCGGTTTGCAACCAGAACCTTTGTTAAAAATGGGACAACTCATTACAGCACAGCGAGTAAAGAAGGATGCTATGAAAAGAAGTGGATTTCTTAATAAGTTAGCATTTTGGGGATATAATAAACCATTTAACGAAAATCACCGTTTCAGTTGGCTCACAAGAGATCCTGCAGTATATCAAGCTTATGAAGAAGATCCGTTTTGTGGTCCAGTGGTGGGGACAACAGGTTTCTTCCATAACCTTTTTGAAGCGGTAAAAGTGAGCCAGCAAATGGAGACCTATCAAAGTGTGCCTAAAAAATTACCTATATTATTGCTATCAGGTAGTGATGATCCTGTAGGGCATTTCGGTAAAGACACGCCAAAAATTGCTTTAGCCCTTGAAAAAGCGGGGGTAGAAGATGTTACCTATAAAATTTATGAACATGCCCGTCATGAATTAGTAAATGAACTTTGTAAAGAAACTGTTTTTCAAGATGTGATTATGTGGATGAATGCTCAAATAAAAAGATTGGAACAAAGAAGTATATAAAATAAGCAAGAATCATTGTCTATATCCATTACAAAAAATGGAGAAGATAAGATTCTTGCTTTTTAAATTTTCAGCTGTTTGTTGCTACTTTTTGTCTTAGCTTTTTTTAGTTTCTAATTTGTCCATCGCCAAAAATGATATATTTTGTAGAAGTGAGTTCAGTTAACCCCATTGGACCACGCGCATGTAGTTTTTGTGTGCTAATGCCAATTTCTGCTCCAAAACCCATTGCAAAGCCATCAGTAAAGCGAGTGGAGGC
Source organism: Listeria ivanovii subsp. ivanovii (assembly GCF_900187025.1). Lineage (GTDB taxonomy): Bacteria > Bacillota > Bacilli > Lactobacillales > Listeriaceae > Listeria > Listeria ivanovii. The sequence continues at coordinate 1,258,218 of NZ_LT906478.1, forward strand.
ATTGATATAAACGGCAGCAGCATCAACTTTTTGATGGAAAGCTTGACCAGTAGAATAATCATTTGAAACGATTGCTTCAGAATGTTTTGTACCATATTTATTAATATGTTCAATCGCTTCATCAGCCGAATCAACTACTTTTACAGCTAAAATGAAGTCTAAAAACTCAGCTTCCCAGTCAGATTCTGTAGCTTCTTTGGCATCAGTTAAGATTAGTCTAGCTCGATCATCCGCGCGTAATTCCACTTGGTATTTTTTCAGTTCTATTTCCATTGCTGGCAAGAAATCTTCAGCAACTTCACGATGAATGAGTAACGTTTCAGCAGCATTACAAACAGAAGGACGGGAGCATTTTGCGTTTATTAAAATGTCAATCGCCATTTGTTTCTCTGCTGCTTTGTCTACGTAGATATGACAATTTCCTGTTCCAGTTTCGATAACTGGGACGGTGGCATTTTCTAGTACAGTTTGGATAAGTTTTGCGCCGCCTCGAGGAATAAGCACATCTAAAAAGCGATTAAGGCGCATCATGTCACGAGCAGTTTCCCTAGAAGTATCTTCAATTAACTGTACACTAGAACGAGGGAATCCTGACGATTCTATGGAATTTTGAATGACAGACATTAAAGCTTTATTGGAGTTAATTGCATCACTTCCACCTCGTAAAATAACCGCGTTACCAGTTTTGAAGCAAAGGACAGAAGCGTCTACAGTGACATTTGGACGAGATTCATAAATAATTCCAATTACTCCAAGCGGAACTCTTGTTTTTCCGATAGTTAATTCGGCATCATTTTTCCACATATGAATCACTTCACCAATAGGGTCTTTCAATGCGACAACTTGCTTGACTGCTTCAGCTATTTCTTTGATTCGTTCTTCTGTTAAACGAAGCCGATCAACCATTGTTTCTGGTGTTCCTTTTTCGTTTGCCCGAACAATATCCTTTTCGTTCGCTTGAAGAAGTTTATCTGTATTAGCCAATAAGTCATCGCTTAATTGAAGTAACGCAGCATTTTTTTCTTTTGTACTTGCTTGGGCTAAAAATATAGCTGCCTCTTTTGCAGCAGCTCCTTGTTTAATGAGTTCTGTCATCTGAATATTCCTCCTTTTGGCTAGCAAATAAAGTACCGACTGGTTTGCCTTGCATAATATCGAAAATAACAGCGGGATTTTTCCCATTAGTTAAAATCATTTTTTGACCACCATCAATACAATAAGAGGCAGCAGAAAGTTTTGTTAACATACCGCCAGTTCCAAATTCAGATCCTTTTCCTCCAGCTAGAGCCTCAATTTCAGGAGTGATTTGATTGATTTCAGAAAACATAACTGCATCTGGATCAGTTGTAGGGTTTGTTTCATAAAAGCCATCAATATCAGACAATATAATCAGTAAATCTGCCTGTACAAGTTTAGCAACAATAGCAGAAAGAAGGTCGTTATCACCATATTTAGTAATATGCTCAAGTTCCTCTACAGCGACTGTGTCATTTTCATTTACAATCGGGATAATGCCTCTATTTAAAAGACTTTCAAGTGTATTCATTACATTTTCTCGGCTAATAGGGAAGTCAGTCACATCGCGTGTAAGCAAGACTTGTCCAACAACTTGTCCATACTCACCAAAAAATTTGCTATAAATATGCATTAGTTCACTTTGACCAACGGAGGCGACTGCCTGTAGTTCAGGAATACTTGTTGGCCTAATTGGGAGTTGTAGTTTATGACAACCAACGCCAATTGCTCCGGAAGAAACAAGAATAACTTCTTTACCTTCATTACGTAAATCGGATAAAACCATCGCTAATTTTTCAATCGTACGTAGATTAATATGGCCATTTCCATACATTAATGTACTAGTACCAACTTTGATCACTAATCTCTTACTATTCTTTAAAGATTCGCGCATTTCTATGACCCCTCTGTTAATTAGATAATACTTCTATTTTACATGAAAATGACGATATGTCTATAATAGATTACTGTTTTACAATTTAAATTTATAATTTTCGGTATTCTTTTTAAAAGAAGCAATAAAAAAGAGCTCTAAGAAATTTTCTTAGAACCCTTTTTGCTTATTTTGAAGATTTGCTAGCTGCTGAAATTACTGACACTTGTTTTAAACCTCTGCTAATTAAGCGCAGAATAACGAACCAAACGACTACAATTAATACGATTTGTTTAAAGTCAATTGCTGGTAGTGGATTGAATGGGGAATCCCAAACAAAGTGTAAGGCGATAGGGATAATGAATAGTTTCCAGAAAGTTCCTGTGAAAATATGGTGCATCCCAAGTTTTTCGTCGCCTTTTGCAATAACGAGTGCAGCACCGGCAATCGCCGCCCATACTACATGACCACCAATAGACTGCCATCCACGGCTGAAAATAACATTCATCATAGTTTCGCCAGCAATATGGATATCCTTGAATAGAAACGCTGCATCGACACTATAATTAAATGCATATCCAAGTGATTCAAAAGCAGCAAATCCAGCACCAACTGCGGCACCTATAAGTAGTCCATTTAGAATATACTTAGAATTTAATGAACGAATGAAGAGGGCCACAATGATCATTTTCCCAGTTTCTTCAATAAAGCCAACTAATAGGGCATTAAAGTAATTTAATTTTCCAACTGGAATAATCGAATAGATGACAAGCGTAGCAACAAGCGCTGCGACACCCCCAATGAAAAACATCCGAACAACATCGAAAACACTAATATTACGAGGTGCATTCGTTTCAAAAAAGAATAATAATACCGAAAATGGAACTGCGAATGAGCCAATCACCATAAGACCAGGAATCGTATTAGTATTATCGAATAAATAAGTACAAGCAAGAAGTAAAAAGTAAGTGACGATTAAAACAAGAAAAACTCTTGAGAATACCCAAGGATGTGGCCAAGTACTTGATATTTCACTTGTTGCGGGGGTGGTGTATTTTGTTCCAGCAATAAAGACTTTTTCGCCTTCTTCTTTGGAGTGTTTTTTGAAAACGGCGGAAAAAAGGTGACCGATTTTTAGTTCAGAGTTCCCGTGACTTTGTGCATGTCGATATAATTCTGTCTGTTTAAATGTTACCCACTCCGGATGAGGGGATTTTTGAACCAGTGTGGAATCGTGAATCTCCCTTTTTTTATAGAGAGCAACTATCTCTACATTAGTAAAAGGTCCCACTTTCTGCTCATTCTTTTTGAAGTACCATTCTGACAAATGAAACTCCCCCTTTGCTTTTATTATTTTGACACTATTAATTATTCCCAAAAAAAGCAGAAGTTAAACGAAGATAGAGCTTTACTTATTAAGTTTTTTCGCTTGTTCATAAATAAAATCAACCGAATCAGCAAGAAAGTGAGCAGACTCGTTAGCTAATGGGAAACCGTCCAATTTTAAATCATCCTCATTTCTTAAATCTTCACTGATTTTCGTCATTCTTTTGCCGATATCTTTTTCACTTTCAAGTTCACTAGGCGCAAAAGTGGGTATGCTTTGTTGACCTAGTAAATAATCAACACTGACATCATAAAGTGTGGCAATTTGTGTGACCATATCTAGATCTGGCTCACGGATGCCATACTCCCAATTACCATAAGTAGAAGGTGCTTTAAGTCCAAGTCTTCGAGCTGTTTCTGCTTTTGACCAACCTTGTTTTTCTCTGAGTAACGTAAGTCTGTTACTTAAATTTGGCATAATTTCACTCCTTTCTGTTCGATTATACAATATCTTACTCAATTTAGCTATATTTTAACACAGAACGTATTAATTATCAATTGACAGTCACTGAATGAGTTGTTATTATAGTATTAACAGCTCAAACTGTGTAGATAAGGAGAAGATGACATGAAAGCAGCAGACACCAGAAGAATTAATACGGATAAAATTCGAGAGTTACGATTGCAGCGGGGAATTACACAAGCTTTTATTGCGAGAAAGATGGGATACAAGTATACATCGGGATATAGTAATATAGAAAAGGGAAGTGTTAGATTGTCACACAAAAATGCTGTTATTTTAAGTGAAATTTTAATGTGTGATTTAAAATGCTTTTATGAGTGAAATATCAGTTAAAGTAAATTTTGAGTAAGAAAAGCAATTTTATAACTAAGGGTGAATTGGAAAATAATGAAAAAGCACACAAATCGAGTGTTTTTTATTATTCCTAATTAAAAGCACACAATGTGTGACAACTATAAAAAGGGAGCAAACAACTTGATGAAAAAAACTTTACCAAAAATTCTTATTTTTATGTTGTTAATTGTATTTTTTATTCCGACTAATGCGAGTGCTTATACAAAGGCTGGTTTTGTAATGACGAAATCTAGTGCAAAGAACTTTAAAATTTATATCAATGGTTCAGCGAAAGGGTTTAAAAGTATCATTTTAAATGGTGCGAAATCCTGGAATCCTTCTCCATATCTAAACACGATTAGTATGGGAAACGATGTTAATCCACATTTTACTGTCAGTAACTCAGCAACTAATAAAGGAGACATTGTGGCAATATGTAATACAAGCTACTATAAAACAAATAAAATAGTTGCTAAGAATGAGATTACCCTTTATAAGCAGTTTCGATCGCTATCAACCAATCATAAAACCGAAACGATCGTGCATGAATTTGGTCATGGTTTTGGTCTAGGTCATGTGAAAACAAAAAATGCTATTATGTTAGATAAGGGCTTTATAAATAAAATAAAACCACAAGCAGATGATTTAAATGGTATTAAAGCGTTGTATAAGTAGAAGGAGGCTTTAAGATGAAGTTAAAAATAGTAGTTATTACAGCCTGCTCAGTTATTCTAGGCATATTAACAGCTTGTTCCAATAATGAGAGTGCAAAAGAAAAGCAAACCGAAGAACAAACGGTAAAACAAAGTGAATCAGAACAAGTAACATCGAAAAATGGCGTTGTTTCCTATCACGGGAAATATCTTGAACTTGCTGAAAATATGGATGAACTTGAAAAAGATGCACCAATTATTATTAAGGTTTTAAAGAAATCGGAGAAAATAACTATTACTAAAGAGACAAAAGAAAATACTTTCCCGACAGATTTTTATACAATGAGTGATGTAGAAATAAAAAATATCGAAAAAGATGAAACCGGAAAATTGAAAGAAAATATGATGATTAAAGTCTTAGAATATAGTGTAGAAAATGCTCAGATTGATGGCAAAAAATATGATTTAACAATTGATGGTTACAAAAATATGGAAGAAGGCAAAGAATACACTTTATTCTTAGAAAAAAACACCTCTGGCGATAACTATGTATTAGCAAATGCAGTACTTAGCAAATTCCCAGTTGAAAAATTAGCTAAAGAGGAATTGTTTTTAGACGACGGTAAAAATTTAGAGGAAACAGAAGGTATGGAAGCTACGTATCAAGATATCTATGAAGATGTAATGGAAGAATATAGTGAATAAAAAAGTTGAAGATCTCGGTATAAATATCGGGGTCTAATCTGATTTATGTTAAAATAAAAAACTTAATAAATTATTTTAAATCTATGAAAACAGTTCTTATTAAATTTAATAAATAGCTGTTTTTTCTTTTGTGTTTTATTAGCTTAATTTTTAAGTCCGTATTTCAATATTTTCTACTAATCATTTGTAAATTTATTAAATGTAGAAGATTAACTTGTTTTGAAAAAAACTTAAATTTTGTGCTTAAATAAATAGGTAAGATGTTCAAATTTTCACCCTTAAGACCCTTGACATAAGCTAGTTATCCAAGTAGAATGAACCAATCCAAAGCAACTATTTAACTGGAAAATGATTAAATTTTTCACAATAAGGGTAAAATCTATGAGTATAAAAAGCTTTTTAAAATAAAAGGAGATAAAACAATGAATGAAAGTGGCACTTTTTTCCCAGTTAGTGTAAAAAAATTTATGGAAAAAGGAATTACTTCGTTGTCGAAAGATGAGTTAATGAGCACCCTGCATTATTTGGAGAATGCCTACCATCAAGAACCGTGCAACGAAGAAATTGTACATAGATTAATTCAATTTTATAATCAAACGGATAAAACAAAAAAAGCGCAAGAAATGGGTCAAAACTTTTTAACAATGAATGGTTATAATAAAGAAATCCTTGGGGAATTATCCGTTACCTTTATGAAAGAAGATAATATGGATACTTACTTTACTTTAGTCCGTCATTATATGGAAGAAGAAAAAAATGAAGCGAGTGACCAAATTGCCGATAATGTTATCCAGTTTCCAAAACAATTTGTCCCACGAAAAGATATTCGTGAATTTGCATCTTGGCAAACATCAGAACAACTAGAATTTTTACAAGAAGCTCGATTTTTAGAACTGGATGATTTTTTACCGACATTTAAACAATTTCTAGCAGATGATCATTGTTCACCTTTTGTTCAGTCAATGATTTTTGAACTAATGCAAGAAAAAGAAATAAATGAAGCAGTCGAAGTGCGGAAAATGGAGAAAAAAGCTTTTTTTAATCCAAGTGAAATTCCAATGTTAGCTAATAATGAATTTTCACAGGCGCTTTTCACAGGTTTAGCGAAAGAACTTGAGAATAGTAATCCCAGTTTATTGGAACAAGTTCAAGGAATTATTCAACAACATTTATTTATGCTTTATCCATTTGAACTGGAGCCAAAAGATCCTGCGATTTGGATAAATGCCTACTATAAATGGGCGAATGGTATGTATGGGGATAATAGTGTTATTTCGGATGATGTGAATCCTGTTTTAGTGGATGAAGCAATTTCGATTATTGAAGAGTTGGAAATCAGGCAGCAAAATTATTTTATATAATGATATTTGTTGTTTTCAAGTCAGGGATATCTGTGTTATTATTAGTGAGTATGGCTGAAACTTGTCATGAGAGTAATTAAATTTGATCTAAATAGATGATGGAGGGAATTATACCATGTCAGTAAAATGGGAAAAACAAGAAGGTAACGTTGGAAAACTTACTTTTGAAATTGAACAAGAAAAAGTAAAAGAAGGTTTGGACCGCGCTTTCGTAAAAGTTCGTAAAACACTTAACGTACCAGGCTTCCGTAAAGGGAAAGTTCCGCGTCAAATTTTCAACCAACGTTTCGGCGAAGAAGCTCTTTACCAAGATGCACTTGATATCTTGCTTCCAGAAGTATATTCTGCAGCAATTGATGAAGCTGGAATTGATCCAGTAGATACTCCTCAAGTAAATATTGAGTCCATGGAAAAAGGTGAAACTTGGGTATTAACAGCAGACGTTACTGTGAAACCTGAAGTGAAGCTTGGAGACTACAAAGGTCTTGAAGTAGAAAAACGCGACGAAGAACTTACAACAGAAGAATTAGAAGCAGAACTTAAACAATTACAAGAGCGTCAAGCTGAGTTAGTTGTTAAAGAAGATGCACCAGCTGAAAATGGCGACACTGTTATCCTTGATTTTGAAGGGTTTAAAGATGGTGTAGCTTTTGAAGGCGGACAAGCTGAAAACCATTCATTAGAACTTGGAAGCGGCCAATTCATTCCTGGTTTTGAAGAAAAATTAGTTGGCTTAAAAGCTGGCGACGAAGCGGATATCGAGCTTACTTTCCCTGAAGAATATCATGCGGAAGATTTAGCTGGACAACCAGTAGTTTTCAAAGTAAAATTACACGAAATTAAAACAAAAGAAGTTCCTGCTCTTGACGATGAACTTGCAAAAGACATTGACGAAGAAGTAGAAACTTTAGATGAACTAAAAGAAAAAATCTCTAATCGTTTGCAAGAAGCTAAGAAAGACTCTGTAGCTCAAGCTAAACAAGAAGAAGTTATCGCAAAAGCTGTTGAAAATGCAGAAGTTGATATTCCACATGCAATGGTTCATCATGAAGCGGATCATTTAATGAATCACTTCGCACAAGATTTGCAAGCACAAGGATTAACTCCTGAACTTTACTACCAATTCACTGGTCAAACAGAAGAAGCAATGCATGCGCAAATGGAACAAGACGCAGAAAAACGCGTGAAAATGAACTTAGTGCTTGAAGCTATTGCGGAAGCTGAAAACATTGAACCAACGGAAGAAGCTATTGATGAAGAAATTTCTACATTAGCTGAAAAATACGGTATGGAAAAAGATGCTGTTCGTGCTGCACTTGGTGATATGAGCGAACTTAAATCAGATCTTAAAATCCGTAAAGCTATTGATGTTTTACTTGATAGCGCAGTGGAAAAATAAGATTATATTGGTTTGATAATTTCATAAAACAAAGGGGGGGACATGAGTTATACTCGTGTCCTTCTGAATGTAGAAATATGGATACAGATGATTGGCATTTCTAATAAACAAATGCTATTATTAACACACGTGGGAGATGCAATATTGCCTACATGTAACATACCTATGCGAAGGGGTGAAATAATTATGTTTAAATTTAACGACGAAAAAGGCCAACTTAAATGCTCCTTTTGCGGAAAGACTCAAGATCAAGTACGTAAATTAGTGGCTGGTCCAGGCGTTTATATTTGTGATGAATGTATCGAGCTTTGTAATGAAATTATTGAAGAAGAGCTAGGTATTTCTGAATTTGTTGATTTTGGTGAAGTGCCAAAACCACAAGAAATCCGTCATATATTAAGTGATTATGTTATTGGTCAAGAACGTGCCAAAAAAGCATTAGCTGTAGCCGTTTACAATCATTATAAACGTATTAATTCTAATGAAACCAAAGAAGATGAAGTGGAACTTTCAAAAAGTAATATTTGTTTAATTGGTCCAACTGGTAGCGGTAAGACGCTCCTTGCTCAAACATTAGCGCGAATTCTTAATGTTCCATTTGCGATTGCAGATGCAACGTCACTTACAGAAGCTGGCTATGTTGGAGAGGATGTCGAAAATATCCTGCTTAAATTAATCCAATCAGCTGATTATGATGTAGAAAAAGCTGAAAAAGGCATCATTTATATTGATGAAATTGACAAAGTTGCTCGTAAATCTGAAAATCCATCTATTACAAGAGACGTTTCCGGTGAAGGAGTGCAACAAGCCCTACTAAAAATTTTAGAAGGGACAGTCGCAAGTGTTCCCCCACAAGGTGGTAGAAAACATCCACATCAAGAATTAATCCAAATTGATACGGGAAATATTCTATTTATTGTTGGTGGTGCTTTTGATGGTATCGAGCAAATTGTTAAAAATCGAATGGGCGAAAAAGTCATTGGATTTGGTACAGATAATGCCAAACTCAAAGAAGATGAAACTTATTTATCTCGTGTTGTACCAGAAGATTTATTGAAATTCGGCTTAATTCCTGAATTTATAGGTCGTCTGCCTGTTATTGCAACACTTGAGCAATTAGATGAAGCTGCTCTTGTTTCGATTTTAACGGAACCAAAAAATGCACTAGTAAAACAATATAAACGTATGTTAGAACTTGATGATGTAGAATTAGAATTTGAGCCAGAAGCGTTAATCGAAATTGCAAAAGAAGCAATTGAACGCAAAACTGGCGCTCGTGGTCTTCGTTCTATTATTGAGCAGATTATGCTTGAAGTAATGTTTGAAATCCCGTCTCGTGACGATATTACCAAATGTATTATTACTGAAAAAGCAGCACGAGGAGAAGAAGAGCCACAACTTCAATTAGAAGACGGTTCGATTATCCCTATTAAAACATCAGCATGATTTGGATGCGCGTCATAATTGGCGCGCATTTTTTCCATTAAGCCAGCTTTTTTATTACAACTTCTGGCTTGTTTCATGCTATACTTTATTAATATTAGTTGGAGAGGATAAAAAGACATGAAAAGTGAAAACAAATTTTTTTCAGGGGCATTTGGATGGATTAAAATAATTGTCATTGCACTTGTGTTAGCTTTCGGTATTCGTTATTTTTTAATTTCTCCAGTGACAGTTAACGGGAAGTCAATGGATCCAACGCTTCATGACGGAGAGCACTTGTTCATTAACAAAGTATCTGATCCGAAACGTTTTGATATTATTGTATTTCCTGCCCCTGATGAGGAAAATGCTGAATATATCAAACGCGTAATTGGTCTTCCTGGAGATAAAGTAGAGTACAAAAAAGATCAATTGTACATTAATGGCAAAGCATATGATGAACCATATTTAGATTCAGAAAAAGCCGATCTACAAGCCGGTTACTTAACAACAAGTGACAAAGGTGATCCAGATTTTACGATGGCTGATATTCCAGGATCTGATGGTTCACTAACCGTACCAAAAGGAAAGCTGTTTGTACTTGGCGATAATCGACAAGTAAGTAAAGATAGCCGCTATATTGGTTTTATTTCACAAGATAGTGTGCTTGGGAAAGTCATCTCATTTGGGAAATCTTTACAACGCTAATAAAAAGCTGCGGTAAGCCTAGGAGGAAACATAGATGGTAGAAAATGAATCAAAAACTTCCAAGAAAAAAAGTGGGACACAGCAATTATTAAGCTGGGTACTAGTTATTGTAGCTGCACTAGCAATAGCTTTAGTAGTTCGTAACTTTGTTATTGCACCTGTAAAAGTAGAAGGTACATCTATGGTCCCGACTTATCAAGATGGCGACCGGATTTTCATTGAAAAAATAACTGATCCAGACCGTTTTGATATTATCGTGTTTGATGAGCCACCGATGATTGGGACAGGGGAACACTTTATCAAACGAGTAATTGGAGTTCCCGGAGATGAAATAGCCTTTAAAAATGGAGAGTTATACTTAAATGGGAAACGAAAAGTAGAAAGTTATTTACCAGAAGGCACATTAACTTTATGGAACCCGGATCCAACTCAAAAACCTTATATAGCAGATTATACATTAGAGGATATGACTGGTGAGAGTACAGTGCCGAAAGGGAAATTATTTGTACTTGGTGATAACCGTGGAGGAAGTTCAGATAGTCGAGTTTTTGGATTTATTGACGATTCAACTGTGAATGGCACTGTTTTACAATTTGGAAATTAACCAGAAATCCGTGGAAGCTATTTTTTCACGGATTTCTCTATTAAATGAACGTTTTTTCGTTTATAATAAAACTATTAGTAAAGAATAGGGCGGTGCAATTTCTTGAAAGAAAAGAATTTAAAACGGTTATGGTCTTGGATTTGGGCGGCTGTTTTAGCAGTATTAATTGCTGTTATTATCCGTTTTTATTTGTTTGTCCCTATTCTAGTTGATGGAATTTCAATGATGCCAACACTTCATAATGATGACCGCGTAATTATTAATCGATTTGGGCATGTAGATCGTTTTGATGTTATAGTTTTTCGCGAAAATGATGGGAAAGAATATATTAAACGAGTAATAGGACTTCCTGGTGATATAGTGGAATACAAAGCGGATCAGCTATACATTAATGGTGAAAAATATGATGAGCCTTATCTAGATACTTATAAAAAGAAACTCAAAGACGGCTATTTGACAGATGACTACAGTTCAAAAGATCAGTTAGATGGTGGAAAGATTCCAACAGATACTTATTTTGTCTTAGGAGATAATCGCCGAGCAAGTAAGGATAGCAGAATAATCGGCCCAATCCCGCTAAACAAAGTGCTAGGAACAACACCAATTTGTTACTGGCCAATTGAAAATGCCAAACTTATAGATTAGGAGTAAATAATGACAATTCAATGGTTCCCAGGTCATATGGCCAAAGCTCGTCGTGAAGTAACGGAAAAATTAAAGCTAGTAGATGTAATTTTTGAGTTAGTGGATGCACGAATTCCGCTTTCTTCTTCTAATCCAATGTTAGAAGAAATTGTTCATCAAAAAAGACGAGTGATTATTTTAAATAAAGCAGATACAGCTGATGAGAAAACGACGAAAGAATGGATTGACTATTTTGCGGAAAAAGGCTTGCCGGCAGTTGCTGTTAATGCACAAGAAGGGAAAGGCCTATTCAAAATTGAACAAGCAGCTGAAAAATTAATGGCTGAAAAATTTGATCGCCTAAGAAGTAAAGGGATGAAACCAAGAGCTATTCGTGCAATGATTTTAGGGATTCCAAATGTTGGGAAATCTACTTTAATTAATCGATTGGCGAAAAAAAATATCGCACGTACTGGTAATAAACCTGGTGTCACTAAAGCTCAGCAATGGATTAAAGTTGGAAAAACGCTGGAGCTTTTAGATACACCAGGAATACTTTGGCCAAAATTTGAAGACCAAGAAATTGGTTATAAATTAGCTTTAACGGGGGCTATAAAAGATGATTTACTTCAAATGGAAGAAATTGCTGGTTATGGACTTCGATTTTTAGAAAAGCATTACCCAGATCGACTTGAGAACTGGTTAAAAGTGGAGAAAGTTTCAGAAGATCCGATTGAAACGCTTGCTTTCATTGCAGAAAAAAGAGGCCTTTTAGATCGGTATAATGATCCGGATTATTCACGTGCGGCAGAAACAGTCGTTCGAGAGATTCGTCAGCAAAAATTAGGGAGAATGTCATTTGATTTCCCTAACTGGGAAGAAGATGCCGAATGAGTGAATCTATTTCTGATATCAAAAAAAAGCTGGAGCAACTCACGTCTATTAAAGATCCTTATTTTCAATTATGTCTACAAGATGAACGAAAAGGAGTTCAAAAGTTACTTAGATCTGTTCAGAAAAAATGGGAAAAAGAAGCCCAATTAAGTAAAAAGCTACTTGAAATGAAACAATACGAAACGGATTTGAATAAGCAAGGATTTAAGTATATTGCTGGTGTAGACGAAGTAGGTAGAGGTCCGCTTGCTGGTCCAGTAGTTGCCGCTGCCGTCATTTTGCCAGAGAATTTTTCAGTTATTGGAATTAATGACTCTAAACAGTTGAGTGAAGCAAAACGGGATACTCTTTTTGACCTAATAACAGAGCAAGCAATCGCGGTCGGTGTAGGTATTATCGAACATGATGTTATTGATCAAGTAAATATCTATGAAGCAACAAAATTAGCGATGCGAAAAGCTTTGGATGAGTTGAATCCGAAACCAGATTTCGTTTTAATTGATGCGATGCCACTAAAATACACAGAATCCGAACTATCCTTAATCAAAGGCGATACGAAGAGTATTTCGATTGCTGCAGCTTCGATAATTGCCAAGGTAACGAGGGATAAGCTCATGAAAGAATACGAAGAGACTTATCCAGGCTATGATTTTGGGAATAATATGGGATACGGCACGAAAAAACATTTGTATGGTTTAGATACAATTGGAATTTGTCCAATTCACCGTTTGAGTTTTTCCCCGGTAAAAGAAGCAAAGTTACATTTTGATAGTATAAATTAGCTTAATTTCTATAATAAAAAGCTTGTTTTCTTCATTGAAAATAGGCTTTTTTTAGTTGGAGAATACATTTTAGTGATTGTACAAATAGACCAGATATTTGTACACTAAGGTTAACTACTAGGAGGTGCGCTTATTGAATTTTAAAGAACGAATCGCATGGTTGAAAATTGCCACTTGCCAGTCAATCTCTGCTAAAAAAAGAGCTGAAATTTGGCAGAATCTTTCTGACTATAATCATTGGGAAATGCAAGTGGAAGAATTTGTTGCTCACTTTTTTAATGAGGATAAAGCTAGCCAAGTAATTGGTGAGTTGGAATGTGCCGAAGTATTTTCTGATGATGAAATAACAGTTATATATATACTTGATGATAATTATCCAGCTTTATTGAAAGAAATTTATGAAGCACCACCACTTTTATTTTGCAAAGGAAATATTAACTTGTTTCAAGAGCAAGCAATTGCTGTGGTTGGGACAAGACGGATGAGCGACTATGGTCGAAAAGCCTGTAAGACAATTGTAGGAGAGCTTGCCCAACAAAATTTGACGATTGTTAGTGGGCTAGCAAATGGAATAGATACAGAGGCACATCTGGCTTCTTTGAAGATTAATAAGAATACCATCGCGGTACTAGGTTCGGGAGTAAAGAATATTTACCCTAAAAAGAACATGCTGCTTGCGAAAGAAATATCTCAAAAAGGTTTGCTTATAAGTGAATATTTGCCTAGCGAAGAAGCAAGACGTTGGTATTTTCCTGAACGTAATCGGATTATTAGCGGGCTAGCACTGGGTACGGTAATAATTGAAGCTGCCGAAAGAAGTGGCTCACTCATTACAGCTGATTTCGCTCTTGAGCAAAATCGACAAGTTTTTGCTGTTCCAGGCAACATTTTTATCGACACTTGGAGAGGGACGAATAATTTAATTCAAGAAGGAGCAAAATTAGTTACAAATGCAAATAATATAATAGAAGAATTTTTTCAAATCAGACAATAAAAGTAGTGAAATTACCTTTTCTAAGTGATTTAACTTGCAATTCCTGATTTTTTAAGATAAGTTTGCTAAAGAAAGCTGAAAAAAATATAAAATAATGACTTTTTAATTAAAGCCATTGACAAACTCAGTAGGAAGGGCTAATATTTACTACTGAATTATGTGAAAAGTCAGCAATGCAAACTTATTGAACGCGAGGCTAGGACTGTAATCTTTTTAGCACAACTAGTAAAGCCCGTGTATTGACCCAAATCAGGGAGGAATATATTAATATGGCAGATTATTTAGTGATTGTAGAGTCACCTGCAAAAGCAAAAACAATTGAAAAGTATTTAGGAAAGAAATTTAAAGTGAAAGCATCCATGGGACATGTAAGAGACTTACCGAAAAGTCAGATGGGTGTTGATACAGAACATGACTATGAACCAAGGTATATTACTATTCGTGGTAAAGGCCCTGTTTTAAAAGAATTAAAGCAAGCCGCTAAGAAAGCTAAAAAAGTCTATCTCGCGGCCGATCCAGATCGCGAAGGAGAAGCAATTGCATGGCATTTGGCCAACAGTCTAGACTTAGATCAATCAGACAAATTGCGAGTGGTATTTAACGAAATTACGAAAGAGGCAGTTAAAGAATCATTTAAAACTCCTCGGAAGATAGATATGGACTTAGTAAATGCACAGCAAGCTAGGAGAATATTGGACCGTTTAGTTGGTTACAATATCAGTCCGATTTTATGGAAAAAAGTAAAAAAAGGCTTGAGTGCAGGTCGTGTTCAATCAATTGCACTTCGAATTATTATTGATAGAGAAAAAGAAATCAATAATTTCAAACCAGAAGAGTATTGGACAATTGATGGTAACTTCCTTAAAGGTAAGAAAAAATTCCAAGCTAATTTTTATGGCGTAAATGGTAAGAAGAAGAAGCTTTCAACTGCTGATGATGTAAAAGAAGTTATGTCCGCAATTAAAGGGAAATCATTCGATGTTACGGATGTAACGAAAAAAGAACGACTTAGAAATCCAGCTGCACCATTTACTACATCTAGTCTACAACAAGAAGCAGCACGGAAATTAAATTATCGTACACGTAAAACGATGATGCTTGCTCAACAATTATATGAAGGTATTACGCTTGGAAAACAAGGTACTGTTGGGTTGATAACCTATATGCGTACTGACTCCACCCGTATTGCGGATTCAGCTATTTTAGAAGCAGGTAATTATATTAAAGAAACCTACGGACCTGAATTTTCCCGGAACCATAAGCGTTCTGATAAAAATGCAAAAGGTGCTCAAGATGCCCATGAAGCAATTCGCCCAACAAGTTCAATGAGAAGTCCGCAAGCAGTGAAAGAATATCTGACGCGTGATCAACTTCGCTTGTACCGTTTGATTTGGGAACGATTTATCGCTAGCCAAATGACACCAGCTGTTCTAGATACAATGCGTGTCGACTTAGACAACAATGGTGTGAATTTTAGAGCTAATGGATCAAAAATCAAGTTTCATGGTTTTATGAAAGTTTATGTAGAAAGCAATGATGATAATACAGAAGAAAAAGAAAATATTTTACCTGATTTGAAAAAAGGCGATAAGGTACAGTCGGAATCTCTTGAACAGCGTCAGCATTTTACTCAGCCACCTCCCCGTTATACAGAGGCAAGGTTAGTTAGAACGCTGGAAGAAATAGGAATTGGCCGACCTTCTACCTATTCACCTACATTAGATACAATTCAGCGGAGAAACTATGTATCCTTGACTAATAAACGTTTTATTCCTACTGAACTAGGTGAAATCGTCAATGAAATGATTGAAGAATACTTCCCAGAAATTTTAGATGTGAAATTCACAGCTAATATGGAAAGTGAGTTAGATGAAGTAGAACATGGGCAAGTAGAATGGGTCAAAGTAATTGATGAGTTTTATAAACAATTCGAGCCAAATGTGATTAAAGCAGATGCCGAAATGGAAAAAATTGAAATTAAAGATGAACCTGCTGGTATCGATTGTGATCTATGCGGAGCGCCAATGGTATATAAAATGGGGAAATATGGAAAGTTCCTTGCTTGTAGCAGATTCCCTGATTGTCGAAATACCAAAGCAATTGTAAAAGAAATTGGTGTTACTTGTCCTAAATGTGAGAAAGGGCATGTTATCGAAAGAAAGAGCAAGAAAAAACGAATTTTTTATGGTTGCGACCGCTATCCAGATTGTGATTACGTTTCATGGGATAAACCAGTAGAACGAGCTTGTCCAAAATGTAATGAACGAGCACTTGTAGAAAAGAAACTGAAAAAGGGTGTACAAGTACAATGTACCAACTGCGATTATAAAGAATCAACACAACAATAAATAGTTGAAATGGCAGCACTGGGGGTTCCTTTGTGTTGCCATTGTTGCGCGAGGAGGCGGACAAATGGAAAAAAGAGTAAATGTAATTGGAGCAGGGCTAGCTGGAAGTGAAGCGGCGTGGCAATTAGCGAAAAGAGGAGTAAAAGTTGATTTATATGAAATGCGACCGGTAAAACAAACACCGGCACATCATACAGATAAATTTGCAGAACTTGTTTGCACCAATTCGCTACGAGCTAACGGCTTAACGAATGCGGTAGGCGTTATAAAAGAAGAAATGCGGATACTTGAATCAATTATCATTGAAGCGGCTGATAAGGCTTCTGTACCAGCGGGAGGAGCACTTGCGGTTGATCGCCATGAATTTTCCGGCTATATTACAGATAAAGTGAAAAATCACCCACTTGTTACGGTACATACGGAGGAAGTAACGACTATTCCAGAAGGCCCAACTATTATTGCAACTGGTCCATTAACAAGTCCAGCACTTGCGGAAGAAATAAAACGTTTAACAGGTGAAGAGTATCTTTATTTTTATGATGCAGCAGCTCCAATTATTGAGAAAGATAGTATTGATATGGATAAAGTATATTTAAAATCCAGATATGATAAGGGGGAAGCAGCCTACTTAAATTGTCCGATGTCAGAAGAAGAATTCAAGGCTTTTTATGAGGCACTAGTCACTGCTGAAACGGCAGAACTGAAAGAATTTGAAAAAGAAGTTTTTTTCGAAGGTTGTATGCCAATAGAAGTTATGGCAAAACGTGGTATTAAAACCATGTTATTTGGACCGCTAAAACCAGTCGGATTGGAAGATCCAAAAACAGGTAAGAGACCGTATGCAGTATTACAATTACGTCAAGATGATGCAGCTGGTACACTTTATAATATGGTAGGCTTCCAAACGCATCTAAAATGGGGGGAGCAAAAACGTGTATTTGGTATGATTCCAGGTTTAGAAAATGCAGAAATCGTACGTTATGGTGTAATGCACCGGAATACATTTATTAATTCGCCAACCGTTCTTAAACCAACTTATCAACTTAAATCAAGAAATGACTTATTCTTCGCTGGACAAATGACTGGTGTTGAAGGCTATGTAGAGTCAGCGGCTAGTGGACTTGCAGCTGGAATTAATGCAGCTCGTTTTGTGGAAGATAAAGAATTAATCTTATTCCCAAAAGAAACGGCAATCGGAAGTTTAGCACATTATATAACTAGTGCGAGCAAAAAATCATTTCAACCAATGAACGTAAATTTTGGGTTATTTCCAGAGTTAGCTTCCAAAATCCGTATGAAACAAGAACGTAACGAAAAATTGGCAGAAAGAGCCCTAAGTGCAATAAAAGGGGTTGCAGAACAATTATAAAAACACTATAATGATTTAGGACTATTAATTGCTGTTCTTTTCATCATGATTTTCACTTTTCAGCTTTTCAAAAGAGTTAATGGAGATGAAAAGACAGTTTTTCTTTCAATTAAATAGTCTAGCCAATCATTTGAAAATAAATGTGGTTTTTTTCACAAAATAAAAGTTAATTATTTAAATTGATTGTAAAACCGAATTAATTCGAAAAGTTGCGAAAAATGGATAAAATCATTGCAACTAGTATGTTGATATGTTAACATGATAGTGTTTGAGAGGTGTATTAGCATGAATCAAGAGGGAAAGTGGGAGCAGTTGTTTCTTGACTATCTTCATTCAGAACGAAATTATTCAGAAAACACAAGTACTGCTTATGAAAATGATTTGTTTGATTTTCGTCGTTTTTTAAATGAACAAGCTATTACCCAATACGAACAAGTTACTTTTCTAGATGTTCGGATTTATTTAACTGAATTGAAGCAAAAATCTTTTTCTCGAACGACAGTAGCTAGGAAAATTTCAAGTTTACGGAGTTTTTACACTTTTCTTTTAAGGGAAAATGTTATTACTGAAAATCCGTTTACCTATGTGTCGCATGCGAAAAACCAGCTAAGGCTTCCCAAGTTTTTCTATTCAGAGGAAATGGAAGCTTTGTTTCAAGTGGTTTATGAAGATAATGAAACGCTTACAATCCGAGATAGAGTGCTTTTAGAGATTTTGTATGGTACTGGAATTCGGGTGAGCGAGTGTGCAGGCATTTTGTTAACAGATATTGACAAGAGATATCAAGCAATTCTTATCCGTGGAAAAGGGAATAAAGAGCGGTATGTGCCTTTTGGTGTTTACGCGGAAGATGCAATTACGGATTATTTGGATAGTCGATTAGCATTAATGAAACGTTTTAACAAGACACACGATTCACTATTAATCAATCACTATGGGGATCCACTTACAACGAGAGGGATTCGATATTGTTTAACAAAAATAATAAGTAAAGCATCACTAACACGAAAAATTCATCCTCATATGTTGCGCCATACATTTGCGACAGATTTGCTTAATAACGGTGCAGATATGCGGACTGTCCAGGAATTACTTGGACATGCAAGTTTATCATCTACACAAATTTATACACACGTTACGAAAGAGCATTTAAAATCTACCTATATGAAACATCATCCGAGGGCTTAAATTTGGAGGAGGTTATGGAAATGGAATTACATGCTACAACGATATTTGCAGTTCATCACGACGGAAAAGCTGCGATGGCAGGAGACGGTCAAGTAACACTCGGAGAATCCGTTGTTATGAAACACACCGCAAAAAAAGTTCGTCGGCTTTTTCATGATAAAGTAATTGCAGGTTTTGCGGGTTCAGTTGCAGATGCATTTACGTTATTTGAAAAATTCGAAGCAAAACTTAATGAATATAATGGCAATTTGGAAAGAGCTTCCGTAGAACTTGCTCAACAATGGCGTAGTGACAGTGTTTTACGCAAACTAGAAGCGATGCTAATTGTAATGGATAAAGATACATTGCTACTTGTTTCTGGTACAGGTGAAGTTATCGAACCTGATGATGGGATTTTAGCGATTGGTTCTGGGGGGAACTATGCTCTTGCTGCAGGTCGAGCGTTGAAACGACATAATGGTGGTCAAATGGAAGCCAAAGACATCGCACGCCATGCATTAGAGATTGCTTCGGAAATTTGTGTTTTTACAAACGACCATATTACGGTAGAAGAGCTTTGAAGGAGTGATTAATTTGACAAATCAAATGCTAACGAGCCAGTTAACACCTAAACAAATTGTCGAAAAACTGGATCAATATATTATTGGACAAACCGGCGCTAAAAAATCAGTCGCGGTAGCACTACGAAATCGGTATCGCAGACAACTTATGGATGAAACCATTCGTGATGAAATCATTCCGAAAAACATTTTGATGATTGGACCAACAGGAGTCGGAAAAACAGAAATTGCTCGTCGGATTGCCAAAATTGTTCGAGCGCCATTTTCAAAAGTAGAAGCAACTAAATTTACAGAAGTAGGCTATGTTGGTCGCGATGTAGAATCTATGGTTCGTGATTTAGTAGAGGTTTCTGTTCGTTTAGTCAAAGAAGAAAAAATGCAACTAGTGCGTGTCAAAGCAGAAAAAAATGCTGAAAAACGCCTTATTAAATTATTAGCACCAAGTCAAAAGAAAAAACAAACGACGTCCCCAAATCCAATAGAAGCCCTATTCGGAGGGATGAATCATCAGGAAGAACCTGTTGATGAAGAAGTGGATCAAGAATTAAAAAATAAACGCAGCCAAATCGAATGGCGTCTTCAAAACGGTGAACTTGATGATGAAATTGTGACAGTGGAAGTAAAAGAACAACAAAATCCAATGTTAGATATGATGCGCGGGGCTGGAATGGACCAAATGAATGGCATGCAAGATGCGCTTTCAGGAATGTTCCCAGCGAAGAAGAAAAAGCGAAAAGTTGCTGTTCGAGAAGCGAAAAAAATTCTTTTTGAAGATGAAGCATCGAAACTTATAGATTCAGAAGAATTAGCTGCAGAAGGAATTCATCGTGCAGAACAAATGGGCATGATTTTTATTGATGAAATTGATAAAATTGCCAGCAAAGAAGGCGGCGGAAATGCTCAGGTTTCTAGAGAAGGTGTTCAAAGAGACATTTTGCCTATCGTTGAGGGGTCGCAAATTTCTACTAAATATGGTACAGTCAACACGGAGTACATTTTGTTCATTGCAGCTGGAGCTTTCCATATGTCGAAGCCGAGCGATTTAATTCCTGAACTTCAAGGGCGCTTTCCAATTAGAATTGAACTAGATAAATTAACCCAAGAAGATTTCTACAAGATTCTCACTGAGCCGGACAATGCGCTTATTAAACAATACAAAGCCCTACTTAAAACTGAGGGAATTGATTTGGTTTTCACCAAAGAAGCTGTCGAGCGAA
Source organism: Listeria ivanovii subsp. ivanovii (assembly GCF_900187025.1). Lineage (GTDB taxonomy): Bacteria > Bacillota > Bacilli > Lactobacillales > Listeriaceae > Listeria > Listeria ivanovii. The sequence continues at coordinate 1,279,116 of NZ_LT906478.1, forward strand.
TTGCAGAAATTGCTTTCCAAGTGAATCAAGATTCTGATAATATTGGAGCAAGAAGACTTCATACCATTTTGGAAAAACTACTGGAAGATTTGCTTTTTGAGGCTCCGGAAATTAATATGGAATCAGTGAAAGTAACAGAAAACTATGTAAATGAAAAACTTGCGCCAATCATGAAAAACAGAGATTTAACTCAATTTATTTTATAAAATACTAGGAGGATCTAATAATGACTTTATTAGAAAAAACAAGAAAAATTAATGCAATGTTACAAAACGCTGCAGGAAAAACAGTAAACTTTAAAGAAATGGCAGATACATTAACAGACGTAATTGAGGCAAATACTTATATTGTAAGCCGTAAAGGTAAATTGCTTGGCTATTCAGAAGCACTTCCAATTGAAAATGAACGTATGAAACAAATGCTTACAGAACGTCAATTCCCAGAAGAATATACGCAAAGTCTTTTCAATGTAGGCGAAACTTCTTCTAACTTGGAAGTATCCAGTCAATATACAGCTTTCCCGATTGAAAATAGTGATTTATTTACAAAAGGATTAACAACAATAGTACCTATCGTTGGTGGTGGAGAACGTCTTGGAACACTAATTTTATCTCGTTTAGAAAGCAATTTTACGGATGATGATTTACTTTTAGCTGAGTATGGTGGAACTGTTGTTGGTATGGAAATCTTACATGAAAAAGCAGAAGAAATTGAAGAAGAAGCGCGTAGCCGTGCTGTTGTACAAATGGCAATTAGTTCACTTTCATATAGTGAGTTAGAAGCTATTGAACATATTTTCGATGAACTAAATGGTAAAGAAGGACTGCTAGTTGCTTCTAAAATTGCAGACCGCGTTGGTATTACACGTTCTGTAATCGTTAATGCACTTCGTAAGTTAGAAAGTGCTGGCGTTATTGATTCTCGTTCACTAGGAATGAAAGGTACATTTATCCGTGTGCTAAATGATAAATTCCTTGTTGAACTTGAGAAATTGAAAAATAACTAAAAAATAAGTAAAGCTTTCTCTGGAAATATTCAGGGGAAGCTTTTTTTTATCGGCTTTGGTAAAATAAGAAAGAAGAAGTTGTGACTGGAGGAATAAAAATGGAAATTGCTGAAACAATAATTGAAGTACGTTATGCGGAAACAGACCAAATGGGAGTTGTTTATCATAATAATTACCTAGTTTGGATGGAGATTGGTCGCACAAGGTTAATTGAACAATTAGGTTTCCGTTATTTTGATATGGAAGAGGCAGGATACCTATCTCCAGTGTTAGATGTGCATATCCATTATGGTAAACCCCTGCGTTACGGACAAAAGGCAGTTGTCAAAACATGGATAAAAGGGTATGATGGACTTCGTGTTACCTATGGTTATGAAATTTGTTATGAAGACACGAAAGAAATTGCGATTACAGGTGAAACAGAACATGTATGCGTAACAAAAGAAGATTTTCGACCTGTGTCTTTGAGAAGAACATTCCCGAATTGGCATAAAGCCTATCTAAAAGCATTAGAATAAATAAGACTGGTAGTGATAAAAATGGCTTTTGGTGTAAAGCGTGATGAAATGGACATATGGAAAGAAAAAGCAAGTCGTGGTGAGATAGCAATTATTACACATTATTGGTTAGATGATCGGTTTCCTGATTCCAAAACAGTAACCAAAGTTGCGTGTTCTGATTTGAAAAAATTACAGCAATGGGGAAAACAATATGGCCTTGCGCCAGACTGGATCGACAATCGTCGAAAAAACATCCCGCATTATGATTTGTTTGGAGAAATGCAATTAGTAGTGCTGAAACGAGAGCATGAATGGGAACAAATCGAGCGGTTTCATTTGGAGGAGAAAGAAAATGATTAAATTGGAAAATGAATTAGTACTTGTAGAGATGAAGGAATCAGGAGCTGAATTAACACGGATTTTCCATAAAAATACTGGTTTAGAATATTTATGGAACGCGGACAGTAAGTTTTGGGGTCGTCATTCACCTGTTCTATTCCCAACAGTAGGAAGACTAGTAGAAGACACTTATTTTGTAGAGGGTGAACCATATCATTTAGGTCAACATGGTTTTGCTCGTGATCGTGACTTCAAAGTGGTGGAACAAACGGAAAATAGAATTCGTTTTGAACTAGATGCAGATGAAGCTTCTTTGGAAATTTATCCATACCAATTTAAGTTGTCGATTAGCTATACATTAGAAAAAAATACCGTAGCTGTTTCTTTTGAAGTAGAAAACACAGATACCAAACGGATTTATTTCTCGATAGGAGCACATCCGGCTTTTAACTTGCCGCTTACTGAAGATACACATTTTGAAGATTATTATTTAGATTTTGGAGCAAAGGAGAACTTAGAGACGCTTTGTTTAGAAGGACCTTATCGTAGTGGAGAAATAAAAAATATTACGAAAGAGCCGACACAAAAATTACCACTGAATTATGACCTATTTAAAAATGATGCGCTTATTTTTGAAGCATTGAACAAAAAAGAAATCACTATTAAATCTGATAAAACTGCCCATTTTGTTAAGGTAGCATTTCCTGAATTTCCTTTTGTTGGTGTTTGGACTGCAAAAGCGGGTACGCCTTTCCTTTGTATTGAACCGTGGTATGGAATTGCAGATGGCGTAGGGGACTCAGTAGAACTTCGAGATAAAGCTGGAATTGAGCACTTAGAGCCAGAAGCAGTATTTTCTTCTGAATATCAGATTACAGTAGGATAAAATCAAAACCCAGAAGCACAAAATGAGCTTCTGGGTTTTATATTACATCCATTTAATTTTAGGTTCTTCGCCGTTACGAATACGACTAATATTTGCTCGGTGACGCCAGATAACAAAAATGGCAATACAAGCAACTAGGATAATTAAAATCCAATCTCCTAAGAAAAAAGAAATAAGTAGAGCGGCAAGTGCGCCAATCATGGAACTAAGAGATACATATTTGCTTAGCTTTAGCGTAACTAAGAACACAACTAGTGCAGCTACAAATAATAGTGGCGCATAAGCAAGAATGACCCCTGCAGATGTAGCAACTGCTTTTCCACCCCGAAAGCCAGCAAACAGTGGGAAACTATGACCAATAATAGCGAACGCTCCAGTAAGTAACCAGAAATGATGGTCGACATTTAATTGAAAGAAAAATGGAAGTAAAGTTGCAACGGTTCCTTTTAAAATATCCATTATCGTTACGATGCTACCAGCTTTAACTCCTAAGACACGAAAAGCATTGGTTGCTCCTAAGTTTCCACTACCAAAATCTCGAATATCTTTCTTGTAAAATATTTTCCCAATCCATAAACCAGATGGTATCGATCCGATAACATAGGCTAACAATGAAAGCAAAATTAAATTAATTGTCATTTTTAAACCCCTCAAGTAGAAATGATGTTTTCCATAAAGAATTATAGCATAAAAAAGAGATATTTGGCTAAATTGTAAGTAGAAATCATGATGAAAAGTTGAAAAAAACCCAAAAATAGCTTATGATTAGAAAGAATAATAGGGGGCGATTAGACTAATGCAAAATCCAACAAGAGAAGAAATTAATCATATTTTAAAACAAGCAAAAGTAATCGCAGTCGTTGGCCTGAGTGATAAGCCAGACCGCACAAGTTATCAAGTAACGCAACTAATGCAGCAAGCGGGGTACAAAATTATACCGGTAAACCCTAATGCAGAAGAGATACTTGGCGAAAAAGCAGTGAAGCAATTAACCGACATTAAAGAACATGTTGATATTGTTAATGTCTTTCGCCGGTCAGAGTTTTTACCCGAAATTGCTAAAGCGTTTGATATGATAGATGCAGATGTATTTTGGGCACAACTTGGCATTTTTAATCAAGAAGCATTTGATTTTTTGGCAGAAAAAGGATATCCTACTGTCATGGATTATTGCATTAAGGTTGCTTATCAAGAAATGGATTAAATGACAGACCATTTTGGGAGGAAGCAGGTTCTTATAGCAGAGCCTGTTTTTTTATGAAAAAGAAATTGTCACTAAACTATCACTTTATTAATTAGCTAGTTAATGCTATTCTGATAAAGTGGTTTTCAGCAAATAACAACAAATGCTAGAGATTGATGGAATGAAGGGAGTTTTGAAGTATGAATAGGAATGAGTATAATGATGATTCTATTCAGGTGCTTGAAGGGCTTGACGCAGTTCGGAAACGCCCAGCGATGTACATTGGTTCAACAGATGTACGCGGGTTGCACCATTTAGTATATGAGATTGTAGATAACTCGGTCGATGAGGCCCTTGCAGGATTTGGTAAGAAAATAGTTGTTACACTTCATGATGATGGTAGTGTGAGTGTTAGTGATGAAGGGCGCGGGATGCCAGTTGGGATGCACAAAACTGGTAAATCTACTGTAGAAGTTATTTTAACAGTACTTCATGCCGGCGGTAAATTCGGGCAAGAAGGCGGTTATAAAACTAGTGGAGGACTTCACGGTGTTGGTTCATCGGTTGTAAATGCGCTCTCTGAATGGTTAGTCGTAACGATTAATCGTGAAGGAGCAACTTATGAACAAAGATTCAAAAATGGTGGAAAACCAGATGGGACACTAAAAAAAATCGGTAAGTCAAAAGCAACAGGAACAACCATTCGCTTTAAACCAGATCCAGCCATCTTCCCAACCACTTCCTATAACTATGAAACACTTTCTGAACGTTTAAGAGAGTCGGCTTTTCTTCTTAAAGGAATGCTGATTCAGTTAATTGACGAACGTGTTGGTATGGCAGAGTCTTTCCATTTTGAAGAAGGTGTGAAAAACTTTGTAGAATATATTAATGAAGGCAAAGATGTTCTTCATCCAGTAGCAAGTTTTGAAGGCGAAAATGCATCAATTGAAGTCGAAATGGCCTTCCAGTTCAATGATGGCTACTCAGAAAATATTTTGAGTTTTGTAAATAATGTCCGGACTCGTGGAGCAGGTTCTCATGAATCAGGGATGAAAGCTGCGATGACACGGATTTTTAATGACTACGCTCGTCGTGTTAACTTACTCAAAGAAAAAGACAAAAATTTAGAAGGTAGCGATATTCGCGAAGGCTTATCGGCAGTTCTTTCTATTCGTGTACCAGAAAAAATTCTTCAATTTGAAGGTCAAACAAAAGAAAAGCTAGGGACGCAGGAAGCTCGTCAAGCAGTTGATGCGGTAGTGGCTGAACATTTAGCTTACTTCCTCGCTGAAAACCCTGAAACAAGCTCTCTTCTTGTTAAAAAGGCAGTTAAAGCTCGTGAAGCAAGAGAAGCTGCCAGAAAAGCGCGTGAAGAAACGCGAAATGGTAAGAAAAAGAAACGTTCCGAAACACTTCTTTCTGGAAAATTAACACCAGCTCAGTCTAGAAATCCAAATAAAAATGAACTTTATCTTGTTGAAGGTGACTCAGCGGGTGGCTCAGCTAAACAAGGGCGCGACCGTCGTTTCCAAGCTATTTTGCCGCTTCGAGGAAAAGTAATTAATACGGAAAAAGCAAAACTGCAAGATATTTTAAAAAATGAGGAAATTAGTACGATTATTCATACAGTAGGCGCAGGAGTTGGCGCGGAGTTTGATGTGGCAGATTGTAACTATGACAAAGTGGTTATTATGACTGATGCCGATACGGACGGGGCACATATTCAAGTGCTATTATTAACGTTTTTTTATCGTTACATGCGTCCGCTTGTTGAAGCTGGAAAAGTGTTTATTGCTCTGCCGCCACTATATAAAGTAAGCCGAGGTTCTGGTAAAAAAGAAGTGATTGAATATGCTTGGACAGATGAAGAATTAGACTCTGCTATTCAAAAAATTGGAAAAGGCTATATGATTCAGCGTTACAAAGGTCTTGGCGAAATGAATGCTGACCAACTTTGGGAAACAACGATGAATCCAGACACACGTACTTTAATTCGTGTACGTGTTGACGATACGGCTCGTGCAGAACGTCGCGTAGCAACACTGATGGGTGACAAAGTGGAACCAAGGAGAAAATGGATTGAAAAGCATGTCGAGTTTTCTATGGAAGACAGCCAAAACATTTTAGAAAATGAAAACATGATGGTTGAGGAGGCGAAAGACATTTGAGTAATCCAGAACAACATATCCAAGACTTAGCTCTAGAGGAAGTTATGGGCGATCGTTTTGGTAGATATAGTAAATATATTATTCAAGAACGAGCACTTCCAGATGTTCGTGATGGGCTTAAACCCGTACAGCGCCGTATTTTATTTGCCATGAATGTAGAAGGTAATACCGCCGAAAAAGGTTTCCGTAAATCGGCTAAAACGGTCGGAAATGTCATTGGTAATTACCATCCACATGGTGACTCGTCCGTATATGAAGCGATGGTTCGGATGAGTCAAGACTGGAAAGTACGAAATATGCTGATTGAAATGCACGGAAATAATGGTAGTGTAGATGGCGATCCGCCCGCAGCAATGCGTTATACTGAAGCACGACTATCGCCAATTTCAGCAGAACTTTTACGTGATATCGAAAAAGAAACAGTTGATTTTATTCCAAACTTTGATGATACTTCTAGTGAACCAACCGTTTTACCAGCACGTTTTCCTAATCTTTTAGTGAATGGATCTACTGGTATTTCTGCTGGTTATGCGACGGACATTCCTCCTCACAACCTAACTGAAATTATCGAGGCAGTTATTAAACGACTTGATAAACCACTTTCGACTACAGAAGAAATCATGAAAATTGTCAAAGGACCAGATTTTCCAACAGGCGGAATTATTCAAGGGATTGATGGTATCCGTAAAGCCTATGAAACTGGTAAAGGTCGCGTAGTTGTCAGATCCAAAACCGAAATTGAAGATATCCGTGGTGGTAGAAAACAAATTACCATTCATGAAATTCCTTATGAAGTGAATAAGGCTAATTTAGTGAAACGCATGGATGAACTTCGTATTGAGAAGAAAATTGAAGGTATTTCAGAAGTACGCGATGAAACTGACCGTACTGGACTTCGAATTGCTGTCGAACTGAAAAAAGACGCCAATGCAGAAGGCGTACTGAATTATCTGTTTAAAAATACCGATTTACAAGTCAGCTATAATTTCAATATGGTTGCTATTCACAATAAACGTCCAGAATTAATGGGAATCATTCCGATGTTGGATGCGTATATTGAACACCAAAAAGAAATTATTACGAAGCGTTCTGAATATGATATTCGAAAAGCGCGAGCTCGTCAGCATATTTTAGAGGGATTAATTAAAGCTTTATCGATTTTGGACGAAGTTATTAAACTAATTCGTGGTTCGAAAGATAAACGAGATGCAAAATTAAACTTGCAAACAACTTATGATTTCAGTGAAAAGCAAGCCGAAGCAATCGTTTCTTTACAACTTTATCGTTTAACCAATACCGATATTCATGAACTTCAAAGTGAATCCAAATCACTTGCAGAACAAATTAGTGTATTGGAAAAAATCTTAGGTGATGAAGCAGAACTTGTGGCTGTTTTAAAAGCAGAGCTAAGCGAAATTAAGAAAAAATACAAAACAGCTCGTCGGACAGAAGTACAAGCAGAAATAGCAGAAATAAAAATCGATACAGAAGTGCTAGTCGCAAACGAAGATGTTATTGTATCTGTAACGAAAGAAGGTTATGTGAAGCGTACAAGCCAACGTTCTTATGCTGCATCAAATGGTAAAGAACTAGCGATGAAAGAAGCTGATCATGCAATCTTTATTAAAAAGATGAACTCACTTGAATCGCTTTTACTATTTACAAGTAAAGGGAACTTCATTTACCGACCAGTTCATGAGCTACCAGATATTCGCTGGAAAAACTTAGGTGACCATGTTAGTCATCTAGCAAGTGATTTATCTGCAGGTGAGGAAATTCGTTCAGTCATCGACATTCCAACCTTTACAGAAGAACAACGATTTTTATTTGTTACGAAAAACGGGATGACCAAACAGTCTATAATCACCAATTATAAGCCACAACGCTATTCGAAGTCGATGATGGCTATTAAGTTAAAAGATGACGATGAACTTTTAAATGTGCATTTAATTGATGGAACAGAAGATATTTTCCTTGCAACAAAAAATGGGTATGGATTGCGATATCCAATTGCCGAAATTCCAGAATCTGGTGCTAGAACCGCTGGTGTAAAGGCAATTAACCTAAAACAAGATGATAAAGTTGTTGGTGGGGTAGTTCTTTCGCCAAATGATCCAAGGCATATCCTACTTGCTACACAACGCGGTTCTCTGAAACAAATGAAAGCAAGTGAATTTGAACCAATTTCTAGAGCAAAACGTGGCTTACTAATGTTACGAGAACTGAAGAATAATCCACATCGCTTTATTGGCATCACGCTTGCTGACAATAAAGATCACTTGTTTATAGAAACGAACACAGACCAAATTGTTGAAATTGATGTAGCTAATCTACGTGTAACGGATCGTTATTCTAATGGTTCCTTTGTATTAGATGAAACGATGGAAGGTGAACCAGTGTCCATTTGGCTCGATATACCAGAAATAAAAGATACAACAGATTCTAAAGATGAATAGGAAAAGGATCTTTGCTTAGAAAATAGGCAAAGATTCTTTTTTTTGATATAATGGCAAAGAATAAGAGGAGGGGTTATTTAAGTGGCAGAAAAAATGAATGTAGAAAGTTTTAATTTAGATCATACAAAGGTTAAAGCACCTTTTGTTAGGTTAGCGGGCACAAAAGTAGGCGTGCATGGTGATGAAATTTATAAATATGACGTACGGTTTAAACAACCAAATAAAGAACATATGGAAATGCCAGCACTTCATTCTCTAGAGCATTTAATGGCAGAACTTGCTAGAAATCACACCGATAAATTAGTAGATATTAGCCCAATGGGATGCCAAACAGGTTTTTATATATCTTTTATCAATCATACCGATTATGATGATGCACTGGAAATCCTTGCTACTACTTTAACTGATGTTTTAGCAGCGACAGAAGTACCTGCATGTAATGAAGTACAGTGTGGTTGGGCGGCAAGTCATAGTCTCGAAGGTGCTCAAGCTCTTGCAGAAGAATTCTTGGATAAAAGAAGTGAATGGAAAAATGTTTTCGGCGAATAATTAGCATGAAACATAAATGGAACCTAACGATTACAAACAGCAGCTATTGGTCTTTTTACTAGTAGCAATTAGCCTTTTAATTTCACGTGAAAAATAAAAATAACAATTCGCCCATTTTAGGGCGGATTGTTATTTTTTCATAGTATTAGTTAGCAAAGTTACATATGCTTTAGAACCACTTTTGGTTAAATGGACGCCATCTTTTCCAAAATATTGGGGGTTATTTACAGCTTGCGAATACCAATCAACTACAGTGACATTCGATCTATCAGCTGCATTTGCAATACTCTTGTTTACTTCCGCTTCCCATCCACGAGGTACTTTTGTATTAACAAGGTAGATTGAAGCTTTATCGAATTGATCTAAAAGAGTGTCTAATTGTGATTCAGTGAACGGTCCATTGGTACCAAGCTCAAGTATAACAGCACTTCCAGAAGCGTTATACTTTTTATAACCGGTCGCCGTGGTTATTGCATCTCTTAATTGCCGACCAACAAGACCATCAATCGTAATATTTGGCACCGCTTCTTTTAAATAAGGCTCAATGTCAATCATTATTGAATCACCAAGTGCAAGTGTCTGGGTATAAGAAATAGTCCCGTTCGAAGCAATTGGTTTACTTTTTCCAGGGGGGGCTTTTTCAGGTGGTTTTGCTGTTTCTGTTTTCTTTTTAGTGTCTTTATCATCAGTCTTTTTTTTAGGTGGCGACTTCTCACTGTCAGATGAATCTGTTTTTACGGAAGTCGTTTGTTTCTCGGCATTTGTATTAACAGGTAATATATTAGTCATTGCAAGAGAGAACAACACTAATACTGTTGCGAGGCCAGTGATACCAAGCCATTTCCCTACAGGCTTATTTTTCCAAACGAAATAGTTTTTGTCTTTGAAACCCTTGAAATAATTAATAAAACCGTTTTTTCGAATAGGCGTTTCAATAAATCGGAAAGATAGCTCGGCAATAATAAAAGTGGCAGCAACTTGTAAGATCGCTCGCCAAATATTTGGCTGGCCAACTTCAAAAACAGGAGTCGTTAATGTGATAATTGGATAGTGCCATAAATAAATGCCGTAAGAACGAGTTCCAATCCATCTTAGTGGTTTAAAACTAAAAATTTTACTTAAGTAAGATGCTGGATGTGAGATAGTGGCAATCATAGTTACGCCGATAATGGCAACAAACAGTAATCCGCCACGATATAAAAATGGTTGATATTCACTCACAAATGCTGTAAATACAAGGAAAAGTAAAATGCTGAGAGTTCCGGCTATATTTAAAACTGCTTTACTTTTTTTAGGAACAACAGGGCTTAGCCGATTAAAGGGCCAAACAAAGGCAAGGGCGCAACCTGCTAGTAAATCGAATGCACGAGTATCTGTTCCATAATAAACACGACTAGGATCAGTTCCTGGGTCATACAGAATAGTCATCCAAATAGCAGAAAGAAGTCCAAGCCCGATAACGATTTTTAAAAGTAATTTTGGATTTTTAACCCAACGTAAAAATACAAGTAAAAATGCTGGCCAAATTAAATAGAATTGCTCTTCAATTGCGAGTGACCATAAGTTTTTAAGTGGTGAAGGAAGCCCGAACGAATCGAAATAGGAAACGTTATGGAAGATAAACCACCAATTACTCACATAGAAGAAAGAGGCGATAGCGTCACCACGTAGATTTTTTAAAATTTCAGGATGGAATAAAACCGAATAGATGACAACAACTACAATCATTATATATACAGCTGGAATAAGCCGTCTAAAACGTCTCAGCCAAAATTGTTTTAATTGAAGAGTTTGTGTTTTTTCCCATTGTGTTAATAAAATATTGGTAATTAAGTACCCAGATAATACGAAAAATATGTCGACTCCAATGAATCCACCTTTTGCCCAACTGAAATTCAGATGATAGGAAATGACTGCAATAACAGCGAGCGCTCGAAGTCCGTCAATACTCGGAACATATTTTCTACTGTAGCGAGTAGTCCTTTTCAAAATAACATCTCCTAAATGTAATAAATAATTCTATGTGTAACCTTAGACAGAGATAAGAAAGTCTTCTGTTTCAAGCTCCATACTATAATAACACAGATAAATCAAGAAGTAATTTAAAAAGACAGTTTTATTTATTGATTTTAATAATTTGAGTATATTGGCTTATTTTTGATATAGTAAAAATAAGCTAAAAGTTTGGAGGGAGAAAAATGACAGAGGTTTTTGCCCATCGCGGTAGCAGTGGAACACACCCTGAAAATTCTTTGCCGGCAATGAAAGAAGCGATAAATTCGGGGGCAGATGGAATTGAATTAGACATCCATGTACTTAAAACTGGAGAATTAATTGTGATGCATGATGAAAAAGTAGATCGGACAACAAATGGTTCGGGATATTTAAAAGATTTTACGCTTTCTGAAGTAAAAAAATTAGCCATTGGAAATCGTTTGTTTCGTAAAGTGTGCGTACCAACTTTAGAGGAGGTTTTTACTTTAATTGAAGATTCGGGTGTTATACTTAATATTGAATTAAAAACAGACATCTTTGAATATCAAGGAATTGAACAAAAAGTAGTCGATTTAGGAAAGAAATATCCCAATGTCAAAGTTATGTACTCCTCCTTTAATCCGCATACCTTAGTTCGGTTGCGAGAGCTAGATAGGACATCCAGACTAGCACTTATTACACATGAAAACTTGGATGCTGTATTAGATTTACATAAAAAAATCCAGCTAGATGCTGTGCACCCGCCAATCCAAGCGAAAGATACTCCAATTTTAAAAGAAATTCCTGCACGATATTGGACAGTAAATAAAGAGGAGGATATGACATATTTTTGTGCTATTAAAGCCAAAGGGATAATGACGGATTTCCCCGAGAGAGCAGTAGCGATAAGAAAAACTACCAATAATCAGTGAGCAAAACGCTTTCATTCTAACTAGTTAAAAGCTATAATGATAGCAAGTTAATAAATATTATTGTCTGAGATATGGAGAGACTGCAAAAGGCGAGCGCAATCGTCTTATTTTGCAGTCTCTTTTTGTTTTTTAGCTTAATCAAGTTTCAGCTAGATTGAAAAGTGGAAAAGTGACAAGAAGACATAATGCAGATGGTAAACAATTTGAAAGGGGTAGTAAAAATGGTACAATTATTTTCAGCATTTGACAGAGAAACAATTGAAAGAAATCTACAAGAGGAGAAATTTGATTTAGTCATCGTTGGTGGAGGAATTACCGGCGCTGGGATAGCACTTGATGCAACGACAAGAGGTATGAGTGTGGCACTTGTCGAAATGGGTGACTTTGCCAGTGGGACTTCAAGTCGTTCTACAAAATTGGTACACGGTGGGTTACGTTATTTACAACAATTTGAAATTAAAGAAGTAGCCGACTTAGGGAAAGAACGAGCAATCGTTTATGAAAATGGAGCACATGTAACTACCCCTGAGTGGATGATGCTCCCCTTCCATAAAGGCGGAAATATGGGTAAAACAACGGCATCATTTGGGATTCGTCTATATGATTATCTAGCAGGTGTTAAGAAAAATGAGCGTCGTAAAATTTTAAGCGCTAAAGAAACATTAGCTAAAAATCCATTCGTTAAAAAAGATGGTTTAAAAGGTTCAGGGTATTATGTAGAGTACCGTACGGATGATGCACGTTTAACGATTGAAGTAATGAAAAAAGCAGTAGAACTAGGAGCTAATGCCATTAACTATACAAAAGCAGAACACTTTTTGTATGGTGACAATAAACAAGTAGTTGGCATCACTGTAACGGACCGCTTATCTGGTAAAGCTTATGATATTAAAGGACACCGCGTTATTAATGCTGCTGGTCCTTGGGTTGATAAAGTAAGAAAACTAGACTACGCAACCAATAATAAACACTTGCGCCTAACAAAAGGAATTCACTTAGTTATCGATAAACAAAAATTCCCGATGGAGCAAGCGGTATACTTTGATACACCAGATGGTCGGATGGTCTTTGCAATCCCTCGTGATAAAAAAGTATATGTTGGGACAACGGACACGGTTTATGATGAAGCGGTAATTAATCCAAAAGCACTAGAATCCGATCATAACTATGTCATTAAAGCCATTAATTATATGTTCCCAGATGTTCACATAACTGAAAAAGATATTGAATCTAGCTGGGCTGGTGTTCGTCCATTAATTTATGAAGAAGGAAAAGATCCATCTGAAATTTCCCGTAAAGATGAAGTTTGGTTTTCCGAAAGCGGCTTAATTACAATGGCTGGTGGGAAATTAACTGGATACCGCAAAATGGCTGAAAAACTATTAGATGATGTTTCTAAAACGTTAGCAAAAGAAACCGGAAAGAAATACAAACCCGTGCAAACGAAACATTTACCAATTTCCGGTGGAGATATAGGAGGTTCCGAACAATTAGAAGCATTCCTTTCGAAAAAAGCGAAAGAAGGAAATAACCGTTTTGGTTGGACACTGGAAGAAGGAAGAGAAATTGCTAAACGTTTTGGTAGCAATATTGATCAACTATTTACCTATGCTCAAGAATATAAAGATACAAATGAAACTACCTTGCCTAATAGTTTATATGCAGAGTTACGCTATTCGATTCAACATGAAGCAGTAACAACCCCAGTAGATTTTTTACTTCGCCGGACAGGTTATTTGCTCTTCGACATGCCTTACTTGCTTAAATGGAAAGATGCGGTAGTTGATGAAATGGCGAAACAATTCCACTGGGATGAAGCAACAAAACAAACATATATAGAGGAATTAAATACGCAAATAAATGATGCCAGAGAACCTGCTGATTGGCATGATAGATAAAATTAAATACAGAAAAACGCATTTCTATCAAGAATTGCGTTTTTTTTTATAAAAAATACATTTTAGCTATTCTCAAGATAACTTTTTCATGGTACATTGATTACAGGTGAAAAGGAGGTTTTTTTTTGAATAGCATTCCTGTCATCGTCATCGTTGGTCCAACTGCAGTCGGAAAAACAAGTCTAAGTATCGAACTAGCAAAGAAGTTTGATGGTGAAATTATTAGCGGGGATTCCATGCAGGTTTACCGTGGATTAGATATTGGTACTGCAAAAATCACATCAGAAGAAATGGCTGGCATTAAACACTATTTAATAGATGTGACAGAAGTAGAAAAACCATTTACAGCTGCGAAATTCCAATCAGAAACAAAAAGTTTCCTGGAGTCGATACATAACCGTGGGAAATTACCTATTATTGTTGGTGGAACCGGTCTTTATATTCAATCCATTTTTTATGATTATGATTTTGGACAAACCGGTGGAGATAAGGCTTATCGGGCGGAATTAGAACAACTAGACAACGATGCTTTATGGCAAATGTTAAATCAACTTGATCCGAAAAGTGCCACGCTTATTCATGAAAATAATAAACGTCGTGTCATTAGAGCGCTAGAAGTGATGCACACAACTGGAAAACCTTTTTCAGAGCATCAAGTTCATCACGAACCAAATAATCGGTACAAGCCTCTCTTTTTGGGATTGGATTTAGCAAGAGATACACTGTATAAACGAATAAATGAGCGTGTAAATAACATGTTCCAACAAGGTTTAGTAGAAGAAGCGAAAACATTATACGATCGAAAATTAGCCGATGTTCCAGCGATTCAAGGTATCGGTTATAAAGAATTATTTGCTTATTTTGAAGGGCGTAGATCATTAGAAGAAGCAAAAGAGTTAATTCAGAAAAATTCGCGTCACTATGCGAAGCGGCAGTTTACATGGTTTAGAAATCGAATGGATATTAACTGGATCCAAGCGGATACTAATAAAACAGTGCTAGAAGCGATAGAAAAAGTGAATGCTTTTTTGAAGTCTAAATAAGCTTTTTCTGTTTGGTAATAAGAAATAAAGGGTATTTGAAATTAGCCAACCAATAAATGAGTTGGGATTTTGGGAAAGATTTAGTAGAAGATATAGAGATTGGAGAGGGAAATTATGAAACAAGGTGGACAAGGATTACAGGATTATTACTTAAATCAATTACGTAAGGAAAAGATTCTTGCAACAGTATTTTTAACAAATGGTTTTCAATTAAGAGGGCGTGTTGTAAGTTTTGACAATTTTACGGTATTACTTGATGTCGAAGGGAAACAACAACTTGTATTTAAACACGCAATTTCAACTTTCTCCCCGCAGAAGAATGTAGCTTTAAATCCTGATGCGGAATAAGCAGTTCATTTAAAAGGTAGGAAACTCGTTTTACGACGTTTCTTACCTTTTTTTTATGCTGAAAATATGCTACGATTAGTTTTGTCTGAAAAAGGGAGAAATGTATGTGGAACGTGAGAAGATAATCTTAGTTGGTGTTTTTTTGCCAAATAAAACAGAAGAAGTTTTTTGGAATTCAATCAGTGAACTTCATAGCCTAGCGAAAACAGCGGATGGGGAAGTGGTAGATGAACTCATTCAAAATTTAGAACGAGTAAACCAAGCTTCTTTTATCGGTTCTGGTAAACTGGTAGAGCTTGCTGAGCTAGTAGAAATGCATAAGGCGGATGTAGTTATTTTTAATAGTGAACTCAGTGCTACCCAAGTACGTAATATATCTAAAGCTGTGGATGCACGTATTATTGATAGAACCCAATTGATTTTAGATATCTTTGCGATGCGAGCTAAGTCAAAGGAAGGTAAGTTGCAGGTAGCCTATGCTCAATATAAATACTTATTACCTCGACTAAGTGGACAGGGTGTTTCTCTGTCTAAACTCGGAGGCGGAATCGGTTCGAGAGGTCCAGGTGAATCAAAACTCGAAATGGATAAACGGCATATTCGCGAAAAAATGCATGATATTAAATTGCAGTTAACGCTCGTCGAACAACATCGAAAACGAATCATTGACAGACGAAATGACCAAGATATTTTTCGCTTTGGATTAATTGGTTATACGAATGCTGGGAAATCGACTATTTTCAATCGACTCACGAATGAAACAACTTTAGAAGAAGATAAATTATTTGCGACTCTAGATCCAACAACACGAAAGATTCGATTTTCAGGCGGATTTCAGGCGCTTTTAACAGATACAGTAGGATTTATTCAAGATTTGCCAACGACGCTTATTGCAGCTTTTCGTTCGACTTTAGAAGAAACAGCTAATGTGGATGTTTTAGTTCATGTTGTCGACGCATCCGATAGGGATTATTTGCAACATGAAACAACGGTATTAGCTTTGTTAGAGGAGTTGGAAATGAGTCATATTCCATTATTAACAGTTTATAATAAAATGGATCAAGTAGCAGTAACGTTTATTCCCGACCAGCCAGAGCATTTACAAATTTCTGCGCTAGATCCTGCAGCACCTAATATATTAAAACAACGAATGATTGAATTGATTGAAAAAAACTGGAGCTATTTTACACAAGAACTTTCCGAAAAAAACGGTAAAGAATTAGCCCAAATAAAACAAAAAGCATGGATTACGAAACTAGCGTATCTGGAAGAAAAGCAAGCGTATTTAATTGAAGGATACCAGCCGAGAAAGGAGTCTACTAATGACTGGAATTCAAATAGTGAGAGCTAAAATAGAAAAGCAAATTTCCTCATTGCAAAACAAGACGGATCAAATAGCAGAATTTAATCAAGCGAAAGTATTAGATGCATTTCAAGCAAATAAAGTAAGTGATTTTCATTTTCATCCAACGACCGGATATGGATACGATGATGAAGGAAGAGATACATTAGAACGAGTATATGCAGCCGTTTTTCGTACAGAAGCTGCTCTTGTTCGACCGCAAATTATTTCCGGAACACATGCTATTTCGACCGTGTTATTTGGTATTCTTCGTCCCGGGGATGATTTATTATATATCACTGGGACTCCTTATGATACGTTAGAAGAAATAGTCGGAATACGTGCTAAAGGACAAGGCTCACTTCGAGATTTCCAGATTGGCTATGACGCAGTTGCTTTAACGAAGAAGGGCGATGTGGATTTTACCGAAGTTGCACAAAAAATGACTTCTAAAACAAAAGTAGTTGGTATTCAACGTTCCAGAGGTTATGCAGATAGACCCTCATTTACAATAGAGAAAATTGCAGAAATGGTTGCTTTTGTAAAAAATATAAATCCAGAAGTCATTGTTTTTGTCGATAATTGTTATGGAGAATTTGTCGAAAAACTAGAACCGACAGAAGTGGGGGCAGATATTATTGCCGGCTCTTTAATTAAAAATCCAGGTGGAGGACTTGCTAAAACTGGTGGATATATCGCTGGTACAGAAAAATTAGTGGAGTTATGTGGATACCGATTAACTACCCCAGGAATAGGTAGAGAAGCAGGAGCCTCATTATACAGTTTATTAGAGATGTATCAAGGATTCTTTTTAGCTCCTCATGTTACCGCACAAGCCATTAAAGGAGCAAGATTTACTGCTGCAATGCTTGCTGAATTTGGGGTGGAAGCAGACCCGGTTTGGGATGCGCCAAGAACGGATTTAATTCAAAGTGTTTCCTTTCATGATAAAGCTAAAATGGTTGCTTTTGCACAAGCAATCCAAGCAGCTTCTCCAGTTAACGCACATGTTTTACCAATCGGTGCTTATATGCCTGGTTATGAAGATGACGTGATAATGGCAGCAGGGACATTTATTCAAGGGGCTAGTTTAGAGTTAACGGCAGATGGACCAATTAGAGAACCGTACCAATTATACGTACAAGGTGGTTTGACATATGAACATGTCAAAATCGCTGTTACTCGAGCAATTGAAAATACGCTTTAAAAAAGTAACATCTATTTTGCAAAAAGCTTTTAACTTCTTACCGCGAACATAAAGTTTGCGGTTTTTTTACTGTAAAAAAGCTTGGTGTAGATATTTTTTATTAAATGTTAGATTATCTTACATAAATTTGACAAAACATCTAACGTACATTATAATGCTACTATCATCAAAAAAATAAATATGTTTTGAGGAGGAATTGTCGTGAGTGAAAAGGAAATACGGAGATCTATGCCGCTTTTTCCAATTGGGCCTGTGATGAAGCTAACCGATCTCACCGCTAGACAAATTCGCTATTATGAAGACCAAGGATTAATCCATCCGGCTCGAAATCAAGGAAATCACCGTTTGTATTCACTTCAAGACATTGATGTTTTGCTAGAGATTAAAGATTATTTGAATGATGGTCTGAATATTGCGGGAATTAAGAAAATGTACCAAATGCAGCAAAAAGAATCCAAAGAGCCATTAACAGATGACGATGTTCGTAAAATACTTAGAAAAGAAATGCAGCAAGCTGGGCGTTTTGTAAAACAAGATGCAACCGGGAAACAACAATTACCAAGGTTTTAAAAAAACAAGAAGAGGTATTTACTTTATTTAGAAGTTAATATAATTAGACTATTTAGGAGGAATTTAGATTATGGTAAAATATACAAAAGAAGACATTTTCCACTTCGCAGATGAACAAAATGTAAAATTTATTCGTTTACAGTTCACGGATATACTCGGGATTATAAAGAATGTGGAAATTCCTGTTAGCCAACTAAAGAAAGCACTAGATAATAAAATCATGTTTGATGGTTCCTCCATAGAAGGTTTTGTACGAATTGAAGAGTCCGATATGTACTTATTCCCAGATTTAGATACTTGGGTTGTATTCCCTTGGACAGCAGAAAAAGGAAAAGTTGCAAGAATGATTTGTGACATTTTCAACCCTGATATGACTCCATTTGCAGGAGATCCACGTGCTAACTTAAAACGTGTACTTCAAGAAATGGAAGAACTAGGATTTACAGAATTCAACTTAGGACCAGAACCAGAATTCTTCTTATTCAAATTAGATGAAAATCGTCGTCCTACTTTAGAATTAAATGATAGTGGTGGTTATTTTGATTTAGCACCAACAGACTTAGGCGAAAATTGTCGGCGTGATATCGTGCTCGAACTAGAAGAAATGGGCTTTGAAGTAGAAGCTTCTCACCATGAAGTAGCTCCAGGCCAACACGAAATTGATTTCAAATATGAAGATGCCATTACTGCTTGTGATAGTATTCAAACCTTTAAATTAGTTGTTAAAACAATTGCACGTAAACATGGATTGCATGCTACATTTATGCCAAAACCTCTTTTTGGAGTTAATGGATCTGGGATGCATTTCAACATGTCACTTTTCAACAAAGAGGGAAATGCATTCTTTGATAAAGATGGTGAATTAGAATTAAGTAAAACAGCATACCAATTCTTAGCAGGTATGTTGAAACATGCACGTGGATATACTGCAGTTACAAATCCGACTATTAATTCATTCAAACGACTAGTTCCTGGTTATGAAGCACCTTGTTATATCGCTTGGTCAGGTAAAAACCGTAGCCCACTAGTTCGTGTACCAAGCTCTCGTGGGCTTAGTACTCGCCTTGAATTACGTAGCGTAGACCCATCTGCTAATCCTTACTTAGCGATGGCAGTATTATTAAAAGCTGGTTTATCTGGAATTAAAGATGATTTAACACCACCAGCACCAGTTGACCGTAATATTTACGGTATGAACGAAGAGGAAAGAGAAGCAACTGGTATTTTTGATCTTCCGGAAAGCTTAGGTCATGCTTTGATTGAACTTGAAAAAGATGATGTAATCAGAGCAGGTTTAGGTGAACATATTTTTGAACACTTTATTGAAGCGAAAACAATTGAGTGTGATATGTTCCGTACGGCAGTTCATCCGTGGGAACGCGAACAATATTTAGAAATCTATTAATATTTATCACCCGCTTCCTAGTTTTGGAAGCGGGTTTTTGTTGTGCAGTTGTGCATTAGACTTTTGCAAATGAAAGTAAATACTTGACGTTTTGTAAGAGGAGATTTATATTCAACGATAAAGAAATAAAGTTGAAAAGCTCATTTAGTTTATAAGGGAGTATTAACGGAAGCGTTAGTAGTAAGGGGGAGTTATGCAAGTCACATTAGCTATTTTAGTTTTTATTATTACATTAGTATTTGTTATTTGGCAACCTAAAAAACTATCGATTGGTTGGTCTGCGTGTGGTGGTGCTTTACTTGCGTTGCTATTTAGGGTCGTTACTTTTAAAGATATTGGAACAGTGACAGGAATTGTTTGGAATGCAACACTCGCATTTATAGCGATTATTATTATTTCGCTTATTTTAGATGAAATTGGTTTTTTTGAATGGGCGGCTTTACATATGGCAAGCCTTGCTCGAGGGAATGGTTTATTGTTATTTGTCTTAATATCCATTTTAGGTGCTCTAGTCGCGGCTTTCTTTGCAAACGATGGCGCCGCATTAATTCTGACACCGATAGTCTTAGCAATGGTACGAGCGCTCCAATTTGATGAGCTAAAAGTGTTTCCGTTTATTATCGCTAGTGGTTTTATTGCGGATACAACCTCTTTACCACTCGTTGTGAGTAACTTGGTAAATATTGTATCAGCAGATTTTTTTGGTATTACTTTTTCTGAGTATGCACTTATGATGTGGATTCCGACACTTTTTTCGCTAATAGCTAGTATTTTGATTCTCTATATTTATTTTCGAAAAGCATTACCGAAAAAATATGACGATTCAGATCTTAAAGTACCCGAATCAGCATTAAAGGACAAGAAAATGTTTCATATATCTTGGTGGATATTAACCACCCTTATTATTGGTTATTTTTTAAGTAGTTTTTTGGAAATCCCAGTTTCTTTTATTGCATTATCTGTAGCGGCTATCTTTTTATTATTAGGCGGAAGGAGTCAGGCTGTAGCCACGAAAGCCATTTTAAAAGAGGCGCCTTGGAATATTGTCTTTTTCTCTGTTGGGATGTATATCGTTGTATACGGTTTGCAAAATGTAGGGATTACTAAATTATTATCTCATGCAGTTGAATATGTAGCGAGTTACGGTTTGTTCGTAGGTACAATTGGGATGGGGGCTATTGCAGCGCTCTTATCATCAGTTATGAATAATTTGCCGACAGTGATGATTAATGCACTAGCGATTGACCATACACCTTTTACGGGAGTTATGAAAGAGGCATTAGTTTATGCTAATGTAATTGGTTCAGATTTAGGACCAAAGATTACGCCGATCGGCTCACTTGCCACATTGTTATGGCTCCATGTTTTAGCGCAGAAGGATATCAAGATAAGTTGGGGGTTATATTTTAAAATTGGAATTGTTATAACAATTCCAGTGCTTTTTATCACATTAGTTGGTCTATACTTGTCTTTATTGCTTTGGAATTAAAAAGAAACCCGCAGTCTTTGGAAAAAGATTGTGGGTTTTTATAATTTATAGAGTACATGTGGTTTAAGCGGATGATGTTCTGGTAATACTGGATGATCAAAGTTTGCTATTTTGGAGAGCTTGATTTTTTTCATCACTTGTTCAGAAGCTATGTTTAATGAAGCCGTAAAACTAAATATATCGACAATCGAAGTGTGTTCACGCGCGAATTGAATGCATCCGAGTGCGGCTTCTGTTGCATAACCTTGATTCCATACACTTTTTTTCAAGCGCCAACCAATTTCTGTACAAGGAGTGAAATCAGCTTCAAATGTCGCCTCGTGAAAACCGGTAAATCCAATGAAATCACCAGTAGTTTTTTCCTCGATTGCAAATAACCCGTAGCCAAATAACGCTAGTTCTTGCTGATTTCTATCAAGAAGGGCATTACTTTCTTCTGGAGTTAATAAATTCGGAAAAAATTTCATTACGTTCGGATTTGTATTTAGTTTTATGAATGGAAGGTAATCATCCGGAAGATAATCTCGGGCGATTAATCGTTCTGTTTCAAAATAAATCAATGCTGTAACCACCTATCAGAAAAGTAAGTTTAACGAATATCTCGATAAAGACCGATAACTTTTCCTAAAATAGTAACATTGTTTAAAATGATGGGTTCTAAGGCATCGTTTTCTGGTTGTAATCTAAAATGATTCGCTTCTTTATAGAATCTTTTACAAGTTGCTTCATTTTCATCTGTCATTGCTACAACAATTTCTCCGTTTATAGCAGAACTCTGTTGTCTAACGATTACTTTATCTCCATCAAGGATACCTGCGTTAATCATGCTTTCTCCGTCAATTTCAAGCATGAAAACATTGGTTTCTCCAGCGGCCATATATTCAGGAAGAGGAAAATATTCTTCAATATTTTCGATTGCAGTAATAGGCATACCAGCTGTTACTTTTCCGATAATGGGGATATTAACTACATTAGGTGTCTCTGCTTCATCTTCTAAAGATAATATTTCAATCGCACGTGGTTTAGTAGGGTCACGTCTAATTAAACCTTTTCCTTCGAGTCGAGCAAGATGCCCGTGAACGGTGGAACTCGATGCAAGCCCAACAGCTTCCCCAATTTCACGTACGGAAGGTGGATAACCTTTTTCTTTTACTTCTGACTTTATAAATTCATATATATCTTGTTGACGTTTAGATATTTTCATGGTTTCACCTCATTAATTTAGTCGTTATTTATAAACTAAGTATAGCAAAAGAAAATCCAATATGCAAACAAAGGTTCGTTTTTTTATTGACATATACGAACGACTGTTCTATAATATAGAAAAGCGAACATACATTCTTTTGGAGGGGTTATTAATGACTTTGAAATTATTTTGGAATAAATTTTATGTTTCTATTATATTTGTAATTACTTGTTTAGTTTTGGGAATTGTTTTGATGTGTACGGTTGTTGGGAACGATAGCAATTATTCAGAAGTGAATGTGGATGAGGGGGATTCTCTTTGGGCGCTTGCAGATCAATATGCAGGGAAGAGTGACATGGCAAAAGCAGATTTTGTGTCTTGGGTAGAAAAAGAAAATAATCTAACAGACGGCCATGTGAAAGCCGGAGAATCAGTTGTTATTCCAGTCCATGAAACCAAGCTATTAAATAGTGATACGAGCATTCAATTAGCAAATCAATGAGCGGGTTTTGGCTCTCATGTATGATATAATGATAAGAAAGCAGTTTATAGTTCACTGCTTTCTTATTTTAATATAATGAAGAAAAGGATGAAGCGCTATGTTAGAAAAAGCTAAAATAGACCGTATTAATGAACTTTCAAAAAAGAAAAAGGCGGGAACAATAACAGCTGCTGAAAAAGTAGAACAAGATAAGTTAAGAAAAGAATATATAAAATCTTTTCGTACACACATGAAAGGTACCATTGAAAATACAACAATCATTGATCCTAAGGGGAATGATGTGACGCCGCATAAAGTGAAACAAATGAGAAAGAATAATAACTAAAAATTAGTATCAAATGAACATTTTCGAACAAATGAACAAAAATAACAATCAATTAAGCAATTTAGAGCATTTTTTGGTTGTGTTAATTAGTTTTTAGGCTTATTATTAAAAGTAGTTAAAATTATATTGAAGAGAGGATGTTTCATTTGTTCGATAACACAGATACTTTAGCAGTGAATACAATTCGTACATTATCAATTGATGCAATTCAAAAAGCAAATTCTGGTCATCCAGGATTACCTATGGGAGCAGCACCAATGGCCTACGCGTTATGGTCTCGCGTATTAAATACCAACCCGAAAAATTCCCACTGGTTTAACCGTGACCGCTTTGTACTTTCTGCAGGACATGGTTCAATGCTTTTATATAGTTTGCTACATTTAAGTGGTTTCAAATTAGAATTAGAAGATTTGAAAAACTTCCGTCAATGGGAAAGCAAAACTCCAGGACATCCGGAATATCGTTATACGGATGGAGTAGATGCAACAACAGGCCCACTTGGTCAAGGAATCGCAATGGCAGTTGGTATGGCAATGGCAGAACGTCATTTAGAAGCGAAGTATAATAAAGATGGTTTTAATGTAGTAGATCATTATACTTATGCACTATGTGGTGATGGGGACTTAATGGAAGGTGTTGCTTCTGAAGCGGCTTCTTATGCTGGTCACCAACAATTAGGTCGACTTGTACTATTATATGATTCCAACGATATTTCACTTGATGGTGATTTAGATAAATCTTTCTCAGAAAATGTGAAACAACGATTTGAAGCGTATGGTTGGGAACATTTACTTGTAAAAGATGGTAATGATACAGCGGAAATTTTAGCAGCAATCGAAAAAGCAAAACAAAATACATCACAACCAACAATGATTGAAGTAAAAACCGTGATTGGTTTTGGTGCCCCAAATGAAGGTACTAGCAAAGTGCATGGTGCTCCATTAGGAGAAGAAGGTATACTAGCGGCGAAAAAAGCATATGGCTGGAACTATGAAGAAAAATTCTTTGTTCCTGAAGAAGTAACTGCTCGCTTTAAAGAAACGATTGGGAAACGTGGTGAGAAAGCAGAAGCAGCTTGGAATGAATTATTTGCTTCTTATAAAGCAAAATATCCGGAGCTTGCTAAACAATTAGAAGATAGTTTGAATAATAAATTACCAGCTGATTGGGATGCTGAGTTACCAGTGTATGACGATTCAAAAGCATTAGCTAGCCGGGCTTCCAGTGGAGAAGTAATCAATGCGCTAGCTGCGAAAGTACCGACTCTATTCGGTGGTTCTGCTGACCTTGCTGGTTCTAATAATACAACGATTAAAACAGACGGCGAATTTACAAAAGCAACGCCAGCTGAACGTAACATTTGGTTTGGAGTTCGTGAATTTGCAATGGGCGCTGCTCTAAATGGTATGGCTCTTCATGGTGGTTTACAAGTTTATGGTGGAACATTCTTTGTCTTCTCGGATTATGTTCGTGCAGCAATTCGTTTATCGGCAATTCAACATTTACCTGTAACTTACGTAATGACGCATGACAGTATTGCGGTAGGAGAAGATGGACCAACTCACGAACCTATCGAGCAATTAGCTAGTTTGCGTGCAATGCCAGGACTTTCTGTTATTCGTCCTGCTGATGGAAATGAAGTAGTAGAAGCTTGGAAATTAGCGATTACAGCTACTTCCACTCCGCATGTGCTTGTACTTACTCGTCAAGGGTTACCAACATTACCAAATTCTGCTAAATTAGCTGCAGAAGGCGTTAAAAAAGGTGCTTATGTCATCTCACCAGCTACAAAAGAACAGCCAGATGCAATCATTCTTGCAAGTGGTTCTGAAGTAAACTTGGCTGTTGAAGCTCAAAAAGAACTTCTAGCCGGGGGAACTGATGTATCTGTTGTAAGTGTGCCTTCATTTGATCTATTTGAACAACAATCAGCAGAATATAAAGAAAGTGTTTTACCAAATGCTGTAAGAAAACGTGTAGCAGTGGAAATGGGCGCTAGCTTTGGCTGGGAACGCCATGTTGGTTTAGATGGAAAAGTAATTGGAATCGACAAGTTTGGTGCATCAGCTCCAGGAGAAACAGTGATTCATAATTATGGCTTTACGGTAGAAAATGTTGTAAATACAGTGAAATCACTTTAATTAATAGAAGCAGGTCGCTGCTAGTTTTTCTAGAGCGACCTGTTTTTTTATTGGGATATTTGATTGCGCAGTAGTGCCATTAATGATATAATTACGAGGTTGTTTGAAGCTTTTATTGCTAAATTGATCAAGATAATATGTTTTAATGAAAAGTATTGTCTGTTTAATATAAATCAAGTACAATAAAAGAGGATTTTGTTTCAAGGAGGAGAAAAGAGACTATGTGGATTTACATTCTTGTCGGCATTATTTGTTTGCTAGCTGGTCTTGCGGGAGGATTTTTTATTGCGAGACGTTACATGATGAGCTATTTAAAAAACAATCCGCCAATTAACGAACAAATGTTACAAATGATGATGGCTCAAATGGGTCAAAAACCATCACAAAAGAAAATTAACCAAATGATGAGCGCGATGAACAAACAGCAAGAAAAAGAAAAACCAAAAAAGGCGAAGAAATAATATTTTACAATGTAAAACCCTTCGAAATTAGTAACTATTAATTTCGAAGGGTTTTTTATTATAAATATCTAGTTAATAACGGGAAATCTTTAAATTTTATATCATATCCTAAAATAGCTAGTTTTATTAATAAGGTTTGTGTAAATTGTTTAATATTTATTACTGGAATTTCCGGATTAATTATAGGTATATTTTCCGAGAAGGAGATAAGCCATTTTTTTACTTCTGTATAAGTTAATTTTTGTAGCGAAAGTGCTGTAATTATAATTGTACTTAATCGTTCATCTTCTTCACCTGTTAACATGACTTTGTTTCCTTTATAAAAACTAGTTATGGCATTCATAATAATTTTCACTTCTTTATTTCTTATCGAGATTTGATAGACTAGTTCATCCAAAGCATCTGCTGTGTGGGCAATACAATGTGCCCAACCTTTTCCTTTTACAAAAGAGCGGGTATCTTTTTCGATAGTAAGTAATTTTGTTAATGATGTGTATGTTGTTTGTACTTCTTTATCTGTTAAAAAATGATGCACTTTATTATTAGATAAGAGTAAGGCGATTATTAGAGTTAGGAATGAGCGCTGAAAAATAGCATCGCTTTCTTTTGATTTTATTTTATAGAAAAGATTTTTTTCGTTCAAAGCATAGTAATAGATAGTCTTTTTTTGTTCATAGGATAAGTTATCTTTTGTAAGTAGCCATTCAGAAAAAATATTATATGCTACTTTATCTCTTAATTCACAATCAGTGGAAGATAGACAAAGTAAGAAAGTATTTATTATTTTATCTGCTTCCTTAACGTTTGGTGGTAATTGATAGTTATTCAGTTTGAGTGAATTGTATAAATTTTTATCTAACAAGTTGTTACTCCCTTTTTATATTTTACTTGCTAAAATAATTAGCATCATTGGACGACGATATTCATCTTGCATCTCTGGTAAATCTTTTAATTCAGGTGCTGGTTGTGGTTCGATAATACGTTTAATTTGAAAGCCATTTTTTATTAAGATTTGGATGTAACTGGTTAATGTACGGTGATACTTTTGAACTTCTTCACCTAGGAAGTTTGTTGTGCGTAATGATTCGTTAAAATAATCATCTACAGGCCAATATAAGTTATTACCTTGTTCGTCTGTGATCCAAGCTTGCGTGCCTTCAGCGGTAAACACAGGATGCTCCACAGAAAAAATGAATTCACCATTTTGTTTTAAATTTGTGTGTACTTTTTGGCAAACGGTATTAAAATCAGCTACATAGTGAAGTGCAAGGGAACTTAAAACAACCTCGTAACTTTCAGGTTCTAACTCAATATCTTCAATAGCTTTTTGTTGATAACTAATAACAGCTGAAGTTGTTTTTTGTTGTGCTTTTCTTAGCATTCGTTCAGATAAATCTACGCCTACCACTTTTTTTGCACCCTGTTCGGCAGCGTATATACAGTGCCAACCGAACCCACAACCTAAATCAAGAACTGTTTTTGGTTGAAGTCCGGAAGCAACTTTTTAAATTCATGCCATTCGCCAGCAGCTTTTAGTCCTTCTTTGGAACGGGGCATTTGGCTGTATTGTTCAAAGAAATGTTGATTATCATATTTATTTTCTTTCATTTTAATCCTTCTCCCTAAAGTTAATCAGATACTTGACTAAATTCTTTATCTAAGAAGAGGTGAGCGAGTCCACTCACTTGTTTTAAGCGTAAGATTTCATTAGCATCCATACCGATATTTTTCATAATCCAGTTATCAGACATACCGCTATCCGCTAATTCGCCTACAATATTCGACATTAACTCTACATTATGAAATCCGCGAGCTCGGTTATGCCGGATAGTAGAGGCAATCCGGTTGACGGCATTTTTTTCTAGAATAACAACTGGAACCATCTCGTTTTCTCTTTCTCGAATGCGTTTAGATGTTTGTATGATTGTAAACCGATGAAAGCCATCGATTATTTCATAGTTGCCAAAATCTTCTAAAGGATAACAGACGATTGGTTGTGTGAATCCATCTTCCCAAATGGATTTTTCTAGTAATTTTAATTCAGTTGCGGGAACCGTGTTCGGGTTGTAATTATTTGCTTGAAGTTTGGAGTAGTGGACAGGGATAACGTTATAAACAGGACTTTTGTAGTTCATTATATCACCTCATAGGATATTATTATATTTTTCTAGTGCTTTCTTTCGCTTTTCAAGTTCCAGTTTTGTTTGACCGAATCCCATATATTTGCAAGAATAATCATTTTTCAAAATGGCGATACACATCCGTTTATATGTAGGGACGCTTGAAAATTCTTTGATTTTTAGGTCATCTGGATATTCTTTGAAGCGAACAACTTCCATTTTATTTGTATACGTTCGGTTATTCTTTGGAGCGCCAAGGAAGTCTGCTTGTACATTTAAGCTTCTTAATTCTTCTACTATTTCAACTTTTAGAGCACCGCCCGATTCGGTCCAATAGTTGATACTTGTTTTAAATTTTTTTAAGTAACGCTCTCTAGTGTAGCTTGGCAAAGTCGTAAGTAAGAATTCTAAATAGGACTTCCAAGTATGATTTTTCGGTAATTTAATTTCTTTCCAAGCCATCGCTGAAGTGCCTCCATAAATTGCAGTAAAATTGGCTCCATTCACTCTGCCAACAAGCTTGGACCAAAGATCTGGTTCAATCACGCGATATAATTTAAGGCTTTCAGTGGCGGAATCGTTAAATGGACTAGCGACACGCATATCGTTAATAGTTAATCCAGCGTGGAAGAATAAATCGTAAATTTTGTTATAATTCCAAGTGAATTTTGCATTAGCAACCCAAATATCATCCACTAACCAATCATGAATAGGGTAGCCGTTATAAATATTATTCGCAATTTCTGTTGTCCAATTGTATGTTTGATACATCCGTTCTTTTTTATGGATGGCATTATAACGATTTAGTGATTCTTGTTGTCGAATTCCAATTAAGACAATGGTTTTTTTTGCGCCAGTTTTTTTATGTAACCAATGAATGATTTTTCGATTAAATTCATAATCCCAAATCCCGTGGAAATCGAAGTCGAAAGAAGCATTATCTTCATTAATGACAAAAGGGAAGTTAGGCATATCCCTTACCCAAATATCTTTATTGGATTTTTCCCAAGGTATCCAGTGATCGGTAAACATCGAAACAGCTGATTGTGCAGCGATAGGAAGACAGCACCAAACTGGCTCAATTAGGTCTAAGTTATTGTTTAATGTTTTTGTTACAAATTCTGTTGTTGCAGTATATTGTCCTTCATAATCCAAATGATAAACATATATTTTTTTGCGAATTTGGTGTTTTCGCATATAATCAATGACTAGTTGGAGCATGACGGCACTATCTTTTCCACCTGAAAAAGAGACGATAATATTATCGAATTCAGAAAATATCACCTCTAATCTTTCTTGGGAAGCTTCAAGAACTGTTTTAGAATGCATTCATAATCACCTCAAAAGAGTTTTTTTGCGAAAGTTCTTTTTTTATTTCTTGTAATAAATTAGTTTTTTTAGATATATTGCTGTCAATAATATGATCAAGTCCGACATTGCCACTTAAGTCATGATAATAGCAATCATTTACTTGTCCCGTTCGATAAATTCGCCGTTCGGATTGGTCACGCTGCGAGTAGTCAAAAGTTTTATCAAAATAAATAATTTGGTTATAGGCTTGTAGATTAAATCCGTAAGAAGATTTTGCAAAAGTGGTTACTTTTACATTTGGAAATACTTTTAGGAGAGCTTCTTCGGATCGTTTGTATTTGCAAAAAATAATGGTTGTATCTTCTTTGCCGCTGACTAAAGATTCCGTGATGGTGAATTTTTCTGAAGAAAGACAATAACAATGTTGCATGACTTGGGACATTTCCAGAAAGTTTATATTAATCGTATAAGCAGCTGCTTTTTGGAGATAATCCTCTTTTAGCTCATAATATTTCTTTAAAAGATCTTCATCAATTGAATAACCATGACGAATATAATGCCAATCAATTTTTAAATCTACGGATGAAGAAAAGATAAAAGGAGTGATTAATTTATAAAGATACTCTAAATTATGGTATTTTTTAATAATATCCATGGATTGCTTACTTGTTTCGGTTAATTGAGTAATGGTGACATATTCGCAAAATGTTTTTTTGAATTGTGAAAAAGTTAAATTTAATATTTTGGGTGATAAAAATTCTAATTGCGACCATAAGTCCAAAATATTCCGACTTAAAGGTGTTCCATTCATTATCAGTTTATAGTTGGCTAAACGAGAAAGTTTGATTGCTCTTTGTGTTCGAAGGGCGTGTTTGTTTTTTATTTTCAAACTTTCATCCATAATAATGTAACTATTGTTAGCTTTCTTAAGTTTATCTCGGCAAGTGAGGTAAAGTTGATCTGAATTAGAAAGAGACTCAATTCCAACGATATCTTGAGGGAATTGGTAGTCCCATTTACTAATTTCCTTTGCTAGGTTATCTTTCGTCTGGAAAGGAGTGAGCCAAAGAACATAATCCGGTCGCACATTTTTAATTAATTCGCAGGCAACTCGGGTTTTCCCAGCACCGGGCTTCATAAATAAGGCACCAACTTTATATTGTTGTAATTTTTCTAAAGCTAATTGTTGATTATCTAATAAGGTCATTGTTAATTATCACATCTTTTTCCAATTTTTTAGGTATATGCGTTCGGACTTTTATGATCGTATCATTGACTTTTTTGGTATGAAAAGACTGCGAGATTTCTTTATTTTCTTTGTCGAAGGCGAGCATCATCTCCTCTGCATCAATTACTTTTTTTTCTGTATGTTTCTTTAATTGAAATTTCCAGGTATTTGGAAAATAAAAATAACTGAATTTTGCTGAAATAGAAAATACCATTTTTTTAGGAAGTAAGAAAAAATAACCTTGATACTCGCTATTCATTGGCATTTCAATAATTGATTGATTATCCCATTGCTCAATCTGTTCACTATATGTATGAATTTTGTTCCATTTAACCATTTAAAGCAAATCTCCCGTGTGTTTTGTCGTTTTAGTTCAAAATTTATCTATTTAATGGTTCCATTTTATCATAAAAATTAGTATTGTATGGTACAAAAAAGGAATTTCTATGAATTTTAGCTTAGTAAATTTGAAAAGGAAAGCGTAAAATTGTGAAATAGAGGCGATTTTGTTACTTTTAAAATGTTTTTTCATTTTTTAGTAGAAAACACTTTTGTAATAGCTAGCTTTTTAGTAGAATAGATAATGGTGGATAGAGTTTTTTTCTATCTATGAATAGAATATGAAATTGGAGGCTATTATGGATACCCCAGATTATAAACGAGTTGTATTAAAATTAAGCGGTGAAGCACTTGCCGGAAATGATGGCTTTGGAATTAACCCAAGCGTAGTCAATTTGATTTCTGCTCAAATCAAAGAAGTAGTAGAATTAGGAGTAGAGGTAGCTATTGTTGTCGGCGGCGGAAATATCTGGCGTGGTAAACTTGGTAGTGAAATGGGAATGGACCGGGCAGCAGCTGACCAAATGGGAATGCTTGCAACTATCATGAATTCTTTATCCTTGCAAGACTCTCTTGAAAATATTGGAGTTGCTACACGAGTACAAACATCGATTGATATGCGCCAAATCGCAGAACCGTACATTCGTCGTAAAGCAATTCGTCATCTTGAAAAAGGTCGCGTAGTTATATTTGCTGGTGGAACAGGTAACCCATACTTCTCCACGGACACAGCAGCAGCACTTAGAGCGGCTGAAATCGAAGCGGATGTTATCTTAATGGCGAAAAACAATGTAGATGGTGTCTACAATGCTGATCCAAAACTAGATGAAAATGCGAAAAAATATGAAGAATTATCTTACCTTGATGTTATTAAAGAAGGCTTAGAAGTAATGGATACTACTGCTTCATCACTCAGCATGGACAATGATATTCCATTAATTGTTTTCTCGTTTACAGAACAAGGTAACAATATCAAACGTGTTATTTTAGGTGAAAAAATCGGAACTACTGTTAGGGGGAAAAAATAATGAGTAAAGAAGTATTATCGAAATCAAAAGAAAAAATGGAAAAAGCAGAACAAGCATTAACTAGACAACTTGGAACAATTCGCGCTGGTCGTGCCAATGCCTCACTTTTAGATCGTTTAACTGTTGATTATTACGGCGCACCAACACCTGTCAATCAAATGGCTTCAATCAGTGTTCCTGAAGCTAGAATGTTACTTATTACTCCATATGATAAAACTATTTTAGGCGAAATCGAAAAAGCTATTTTAAAATCAGATCTTGGTTTAACACCCAATAATGATGGTTCTGTTTTACGCTTGTCCATTCCACAATTAACGGAAGAGCGTCGTAAAGAGCTTGTTAAAGAAGTAAAAAAAGAAGCGGAAGAAGCAAAAGTAGCAGTTCGTAATATCCGTCGTGAAGCAAATGAAGACTTGAAAAAATTAGAAAAAAATGGCGATATCACAGAAGATGATTTACGTTCATATGGTGAAGATGTACAAAAACTAACAGATGAAAGCATCAAAAACATCGATAGCATCACGAAAGATAAAGAAGCGGAAATCTTAGAAGTTTAATTGATACTTTTACTAGTAGTAACAAATAAGATAGCATCCTTTTAAGTTGAAATGACATTCCTAATTCTTTCCATATGTGTTGGGTTAGGAATGTTTTTTAATGGATAATTCCATCTCTCATGAAACTCTCATCTGTTCACATGGAATTTTTAGTACATTAATTGATTCTTTTTTGTTATTATAGGTATAGACATGCTCTAAGAAGTGTATCAATTGGAGGATTTATGATGTTTAAAAAGCTATTTCGACAAGATGAAAATATATTAAATAGTGAACTTGCAGAAGATTTGCCAATCCCGCGTCATGTAGCTATTATTATGGATGGAAATGGACGATGGGCAAAGAAACGTTTCTTGCCAAGGATTGCTGGGCATAAAGAAGGTATGGATGTCGTAAAACGTGTTACTCGATACGCAAATGCAATAGGTATTGACGTTCTGACACTCTATGCTTTTTCAACTGAAAATTGGAAACGGCCTACAGATGAAGTGGACTTTTTGATGAAACTACCTGTAGAGTTTTTTGACTCTTTTGTACCAGAGTTGATAGAAGAAAACGTTCGTGTTAATGTGATGGGGTATAGAGAAAATTTACCCGACCATACGATGCGTGCAGTTGAAAAAGCAATTGCTGACACGGCACATTGTACAGGATTAACACTTAATTTTGCCTTGAATTATGGTGGTCGTTCAGAAATTGTTACAGCAGCAAAAGAAGCAGTGAAAGAATTAATCTTAGACGGTAAGTCAGCTGATGATTTAACAGAAACTATGTTGAATGACCACTTGATGAGTAGTGGACTTGGGGATCCAGATTTATTAATAAGAACAAGTGGAGAACTTAGACTGAGTAATTTTATGCTATGGCAACTTGCTTATAGCGAATTTTATTTTACAGATACACATTGGCCTGATTTTTCAAAAGAAGACTTTTTACAAGCGATTATTGAATATCAAAACAGGTCGCGTCGTTTTGGTGGGCTCTAGGGAGGAAATAAGATTGAAAACAAGAATTATTACTGCAGTTGTTGCGCTGATATTTTTTATTCCATTTGTTGTTTTTGGGGGAATTCCATTTGAATTATTGAGTATATTACTTGCAACAATTGCTCTTTATGAAGTACTCATAATGACAAAGCAACGGATTTTTTCGGTGAATGGAGTAGTCACTGTATTACTGATGTGGTTAGTTGTCGTGCCAGACAGATATTTGAATTTTTTAGCAAAAATCCATATTACTGAAATGGAAATTATTTTTATTTTGATGGCAATATTACTTGCTTATACGGTGTTTTCACGGAACAAATTCCATTTTGATCAAGTGGGGATTAGTATGGTTGCCGCTTTTTATACTGGATTCGGCTTCCATTACTTGGCGTTAACTCGTGATGCTGGTTTAATGTATGTGTTATTTGCATTATTTATTGTTTGGTCGACCGATACCGGGGCTTACTTTATTGGAAAAGCAATCGGAAAACATAAACTTGCGCCAAATGTAAGTCCGAATAAAACAATCGAAGGCTTCATTGGTGGAATTATGTGCGCGCTAGTTGTTGGTGGAGGATTTTATTATTTCACCTATCTACCTGGGAATATAGTTGTGATTTTAGCTTTACTTATATTCTTATCTATTTTTGGACAACTAGGAGATTTAGTTGAATCTGCTTTAAAACGGTTTTATGGTGTCAAAGATTCTGGGAAGATTCTACCAGGTCATGGTGGCATTTTAGACAGATTTGATAGCTTGTTGTTCGTATTACCTTTGCTACATATACTTCAAATTATTTAATTGGAGATGGGATAATGAAAAAAATTATTTTACTGGGAGCAACTGGTTCGATTGGTACGCAAACGTTAACGATTGTCCGAGATCATCCTGCTGAATTTCAAGTGGTTGCTCTGAGTTTTGGACGTAACATAGAACGTGGCCGATCAATTATTCAAGAATTTAAGCCGAAAATGGTGGCAGTGTGGCACTCACGTGATAAAGTGACGCTTGAAGCCGAATTTCCAGATGTCAAAGTTTTTAGTGGTTTGGATGGACTAAGAGAAGTGGCAACTTACCCAGATGGCGACACCTTATTGAATGCTGTCATGGGGAGCGTAGGATTATTACCAACTTTAGATGCGATTGAAGCAGGAAAAACTATTGCCATTGCCAATAAAGAAACACTAGTAACAGCGGGGCATTTGGTAATGAATGCAGCCCGGGAAAAGAATATTTCATTATTGCCAGTGGATAGTGAGCATTCGGCTATTTTACAAGCATTAAACGGAGAAAATCCTGAAAAAATCAAGAAAATTATTCTTACAGCTAGTGGTGGGAGTTTTCGTGATAAATCGCGGGAACAATTAAGTGAAGTCACGGTTAAAGAAGCACTGAAACATCCTAATTGGAATATGGGAAACAAATTAACGATTGATTCTGCGACGATGTTTAATAAAGGACTAGAGGTAATGGAAGCGCACTGGTTATTCGGTGTGAGCTATGATCAGATTGAGGTTGTCATCCAACGTGAAAGTATCGCACACTCGATGGTTCAATTCATCGATGGGAGTTTCATTGCTCAACTAGGAACTCCTGATATGCGAATTCCGATTCAATATGCGCTTACTTACCCAGATAGATTCTATATACCGTTTGAAAATGAGTTCCAGATAACAGATTTTTCCGCACTTCATTTTGAAAAAGTGGATTATGAAAGATTTCCGGCATTGAAACTCGCGTATAATGCTGGTAAAATAGGTGGAACAATGCCGACCGTTTTAAACGCAGCAAATGAAATTGCTGTAGCTGGATTTTTAAATGGTCAAGTTGCTTTTTATAATATAGAAGCGCTTGTTGAAAATGCAATGAACCGGCATAGTAGTATTTCGAACCCTGATTTGGATACTATTTTGCAGGTAGATAAAGAAACTCGTGCGTATGTAAAGACACTTTTATAGAGGTGAAACTATTTTGACAACTATTATTGCTTTTATTTTCGTATTCGGACTGATTGTATTTTTCCATGAGCTAGGGCATTTCCTATTTGCGAAACGCGCTGGAATTATGGTGAAAGATTTTTCAATCGGGTTTGGTCCGAAGATTTTCGCTTATCGAAAAAAGGAAACACAGTATACCATTCGCTTATTACCAATTGGTGGATACGTACGGATGGCTGGTGAAGATGGCGAAAAAATCGAACTAAAACCTGGTTACCGAGTAGGTTTAGAGCTTACACCAGAAGAAACAGTTAAAAAGATTATCGTCAATGGGAAAGATCAATATGTGAATGCACAGCCGATTGAAGTGTCTGCTTGTGATTTAGAGAAAGAACTTTTCATTGAAGGCTATGAAGATTATGATGATACGAAAAAAGTGCGTTATCAAGTAGAGCGGGATGCACTTGTCATTGATGGGAAAATCGAAACGATGATAACTCCGTATGATCGTTCATTTAATGCGAAATCACTAGGGAACCGTGCAATGACTATTTTTGCTGGGCCTTTATTTAACTTCATTCTCGCTATTTTAATTTTCACAGCCCTTGCATTTGTTCAAGGGGGGGTTCCGAGTACGGATAATACGCTTGGAAATGTTCTTCCTAATGGGGCAGCAGCGGCGGCTGGTCTTGAAAAAGGAGATGAAATCCTTTCTATTAATGGGAAAGCAACTAATTCTTGGGCAGATATTGTGCAAAACGTTTCCGAAAACCCGGGAAAAACACTAGATTTCAAAGTGGAACGTGATGGTAAAACACAAGATATCGATGTAAAACCTGAAACACAAAAAGAAAATGGCAAGGATGTTGGTAAAATTGGTGTAGAAACACCGATGGATAGCTCTTTCACTGCCAAAATAACAAATGGATTTACACAAACTTGGAATTGGATTGTCCAAATATTT
The DNA here is from genome assembly GCF_900187025.1 of Listeria ivanovii subsp. ivanovii. Taxonomy (GTDB): domain Bacteria; phylum Bacillota; class Bacilli; order Lactobacillales; family Listeriaceae; genus Listeria; species Listeria ivanovii. The sequence continues at coordinate 1,315,497 of NZ_LT906478.1, forward strand.
ACGATTCTTGGTAATATGTTTACTGGCGGATTTTCATTAGATATGCTTAATGGACCAGTTGGCATTTATACAAGCACGCAACAAGTGGTTCAATACGGCTTTATGACGGTGCTAAACTGGACAGCAGTATTAAGCATTAACTTAGGAATTGTTAATTTACTGCCATTACCTGCTCTAGATGGTGGACGCCTGATGTTCTTCCTTTATGAGCTCGTACGCGGCAAACCAATTGATCCCAAAAAAGAGGGAATTATCCACTTTGCTGGATTTGCTCTTTTGATGGTTCTGATGATTCTTGTGACTTGGAACGATATTCAACGAGCGTTTTTCTAAAACATAAATAAAAAGGGAAAAAGGGGTGTTTTAAATGCGTCAAACGATGACATTTATACCAACATTAAAAGAAGTCCCAGCGGATGCAGAAGTAAAGAGTCACCAACTACTTCTTCGCGCTGGTTTTATAAGACAAACAGCAAGTGGCATTTATAGCTATTTACCACTTGCCACTTTAACATTACGAAAAATTGAAGCGATCATTCGTGAAGAATTAGAAGCAGTTGGAGCGGCAGAATTACTAATGCCTGCACTTCAACCAGCAGAGCTTTGGCAAGAATCTGGTCGCTGGAACGATTATGGTCCAGAACTTATGCGTTTAAAAGACCGAGCTTCTCGTGATTTTGCGCTTGGACCAACTCATGAGGAAGTTATAACTGCACTATTACGTGATGAAATAAAATCATATAAACGTTTACCGCTCACTTTATACCAAATTCAAACGAAATTCCGCGATGAAAAACGTCCGCGCTTTGGTTTATTACGTGGTCGCGAATTCATTATGAAAGATGCCTACTCGTTCCATGCAACGAATGAAAGTTTGGACGAAGTGTATGACTTAATGCACCAAGCGTACGCCAATATTTTCTCCCGATGCGGTTTAGAGTTCCGTTCTGTTATTGCTGATTCTGGTTCTATTGGCGGAAAAGAAACAAAAGAATTTATGGCATTATCTGAGATTGGTGAAGATACCATTGCTTACAGTGATGCTTCTGATTATGCAGCGAATGTCGAAATGGCTCCAGTATTACATATGGAGAAAAAATCACATGAGCTAGAAAAAGAGCTAGAAAAAGTAACAACACCAAATCAAAAAACGATTGCTGATATTGTGACATTTTTAGAAGTTCCAATTGAAAAGACAATGAAATCAATGCTTTATCAAGTGGATGAAGAAGTAATCATGGTCCTTGTACGTGGCGATCATGAAGTCAATGATATTAAAATCAAAAATGCTTTAGATGCTACAAACGTTGAACTTGTCGACCCAGCTATGGCAGTTGAATTACTAGGTGCTAATTTTGGTTCGCTTGGTCCAATTGGTGTTCCTGAAAATGTTCGTATTTTTGCTGACAATGCGGTTAAAGATATGGTTAATGCAGTAGCGGGAGCAAATGAAGATGGCTTCCATTATGTAAACGTAAATCCAACTCGTGATTTTGAAGTCACTAGCTATTTTGATCTACGCATGATTCAAGTAGGTGACTTATCTCCTGATGGTCAAGGTGTTATCAAATTTGCTGAAGGTATTGAAGTTGGGCATATCTTTAAGTTAGGGACTAAATATAGCCAAGCAATGAATGCAACTATTTTAGATGAAAATGGTCGAGCTCAACCTATTATTATGGGATGTTATGGAATTGGTGTTTCTCGTATTTTATCCGCAATTGCTGAACAATCAAATGATGAAAACGGTTTGGTGTGGGATAAGAAAATCAGCCCATTTGATTTACATTTGATTCCTGTTAATATGAAGAGTGAAGAGCAAGTTGCATTTGCCGAAACACTTTATGCGTCATTACAACAAGCTGGCTATAGCGTCTTAATTGATGATCGCGGCGAACGTGCAGGTGTCAAATTTGCGGATGCTGATTTAATTGGCTTACCACTTCGTATTACAGTTGGTAAAAAAGCAGCTGAAGGTATCGTAGAAGTGAAAATCAGAAAAACTGGTGAGATGATTGAAGTTCGTCAAGAAGAACTTCTAAATACATTGCCCATTCTTTTTGGAGATAAATAATAACATGTGACACTTTGCCAGATGAAACTTTTGCTCGTTTGATAAACGGGTGATGAGGGACATCTGGCTTTTATAAATTTGGATAAAGGGGTGTTATTCGGAATGACTGCTAAAGAGGAAGAAAAACAAGAGCGATTTCAGCTGCTAATGACACAAATTGGCTTGGAAGATGTAGTTACTTATGAAGAGTTTACAAAAGAAGCTAAAATAGAAAAACTAGTAGCTGATAAAAAAAATAAGACATGGCAATTTCATTTGCATGTCCCACAAATTTTTCCAGCGGCACTTTTTCATATGATGGATGTTGGAATGAAAAGGGCTTTTAGTGAAATCGCCACAACAGAAATGCAAATAGTCCCTGAAAACCAAACCATTAACGAAACACTCATTCAAGACTATTGGAATTTAATTGTAGAGCCAATTAGCAAACAATCTCCAATGATTGGCAAATTACTCTTAGAACAAAAGCCGACATTTAAGGAACCACATTTTATTGAGATTGCCGTGCATAACGACATGGAAGAAACAACTATTCAACAAAGATTCCAAGCAAAAATTATCGAAAGTTATGGAAGTGCCGGGTTTCCACGTTTGGCACTGAAAACACATATTTTAGACCAATCTGAAACAGAAGAATATAAAGCATTTGCACAAGCTAAAATAGAAGAAGATCAGAAAAAAGCAGCCGAGGCAGTTCAAGTAATGCAAAAACGTCAAGTAGAGGCACAAAATGGAAGTGCCTCTGCAGCACCACTTTCAGGTCCATTCCAAATTGGCTACAAAATTAAAGATGATGAGGAAATCAAGCGCCTCGGAGATGTTTACGATGAAGAACGACGCATAACTGTTCAAGGTTTGATTTTTGCAACGGAAATTAGAGAGCTCCGCAGTGGTCGTAGTCTTTTACAATTTAAAATTACCGATTACACTAGCTCGATGATTATTAAAATGTTTTCTCGTGATAATGAAGATGCAGCAATGTTTCAAAATTTGAAAAAAGGCATGTGGGTGAAAGTTCGCGGTAGTGTTCAAAATGATACTTTTGTTCGGGACTTGATCATGATGGCGCAAGATATAAATGAAATCGCTGGAGTGAAGCGTCTTGATAAAGCGGAAGAGAAACGTGCAGAACTTCATCTACATTCACCAATGAGCCAAATGGATGCGACATCTTCCGTTGATTCACTCTTCAAACAAGCTGCGGATTGGGGGCATAAAGCAATTGCGATTACGGATCACTCTGTAGCACAATCTTTCCCGGAAGCATATGGGGCTGGGCAAAAATATGGATTAAAAGTTATTTTTGGTATCGAAGCGAATTTGATTGATGATGGGGTGCCAATCGCATATAATGACCAACATATTCTCCTGAAAGATGCCACTTATTGTGTATTTGATGTGGAAACAACAGGGCTATCGGCTGTTTATGATACGATTATCGAATTAGCTGGAGTAAAAATGAAAAACGGTGAAATCATTGATAAATTTGAAGCATTCATTGATCCTGGACATCCACTTTCTGCAACGACGATTAATTTAACAGGAATTACGGATGACATGGTGAAAGGTTCTGATCCGATTGAGGTTGTGCTTCAACGATTCAAGGAATGGAGCGCCGACGATATTTTAGTGGCCCACAATGCCTCTTTTGATATGGGATTTATCAATACCGCTTATGAAAAAGTAGGAATTCCAAAAGCGAAAAATGCGGTAGTAGATACACTGGAGCTAGCTCGTTTCCTTTACCCACACTTTAAAAATCACCGTTTAAATACGTTAACGAAAAAGTTCAATATTATATTAGAACAACATCACCGTGCTGTTTTTGATGCCGAAGCTACAGCATATTTAGCTTGGAAATTAATTAAAGATGCCAAAGAAATGCACGACATCGAATACCATGATTCGTTAAATGATTATATGGGAGAAGGCGATGCATATAAACGCGCTAGACCTTTCCATGCTACTATCTATGCTCAAACAGCTGTTGGTTTAAAAAATCTATTTAAATTAATTACGATGTCTAATATTAACTATTTTTATCGTGTTCCACGTATCCCACGTTCTCAACTGAAAAAACTTCGCGAAGGTTTGATTATTGGAACAGCTTGTAGCCAAGGGGAATTGTTTGAAGCAATGATGCAAAAAGGGATGCAGGCTGCCGAAAAAGTTGCAGAGTTTTATGACTTTATTGAAATTCAACCGAAACCAGTTTATGCGCCATTAATTGAGCGAGAACTTGTTCGGGATGAGAAAGCATTAGAAGAAATTTTGAAAAATATCGTTCGTGTTGGTGAAAAAACCGGGAAACCAGTAGTGGCGACAGGGAATGTACATTACAAAGACCCAGTGGACAAAATTTATCGTAAAATTTTGATTCATTCCCAAGGTGGCGCTAACCCGCTGAATCGTGCTGAACTGCCGGATGTTCATTTCCGTTCTACTGATGAAATGCTAAAAGAGTTTGCTTTTCTTGGAGAAGAGAAAGCAAAAGAAGTGGTTGTCACCAACTCTAATTTAGTAGTCGACTGGATGGAAGAGCTAAAACCGATTAAAGATGAACTTTATACACCAAAAATTGAAGGTGCAGAAGATGAAGTTCGTAATATGAGCTACAATATGGCACACCAATTATACGGTGAAAAATTACCAGAAATTGTCGAAGCGAGACTTGAAAAAGAATTGAAAAGTATTATCGGCCATGGATTTGCGGTTATTTACTTAATCTCGCATAAACTAGTTAAAAAATCGCTTGTTGATGGTTATCTAGTTGGATCACGTGGATCGGTTGGTTCTTCCTTTGTTGCCACAATGACAGAAATAACGGAAGTAAATCCACTTCCACCACATTATCTCTGTCCAAATTGTCAAGACTCGGAGTTCTTTGACGATGGTTCAATTGGTTCTGGTTTTGACTTACCAGATAAAGACTGTCCTCATTGCGGAACAGCCTATCAAAAAGAAGGGCAAGATATTCCCTTTGAAACATTCTTAGGATTTAAAGGAGATAAAGTACCCGATATTGATTTAAACTTTTCAGGTGATTACCAACCAGTTGCCCACGCTTATACAAAAGAAATATTTGGAGAAGATTATGTTTTTCGCGCTGGAACAATTGGTACAGTAGCGGAAAAAACCGCATTTGGTTATGTTCGTAATTATGAAAGAGATATGAATATGACGATTCGTGGGGCGGAAATTGATCGTCTTGTAGCTGGTTGTACTGGCGTTAAGCGGACAACTGGGCAACATCCAGGAGGAATTATTGTTATTCCGAATTATATGGACGTATACGATTTCACACCTGTACAATTTCCGGCGGATGCGACCGATTCAGAGTGGAAAACAACTCATTTTGATTTTCACTCCATCCATGATAATGTGCTTAAACTTGATATACTTGGACACGATGATCCGACAGCTATCCGGATGTTACAGGATTTAAGTGGTATCGACCCAAAAACAATTCCAACCGATGATCCCGACGTGATGAAATTATTTGGTTCCACTGAATCACTTGGTGTAAAACCAGCAGATATTGATTCTAAAACAGGGACACTTGGTATTCCTGAGTTTGGAACACGTTTCGTACGGCAAATGCTTGAACAAACCAAACCAACTACTTTTTCCGAGTTAGTTCAGATTTCTGGTTTGTCTCATGGTACAGACGTTTGGCTTGGTAATGCTGAAGAACTGATTAAAAATAAAACATGTGAGCTTCCAGATGTAATTGGTTGTCGTGATGATATTATGGTTTTCCTGATTTATCAAGGTCTAGAAAGCTCTTTAGCCTTTAAAATTATGGAATCCGTTCGGAAAGGGAAAGGGTTAACAGAGGAAATGGAAGAAGCGATGATGGCAAACAATGTCCCGCTTTGGTACATTGAATCCTGTAAAAAAATTAAGTACATGTTCCCGAAAGCCCATGCAGCAGCGTATGTTCTCATGGCAGTCCGAATCGCTTACTTTAAAGTGCATTATCCGCTCTACTTCTATGCTACTTATTTCACTGTTCGTGCAGATGATTTTGATTTGACTTCGATGGTAAATGGAAAGGAAGCAGTAAAAGCAACGATGAAAGAAGTGAACGATAAAGGAATGGAAGCTTCTACGAAAGAAAAGAATCTATTAACCGTTCTAGAAATTGCGAATGAAATGCTTGCTCGCGGTTTCCATTTCCAAAAAGTAGATTTGTATAAGTCTTCCGCTGATGAATTTATTATTGATGGGGACTCACTTATTCCACCATTTAATGCGATTCCAAGTCTTGGAACCAACGTAGCGAAACAAATTGTAGCAGCTCGTGAAAATGGTGAATTTTTGTCCAAAGAAGACTTACAGCAACGAGGAAAAGTGTCTAAAACAATTATTCAATACATGGATGACCAAGGATGCTTAGAAGGATTACCCGATCAAAACCAACTGTCACTCTTCTAAAAAAGGGCAAAACTTGCTTGTAGTCACAATTTGTGATAAACTTATTTAAGAAATACTACGATAACTCAGCCAAGCGTGGGCCAATGCCCACGCTTTCGTTTTGCAAATCTGCCAAAGAGTCACCTGTGGCAGAAGTAGGAGACGAATTAGCTGGAAAAGCGTATCTCTTAAGGAGGCTGAAATGAGTAAAGTACTAGATCAAGTAGAAGCAATAGTTGCTCCGATTACGGACGAACTTCATTTGGAGCTCGTAGACATTGCCTTTGAAAAGGAAGGCCCAAACTGGTTTTTGCGAATTTTTATTGACAAAGACGGTGGCGTAGATATTGACGAATGCGCAGCTGTCAGCGAAAAAGTCAGTGAAAAAATGGATGAATCTGACCCAATTACCCAAAATTATTTTTTAGAAGTTTCATCACCTGGGGCTGAACGACCGCTAAAAAAAGAACAAGATTTTGTAAACGCGGTATCAAAATACGTCCATGTTACTTCTTATGAACCAATTGATGGTCGCAAGATGTGGGAAGGAACACTAGAAAGTTTTGACGGAGAAATGCTAGTCATTACAATCACGGACAAAACACGCAAAATCACTTGTGAAATTCCGAAAGACAAAGTAGCAAAAGCAAGATTAGCAATTCAATTTTAAAAAGTGAATAAGGAGTTGAATCAAAAATGAGCACAGAATTATTAGATGCTCTTCATGTGTTAGAACATGATAAAGGTATTTCAAGAGAGGTACTAGTGGAAGCAATTGAAGCTGCTCTCACATCTGCATACAAAAGAAACTTTAAAGATGCCCAAAACGTACGAGTAGATTTGAATATGGAAAACGGCTCTATCCGAGTTTTAGCAAGAAAAGAAGCCGTAGAACAAGTATTTGATTCTCGTCTTGAAATTTCAATGGAAGAAGCACACAAGATCAACCCAGTTTACAAACCTGGCGATGTAGTGGAGCTGGAAGTAACGCCAAAAGATTTCGGACGAATTGCCGCACAAACAGCGAAACAAGTTGTTACGCAACGTGTTCGTGAAGCTGAACGTGGTATCATTTACGATGAGTTTATCGACCGTGAAGATGATATTATGACAGGTATCGTAGAACGTCAAGATTCTCGTTTTATCTATGTAAATCTGGGTAAAATCGAAGCTATTTTGTCACAAAATGAGCAGATGCCAAATGAAACATACCACGCACATGATCGTATCAAAGTTTATTTAACTAAAGTAGAAAAAACAACCAAAGGGCCACAAATCTTTGTATCTCGTACACACCCAGGTCTTTTAAAACGTCTTTTCGAAATGGAAGTTCCAGAAATTTATGATGGTGTCGTAGAAATCAAATCAGTTGCACGTGAAGCTGGAGACCGGTCTAAAATCTCTGTTTACACTGCGAATGAAGAAGTTGATCCAGTTGGCGCATGTGTCGGACCAAAAGGCGCACGTGTTCAAACAATCGTTAACGAATTAAAGGGCGAAAAAATCGATATCGTTGAATGGTCAGAGGATCCTTTCACCTTTGTTGCCAATGCACTTAGCCCTTCTAAAGTGTTAGATGTTATTGTAAACGAAGCTGACCAAGCAACTACTGTTATCGTGCCAGATTACCAATTATCTTTAGCAATCGGTAAACGTGGTCAAAATGCCCGTTTAGCAGCGAAATTAACTGGTTGGAAAATCGACATCAAGAGCGAAACTGTTGCAACTGAGCTAGGAATCTATCCTCGTAATAACGAAGACGTGACTCCAGTAGAAGAAGCAGAAAGCGAAACTTTGACAGAAGATGAAGATTAAAAAGGAGAATTATCATGCGTAATAAAAAAATCCCCCTTCGAAAATGTATTATTACCGGCGAACGCTTGCCAAAAGGCGAACTTCTTCGTATTGCGTATTCGAAAGACGGAGCGCTTACGATAGATCCTACAGGAAAAGCACCTGGACGTGGTTTTTACATCGTTAAAAATGTAGAAGCGTGCGAAAAAGCAAAAAAGAAAAATGCTATCTTTCATCAACTAAAAACGCCAGAACAAGAGGCCTTTTACGACGAACTAATCGCTTATGTGAAGTCTCTCGAGGAATCTACTAATGGATAAAAAAGCACTTTCCTTATTAGGCCTTGCAAATCGAGCGCGGAAAATTACAACTGGCGAAGAATTAGTATTAAAAGCAGTTAGAAATGGGAAAGCAAAAATGGTTCTCATTTCAGAAGATATATCCGAAAAAACCGAGAAAACAATCCGCAACAAGTGCGAATATTACCATGTTGTCGTGAAACAGGCCGGTACCCGGGAAATGATTGGGGGTGCAATCGGCAAAGACACACGTGCAATAATTGCCATACTTGATAAAGGATTTGCTGTTAAATTAGCAGAATTACTCGGTTGAATCTTATACGGAGGTGTACGACATGAGTAAAGTTCGTGTATATGAATATGCAAAAGAACATCAAGTATCCAGCAAAAAAGTTATCGAGGCACTTAAAGATTTAGGGATTGAAGTGGCTAACCATATGTCCACTATTAATGAAAATGCTTTAAGACAGTTAGACAAAGCCGTTGATGGCACAAATAAAAAAGCCGAAGCACCTAAGAAAGAAACGACTAGCAACGAAAATGGAAATAGTAAGGGGCCAAACAAACTAAATATGACAAATAGTAATGAAAAATCGAGTAAACCAAATAAACCTGCAGGCCAAAATACAAAACCTGCAACTACTAACAAAAGCCAAGGTGCAAAACCAGCGTCAACTAAACCAGCAAACACAACGAATCAAACACAAACAACTGGCAACCAACAAACTGGTGGACCAAAACGCAATAACAATAATAGCAATCGCCCAGGCGGCGGCAATTCCAACCGTCCAGGCGGAAACAATCGTCCGAACCGTGGAGGAAACTTCAACAACAAAGGACGTAACACTAAGAAAAAAGGTAAATTAAATCACAGTACAGTTCCACCGACTCCGCCAAAACCAAAAGAACTTCCTGAAAAAATTGTTTTCAGCGAATCTTTGACAGTAGCAGAACTTGCAAAAAAATTATACAGAGAACCATCTGAACTAATCAAAAAATTATTTATGCTTGGTGTTGTAGCAACAATCAACCAATCATTAGATAAAGATGCGATTGAACTTATTTGTTCGGACTATGGTGTAGCTGTAGAAGAAGAAATCAAAGTCGATATTACAGACTTAGATGTTTACTTCGAAAATGAATTAAATGAAGCAGTCGACGAAGCAAAACTTGTCGAACGTCCGCCAGTTGTTACGATCATGGGGCACGTTGACCATGGTAAAACAACTTTACTAGACTCTCTTCGTAATACAAAAGTGACGCTTGGAGAAGCAGGCGGGATTACCCAACATATTGGTGCCTACCAATTAGAAATTCATGACAAAAAAATTACTTTCCTTGATACTCCAGGACATGCTGCTTTTACAGCAATGCGTGCTCGTGGTGCTCAAATCACAGATATTACGATTTTAGTTGTTGCAGCAGATGATGGAGTAATGCCACAAACAATTGAAGCTATTAACCACGCTAAAGCAGCTGGTATGCCGATTATTGTTGCTGTAAATAAAATTGATAAACCACAAGCGAATCCAGACCGTGTTATGCAAGAATTAACAGAGTATGAGTTAGTTCCAGAAGCTTGGGGTGGCGATACCATTTTCGCACCAATCTCAGCTAAATTCGGTGAAGGACTTGAAAACTTGTTAGATATGATTTTACTTGTATCTGAAGTAGAAGAATTAAAAGCAAATCCTGATCGTCGAGCTATTGGTTCTGTTATTGAGGCAGAACTTGATAAAGGCCGTGGTCCAGTTGCAACTTTACTAGTACAAGATGGAACACTAAACATTGGTGATCCAATTGTTGTTGGTAATACATTTGGGCGTGTCCGTGCTATGGTCAATGATTTAGGCCGTCGTGTGAAAAAAGTCGGACCAAGCACACCGGTTGAAATTACTGGTTTAAATGATGTGCCACAAGCAGGCGATCGTTTCGTTGTGTTTGAAGATGAAAAAACGGCTAGAAATATTGGGGAAACTCGTGCTAGTCGTGCATTAGTAGCGCAACGTTCTGCTACTAACCGCGTAAGCTTAGATAACTTATTTGAACATATGAAAGCTGGCGAAATGAAAGAAGTTAACGTTATTATCAAAGCAGACGTACAAGGTTCTGTAGAGGCCCTTGCTGCTTCCCTTCGTAAAATTGATGTAGAAGGAGTTAACGTAAAAATCATTCATACTGCAGTTGGTGCAATCAATGAATCAGATATTACTTTAGCAGCAGCTTCTAACGCTATTGTGATTGGATTCAACGTTCGTCCAACCACTCAAGCTCGTGAAGCAGCAGAAAACGAAAGTGTAGATATTCGTCTGCACCGCGTTATCTACAAAGCAATTGATGAAATTGAAGCCGCAATGAAAGGGATGCTTGATCCAGAATTCCAAGAAAAAATTATCGGTCAAGCACAAGTTCGCCAAACAATCAATGTTTCTAAAGTTGGTACAATTGCCGGATGTTTCGTAACAGATGGTAAAATTACGCGTGATAGTGGCGTTCGTATTATTCGTGATGGAATTGTTGTTTTCGAAGGCGAAATTGCTACCCTTAAACGCTTTAAAGATGATGCTAAAGAAGTAGCAAAAGGCTATGAATGTGGTATTACCGTTCAAAACTTTAATGATATCAAAGAAGATGACGTTATCGAAGCATACGTTATGGAAGAAATTGAAAGAAAATGATTCAATCAGTTGTTAGTGAATTTTTCATGCAGGAACCACAAAACCTCAAAGAAAAACGCGCTATCCTGAAACGAATTTTAACTAGAGCAAAACAAAAATTCAATGTCTCCATTGCCGAAACCGATTTTCAAGATTTATGGCAGCGAACCGAAATAAGCTTTGCTGTTGTGTCTTCCTCTCACATCCAAGCAGAAAAAGAAACGAGAGAAGTACTTGCTTTTCTCGACTCTTTTCCTGAGTGGGAACGGGCAGAAACAGTAATGGAGAAGTTATAAAAGAGGTGAATACACTTGAACGTAAGAGCTAATCGTGTTAGTGAGCAAATGAAAAAAGAATTGGGCGATATTTTGAATCGTAAAATCAAAGACCCACGCTTAGGTTTTGTAACTGTAACTGGAGTTGATGTTACTGGTGATTTACAAGAGGCAAAGGTTTTCATCTCCATTCTTGGTACCGATAAGGAAAAAGAAAATACGTTACTCGCACTTGCGAAAGCGCATGGCTTCATCCGCTCTGAAATCGGTCGCCGTATTCGACTTCGTAAAGTTCCTGAAATGTCTTTTGAAATAGATAATTCCATCGCTTACGGAAATCGAATCGATGAATTACTTCGTGACTTAAATAACGATCAATAATAAATAACAGTTTAAGGCAATCCCTTTATCTTCTCATTCATACGGGATGTAAGTGGGTCATTGTCTTAAGCTTTTTTTCTTAGAAGGAGGAGCTTAATGAACGGCATTATCCCACTGTGGAAAGAACGCGGGATGACAAGTCATGATTGCGTTTTTAAATTAAGAAAAATTTTACATACAAAAAAAGTCGGACATACAGGTACGCTCGATCCAGAAGTAGAAGGCGTACTCCCGATTTGTATCGGACGTGCCACAAAACTTGCTGAATATGTAACTGATGAGGGCAAAGTATATGTAGCAGAAATAACACTTGGCAAATCAACTACAACAGAAGATGCGACTGGCGAGACTGTCATGACAAAAGAGATTGAAGAAATTTCAGCAGAAGAACTTCAAGCTGCACTTACTAAACTGACGGGGAAAATCACCCAAATTCCACCAATGTTTTCAGCTGTAAAAGTCAATGGCAAGAAATTGTATGAATATGCAAGAGCTGGAATAGAGGTAGAAAGGCCATCCAGACAAGTGGATATTTATTCATTAATCCGCTTAGATGGTGATATGGCGCTAACTGAAACGAACCCGACTTTCCGCTTAGAGATTTCATGTGGAAAAGGAACTTATATTAGAACGCTCTCGGTAATGATTGGCGAATTGTTAGGTTATCCAGCCCATATGTCCAAACTAGAACGTACCCGTAGTGGTTTTTTCAAAAAAGAAGATTGCCTAACTCTAGCGGAAATTGATGAAATGATGCAAGCGAATAATAGCGAGTTTTTATACCCACTTGAAAAAGGGATTGAATCAATGGAGAAATTAGTTATTGATGAAGAAATACATGCGAAAGTTCTAAATGGGGGCTTATTACCAGTTTCTTTATTTAGTAGCCTGCAAGATGAACCTCGTGCAGCGCTTATTTTTGAAGATAAATTAACCGCAATTTATAAACCGCATCCAGAGAAAAAAGACCTTTGGAAACCAGAAAAAGTCATTGAGTTACAGCAAGCATAGTAATTGCGGTCGCAACTTTCTTATATTATGATGTTAGAGGAATTCGAATTTAGAGGAGAAGTGGCAAAAAATGAAGACGATATACTTACATCATCCGATTACAACGGACGAATGGACTGACGTAAAAAAAGTAATGGCACTTGGCTTCTTCGATGGTGTTCATTTAGGACATCAGGCGGTCATTAAACAAGCGAAACAGATTGCGGAACAAAAAGGCCTTCAAACTGCAGTTTTAACTTTTGATCCCCATCCTTCTGTTGTTTTAAGTAACATTCGAAAACAAGTAAAATATCTAACGCCGCTTGAAGACAAAGCTGAAAAAATGGCTGAACTTGGTGTAGATATTATGTATGTAGTTCGCTTTACAACTCAATTTTCCGAACTATCCCCGCAAGCTTTTGTGGATAAATACTTAGTTGCCTTGAATGTAAAACACGTAGTAGCTGGTTTCGACTATTCTTACGGCAAAAAAGGCGAAGGGAAAATGACCAACCTAGAAAGCTATGCAAACGGTCGTTTTGAAGTTACGATTGTTGATAAGCAAACAGCCGCTAGCGACAAAATAAGCTCTACCAATATCAGACGTGCAATTACAGAAGGCGAACTAGAAGAAGCAAATCAATTACTAGGCTATCCGTACACAACAAAAGGAACTGTTATTCATGGCGATAAGCGTGGTAGGACAATAGGTTTCCCAACGGCGAATATCTTAGTGAACGAAGATTATTTGATTCCAAAACTTGGTGTCTACGCAGTGAAATTCCGTGTGAATGGGGAAACTCATCTCGGTATGGCTAGCATTGGTTATAATATTACTTTTAAAGATGATCAAGCGTTATCCATTGAAGTTTACATTTTGGATTTCCACCGCGAAATTTACGGCGAAGAAGCAGAAATAGAATGGTATCAATTTTTCCGTCCTGAGCTTAAATTTAATGGTGTAGAAGGTCTGATTGCCCAATTAGAAAAAGACGAGCAAGATACAAGAGCTTTTTTTGCTGATTTAGATGATTAAACTACTATTTCTGCTTGCTTTTGGAGGCTAAATAGTGTATCTTTAAATCTGTACGAACAGAACCATTACTTGGCTTTTTGCGACTCACCGACGCTAGGCTCAGTAATTGGGGATATTTTAGAAGGAGGTGGAAAGAAATGGCTTTAACTCAAGAACGCAAAAATGAAATTATTGCAGAGTACCGTGTCCATGATACAGATACTGGTTCACCAGAAGTACAAATCGCTGTATTAACTGCTGAAATCAATAGCTTAAATGAACACGTTCGCGTACACAAAAAAGATCATCACTCTTACCGTGGATTAATGAAGATGGTAGGTCACCGTCGTAACCTATTAACTTACCTACGTAAAAAAGATGTCCAACGTTACCGCGAACTTATCAAACGTTTAGGTTTACGTCGATAAAAACCAGACGAAAGCGGGATACCAAAAGTTCCCGCTTTTTTTTGAGTATTAAGCATATTAAACTTTGGAAAACACGCCTAAGAAGCGAAACTTTATCGCATGAATCCAAAAACGTGTTAAGAAACGCTTGTTTATAACAGGTTTTTGGATTCATGTGTGCTTTAGAAATTCTAAAGTGTGCGTGAACATTATTATGCATGGTAAAGTTTCTGGTTTGTGTTTCCTAATAAAAGGAGATTAAAACATGTCTGAAAAACAAGTATTTTCAACAGAATGGGCAGGTAAAACATTATCTGTCGAAGTAGGTCAATTAGCAAAGCAAGCAAGTGGAGCAGCATTAATTCGTTACGGAGATACAGTTGTTTTAACAGCAGCTGTAGGTTCAAAAAAACCACGTCCAGGTGACTTTTTCCCGTTAACAGTTAACTATGAAGAAAAAATGTACTCTGTCGGTAAAGTTCCCGGTGGATTCTTAAAACGTGAAGGACGTCCAAGCGACCGTGCAACATTAACAGCTCGTTTAATTGACCGTCCAATTCGTCCACTTTTTGCAGAAGGTTTCCGTAATGAAGTTCAAATCACTTCCACAGTATTCAGTGTAGACCAAGATTGCTCACCAGAAATGGCAGCAATGTTAGGATCATCTGTAGCGCTCGTGATTTCTGATATTCCATTTGATGGCCCAATTGCAGGTGTGGATGTTGGTCGCATTGATGGCAAATACGTTATCAACCCAACTATTGAACAAGCAGAAAAAAGTGATATTAGCTTAACAGTTGCTGGGACACATGATGCAATCAACATGGTAGAAGCAGGAGCGAAAGAAGTTTCAGAAGAAGCAATGCTTGAAGCGATTATGTTTGGTCATGAAGAAATTAAACGTCTTTGTGAATTCCAACAACAAATTATTGACGCTGTTGGAAAAGAAAAACGCGAAATCGAATTATTTGTAAGCGATCCTGAACTTGAAGCAGAAGTAAAAGCAGCAAGTGAAGGTAAAATGAAAGCAGCAATCAAAACAGAAGAGAAAAAAGCTCGTGAAGCTGCTATTGAGGATGTAAAAGAAGAAATTTTAGAAAGTTACAAAGCGAAAGAACTTGAAAATGAAGCAGAAGTTCTTAGTGAAGTAGCACATATTTTAGAAATGATTGAAAAAGATGAAATGCGTCGTCTTATTTCTCAAGATAAAATTCGTCCAGATGGTCGTAAAGTAAACGAAATTCGTCCGCTTTCTTCTGAAGTTGGTTTACTTCCACGCGTCCATGGTTCTGGTTTATTTACTCGTGGACAAACCCAAGCTTTAAGTGTTTGTACGCTTGCTCCATTACGCGAACACCAAATTATTGATGGCTTAGGAACGGAAGAATACAAACGTTTCATGCATCATTATAATTTCCCGCAATTTAGTGTTGGGGAAACTGGTCCTCGTCGTGCTCCTGGTCGTCGTGAAATCGGTCACGGTGCTTTAGGTGAACGTGCTTTACAATATGTAATCCCTTCTGAAGAAGATTTCCCATACACTATTCGTCTTGTATCAGAAGTACTTGAATCGAATGGTTCTAGTTCTCAAGCAAGTATTTGTGGATCTACACTTGCTATGCTTGATGCGGGTGTGCCAATTAAAGCACCAGTTGCAGGTATCGCAATGGGACTTGTGAAACTGGGCGATGATTACACTATCCTTTCAGATATCCAAGGTATGGAAGATCATTTTGGCGACATGGATTTCAAAGTTGCTGGGACAAAAGATGGTATCACTGCACTTCAAATGGACATTAAAATTGACGGATTAAGCCGCCAAATTTTAGATGAAGCATTAACTCAAGCTAAAGAAGGTCGCTTGCATATCCTGGAACACTTAACAAGCACAATTAGCGCACCACGCGAAGAACTTTCTGCGTATGCACCAAAAATTATTACCCTTAACATTAAACCAGAAAAAATTAAAGATGTTATTGGACCTGGTGGAAAACAAATCAATGCAATTATTGAAGAAACTGGCGTGAAAATTGATATCGAGCAAGATGGTACAGTTTATATTGCTTCTCAAGACCAAGCAATGAACCGTAAAGCGATTGCGATCATTGAAGACATTGTTCGCGAAGTTCAAGTAGGGGAAGTTTACACAGGTAAAGTTCGTCGTATTGAAAAATTTGGTGCATTTGTTGAATTATTCAAAGGAACGGATGGTTTAGTTCATATTTCTGAATTAGCACATGAACGCGTAGGAAAAGTAGAAGATATCTTAAAACTTGGTGATGAAGTTACTGTGAAAGTTATCGAAGTCGATCATCAAGGCCGTGTTAACTTATCGCGTAAAGTATTACTTGAGAAAAAAGAACAACCAGAAGGCGATAAAAAACCGCAAGCTGAGAAAAAATACTATCCTAAGAAAGACAAGCCTGAATCTAAATAATGCAAAAAGCAAGTAGCCTGAAAAATGGCTACTTGCTTTTTTTTATTTGTTTTTTGGTCGCTTTTTATATTGTGTCCTAATTGTTTTTTGAATAGTTTTCCAACGATCCCGTTCTTGCCTTGCTAATGCTGGACTATTTTTTCTAGCATGATAAGCTAGCTCTTTCTGTAATTTAAGCCAGTTTTCATAATGTTGCATGGAAAGGGTACCATCTGCTAATGCTTCTTGAACAGCACAACCAGGTTCCTGTGTATGTGAACAATCGTGAAAGCGACAATGTTCAGCAAGTTCTTCCACATCGGAAAAAGTGATATCAAACCCGGACTGATTTAGCCCAATTCCAAATTCTCGCATGCCCGGCGTATCAATCACAATCCACCCGTTTTCCAGTAAATGCATTTCCCGATGTGTAGTAGTATGCTTTCCTTTACTATCATCTTCTCGAATACCAGCAGTTTTCATCAAAGTTTCGCCAGCCAGTGCATTGATAAAAGAAGACTTTCCAACGCCAGAAGAGCCAAGTAAGACGAGCGTGCTATGGGGCTTCAAATCGCGTTCTAATACTTCAAAACCTTTATGTGATAAATTATCCACATAATAAGTTGGGACGCCATAAGCAACTGTTTCTAGCTGGTCTGTATACGTAGTTAAGTCTGTAACTAAGTCCGCCTTTGTTAAAATGATAACAGGAGAAGCGCCACTATCCCATACAACAGTCAAATAACGTTCTAAGCGATTCAAATTAAAATCATGATTTAAACTCATTACAATTAGCGCATAATCAAAGTTTGCCGCAATTAATTGTTCCTCAGAATCTTTATTCATTCGAGAAAAAACCGTTTTCCGTTGTAGAACAGAAATAATTTGAGCAGTTTGCGTTAAGTCAATACTCAACTCAACAAAATCACCAACAGCAGGAAGGGCAGAAGACGATAACTCGTAGAAATTCCCACGTTTTAATTTAGCCAAAAATTCTCCTTGTTCTGTTATAACTCGGTAAGAATCTCTAAAAACAGCAGTAACCCTCCCATAGTTTGACTCATTTGCTATCGTTTGTTCTTTAAAAAAACTTATGAAACCATATTTTTCTAATACCAATTTTTTCGCTCCTTTTTAGGTGGGAGCACTCTATAAGCAAGATACCCCCGTATTATTTATGAGGTTTACCATCTTTACAATTGCCATAATTCATCATCCTTTCTTTCTTAGATAATAACATAAAAACAGCTAGAACATAAAGGCGAAATACTAATCGCCTGAAGTTCTAGCTGTTTGTATTAATTTTTATGTGCTAGGATTTTTGCGATAGTTTCGTAACTCATATCACTCTTTAAGTTATATTTACCATCACGAATATATTTTTCATAATTATTGTCTTTTAAGTATTTATCAAACTCAGAAGAACTCTTAATTATCCCATTGGCTTGTAATTCATCGCCGGCTTTTGAGGAAGGGTCTCCTTTAGAAATTGTCAAAGTATAACTTTTTACTTTCTTAGCTTCTTCCGCTTTCTTTTTGGCCGCTTTTTTAGCTTCGTCATCAGCTGCTTTATCGACTTCTTGTTGAGCTAATAATTTTTCATATTTCGTTTTCCATGTGTCTGAGTTATCTTCAGAAACGTCTTTAGTTGGCGCGGCATTTGTTTCATCTGCTTTGGTTGGAGTCGAGAAAAACTGATCATAAACCAGTAAGACAACGGCAGATACTAAAAAACCTAATGCCAACATCCGTAAGTTTTTCTTCACAGAGTAGGCTCCTCCTTTAATTTTAAAATTAATGTTTTAAATATTCTTCAATGATTTGTTCCACTTCTTCTTTAGGAAGGGAAGATTGCTCCGCGATTTCCGATGTTACAATTCCAGAAGTATAAAGTGTAATCACTTGTTTTTTCATTAATTCACGAACTTTTGGACTTTCAGGAACTTGCTCAATTTGCGTATCTGGGCTGTCCAGTTTCATTGCTTTTTCTAATTCAGAGACACGTTTTTTTAACTCGAAATTTTCTTGCATCCACTGAGAAGCAACATCTTCCAGTTCTTTTTCTAATTGCTTATTATCACCTTTTTGTAAGAATGAAATAACAAATAGCGCAATAGCAGCAATCAATAAGATAATTATGACTGTGGTCATAGGTTTTATACACACCTCTCTTCCATAAACTCTACTACTAGTTATAGCATAATTTACCTTAAAACACCATCCGAAATAAGGTTTTGTAAAGAAAATAAAAAGAAAATGCACAGAGACCTTGCAACAACTGTATAAAAATGATATTATTATACAGGTTTAGTAAATAAATTCGTCAGTCGAGTTGGAGGGAAAACAATGCGCGTTAATATTACTTTAGAATGCACTGAATGCGGTGATCGTAATTATATCACTACTAAAAATAAGCGTGAAAATCCGGAACGTATTGAATTAAAAAAATATTGTCCAAGATTACGCCGTGTAACTTTACACCGCGAAACTAAGTAAGCAGCAGGATTTTCATTCTGTTGCTTTTTTTATTCTGTTAAAAGGGAGATGTCAAGATGGAAGACAAACGCCTAATCAGGGAAAAAGTTTTACGCAACCTAAACGATATAGATAAAGTAGAGCACCGCGAACGATCTATCAAACTTGCAGAAAAACTGTTTGAATTGCCAGAATGGAAAATGGCAAATGTTATCGGTCTAACTTTAGCAAGGCACCCAGAAATTGAAACAGAAACAATTATGTTACAAGCAAAAAAAGATGGGAAAACAGTATTAATTCCAAAAACATACTATCCAAGTAGAAACATGGAATTTAAACAGATGGATTCCGTGCATCCCCTTGTAAAATCTAAGTTCGGTATTTTAGAACCAAACGAGCTGACTGAAACAGTAGCAAAAGATAAAATTGATTTGTTACTTGTTCCAGGTGTTGCTTTTAACAAGGCGCAATTCCGAATTGGTTTTGGCGGAGGATTTTATGATCGCTTCCTAATGGATTTCAAAGGCGATACTATTTCCTTGTGTTTTTATGAACAAAAGCAAGAATTCTCGCAAGAAAGCCATGATAAACCAGTTTCTATCCTGATTGAAGGATAAGTAAAAATAAATACATAGAAAATAGAGTGGATTGTTTACAACGTCCATTTTTTTGCGTATAGTAGTAAATATAATTTGTAATGAAAGCAGGGAATTTTTTGAGCTTCCAAGAACAATATGTCTTTTGGCGCCTAACCAACTATTTCTTGGGTATTGAAAAATACCGTTTAATCCATCTTCACGAAGAGAAACAAGAACTTTGGTTAGAAAATACAAGTCAGAAAAAAAGACCAGTCATCCGTATTCAAATGAAAGAATTAAGTTGGGCTAATGTAGTAGAGCGTGACGTTACCCATACTATGCACGTCTCTGAGAATCTTCGGAAGCAGATGGGGCGCCTTAAGTTGCCGCTTATTAATATTTATATAACTCCATTTGAACCAATGGGTGATATTTCACCTTATTTTGGAAAGCCAATTACTTCTCCAAATGAAAAAGTGAAAATAGAGAATATTTTACTGGCAAATGAACAAATGAAAGAACAGCTAAACACTTTTATTAAATCTTTGGAATTACCGGAAGACGCTTTTATTCTTCCAGATGAAATAACAAAAGAAATGGTAACAAAAGAACGTGAACAAGTAATTACGTATATTACTACAAAAGTAAATGAAGAACAAAAAGTTGCTAGAAATTCAAAACCAACTGTAACTTATGCATTTATCGGATTATTAATTGCCGCTTTTCTATGGGTTACTTTCCAAGGTGGAACGACTGATTCCTTTAATTTAATTAAATGGGGTGGAAAGTTCAATCCACTTATCTATGCTGGTGAATGGTGGCGCTTTATTACACCAATTTTTCTTCATAGTGGTTTAATTCATTTAGCTTCCAATGCAGTGATGCTTTATATCGTAGGTGCTTGGGCAGAACGTATTTATGGAAAATGGCGTTATGTGCTTATACTAATTTTAGGTGGTATTTGTGGTAATATAGCCAGTTTCGCTTTAAATATGAATTTATCTGTTGGTGCCAGTACAGCGGTATTTGCCGTAATGGGAGCACTGTTGTATTTAGTTGTATTAAAACCAAATGTTTATGCAAAAACAATCGGTGTTAGCATTGCTTCGCTTGTAGCAGTGAACTTATTGCTGGATGTATTTTCTTCTCAAATCGATATTGCCGGGCATATTGGTGGATTAGCTGGCGGATTTTTGCTGGCAGGCGCCTTATCACTCCCGAATCAATTCTTCCATTGGCGTCGTCTTGCGTATGGTATATCGCTTGTTGGAATTACTATTTTATTTCTTTACTTTGGTTTTCAAAAAGGAACGCAGCAATATGATCCGGCACAAGCCAACTATGCTGTACAAAAATATTTACAAGATGACAACAAAAGCGAAGCAACTAAGATTTCTGCTAATTTGATTGAAAGTGGAAGTGCAGATGCTTATTCATATACGTATGCGGCATCTATTGCATTACAAGATAAACAAGTAGATACAGCAGAGGAAATGGCGAAAGAAGCAATCAATATTGATAAAGACTTACCAGAACCACATTATTATTTATCAGTTTGTTATCAAATAAAAGGCGATAAACAAAATGCAATAAAAGAAGCAGATATTGCTAAACAACTTTCTAACGACCCATTTTTCGATTCTTATTACGATAAGTTAACAGAAACAAAAGAATAAGAGGTTTTTACTATGAAAACAGTATATGATGTTGCTCAATTGTTAAGAAAGCATGGCATTATCGTGTATTTAGGAAAGCGACAATATGACATTGAAATGATGGAATATGAGATAACGGAACTTTTCAAACATAATATTCTAGATAGAGAAGTTTTTGCTAGTGCGAGAAGCATTTTAAAACAAGAGTTAATTAAGGAACAACGAAAAAATAGTAGTTTAAACTAAATTGACTATAAGGAGAACAGAAGTAATGAACAAAAAATTAATTGGTGTAGATTTAGGCGGCACAACAGCAAAATTAGCAATCTTAACAAAAGATGGCGAAATCGAAGAAAAATGGACAATTGATACAAATATTGATGATAATGGTTCGCATATCGTAAAAGACATTGGTGACTCAATCAATCAAAAATTGACAGATTTACAACTAGATAATGATATCTTTTATGGGATCGGAATGGGGACTCCTGGTACTGTTAACTACGAAACTGGAACTGTAAAAGGTGCTTATAATTTAAACTGGGCAGAAGAACAAAATGTGAGTGAAGACTTAGAAAAAATTACTGGATTAAAAATCACTTTAGACAATGATGCAAATGTTGCAGCTCTTGGTGAACGCTGGAAAGGCGCTGGAGAAGGTGGTGCAAATGTTGTATTTGTAACGCTTGGAACTGGTGTTGGCGGTGGAATCTTTGCAGAAGGAAAAATATTGCATGGTGTTCGAGGTGCAGCTGGTGAAATTGGCCATGTGACTGTAGTTCCAGAAAACGGCTATGACTGCACTTGTGGTAAGAAAGGCTGTTTGGAAACAGTGGCCTCAGCGACAGGAATCGTTCGAGTTGCAAAAGATTTAGCGAAAGAATTTACTGGTGAATCAAAACTTAAAGAAGCAATCAAAAATGAAGAAAACATTACTTCTAAATTGATTTTCGAATTAGGTGCTGAAGGAGACGAGTTAGCTAAAAAAACAATTGATAAAATTTCTTTCTATTTAGCTCTTGCGCTCAGCCATATTGGCAACATGTTAAATCCAGAAAAGATTATTATTGGTGGCGGAGTTTCAGCGGCAGGAGATCAGTTACTTACCCCTGTTAGAAATTATTTTGAAACAATGGTATTCCCAGCAGTGAAAGAATCAACCAAATTATCTATTGCGACAAAAGGGAATGACGCAGGGGTAATTGGAGCTGCTTGGTTAGCAATACCAATTGAAGATTAATTATTTCTACAAGCTACAATAATACTCCATTATTGTAGCTTTGTTTTTATGAAGTGAATCTTTCTATGGGCTTTGTTTTAGCTTACTATGAAAAGGGTAAAATTTTAGCATAGAGAGATTGGAGGCAAAAGATGAGAAAATCAACTACTATTTTGCTTATCGTCATATCAATGGGCTTGATTTTTATCTCTTTTGGTTGCGCGAAGGAAAAAGAAACGCCAAAAAAGACAACAAAAGATGTCCAAGCTATTCAAATTAAAACAAAGGAATTTCAGCGGGTTGTTGGATGGCTATCAAAAGACTCTGTTTTGCTTCAAACTAAAGCAAAAGGACTCAGTTATTTCGATGAATTAAATATCTATACAGGAAAAAAGCGAACTATCTTTCATACAAAGGAATCAATCTCGGAAGTTCAAATTAGCCCAGATTATAGAAATATGTTACTTTATTCCGCTGAGTCAAGTGAGAAAGCAGCGATGAGGATAATTGATTTAGATGATGGAAGTATTGTTGCCTCAAGAGAAACAGATCCACTTACAACTAATTTTTACTGGAACGATGAATCTCCTGAAAAAATAATGTTAGTAATTTATAGTCCAGAATGGGATTTTCATGTAGAAAATTGGGATTATACACTAAATCAAGTTGATAAAGTGGATTTAGTTTCACCATTTGTTTCTTGGTATGGAGATAATTTAATCATTTCAAATAACAAGGATAAACCAGATGATGAACTAGGAAACTTATATTTACAAGATATTCGAGATAATTCTAATAAGAGTTTAATTGTGGCAAATATTATGCAATTTGCTGTCCATGATAATGTTCTAATTACAATAGAGAAGTCGTCTGATGAGAAATTATTGTATGAATTTAGAACAATTGGTTTTCAAAATTTTTATTCCTATACTTCAGCTCGAGAATACGATGAATTGGGCACTTTTGTTCCATATTTCGATGCGAATTTTGATAAAAATGCCTTTCTGACATTTGAACCCTATGAGAGCGCTAAAATAAGTGGGAATCAGAATGAATATAAGTTAGTAAAGGTTAATCCGACGACTAATAAAGAAACAACTGTTTTAGACTTGATGGATAATCAACCGATATTATCCTATGAAACAGGAAACTTAATTCTCTATGGTTACCTCTATGACAAAGTAATAAACACTAAAACAGGTAAAATGTATAATTTAGTTAATACTCCAACAAAATCATTTTAACAACGAATTCCTATTTTTTAGGGTTCGTTTTTTTTAGCTATAATGATATTTTTCGAAAGCAGGTAGCCATTCTCTAAAAGAATATGGCATTTGAATTCATTAGATTTATTATTGATAGACGCACATTTAATCTCAGAACGACCATATGTTTCTGTAAAATTTGATTGGACAGATGCTTTTTTCATTTTTATAATGGTTAAATTAAGTTCCGCTGAAGCCAAGTAATAGTTTTGAATCATCTTTTCATATTCTACCTGCCTTTTAAAAATAGAAACGCTACCAGTAACAATTAAGATAGTTAGTAAAGCGATAAAGATAGTAAAAGGAAGGGTAAATGCATTTGGTTTCATGGCTGTTCCTTTGTTTTGGGTAATGGAAAGTGTGAGGTATAGAATGTCGAATCCGAGAAAATAACTTCCAAAATTAATTGATTATTATTTTTTATAAACTGCCATTCTTTTATTTGGGTTAATAAAGGCTCATGTCCTTTGCCATCAACTTGTCGTCTTAGTAAGTTACTAAATTTTGTATAAGTGATTTTTTTATTTTCTACTTGAAAAGATAGCTGCTCTTTTTCTACTTTAACATTGCTTGCTTTTCCCCACTCTAATCGCATCTGTATTAAAAAAAGTTGCCATTCAGTCGTTTGATCTAAATTACTAAGTTCGATAGTTTTGTGATAACATTGAAAAAATAGTGGTATAAGCGAGCTAATGCTTAAAATAATTGTAATAGAGAGGATAGTCTCAAGAAGTGTAAATGCTGGAGAACCATCTTTATAATATACATTTTTCTGTCCGTTTATTTTTTGCACAAATTTGAATGCCTCCTTTTTCTTGATAACTTTTTATTTGATTATCATTAAAATTGATGGGGATACTATCATGTAGTAATAATTCACTATGCTCAAACAGCTTTTGATGGAGCTCACTTAATCCTTTTTCTTGCTCTATTCTTTGAAATATAGTTATAGAGAGAGGTAGTAAAAAGCTGCAAATTAAGGAGAATAACAAGAGAGAAACCATACTTTCAACTAAAGAAAATCCATTAATCCAGTTCAATTCTAAAGCGCCCCTTTCCAATTTGAAATATTAATTTGTAGTTTTTAGCTTTACCAATAAAGCGAACGGTAGTAAAACGATTGATAGAACCGTCCAAACCTGAGAAACGAAATTTTTCTGATCTACTCTGATTTAATTTTAGTGAATTAGAAAATGAGACAGTGATAAGGGAATTATTTATTGTAGCAGCTGTTAATTGATTTTCAGGGGGCGAAAAAGTAATCATCGTCTCTTGGCCACTTGTAATCGCATATAGCTGGGCATAATATATAGTAGCTTTCATTTCTTCTAATAATTGTTTTTCGGTAAGTGTTGAAATGGTATTTGATATCGGGAAGATAGTTAGGGTTACCATAGTAAGGCTAATAGATAAGACTAGTAACATTTCTAATAATGTAAAAGCGTTAGTTTTCATTTGTTTTCGGAAACATTTCCTGATCTATCGATTGTAATGCTATTTCCATTAGGACATGATTTTTGATTAGCTTTTAAGTAACCACCACTTACTAAATCACTAACTGAGGGCATTGCATTTTTTTCTAGTTGATAAGATTGAACTTGACCTTGAACCATCGAAACAAATGCCTCACAGCCTTTGTTATTAATAGATTTACTTTGTGAAACGATATTTGGAATGGTTAATAACAATAAAACACTAACAACTAATAAAACAATAAGCATTTCCACTAAAGTAAAACCACGTTCATCACGCCAATCTATTTTTCTTTTAAACATGTAGACTTCCTCCTTTAAATTTGATTTACCATCGAAAACATTGGATATAAAATAGAGAGATAAATGGATATGATTAAAATACCAATAATAATAAATACGACAGGTTGAATAAAAGAGAATAATTTTTCTGTTTTTAGTAAAGCTTTTTGGTGACAAAGATTGTAGTAAAATAGTAATTCTTCGGCTAAACGTCCATTCTTTTCTCTATGAGCAATAATATAATAAAGTTCTTTTTCAAAAATAGGCATTTGTGCTAAGGCTTTTGTTAAAGGGAAACCTTCCTCAAGGGAGGAGAGAATTCGTTTTGCAATTACCTGGAAAAATTGTGGGGAAGACTTACTTTCGAATAATTGCATAATATGAGTAATAGACAATCCGCTTTTTAAAAGATAGCCCATTTCACGCGAAAAAACCTGTGAATAATGAATTCGTGAAAATTGACATATATAAGGAATGCGACAATAAAAATAAGCCCGTTGATAAGCATTTTTTTGCTTTTGCTTTTTGATAAAGAAACGGATGCTTAAAAAAAGCAAAAGCAAGAAGGCTCCTAAAATAATTGGGACTTTTTCTAGTAAAAAATAAGTGAAGCTTGATTCCATTGAACCATTACTAGATAATTGCGCGAATAAAAGCTCGAACTTGGGAAGTAGAAAGATTCGTAGTAAAAAGAAAACTAAAATAACGGTAGAGAACAATACGAGAGGGTATTGGAAAGCTTTTTTTAAAGCAGTTTGTTCCTCTGCTTTTCGCTGCATATGAAGGCCGGTTTCTCGAACTGTTTGAATGAAAAAGCCGTGACTCGTGGCATAGTGAAGTTGAGAACATATAAACTCCGGAAAACCATTTTGTTGAAGTGAATGAGCAAAGGAATTCCCGAGCGAGAGAGAGGCAATAATTTTTTCATAACGAGTATGTTCTTTTGGAGAAGTGATGGTCAAATAGCTAATTGTAGCTTCGAGAGAAAATCCTTTATCGAGTAAACTAGCGGTTCTGATTAAAAACTCGCCATCATCTTTCCAGTTAATCCTTTTAAAAAAAGCCATAAGCAATTTCTTTCTGTTGAATTTCTTGAAGCGTATGTTTAGGCTTAGTTTGTTGTTTATTGGATTGGAAGTAGGACTGAATATTTTGTTTAGATAAAACTTCATAAATAGCGGTTCTTTTCCTTTCCAAATGGCTACAGTTCGGATGACACTTGGGGCCGCAATAAACACAATATAGATGGACTAGTTGTTGAAAACTAATGCCTAGTAAACATTGAGCAAGTTCCTCCTGACTGATACCAAATTCTAGCAATCTTAATAAAACACCGTAAGAATCGCCTGCGTGAACAGTACTTAAAACTAAATGTCCAGTTAATGCGGCACGAATAACCATTTTTGCTGTTTCTTCATCCCTAATTTCTCCAATAATTAAAATATCGGGGTCATGACGAAGAACTGCACGAATCAATGATGCATAGTTTAGATGTGCTTTTTCATTAATTTCAACTTGAAGAAATTCTGGAGAATAATGTTCTACGGGATCTTCAATCGTTATAACCTGAAGTTCGGAATACTTCTTAATAAAAGAAACTAAACTATACATCGAGCTAGATTTCCCGCTGCCGGTGCTACCAGAAAATAAAAACAAGCCGGTTTGATTGGTGCATTGTCGAATAATTTGTTCGGTCAAATGTGGAAAAAGACTAGATTTCATAAACGGAATAGGATTTTTATAACGGAAAATACGCATAACAAGGCTTTCTCGAAAGTCTTTATTTGGAATGGTAGAAAGTCTTAAAGCAACTTTTTCAACAGCCAGTTCTTTTTCATAACTTCCAGATTGCGGCTTTCTTTTTTCGCTTATGTCTAAAGCGGCTTGAAATTTAAGAAAAGAAATTAATTTTTCAGCAGTTTCTCTTGGGAGATAACGGAGTGGGAATAAGGTTCCATGAACTCTTAGACGTAACAAATAACGGTCTTTGAAAGGGTGAATATGAATATCACTTGCATTAATTTTTACTGCTTGAGATAGAATATCATCCATTAATTTTTGTGGCATAACAACCTCCTTACAAGTCATATTCTGCATACTTCTTTTAAATCCTTTGTTAGATTTTTTTCACAAAAAATAAAAAAGTGTTTTTATGGAGGTGAAATTAAAACTTAGCTACTAAATTTAAATAAAAATATCTTTTTCAATGAGTAATTCTGGCAAAAAAACTTTTTTTCTTTTAAGCTGTTTTCACAATCTTTGTGCACAGAGTCACATGCGTATGATTATACTGAATAAATACAATAAAACCCTTACATTCCGAACTAATATCTAAATTTAAGAATTTCTAGGGATAAAAACTAATTATTTGCCGAACAATAGAACTCATGATAAGCTATAGAAAAGGCAAATACATAATCGAATTAGCGGGTGAATGTAAACAGAGAGACTGCAAAAATGCAGCGCCGACGGGGAAAGCATTTAGATGTGAAACTCTCAGGCAAAAGGATGTTTACGGGACGCAACTCTGGAGGTACTTTTGTTTCACGACAGGGCTTATGAATCATATAAGCCTTTTTGCTATGTGAAAAAAAGGAGGATATAAATATGACAGAATTATTAAAAACACCGATTCATCCACTTTATGAAAAGTATGGAGCGAAAACCATTGATTTTGGTGGATGGGACTTACCTGTTCAATTTTCTGGTATTAAAGCAGAACATGAAGCCGTGCGAACGAATGCAGGGCTATTTGATGTATCTCATATGGGAGAAATCTTTGTGGAAGGCGCTGAAAGTACAGCATATTTACAATACTTGTTATCAAATGACATAGAAAAAATAAAAATAGGCAAAGCGCAGTATAACATTATGTGTTACGAAAATGGTGGCACAGTAGATGATTTAGTTGTTTATAGATTATCAGAGACTAAGTACTTACTAGTTGTCAATGCAGCAAATACAGAAAAAGATTATGACTGGATAGTAAAAAACATTAAGGGTGATGTTACTGTCTCCAATGTTTCTTCCAAGTATGGGCAATTAGCACTTCAAGGTCCTGATGCGGAAAAAATACTTACTAAATTAACTAATGTTGATTTGAGCGCGATTAGTTTCTTTGGTTTTGTAGAAGATGCGGATATCGCAGGTGTAAAAACAATTATTTCTCGGAGCGGTTATACTGGCGAAGATGGATTTGAAATTTACATGCCAAGTGAGGATGCTACCAAAGTATTTGAAGCTATTATGGCAGAAGAAGTATTGCCAATTGGTTTAGGTGCTCGAGATACACTACGTTTAGAAGCAGTACTTGCGCTATACGGTCAAGAATTAAGCAAAGATATTACACCACTTGAAGCAGGGCTTAATTTTGCTGTGAAATTAAAAAAAGAAGCTGATTTTATCGGGAAAGAAGCCCTTATTAAACAAAAAGAAGCAGGTTTGACTCGAAAATTAGTCGGAATTGAATTAATTGAACGAGGAATACCACGTCATGATTATCCAGTATTTCTAAATGGAAAAGAAATTGGGGTAGTTACTTCAGGAACGCAATCGCCGACACTTGGAACCAATATTGGCCTAGCTTTAATAGACATAGCGCACACAGAACTTGGACAAGAAGTAGAAATAGGTATCCGGAATAAAAAAATAAAAGCTAAAGTAGTGGCAACACCATTTTATAAACGTGCAAAGTAAAAAGGAGGAAATGAAATGGCAAAACATCGTTATTTACCAATGACGGAACAAGATGAAAAAGAGATGCTTGATACAATTGGAGTAGCATCAATTGATGATTTATTTCAAGATATTCCAGAAAAAATTAGATTTAAAAGAGACTATAATTTAAAACCGGCGAAATCAGAACCAGCATTACTACGAGAATTATCCAAACTTGCTTCTAAAAATGCAAATACAACTGAATATACCTCATTTTTAGGAGCTGGTGTATATAGCCATTATATTCCTACAGTAGTGGATCATGTGATTTCTCGGTCTGAATTTTATACAGCATACACTCCCTATCAACCAGAAATCTCGCAAGGGGAATTACAAGCCATTTTTGAATTTCAAACGATGATTGCTGAATTAACGGGAATGGATTTAGCGAATTCTTCGATGTATGACGGTGGAACAGCACTTGCAGAAGCAGCGATGTTAGCAAGTGGACATACGAAGCGTAAAAAAATACTTATTTCAGGAGCAGTCCATCCAGAAAGCATCAATGTATTGAAAACATATGCTTCTGGACAACATATTGAAGTAGAAGTGATACCAGAATTAGATGGTAAGACAGATATGGATGCACTAAAAAAGGCACTTACAGATGATATTGCTGGATTTGCTGTACAATATCCCAATTTTTATGGTCAAGTAGAACCATTAGCAGAAATGGAGAAGTTAATTCACGAAAATAATTCATTGTTACTTGTTTCTAGTAATCCACTTGCGCTTGGTTTACTTACGCCACCAGGGGAATTTGGTGCAGATATTGTTGTTGGTGATTCACAAGTCTTCGGTATCCCAGAGTCTTTTGGTGGACCTCACTGCGGATTCTTTGCCGTAACCAATAAATTAGTGCGAAAAGTACCTGGTAGACTTGTTGGGGAGACAGTGGATGAAAACGGAAAACGTGGTTACGTATTAACATTACAAGCGCGAGAACAACATATTCGTCGAGATAAAGCTACTTCTAACATATGCTCAAACCAAGCTTTGAATGCTCTTGCATCATCGGTTGCAATGGCAACATTAGGGAAAGTAGGTTTACCTGAAATGGCAAAACAAAACTTAGATAAATCTCATTATGCCAAACAAAAATTCCAAAAAAGTGGATTTGAAGTTTTATTTTCAGATAGTTTTTTCAATGAATTTGTCATCAAGCTTTCGAAACCAATCAAAGAAGTTAATGAAGCACTTTTAGATGAAGGAATTATTGGAGGATATGACCTTGGATTTTACGATGCTAAATACGAAAATCATATGCTTGTTGCAGTAACAGAGATGCGTACAAAAGAAGAAATTGATGCCTTTGTGGCAAGTTTGGAGGGTGTAAAATGAATTTAGAAGAGACAATGCCGCTAGTTTTTGAGCGCTCTATCCCGGGGCGAATTGGATTTAGTTTACCAGAAAGTAACGTGCCCGAAACAAAAGCGACTGATTACTTTGATCCAACATATATTCGTTCTACACCAGCTGATTTACCTGAATTAAGCGAGCTAGAAATTATGCGACATTATACGAATTTATCTAATCATAATTTTGGTGTGGACTCTGGTTTCTATCCATTAGGTTCTTGTACAATGAAATATAATCCAAAAATCAATGAGAAAGTTGCGCGGTTCCCAGGGTTTGCTAATATTCATCCCAACCAGCCTGAAAGTTCTGTTCAAGGAGCACTTGAACTATTATATGATCTGCAAACGAGTTTAGTCGAAATTACTGGGATGGATGAAGTGACACTACAACCAGCTGCAGGAGCGCATGGGGAGTGGACAGGACTGATGCTAATTCGTGCTTTCCATGAAAAAAATGGTGACACAAAGCGGACGAAAGTAATTATTCCAGACTCTGCACATGGTACTAATCCTGCATCTGCTGCAGTAGCTGGCTTTGACGTAGTAACGGTCAAGTCGAACGAAAAAGGTCTTGTGGATGTTAATGATCTAAAAAAAGTAGTAGGCGATGACACAGCTGCACTAATGCTTACTAACCCGAATACACTTGGTTTATTTGAAAAAGATATTGTTGAAATGGCTGAAATAGTTCATGAAGCTGGTGGTAAATTATACTATGATGGTGCGAATTTAAACGCAATTATGGCAAAGGTTAGACCGGGTGATATGGGGTTTGATGTCGTCCACTTAAATCTTCACAAAACATTCACCGGTCCTCATGGTGGAGGTGGCCCTGGATCTGGTCCAATCGGTGTGAAGAAGGACTTAATACCATTTTTACCAACGCCGGTACTTACTAAAAAAGATAATTTTTACACATTTGATTACAATTATCCAGAATCTATCGGTCGTGTGAAGCCATACTATGGTAACTTTGGGATTAATGTCCGTGCTTATACTTACATTCGGACAATGGGACCAGATGGATTGAAACTCGTAACAGAGTATGCGGTTCTAAACGCTAATTATATGATGCGCAAATTACAACAGGCATATGATTTACCGTTTGATCAAGTATGTAAGCATGAGTTCGTTTTAAGTGGTAATAGACAGAAAAAACTTGGTGTTCGCACAATCGATATTGCTAAACGTTTGTTAGATCATAATTTCCACCCACCTACTGTTTATTTTCCACTGATTGTTGGAGAAGCGATTATGATTGAGCCAACTGAAACAGAATCTAAAGAAACTCTAGACTCATTTATTGATACGATGTTAAAAATAGCGAAAGAAGCAGAAGAAAATCCGGAAATTGTCCAAGAAGCGCCACATAGTACTTATGTGAAACGACTAGACGAAACCCGGGCTGCTAGAAAACCAGTGCTACGTTATCAAAAATAAGCTAAAAAAACCTTGCCGCAATGCTGCGGCAAGGTTTTTTATTTAGCTTTTGTTTTACCTTTCCATTTACGGAAGCCGCCTTTAAGTTGGTAAACGTTATGATAACCACGTTTGTATAGCATGATTGCTGCACGGTTACTACGTTGAGCAGTTTGGCAATATAGGTAAACTGGTAAATCTTGGCGAATCTCTGTCGTACGGTTTTTCATTTGTGTTACTGGAATATTTCTAGCTCCAAGAATATGACCAGCATCGAATTCGTTTGGCTCACGAACGTCAATTAATTGCGCTTTGCGATAACCTTGCTTAAATTCTTCCTCTGTTAAAACTTTTACTGCTTTGCGACGCATTACAAACTGGTAAATTTCATATGCTAAAAGAATAACCAGAATAGTAATCGCTATAATCCAACTAATCAATTGTGTAAACCCCTTTCATCCTGAAAACTGCTTTTTATAAAGCATCCTTTTCTATTATAACTTATTTTTTGCCACCATCAATCACTTTGAAGGAAGATTTTCGTTTTTTCTTTGTTTTTTTCTTATCTGCATGTAGATTTTTGGATTGTTTTACTGCTTTTTGATAATTACTGTCGGTTTTTTTTATTAGATAGAAGTCGGAAAATCAAGGTGAAAATGATGGTTCCAATTAAAAGAGAGACTGCGAGGATGAAAAAAGATTTAAAATCACCCATCAAAAGACCAATTCCCACAAGGACGAGTAAAAAGATTACTATCAGCGGATATTTTTTCAATCGAACCAACTCCTATTCTAAAAGTTCCAGATTATCAGATTCATCATTGTTCGCAGGAGCTCCTTCTTTTTCAATACGTAACAACTCATTGAAAGAAGCAATCGCCACTTCTACTTGATCATTAGCAGGTTCTTTAGTTGTAAGTAGTTGCAGCCATAAACCAGGAACGCCTAAATATTTAAGCACAGGAATATTTCGACATTTATTTGTTAGTTGTAAAACTTCAAAAGCAACACCGAGCACAACTGGAATAAGCAAAATCCGGTCAACCACACGAAGCCAAAGCGGGTCAGTAGGGACGAGCAAATAAATAAACATACCTACAATGACCGTAAATAAAATAAAACTACTACCGCAACGATAGTGTAACCGAGACTGTTTTTGAACGTTTTCGACAGTTAACGGTAAATTTTGTTCATAACAATTAATCACTTTATGCTCAGAACCGTGATATTGAAAAACACGTTTGATTATCGGCGTCTGGGAAACAGCAAAAATGTAAGTCAACAAGAGAATCAATTTAAAAAAGCTTTCTAAAAAGACTTGTGCAGTGTCTCCTGGAACTATCGGGCGAAATAATTCTGCTAAAAATACAGGGATAAGTGTCATAACGAATTTGGCGAATACAAATGATAAAATACCAATCACCGCAACCCCTAACCACATGGCTACTTTCGATTCTTTTTTTTCAATTTTTTTCTCTTCTTCTGGATTATTTGGATCTTCATCGTAACGGTCCGTTGCAAATGCTAAATGCTTGGAACCAATCGCGCTAGATTCAATTAAAGCAACGATTCCGCGTAAAAAAGGAATTTTTTTAAGTCGCATCACCCAAACAGGGCTATTCTTTTGTAAATAAAAATACTCTAATGAACCATCTATACGTCTGACGGCTGTTACAGTTTGTTTTTTACCACCAAACATGACACCTTCAACAACCGCTTGTCCTCCATATGATGGTACGTTTTGTTTGCTCAAATTTTTCACCAGCCTATTCATGTGTACTAATATGTTATTTTACGCTAAAAACTGTTTTTCGTATAGCAGCAAACATCTAAAAAAAGTTATTTTTTGTAAATTATGATAAAATAGTTTCGAACGTGTCGAGTAATACCTATTTTGCCCGCCTAAAATTTGAAAAAAGTGGAGGAATTAAAATGTCTAAATTAACTAAAATTCAAGAAACACTTGGAAAAGAAAAGATTGAAGCCGTTCTTGTCACAAGTGAATTTAATAGAAGGTATGTATCTGGTTTTACAGGAACTAGTGGTGTAGCGCTAATTTTACCAGAAAAAGCATATTTTGTGACTGACTTCCGATATACAGAACAAGCCGCAAAACAAGCAGAAGGATATGAAATTGTAAAGCATGAAGGACCGATTTTTGATACAGTAGAGGAATTGTTATCCCAAAATGCGACTAAAACATTACATTTTGAAGCAGATTATGTGACTGTTTCTGAATTTAAACAAATGGAACGTGTATTTAGTCGTGAATTAATCCCATTTACTGGCTTTTTTGAAGAAATGCGTAAAGTGAAAACCGCAAGCGAATTAAGAGCGATTCGTACAGCTTGTGATATTGCCGATGCAGCCTTTGCTCATATTATTAAATTCATTAAACCAGGTATGGCAGAAATAGAAGTATCTAATGAGTTAGAATTCTTTATGAGACGTGCTGGAGCAACATCCTCTTCTTTCGATACGATTGTCGCTTCAGGTCTTCGTTCTGCACTTCCACATGGCGTTGCTTCCAATAAAAAAATCGAAGTTGGCGATTTTGTTACTATGGACTACGGTTGTTATTATGATGGTTATTGTTCTGATATGACAAGAACAATTGCAGTTGGGAAACCGGCAGAAAAACTAAAAGAAATTTATCAAATTACATTGGATGCACAATTAAAAGTAATTGATAGCTTAAAACCGGGGATTACCGGAATTGAAGCAGATGCGATTGCTCGTGATTATATCGCTTCATTTGGTTATGGTGATGCATTTGGTCATTCGCTCGGCCATGGTATCGGTCTCGAAATTCATGAAGGGCCTAATTTATCATTTAAAAGCCCTCAAAAGCTAGAAGTAGGGCATGTGGTTACAGATGAGCCAGGAATTTATTTACCAGGAATCGGCGGCGTGAGAATTGAAGATGATTTATTGATTACTGAAACAGGTAATGAAATTTTAATCCATTCACCAAAAGAATTAATTATTTTATAAAATTCCTTTGTAACTTTGCGTGTTTTATGGT
The DNA here is from genome assembly GCF_900187025.1 of Listeria ivanovii subsp. ivanovii. Taxonomy (GTDB): domain Bacteria; phylum Bacillota; class Bacilli; order Lactobacillales; family Listeriaceae; genus Listeria; species Listeria ivanovii. Next base: position 1,350,686 of record NZ_LT906478.1, read on the forward strand.
TAAATAAGGAAGAATGAGCAGATTTAAGATGCTCCAATAAAGATACTTTGCAATTTACAGGAGGAAAAACATGATTTCAGTAAATGACTTTAAAACAGGGTTAACGATAGAAGTAGATAATGGAATTTGGCGCGTGCTAGATTTCCAACATGTAAAACCTGGAAAAGGAGCAGCATTCGTACGTTCTAAATTGCGTAACCTTCGTACTGGTGCAATCCAAGAAAAAACATTCCGCGGTGGCGAAAAAGTAGCTAAAGCACAAATTGATAACCGTAAAATGGCTTACTTATACGCAGACGGCTCCAATCATGTTTTCATGGACAATGAGTCTTATGAACAAATTGAGCTTCCAGAAGACCAAATTGCGCATGAGCTTAAATTCTTAAAAGAAAATATGGAAATTAATATTATCATGTATCAAGGAGAAACAATCGGGATTGATTTACCAAATACGGTTGAATTGGTTGTTACTGCAACCGATCCGGGAATTAAAGGTGATACTTCTTCTGGTGGTTCTAAGCCAGCAACACTAGAAACTGGACTTGTTGTACAAGTACCGTTTTTCGTGAACGAAGGAGATAAATTAGTTATTAATACAACCGAAGCAGCATATGTTTCTCGGGCGTAAGAAAGAAGCATTTATTACAGCTGGAGTTAATTCTTCAGCTGTTTTTTCTGTCTGTTAGCGCTTCCCGCACCCCTTTTGAATAAAAAGTATGGTACAATAAAAGCAATGCGTGATTCATGCAATTTTATATTTTTAGTTATTATTAAGGAGTGTAAATGATATGTTATCAATAGATGAAATTAAACAGCTAATAGAGCTGATTGACGAGTCAACCCTCGATGAATTTGAATTAGAAACAAAGGATAGTAAGATTTTACTTAAAAAGAACAAAGTGATAGCAACTACAGCAATTAGCGAAGCACCAGTAGCTATTCCAACAGTTCAAGCACCAGCAGTAGAGCAAACACAGATGCCACAAGTAGAGACAAACGCAGCAGATACGAACTTAGAATTAATCACTTCCCCAATGGTTGGGACTTTTTATGCATCAGCGTCACCTGGAGATGCCGATTTTGTTAGTGTTGGTTCCAAGGTTTCTGCACAATCAGTTGTATGTATTGTAGAAGCAATGAAATTATTCAACGAAATCACTGCGGATATCGACGGTGAAATTGCAGAAATCTTAGTATCTAGTGGTGAGTTAGTCGAATTTGGACAACCACTTTTCAAAGTTAGAAAAAAATAAGGGGTCGAAAAATATGATTAAAAAAGTACTGGTAGCGAACCGTGGAGAAATCGCTGTCCGTATCATTCGCGCTGCAAAAGAGCTTGGAGTGGAGACAGTTGCGATATATTCGGAAGCAGATAGAGAAGCACTACATATTCAGCTAGCGGATGAAGCTTATTGTGTAGGTCCCGCGGCAACAAAAGATAGTTATTTAAATATGTCAAACATTATTAGTGTAGCTGTTTTAACAAACTGTGATGCCATTCATCCGGGTTATGGCTTTTTAGCTGAAAATGCGGATTTTGCAGAGCTTTGTGAAGACTGCAATATTACCTTTATCGGACCAAGTGCTGCTGCTATATCTCAAATGGGGACGAAAGACGTGGCCCGTGAAACAATGCGTAAAGCTGGTGTTCCAATTGTCCCTGGTTCACAAGGGATTGTAGCCGACGTCGAGGATGGTAAAAAAATCGCCAAAAAAATCGGTTATCCGGTCATCATTAAAGCAACAGCCGGTGGTGGGGGTAAAGGTATCCGAGTAGCTGAAAATGAAGAAAAATTGATTTCTGGTATTCAAACTACCCAACAAGAAGCGGAAGCCGCATTTGGTGATCCCGGTGTCTATTTAGAAAAATATATTCAAGATTTTCGTCACGTCGAAATTCAAGTACTTGCTGATAACCATGGCAATGTAATTCATTTAGGAGAACGTGATTGTAGTATTCAACGTCGGTTGCAAAAGCTAATCGAGGAATCCCCGTCACCTGCTATTGATGAAAAAACTCGCCAAAAAATGGGTAAAGCTGCTGTGAAAGCTGCAAAAGCCGTGAATTATTCAGGCGCTGGTACGATTGAATTTATCTTTGATCACCATGAAAATAATTTCTACTTTATGGAAATGAATACGCGTATCCAAGTAGAACATCCTGTCACAGAACTTGTAACAGGAATTGATTTAGTTAAACAACAATTTTTAGTAGCTTCAGGAGAAGAACTGAAAATTAAACAATCGGATGTAAAATTAACTGGTTGGGCAATGGAATGTCGGATTAATGCCGAAAACCCGGAGAAAAACTTTATGCCCGCGCCAGGAGAAATCAAATTTTATCTTCCACCAGGTGGCTTAGGAGTTCGAATTGATTCGGCAGCTTATCCTAATTATAAAATCCCACCATATTATGATTCGATGATTGCAAAAGTAATTTGTTATGCAGAAACTCGCGAAGAAGTTGTTCAAAAAATGAAGCGAGCATTGTCCGAGTTTGCGATTGATGGCATTCCTTCGACAATCCCATTCCATTTACATGTATTAGACAATGATGTATTTTTGTCAGGAGACTTCAATACGAAATTCTTGGAGCAAAATGATGTAATGAATCTTTCTAAGGAGGGCTAAAAATGGCTTACACAAAAGATTTACGTAAACAAAATGATGCACCGCTTGGTAAAATCGAGATTGCACCTGAAGTAATTGGCGTAATTGCTGGACTTGCTGCAAGTGAAATCGAAAATGTAGCCTATATGCAAGGTGGCTTTGCGACAGAAATGCGTGAAAAATTCAGTGGAGCAGTTAACTATCGTAAAGGTGTAAAAGTCGAATTAACTGAAGAAGGTATTCTAATCGAGCTTTATTGTTCTGTCTTATTTGGCGCAACTATTCCACTTGTTGCTCAAAATATTCAAGATGCAGTTAGAGATACGATTTATAATATGACTGGACTAAACGTACTTGAAATTAATGTGCATATCGTTGGAGTCCAATTTGAAAAAACAGAAACACTTTCCTTCGATGATTTTTAACAATAAAATTCAAGGAAAAAAAGGAGCAGCTTTAACATGAAAAGAAGAGAAGCGCGCGAGAAAGCACTTCAAGCATTATTCCAAATTGAACTAAATGAAATGTCACTTGATCAAGCAATTAAAAATATCATGGAAGACGAGCAAGATGATTACATGGAGAAATTAGTCGAAGGTGTTATGGCGAATAAAGCGGAGATTGATGCTATTATTGAGCCTAATTTAGACAATTGGCGCATGGATCGTTTGAGTAAAGTAGATTTATCTTTGCTTCGGCTTAGTGTATATGAAATAAATTACTTGAGTGATGTGCCAAATCGAGTTAGTCTAAACGAATCCATCGAAATTGCAAAAATTTACAGCGATGAAAAATCAAGTAAATTTATTAATGGCGTATTAGCTAATATTGCACCTGAAGATAAATAAACTTGACTGAGTGCGAGGAATCATCTCCTTGCACTCCCTTATTTCGCAATTTTTTAAGATAAAACTTGGAAATGTAACTTTAAGGGGGCAATAAGCATGGGACAAATTATTGATGGTAAAAAATTAGCAAAAGAAATTCAAGAAAATGTAACAACTGAGGTAGCTGAACTCGTAAAAACTGGTAAAAAACCGGGACTTGCAGTAGTACTTGTAGGCGATAATCAAGCATCTCGTACATATGTAAGAAATAAACAAAAACGGACAGAAGAAGCGGGAATGAAATCCGTTTTGATTGAGCTTCCTGAAACGGTGTCCGAAGAAAAGTTACTCGAAGTAGTAGAAGAGCTAAATACAGATGATACTATCCACGGTATTTTAGTACAATTACCATTGCCAAAACATATCTCCGAAGAAAAAGTTATTGATACTATCAGTTATGACAAAGATGTTGATGGTTTTCATCCTGTGAATGTGGGAAATTTATTCATCGGAAAAGATTCGTTTGTTCCTTGTACACCAGCAGGAATTATCGAATTAATTAAATCAACCGGAACTCCAATAGAAGGAAAACGGGCAGTTGTTATCGGCAGAAGTAATATCGTTGGTAAACCAGTAGCACAATTATTACTAAATGAAAATGCGACGGTAACAATAGCGCACAGTCGGACGAAAGACTTGCCAGAAGTTGCTAAAGAAGCAGATATACTTGTAGTTGCAACAGGTCTTGCCAAATTTGTAAAGAAAAATTATATTAAATCAGGTGCGGTTGTCATTGATGTTGGTATGGACCGCGATGAAAATAATAAATTATGTGGTGATGTTGATTTTGATGATGTAGTAGATGTAGCTGGTTTCATTACACCAGTTCCAGGCGGGGTTGGCCCAATGACTATCACGATGTTACTCGCTAATACATTAAAAGCAGCAAAACGAATTTGGAAGATGAATTGATTAATTGGATGTGAAATGATGGAACAAGATAAATATTTGACGGTAGCAGCTATAACCAAATACATCGAAAAAAAATTCGAAGTAGATCCGTATATGAAACAAGTTTTTGTACGCGGAGAAATTTCTAATTTAAAACAACCTGCAAGCGGCCATCTATATTTCACCGTAAAAGATGAGTTTGCGATGCTTCGTTCTGTTATGTTTCAAAAAGCAGTTCAAAAAATTGGTTTTGTACCCGAAGATGGAATGAATGTTCTCATCACTGGTCGAATCGGTGTTTTTACAAAAGCTGGGCGTTACCAGTTTTATGCAGAACATATGGAACCTGATGGCATCGGAGCACTTTATATTCAATTAGAACAATTAAAATCACAATTGGAAAAGGAAGGACTTTTTGCGGAATCGCATAAAAAAGTGCTTCCTTCTTTCCCTTCCAAAGTAGCAGTTGTTACATCGAAAACTGGCGCAGCGGTGCGGGATATATTGACGACCATTCATCGTAGAATGCCTTCTGTAGAAGTGATTGTTTATCCAACGATTGTTCAAGGTGACAAAGCAGCTCAAAAAATTGTCGAGAATATCGGACGTATTAACCAACGAAATGATATTGATGTGATGATTATTGGACGTGGCGGTGGATCATTAGAAGAACTTTGGGCATTTAATGAGGAGCCAGTTGTACGAGCAGTTTATGATTCAGATGTTCCCGTCATTTCTGCAGTTGGTCATGAAACAGACTTTGCATTAAGCGATTTCTCGGCCGATGTTCGAGCTGCAACACCAACTGCAGCGGCGGAATTAGCTGTTCCAGATTATCGCGATTTAGAAGAACGGCTAGCAGAACGAAAATATCGTTTGCTTGCTGTAACCAGGCAATTACTCGAACGAAAAGAACGCAAACTGGAACAATTGAAGCAGCATTTAATTCTTAATGGTCCAAAACATCAGCTAGAGCAACAAATGGAGCGAACGGATTATTTTTCCGAACGATTAAAAAGTGCTTTTGCTAAACAAGTGCTACTAAAACAAACGACTTTTAACCGGCTGAATGATCGACTAAACTATTATCATCCCGAAAAAGAAATTGCTTTGCAAAAAGAACAATTAATATTACGTAGAACAGCACTTGATAAAGCAATAAAGCAACAGCTAAAAGATAAGAAGCAGTCTTTTGTTAGACAAGTAGAAGCATTAGAATATCTAAGTCCGCTTGCTTTATTGAAGCGAGGGTTTGGAGTAACCTATAAAGAAAAAAAGCTAGTTAAATCTGTAGAGCAGTTAGAAGTTGGCGATAATATTCAAGTGAAAATGCAAGGTGGACAAATTGATGCCTTAATTACAGCGAAGGAGGAAGAGGCTAGTGGCAACTAAAAAAAAGAGTTTTGAAGAAGCAATTGCAGAATTAGAAACGATTGTTGAAGCATTAGAGAATGGTACTGCATCTTTAGAAGATTCCCTTGATATGTATCAAAAAGGAATTGAACTAACTAAGTTGTGTCAAGATAAATTACAAACGGCCGAAAAACGAATGGCAAAAGTAGTCACAGATGCAGGAGAAGAAATTCCTTTTGAAGCGGATGGTGAATAAATTTGCAAGATTTGAGCCTTTTTTTAGAACATTATAAAAAAGTGATGGATGAGTCGCTTTTTACTGAGATAAATAAGCGAAATATCGAACCAAAATTAAAAGAATCTATGCTATATTCTGTACAAGCTGGTGGAAAGCGCATTCGACCAATGCTTGTTTTTGCGACGTTGCAAGCTTTAAATACAGATCCGATGCTTGGCGTGAAAACCGCTACTGCTCTCGAAATGATTCATACGTATAGTTTAATTCATGATGATCTACCAGCAATGGATAACGATGACTATCGTCGCGGGAAATGGACCAATCATAAAGTATACGGTGATGCAACCGCTATTTTGGCAGGTGATGCTTTGTTAACCCTCGCTTTTTCTGTTTTAGCAGAAGATGCAAATTTGACTTTCGAAACGAGAATCGCTTTAATTAGTGAACTTAGTTTTAGTAGCGGGGCAGAAGGAATGGTCGGTGGTCAACAGGCAGATATGGAAGCAGAAAATAATCAAGTCACATTAGAAGAATTAGCCTCTATCCATGCAAGAAAAACCGGTGAATTATTAATTTTTGCAGTTACTTCTGCTGCTAAAATTGCCGAAGCGACACCAGAGCAAACAAAACGATTACGAATTTTTGCGGAAAACATTGGAGTTGGTTTTCAAATTAGCGATGATATTTTGGATGTCATTGGAGATGAAATGAAAATGGGTAAAAAGACAGGGGGGGATGCTTTTCTGAATAAAAGTACCTATCCTGGATTACTCACGTTAGATGGCGCTAAAAGGGCATTAAACGAGCATGTTTCAATAGCGAAGTTAGCGCTTTCAGGACACGGTTTTGATGATATCATTCTACTTAAACTTGCTGATTTAATCGCATTTAGAGAAAATTAATCATAATTATCTAGTAATTTCAAAAATTTTTCACAAGTATAAATCAAATTGATTTGCTTTTCCTAAAATATCGTGTTATACTAATGTAAGATTATTTTTGTGGGTGAAAGATACGATTGTGAACAACTTTCCATCTCGTGCCGTTAAGCAAGAATAGTAAATAATTAGTGTGCATAACACACGAGGAGGAACATGAACATGGAACAAGGTACAGTAAAATGGTTTAACGCAGAAAAAGGATTTGGTTTTATCGAACGCGAAAACGGTGACGATGTATTCGTACATTTCAGCGCTATCCAAGGCGACGGATTCAAATCTTTAGACGAAGGTCAAGCAGTAACTTTCGACGTTGAAGAAGGCCAACGCGGACCTCAAGCAGCTAACGTTCAAAAAGCGTAATTCTATTTTTTGAATAAGAAAAAGCAAATCATTTCGGTGATTTGCTTTTTTATTTGTCTAAAATCACTTTTCCTTGTTTGGTATAACGAGAATTGTTTGCTATAATAAGAACAATTAAATTAGAAAAAAGATTACGTTTGCGCTTCTAGTGAGCGATTCTTTGGAAAGTGAGTTGTTTTTATTTTGGATCTTTTAAAAATAAAGGGTCCTTCCTTTATCAAACAATTGGATATAAAAGAATTAGAAGCACTTGCAGCAGATATTCGCGCATTTTTAATTACTTCTACATCGAATTCGGGTGGGCATATTGGTCCAAACCTCGGCGTTGTAGAACTAACGATTGCACTTCATTATACTTTTACAAGTCCAAAAGATAAATTTATTTGGGATGTTGGGCATCAATCTTATGTGCATAAAATCCTGACAGGAAGGGCGAGTAAGTTTGAAACATTGCGGCAGCATGGTGGCTTAGATGGTTTTCCGAAAAGAAAAGAGTCCAAGCATGATGTGTTTGAAACTGGCCATAGTTCGACTTCTCTTTCAGCAGCCGCTGGAATGGTTATTGCAAGGGATATAAAACAAGAAGGTTTCTATGTGATTCCTGTGATTGGAGACGGAGCATTAACCGGTGGGATGGCGCTTGAAGCTCTCAATCATATTGGAGACATGGGTAAAGATATGATTGTTATTTTGAATGATAATGACATGTCCATTGCACCAAACGTAGGCGCACTTCAAAGTGTACTCAGAAAATTAAGGAAGTCAGATAAATTTAATCCTACAAGGAAAGAGTTAGACAAAATGATTCGGAAAGTACCAACTACTGGTGAGGAACTGGCCGATGCAACTGAAAAAATAAAAGATAGTGTGAAGCATTTACTTGTCGAGGGAACTTTTTTTGAAGAATTAGGCTTTATGTACCTTGGACCTGTGGATGGACATAATTTGCAAGATATCATCACTCATTTAGAGATTGCTAAAAGAATAAAAGGGCCTGTATTGCTCCATATCGTCACAAAAAAAGGAAAAGGGTATCAGCCGGCCGAATTAGATGAACGTGGAACCTGGCATGGTACAGGGCCATATAAAGTCGAAACTGGAAGCTTTATTAAGCCAGTTGTATCTGCACCATCATGGAGCTCGATTATTAGTAAAGAGTTAATGCGTCTGGCGGCAGAAGATGAAAGAATCGTGGCAATTACACCTGCAATGCCTGTTGGTTCGAAGTTAGAAAAATTTGCAGCAGCGTTTCCCGAGCGCTTTTTCGATGTGGGGATAGCGGAGCAGCACGCGACGACTATGGCGGCTGGATTAGCCATACAAGGTATGAAACCTTTTTTGGCCATTTATTCCACTTTTTTACAAAGGGCCTATGATCAAGTCGTGCATGATGTTTGTCGTCAAAAATTAAATGTCATATTTGGGATTGATCGTGCCGGACTTGTTGGCGCTGATGGGGAAACGCATCAAGGTGTTTTTGATATTTCCTTTTTGAGCAGTATTCCAAATATGATTATTACCATGCCAAAAGATGAAGCGGAAGCCAAGCAATTGATGGACACTGCTTTTGCTTATGATAAAGGACCGATAGCGATACGTTATCCGCGAGGCAATGGTCCTGGAGTGAAACCGAATTTATCTACGGAACTGATACCAATTGGTGAATGGGAGACGGTTATCGAGCCAGTAGATGCAGTGATTTTAACTTTTGGTCCGACTGTTCCATTGGCACTCGAGGCAGCTAAACGACTTTCAGCTGCCGGAAAACAAGTAGGGGTCATCAATGCTCGCTTCATCAAACCACTCGACGAAGCGTTGTTACATCAAATTATGCAATTAAACATTCCAATTTTAACTGTGGAAGAATCCTTGTTAAAAGGCGGATTTGGCGCTAGTGTGTTAGAATTTATGGAATTGAATAATTATACTAATCTTAGTTTACATCGGATTGGTTTTCCAGATGCATTTATCCATCATGGTTCTGTAAAATTAATACTTGAATCATATGGTATATCTGAATCTGGCATTGTATTAAAAATAAATGAAATGCTCGCACAAAGCGAGAAGTTAAGGGCGAAGAGACTATGACAATAAAAAAAGAGCGAGCAGACATTCTGCTAGTAGACAAAGGATTATTTGAAACAAGAGAAAAAGCGAAACGTGCGATTATGGCGGGTATAGTTTACCGAAAAGAAGAGCGTGTTGATAAACCAGGAGAAAAAATTCCGGTGGATAGTGAGCTTCAAGTTAAAGGTAAACAAATGCCATATGTCAGTCGTGGCGGCCTTAAATTAGAAAAAGCTTTAGAAGTATTTGAGTTTGATGTTAAAGATAAATTAATGCTTGATATCGGGGCTTCTACCGGTGGATTTACGGACTGTGCTCTGCAAAATGGAGCAAGACATTCCTATGCACTTGATGTCGGTTATAATCAGCTTGCATGGAAATTACGTAATGATGATCGTGTTACTGTTATGGAACGAACTAATTTTCGTCACGTTACTCCAGCTGATTTTACAGAAGGGTTAGCCGATTTTGCGACGATTGATGTCTCGTTTATTTCTTTAAAATTAATCTTGCCTGTGCTTAGAACTGTTCTTGTAACAGGCGGCGATGTCATGACTTTGATTAAGCCACAATTTGAAGCTGGTCGAGAACAGGTTGGGAAAAAAGGGATTATTCGTGATCCAGCAGTACATCAATCAGTTGTAGAGCATATAGTTCAATTTGCACTAGATAACGGTTATGATTTAATGGGACTGGATTATTCACCGATTACAGGTGGGGAAGGGAACATCGAATTTATTGCTCACCTAAAATGGACAGGTGAAGCAACCGGGACAAATCAGTTATCTTCTGATGCAATAACCCAACTTGTTTCTAAAGCACATAAAAAACTAGATAAATAATGTATACCGGAAAGCAGAGATGTTTTCTGGTTTTTGCTTTTATCATGCGAGTTTGGCTCATTCAGCCATGTATTTTCGATGTATAAAGTATTAAAGCAATATTTCTTGCATAATTTTGCACTAATTCCGTGACTTTATGCGTTTTTTCGGATAAGATGTAAGTAGAAAATTATCGTGAGGTGAAGAAGGAATGAATAAAGGTCATCGTCATATTATTATTCGAGAATTGATTACATCTAATGAGATTGACACGCAAGAAGATTTAGTAGAACTTCTATTAGAACGCGATGTTAAAGTCACCCAGGCAACCGTTTCCCGTGATATTAAAGAACTTCATCTTGTCAAAGTTCCAACACAAACGGGTGGCTATAAGTATAGTTTACCTGCCGATAATAGCTTTAATCCACATCAAAAACTAAAACGCACATTAATTGACTGCTTTATTGGCATCGATACTGTGCAATTTATGATTATTTTAAAAGTAATGCCAGGAAATGGGAATTCTGTTGGTGCGCTAATAGATAACCTGGACTGGCCAGAAAAAGCAGGAACCCTGTGCGGAGACGATACCTGCCTGATTATTTGTCGCTCGGAAGAAAATGCAAAAACATTAACAGATCGTTTTATAGATATGCTTTAAAAATGGTTGGAGGTGAATGATATTGCTTCAAGAAATGACAATTAAAAACTTTGCTATCATCGAATCGCTGTCTTTGAGTTTCAGGGAAGGGATGACAGTATTAACGGGGGAGACCGGCGCAGGTAAATCAATTATTATTGATGCGCTTGGTCTTCTTGTTGGCGGGCGCGGCTCCACAGATTTTATTCGTCACGGCGAAGAACGACTCGAATTACAAGGGCTATTTGCACTAGCAGAAGATAATTTGGCGTGCCGAGATGCGCTTTTGGAACATGGAATAGATGCAACAGATGATATGGTTGTTTTAGAACGCAGCTTATTTCGGTCAGGTAAAAATAGTTGTCGGATTAACGGCAAGTTGGTTACTACCGTGTTACTTCGTCAAATAGGTTCTAAATTAATTGATATCCATAGCCAACATGAACACCAAGAACTAATGAATGAGGAATTCCATTTATCATTGCTAGATCGTTTTGCTGCTGATAAAATCAAACCAGCGTTAACGAAATACCAAGCGAAATTTAAAGAGTACCAATCCATTTCAAAAGAATGGCAAAATTGGACGAAAAATGAACGTGAACTTGCGCAACGTCTTGATATGCTCCGTTTTCAACAAAAAGAAATCGAAAATGCTAATTTACAAGCCGGTGAAGAAGATCGTTTACTAGAACAAAAAAATATTCTAGCTAATTTTGAAAAATTAAATGAAAACTTACAAGGTGCTTATACAGCCATTCAGGGTGAGCCAGGTGGACTTGAGTTTATTGGAGAAGCGATGCGCCAGATGGATTCCGCTGCCAGTATTCATACGGATTATAAAGCAGTTAGTGAAGCAATTTCATCTAGTTATTATATGTTAGAAGATAGTATGAGCCAAATTAGGCAATCACTCGATCAATTAGAGTTTCAACCAGAAGAACTTAACCAAATCGAATCACGCCTAAATGATCTCAACCAATTGAAACGCAAGTATGGCAAAACAATTGAAGATATCATTCACTACGAACAAGAAATTAGTAGTGAAATGGAGAAGTTAACAGATAGTGAGTCACATGTTGGTCACTTAGAAACCAAACTAGCCAACTTAAAGGCGGAACTTACAAAACAAGCAGCCATATTAACTGACATCCGTAAAAAGGCGGCGACGACACTAGAAAAACAAATTAAACAAGAACTAAACCAACTTTATATGGAAAAAGCGATTTTTAGCGTTCGTTTTGAAACAGAAAAAATGGAATTGACAGAAACAGGACAAGATAGCATCGTTTTTTATATGTCTACCAACCCTGGCGAACCGTTAAAACCACTTGCGAAAATTGCTTCAGGTGGAGAATTGTCCCGGATGATGTTAGCTCTTAAAACCATTTTCTCTAGACACCAAGGAATCACCTCAATTATTTTTGATGAAGTTGATACAGGTGTAAGTGGTCGTGTTGGTCAAGCGATTGCAGAGAAAATTTATGCTGTTTCCGTTGGCTCACAAGTTCTTTGCATCAGTCATTTGCCACAAGTTGCTGCAATGGCTAACCATCATTATTACATCACCAAAAAAGTTCAAAACAAACGTACAACGACTTCAGTTACTATCCTAACAGGTGATGAAAAAGTAGAAGAAATTAGCCGAATGATTGCAGGGATTGAAGTGACAGAACTAACTAAACAACATGCAAAAGAAATGATCGAACAAGCGGAAAAAGTAAAAGAAACTTATTAAAAAAACGAAATTGCTTGCATATCGAATAGTTTTTGCTTAAAATGAATAAGGTAATAAATTATTACCTGGTCATAAAAACAACTACTAATTTCGAAATGCGGCTTTTTTGCGCGAAAAAGGAGTTATTTTATGACAAAAAACAGATTTTTTTCAGAGAAAGTAGAAACTAGTTCTTTCGTTTTTGCAGTAGCCGGTGCGGATGATGAAGTAGTTTTAGAAACAATTCGTTTGGCATTGAAACAAAAGTTAGGTAAGTTCTTATTATTTGGGAAAAATGAAGACAAAACTCTAACGGCAAATGAAGAAGTTACTTGGATTCAAGCAGATACAGCTGAAGAAGTAGCTCAAGGTGCCATTTTAGCAGTAAAAAACAAAGAAGCAGATATTTTGGTGAAAGGGTTTATTCCGACAGCTACTTTAATGCATCATGTGTTAAAAAAAGAAAATGGACTTAGAACCGGAAATTTACTAAGCCAGATTGCTATTTTCGATATCCCGACATATCATAAACCGCTATTATTAACGGATTGCGCAATGAATGTCGCACCAGAAACGAAAGAGAAAATAGCTATTACTGAAAATGCAGTAAGTACTGCAAATAAAATTGGTATATGGAATCCAAAAATCGTTTTGCTAAGCGCAGTGGAAGAGATCACAGATAAAATGACTTCTACGGTTGAAGCAAATGAAGTAGTTAATCATTTTGGGGATACGTTAGCAATTGCTGGACCGCTCGCACTTGATGTAGCCATTTCCAAAGAAGCAGCTCTTCATAAAGGCATCAAAAGCAGTGTAGCGGGAGAAGCTGATATTTTGATTGCACCGAATATAGAAACTGGTAACGTACTTTATAAATCACTTGTTTATTTTGCGGGTGCTAGAGTGGGAAGTGCTATCGTTGGAGCAAAAGTGCCAATTGTTATCTCTTCTAGAAATGATACTCCTGAAAATAAATTAGCTTCATTTATACTAACTGTCAGAATGGTTGGAAAAAGATGAAATAATGTGAATAGACGGACTTTAACAATCTGAATGCAAAGGCTTTTATTTGATTAGAGCCTACGTGTTACAATAGTCTTTGGGAAAATGATAACCATAACATTTTTCACAATTAAATTTGGAGGAAATCAAATGTCTTTTGATGTTTTGACAATAAATCCTGGTTCCACTTCCACAAAACTTGCTGTCTATCAAGGCGACAAATTACTTTTTGAAGAAACAATCAGACACGGAATGCAAGAACTAGCCAATTTTAATAATGTGCAAGAACAATTTGATTTTAGATGGCAAGTGTTGCGACGAGTGATTAATGCGTTTGGTTATGCTGTGGAAAATTTAGATGCAGTAGTTGGTCGCGGGGGATTACTTCGGCCGGTTGCTGGTGGTACATATAAAGTCACTGAAAAGATGATAGCAGATTTAGAAGTTAATAAATACGGTGAACATGCTTCTAATCTTGGAGCAATGCTAGCCAAGAAATTAGCAGATAGTCTTGATATTCCAAGCTTCATTGTTGATCCAGTGGTAGTCGATGAAATGCAACCGATTGCGAGATTTTCTGGAAATGAGCTTATTGAGAGAAAAAGTATTTTTCACGCATTAAATCATAAAGCAGCTGGACGAAAAATTGCTAAACAATTGGGCTCTGATTACGAAAAAATGAATTTTGTTATCGCGCATCTCGGTGGTGGGATTTCTGTTGCTGCACATAAGCAAGGCAAAGCAGTAGATGTGAACAATGCCTTAGATGGTGATGGTCCTTTTAGCCCTGAACGATCAGGTTCATTACCAATGAATGATTTTTTGGAAGCGTGTTTTAGTGGGAACTGGACAAAACGAGAACTGCACGATTTGATAGTAGGTCGTGGTGGTATAATTTCTTATCTAGGAACGAATAGCATGTTAGATGTAGAAGCAAAAGTGCAAGCTGGTGACGAAAAAGCAGTAGACGTATTCGATGCGATGGCATATCAAGTTAGTAAAGAAATCGGTGCTTGTTCCGTCGTATTAAAAGGAAAAGTAGATGCGATTATCTTAACTGGCGGACTCGCTCGAAGCAAACTTTTTACAAATAAAGTTATCGAACAAACAAGTTGGATAACCAATGTCATTATAGAGCCTGGAGAAGATGAGTTAGAAGCTCTAAATAGCGGTGTTCAGCGGGTACTTGCAGGTATAGAAAAAGAAAAAGCTTATTAAAAGGAGGAGATAATGTGGCAACAGAATATGATGTAGTTATTCTTGGCGGAGGAACTGGCGGATATGTCGCAGCAATCCAAGCCGCAAAAAATGGTCAAAAAGTCGCTGTCGTTGAAAAAGGGAAAATTGGCGGAACCTGTCTTCACCGTGGCTGTATCCCAACAAAAGCATTATTACGTTCGGCGGAAGTTTTGCAAACAGTGAAAAAAGCAAGTGAATTTGGTATTACGGTCGAAGGAAATGCCGGAATTAATTTTTTACAAGCACAAACAAGAAAGCAAGCAATTGTGGATCAATTAGAAAAAGGTATCCATCAATTATTTAAACAAGGAAAAATCGATTTATTTGTTGGAACGGGAACTATTTTAGGTCCATCTATATTTTCTCCAACTGCAGGGACTGTTTCTGTCGAGTTCGAGGATGGTTCTGAAAATGAAATGCTAATTCCGAAAAACCTAATTATTGCAACAGGTTCGAAACCGCGCACGCTTGACGGCCTTACAATTGATGAAGAAAATGTATTATCTTCAGACGGCGCACTTAACCTAGAAACTTTACCAAAATCAATTATTATTGTTGGTGGGGGAGTTATCGGAATGGAATGGGCCTCGATGATGCATGATTTCGGTGTAGAAGTAACTGTTCTGGAATATGCGGACAGAATTTTACCAACCGAGGATAAAGAGGTAGCGAAAGAATTAGCAAGACTTTATAAAAAGAAAAAATTAACTATGCATACATCTGCTGAAGTTCAAGCAGCAAGTTATAAAAAAACCGAAACAGGAGTCCAAATTAGTGCAACAATCAAAGGCGAGGAGCAAACTTTCGCAGCAGACAAAATTCTTGTTTCTGTAGGGCGTTCCGCTAATACGGAAAATATTGGTTTACAAAATACAGATATTACTACTGAAAATGGTTTTATTAAAGTAAACGATTTTTACCAAACAAAAGAAAGCCATATTTATGCAATTGGTGACTGTATCCCGACAATTCAACTTGCGCATGTCGCCATGGAAGAAGGTACTATCGCTGCCAATCATATTGCCGGAAAAGCAACTGAAATACTAGATTATGATTTAGTTCCGCGTTGTATCTATACTTCAACAGAAATTGCAAGCGTTGGTATTACGGAAGAACAAGCAAAAGAACGTGGCTATCACATCAAAAAAGGTAAATTTTTCTTCCGAGGTATCGGAAAAGCATTAGTTTACGGTGAGTCAGATGGTTTCATCAAAATCATTGCCGATAAAGATACAGAAGATATTCTTGGTGTCAGTATGATTGGACCTCACGTAACTGATATGATTAGTGAAGCAGCACTTGCACAAGTATTAAATGCGACCCCGTGGGAAGTAGGAAATACCATTCACCCGCACCCAACTTTATCAGAAAGTTTTAGAGAGGCTGCCCTTGCTGTGGATGGCAATGCAATTCACGGTTAATACAGCTTTAAAGGAGGAACAAAAATGACTTTAAAAGAAGCAGGTTTAACAGAAGATAAATTATTAAAAATGTATGAAACGATGTTAATGGCTAGACGACTTGACGAACGTATGTGGCTACTCAATCGTTCTGGGAAAATCCCTTTTACGATTTCCGGACAAGGACAAGAAACGGCACAAATTGGCGCCGCGTTTGCTTTTGATTCAGAAAAAGATTATGCCTTACCATATTACCGTGATTTAGCTGTTGTTTTAGCTTTTGGTATGACAGCAAAAGACATTATGCTATCTGCTTTTGCGAAAGCGGAGGATCCTAACTCAGGTGGTCGTCAAATGCCAGCGCACTTTGGTCAAAAGGCAAATCGTATTGTGACACAAAGTTCACCAGTAACAACACAGTTTCCACATGCTGCTGGTATAGGCCTTGCTGCAAAAATGGCCAACGATCCAGTCGCGATTTACGCTTCAACAGGAGAAGGTTCCTCTAACCAAGGAGATTTCCATGAAGGAATCAACTTTGCCTCTGTACATAAGTTGCCGGTTGTTTTCGTCATTCATAACAATAAATACGCTATCTCTGTTCCAGCATCTAAACAATATGCAGCAGAAAAACTTTCGGACCGAGCAATTGGTTACGGAATTCCTGGCGAGCGTGTAGATGGAACCAATATGGGAGAAGTTTACGCTGCATTTAAACGCGCAGTTGATCGAGCAAGAAATGGGGAAGGTCCTACCTTAATCGAGACTGTTTCCTACCGTTTCACGCCTCACTCCTCTGATGACGACGACAGTAGCTACCGTTCAAAATCAGAAGTGGCTGAAGCAAAAGAAAAAGACCCATTGAAGATTTTTGAAAAAGAACTTGTTGATGAAGGCTATCTAACTGAAGAAAAAATTGCTGAAATCGAAAAGAACATTTCGAAAGAAGTAAATGAAGCAACAGATTACGCGGAAAGTGCAGCATACGCAGAGCCAGAATCATCTTTACTTTATGTATACGATGAAGAAGCGAATAGCTGATTAGGAGGGAATTTTAATGCCAGTCATTTCATATATTGATGCAATAACCATGGCGCTTAAAGAAGAAATGGAGCGCGATGATAAAGTATTTATTTTAGGAGAAGATGTAGGGAAAAAAGGCGGTGTGTTTAAAGCGACGGCCGGTTTGTACGATGAATTTGGTGAAGATCGCGTGTTAGATACACCGCTTGCAGAGTCAGCAATTGCTGGAGTTGGGATCGGCGCAGCGATGTACGGATATCGTCCGGTTGCTGAAATGCAATTTGCTGATTTTATTATGCCAGCAGTGAACCAAATTATTTCCGAAGCATCGAGAATTCGTTATCGCTCGAACAATGATTGGTCTTGTCCAATGGTTATTCGCGCACCTTTTGGCGGAGGGGTTCACGGAGCACTTTATCATTCTCAATCGGTCGAAAAAGTATTTTTTGGTCAACCAGGACTAAAAATTGTGGTTCCATCTTCCCCGTATGATGCGAAAGGACTTTTAAAAGCAGCAATTCGCGATAATGATCCAGTTCTTTTCTTTGAACATAAACGAGCTTATCGCTTACTCAAAGGAGAAGTTCCGGAAACCGATTATATTGTTCCAATCGGTGAAGCAAATGTAGTTCGTGAAGGCGATGATATTACCGTTATTACTTACGGTCTAGCTGTCCAATTTGCACAACAAGCGGCTGAAAGACTAGCTAGTGAAGGTGTAGAAGCGCATATTCTTGATTTACGTACTATCTATCCACTAGATCAAGAAGCAATTATCGAAGCAACAAAGAAAACTGGGAAAGTCCTTCTTGTGACAGAAGACAACAAACAAGGTAGTATTATTAGCGAAGTGGCGGCAATTATTTCAGAGCATTGCTTATTCGATTTAGATGCGCCGATAGCAAGACTTGCTGGACCAGATACCCCGGCTATGCCGTTTGCTCCAACAATGGAAAAACATTTTATGATTAATCCAGATAAAGTTGCAGATGCAATGAAAGAATTAGCGGAATTTTAGACCCGTTTTAAACAAAAGGAGTGAAGACCCGTGGCAGTTGAAAAAATCACCATGCCCAAGTTAGGGGAAAGTGTAACAGAAGGAACCATTAGTTCATGGTTAGTCAAACCCGGTGATACAGTAGAGAAGTATGATGCTATCGCAGAAGTTTTAACCGATAAAGTAACTGCTGAAATCCCGTCTTCTTTTAGCGGAACCATTAAAGAAATTTTGGCGGAAGAAGAGGAAACACTAGAAGTTGGCGAAGTAATTTGTACAATTGAAACAGCAAAAGCAGAAAGTGCGGAAGTTGAAACGGAAGAGCAAGCATCAGAAGTACCTAAAGAAAAAAATGAATCAGCAAAACAAGTGACATTAGCTGAGGTGCCGGCAAGTGGAAGATTTTCCCCTGCTGTACTTCGAATCGCTGGTGAAAACAATATCGATTTAAATACCATTCAAGGGACAGGTAAAGGTGGTCGGATTACTAGAAAAGACTTACTTCAAGTAATGGAAAATGGCCCAGCAACTTCAAAACCAGAACAACCATTAAAACGCGAATCAGAAAAATCATCGGCACCAGTTCAAACATCAGCAGGTGATAAAGAAATTCCAATTAATGGCGTTAGAAAAGCAATTGCTAAACATATGAGTATCAGCAAACAAGAAATTCCGCATGCGTGGATGATGGTTGAAGCAGATGCAACAAGTCTGGTTCGCTATCGTAATTCCGTCAAAGATAGTTTTAAAAAAGAAGAAGGTTATTCATTAACTTATTTCTCCTTTTTTATCAAAGCCGTAGCGCAAGCATTAAAAGAGTTTCCACAGCTTAATAGTACATGGGCGGGAGATAAGATTATTGAGCACGGAAATGTTAATATTTCGATTGCCATTGCAGCAGGAGATTTACTCTATGTTCCAGTAATCAAAAACGCAGATGAGAAGTCCGTTAAAGGTATTGCACGTGAAATTAGTGAACTTGCTTCAAAAGCGCGTAGTGGCAAACTAGCGCAAGCTGATATGGAAGGTGGTACATTTACCGTTAATAGTACTGGTTCCTTTGGTTCGGTACAATCAATGGGAATTATTAACCATCCACAAGCTGCAATTCTTCAAGTGGAATCTATCGTTAAGCGTCCAGTGATAGTGGATGACATGATTGCCGTTCGTGACATGGTTAATTTGTGTCTATCGATTGATCACCGCATTCTGGATGGTTTACTTGCTGGTAAATTCTTACAAGCCATTAAATCCACTGTAGAAAAAATTTCTAAAGAAAACACAGCGCTATATTAAATATGTTTTAATCTAGTTTTAGCGGGTATTGTTTAGTACATCTAGATCCATACCCCTAAACTCCCTAGATGTCTTGGGTAGTGCTCTCGGGTGCTGCTCTTTTTTTGGAAAAAAAGTAAAAAAAATCTGAACCAATTTTGGCTCAGACGGAGAATTTTTATAGAAACATTAAAACCCCAGTTAAAACACTAGATAACACAATCGCGATTAACATTAAAATAACGACAACGCGAACTACTTTTTTATTAGTCATTGTGGAAGAAAACTCCTCTCATAAAGCATTTCTTAAATATATCTTACTGATAATCATCAAAAATTTCAAGTGATTTTTGTATTTTTTACTCAAAAAGAAAGAATATAGGTGAATAACTTATGACGACCAACGTGAAAAAATATTTTATGGAACTAATTCAAATCCCCTCAATCTCTGGAAAGGAAGCAGCTATTTTAGCATACATAGAAAATCATTTGATAGAACGAGATGTGGAGTATCATTTAGATGAAAAATATGGCTTAATTGCTCGAATTCCTGCTACAGCAGAAAAATTCCCAACAATCTTTTTCTGTAGCCATGTTGACACACATCCAAGTGCAGAAAAACCGATTGTCCATATAGATGAAGGGAAAATTAGGACGGAAAATTCCGCTTCATTAGGAGCAGATGATAAAACTGCTGTGGCCGCAATGTTAGCAGCGATAGATTATTTTAGTTTGGTAAAAACTATGCATGGAACAATTGAATTTATCTTTACTACCAAAGAAGAATTAGGAATGCTGGGTATGCGGTTATTCCCTGACGAAAAAATTACAGCAGGTTATGGTTATTGCTTAGATGCTCCAGGTAAAGTTGGTAATTATCAAGCACAAGCAAATACGTTAGTGGCAATCAATTTTACAATTTCTAGTTCGGACGCCACTCAAATGTCTCCGATTTCTGTTGCAAGAATGGCACTTCATGCAACAAAGCCAGGCCGAATTGATCGAGAAAATCACTGGGAAATTCAGTCCTTTTCTGGTGGAATCAATGATAATAATCAGCAAGATGCTAAGCTGGAAATTACCTTTACATCAGATGCTAATTATCAAAAAGCATTAGGGCATATTCAAACAATAGAAGAACGATTTAGTCAAATTTGCGAAAAATATGCTGCTAGCCTGTCCTATGAAACCCACTTGATTTACGAAGGTTATCATCTTCAGCAAAAACACCCGCTCCTGAATATTCTTCAAAAAGCTACTGAAAAACAAGGTTTAGAAATGCAAAAAATCAATCTAGAAGGCGGTACAGATGCGAATATTCTAAATGAAAAGGGAATTCCGACGATGTTACTTTCTGCTGGATACGAACATGCACATACAGAAAACGAGTATGTATTTGTAGAACAGTTAGAAAACCTCGCACGGCTGGTAATAAATTTGGCCGAATCCGCTAAAAACGAAAGAATTTTACTTCGAAAGATAAATTAATGAAAAAAAGTCGAATAATTCGGATTGATTCATTGTCCAAGAGGCAATTCTTTGATATAGTAAATGATGTTGATACTTTTATGTGTCATGTTGAAGTAAGACAGATTTTTCTGCCTTAATAAACCAGAAAGGAAGAAGTGCAAAATGGCAAAACAAGAAATTGGCGTTATAGGAATGGGCGTTATGGGTCGTAACTTGGCTCTAAATATCGAAAGCCGTGGTCATACAGTATCTATCTTTAACCGCTCTACTGAAAAAACTAAGGCTGTAATGGAAGAAAATGCGGACAAAAAATTAGTACCAACTTATAGTTTAGAGGAATTTGTCGAATCTCTTGAAGTACCACGCCGTATTCTTATTATGGTAAAAGCTGGCGATGCTACAGATATGATGATTGAAGCAGTTAAACCTTTCTTAAATGAAGGAGATATTTTAATTGATGGCGGGAATGCATTCTTTAAAGACACGATTCGTCGCAATAAAGAATTAAGTGAAGAAGGATTTAACTTTATTGGAACTGGTGTATCAGGCGGAGAAGAAGGTGCATTAAAAGGTCCTTCTATTATGCCAGGTGGACAACGTAAAGCTTACGACCTTGTAGCTCCAATTTTACGTGAAATCGCTGCCGTAGCAGACGGGGAACCTTGTGTGACTTATATTGGTCCAGATGGTGCCGGACATTACGTTAAAATGGTGCATAATGGTATCGAATACGGAGATATGCAATTAATCGCAGAAGCCTACACAATTTTGAAAGAAATTGGTGGACTTAATCACGAGGAACTTGCAGACGTATTTGAAGAATGGAATAACGGCGAATTGGATAGTTATTTAATCGAGATTACTAAAAACATTCTAAAAGTAAAAGATGAAGAAACTGGCAAACCAATTGTCGATGTCATTCTAGATAAAGCTGGCCAAAAAGGAACTGGGAAATGGACTAGCCAAAGCGCTCTTGACTTAGGTGTGCCCCTTTCCTTAATTACAGAATCTGTATTTGCACGTTATATTTCTGCATTAAAAGAAGAGCGTGTCTATGCGAGCACTGTTTTAAACGGTCCATCTAACTATCATTTTGAAGGCGATAAGAAAGAGTTTGTGGAATCTGTTCGTCGTGCACTTTATTTCAGTAAAATTGCCTCTTATGCACAAGGTTTTGCTCAAATGAGAGCTGCAAGCGAAGAATATAACTGGGATTTACAATACGGCGAAATTGCGAAAATTTTCCGTGCTGGTTGTATTATCCGCGCTCGCTTCTTACAAAAAATTACAGATGCTTATAACCAAGATAAAAATCTTAAAAACTTACTACTCGATCCTTATTTCAAAGATATCGCACACAACTACCAAGGAGACCTTCGTACAGTTGTAGCAGAAGCGGTAAAAGCTGGAATTCCAGTGCCAACATTCACTGCAGCAATTAGCTACTATGATAGCTATCGTTCCGAAGTATTGTCTGCGAATCTCATTCAAGCGCAACGTGATTACTTTGGAGCGCATACGTATGAAAGAATCGACAAACCAGGCGTATTTCATACAGAATGGCCTCAAGTAGAAGAATAAGTTTTCAAAATGGCACTCACCCTTCATTGGTGGGTGTCTTTTTTATGAGATTTCTATGAATAAATCATGGTAAAGTGCTAAAAAATGCAGGAAATATCTATTTATAGGCTGTTATTAGTTGTTTTTGAGTCAAAGTTCGTTACAATAGTAATAGGAATATAGTGTAATGACCGAAAGAGAGGGTTAGGCCAAATGAATAGAATATTAATCGTAGAAGATGAAAAAAACTTAGCACGCTTTATTGAGCTAGAATTACAACACGAAAATTATGAAACTGCGGTCGCAAATGATGGACGCGCGGGGCTCGAACTCGCATTAAATGAAGAATGGGATGCTATTTTACTAGATTTAATGTTGCCACATCTAAACGGAGTGGAAGTATGCCGTCGCGTTCGTCAAGTAAAACAAACACCTATCATTATGATAACAGCTCGTGATTCTGTCATTGACCGTGTATCAGGACTCGATCATGGAGCAGATGATTATATCGTTAAACCATTTGCAATTGAAGAATTACTTGCACGTCTTCGTTCACTTTTACGCCGCGTGGAAAATGCGGAACAATCTGCTAAACAAACAACACTTCAATACAGAAATCTTATTGTTGAAAAAGAAAATCGAATTGTAAAACGTGATGAAGAAATTATTGATTTAACGAAACGAGAATACGAACTTTTACTTACTTTAATGGAAAATGTGAATATTGTTCTGACTCGAGAAGTTTTACTGAATAAAGTATGGGGTTATGAAACGGAAGTAGAAACCAATGTAGTGGATGTATATGTTCGTTATTTGCGAAATAAAATTGATCATCCTGATGAAGAGAGCTACATTCAAACCGTTCGTGGGACAGGGTATGTGATGCGTACATGACAACAAGCCCATTCTCCTTAAAAAGTCGCTCTTTGAAATTTAAATGGACTTTTGGAGCTAGTGCAGCCATTTTTCTAACTTTTTTCTTATTTTCCTATGCGATTTACCAAGGAATTGGGCAAATGCTGCTAAATGAAGAGGAACCAGAAGTAAAAGAGCTGCTTCTAGCGACCACAAGTACGTTAACAAATCAAGACTTAACCGACAATGAAGAAATCAAATATCTCTTTAATAATGATAAAACAGTCAACCGAAAACTCCAAGACCAAGTAATTAATCTGTATGATAAAGATGGCCATTTTATTAATAAATATTATTTTTCAAGAAATCAAGATATTACAAGTATCGATTTTTCACAGTATTTTGTTAGTGGGACTGATAAATTCATTATGAACAAACCAACGATAGATGGGCAGAAGATGATGACTGCACAAATGCCAATCGTCGGGGATGACAATACGACGGTGATTGGTTACGCGCAGGTAGTTAATCCACTTACCTCTTATAATCGAATGATGGACCGTTTGCTTGTGACGATGATCCTTCTCGGAGCAGTTGCGCTCTTTATTAGTGGGATGCTAGGTTATCTACTTGCGCAAAACTTTTTAAATCCGCTGACAAAATTAGCCCGCTCGATGAATGATATACGAAAAAATGGTTTTCAAAAACGAATTGAGACAAAAACGAATTCTCGTGATGAAATCGGTGAACTGACGGTTGTCTTTAATGATATGATGACAAGGATTGAAACGAGTTTTGAACAACAAAAACAATTTGTGGAAGATGCTTCTCATGAGTTGCGGACTCCAGTTCAAATTATGGAAGGTCATTTGAAACTTCTCACTCGTTGGGGAAAAGATGATCCAGAAGTGCTGGATGAATCATTGAATGCTTCGTTAACTGAATTAGAACGCATGAAAAAACTAGTACAAGAGATGCTTGACTTATCAAGAGCCGAGCAAATTTCACAAACTAAAGAACTGCAAATAACAGATGTTAATGCGGTAGTAGAGCAAGTTAGACGTAATTTTGAAGTGATGTATGAAAATTTTACTTTTGAATTAAAAGAGGATGACACTGATTTACGTGCGCTTATCCAACATAATCATTTAGAACAAATTTTAATAATTATTATGGATAATGCAGTGAAATACTCTGGTGATGGTACAGAAGTAGATATGCATGTGTATAAGGAACAAAATCAAATTCATATCGATGTCCATGATTACGGTGAAGGTATCTCTCAGGAAGAAATTGATAAAATCTTTCATCGTTTCTATCGGGTTGATAAAGCCAGAAGCCGTGAAAAGGGTGGTAATGGCTTAGGCCTGGCGATTGCTAAACAATTGGTTGAGGGATATCTTGGAACGATTACAGCTGTTAGTGAGCCTGATAAGGGCACTACCATAAAAATCACTTTGCCATACATTGAGCCAAAATCGAAATAACAAAAATAAGCCTTCGAAATTATATGGAGGGCCTGTTTTTGGAACAATGTAGAAAAAAGCATCCGAAAACCTAGACTAATCTAAGTTTCGGATGCTTTTTAAGTTGGATTTTTATTTTTCTTTATTTTGTTCTTCTACAATTTCTTCAAACTCTTTTTCTTCTTGTTCCATCATTTTAACTTCTGGGTGTTTATTCATATATAATTTTTTCGTTAATAATGTTTGTCCTGCTAAGAAGAGACCACCGACTGCCCAGTATAGAGCAAGTGCGGATGGAGCTGTGAATGATACAAATAAAATCATAATTGGTGACATGAGACCGATTATTTTCATTTGTTTCTTTTGTTCTGGAGAATAGCCAATCATCGAAACAAAGTATTGTGCCAAGTAGACAAGTCCAGCGATAATGGCTAGAACCATATCTGGATCACCTAAGTTAAACCATAAGAAAGTGTGGCTGGCGATTTCGGATGAACCACGAATCGCATAATAGAAAGCCATTAAGATGGGCATTTGAATTAGTAAAGGTAAGCAACCCATTTGCATTGGATTAATATTATACTTAGAATAAACGGCCATCATTTCTTGTTGGATTTTTGCTTGTTCTTCTTTTGATGTTGCTCGTTTCAAACGAGCTTGAATTTCGTCAATTTCTGGTTTTGCTACAGCCATTTTGGATTGCATACCCATTTGCGCTTTTGCTGTACGCAAGTTGAGTGGCATAATAAGCGCGCGAATTAGTAACGTTGTAATAATAATCGCAACACCATAATTACCGCCCACAAACTTTGCAACAAACATAATAAAACTCGTAAATGGTTGAATCAAATAAGTGCTAAAAAAACCATCTGTATTTTGTGAAGGGTCCAAGCTACAACCAGTAAGTAATAGCAATGCACCGAGTAATACGCTAATTAGAATAATATTTTTCTTTTTCAATGTTTCATTTTCCTCCTAAATGGTAAATTAATAAGCTGATACGTTGGAAAATGAAAAACTGTCTTCATCATCAGTAATGGCGCTACATTTCATTGTTACTGCCAGCCAATTAATAATAAAATTGGGAGAAGCTCGGTAAAAATGAGCTTTTAATGAAAGTTTACTTCGCTTTAAACAGATAGCGTCAGCGGGTAGCACCATTTTCGGTTTTAATAATGTAATTGCTGACCAATAACTAAAAATCGTCAACATTAACAAAAATGTTACCGTCAGTGAAATGAATTCTGGTTCCAGTAAAATCTGTAAAATGGAAATCATGCCACGCATTCGCTCCTTTCAAGGTTTAAGTACTCATTAACTATAATCCAAAAAGAGCTTTAGTACAACCACTATTTTTCGAAATATTAATAAATGATATCAAACGTTTTTCGTTCTTCTACGGGAGCACCTTTGTAAATATAAACATGCTCAATTCGGGAACCAGGTGAAGGGCCTTTTTTTATCGCTTCGATAAATTTTGCTAAATTTTCTTCTTCCGCAATGGCATGAATTTCAACGGATCCATCATCTAAGTTTTTAACTGTACCACTAATATCATATTTGTATGCGACATGTTTTGTTGTGTAACGAAAACCAACTCCTTGTACAAATCCAGTCACTCTTAAAATTGCTGTATCCCTAGCCATTATGCAACCAATCCTTTCTATTTTTCCTTACTACTAGTGTATCTTTTTTTCGCGCTCCTTTCAAAAATTTGCATTCCGGTATTTCACGAAGGCTTATGCTATAATAATAGTATTCTAATTAGTGTTGGGAGTTTTTATGATGGCAAAGTGGAATGTCTATCTAACCAAAGGAGAATACGAGCCTTGGTGGTTTTTCGAGGAGTGGGAAACATCCATTCAAGCGGACTATTCTTTTTCAGAAAAAGAACAAGCGCTAGCTAAATATCAAGAGCTAGCTGAAGAGCTATTACGTAATTATCCAAATCATCAAACCAAAAAAGATTGTATACTTGCCGCTTGGAACGAAGAGGAAATTGAATATTGCGAGGACTGCGAGGACGACATCCAAACCTTCCACGGTCTTATTTTGTTTCTAGACGGAGAAGTATATCAACCAACTCCCGAAGAAAAAGAAACGATTTTTAAAACAGTTTTAACATTTGCTTAAGAAAATTTCTCTCGTTTATAAAGATAATTGAAATTAGTGATTTGTGGAGGACTAGAAATGCAAAAGAACGATGACTTATTAAGAGAACGGCGCAAAGATGAACATGTTGCTCTTGGAGTAAAACAAAATGAGCAACTTGGCAAGTCTAGCTTAGATGATATTCAGCTGATTGGCACATCTATCCCACGCTATAATGTGCGTGATATTGATTTGACAACGACGATTTGCAAGACGAATGTGGCATTTCCTTTTTATATTAATGCGATGACTGGTGGAAGTCGTCATACGAAAAAAATTAACGCAGAACTTGCTGAAATTGCGAAAGAAGTAGGGATTCCGATGGCGGTTGGTTCGCAGTCGGCAGCTTTAAAGAATAGTGCACTTATTGATACATATCAAGTTGTTCGAGATGTCAATCCAAATGGAGTAATCCTAGCGAATGTAAGCCCAGAAGTGAAAATAGAAGATGGATTACGAGCCGTAGAAATGTTAGCGGCTAACGCACTTCAAATTCACATTAATCCAGCACAAGAGTTAGTTATGCAAGAAGGTGACCGCTCTTTCAGTCACTGGCAAAAGACAATAGAGGAGTATGTAAAAATTTCGCCAGTCCCTGTTATTGTAAAAGAAGTTGGCTTTGGTTTAACACGCGAGACAGTGACGTCTTTAACTAACATCGGTGTCCAAACAGTTGATTTGGCTGGAAAAGGCGGGACTAATTTTGCTCAAATTGAAAATGATCGTCGTCGTGACCAAGCATATGATTTTTTACTTGATTGGGGAATTACGACAGGCCAAGCATTGCTAGATATGCAACATGCGGATGCGCCAGAAGTGGCTTTTCTTTCATCAGGAGGAATTCGTTCACCACTTGATATTGTAAAGTCATTAGCGCTTGGAGCAGACAGTGTTGGTATGGCGGGGCAAGTTATTTATGCATTGAAAAAAGATGGCGTCGAAAAGACCATCGCTAAACTAGAACTTTGGAAAGAGCAATTACGTGGGTTATTTGTATTGGCTGATGCTAAAAATATTACTGAATTAAAACAAACTTCTTTAATTGTGACAGGGGAGCTTGCTGCATGGGGAAATTTACGTGGAATTGACTTAATATATTTAGCTAATCGAAAATAAAACCAGCATTGCTAATTAATAGCAGCTGGTTTTATTTTCGATTATTGAACGGTTTCGTTTAAAGCCTCAAGTCGTTCAGTGAAGCTCTCTTTCGATAAGTTTTTTGTATATAGATTTGCAGGATGAACCCGGCACGCATGCGAACAACTGCGCATGTATTTCTCTTCATTTTCAACAGAGGCAAGAATTTGTTTGTTACAATACGGATTAGCACAATTGATGTAGCGTTCACAAGGAGTTCCATCAAAGTAATCTTTACCAACAATTGTCGGGTTTACTTGATTTATTGGAACTGCAATTCGCTCATCAAATACATACATTTGTCCATCCCAAAATTCACCTTGCGTTTCTTCATTTTTTCCGTAAGTAGCAATGCCGCCATGAAGTTGACTTACATCTTCAAAACCAGCCGTTTTTAACCAACCAGAAAATTTCTCGCAACGAATACCACCAGTACAATAAGTAACGATTTTTTTATCCGCTAATTGATCACGATTAGCTTCAATCCAACCTGGTAATTCACGGAAATTTTGGATATCAGGACGAACGGCTCCACGGAAATGACCGATATCAAATTCATAATCATTTCTTGCATCTAAAATGACCGTATCTTCATCTAACAAAGCTTCGCGAAATTCAGCAGGCTCTAAATAATCTCCAGTCACTTCAAGCGGATTGACATCATTTTCTAAACTCAAGCTAACAATTTCCGCACGATGTCGAACATGCATTTTTTTAAATGCATGAGCATCCGCCGCATCAATTTTAAATACCATATCACGAAAGCGTTCATCATTTGCCATATAAGCCATATAATTATTTGTTGCTTCCACAGTTCCCGAAACGGTGCCATTAATCCCCTCAGTAGCCACCAATATCCGGCCTTTTAATTCCATTTCTTTGCAAGCAGCTAGGTGCTCTTTTGCAAAGGTTTCTGGATCATCAATCGTTGTGTACTTGTAATATAACAACACTTGATAGTCACTCATCATCTTATCACCCTTCAAAATGTATTTCATGTGTGAGATTTTCTCCACAAGTTTGCGCATTAATACTATACTATAGCAAGATACAGCCTGGCAAGTAGTCGAACTGTAAAATAAATGCTTCTTATTATGAACTATATGTACAAGTACAAAACAGCTATGGTATACTTATTAAATATGAAGAGAAAATTTTGTGAATGAAAACAAGTATCGTTTTCATTGTCTAAAAATAAAGAATGAAGTAAGGATTGGGCGTGAGCTATGTGCAAATAAATGAAACGTTTATGGAGGAGCTAGCTTTAAAAAAAGTAAAACAAGAACGAAGAAAAAGGTTAAAATGGTTTGTTTACAAATTTCTGATGATAACTTTTGGAGCAATTTTAATGGGGGTTGGTCTAGAACTGTTTCTTGTAAACAACCAAATACTAGATGGGGGTGTCGTCGGTATTTCAATTATTATTTCACAACTAACACCGCTGCCACTAGGTATTTTAACCTTTGTACTTAATATTCCATTTTTTATTATCGGTTACCGAAAAATCGGAAAAGTATTTGCTCTATTTACTCTATACGGGATTGCAATTATGTCCATTGTTACGCTAGTTTTGCATGATATGGACCCCGTGACGGATGATTTGCTACTTGCAACGGTTTTTGGTGGAATGACTCTTGGTCTTGGTGTAGGACTCGTCATACGTAACGGCGGGGCACTTGATGGTACAGAAATTATCTCAATTATCATCAACGGCAGAACCCCATTTTCAACAGGACAAATTATTATGTTTATCAATATTGTTATCTTTATTGTTGCTGGGCTTGTTTTCAACTGGGACCGCGCAATGTATTCTCTGATTACGTATTTTTTGGCATATAAAGTCATTGATATTGTGATTCAAGGTGTAGATGAATCGAAAAGTGCTTTTATTATCAGTCGTTATTACGAGGAAATCGGCGCAGAAATTATGGAACAGCTTGGAAAAGGTGTAACTTATTTAGATGCGACTGGAGGGTATTCTGGTGACGTAAGAAAAGTAGTTTTCGTTATCGTCTCTAGATTTGAAGAAGTGAAAGTGAAAGCGATCCTTGATGAAATTGATCCAGATGCTTTCTTAGCCGTCGGAGGTAGCATGTCGGAAGTGCGTGGTGGTAAACTAATGAATACAAAAACGCCACACCTATAACAAAACAGAAGCCATATATCTCTTCACTTGAGATATGTGGTTTTTTCAAAAGGAAACATTTGTTTGGATAATAGGGCTTTAGTATGAACTATGAAACGTTTAGATATGCTATAATAGAACAAGCAAAAAAAGGAATAGGTGGGACTTAAATGGCGACACAAAAGAAAAAAACGACTGGACGTAAGAAAACATCTAGCCGTTCAAAAAAGAAAAAAACCGCATCATTACGCTCAGAAATATTTGGCGTTATTTTAGTAGCAATTGGGATAGTCGGGATTTTACAATTAGGTTTCGTTGGTAAAGGTTTTTTTGCGCTTTCTGAAATGTGGGTAGGTTTGTTGAGTTATGTATTGTTAGCAGGACTTGTCATCCTTGGTAGCTATTTGGTAATTAAAAGACAGCGGCCACGTTTTTTTAGCAAGCGGTTAGTCGGGATTTATTTAATCATTTTAGGATTTTTAACATATATACATATGTATTTTATCGTGCATACACTTGGACTTGATAGTTCCGTTCTTCTAGGTACATGGAAGTTAGTTCTGGAGAATTTATTCCGACCAAACCAAGTGGGGTTTGTTGGTGCAGGGATGATAGGAGCAGCGATTACTTCCGTTACTTACTTTTTAGTTGATCGTTTAGGCACTAATATTATTGCTGTTTTATTAATTGTTTATGGATTCTCACTAGTTTCTGGAATATCAATACGCCAATTTTTCACTAAAATAGCTGGTTTTGTTCGTTACTTATTTTCTAAAGGCAAAGCAGCAACAGAAAAAGGCAAAGAAGTAAAAGCAAAACATGATCAGAAGAAAGCGGAAAAAGCTGTGGAGGAAGAAGTGGAAGCGGAAGTCATCGAAGTAGAGCAAGAAAGAGAAGAAAAACTACCACCAATTATTTCTAATTTCAGTTCGAAAGTAGAGCTGGAAAAAGCCCCAGTAGAAGAAAAAGCAGAAGCAGATAAGAAAGAGTCGGATTTAGTCCTTTTTGAACAAGAATCTTTTGAAAATGAAATTTATCAATTACCACCAGTGGACATTTTAGCGCCTGCGAAAGTAACAGATCAAAGTAAAGAATATGACCAAATAAAAGTAAATGCGAAAAAATTAGAAGATACGTTCAACAGTTTCGGCGTAAAAGCAAAAATCACACAAGTTCACCTTGGGCCTGCTGTTACAAAATATGAAGTACAGCCATCTGTAGGTGTTAAAGTAAGTAAGATTGTCTCTTTAAGTGATGATATCGCACTTGCTCTAGCCGCAAAAGATATCCGAATTGAAGCGCCAATACCAGGGAAGTCTGCCATTGGAATTGAAGTGGCAAACCAAAATGTAGCCATGGTTTCATTACGAGAAGTCCTAGAAAATAATCCGAAAAATAATCCTGATGAAAAACTTCAAATTGCACTTGGACGGGATATTTCTGGAGAAGCGATGATGGCGAGTTTAGATAAAATGCCTCATTTACTTGTAGCCGGAGCAACAGGAAGTGGAAAATCTGTCTGTATTAATGGTATTATCACAAGTATTTTACTTCGCGCTAAACCACACGAAGTAAAAATGATGATGATTGATCCAAAAATGGTGGAATTAAATGTTTATAATGGAATCCCGCATCTACTTGCCCCAGTTGTGACTAACCCTAAAAAAGCTGCACAAGCTCTTCAAAAAGTAGTTGCAGAGATGGAACGGCGCTATGATTTATTCTCACATACGGGTACGCGTAACATGCAAGGATATAATGATTATGT
This sequence comes from Listeria ivanovii subsp. ivanovii, assembly GCF_900187025.1. Lineage (GTDB taxonomy): Bacteria > Bacillota > Bacilli > Lactobacillales > Listeriaceae > Listeria > Listeria ivanovii. The sequence goes on from NZ_LT906478.1 coordinate 1,382,676, forward strand.
GAAGAAACACAATGAATTAAACGAAGAAAAACAACCAGAATTACCATTTATTGTTGTTATTGTAGACGAATTGGCCGACTTAATGATGGTTGCCTCAAACGATGTAGAAGATGCCATTACAAGGCTTGCACAAATGGCACGTGCGGCAGGAATTCATTTAATTATCGCGACACAAAGACCTTCTGTAGACGTCATTACTGGTGTTATTAAAGCCAATATCCCTTCCAGAATTGCCTTTGCGGTTTCTAGTTCGATTGACTCTAGAACGATTCTGGATATGGGCGGGGCAGAGAAATTACTTGGTCGTGGTGATATGCTACTACTTCCAGTTGGCTCGAGCAAACCGACACGAATTCAAGGCGCTTTTTTATCTGACGCAGAAGTGGAAGATGTTGTCAATTATGTTATTTCGCAACAAAAAGCACAGTATAACGAAGAGATGATCCCTGATGATATTCCTGAAGTAGAGGGAGAAGTGACAGATGAATTATATCATGATGCTGTAGAACTTGTAGTTGAAATGCAAACAGCTTCCGTATCAATGTTACAAAGGAAATTCCGAATTGGTTATAATCGTGCCGCTCGCTTAATTGATGAGATGGAACAAAGAGGCGTGGTCGGTCCTCACGAAGGTAGTAAACCAAGGCGAGTTAATGTGGAAGCAAATCCAGAAAATGAGTAAACAAAAAGAGGTTGCGATTTTTATCGCGACCTCTTTTTTAAGAAAGTAATTCTCGTTTTTGTGTTTCAATTTCTTGTTTACTAACAGCGTATTTATCTTGTGTTCGATTTAATAACTCATCAAAAAAAGCAGGTAACTCTTTGTGGCTAAGTTCCACACCTTCAGCAGTAATACCACCTTTTGTTGCTACACGTTCAATCAAACCACTAAAAGTATAATCTTCTTCCACTAGAAGTTTCGACGTTCCAGCTAATGCGAAATTAATCATTTGAAAAATTTCTGCATCTGAAAGGCTAGATCTACGAAGTGCAGCTTCCATAAATTGCTCAAAAATAGCAGCTATAATTCCAGGAGAAGAACTAGTTAGATCGCTAGCTATATCAATGTTTTCTTCTCGAATTGTCATTACATGTCCAAACGATTCAAAAGTTGTTTCTAACCATTTACAATTATTTTTAGAAACATTGTCTGAATGAGAAATAAGTGTTGTTCCAACTCCGACAGCCGTCGTAAGTGAAGGGATTAATTTGCTTATTTGCAAGGACGGCGATATATCCAGAATATCATCAGTACTAACACCAGCAGCAATAGAAATCACATGACGTTCTGATGTAAGGACAGCAGCGCAATCTTTTACAAGTGGTAAAACAGCTAGTGGCAGTTTACAAATAAAACTATGTTCAGCTTTCGTAAAAACTTCCGCTTCATTTGCCGCTAATTCCGAAGTAGGGTATTGGTCATAGAATTTTTTAAAATGCTCATTTTCGGAACTAGAATAAATAATGATTTCCTCAGGTGAGATTACTTTTTCTTCTAGCATTTTCGTAGCAATTAAAGTTGCCATACTACCAAATCCGATAAAGCCAATTTTTATCATTTTTATATCCCGCCTTTCTAGCACTATTTTTTTATTATGAAGGGAATAAAATTGGATTGCAACTAAATTTGATTGTTCGTTATTTCACATTAAAGCGCTTACTTGTAAGAGGTTGCTGGAATTAAATGATTTCGACTGCATGGAATTTTCTGAATTCATTTGCATTAAAAATTTATGAACTTGGTTATTTATTTATTTTATTTTCCATGGTATATTAAGAACAGTTGGAGAAGACGTTAAATGTTTTTGTGCGTTATCCAAAAAGGGACCATACATACTTTTATACGCACCTGAATGTTTGTTTTTACTGAGAGCTCTAACTAACATTATATCTCTCGGGAGGGGTTTTAAGGTGAAAAAGCGTACATTTGCTTTAGCACTATCAATGATTATTGCTTCTGGTGTTATCTTAGGTGCTTGTGGTTCGAGCAGCGACGATAAAAAAAGTAGCGATGATAAGAGCAGTAAAGATTTTACAGTAGCAATGGTTACAGATACTGGTGGCGTTGATGATCGTTCGTTTAACCAATCAGCATGGGAAGGCTTACAAAAATTCGGTAAAGCTAACGGCATGGAAAAAGGTACAGATGGTTACAACTACTTACAATCAGCATCTGAAGCGGATTACAAAACTAACTTAAACACTGCTGTTCGTAGCGACTATGATTTGATTTACGGAATTGGTTACAAACTGAAAGATGCAATTGAAGAAGTTTCTAAACAAAAAACTAAAAATCAATTCGCTATTGTGGATGACACAATTGATGACCGTGATAATGTAGTAAGTATTGGATTTAAAGATAACGATGGTTCTTACCTAGTTGGTGTTGTAGCTGGCTTAACAACAAAAACAGATAAAGTTGGATTTGTTGGTGGAGTAAAAGGAACTGTTATTGACCGTTTTGAAGCTGGTTTCACTGCTGGTGTAAAAGCTGTTAATCCAAATGCACAAATTGATGTTCAATATGCAAACGATTTCGCAAAAGCTGACAAAGGTCAACAAATCGCTTCATCCATGTATTCAAATGGCGTAGATGTCATTTTCCACGCTGCTGGTGGTACTGGTAACGGTGTCTTTGCAGAAGCGAAAAACTTGAAGAAAAAAGATCCTAGCCGTGCTGTTTGGGTAATCGGTGTTGACCGTGACCAATGGGACGAAGGAAAAGTTACAGCAAATGATGGCAAAGATTACAATGTAACTCTTACATCTGAAATTAAACGTGTTGATATCGCTGTAGAAGATCTTGCAACTCGTACAAAAGCTGGAGATTTCCCTGGTGGAACTAAAATTGAATATGGTCTTGATAAAGATGCTGTAGGGCTATCTGAACATCAAGATAATATTTCTAAAGATGTTTTAGCTAAAGTGGAAGAATACAAACAAAAAATCGTTGATGGGGACATTAAAGTTCCTGAAAAGCCTTGATTTATAGTTATAAAAAATAAGTAATACGAACAAAGTAAACCCTTTTATGAAAGTCGGTATCAGACATACCGGCTTTCATAAAAAAATAATTTGTAAGCGTTTTATTATACTAGGTAAACCCTTTTACTAAAAGAAAATAATCGGTATATTGGAATTTATGATTGCAATGAATGCCATTTAGAAATAAAATAAGGAGATGGCTTTTTTAATCACTTAAAAATGCACAATCGCTTTCATACATAAATGAAATAATTACTAGCGTGTAAAACATACAAAGCAATTAAGTGGAAAGCCATTAACAACAAACGGATAAAAAACTCGGAACCTTCTTCGGGAGGAAGTACGGGGAGAGGCGGCGTCCTTCGAGAGAATCGCGCGAGTGGCTGTTTTTCCAGTTTGAACCAGACGACAAGGGGAGTGAAGAAGTGGACTTTGTTATTGAAATGTTAGGAATCAGGAAGGAATTCTCTGGATTTGTAGCAAATGATAACATTACCTTACAATTAAAGCAGGGTGAAATCCATGCTTTGTTAGGTGAGAATGGCGCAGGGAAATCTACGCTAATGAATGTCTTGTTTGGTTTATATGAACCAGATGGTGGCGAAATTCGCGTTCGTGGCACAAAAGAAAATATCAATAGCCCGAACAAAGCGAATGAACTTGGAATCGGTATGGTCCATCAGCATTTTATGTTAGTGGATAAATTTACGGTTGCTGAGAACATCATTCTCGGGAAAGAGCCAAGCAAACTAGGTGTTATCGAAAAGAAAAAAGCAGTAGAGGAAATAAAAGAAATTTCTGATCGTTACGGTTTGCGTGTAGATCCAAATGCAGTTGTGAGAGATATTTCCATCGGTATGCAACAACGGGTTGAGATTTTAAAAACACTTTATCGTGGAGCAGACATTTTAATTTTCGATGAACCAACCGCTGTTTTAACACCTCAAGAAATTAAAGAATTGATTCAAATTATGCGCTCACTAATTAAAGAAGGCAAATCAATTATTTTAATTACACATAAATTAAAAGAAATTATGGATGTTTGTGACCGTGTAACTGTTATCCGCCGTGGTAAAGGTATGGGTACGGTGAACGTTCCTGAAACAACGCCACAAGATTTGGCCAATTTAATGGTTGGTCGTGAAGTTGTCTTTACAACTGAAAAAACCGAAGCGCATCCTGGTAAAGATGTTTTGGAAGTAAAAGATTTAGTTGTCAAAGAAAGTCGTGGTGTCGAAAGTGTTCGTGGACTTAATTTAACTGTCAGAGCTGGTGAAATTGTTGGGATTGCAGGAGTAGACGGAAACGGCCAAAGTGAGCTGATTTCTGCAATTGCTGGTCTTTCCAAAGTAACAAGCGGTACTATTCAATTAAATGGCGAACACATCGAAAATAAAAAGCCTCGTAAAATAACCGAGGCCGGCCTAGGACATATCCCAGAAGATCGTCATAAACACGGTTTAGTACTGGAAATGTCACTTGGAGAAAATATTGCGCTACAAACTTATTACAAGAAACCGATTTCTAGCAAAGGCTTTTTAAATCACAAAGCAATGTATGAGTTTGCTCGTGAACTGATTGAAGAATACGATGTTCGTGCAAGTAGCGAATACGTAGCAGCAAAATCGCTTTCAGGCGGTAACCAACAAAAAGCGATTATTGCAAGGGAGATTCATCGTAATCCAGATTTCTTAATTGCGGCTCAACCAACACGCGGACTTGATGTTGGGGCAATTGAATTCATCCATCGACGCTTAATTGAACAACGAGATAATGGAAAAGCAGTGTTACTTATGTCGTTTGAACTAGATGAAATTATGAATGTTAGTGATCGGATTGCCGTTATTTATGAAGGGAAAATTGTTGCTATTGTTGACCCGAAAGAAACAACAGAGCAAGAACTTGGTTTAATGATGGCTGGTTCATCCAAACAAGAAGCGGAAACGGGGGAAAAAGAACATGTCTAAACGACTACAAGCGTTAGTTATCCCAATTACAGCCGTTATTCTTGGACTTATCTGTGGTGCGATTATCATGCTTATTTTTGGATATGATCCAATTGCTGGTTATTCAGCACTCGTTGAAGGTGTTATTGGTGAACCATTCTATATTGGTGAAACTATTCGTCAAGCCACTCCTTATATTTTAGTTGGTTTGTCTGTTGCTGTTGCCTTTAAAGCTGGTCTTTTCAATATTGGAGCAGAAGGTCAAATGTTGATGGGCTGGTTAGGTTCTATCATCATCGCAGTAAATTTTGATGGCTTAACAAAATGGATTCATTTGCCGCTTGCGATTATTACTGGGATGGTTTTCGGTGCTATTTGGGCATTTATTCCAGGTATTTTAAAAGCAACTTTACGTGTGAATGAAGTTATTGTAACCATCATGCTTAACTATACAGCACTTTATATTTTCAACTATGTGGTACAAAATTTACTTACGGATGGTTTAGATAAGACGGAGGCTATTCATGAATCTGCTTCTTTACAATCGGAACTATTACAATCAATGACCGATTACTCCTCGCTACATTGGGGGATATTAATCGCACTTGGTTTTGCACTTATTATTTGGTTAATGTTAAATAAAACAACATTTGGTTATGAAATCGAAGCAGTTGGATTTAACGAAAATGCTTCACAGTATGCCGGTATGAGTGTAAAGAAAACAATTATCTTCTCAATGGTTATTGCTGGGGCGCTTGCTGGTCTTGGTGGCGTAATGGAAGGACTTGGGACATATGGAAATGCATATGTATTAGCTTCTTCTCCTGGGATAGGTTTTGATGGTATCGCTGTAGCATTACTGGGTGGAAGTTCTCCAATTGGAATCGTCTTCTCGGCAATTTTGTTTGGTGCGTTAAAAGTTGGTGCACTAAATATGCCAGCAGTAGCAGGAGTTCCAAACGAATTAGTCAATGTCATTATCGCTCTGATTATCTTCTTTGTGGCATCCAGCTACATTATCCGCTGGGCGATGGCAAAATTTAAGAAGGGGGCGAAAGCAGAATGACAGCCATTTTAGCGACAATTGTTTCTAGTACACTGCTTATGGCAGGCCCGCTAATTTTTACTGCACTCGGGGGCGTTTACTCTGAACGTGGTGGTGTAGTTAACATTGGACTAGAAGGTATGATGGTAATGGGGGCATTCTCAGCTATCGTCTTTAACCTTACTTTCCAAGATACTTTTGGGGCCTTAACTCCTTGGATATCACTTATTGCGGCAATGCTTGTTGGGGGAGTCTTCTCACTAGTTCATGCCGTTGCAACGATTAATTTCCGCGCTGACCATGTAATCAGTGGTGTAGCTATTAACTTTTTAGCAACTGGTCTATCTTTATTCCTTGTAAAAGTAATTTATGATAAAGGCCAAACAGATCAAATTAAGTATTACTTTGGTAAACCAGATATTCCTGTTTTAAGTGATATCCCAGTTATTGGCGATATTTTCTTCAAAAACGTTCCGGTAATGAGTTATGTTGCGATTTTATTCGCGATCGTTTCGTGGTTTATTATTTACAAAACTCGCTTTGGTCTTCGTCTTCGTTCTGTAGGGGAGCATCCTCTTGCAGCTGATACGATGGGAATCAAAGTTCGCTGGATGAGATATCAAGGTGTTATCATCTCTGGTATTCTTGGTGGTCTTGGTGGTGCGGTTTATGCCCAATCATTTACACTTGATTTTGGCCATGCAACCATCTCTGGTCAAGGTTATATGGCACTTGCCGCAATGATTTTTGGTAAATGGAACCCACTTGGCGCAATGGGAGCTGCCATTTTCTTCGGATTTGCGCAATGTTTGGCCATTTCTGGTGGTTCATTACCATTCTTCAAAGACATTCCAGACGTTTACTTACAAATTGCACCTTATGTGTTAACAATTCTTGCTCTAGTTGGCTTTATCGGTAAATCCGAAGCGCCAAAAGCAGACGGTGTTAACTACATTAAAGGAAAATAATAATGGTAACAGCCTAGATTTGGTTCTAGGCTGTTTTTTTATGCTAGAAAATTGTGCGCGACAACAACTTAGGATACAATAGATAAGTGAGATAATTGCTTGAAAGGAGCATAATAATGACAAACAAAATATTTCAAGAAAAAGTTGGTCCGGTTGTATTAACTATCGTACCCACCGAAAAATATAAATCAAATAAAATTGTGTTTAAATTTCGTGCTCCATTAGAAAGAGAAACAGTAACAAAACGTTCCCTTCTTTCGATATTGTTAGAAACAAATAGTGAAAAATATCCTACACAAACTGCTTTTAGAAAGCAATTAGCTAATTTATACGGTGCTAATTTCTACACAACGACGGCAAAAAAAGGCAACGAACATGTGTTAACAGTCATTTTTGATATGATTGACGGACAATATGTTTCTGATGGCGACCATATGCTTGAAGATGCTTTTGCTTTTATCGAAGAGGCGCTTTTTCATCCGAATGCTACAAATGGTGTTTTTGATGTAGAAACACTTTCAAGAGAAAAAGAAAATTTGAAAAGCAGTTTAGAAGGTATTTATGATGATAAAATTCGTTTTGCTTCTAAACGTTTAGTAGAAGAAATGTTCCAAGAGGATGAATATCGCTTTGGTGCAGCTGGTGTGCTAGAGGATATTGATAGCATCACGCCTGAAGACTTATACGCTTATTATTTACAATTTATCGCAGAAGATACGATAGAAATATTCATTTGTGGAGACGTGACGAAAGAACAAGTAACCCCTCTAATTAAGAAAATGGCTTTCTCTGCACGTTCGGAACGCAAAGGTGTATTTTATACGAAAGATGCACCAAAAAATGTACAAATTATTCATGAAAAACAAGCAATTAATCAAGGTAAACTAGTTTTAGGTTACCAAACAGATACATTGTTTGGCGATGATGATTTTGTTGCCTTGCAGCTTGCAAATGGATTATTAGGCGGTTTTGCTAATTCGAAAATCTTTATAAATGTTCGAGAAAAAGCTAGTTTAGCTTATTATGCATCTAGTCGAATTGATTCTTTTAAAGGATTTATGGTCATTTCTGCAGGTATTGATGAAGTAAACTATGAACAAGCTTTAAATATCATTCAAGAACAGGTAGTTGCTATGCAGCAAGGGGATTTTACGAGTGAGGAGTTAAATCAAACAAAAGAAATGCTTGTGAACCAATTGTTAGAAACAAATGATCAAGCGCAAGGATTAATTGAGCTTGTATACAATAATGTGCTAAGGGAAGCTGATTTAGATCTTAACAATTGGATTGCAAAAATAAAAGCAACCACAAAAGAAGAAGTCGTTCAAGCAATTAATAAAATCAAACCAGATACTATTTATTTCTTAAGCAAGGGAGGAGAAGAACTTCATGGAAAAAATCACATTTGAGCAAGTAAAAGAAGCTGTTTTCCATGAGAAAATGGCGAATGGTTTACAAGTCTATCTTCTTCCCAAAAAAGGTTTTAGCAAGACTTACGCAGTATTTACAACAAACTATGGTTCTATTGATAATAATTTTGCGCCAATCGGAGAAACAGAATTCACAAAAGTACCAGATGGAATTGCTCACTTTTTAGAACATAAAATGTTTGAAAAAGAAGATGGCGACGTGTTTTTTAAATTTGGAGAAAAAGGAGCATTTACAAACGCCTTTACTTCTTTTACAAAAACAGCTTATCTCTTCTCAAGTACATCACGCGTGGAAGAAAATCTAGAAACATTAATTGATTTTGTACAAGAACCATATTTTACAGAAGAAACGGTAGAAAAGGAAAAAGGTATTATCGGACAAGAAATTAGAATGTATGACGATGATCCGGATTTTCGTGCATATTTTGGCGTAATCGAAAACATGTACCACAATCATCCAGTAAAAATTGACATTGCTGGAACAGTGGAATCCATAGCGGAAATCAACAAAGATTTACTATATCTTTGTTATAACACTTTTTATCACCCAAGTAATATGGTATTATTTGTTGTTGGGAATCTAGAACCAGAAGAAATGATGAACCAAATTCGCGCTAACCAATCGAAAAAATCATTTCCAAAAGCAGCTCCTATTAAACGACACTTTCCGGAAGAACCAAAAACAGTTGCTGTAAAAGAACGCAAAATGAAATTTCCGGTTCAAATCGCGAAAAATTTAGTGGGAATTAAAGAAGATATTGGCTCGTTAGAAGGTCAAGCAGCCATTAAACAAGAAATTATTGGTGACGTAGCGCTTGAAATGTTATTCGGAACAACTTCTGACACATACCTAGCACTATATAATGAAGGAATTATTGACGATACATTTGGTTACGATTATACTCTCCAAGATAGCTTTTCATTCGTGCTTGTTGGTGGCGATGCAAAAAATCCAGATGAACAAACAGCTAAAATATTAGAAGCTATTCAAGGAGCAGCAAAAAATGGTTTACAAGCAGCAGATTTGGCACTTGTAAAACGGAAACGCATTGGTCAGTTCCTACGCTCACTTAATTCACCAGAGTTCATTGCTAACCAGTTTAGTCAATATGTCATGAAATCTGCTTCCTTGTTTGATATTTTACCACTAATGGAAACAGTTACATTGGAAGAGGTTAATGCATTCGTGAAGAACTTGGATGCACAGGAACGAACTACCACATTTCAATTACTTCCGGAATAAGTAGAAAGTGACTAACGATTTTTTAGTATAATAAATAGCAAAAAATCGTTAGTCATGCTATCATAAAAGAAATAGACTGGAAAGGGTTGCCTTTTTTGGATAAAGAAATAAAATATGCTTTTGTAACTGGAGCTAGTGGAGAAATTGGACAAGCGATTTGTTTATCCCTTGCAAGAGCTGGCTGGAACTTGTATATTCATTACTATCAAAATAAACAAGCTGTAGAAAGTTTATTGCCACATTTACTAGCTGAAAATGTTGATGTTATCCCGATTCAGGCTAACTTTGACGATATTACGAGTGTGGCAGAAATGGAAAAGCAAGTTTTTCAAATAGATGCATTTATCCATGCGGCCGGGAGCTCGCATTATGCGTTATTTCAGGATATGACAGATATAGATATAACTAAATTATGGAATGTGCACATGTTCATACCAATGCAATTAATCCGGACTTTTATTCCAAAGCTAACGAAAAGTAAACAAGGAAGAATCGTGTTTATTAGTTCAATTTGGGGCGAGGTTGGAGCGGCAATGGAAGTAGCTTATTCAACTGTAAAAGGTGCACAAATTGCCTTTTGCCGTGCGTTAAGTCAAGAACTTGGCCCTTCTGGAACAACTGTGAATGCAGTTGCGCCAGGAGTCGTACAAACTAAAATGATGGATCAGTTTTCCACTGAAGAACAAGCTATACTTCGTGAGGAAATTCCCTTCAAACGTTTTGCCAAACCACAAGAAATTGCAGATACAATAGAATTCATAACAAGTAAAAAAGCAAACTATATCACTGGAGAAGTTTTGCGCATAAATGGCGGTTGGCTTATGTGAAATTAGTAAAAAGTGGAAATTTTATATTAGTAATGGTAGGTGTTTAATTTTGACAGAACTCGGTGATAAACTGAAACAAGCTAGACGTGAAAAAGGACTCAGTTTAGACGACTTACAACAAATAACGAAAATTCAAAAACGTTATTTAGTAGCGATTGAAGAAGGTAATTATGCTGTAATGCCTGGAAAATTTTATGCAAGGGCATTTATTAAACAATATGCAGAGGCGGTTGGACTCGATAGTGCAATACTCTTTGACGAGTTTGAAAGTGAAGTGCCTGAAACGCCGCAACAAGAAGTGGTTAATAATGAGCCATCACGAGTACAAAGTAAAAGAAATCCAATGCCTGCGCAATCTGTGGGCAATCAAGCAAGCTCACGTAATCGTTTTTTTGATATTTTACCAAAAATCTTAATTGCTTTATTTATTGTTTTTATCTTATTCATCGTTTGGTTTTTCTTGCTTAATAAACAGGATAACTCGACTGAAAAAGTAAAAACAGATACAAGCAATCCAACGGTGAAAGTGGAAGATTCAACTAAAAACGAAGATACGAATAAAGATACTACCAAAAAAGACACAACGGAAAAAGATACAAGTAAAGACACAACAACAAAAGATAAAGAAACAACGGATAAAACAGAAGACAAGTCCAAAGAAGTGGAAGTAACTAAAGGCGAAACATCTGGTAATGCCACCACTTATACAGTGAAAAATACAGATAAAATGGCACTTTCTCTTAGTGCAACTGGCGATTCATGGATTGGCGTGTCTGATGTAAGTGGGAACACTATCCAAAATGTTACTTTATCCGAACAAAATCCATCTGTCGAAATTGATTTAGGAACAAATAAAACTGTTACAGTTGTGATTGGAAATGCACCAGTAACAACCGTGAAAATCAATGGCGAACAAATTGAGCTAGCGCCAACACTTGTTAAACAGGTATTAACTATTAATCTGGAATCTAGTGATAGCGATACTAGTTCGGATACACAATAATAGACGTTATATGGCGAAATCTAGCAATTAGATTTCGCCAACATTTTTAGTACATACAGTTTGAATGAAAAAGGAGAGAAAAAAATGAATTTGCCAAATAAATTAACGGTTATCCGGATTTTTATGATACCAATTTTTGTTATTCTTTGTGTGGTGCCCTTTAATTGGGGTAGCGTTACTTGGCTCGATTCTACCATCCCAGTTACAAGCTTAGTTGCTACCATTATTTTCATCATAGCAGCTCTTACAGACTGGTTTGACGGCCATCTAGCACGTAAATATAATTTGATTACCAATTTCGGTAAATTTGCAGATCCGATGGCTGATAAGCTTCTTGTGGCAGCAGCGTTTATTATTCTAGTAGAAATGCACATTGCTCCTTCTTGGGTCGTTATTTTAATCATCAGTCGTGAACTTGCTGTGACAGGTCTTCGTTTGCTTTTAGTAGAAGGTGGAGAAGTACTAGCGGCAGGTCAACTTGGGAAAATTAAAACCTTCACACAAATGATTGCTATTCCATTAATGCTATTAGATAATTTCCCATTTGCTTGGACAGGTATTCGCGTTGATTTAATTTTCTTATATGTTTGTGCGTTCTTTGCAGTATGGTCTGGGATTGACTATTTCTACAAAAACCGTGGCGTATTTAAAGGCTCCATGTAATAAAGGAAAAAGCATACCATGTGTGCTTTTTTTCTATACCAAGAATTTGTTAGGGAGATGAAAAGAAATGGCAAATGCAGAAATTATTGCTGTAGGAACAGAATTATTATTAGGACAAATCGTTAATTCAAATGCCGCTTTTATTTCACAAGAATTAGCAGCGGACGGAATTTATGTCTATCATCATACAGTTGTTGGAGATAACCCAGAGCGTCTAAAGAAAGTGATAAAAATTGCTGAAAACCGCAGTGATATTTTAATCTTCACAGGTGGACTTGGACCAACTGAAGATGATATTACGAAACAAATTTTAGCTGAACATTTGCAGAAAAATTTAGTAATTGATCCATTTCATATGAACAAGATTACTGAACATTTTGCTTCAAGAAGTCGTACGATGACTGAAAACAATAAATTACAAGCAGTCATTATTGAAGGGGCGATTGTTTTAAATAATGATTATGGCTTTGCTGCAGGGATGTTTTTACAACAAAATAATCATACATACATTTTATTACCTGGACCTCCTTCTGAAATGAAACCAATGTTTAGTCATTACGCAAACCCTTTGCTTGTAGAAGATAATGGGGCGGAAAATATTTTAGAATCTAAAATTATGCGTTTTTTTGGTATTGGTGAATCTCAACTAGCTGCGGATTTAAATGATTTGATTGTAACACAAGTGAATCCTACTATCGCTACCTATGCTGGGGATAATGAAGTGATTGTGCGTATTACGGCAACAGCCAAAACAAAGGAAGAAGCAGCGAATCTAGTCAATGAAACCGAACAAGAAATTCTTCAACGTGATGGAGCTTTCTTATATGGTTACGGAGAAGTTTCTTTGCCAGAATTAGTAACGGCGATGTTGCTCGAGAAAAATATTACCATATCAGCTGCTGAAAGTTTTACTGCTGGTCTATTTCAAGCCGAAATTGCTCGTTTCCCTGGAATTTCGAAAATTTTCAAAGGTGGGATAGTTACTTACAGTGCCGAAACAAAACAATCTATTTTACAAGTTTCCAAACAAATAATTGCAGATAAAGGTGTTGTTAGTTCGGAATGTGCTACTGAGATGGCAGATAATGTGAGACGGCTTTGCAATACCGATTTAGGTATTAGTTTTACAGGTGTCGCAGGACCAGACAGCTTAGAAGGTCATCCAGCAGGGACTATTTGGATTGGCTTAAGCGTCAAAGGGTACAAAACAGAAGCCTATCAATTTGTTTATGGTCGAGATAGAAATCATAATCGCCGCCGAGCTGTAAAACAAGGATTTCAACTAATTAAGCAGTTTTTAGACACCAATGCTTCATTTTCTTTTAAGTGAAAAAAGAATTTTGGCTGGCAAAAAGCAAAAAGGAGCTATAAAAAAGTATTAGACGCAAGCTTGAAATCCGGCTATAATTAAGGAGAAAGTAGCCGGTACTTACACAAAACAAAAAATACGAATAAATGTTCGCTTTTTACTTGCTAATCGCTCTGAAATACGTTATAGTAATTCTAGGAAATACATTCTGACTGTTTTTTCGAGAGAGAAGAAGTAGAGAAACAGCTATTAGGATATTTATGAAGGAGGCAACAATGTGAATGATCGTCAAGCGGCATTAGACCAAGCTTTAAAACAAATTGAAAAACAATTCGGTAAAGGTTCCATTATGAAATTAGGGGAGCATTCAGACCAAAATATATCTACTATTTCTAGTGGCTCATTAGCATTAGATATTGCTTTAGGAGTCGGCGGATATCCAAGAGGGCGTATTATTGAAGTATACGGACCCGAAAGTTCTGGTAAAACAACTGTTGCACTACATGCAATTGCAGAAGTACAAGCACAAGGCGGAACAGCGGCATTTATCGATGCAGAACATGCACTCGATCCTGCTTATGCAAAAAATCTTGGTGTTAATATTGATGAGTTACTTTTATCTCAACCAGATACGGGAGAACAAGCATTAGAAATCGCTGAAGCATTAGTAAGAAGTGGCGCGGTTGATATGTTAGTTATTGACTCTGTGGCAGCACTTGTACCACGAGCGGAAATTGAAGGCGAAATGGGAGATGCGCATGTTGGTTTGCAAGCACGCTTAATGTCACAAGCTTTACGCAAACTTTCTGGCGCTATCAATAAATCTAAAACTATCGCAATTTTCATCAACCAAATTCGTGAAAAAGTTGGGGTTATGTTCGGTAATCCGGAAATCACGCCTGGTGGTCGGGCGCTTAAATTCTATTCTACTGTCCGTTTAGAAGTAAGACGTGCAGAACAATTGAAACAAGGTACGGATGTAATGGGGAACAAAACAAAAATTAAAGTAGTAAAAAATAAAGTAGCTCCACCATTCCGTATTGCGGAAGTAGATATTATGTACGGAGAAGGTATCTCACGCGAAGGCGAGCTTGTTGATATGGCTGCAGAAGTAGATGTTATCAATAAGAGCGGCTCATGGTATTCTTATAAAGAAGAACGTATCGGTCAAGGTCGTGAAAATGCTAAACAATATCTAAAAGAGCATACTGATATTCGTGACGAAATCTCCAAGCGTGTTCGTGAAGAATATGAAATAGATGGAAGCAATAAAGAACCATTAGCAGAAACAGAAGAAACATTAAGCTTGCTTGATGACGAATAATTAATCTGAAATACGTGCTAGGAAATTCACTTCCTGGCACGTATTTTTTACTATTTAAAAAAAACTATGGAAAATAAGCTGTCATTTCATTCCTTTTCTTGACATTGTTTGCTTTGACCTATAAAATTAAGTTGTATATTTTATATTGCTGGGAGACAAGGGGGATGTTTTTCCTTTGAAAATCGGCTTCAACTGAATGGGGAGATTAGCACTCGGTTGTTGATGAAAAATACGCATGTGCCAGAATTCTGGCCACCGACATAACAATAACGAAAATTGAATAGCAAAGGAGGTGTAAGGATGACAATCGCAATCACGATCATCTCCAGTTTGCTTTTCTTAATCGTCGGTCTAGTTGTTGGTTCTCTAATTTTTAAATCTAGTACAGAGAAAAAACTGGCTGCTGCAAGGGGGACTGCTGAATTAATTGTAGAAGATGCAAAGAAAGAAGCAGAAACTACAAAAAAAGAAGCATTGCTTGAAGCGAAGGAAGAGAATCATAGGTTACGTACTGAAATCGAAAATGAACTTCGTGGGCGAAGAACAGAGACACAGAAAGCAGAAAATCGCTTATTGCAAAGGGAGGAAAACCTCGACCGTAAAGATACTTCTTTAAGTAAACGAGAAGCTACACTTGAAAGAAAAGAGGAGAGTATCAGTAAACGTCAACAACAAATTGAAGAGAAAGAAAGCAAACTAGCTGAGATGATTCAAGCGGAGCAGACAGAACTTGAAAGAATTTCTGCACTGAGCAAAGAAGAAGCGAAATCAATCATCCTTAACCAGGTAGAAGATGAATTAACACATGATACAGCAATCATGGTGAAAGAATCGGAAAACAGGGCGAAGGAAGAGTCGGATAAAAAAGCAAAGAATATTCTCTCACTAGCTATCCAGCGTTGTGCAGCTGATCATGTGGCAGAAACAACGGTATCTGTTGTTACCTTACCAAATGATGAGATGAAAGGACGGATTATCGGACGTGAAGGCCGTAATATCCGCACGCTAGAAACGCTAACAGGAATCGATTTGATAATTGATGATACACCAGAAGCAGTAATACTTTCTGGATTTGATCCAATTCGACGAGAAATCGCTAGAATCGCCTTAGAAAAACTTGTTCAAGATGGAAGAATCCATCCAGCTCGCATTGAAGAAATGGTGGACAAAGCCCGTAAAGAGGTGGACGAACACATTCGCGAAGTTGGTGAACAAGCAACATTTGAAGTGGGAATTCATTCCATTCATCCTGATTTAATAAAAATTCTTGGCCGCTTGCGTTACCGTACTAGTTACGGACAAAACGTTCTTAACCACTCACTCGAAGTTTCGAAACTTGCTGGAATTTTAGCAGGGGAGCTCGGGGAAGATGTAACGCTTGCTAAACGGGCCGGACTACTTCATGACATTGGTAAAGCAATCGACCATGAAATTGAAGGAAGTCATGTAGAAATTGGTGTGGAACTTGCAACTAAATACAAAGAAAATGATGTAGTAATCAATAGTATTGCTTCTCATCATGGAGATACAGAGGCTACTTCTGTTATCGCTGTATTGGTTGCTGCAGCAGATGCACTTTCTGCCGCAAGACCAGGAGCTCGTAGTGAAACGCTAGAAAACTATATTCGCCGTTTAGAGAAATTAGAAGAAATTTCTGAGTCTTACGATGGTGTAGAAAAATCTTATGCTATTCAAGCAGGACGTGAAGTACGTATCATTGTTGAGCCAGATGCTATTGATGATCTTGCTTCTTACCGACTTGCTCGCGACATAAGAAAACGAATTGAAGAGGAATTAGATTATCCTGGTCATATTAAAGTGACCGTCATTCGTGAAACAAGAGCAGTAGAATATGCTAAATAAAAATGAAAGATACATCCCAAATTTATTTTGTGGTGTATCTTTTTTTAATCGGTTGCCTACCATGAATAAGAACGGTATAATCAAAGGATAACATTAAAAGGGAGGCGGATTTTTTGAGTGAGTGGAAAATTTTGCCGATGCTACGAGAGCACTATTCAGCAGTAGCAGCAATTCATCAAGAAGGTATTGATACAGGTAATGCTACTTTTCAAGAAAAAACACTAACCTTAGATGAGTGGAATCAAAAATATTTAAAAATAGGTAGGTTGGTAGTTATTTTAAATGGACAAGTAATTGGCTGGGCAGCATTACTCCCATTTTCTAGTATGAATGCATATAGGGGTGTTGCAGAGCTAAGTATATACATAGCAAAGAGCGCTCGAGGAAAAGGAATTGGTAAAGCGTTAATGCAAGAAATAATTCAGACAAGTGAAGAAAATGGCTTCTGGACACTCCAATCATTAATTTTCCCTGAGAATAAAGCTAGCATCGCACTTCATCACACATTTGGTTTCCGAACATTATGTATACATGAAAAATTAGGTGAAATGAACGGAACTTTTCGTGATGTTGCCTTATTAGAACGAAGAAGTAATAGAAACGGAGAATAGCGAAATGAAATTATTATTTATCGGTGATGTTGTTGGTTCAATTGGCCGCGACGCCGTAACAGAATATTTACCACAATTAAAGAAAAAATATAAACCAACCATTACTGTTATCAATGGTGAAAATGCTGCAAGTGGTCGAGGAATTACAGAAAAAATTTACAAAGATTTTCTAGAGCTTGGTGCAAATGCTGTGACACTTGGTAACCATACTTGGGATAACCGTGATATTTTTGAATTTATCGATGATGCGAAATATCTCGTTCGTCCAGCTAACTTCCCTGATGATACAACACCTGGCACTGGAATGGTATTTGTAAAAAGTAATCAGCATGAGATTGCTGTTATTAATATGCAAGGCCGTACTTTTTTAGCAGATTTAGATGACCCCTTCCGCAAAATGGACGAACTAGTGGAAGAAGCTAAAAAACGAACAAATATCATTTTTGTTGATTTTCATGCTGAAACCACAAGTGAAAAAGAAGCAATGGGCTGGTATTTAGATGGACGAGTGACCGCTGTTGTTGGAACACATACCCATGTACAAACATCAGATAATCGGATTTTACCAGAAGGGACTGCTTATCTTACGGATACTGGAATGACTGGACCATATGATGCGATACTTGGAATGGAGAAAGAAGCCGTTATCCGTCGTTTTAAAACGGCTCTGCCAACTAGATTTGAAGTACCAAAAACTGGTCGTGCAGTCTTATCAGGATGTTTGATTACACTAGATGAAACAACTGGGAAAGCGCAAAAAATTGACCGAATACTCATCAATGAAGACCACCCATTTTCCTTTGATTAAGAATGGAGATGAAATTATGACTGTTTCAAAAGAAGAAATAATGAAAAAAGCAACGGAACTTCGTGACGCATTAGAACAAACCGAAGAAGTATCTTTTTACCGGTTAGCAGAAGAACGAATTAATGCTAACTCCAAAGTAGCGACGAAAGTTTCTAAAATAAAAGCACTACAAAAAGAAGTAGTCAATCTAGAACATTATCAAAAAATGGAAGCGATGAGACAAACGGAAAATCAAATTGAAAATGTTAGAGCAGATATTGACTCATTACCGATTGTAACGGAATTTAGACGTGCACAAGAAGATGCTAATGACCTGCTACAATCTATCACTTCAGAGATAACTACCAAAGTAACAGAAGAACTAGAAAAAGATAATTAATCACTTGAAACTGTCGAATTACTGGCAGTTTTTTCTTTTTAGCTTCACAGAAAAATGAAACTTTATGCTATAATGGAAGGATGAAAATGAAGTAAGGGATGATGAGATAATGACAGAGTATACACCAATGATTAAGCAATACTTGGAAATCAAAGATAAATATCAAGATGCTTTCTTATTTTTCCGTTTAGGAGATTTTTATGAAATGTTCTTTGAGGATGCGCTAAAAGCTTCTCAAATTTTAGAAATTACACTTACTGGTCGTGAGGGTGGAACGAAAGAGAAAATCCCGATGTGCGGGGTTCCATATCATTCTGCGAGTGGATATATTGATACCTTGATTGAAAAAGGATATAAAGTCGCTATTTGTGAACAAGTAGAAGATCCAAAAACAACAAAAGGCATGGTAAAACGAGAAGTAGTTCAGTTAATTTCACCCGGAACTGTGATGGATGAACGGGGTCTTAAAGCAAAAGAAAACAACTATATTGCAGCACTTTACTGTTATGAAGGAAAAGAATATGGTTTTGCTTACTCTGACCTATCTACCGGAGAGCTGAAATCCACAGTTATCGATGCGAGTGAAGATCGTCTAATTAATGAGCTAACAACACTTTCAACAAGAGAGTTAGTCGTTTCGTCAACTGGAAAAGAAGTACTCTCAAGTGCAATGAAAGAGCAACTAGGCCTCACTTTTTCTATTCATGAAGAAGATGCGATTCCTACTGAAAACGAAAAGTTGGTTACTCGCCATATGTCTTTATCAGAAAAGCGAGCAATTGGTAAATTACTACATTATTTAAAAGAGACACAGAAACGAGATCTTGGTCATTTACAACAAGCTGTCCACTATGAAACAAGTAGTTATATGAAAATGGATTATTATTCAAAACGTAACTTAGAACTAGCGGAGTCCATTCGTGGCAAAGGACGTCAAGGGACACTGCTTTGGCTACTTGATAATACGCAAACGGCAATGGGTGGCCGAATGTTAAAACAATGGATAGATCGACCGCTAATTGATCGTAAAAAGATTATCGAACGTCAAAATGATGTCAGTGAACTTATGGCTCATTTTTTCGAACGCTTAGAACTGGTAGAAAACTTAAAAAATGTATATGACCTAGAACGTCTTGCTGGTCGGGTTGCATATGGTAATGTTAACGCACGCGACTTGATTCAGCTGCGGAATTCGTTATATCAAATCCCGCGAATTCGTGCAACACTACTTTCAATGAATACACCTAGCTTAACTGAGCTAGCAAACCAACTAGACCCATGCGAAGAATTGACTGAAAAACTAGAAGAAGCAATTATGGACTCCGCACCGATTTCAATTCGCGAAGGCGGCATTATTAAAGACGGATATAACAGTCAATTAGATACTTATCGTGATGCAAGCAGGAATGGTAAAACATGGATTGCTGAATTAGAACGGAAAGAGCGGGAACTAACAGGCATTAAAACGATGAAGGTGGGTTTTAATCGCGTGTTTGGTTATTACATTGAAGTTACCCGAGCGAATACACATTTGCTCCCAGAAGGTCGCTATGAGCGTAAACAGACCCTAGCTAATGCCGAACGTTATATTACTCCAGAATTAAAAGAGAAAGAAAAACTAATTTTAGATGCAGAAGAGAAAAGCATGGAATTAGAATATCAATTGTTTACAGAAGTCCGAGAAACTGTAAAAGACTACATCGAACGCCTTCAAAAACTAGCAAAATCTGTCAGCGAAATTGATTGTTTACAAAGTTTTGCAGATGTTAGTGAGAAAAATCATTTTATTCGCCCAACACTTAGCGAGGATGGGTCACTCCATGTAAAACAAGGTCGTCATCCAGTTGTAGAAAAAGTGATGGGAGCACAAAGCTATGTAGCCAATGATTGTGATTTAGACAAGAATAGAGAAATATTACTAATTACCGGTCCGAATATGTCCGGTAAAAGTACGTATATGCGTCAAGTTGCATTGATGGCAGTTTGCGCACAAGTAGGTTGTTTTGTACCAGCAGAAGAAGCAATTTTACCGATTTTTGACCAAATTTTTACAAGAATAGGTGCAGCGGATGATTTAATCGCCGGCCAAAGTACTTTTATGGTAGAGATGTTAGAAGCTCGAAATGCCATTGTTCATGCTACTAAAGATAGCTTAATTTTATTTGACGAAATAGGACGCGGAACTGCTACTTATGATGGAATGGCGTTAGCACAAGCTATTATTGAATATATTCATGAAAACGTACATGCCAAAACGTTATTTTCAACTCATTATCACGAATTGACTGACTTAGAAAAAGAGTTATGCGGTTTGCAAAATATCCATGTGAGTGCTGTAGAAGAAAATGGCAAGGTTGTTTTCCTTCACAAAATCAAAGAAGGACCAGCTGATAAAAGCTATGGGATTCATGTTGCTGAATTAGCCGAATTACCAAAGTCATTAATTGAACGCGCCAGCCGGATTCTCGAACAGCTTGAAAACGACGATAAAAAAATCATTATTTCCAGTGAAACACAACCAGAAGAAATTCATGAGGAAATACAACTTTCGATGTTCCCAGTAGAGCCAGAGAAAAAAACATCTTCCAAAGAAGCAAAATTAATCAAAGAAATTGCTGCGCTAAATATTATGCAAATGACTCCAATGGATGCAATGAATAAATTATATGAACTACAAAGTAAAACGCATTAAAAAGAGAAAGGCAGGGTTCTAAATGGCTAAACATATCGTAGAATTAACGGATGCTTTATCTAATAAAATAGCTGCTGGAGAAGTAGTAGAACGACCTGCGTCTGTTGTAAAAGAACTGGTAGAAAATGCGATTGATGCTGGTAGTACGGTAATTGATATCCTAGTAGAAGAAGCAGGATTAAATAAAATTACTATCATTGATAACGGCAGTGGGATTGAAGAAGAGGACGTTGCTACGGCTTTCCTTCGTCATGCAACAAGCAAAATTAAAAATGAAGCAGACTTATTTCGTGTCCATACTTTAGGCTTTCGTGGGGAGGCCCTTCCAAGTATTGCTTCCGTATCACATTTATCCATGGAAACATCTACTGGTGAATCCAAAGGTACAAGCATTTCACTAGAAGGCGGGAAAATCATCGAACAAAAAAGTGGACATGCAAGAAAAGGGACGCAAATTGAAGTATCACAGCTATTCTTTAATACACCAGCCCGCTTAAAATACTTAAAAAGTTTACCGACTGAACTTGGAAACATCACAGACATTTTAAATCGCTTAGCTTTAGCTCACCCAGACATTAGCTTCCGTTTTTCACATAACGGCAAATCGATATTACAAACGAATGGTAACGGAGATTTAAGACAAGTTATTGCAGCAATTTATGGTGTTTCGATTGCGAGAAAGTCCATTCCTGTAAATGCAGAGTCACTTGATTTTAAAATATCAGGCTATGCAGTTTTGCCAGAAGTGAATCGCTCTAACCGAAATTATATATCGACAATTATTAATGGTCGCTTTATTAAAAATTTTGCCTTAGTAAAAGCAATTCAAGAAGGCTATCATACGCTTCTACCAATTGGCCGTTTTCCAATTATTGTTCTTCAAATTGAAATGGATCCTATTATTGTAGATGTAAACGTCCATCCAGCAAAATTAGAAGTCCGTTTAAGCAAAGAAAAAGAACTGGGGCAACTAATTAGCCAAATGATTAAACAAGCTTTCCATCAGTTGCAACTTATTCCAGATGGAGAGGTATCAAAAAAACAGAAAGAACTTCAAAAATCAGAACAAATTCAGATGTCATTTGAAGAGAATAAACAGAAAGAAGAACCACCGACGCTATTCTCTAAACCAAACATTCCAGAATATGTTCCTTCAGATGATGATGCTCCAATCGAAACAGATCTCATTTTAGAATCAGCTCCAGTTTATTCACCGGTAGAAAAAATAGAGCACCCAGAAACACCAAAAGAACGCATCCCCAAAATGTATCCAATTGGCCAAATGCATGCTACCTATATCTTTGCTCAAAATGAAAATGGCTTATATATTATCGACCAACATGCGGCACAAGAAAGAATTAAATATGAATTTTATCGCGAAAAAATTGGTGAAGTAAGTCGCGAACTGCAAGAGTTACTTGTACCAATTGTATTAGAGTTTCCAGCAGATGAATATGTCCGTCTAGAAGAGCAAAAAGCAAAACTAGAAGAAGTGGGTGTATTTTTAGAAAGCTTTGGCCAAAATAGCTACATTATTCGTGCGCACCCAACATGGTTTCCGAAAGACCAAGAAGAGGAAACGCTTCGAGAAATTATTGACGAAGCTCTAACTTCTCCAAGCATTAGTATTCACAAGCTCAGAGAAGATACGGCAATAATGATGAGCTGCAAAAAATCGATCAAAGCAAACCATTATTTAACAATGAAAGATATGGAAGCTTTACTGGATACGTTAAGGGAAGCTAGTGATCCATTTACGTGCCCACATGGTCGTCCTGTCATTATTCAATACTCTACGTACGAACTTGAAAAAATGTTTAAACGTGTGATGTAAAGGAGGAAATATCATTGGCTTTACCATTTTCCGGTCAAACAATTATCCCGGCGGCGCATAACCAAAAAGATATGGAGAAGATATTAGAATTAGATAGTACATATATGGTTATGTTAGAAACGCATGTAGCTCAATTAAAAGCATTAGTTAAATTTGCCCAAGCAGGCGGAAAAAAAGTATTGCTACATGCCGATTTAGTCAATGGACTGAAAAATGATGAATACGCGATTGATTTTTTGTGCAAAGAAATTTGTCCAGATGGTATCATTTCAACTAGAGGTAATGCTATTATCAAAGCTAAACAACATAAAATGCTCGCGATCCAACGGTTATTTATGATTGATTCTAGTGCCTATAACAAAGGTGTCGCGCTTATACAAAAAGTACAACCAGATTGTATTGAACTATTGCCAGGCATTATCCCAGAACAAGTGCAAAAAATGACAGAGAAATTGCATATACCAGTTATTGCAGGTGGCCTAATAGAGACAACAGATCAAATTGACCGAGTGCTAGCTAGTGGAGCAATAGCTGTAACAACATCGAACAAACACTTATGGTGAATGAAAGCGGAGGGACTCGGAAATCGAACCTCCGCTTTTTTATGAAAAACAATGAAAACGCTATATAATCACCTCAAGCATTGCAAATAAACAGGTTAAGCGTTATCTTCCTGTTTTAAAAATAATGGCTATTTCAAAACTGTACCATAACAGAAGTGGGTCTGTTAAGTAGTACAGGGGGAAATATGAATTAAATTTAGAATAAAATTAGAATGATGATAATTTATAGAAATGGCTTTATAAAGCGGAACTCATCAAGTTTTAATGTAAATGACACACAAAATTCATAAAAAACTTTGAAAATAATTGTACAAAACTGTAGCATTTTTTATAGAATATGTTATGATAACAGTGTAGATTATTTCTAAATTAGTTTGCTCACAAAAGCACGCTCGATAATGAACAATAAATGGAGGTTATATGATGACTGAACAATGGTATGAATTCGCAGGTGGTAACTGGCAACAAGAAGTAGACGTACGTGACTTTATCTTAAAAAACTATCGCTTATACGATGGTGACGACTCTTTTCTAGTAGGCCCTACTGAAGCAACAACAAAACTTTGGGATCAAGTAATGGACTTAACTAAACAAGAACGTGAAAACGGTGGCGTACTCGATATGGATACCAAAATCGTTTCAACCATTACTTCACATGACCCAGGTTACTTAAACAAAGATTTAGAAAAAGTAGTTGGTGTTCAAACTGATGTACCTTTCAAACGCGCATTACAACCATTCGGTGGAATTCGTATGGCAGAAGTGGCAGCTGAATCTTATGGTTTTAAAGTAGATGAAGAAATTAGCCATATTTTCTCTGAATATCGCAAAACACATAATCAAGGTGTATTCGATGCTTATACTGCCGAAATGCGTGCAGCTCGTAAATCAGGCGTAATTACTGGCCTTCCAGATGCCTACGGTCGTGGACGTATTATCGGTGACTATCGTCGTGTCGCACTTTATGGTGTGGACTTCTTAATTAAACAAAAGAAAAATGATCTAAATAATACAGGTTTACGCACAATGAGCGATGATGTTATTCGTCAACGTGAAGAACTAAACGAACAAATTCGTGCATTAGGTGAATTGAAAGTACTAGGTGAAAAACATGGTTTCGATCTTGGGCGCCCAGCAAAAACTGCGCAAGAAGCTTTCCAATGGTTATATCTTGGTTACCTTGCAGCAATTAAAGAACAAAATGGTGCTGCAATGAGTTTAGGTCGTACTTCTACATTCCTTGATATTTATGTAGAACGCGATTTACGCAATGGTCTAATTACAGAAGAAGAAGCGCAAGAAATTGTCGATCACTTCATTATGAAATTACGTCTTGTCAAATTTGCACGTACACCTGATTACAACGAATTATTCTCTGGAGATCCAACTTGGGTTACTGAATCCATCGGTGGTATTACTGAAGAAGGTGTTCCACTTGTAACGAAAAACTCTTTCCGTTTCTTACACACATTAGATAACTTAGGACCAGCTCCAGAACCAAACTTGACAGTACTATGGTCGACTCATTTACCATCTGGATTCAAGAAGTTCTGTGCAAAAATGTCGATTAAAACATCAGCTATTCAATACGAAAATGATGATGTTATGCGCCCTAAATGGGGAGATGATTATGCAATCGCATGTTGTGTATCCGCAATGCGTGTTGGTAAACAAATGCAATTCTTTGGTGCTCGCGCTAACCTTGCTAAGACGCTTCTTTATGCAATCAATGGTGGTATTGATGAAAAGTCGAAAGCGCAAGTTGGACCAGCTTACCGTCCAATTGAAGGCGATGTGCTTGATTACAATGAAGTAATGGAAAAATATGATGCAATGATGGAATGGATTGCAGAACTTTACCTAAACACTTTAAACGTTATTCATTATATGCATGATAAATATGCTTACGAACGTATCGAAATGGCATTACATGATACAGAAGTGTTACGTACAATGGCAACTGGTATCGCTGGACTTTCCGTTGCAGCTGACTCCTTATCGGCTATTAAATATGCCACTGTTCGTCCAATTCGTGACGAAGATGGTATTGTGGTTGATTATGAAATCGAAGGCGACTATCCTAAATACGGGAATAATGATGACCGCGTTGATGAAATTGCAGTAGATCTTCTAAAAACATTTATGACAAAAGTAAGAAAACATAAAACTTACCGTGATGCAGTCCATACAACATCTGTTCTTACAATCACTTCTAATGTAGTTTATGGTAAGAAAACTGGTAATACACCAGACGGACGTCGTGCTGGCGAACCATTTGCACCAGGTGCGAACCCAATGCATGGTCGTGATACAAAAGGTGCTTTAGCTTCACTTTCATCCGTTGCTAAACTTCCTTATGAATATGGTCAAGATGGTATCTCTAACACATTCTCTATCGTTCCTAAAGCATTAGGACGTGAAGATGAATCACAAATCAATAACTTAGTAGCAATGCTAGATGGTTATTCAACTAAAATGGGACATCACTTAAATATTAATGTATTCAATCGTGATACTTTACTTGATGCGATGGATCACCCAGAAGAATATCCGCAATTAACTATCCGTGTTTCTGGATATGCAGTTAACTTCATCAAATTAACACGTGAACAACAATTAGACGTTATTCACCGTACAATGCACGAATCTATGTAATAAAAATCGGCGAGATGCTTTGGCAAGGATTGCTCACCAGTAGCAATCCTTGTTATTTAGGAAAGGAAGAGGAGAATTATGACAGAGGTTTTAGGAAGAGTTCATTCAGTCGAAACAATGGGGACAGTTGATGGACCCGGTATTCGGTTTATTGTTTTTATGCAAGGGTGTTTACTTCGTTGTCAGTTTTGTCATAATCCTGATACTTGGAAAATTGGTACCGGCACAGAAAGATCTGCTCAAGATGTATTTGATGAAGCGATTAAGTATAAAGAATTTTGGGATGCATCTGGTGGTGGAGTAACAGTAAGTGGCGGAGAACCCTTACTTCAAGTAGATTTCCTAATTGAGTTTTTCACGCTATGCAAAAAAGCTGGTGTGCACACGACTATTGATTCATGCGGCGGTTGTTTTACACGTGATCCAGAATTTATTGAGAAATTAGATCGTTTAATGGAAGTCACAGATTTAATTTTACTTGATATTAAACAAATCAATCCAGAAAAACACTTGAAATTAACAACGAAATCTAATGCTCCAATTATTGATTTTGCTCATTATCTTCGTGATAAAGAACAACCAATTTGGATAAGACACGTGCTAATTCCTACTAAAACAGATGACCCAGAAGAGTTAACAAAATTGCATGAGTTTATTCAAACACTTCCAAATGTGAAACAAGTTGATGTGCTTCCATATCACACAATGGGTGTTTATAAATGGAAAGAAATGGGCATTCGTTATCCACTTGAAGGAATTGAAGCTCCGGAAGAAGAAGTAGTCGTGCTAGCAAATAAAATTCTTGAAACAAGTAGTTATAAATAGTGAAATCCCGACGAACAAATTATTCGTCGGGATTTTTTATAGGATTTTATACATTTCATAACACCATTTTAGCTCGGTTTTAATTAGCTCCAGTTTTCTTGCGTATACTTGATAAGACATATTTTTTAGTTTATCTTGTGAAGTTTTTAAGTCAAATAGAGAAGCAAAGTGAGCTAGCGTTTCTTCTATCAATACTAATTGCTCATTCAAATAAGTTTCTCGTTCTTGGATCAGTCCTTTGGTTCTTGAACTATTTAACCAATTCAATTGTACCTTTGTCGTGAACTCATCTCTAGTGACGGGGATTTTAAGCGGGGTTTCCGACCAAGCGAAAAGAGAATCTAGACCTGTCTGCGTAATCGTGTAAACTTTTTTATCTGGCTTTTTGTTTTGAGAATGTTTATGAACTACTAAATATCCGGCTTTCTCTAACTTCGAAAGCGCAGGATAAATTTGACTGTGATGGGTATTTTGCATAATTCTAAGACGATTAGCTAGTTCATAACCACTTGATGCTTCACGTGCAATCATTTGCAGCAAAGTATATTCTAATACATTTGGCGTCATATTTAATAACTCCCTTAAATTTCTATTTAACCTTATTGTAAGTGATAAGCAAAGATAAGTAAAATATTTATATATGTCATTATTTATATATGTAAATATTGACATCAGTATTTGCTAGGCGTAATATAATAAGTGAGTTTTATTTAGAAAGGGAAGTGTAGGTTGTATTATGATGACGGAAAAAGAAATGAATACAGGAAAATGGATTACTGCAGCAGCTAGTTTACTCGCATTTATGGGGATTGGAGTAGTGGATCCGTTACTTCCTTCCATCGCTGCAAGTATTGGCGCATCTCATTCACAAGTCGAGATGTTGTTTACAGCTTATATTTTTACTATGGCGATTATGATGATTCCAATCGGGATTGTTGCTGGAAAACTTGGAGATAAGAAGTTAATTGTTATTGGGCTATTTATAGTTACGATTTTTGCTTTATTATGTGGTTTATCTGATACGATTGGTGCCTTGTCGATTTTTCGTGCTGGTTGGGGCTTTGGAAACTCGATGTTTATGGCTACAGCAATGACGATGTTGATTGCTTTATCAGAAACTCCAGGACATGCTATTGGTATTTACGAGGCTTCTATGGGACTTGGGATGGCTTTTGGTCCGCTTTTAGGTGGAATTCTCGGTAATATGTCTTGGCGTTATCCGTTTTTTGCTACAGCTTGTCTAATATTTATTGCATTTTTACTTATTTTATTTAAAGTGAAAGAACCTAAAAAAATTGTCGCTGAGCCAATAGAAAAGAAAGAAGTCGCTATTAAGCAGATGCTCCATTTGTTTAAATATCGACCATTTTTACAAATTGCTTTTAGTGGGATGTTTTACTATTATTGTTTCTTTACGATTTTAGCTTATTCACCGCTAGTACTTGGTTTATCAGCGATTCAAATTGGTTTTGTATTTTTTGCGTGGGGACTTTGTTTAGCACTTGGTTCAGCAAAAATTTCTCATGCATTGGAATTTCGGTTTAATAGCAAACAAATTTTAAAAGGATCCTTACTTGCGTGTGCTGTCATTTTGGCTCTGCTTGGATTTATTGATAATACTGCTGTTGATATCACTTTAATCATCATCTCTGGCTTGATTTTAGGTATTAACAATGCTTTATTTACAACAACTGTGATGGAACATTCCCCGTATGCAAGAAGTGTCACAAGTGGTGCCTATAATTTTGTTCGTTGGTTAGGTGCGGCTTTTGCACCGCTTTGTTCTGGTTTATTGAGTGAGGCATTTGGTATGAAAATGCCATTTATTGTAGCCAGTGTTATTTGTTTGGCTGGCATGGGCTTACTGTTTATTAAATTAAAACCAGCTCATTTCTCCTTGCAGCAAGCTAGCTCGGTAAAAAGTGAATAAAAGAAGAGAGACGGAACCTTTGCGTTCGGTCTTTTTTTATGATTTAAATCAACTAATTAACGTTTATCATTAAAAAGTTATTGACAAACATTATTGATACTAGATATTTTTTAGAAAAAAAGGAGAGATTTCATTGAAACTAAAAAGACTACAAAAAATGAGTTACTTTCTGCATATTGCCCTTAAAATTTTATCAGTAGGTTCCATAATGATGTGTTTAGCAGCACTTGCAACGAAATTTTTTAATTTTGGAAATGTAACAGATATTTTTGCTTTTTTTCATGCAGAGTCATTTTATGGTAGTAGTCCAGAACAATATGTACAAATAAATGAATCGATTATGCTTGGTGTTGCATCATTTTCATTGATTTTACTTGCATCAATATTATGGATTGCTAGCATGATTTTTAAAGATTTGGCAAATAAATTTATTCCGTTTAGTGATACCGAAATAGCAAGATTAATATCACAATTATTACTTATTTATTCACTAGTACCTCAAATGTTATATGCAGTATTACATACGATACTGATTCCTGGCTACTATATTTCTTTTGGCCTTAATATGTCTTTTTTCTTTGCAATTATTTTCTATTGTTTAACAGAAATTTTTCGTTATGGCGCATTTTTGCAAAAAGAATCTGATGAAACTTTATGAATGGAGATAAAAATAAATGGCAATAATATTAAGATTGGATCGAATTATGGCTGACCGTAAGATGTCTTTAAATCAATTATCTAAAGAAGTCGGTGTAGCAAATGTTAACTTATCAAAAATAAAGACTGGTAAAGTAAGCGCGATTCGATTTTCTACGTTAAATGAAATATGCAAAGTATTGAAATGCCAACCTGGTGATATTTTAGAATATGTGGATGATTAATTCGTAATAAAAGTGAATGAGACGCATTTAAAAGCATTGAGTAGTAACTTAGTGCTTTTAATAATGATGTTTTGCTGGGACAATGCTTCTTTACATAATCAACATTACTTCCTATAATATATATTATGTAAACTAGAAATTTAAATATTTAATCAAGAGAGAACCATTGTCCTCTCTCGATTTATACACTTAGTAACTTTGTTGTCATTTACTATATTTATATAATAACAAAAACTAATCTGCATAATTTTCAATATCTTTCCTATAAAAAAGATTAATATTTCTAACAGACTCATCATCAAAAACATAAAATGGCTCTATTTTTCTAGCTTTAATCATATTCGAAACATTAGATGGTAATATCTCTAAATAGTCAGCAACTTGTCTTTGTGACATTACATATTTATTTAATTCAGCTACAATTTTTTGCTTAATTACATCATCATCATCTAAAAAATACATCCATTTCACACCTTTTATGTATTATAGTTAATTAATATAATTATAACATAATATAATCCAATAATGGATATTTTCTATTCATAAAAAAATCCAAGTAGCATAATTAGCTCCTCGGATGAAATTTCTTGATTGTGTTTTGTTTTTGTTTAAGTTGAACCCGTGTATATCTTTGTGTCGTTGATACACTCGAATGTCCTAATAATTCTTGAATATAACGCAAGTCACAACCATTTTCAAGCAAATGCGTAGCATACGAATGCCTTAACATGTGAGGATGTATCTTTCTATGAACAATTTTACCAATTTTTACAATCTCAGAGTAAACTTTTGCTGATTTTAACCTTTCACCTGTGTTAAAATCTATTAAAAAATATGAATGACAACGCTTATGAAATGTCATTATTGCCTGTCTAGCTTTCAAATAAGATAGTAAATTCTTTTCTAAAGATTCATTATAGATAACAAATCTTTCTTTAATTACCTTTGCCCAAAACTGTTATAACCCGATTCTCGAAATCAAAATCATAAACATTTAAGTTCTCGAATTCTTTCAGTCTTATCCCTGTGCTATACAAAAAATCAAATAAAAATTCTTGATATCCCGTAGTTTCGTTGTTAGAATCAAATGTTTTATAGATTTCCGCAATTTCTTGCTCATATAATACTTTCATATTTTTAACTGCAGTTATTTTTATGCCTGATGATCTGAAATAATTTCCAGTATCAAGCACTTTAAAATCAATTAAATAATTATAAAAGCGTTCTAATACATTGACATAATTATACATTGTATTTGTTGATAATCTTTCTCTCATATCACTTAATATTTCTCTATACTCGTTTTGGTTAATTTCAATCGAATCGACTTTTTCGAATAACTCTCTTGTAATTATAGTTAAATTATTATCTATCGTTCTCTCTGTTAAATTTTTGCTAAATAAATAATTTCTGTATTGTCTAAGCAAGTGCGAATCTTCCAT
The DNA here is from genome assembly GCF_900187025.1 of Listeria ivanovii subsp. ivanovii. GTDB lineage: Bacteria > Bacillota > Bacilli > Lactobacillales > Listeriaceae > Listeria > Listeria ivanovii. The sequence continues at coordinate 1,413,902 of NZ_LT906478.1, forward strand.
AACGCAATCCCCTTCTTGTTTGATTATTTAGCTGTCAGTATGATATTATTTTGATGTGAAGTCCTCTACAATACCTTAGTTCCCGCTTCGGTGTCAAGGGACTTCTTTTTTTAACCGCCTAAAACAATTGATGCAAATACACTAACAACAGTTTGTAATAAAATCATTTTTAATCCCCTCCTTTGTACTAATATTAACATGTATTTTAATAAAATATTCACTTTGTTTACTATCCGAACATTCATATTTTGTCCACAGACTTATGCAAATGTTTCTATATAATTATTATATTAAGTGCAATATGAGCAAAAAGGAGCTAACAACATGAGTGAAAACAAAACTATCGGTGAAGCTTTGAGAGATATACGAAAAATAAAAGGCTTTACTCAAAATGAAATAGTCACTAATAATTTAAGTCGTTCAACGATTGCTAAAATTGAAACCAATTTAATCAACCCCACCTACAATCGAATCATCATTTTTTGCAAGCAAATTAATGTATCCTTAGAAGAAGTAATCTATTACCAGCACAACTACTCTGTAGATGTAATGTGATTACTATTTTCACTGAAACTGAATCAGTTGATTTAGCAAGAAAAGAAGTTGAATTCATCTGGGAGAGATTAGAAAAACAAGATGAATGGTTTCATCACGATATATTAATTTTAGCTCACATTATTTTCGTCTTTGAAAATGAAACATTAGAATTAGTTGCAAATAAATTAATGAATGAAATTGATAAATTTTCATATTTTATCAATTACAAACGCCTTAAAATGGGGCTGGTATTTAATTTGGCTCTTTTTTTTGAAATTTGCAGGTAAAGTAGAAGAAACTATTAAGTATATAGAAATAGGAATTCAATTAGCTACTGATATAGATAATTTATCTGTAAAGTATCTTGGTTATCATAGAAAGGCAGAATATCTTCTGTTCAAAGGTAAAATAGAACAAGCAGAATCTCTTCACAATACAGCTCTTTCTTTCTTTAAGTTTATTGATGATGAAGCAATGTATAATGATATAAAAAGTGACTGGGGAAAATCTTATCAGCAGTTTAATATTAAAATATAAACACAAAATAAAAAAAGAAAGACCGCGATTTTTATATCGAGCTCTTTCTTTTTTTATTATTAATTAGCATTCTACTCCCCAATACATTTCTGGGTATAATTCATCCAATAACTTTCCATCTAGTTTAGCTTTTTGAAATAATTCATCCAATGAATGGAAATCTTGACAATATGTACCATCATCTTTTGCTAAGCTACTTCCTCCGTTTGCATCATGACTAATCCAATAGTCAGTGTCATTATAAACGAATAGATATTCTTCTCCCATATACAAGCCTTCTTTGAATAACTTATATTTCTTTTCATCCATTTGATCCAACTCCAATACTTAATAATCTTTACCTCTATTACCTTTTGAATCAAAATTATGTCTATGCGGTACTTTAGGATGGGCTTTTGCATTCCCATGATTTGTATAATCTATATCCATTTGAGCTTTTCCGTTTTTATCATAATAACGTCTTTGTTTTACCTTTTTACCATCGTAAAAATCCTTTGATGAATATGCTTTACCAGTTTTAGGTAGGGACGTAACTTTCTTTGATTTTGTTACAGATGAATGATTTGCTGTTTTTGAACCTTTTGATTTTGCTGTAGAATAAGCTTGTGAAACAGTGGGTTTCGGTTTTGGCTTTGGTTTTGCTGAACCACCACCAGGTTTAAGTCTAGCTCCACCACCACCAGCTAATCCCGGTCCAGAACTTCCTTCATGTACAACATTTTTCGCAACTACTATATTTTCAAAGCAAACTAGCGAAAATAATATTAGTAGCATAAGACTTAGAGGCATTAGTTGTTTTATTTTTCTCATGTTATCTCTCCTTATTTATATGTATTTTCAGTTAATTTTAACATAAATAAATAAATAAATTAAAACTCAAATCTTTAAATTTGTCAAAAAATATCCATAATTCAACTGTGATAAATAGTAAAAAATAACATTTTTTATCTTTAATAGATAAAAAGTTATCATTTAAAGGGAAATAAAAAAAGAGACCTTCTAACTTATTAAACTAGAAGGTCTTTGTATGTTTTGTTCATAAAGATATATTCCGTCTTGCTTCCTAAGCTGTTTTCTCAATATCTCCGAACTTCAGCTGGTACATAATCGATTATAAATTGGTTGATTTCTTTTAGTGAATTTGAAAAGAGCGTCTTATCTCTGTCTGTTTGAGTGAGAAAATCATTTTTTACCATGTTGTCATATAAATCTCTTAAAGGCTCATAAAAACCATTTTCATTAAATAAAATACAAGGGTTGGGATTTTGTCCAATTCTTGACCAAGAGATCATTTCGGTGATTTCTTCTAGCGTGCCAGGTCCTCCTGGTAGTGCGATACAAACATCCCCTAGATCAAGCATTTTTTGCTTTCGTTCAGCCATCGTATGGACAGAATACATCTTGGTTAAATTCGTATGTGCTAGTTCTCGCTCCATTAAGAACTGAGGCATTACGCCGATTACTTCTCCTTCCCCTTTGATTACAGTATCAGCAATAACACGCATCAGCCCTATTTTGCCTCCACCGTATACTAGTGTATGTTTTTGTTCAACAATCCACTCACCTAGCTTTTTTGCAGCTTGTTGATAAGCCGGATCATTTCCTTTGCTTGCTCCACAATAGACAACGATATTCAAATAAGTTCATTCCTTTCGTTTAACCATAGCTTAGTTTCTATAAAATGCGTTCAAATACTTCTCCATATACTTCTCTTTATGTTGTGAATTGTATTGTGTGATAAAACGCGGATGTTCTAATGGGATAATTGTATGGAAAAATTGATACTCATCGTTTATTTTCGATAAGAAATTGTAATTTTCCCCGCTTCCTATACAGTAACATATGGAGGTGTCCATTCCGAACTCTATTTGGCTACGGATGGATTGGATGATAAATGGGGATAAAATTGCTTGTATTTTTTTATTTTCGTAGTAATTGCAATTTACTTCTTTTCCTTTTGAATTGACTCTTACTACACCTAGTGGACAGACAAAATTCATATAGAAGTTTGTATAAAACTTCTGACAACCGCCATACGCACTAATAACATCATATAAAAATCCAGATGATGACTGATTTATGTAAAATTTTTCTATAAAAATACCTGTCTCATTTTGGAGGTGTTTGGCATCTTCAAATGGTACCCCGGTTAACGCAGATCCTCGACGTGCTGGCGAGCTACCGAGTATGAGACGACGGGGCTTATTATCGTTATAATATTTTTGGTAAAATGCTGCTGTTATTTCACTTACTAGGTTTTTTTGGTCACCATTATATGGATTGATAAGCCTAAATCCTGTTGGTAACTCCATTGTCGTAAGCGAAAGCGCTTCATTAAACTGTAGAATTTGGTTAGCCAATGTTTTGTTTTGCTTCATGTAATACAGTCCCCTCGATGATGTAGTTTAATATATTATAATATAAATCTTAACATAAGTATCAAATGAATAAAAAATAAGTAAAACCTAGATTGCAGGCTTTACTTATTTAGATCAATTTCTTGCAAATGCTTGAATAAGCAAAATTTATTTTCTGCTTACTTTATTTTGCTGTTTTTTCTGCGGAACAACCAAATTCCGGTTAGAAGAAGCATGATGCCAGTAAGGAGTAACGTTGTGTTCCATGTGTCCCCTGTTTCTGGTATGTTTTTCTTGTTTTTGGAAGAGACATTGTTGTTATTATTTTGATTATTGCCTTTTCCTGGAGTAATCACAACCGTTGACTTGTCCTCTTGAATAGTTACTTGAATGATTTTCTTGGTAACATTACCAGATGAATCAGTCGCGGTAATCGTCACTTTATAGGTGCCTGCTTGGTTCCAGTTGACTGCTTTGTTAAGATTTGTTGTAATGGTCACATCTCCATTATTGTCCGTCGCACTTGCACCAATATCTTGCAGGAATTGGATCTCGGACACCGTTTTGCCATTAGGATAACTGATTTTATCTTTAGTGACCATTAATTTCGGTAAAATAGTATCGACTACTTGTACTGTCGTAGTTAATGTGTTCGCAGTGTTACCAGCTTGGTCATTCACCATGAAGTAAACATGATACGTGCCGAGTTTCGCTAAATTGATTTCACTCGCATCCACTTGAATTTCATTTGTATCATCCCCATCGACAATATCGTTTGCTTGGATACCAAAGAAAGTCAGCCAGTTTGGTGCTTTCGTGTTGATTTCTATTTGTTTGGTTGTTTTAGTTGTGGTGAAGCTTGGTGCGGTCGTGTCGATAATGGTTAAAGTAACCGTTGTTTCTGCGGTGTTCCCTACAGTATCTTTTGTGCTGACTTTTATCGTGTAAGTCCTCGGAACATTTCCTTGAATGGATCGATCTGATGTGTAGGTGACTTTTAAAGCTTCTCCGGTCATATAATCGGTCGCTTGGATACCAAAGATAGTGGACAATGCTGGCATTTGGTTTATTGCCTCTATCGTTTGATCAGTTACTTTTTCTAAAGTAGGTGCTATTTTATTTTCGATTTGCACGTACACAATGACTGGATTGGCTTTATTCCCATAGGAGTCTTTCGCATTTAAAGTTACTTTATAGCTGCCGACTTTATTTTGGTTTGCTTTTTGGAAAAAGTCGCTGGTCACTTGTACGTCTTCATCTAGTTCATCGGTCACGGTCGCGTGAATATCGCTTAAGAATTTTGTTTCGGTTACATTCGTTTTACCTTGATACATTATTACTTTGTCAGCTGAAATGACAGGTTTGTCCTTTTCTACCTGAACTTGGACTTTTTTCGTTGACTCGTTCCCTGCTGTGTCGGTCGCACTTACGGTTATAGCATACTTTCCTGGTTTCGTTAAGTCCACTTTCTCACCAAAATCGGTTGCAATGGTTAACTTGTCTGCATTATCGTTATTATCTGCGGCTTTCACATTAGCATCTTTGAAGAAATCCACTTCGGTTTTATTTGCGTTCACATGATAGGTAACGTTATCTGCTGTAATCACAGGTGCCTTTGTATCCACCACTTGAATCGAAATCGTTTGTGGGATCGCTTGATTAAGACTTGAATCCATCAGATTGACTTGCAATTGATACGAACCTTTTTTCACGGTAGAAATAGCGTCAAATACCGTAGTAAAGTCACTAGTGAAAATCATGGGCCTTTTGTTTGGTTGTGGTGCTTGCCCTGGTGCCAAATCATAGTTGTCTCCACCAATCAGACCTGCTGCTTTGAATAGGTCTTGTTCGGTCAAAGCACGCATGTCTTCCACCGTATAAGTGAGCGTGTTGTTCGTTACTAAAATAGTCGGCGCAATGGTATCCACTACTTGGACTTGGACCGTTTGCGTGGACTCATTTCCAGACGCATCCGTGGCCTGGATAGTGACTGGATAAGTGCCGAGTTCATTCCAAACGACTTGGCGGTAATCAATGGTCGGTGTAATCGCTCCATCATGTGCATCATTAGCCGTTGCAGTTAAAGGCTTCACCCAATTTATATCGGCTTCCGTGCTGTTCACTTCGATGGAAGCATCTGGATTGATAGCCAGCACTGGTGCCGTGTTATCCATATCAAATGTTTTTTGCACAGTTGCCGTATTCCCTGCTTCATCTTTAGCCGTGTTTTTAGCTGTATAGGTGCCTTCATCATTTGGGATACGAATCGTCTTCCCCGTCCCTTCATAAACGAGGGTTCCTTGACTATCTTCTACCGTCCATTTATTGGTTACTTCGGTCGCGACATCTTTCGAATCAATCGTGATGGCTTTGGGAGAAACGGCGCGATCTAATTGAATGTCTGTTGTTGGTAGGCTGTCATCGGTAATATAAATTTCTGAGATGCTACCGACACCAGGCGTTAAGTTGTTTAGCGTATATATTCCGGTCGTAGGGTTGAATGCCATATTTTGTGGTGCATAGACCAATTTAGTTCCAGATGGCGAGGTCACTTGTAATGTATAATTGACCGGGCTTTGAATAACGACATCGCTAAAGGCAAATTCTCCTTTACTATTCGTGGTCACGGTGGATTTCACTTCTTTACCGTCCTCATCTAAGAGCGTTACTTGGTATCCTTCACCATATGAGGTAATTTTCCGTTCACCGGCTTTGTTCATGAAGATAACGGCTCCTTGTACGGGCGTAGACATATACATTGGTAGCTGAATATCCGTGATGGCTTTGGGGTTTCTACTCGCTAAATCATCAATAGTAAACTCCGTAGAGCCATTTTTGCTTAACCAGCCAAGCGTTGTATCTTTCGTGTCCACCACCACTTTGTTACCGCCAGTAGTGACAAAGTCGGCATTTTTATTTGGTAAATGAGCGGCAATTTTGTAAGTGCCATTGCTTAAGCCAGCAAAGTTAAACAACCCATTTTTTTGATTAGCAGAGTCAGGAGAAGTATAAATCGTGTCAATTTTCTCCCATTCTCCGTTTTCTTCTTTATATAAATCTAACTGAACTGAGTTAAGCCCATTCTCTCCACTATCCTGTATACCATTTTTATTCAAGTCAATAAAGGAATCCCCTGCGAGACTTAAATCGGTAGCTGGTGTAGTACTTTTCACACCGCCGCGTGGTGGTTCAGAAGCTAGCTTACTCGTACCAGATGCGGTTTCTTTATCCACTCGGTAAGCGACAGAGTTATAAGCAATTTCGCCATTACGAGGCGCATCGGTTGGAACTGTTCCTTCGAAATTGAGATCAATTTGGTCACCTACTTTGAATTCGGTATTCGGTAATTTAATTCGGAAGCTCTTAACATCCGCCATGTTGGTTGGTGCGGTCATTTGCCATGCAGCACCAGGAACATCTTCTCCGTCTGCATCAAAACGTTCTGGTGTGGTACTAGTGGAATACTCGACTGTCGCAGTGTCACTTTTCTTCCCATTGACGAGCACTTCGATTTCACTCGTTGGGATGACGGAGAACTGCGAACCTCGATCTCCGGTGCCAAGAACATATTGGTCTCCTACAAACGGCAAGATATCGATAATTTCTAGGTTGTTCATACTTTTGGTGCCATTGTTTTTAAAACTTAAATTGTAGTCAACTTTTTTACCAGGAATCGTGGTTGCGGTCGTAGTGCTGACATCGACTAATTTTTTATCTTGACTTCCTCTGATTTTCATTTTGGTAGTTAGGCTGTTGGAAATCCCCACATTAGCAGTCATCGTGGTGGACAAATATTTACTGGAAGTCACACCAGGTAGCTTAGCTTGGAGTTCACTAGGCAAAGTTTTAGCAGTAAGCCCATTATTACCAGTGCCATTGATAGTCCAACTCGCGTCCGTCATCGAGCCCATCCCGAATTCGACTTTGTTTTCGCCGCTATTGACTTTGTTTAGTTTGAAAGCTAAATCTATGGATAGAAGCTCACATAGTCTAACTCCAGGAGATAAGCTGGTGTCTGGAGCTTCCCAGTATAGCAAAGTAGAACCATCTGCTAATTTTTCTTCTCCGCTGACATCAGCGGAGGATTTTGGATAAATAGTGTTGACTCCATTAGCTGGTGCATAGGTATAGTTTAAAGTACTATTATATGGCTGTTGAATATAGTTCCTTAGTAAAGTAACATCCATTCCTTTGGGAACAATAACAAAAATATACGGATTTTCTAATTTATTCGCATAGTTTCCAATACGAACTGATTGCGCTATGGTATCACCGTTAAAGAAAATGGAGCTATTAAAATTTTGAGTAGAACCACTAACTGCGGATGGATAAAATACAGCTCCATTTATTTTTGCTGGACTAATAGTTGGCTCCACTACCTGAATGGTTTTCTTTAATGCGTCAATAGTTGCATCCACAGTTTTACTTGTTTTGTCAAAATCTGTGTAGGTAATTGATTCGGGTTGTAGCACGAAAGAGTTACCTTCTTTCACTCCTATATTTTGGAGACGAAATGTGCCTGGGGTATATGGTGGTAAGTCACTTGCATTTACTATACTATCTTTATAAGTAAGTCGGAATTTTTCGATTCGATGTGTAGATTGATCCATGTTAGAAAAATCCCAACCACTTGGTGTATTAGCAGCCATTGTTTCCCATGCACCATTTTGATAATACTCTAATTTTTTTATTGATTTGAGAGAGTTATTATTGGGAATAAATGAGCGTGTTTTAAGTCCTTCAGGAATTGGTGCAGTAATTTGTAAGTCATTTACTCCAGACATAGAAGAAGCTACTTTAGGCATGAATCCCCATTCAATACAGACATCGTTGTTTTAGATACCTCGCTATCTACAGTTACAGTAGATTTTGCAGCAAGTGCAGTAGAATTCACTTTCAAAGTTGTAACCAGAACGTCTTCATCATAAACATTTATTGTTCCTGTATAAACAGTACCTGCTACAGCATCTGCAGGCATATTAGAAGAAACTGTTAGTTGTAGTTGATTATACATATTGGCATTAATTGGACCAAACGCTACTACTTGTTTTTCCGGTGTATTACTAATTTGGGTAGGTGTTCCATTAATCGCACTAAGAGAAGACCAAAATTCACCTGGTTTAGTGATATTTAATTGCAACATACTAAAGTTAACAATACCTGCACCATTTTCTTTAAGATATTCTAATTTTAGATTTTTAAAGCTCTTATTCCCGCTACTTTTTTTAGTAATTACTGGCCAATTAATATCGTATCCTTTTGGCATAAGTGAAAAGGATACGATATTGCGTGGAGCAAAATCCCAACTGCCATCTCCAGTAGTAATTGATTCATATTCTTTATCTGTATCACTTCCGGTAAATGTGACACTTACAGCTTTCTCAACAGGTTCATAAGTTTCAGCATTATTGTTAGATGCAGAAAGAGTTGCTTTTAAGTCCTTTGTCTTTCCGGGTGAAGCATCATAGCTAGCTCGAACGACAACAGGAATATCGAATGGAGCTCCACTCGGGATGTTATCAACTAGATTAATAGTTAACTTATCAGTAGAAGAACTATACGTTGCGGATTTCACATTTGGATTAGCTGAGATGTTTTTTGGATAGTTTACTGGTTCTAGCCCGGATCCAGTGAAATCAATTACAAGTTTTCCGTCTTTTAATGTCGCTGAACCATCAAGGAAATTAATCGAATAGCTGATAGTCATTTGTTCTGTATAATTACTTAAAGTACTTTTGCTTGCTTCCGCTTGAAGAGATAATTTATCGGAAATAGAAGTACCTACTATTGGATCAGCAGCTAATAAATTATTTCCTACTTTATTTTTATCTTTAGGTGCCTCGCTTTCTGTTTTTTTGATAATAAGATTTAAACTGACAGAACTAACGCTGTCCTCTTTCAACTCTAATGGATAGATACCTTCATTAGAGGCAAGCAGAAATAGAGATATTTTTTCTTCTGTGCCTTTAATTGTTACTTCATTCTTGGTTTTATCATAAGCAATATTTTCCGTTGCTTTCTTCGTATCCAACTGCAACTGTTCAGGTAAAATTAAGGTATAGACTTGACCTTTTACTGTATTTTGGATGATTAATTCATTGTTGTTCAGACCTGTATTTTCAGAGGACATTTTCATCTCTATATTATTTTGTTGTGACTCTGTCTCAGTTGCATTTGCTACTGTGAGAGTTGGGGCGACAGTTGTTTGTAATAAAATAGTACTCACTAAGACTCCCAAGAAAAATTTTTTAATCATGTGCTCGCTCCTTTAGTTTAATATCTATGTAGATACTTAATATAATATCCTACCTGACTCTAATTATTTTTCTGTATATTCATAAAAAAAATAACCTATTTATCTCATTTATGAAGAAATGGTGAATAATAAGAGAAAATTCACTCTATTCCCATTGAAATAAGCCCTAATCGATATTACGATTAGGGCTTATTTCAAAAACCTATTTAAGTTTTTCGAATAGTCATCATGTAGCCAGCACCTATTAATAATGCGATACCAATAATCAGAGGCTTGTTACTATTTTCATCCCCTGTTTTCGGAAGAGAAGCTTGCATTTTTGGTAGGCTAAGTTTTGTGGCATGACTTATTTCTTTTACACTTTTGTAAGCTTTTTCTGCTGGTTTTAAAGGTGTATTTGGGACAATTGGAGTTACAATCGATTTGTCTTTGTTTTTAGTATACACATACGATACATCTTGTGTGTATGTCGTGAATATTCCGGTACTATTAGCAGGTTCCTTTGTTAAAGTATAGCCATCAAATGCTTTTGCTGCTGTTTCATAGATTGTGCCTAAATCACCAGTTAAAATAATTGGTTCAACTAGTGTTTTTCCTTCTGTATCTTGATAAGTTACCGTTACATCTTGTGCTACACCTAGCGTAACAACTTTTTTATACTTATATGTGATCGTTTGAGCGTTTGCAGAAAATGTTCCAAATTGATTGAATGGTAATTCAGAAAGTTGGTATCCATCAATCGTTTTAGCTATTGATGGATAAGGAGCTCCGATTTTGTCTGAAAGTGTTTCTGAATTTGCAATTGCTCGATTGGTTGCTTCATCAATATACTGAACAGTAACATTTTCACCTTGAGATGGAGCTTGTTCGTATACATAGTTCACTTCTGTTACTTCTGTGTTTGTTGTAAATGTCCCAGTTGCATTATTTGGAGTTATTTTCAGCTGGTAGCCATCAATTGTTTTAGGTGTTGTGGAATAAATTTCGCCAAGTTTACCTATTAGTGTATTCGAATTAGCTAATGGTTGATTGGCTTCATCTAAATAATGGACTTGAATCTTCGCTTTTTCAATGGGGATAAATGGTCCCGCCATATTGTATATCTCTTGACCAGGATAAGCAACTGGATCTAATACATTTCCTGTGATGGTAAAGTAATTTAAAGTATCCCCTGCTTCTAGCGTTTTTGGTAATTTTAAACAGAAGTATGTGTCGTTTTCAACAGTATATTCGAACACACTATATTCTTTATTGTTTAAAAGCACATATGCTCCGTTGCCAGGATAGTGCATGGGAACTTCTTGTTGTAATGTTCCAGTTATATAATCATCACCAATATAAAGTTGGTCAACTTGTGGAGCTGGCATAGTTGCTGCTTTGGCAGAAAAAGGAGCTAAAGTCATGCTCACGATGGAAAATAATACAATTAATGATCTATATAGTTTTCTTGGATGTTTCATTAAAGACCTCCTTTTTCTCTGAATATACATATTCTAGCACTAAATAGAATCAGAGTTGAGGCTAACAGGCACTTTTCATAAAATCGTCACGTATTTATTCATATTTTCGCCATAAAGATGCAATGAAAACTAAAAAGCTAATGCAAAAAATCTTGACATTAGCCTTTTAGTATATTTTTAAATCTATGCTCTTTCAACAACCATTGCAATACCTATCCCGCCACCAATACATAACGAGGCTAGACCAGTGCGCTTGTTTTCGTGTTTTAACTCATTTAATAATGATACGACAATGCGAGCTCCAGATGCACCGATTGGGTGTCCTAACGCAATAGCGCCGCCATAAATATTTAATTTGTTTTCTGGAATTTTTAAATCTCTTGCAACAGCAACTGATTGAGAAGCAAAAGCCTCATTAAGGTGGAATAAGTCTATTTCGTCTATGCTGTAGCCGCCTTTTGTTAAAGCTTCATTTACTGCATAATAAGGCGCATATCCCATAATAGCAGGATCAACACCAACTTCTGATGTGATCTTGATGGTTGCTAAATAAGGAATTTTTTCTGCTATGGCTTTTTCTTTAGACATTAAAATAATGGCAGAAGCACCGTCGTTAATACCGGATGCGTTCCCTGCTGTCACTGTTCCGTCTTCTTTAAAAGCGCTTTTCAGTGTAGCAAGTTTTTCTAAAGTCGAATTAGCACGAATGGTTTCATCTTTGTTGAAAAAAGACCCATCTGCTAATTGTACTGGAATAATTTCATCCTCAAAAAGATTTTTTTCTTGGGCTTTCGCTGCTTTCATCTGCGAGTTATGTGCGAAGGCATCTTGTTCTTCACGAGACACAGCAAACTTTTTTGCAACGTTTTCAGCGGTAATCCCCATATGGTATTCACCAAACACATCAGTTAAACCATCGATTAACATACTATTTTTCAGATTTTTAGGATTGACTTCTTCCTCTACTAATTCAGGATTAAGCAGTAATGGTGCTTGGGACATGTTTTCAGTCCCTCCGACTACAACAATTTCTGCTTCTCCTAGTTGGATTGCTTGTTTACCAAACATAATGGACTTTAAACCAGATCCACAAACTTCATTAATAGTTACACCAGGAACTTGATAAGGAATTCCTGCATTAATAGCGATTTGTCGAGCTACATTCTGGCCAAGACCAGATTGTAACACATTACCAAAAATAACTTGATCTACTTCTTCAGGCGAAATATTAGCTCTTTCTAAAAGTCCTTTTACAACAGTTGTTCCTAATTCTACTGCACTTATGTCTTTCAAACTTCCACCAAATTTTCCAATTGGTGTGCGAGCGGCATCTATTATAACTACTTCGTTCATAGCAAACTCCTTTAAATGTAATAATGTATTAATTATTATATCATGAAACTTGCTAAAAACTCACTAGATTAAGACCGATGTATTGTATTTTCCTTCTTTTTCTACTAAAATTAAAGTACTCACAAATAAAATATAAAGGACTTGAGACGAACATATGAAAATTGGAATTGATAAAATAGGTTTTTATACTCCGGCGTTTTATGTGGATATGGTTGAACTTGCTGAAGCTAGAAATATTGATCCGAATAAATTTACCATTGGAATCGGTCAAGATAAAATGGCTTTCGCTCCTATCACCCAAGATTCTGTTACAATGGGCGCAAATGCAGCGAGACAAATTTTAGATACAGATGATTTGAAAACGATTGACTTAGTGATTTTAGCTACAGAATCGGGAATTGATGAATCAAAAGCAGGTGCTGTTTATATTCACCATTTACTTGGAATTCAACCCTTTTCACGTGCAATTGAAATAAAAGAAGCTTGTTACGGGGCAACTGCTGGGATTAATCTAGCAAAAGATTATGTAGCAAAACACCCTGGTAGTAAAGTTTTAGTCATTGGCTCTGATATCGCTCGTTATGGCCTAGCTACTGCGGGTGAAGCAACGCAAGGAGCTGGAGCAGTTGCGATGCTTATTTCAGCTAATCCGCGCTGTATTGCTCTTCAAGATGACAATGTATTTTATACGGAAGATATCATGGATTTCTGGCGTCCTGTTTATTCGGAATATGCCTGTGTAGAGGGTAAATATTCGACAGAACAATATATTCACTTCTTTAAGACGATTTGGACTAGATATACCGAGAAATTCAATCAAAAATTAGAAGACTTTGCAGCTATTTGTTTCCATTTACCATATACAAAAATGGGCAAAAAAGCACTTGACTTAATTATTGAAACAGCTCCAGCAGGAGTACAAGAAAAATTACTGGAAAATTATCGACTAAGCACGCTTTATAGCAGAAATATCGGTAATATTTATACTGGATCTTTATACTTAAGTTTTATCTCGTTATTAGACCACCAAGATAATTTACAAGAAAATGATAAAATTGGTTTCTTCAGTTATGGTTCAGGAGCTGTTGGTGAATTTTTCCACGGAATTTTACAACCAGGCTTTAAAAAACATATCCAAAAAAATCAACACGCAGAATTACTGAAAAATCGAACCAAATTATCTGTAACAAATTATGAAACTAAATTTAAACAACAATTGCCAAAAGATGGCTCTACGCTCGAAATCGATCCAACAAGCGATCCAGCAGAAATAATCTTAACTGGGATTCAAGACCATAAGCGGCAGTACGTCAGAAAATAATAGAAAAACCGACTAGGCAATTTAGCTAGTCGGTTTTATTTTGAGTATTTTTGTTTTTCCTAGTTGCAAAAAACGGATAAGGACATATCCAAGCATAATACCTGAAACGTTCAAGAAAACATCTCCGGTATCAAAGAAGCCAACATGCATAATATACTGAGCCCCTTCTACTGAAAAAATCATCATCAGTGCGTAAATTATTGCTTTCATAAATCCGATTTTCTTTAATAAAAACCCAATTGGTATGAAAGCAAGAACATTTCCTATCGTAATAACACGTAAATTCCCTGCTAAAAAGGTATCAATAAAGCCAAAAGTATCCCTGGAAAATCCTTGTGTGTTCGATGCTTTTCCAAATAATAAACAAAGTAATATCCCAAAATACATCATATAGCAAAGGACAAATAACGCTTTATTAATTTTCCAATTAACTAATTGAATGGTAACGAAATAAAGCAATAAAGCTGTAATGCCAACTGTAATGTAGCCCATATGACTAACAGAGGCCATTACATGTTTTAAATAAAAGTAAAGCCATCCCTGAAACCAGGAAAAATACATTGCCACTGCCGTAAAAATAGAAATTATCGGTAGAATTAAAATGATAAAATATCTTTTCATCCTGGCATCCTCCTTTTCAAAGGTTACATCCAGAATAACATTGAAAGATAAGGACTTTCTTAAAAGGATTTAAAGATTTTCTAAGTTTTTCTCTTTTACAAACAAAAACATCACACCACCAACTAAAAAAAGAACAATTAAGCTGGCCACACCGTACTGAGTTTTTCCAGTAATTTGCGTAATAACGCCCATTAAAGCTGGTCCGATAATTGCCGAAAATTTTCCAAGGATATTATAAAAACCATAAAATTCATTGGAACGTTTTTTAGGAATAATTTTACCAAAAAATGATCTACTTAGTGCTTGAATTCCACCTTGAGATGTTCCGACTAGCATGGCTAAAATCCAAAAGTCTAACGCCGTTTTCATAAATACAGCATAAATACAAATAACGATATACACAAAAATTGCGGTGAAAATAAGTGGCTTTGCACTAAAACGTTTAGCCAGATAACCATATAATAGCGTAAAAGGAAATGCTACTAGTTGGGTCATCAATAGAATCAAAATTAAAGTCGTTTGCGAAATGCCTAAGTCAATCCCATAAGAAGTGGCCATCCGAAAAATCGTATCAACACCATCAATATAAAAGAAATAAGCAATTAAAAAGAGGACGATATTCTTATGCTCACTAATATGACTAATCGTGTGGAAAAGTCGTTTGAAACTTGTCTTAACAGGATCTTTCACTGCTGGAATATAATGGACTTGGTGCACGTTTTTCCACATTGGAATCGTGAAAAACAACCACCAAAGCGCCGTCATCACAAAGCCGATATTTACCAGAGCCACATCGCTAATCGGTAAAATCCCTGTTGCTTGGAAAATGATAAAAATAATAAACGGAATGCAACTTCCAAGATAACCAAATGCATAACCGGCTGATGATACTTTATCCATTCGTTCATTTGTTGTCACATCAATTAAAAAAGCATCGTAAAAAATATTTGCGCCAGAAAAACCTATTAGTGATAAGACATAAAAACCAAGTAATAACAACCATGCATCAGTAGGAATAAAAATTAACAAAAAGGTAAAAGCGATACCGATGCCTGTAAAAACGCCAAAAAAGCGTTTCTTAAAGAATTGGTAATCTGCAATGGTTCCGAGTATCGGTGCCAATAAGGAAATAAGCAAAGTACCAATTGAATTCGCATAACCCCAGTAAGCCGTGGATGTAGTATCAGCAATCCCGGCATTTGCTGCAACACCTTTAAAATAAATCGGTAAAATAGCAGTTGTAATCATAATCGAATAAGCAGAATTCGCCCAATCTTGAAAAATCCAGCTTTTCTCTTCCTTTGTATATGCCACCTATATTTCTCCCCTTTTCTTATTCGAATATGTCACTTAAAGTTGAGCCAGCTGTATTTGGAAACTGTAAGCCAAGAATTTCAGCAAAAGTAGGCGCAGCGTCAATTAACCTCGCATTAGCCATTTTCGCATCTGATTTGATGCCTGGACCATTAAAAATGAAAGTCGTTTGATAATTTTCTTTTTCAGGAGAGTAACCATGTACAGCTTTGTAATAGCCAGGTTTTCCGAGCATATCTTTCGTGACAACTTCATTTGCTGGACCATATAAATCATCCATAAAATAATATCCTAGATTCCCTTCTGCCATTAATGCTGCATTGCGATCGGCTCCTCGACGAGAAATCTCTTCGTTCGTTATGATCGCTTCAATCCCTTTAACCTTTTGAAGCAACTTCATAATTGCAGGAATTAGTCTTTCATCTTTCGTATAAATATAGCAGGAGCCATCACAGCTTTTTGCATATACTTGCCAATCAGTAATTTTACTATCAACTACTTGAAGCCAACCATTTTCGGCAAAAAGAACATTTAAACGAATTGCGTGTGTTACATCTAACTGATAATGATCTCCGAGTACCGCGAAAACTGTATTTTCATAAATACCTGCTTCTTTTGTAGCTTGAATGATTTGTCCGAGTCGATTGTCATGCCGTTTCAAAGCTGCCTTTGCTTCTAATGAATGAACTCCGTGTGCATGTCGCATGCTATCCATGTCTACTAAATGAGTTAAAAGTAAATCTGGCTTTTTCGTTTTTATTGTGTCTACCACACTAGCTGTTAGAAATGTATCAAGTGCAGGTTGATTAATTCCTTTTCTAAGATGACCAAACTTCCGGTCCATATCAATTAGAAAAAACGGAGAACTACCATTTAAAGAAACCATCATTTGTGTTAACCAAAAGCGATTGGGGAAAATTTCGGCGATATTATAATCAATTCCACTTTTTGCAGCCACTGGCCATAAAAAAGCCGCTGTTGTCATTCCTTTTTCTTTCGCTAAATCATATAATGTAGGAACTTGAATCGCTTTTTTGTACCAATACCAGTCTGGTGAATCTTTCTGTGGTTGGATTTTTGTGTTATTAACGATGCCATGTGTATTTGGATAGTGCCCCGTAATAATGGTTGTGTGGGCTGGATATGTAAGTGATGGATAAATTGTTTCGACTTCTTCAATATGTGTTCCATTATGAATTAATTCATGTAAGGCAGGTAGTTCGCTAGTATCTTTTAAATCAAGTGCCCCTAGAGCATCTAATGAAATAACAAAAAGATGTTTTTTCACTATTCTTCTCCCCTTTCAAAAAAACAGGGATTTTCCCACAAATGTGGAAGAACCCCCGTGCGCATTAAGTATGACTGATGGTGTCTTTTGGCTGTTCTATTTCTTCTTGCCCTGTCACTCCAAGAACATCTAAAAAGAACATGACGACTGGTATACCAACGATTAATCCCCAAATCCCAAAGAAATGCTCCCCGAAAATTAGGATGATAAAAGTGTAGAATACAGGTAAATTAGTTTTGGCTGACATTAATTTCGGATTTAATACGTAAGATTCTAACGCATGGATGATAATAACGACTATTAAAATATAGAAAATATATTCTACGCCACCAATCGAATAACCGATAATAGTTAGTGGTACGAGCGAAATAATAACCCCTGCTACTGGAATTAAACCTAGTAAGAACACCATAATCGATAAAGTCATTAACTGCGGGAAATGTAAAATCCAAAGCGCGATAGTTGTTAAAATCGCGTTCACAAGCGCAATGATAAACTGTGCTTCAATAACTTTACCAAATGTCCCAACAAATTTTGATCCAAAAAACTTTACCTCTTCATAAATAAAACCAATTTTACTTGTCGAAAACTGATTGGTAAATGAAATTAGATGATCTTTACCTAGGGAGAAAAATAGGCTTAGCATTAATGCAATGAAAACATTCATTAGCACAGTTCCTACATTGGTTAAATAAGTCAAAATCATTGATACGCCTTGTTCTGTGAATTTCATAATATTGAATTGATTTGCTAAGCGGATAATATAATTAATAAAATCATTGTTGCTCTCTGTTTTGAAGAAACTATTGCCAAATTTGACTAATTGATTTACCTGTTCACCTAAAACAGGTATATATTTAACGAAAACTAGTACAATCACTACAGCAATTATTGTATACAGTAACAAAACAATAATCTGCCGATAAATTGAAATTCTCCGTAAAATAAAATTCTCTAGCCGAGTAATAAGGTAAGAAAAAATGAACGTTAATAAAATAATATTCATTTGACTCCGAAGTAAATATAAAACAAAGGCGATTAATAGAAATACTCCAACACGTTTAACACTCCGATTTTGTAAAAATAAACTAAGTTCTTTCAAAGATGTTTTACCTCCTAATTATTTTTTGCTTCCTTATCTTCACCAATTATTTTGACTTCGGTTTCCAATTCGATGTCAAACTTTTCACGTACTGTTTTTTGAACAAAAGTGATTAAATTCATATAATCTGTTGCTGTTGCACCTCCGATATTCACGATAAAACCAGCATGTTTTAATGAAACTTGTGCACCACCAATTATATGTCCTTGTAAACCACTATCTTGAATTAATTTCCCTGCAAAGTGACCAGCTGGACGCTTAAATACACTGCCACATGAAGGATATTCGAGTGGTTGTTTTGCTTCTCTTGCAGCAGTTAATTCAGCCATTTTTGTTTGAATATTATTTTTGTCATCTAATTGCAGTGAAAATGTTGCATCTAAAACAATATAGTTATTTTCTGCAATTGTACTAAAACGGTAGGCTGCTTTTAATTCAGCACGTTTTAACTTTTTTAGTTCACCAGATTGGGTTAAAACAGTTGCAGCTTCTAAAACATCACTTATTTCGCCTCCATATGCACCAGCATTCATATGTAGTGCTCCACCAATCGAACCAGGAATACCACAAGCAAATTCAAGTCCACTCAAACTCTCCTCTAAGGCGAATTTTGCTGTTTCAATTAATTTGGCCCCACTCATCGCGGTGATTTGCGTGTTTGTTCTTTCTATTGATTGAAGTAAATCAAGGTGTAGGATCACGCCTCGAATGCCGCCATCTTTTATTATTAAATTCGATCCATTTCCAAGGATTGTTAGTGGGATGTTTTTTCGATGACAATACGAGACAATTTCTTGCGTTTCTTTAATTGTCTTTGGCATCACAAATATATCTGCTTTTCCACCTGTTTTTGTATAGGTATATTGAGATAATGGTTCATTTAACTTGATGGAAATATGCGGAAATTCTGTTTGGATATTTCTCATTACTTATTTCAAACCTTTCTTGGATGTATTTTTTAAAATCACTGCTTCTATTTTATCATGGAACATCTTTTTTACAAACAATTCCAGTGTTTTTTTATCCGCTTAGGAATAATTAATGGTAATTTAGGGTAATTGGAGGGTATGTTCTTGTGATTTAAAAGTAAAAACGTTATAATGTAGAACATATATTCGATTAATAAGGAAAGGGATGAAAAAATGATTCGTTTTGACAGTGTATCTAAAAATTATAATAATGATAAAACTGCTGTGAAGAATGTGACACTTGACATAAAAGATGGCGAATTCTTCGTTTTCATCGGACCAAGTGGTTGCGGGAAAACAACAACACTCAAAATGATTAACCGATTGATTCCTTTAACGACAGGAACAATCTATATCAATGAAAAAAGAATTAGCGATTACGATATTCATGAACTTCGCTGGGATATCGGTTATGTTTTGCAACAAATTGCTCTATTTCCCCATATGACCATAGAAGAAAATATTGCAATTGTGCCAGAACTGAAAAAATGGGATAAAGAAAAAATTCATGCTCGGATTACCGAGTTATTAGATAGCGTTGGACTTGATCCGGAAAGCTATCGCCACCGTAAACCAGCGGAACTATCTGGAGGAGAGCAACAACGAGTTGGAGTAGTTCGCGCGCTCGCGGCTGACCCTGGAATTATTTTAATGGATGAACCTTTCAGCGCACTGGATCCCATTTCAAGGCAACGACTTCAACAAGATATTTCGGCACTTCAAAAGAAAATCAAAAAAACGATTGTCTTTGTAACCCATGATATGCAAGAAGCACTTGCTCTTGGTGACCGAATTTGCGTGATGCAAGAAGGCGAAATTGTTCAAGTCGCTACACCACAAGAAATTATTAAAAACCCAGAGAATGATTTTGTTAAAGATTTCTTAGCTTCTGGTCATGCTTTTAATACACCCATTTTAGAAGGTAGTTTTACAGTGAATGATTTAATAGAAGCAGATTTATTTTATGACTACCAAACGAGCGACGGAACTCTTGGCATTTCTTTAAAAGAGCCGGTGGAGAATTTAATACGTCGTGTGGCGGAGGAACAATCTATTCCTGTTCTAAATGAAGCTTCGGGCAAATTCGTCGGAACCATTACAAATAAGCATGTAATGCAATTCTTAGCGCGCCACCTAGAAAGTTCAGGTGAGCTAGTATGAATACATTATTAAATACTTTTGAGGCTCGTAAAGATGAACTATTTACTGCCCTTGTTCAACATATTCAAATTTCGTTTGTTTCGCTTTTTATTGCTGTTTTAATTGCTTTACCACTTGGTATTTATTTAACTAGACATAAGCGACTTGCTGAGCCGATCATCCAAGTAGCAGCTATTTTTCAAACGATACCATCACTTGCCCTACTAGGTTTATTAATTCCACTAGTTGGTATTGGAATCGTTCCAGCGATTATTGCGCTTGTTATTTACGCTCTCCTTCCGATTTTGAGGAATACATATACTGGGATAAAAGAAGTTGACCCAGCCCTTGTTGAAGCTTCACGTGCAATGGGAATGAACAAATGGAAAAGATTATATAAAGTACAGCTACCTTTAGCTATGCCCGTTATAATGGCTGGTATCCGAACTGCGATGGTGCTCATTATTGGAACGGCTACACTTGCGGCATTAATTGGCGCCGGTGGTTTAGGGGACTTAATTTTACTTGGAATTGATCGTAATGATAATAGTTTAATTCTACTAGGTGCTATTCCAGCTGCATTACTAGCAATTTTGTTTGACTTTTTATTGCGGTTTCTTGAAAAAGCATCATTTAGAAGTACCATTATTACCATTTCTGCCGGGGTCCTACTCACAGCGGCAATCGTTGTTGTTCCGTACCTTACTTCTGACAAAAAAGAGATTACTATTGCAGGTAAACTAGGAGCCGAACCAGAAATCTTAATTAATATGTATAAAATAGTTATTGAAGATGAAACTGACTTGAAAGTTAATGTTAAGCCGAATATGGGTAAAACAAGTTTCGTATTTAATGCACTAAAATCTGGAGATATCGATATTTATCCAGAATTCACAGGTACGGTTTTGGAAACTTTCTTAAAGGTAAATGCCAAAACGCATAATCCTGAGAAAGTGTATGAGCAAGCTCGTGACGGATTAGCGAAAGATTTTGATATGGCTTATCTAAAACCGATGAAATATAATAATACTTATGCTTTAGCTGTTTCACCGGAATTTGCTAAGGAAAATAATTTAGAAAAAATATCTGATTTAGGTCCAGTAACGGATCAAGTGAAAGCTGGTTTCACTTTAGAATTTAAAGATCGCTCGGATGGGTATAAAGGAATCCAAGAAACCTATGGACTTACTTTCCCTAATTTAAAAACGATGGAACCAAAACTGCGCTATAACGCAATTAAGTCTGGCGATATTAATTTGCTCGATGCCTATTCAACAGACAGCGAACTAGCGCAGTATAAACTAAAAGTACTTAAGGATGATCAGCAACTCTTCCCTCCTTATCAAGGCGCCCCACTGCTGTTAAAAGAAACACTGGATGAACACCCAGAACTTAGAAAACCATTAAACAAACTTGCTGGTAAAATTACCGATGACGAAATGCGAAAAATGAATTATGAGGTCAATGTAAATGGTAAATCAGCTTATACTGTTGCTAAAAATTACTTGCAAAAACAAGGTCTAGTAAAATAAAAAATAAGCTAAGCGGAGTTGATACTGCGCTTAGCTTATTTTTATTGTCTAATTAAATTTTTCACTTTATTAATATTAGGTTTATAGAAACGACAATGTGTTTCAAATTCTTTGTTAAATTCACTAGCAAGCTGGGTTAAGGCTTGTCCGTGATCAAGCATTAATCCTTCCTCTAACAACGGTCTAAGTGAAATAATTTGATCAAATACGAGACCAGCATTTGTATCGCTTAGAACAGAAATAATTTTGCTTAATGCTTTTTGCTTTTCTAATGGTAATTCTTTTTGATGGAGATGAAACCATTTTGCTAACTGTTTCCGGTTTTTTCGCGTTGCTTCTAAATAAATAGTCTGAGCATAAGCAGCTTTAGCAAACATAATAGAAAGATTTTCAGCAGATTCCCAGTCCTCTTCCAAAATTTCACCTTGCATTTTAATTTTTTCGTTAAGTAATGTAATATCTTCTTGGTAAATATCCATTTTTCGTTGTTGTTGTTTATATACTTCCATTGCTAAGTTGAGCTCATCAATTGTTGGTTGCATTTGTTCGCCAAAAATTGTGTTATCGTTTAAAATTAATTGCGTTTGTTCGATTTTCTCGGCAATGATGCTATCGCGTTCTTTGACGACATGTGCGCGTTTGCCCAAGTATTCAAAATAAAAATTATATTTTTGAATGCGATTAACTACTGCTTTTGCTTCATTCATAGTTGCTGGTTCTTCTTTTGAGTTTAAGACAGTCACACCAGCTACTTTACTTAATTTAGTATAAATAATCACAGTAAATATTTCTCCACCCAAATCAATCGTGTATGGTAGTCTATGTTGCTGTTCTAAAAGTCGTTTATGTTGTTTTAATAATTTATCCGTCATCTTTATTCAACACCTTTACTACGCCATTAGTATAATATAATTTAATTATATAGCATAAAGATGAAAATTTCGAGGGAAAGAAATGAGAAAATATTTTTTAATAGTTTACATAATATTATTATTGTCTTCCTGATTAATTATAATGACGTTAAAGTATAAAATAATAAATAAATATTCAAAACAGCGATAAAAATTGCTACGGCCCAAGAAATAATTTTTAACCAAGGCGGATTAACAAAATCTCCCATTTTCCGTTTATCACTCGTAAACATAACTAGTGGAATGACAGCAAAAGATAATTGCATTGAGAGAATAACTTGACTAAAAATCAAAAGTTCATTAATTCCATTTGCTCCGTATAGTGCAGTAATAATAACGGCCGGAACAATTGCTAAGAAACGAGTTAGCAATCGTCGTACTACTGGTTTTAAACGGATATTTAAGAAACCTTCCATAACAATCTGGCCAGCTAGTGTCCCTGTTAAGGTTGAGTTTTGACCAGAAGCTAATAAAGCAACTGCAAAAACTGTACTCGCAATGCTACTTCCAAGTGTAGGATTTAATAACTTATAAGCATCTTCAATTCCAGCTACATTATTTTGTCCGGTTGTATAAAATGCTGCTGCTGCTAAAATTAAAATGGAAGCATTAATTAATAAAGCAATAGTTAATGAAAAAGTAGAATCAATAAAAGAAAAACGAATGGCTTCCTTCTTTCCTTCTTTGGTTCTAGCATATTGCCTTGTTTGAACAATCGATGAGTGCAAATATAAATTATGTGGCATTACTGTTGCTCCAAGAATTCCAAGTGCGATATAAAGCATCGCAGGATTGGTTACAATTTCCGCTTGGGGAATAAATCCTTTGGCAATGGCTTGTACATCAGGATGCGACATCACCATTTCTGCTCCGAAACAAACAAGTATTGTAACCATTAGAGTAATAACGATAACTTCTATGTAACGGAAACCTTTGTGTTGCAGGAAGAGCACAAGAAATATGTCAAGAGCGGTAATGCAAACACCCCAGATTAACGGAATACCAAATAGCAGATTAAGGGCAATTGCACTTCCAATTACTTCTGCAATATCTGTTGCAATAATGGCTAATTCAGCTAAAATCCACAAGACAAATCCAAATGGTTTGGAAAAACTGTCGCTAGAAGCTTGGGCCAAGTCGCGACCAGTAACAATTCCCAATTTGGATGCGAGTGATTGTAATAAAACAGCTAAAATATTAGAAATTAAAATAACAGAAAGTAAAGTGTAACCAAATTCAGATCCTCCGGCGATAGAGGTTGCCCAATTCCCTGGATCAACATAGCCAACTGCGATGAGTGCTCCCGGTCCCATAAATGCCAGTAATTTCCGGAAAAACTTCGCATCTTTTGGAATTGCTACGGAATTATTTACCTCGCTTAAACTGGGAGCATTCTGTGCTTTTCTCCAGCTTTCTTTTGTACGTTCTGCTTTCTCCTTTTTCATGCTCCCTGACCTTCTTTCGTTTATGGTAAAAAGTTTACTACGGGAAACATTTTTTGCCAAACGAAAAACACAACCTTTTTTGGAAATAATAGGTTGTGTTTTTCTATCAGACTATAGCGCTTCGGTAAGAGTTTTTCTTTTGTTCTTAACAGGATTTAATCTACGTTCCACCCAACCAAGTAATAAGTCAGCTAAAATAGCCATAACTGCGGTTGGGATTGCCCCAGCAAGGATAATCGCGGTTCCGTTAGTAGCGTTTGTACCACGGACGATGATGTCACCAAGTCCACCAGCCCCAACGAATGTCCCAATTGCTGCAACACCGATAGCAATAACTAAAGCATTCCGTATCCCTGCCATAATAACAGATAAAGCAAGTGGCATTTCGATTAAACGAAGAACTTGCCATTTCGTCATCCCCATTGCCTTGCCAGATTCAAGAAGTGCTCCATCGACGTTTCTAATGCCTGTATAGGTATTTTTTAATATTGGCAGTAAAGAGTAGAGGAATAAGGATAAAACGACTGTATTCGTCCCTAGACCCATGACAAGCATTAATACAGCGAGCATTGCCAAGGCAGGAATCGTTTGGATAATATTAGCAGTTTGAATGACCCAACCAGCTAAACGTTTTTTCCTAGCAATATATACTCCGAGTGGTATCGCTACGATTGCTGCGAAAATAACTCCGTAAGCACTCATTAAGAAATGCCGCCAGAACTCTTCCATGACGTAACTTCCATTTGTTTGATAATAGTCAATTAATTGTTTTAATGTGTCCATCTTTTGGCACCTCCTTAGTTATTACCTTCAAAGTAATTATTTTTTTCCAGGAACTCTTTTGCTACAATAGAAGGTTCTTTTAGTTCGCCATCTGCTGCGTAATTGAGTTTTTGCATTTGTTCTGTGGAAATTTTTCCTTTTAATTTGTTGATAGTTATTTTTAATTCAGGGTGTTTCTCCAAAATTTCATCTGTTGCAAGAGCAGAGGCATCATATGGTGGAAAGAATTTTTTATCATCTTCTAGTAACTTTAGATGATAAGTTGGTATACGGCCATCAGTGGAGTATCCGAGTGCCACATCCATTTGTTTGTTTTTAAGCGCGGTGTAAATCAAGCCAATTTGCATAGGGAAAATCTTTTTGAATTGGATATCATAAGCTTCAGAAAAGGCTTTATAACCATCGCCTTCACGTTCCATCCAAGAATTATCTACCCCAGCAGTTAATTGATCTTCTACTTTTCGCATATCACTTACTGTCGTTAAATTATATTTTTTTGCTGTATCTTGGCGAACCATAAACACATAAGTATTAGCAAAACCGTAAGAATCAAACCATGTCTGGTGGAAGCGTTCTTCAAAGCCTTTTTGGACAGCTGCTAGAGCTTTATCTGGGTCTTTGATTGCTTCTTCTCCAAGTGGTCCAACTAAATCTGTACCAGTGTATCTAGTGGCAGTAATATCTACATCTCCATTGAGCATTGCTTGGTGTTGAACGATGGTTGAACCTAAATTGTTAACTATTTCTACTTTTAGACCTGTATCATGTTCAATTAACTCTTTTAAAATGTTCGAAACAATTTGTGATTCAGTAGTGGCCATTGCGCCAATTCGAATCGTATCTTTGGAACCTCCTCCAAGTCCAGGTAAGGCACAGCTTGATAAGAAGAGCGAACTAGTTAGTAGCAACACACTCATTAAAGCAATTAGTTTTTTCTTCATGTCATTCTCCCCCTTCCCGAGCTTCACGGATGGCTTTAGGAGTTAAGCGATACTCCAGTTTTCCAAGCGCGAATTCTACTACAAGGGCTAAAATGGTAACCGGTATTGCTCCGCCAAGAATTAAATCAGGACGGTATAAATTCAGACCGTTAAAAATAAAGTCACCTAGTCCGCCTGCTCCAATATACGATGCAAGTGTTGCCCAAGCAATAACATAGACTGCAGATAAGCGAATCCCTGCCATAATAACGGAAATAGAGTTAGGAATTTCAACATTAACAATTAATTGCCAGTTTGTCATTCCCATACCTCTGCCAGATTCAATTAAATTTTTATCTACACCACGAACACCGATAAATGTATTACGTAAGATTGGTAACAGCGCATAGATAAATAACGCGATAATCGCAGGTAGCGTTCCTACTCCAAGAAATGGAATAATAAATGCCAGAATTGCAAGAGAAGGCACTGTTTGAAGAACACTAACCACACCGATAACAAAATTTGCTCCCCTTGGCGATCTAGTTAACAAAATCCCAGTTGGTACAGCTACTGCAATCCCTAAAATAACAGCAGATAAGGAGATGAATAAATGTTGCCATGTTTGAACAAGCAAGTTATGGCCGTTTTCTTGAAAAAAAGTAACAATAGCGTCCATAGCTTATCCCTCCTGCTTCGTTTCTGGTTCTGTCGTTTCGGAATCCGGTTGTTCCTCCTGATTTACTGATTCCGCGTCAAATGAACCCCAAATGGAATCATAGACAATGTCAACTAAACTAGCGCGTGTGACAATGCCGACTAATCGATTTTCTTTATCAACTACAGGAATATATTTGTAACCACGTTTTAAGATCCGCTGAACTGTATCGCGAAGTAACGTATCCTCGTGGACATAAAAAACATTTTTCTCAAGAATGTCCATTACTGAAGTCGCTGTACGACGATTTAAATCAATTTGTTCTACATCAATAAATCCTTTTAGTACATTCCCTTCATCTACAACAAGCAATGTATCTACGCGTTTCTCTTTCATGACTGTAATTGCAGCTTGCAAGGACTTGTCTGCTGTAATCGAAACTGGATTTGTATTCATAATTTGTGCTACTTGAGTTACATCCGGTTTTGCTTCAATTAAACGGTCTTTCCCAATAAAGTCTTCTACAAAGGAGTTAGCAGGATTACGTAAAATTTCATCTGGAGTATCAAATTGCACTATTTCCCCAGCTTTCATAATTACGATACGATCAGCTAGTTTTATAGCTTCATCCATATCATGTGTAACAAAGATAATTGTTTTACCAAGTTCTTTTTGTAAATTTTTGAATTCTTCTTGCAATGAATCACGTGTAATTGGATCTAGTGCCCCAAATGGCTCATCCATCAAAATTAAGTTTTGTTCTGCCGCAAGTGCGCGAAGTACACCAATACGTTGTTGTTGTCCACCACTTAGTTCATATGGGTACCGATCTAAAAATTCTTCTGGTAAATCTACCAATTTAATTAATTCTTTTGCACGTTCTTGTTTTTTCTCTTCGGACCATTTAAGTAATTTTGGAACGAGGACGATATTTTCTCGAATCGTCATATGTGGCATCAAGCCAATTTGTTGAATCACGTAACCGATAGAACGACGTAATTTAACAGGATCTTCCGCCATGATATCTTTATCATTAATGAAAATTTTTCCTTCAGTTGGTTCAATAAGCCTATTAATCATCTTCATAGTTGTTGTTTTTCCACAACCACTTGGACCGATAAAACAAACAAATTCTCCTTTATCGATGCTCAGTGTCAGATCATTAACAGCTTTTTTGCCCCCTTTATAAGTCTTCGTTACGTGTTCGAATTTTAACACGCTTATACACCTCCATTTTTTCTTTACCAATACCAAGAAATTTGGCAATCAATGAATCTTTTCCCTAACCATCGCGATTGAAACTTTAAAATACAAAAAAACAGCTTAAAAACAAGTGGTGCATTCAAACAGAAGTCGTTTACGAGTGGATTTCGTACTTGTGGCACGGGAAACATCGATGCTAAACTTGTCTTCGTAAAAATGAGCATTGTAATTAAACTGCAATATAGTATTCCTCTATTATAACA
The DNA here is from genome assembly GCF_900187025.1 of Listeria ivanovii subsp. ivanovii. GTDB lineage: Bacteria > Bacillota > Bacilli > Lactobacillales > Listeriaceae > Listeria > Listeria ivanovii. The sequence continues at coordinate 1,441,871 of NZ_LT906478.1, forward strand.
TACTTATTTTTTGCAAAAAAAAGGACTGCCAGCAAATATTAGCAGTCCTTTTCCTTATTTTGGTAAGAATAATTTTGGTGAAGTTTTTAATAAAATGGTAATAACAATGCCAGCAACAGCTACAGTAGCAAGACAAGTAGCTCCATTCATCACGAGGGAAAATAATTGTGCCCCCCAACCTTTAAAGGCATACGCACCCCAAAATAACACACCGGCAACATAATGCCAAAAATACCTAGCCACACCACCGATAATCATCGTTCCCCAAGCCCACTGAATAGCTTTTTTTAATTGTCCAGCTGCTAAATTGCTTCGAACTTGCTTACTGAATACACCGCTAAAAGCAACAAAGCTAAAGGCGATAACATATTCAATCAATGCTTGAGACGGCATTAAAATATATGCTTTTCCTGTTAAAAAATGCAGTAATCCCCATAATAATCCGGCAAATCCTGCAGCCCAGAAACCACGACGAATAGCAATCACGTACATTGGTATCATTCCTAGTGAAATCGAAAAACTTGATCCGATGTCTAACGGGATAAAGCTCAGTACCATCGCAACAGCTGCAAAGATGGCGCACTCCAGTAAAATAATTAATCGTTTGTTCTGCATAAAAAAATAAACTCCCCTCTTCTTTTTGGTCAAAAAACGTACCCCAGAAGAAAGCAGTTTCTAATGTTAGAAATGCAATCGCCACAATCCCTACGCTCGTATTAACGAACAGGTTCAAAGGGTCAGAATCCAAAAACATGCGGATTCAATCTCAGCTAAGAAGCCCCCCCCTGTGGTAACGTCTATGAAATTATCGTACAACAATTATTATAGCATGCGATAGTTTTTTGTAAAGAATTTTTTCTTTTTTAGTCATTAGCAGAAAATCTTACTGTATTTTGCGCTTTTTTAGAGAGTTTTCGAAAAATAAGTTGATAACTGTTTTGAATTAAAGCAAATTCGGTTTCTGCTTCAACATCATATTGTTCATTAATAACAAGGGTAATCCAATGTTGTTTATTTAAGTGATAGCCTGGTTTAATATTACTATACTCCTCACGTAGTCTATCTATTCGCTCTGGCTGGCATTTCAAGCTGACATATAAATCACCATGATATAAATGAATCAAGGCAAATATTTTACCACCTAGAGTTAAGGCATGTATTTTTTTGTCAAACGGAAATGTTTCTTTCGCACCTTGTAAAGTTAAGCAAATCGCAACTTTTTCTTGTAAAATTGGTTGATAATCCACCTGGCTTCCCTCCTTGTTTTAGTATTATAACATTTATTTATGCGTGTATGCTTTCTTTGCATCACTAACCATGTTAAAATAGTAGTAATTGTGCTTTTTCTGAAATTAAGAGAGAGTAACTTAGTATTGGAGGAAGAAAATGTTAACTGTAAATAATGTCGGCTTACGCTACGGCGATAAAAAGCTATTTGAAGATGTTTCGATTAAATTTTTACCAGGAAACTGTTATGGTCTTATTGGAGCAAATGGTGCTGGTAAATCTACTTTCCTAAAAGTCCTTTCCGGCGAGCTTGATTCACAAAGTGGAAATGTGCATATTGGTTCAGGTGAGCGTCTAGCTGTCTTGCGTCAAGATCACTTCCAATATGATGAAGAATTAGTGTTGAATACGGTTATTATGGGACATGAACGTCTATATAAAATTATGGACGAAAAAAATGCCATTTACATGAAAGAAGATTTCAGTGATGCAGACGGTATTCGTGCTGCGGAACTCGAAGGCGAATTTGCGGAATTAAATGGTTGGGAAGCAGAATCCGATGCGGCGGTTTTACTAAATGGTTTAGGAATTTCTACTGACTTACACGGCAAGTTAATGAAAGATTTAACTGGTGGAGAAAAAGTGAAAGTACTTCTTGCGCAAGCATTATTTGGTAAACCAGATATTCTACTTTTAGATGAACCTACTAACCACTTGGACATTCGTGCTATTCACTGGTTAGAAGAATTTTTAATTAACTTTGATAATACTGTTATTGTCGTATCACATGACCGTCACTTCTTAAATAAAGTGTGTACGCATATTGCGGATCTTGATTTCAGCAAAATTAAGCTTTATGTTGGGAACTATGATTTCTGGTATGAATCCAGTCAATTAGCGCAAACAATGATGGGCGATCGTAATAAGAAAAAAGAAGAAAAAATGAAAGAACTACAAGACTTTATTGCCCGGTTTAGTGCAAATGCTTCTAAATCAAAACAAGCAACAAGCCGTAAAAAAATGTTAGAAAAAATTACTTTAGAAGATATTCAACCTTCTAGTCGCCGTTATCCTTTCATTCAGTTCAAACCAGAACGAGAAGTTGGTAATGATCTTCTAACTGTAACTAACCTATCTAAAACAATTGATGGCGTTAAAGTTCTTGATGACCTTTCTTTCTCCATCAACCGCAATGATAAAGTTGCATTAGTTGGGGATGATGAAGTAGCGAAAACGGTGCTATTTCAAATCCTTGCTGGTGAAATGGAACCTGACTCGGGTAGTTATAAATGGGGCATTACAACAAGCCAAAGTTACTTCCCGAAAGACAACTCCGAATTCTTTGAAGAAAATGATATGAGTCTTGTTGAATGGTTACGTCAATTTTCTCCAGAAGATGATAGTGAAGCTTTCCTTCGTGGATTCCTAGGTCGGATGTTGTTTAGTGGTGATGAGGTACTGAAAAAAGTTCGCGTCCTATCTGGTGGCGAAAAAGTTCGTTGTATGTTATCGAAAATGATGCTTTCTGGTTCTAATGTACTTCTTCTAGATGAGCCTACCAACCACTTGGACTTAGAATCTATCACAGCGCTTAACAATGGTTTAGAAGCATTTAAAGGAGCAATCATCTTTGCTTCTCATGACCATCAGTTATTACAAACAATTGCTACACGTGTTATCAACTTATCAAAAGAACAATTCTATAATAAAGAAATTTCTTATGATGAGTATTTAAAAGAAGTTATGAATGTAACGGAATAATTATCAAAAAGTCCTATCCCAGAATTTTGAGATAGGCTTTTTTTATTTTAATTCAATTTTTCCTGTGTCTGTTGTAAGGGGTGTTGAGGAATCTTTTAAATAACTTAGAAAACTATATGAAATCCAAGTAATATCAGAAACTTTGTCTAATTTTTCTACTGGAAAAACAATTTTTCCTTTGACCGTTTCTCCTGGCTGAATATCTGTCTTCTCAAATTCAGATAGAACAGCATCTCAACCATTAATCTCCATTTTGTTTGCTTCTAGTTGCCCTTGGTTTGGATAAGTCTCAAGTATTTTATCTGTATTATTGGTTATTTGTAAGGCTAACGTAATGCTACCAGGAACTGATTTCCCCTCAACCGTTGAATAGGTTTCTTTCTTTTCGACCGTGACGGAAGTAATTTTTTTCTTAAAATTATCTGCTGTATCTTCATAATTAACTTGATAAGTTTTCGTTTCTTCGGCTGTTTGGTTTGACCCTGCGGAAGAATAATTAAACACATCATTTTGGACTTGTTGGTAATGTGTAAAACTAACAATGATACCGATGATAGAACCAACTAATAACAGCATGCCAGCACTTGTTAAGATGGCGCCAATTTTCCGCTTAGCTGGGAAAAATAAAATCACGATACCTGCAATAAAAATGAAGAAAGCACATATTCCGGCAATAATCCAAATTTCCATCTATTTTGCTCCTTTTATGCGAATTTCTCCCCCACTATACCATATTTGGCGATTAGTTCAAAGCAGTTAAATCACTTGCTGGAGAAGGATAAGCAAATATGACTGATTGTAAATCTGTTAAAGTCAGATTTGCTTTCATTAAAAGAGCGATATAATTAATCATATAATCTGCTTCTTCACTTAGGAAATGCGCGCCTTTTATTTGTTGAGTGTTTTTATCTACAATGATTGTTGCAAGTGCTAGGGCTTCATTTGTTCGTTTATAAGTATACCAACTCGTAGTATCATGTTTTTTTATTTCATATCTATCAGCTTGTTTTTTTGCTTCTGTCAGGCTAATACCTATACTTGCTAATTTAGGACTAGTAAATACCACACTTGGGACAGCGGGATATTCCATTGCTTTGTTTGCCTCGAGAATATTTTGGGCGACAATTGAAGCTTCTAGACTAACAACGGGTGTAAGTGGAGCTCCTTTCGATGCAGCAACATCTCCACACGCGTAGATATGCGAATTTGCTATGGTTTGCAGTTTTTCGTTTACAGTTATACCTTTTTTAGTATACTCAATCTCCGCATTTTCTAAAGATAAATGAGCAATATTTGGTGCTCTTCCTGTTGCTCCAATGATAATATCTGTATCAAGTGAAAAAGAGTTTTCGTCACTAATTTGTAGCTTACCTGCTTTTTTCTCTACCTTTGAAATGGCTGTATCAAAATGAAAATGAACACCCTCTTCTTCCATTAATGAAATAAGCGCCGCAACGAAGTCTGGATCAAATTTCTTTAATGGTTGGCTATTATGATGAATTATATGCACTTCTTTTCCGGCAGCTAAAACAATCGAAGCAAATTCAAATGAAATATATCCCCCGCCAATAAATGTAACTGAATTAGGAAGTTCGGGTAAAGACAAGAAATCATCACTATTTTGAATGAATTCACTTCCAGGGATATTTTGTTTAATAGGGCTGGCTCCAGTTGCTAGCACGATATTTTTAGCTTTTAACACGTCTTCTCCAACTTGTAGGCTATCTTTTGATTGGAAACGAGCCTTTCCAAAAAAGGTTTCGATACCTGCATCTTGAAAACTTTGCAATCGCTGTTCAGGGACATCTTCTACAAATGTTTCTTTAAATGCCATCAAATCTGTCCAGCTTATAGTTGCCGCCTGTTTAATTCCTTTTCCTCGTAGTCGTTTAGAAAAATTTCTAGCTTCACTTGCGCCCACAAGTACCTTTTTAGGATCACAGCCTCGAAGGACACATGTACCTCCCCAACTATGCTCTTCTACAATAGCCACACTTAGACCAGCGACTTGCGTGTCAAATGCGACTGTAGTTCCACTTGCGCCACTTCCGATTACAACCACATCATATGTATATTCTGTCAATGGAATCACTCCTTCTAAACTTGTTTTCCCGTCTATTTTAGTTTCAAACGAAAAAACTGCTACACAATAACTGTGCAGCAGTTTTACTTACTAAACTTCCATGATAATTGGTAAAATCATTGGGCGTCGTTTTGTTTGTTCAAATAAATAGCGATTTAATTGATCACGAATATCTTGTTTTAATTTAGCCCATTCAAAACCAGTTTCTTGTAAATTTTTCTCGACGATTTTAGTCACTACTTTAGATGATTCTTCAATTAAATGTTCCGATTCACGAACATAAATGAAGCCACGTGAAATAATTTCTGGTCCAGAAGTAATCGTTTTTGTTTTACGATTTAATGTAACTACTACGATAAAAATCCCATCTTCTGAAAGCAATTTACGGTCTCTTAAGACGATATTTCCAACGTCTCCAACACCCAGACCATCAATAAGCGTGTTACCAGAGTACACACGGTTTCCAGCAGTCATTTTATCATTTTTATATTCTAAAATTTCACCTTTACCTACGATGAAAACATTAGTTTTTGCCATACCAACTTCATGAGCTAGCTTAGCATGGCTAATCAACATCCGATACTCGCCATGAACTGGGACGAAATAACGTGGTTTTAGTAGATTAATCATTAATTTTAAATCTTCTTGGCTTGCATGGCCTGAGATGAAAAGCGTATTACTCATCGTTAATACTTTTGCACCAGCTTTGTAGAGCATATCCATTGTTTTAGCCATCATTGTTTCAAGCGATGGTGATGGTGTAGTAGTTATATAAACTGTGTCACCAGGCTTAATATTAAGCTGTGGATGATTTCCTTTTGTCATTAGTTGCAAGGACTGGATTGGTTCGCCTAAATTCCCTGTTTCAATAATGGTAATTTCATCATCATTATATTTTTTTACATCTTTTAAAGGAATGATTAAATCTTCTTCAAGAATAATTTTATCTAGGCTGCCAGCAATTTCAAAAACGCGTTCTAATTCTTTGCCGACGATAGCTACTTTGCGTTTAGTTGCTACAGATGCATCAAGGACTTGTTGCAAACGGATCAAATTTGATGCGACACAAGCTACAATAATTCTACCATCTGCCATACGAAATGCATGTCTTATTTCTTCTTCAATTAAGCTGTCGCTAGAAGTAGTTCCTTGGTGTTCAGCCTCAGAGCTATCTGAAAGTAAAGCAAGAACGCCTTTTTCACCAAATTCAGCAATCTGACTTAAGTCAGAAGCATAACCATCTTTTGCTGATTGATCAAATTTGAAATCACCTGTATAGATGATTGCCCCTTCACTTGTTTCTAGAACAATCCCAACAGAATCAGGAATAGTATGCGTTGTACGGAAAAAAGACACGTCAATTTTCGCGAATGATAATGTAGTATCCGCATCGACAATGTGGAAATTCTTGAATCTTAGTTTGCGATGTTCTTTCAGTGCAGACTTAGCAAGGGCAATCGTCAGTTCAGTTCCATAAACAGGTGCTTTTACTTTTTGAAGTAAGTAAGGAAGTGCACCAATTGCATCTTCATGCCCGTGTGTTAGGAAGATCGCTTTAATTCTGTCTTTGTTTTCTTCTAAATATTTGAAATCTGGGATAACAATATCAATTCCTAGTAATTCATTTTCTGGGAACATTAAGCCTGCATCTAATATAAAGATATCTTCGTCTATTTCTACAACATATAAATTTTTGCCACTTTCATCGACACCGCCGAGTGGAATGATTTTTATGTTTTTCGCTTTTTTTATTGTCAAAGCGTAGACCTCCTTTGAACTATTTAGAAAGTCCTTCTAATATAGCTTGTAATTTCGTTCCTTGTTCAGCATTCAAATCTACAAGTGGCAATCTAACAGGACCAACACTAATTCCTTGTTGATTTAATAGATATTTGGTTGGTGCTGGGTTTGGTACTGCGAAAAGCCCATTCATTAGTGGAAGCAAATTACGATGAATGCTAGCCGCTTTTTGAACTTTTCCATTTTCAAATGCTTGAATCATTTCTTGCATTTCATTTCCAACAATGTGACTTGCAACGGAGATAATTCCATGTCCACCAACGGATAATATTGGTAAAGTTAGACTGTCATCGCCACTATAAATGAAGAAATCATCGGAAGTACCGGCAATAATTTCACTAATATTATCTAAGTTTCCACTAGATTCTTTGACGCCAATAATATTAGGCAGTTTTGCTAAACGGATAATCGTCTCTGGCTCGATGTTTACTACACTACGACCTGGAATATTATATATAACGACTGGTAAATCAGATGCCTCTGCTACAGCAGCAAAATGGGCATATAAACCATCTTGATTGGGTTTATTATAATACGGAGCAACAATTAAAACTGCATCAATCCCACCTAGCTCTGCTACTTCTTTTGTGAATTCAATTGTTTCTGCTGTATTGTTTGAACCCGTCCCTGCGATTAATTTTGCCCGGCCGTCGTTTGTTTCGATAACTTGACGAAATAATTTTATTTTTTCATCATGCGATAAAGTGGGAGATTCACCAGTTGTACCAGCGATTACTAAGCCATCTGAGCCGTTTGCTATTAAGTGATTCACGAGATGATGAATTCTTTTTTTGCATACTTTATTCTTTTCTGGGTGAATTGGCGTCACCATTGCTGTAATTACTTTTCCTAAATCCATCTTTCATTTCCTCCTTACTTAATTTCCAAACAAAATATGTCATGAAGGGCATTGACTGCCGAAATTAAGTCCGCTTCTCTTACTAATACCCAAATAGTAGTATGACTATCCGCTGATTGTAAAATTGGGATATTTTTTTCGGATAATGCTCCTACGATTTTAGCGGTAACACCAGGTACACCAGTTATTCCAGCGCCAACAATAGAAACTTTTGCACAAGCTTCTCGTACAAAAGTTTCTAACTCTGCTTCTTCTAAAAGAAGTTTGACTAGTTGCCGTTTTTCTTCTGGGACTGTAAAAATGACGGAATTAGTAGAGATATTGATGAAATCTAAGCTAATACCAGCATCTGCTAAAATTTTAAAAGCTTCTTGTTGTGCTTTTACTGTATCAGTTTTAACGGATACTTGGGTTAAATTGGTTACGTGGGCAACACCTGTTACGATACGCTCTTTGACATCAAAATGACCAACTTCATCTGTTAAAGATGTGACAAGTGTCCCTTCACTTTCTAAATAAGTAGAACGAATTCGCATGGGTATTTTAGCAGTCATGGCGATTTCGACAGCACGAGGATGAATAACTTTCGCCCCTTGATAAGCCATATTACTTACTTCATTATAACTTACTTTAGGAAGTGAACGTGCATGTTCAACGATTCGCGGATCTGCTGTCATCATTCCATCTACATCAGTAAAAATATCAATATAATCAGCTTGTAAGGAAACACCCAGTGCCGCAGCTGATGTATCGCTTCCACCACGACCAAGTGTTGTTATGTCACCATTAATAGCCATTCCTTGAAAGCCAGCGACAACTGCAACATCAAGTGATTCAAGTGCTTGTTGAAGTCTAGTAGTATCAACTTCTGTAATTTTAGCATTTAAATGATCACTCGTGGTAATGATACCTGCTTGTCCGCCAGAAAATGCTTCTGCTTTTATATTTGCTTCTTTTAACATATTTGTAAATACGGAAGCGGAAATCGTTTCACCTACAGAAAGCAATGTGTCTTGCTCTCTAGCCGTCAATTTAGTATTTTTCGCACCAATCAGTTCTAACAGTGTATCTGTTGCATAAGGGTCGCCGTATCTTCCAATAGCAGATACGACAACCACTACTTTATAATCGTTTTTAAGTGCACGTTTAATATGATCAAACGCCATCAATCTTATTTTTTCATTTTGGACGGAGGTTCCGCCAAACTTTTGTACGATGATTTTCATTTCCTACACCTCAAAATAACTTTAAATAATCGCTAATTTTACTAAGCTTTCAGCAATTTGAATGGAATTCCATGCAGCGCCTTTTAGTAGATTATCAGAAACAATCCACATATGGAAGCCTTTTGTATCATCTAAGTCAGCGCGAACTCGACCAACAAAAACTTCTTTTTTTCCAGCTGCCTGAATAGCTTGTGGGTAAATTTGGTTTGCAGGATCATCTTCTAAGACAACTCCAGGAGCTGTTTTTAAGACTTTTTGAATATCTTTAGCACTTACGCCGTCTTTATCTATTTCCACATAAACACTTTCAGAATGTCCACTTACTACAGGAATACGAACACATGTAGCAGAGACTTTGATCGTATTATCTCCCATGATTTTCTTCGTTTCATTGATCATTTTCATTTCTTCATATGTATAATCATTCTCTGTGAAAACGTCAATTTGTGGTAAAGCGTTAAATGCGATTGGATAGTGTTTTTTATCGCCTTTCACTGGCATAATCTCTGGAGTGAAAGCTTGATTGTCTAATACAGCTCTACTACCTTCTTGTAATTCTTTAATGGCACTTACGCCAGAACCTGAAACAGCTTGATAAGTAGAAACAATAATACGTTTTAATCCATAAGCTTCTCGAATCGGTTCGAGTGCAGCCACCATTTGAATGGTTGAACAATTTGGATTAGCAATAATACCATTATGTGAAAAGAGCGCTTGTTCATTTACTTCAGGAACAACAAGTGGTACAGTGGGATCCATTCGGTAAGCACTTGTGTTATCAATAACGATTGCCCCGCGCTTAACTGCTTCTTTTGCTAAGTCTTTAGAAACAGAACCTCCTGCACTAAATAAAGCTATGTCGACGCCTTCAAAGCTTTCGGGCTTAGCTTCTTTAATAGTTACTTCTTCACCGCCGAAAGTTAATTTTTTCCCAGCAGAACGAGCCGAAGATAAGAATGAAACTTGCTTTATCTTAAAAGTCGCCGCCTCTTCTAGTAATTCAATCATTTGGGTACCAACTGCACCAGTAGCACCGACAACTGCGACATGATAGCTTTTTGTCATAGTTTACAATTCCTCCTTCAATTTAATCCTCTTCCCTCTACAGTAAAACAGAGATCTGGTTAATTTTACATATACTTCATCATACCATAAATGAAGCTGTTTCGCAGTTTTTTATGTGATTTACCGCTTATTTTTTTAATTGTTTGTTAGTTTAGATTGAAAAAAGCCACTTTCATTTTGGTGAAAGTGGCTTTTAATTAATTTTCGGTTTGTTTTGATTGCGCTTCTGCTGCTGCTTTTTTATTGTTAATTGGTTGTTCTACTTTAGAATCGCTTTTGTTTGCTTTTGCACGTTCTTTTTTCAGTTCGAAATATTTATCGAATACTTCTTTGGAAATAGTCATATTTGTTTTGTGGTCTGTACCATATGGACGATAAATCCATGGTACAACAACGGATATAGCAATCTCAGGTTTTTCAACTGGTGCATATCCTACAAAAGTGGTATTCCAAACACTTGCCATTTTATTGCCCTCTTTAGGTCCATCATAAAAGGCGTCGGCAGTACCGGTTTTACCAGCAACATCATAATCGCTAGAAGTAAATACTGTTCTAGCAGTACCGGTGGAACCGTGAGTTACTTCATAGAATCCTTGTTGTACGGTTTTCATATCACTCTCAGAAACACCGATTTTGTTTAATACTTTAGGCTTATTGGCGGTGGCAAGTGTTCCTACAGTGTCACCATTAGTACTTGGATTTCTAATTTCTTTTAGCATACTTGGAGAGATTCTTGAGCCACCGTTAGCGATAGTGGAAACATATTGCGCCATTTGAAGTGGCGTATAAGAATCATATTGTCCAATCGCAAAGTCGAGAATTTTACCAATTGTTTGGTCGTCACCTTTATAACCAGTTTGTTCTCCTGGAAGATCAATGCCAGTTTTTACTCCTAATCCAAATTGATTATAGTAGTAACGCATGTCGTCAAAGGTACTTAGTGGTGCTTTAAGCGGACCATTAGGCACATATTTAGCTCCGCCCATTTTCATCGCTACTTGATACATGTAGGAGTTGGATGAAATTTCAAGAGCGCCAATTGGATTAAGTGGACGATTACCTGCGCCTGTTCTGTTAAACCAAGAACTTTTTGGCTTCGTTCCTTTTAAAGCAATCGGTTGGTCCGTAAAGACAGTATCTTTTGTAATTGCTCCATCCATAATACCACCTAAAACTGTCGAACCTTTTACCGCGGATCCCATTGCATATGCGGTTGTAAATGTTCCAAGCGAATAATCTTCAAACTCGCCTTTGTCATTTAATTTTTGGCCGGCGAGCGCAAGAACTTCCCCTGAATATGGATCCATTGCAACAACAAATGCTCGGTCAAATAAATCAGAACCAGCATATTGCTTGCCTTGTGAAATGTTTTTGCGCAAGATTTCTTCTACTGCTTTTTGGAATTCTACATCCACAGAAAGAACTAAATCTTTTCCTTTAGAACCTTCATACTTACTAACTGTTTCAATGATATTCCCTTTTGAATCAAGCACACTTTCAGACTGTGATTTTGATCCAGCAAGAACACTTTCATATTGTGCTTCTAAATAACTTTTACCAACACGGTCATTTCGGCTATATCCTTGTGATAAATAATATTCTGCTTTATCTTTCGGTAAACCTTCTTTCGCGCTTGAAACAGAGCCGAGTATGGATCGTAATGTTTCATCATAGGTATAATAACGATTCCAGTCAGTTGTTGTGTCCACTCCTGGTAAACTATCCATGTTTTCGCTGACACGAGCAATTTCTTCATCGGTTACATCTTTGTTTTTAACAACAGATTCTGTCATAGCATAACCAGTAGTCATTTTTTTATAGATAGTTGCTACTTTTAAGTCCTCTTTGCTAAGGCTATCGATGTCTGCTTGTGTCACATTTTCTACTTGAATTTTATAAGCTTTGGAAGCTTCAAGCGCTTGCTCTTTTGCAGATAAACGGTTCAATGATTCTGTTTGATGCGTTAAAATCCAGTAGTCTTTCAAATCACGCTCTGTTAATTTTTCTGGTTGGACCGTAATTAATTTTTCAAGTGTTTGAGCGACATGAAGCGTTTCAGATGTTTCTGTTTGTTGGCTTCTTGTATAGGTAATTGACTTAACCGCAGAATTACCTACTAATAAGTTGTAATTCCGGTCATAGATGCTGCCACGTGGAACATTTTTTGAAACTGTTACGTTATCCGTCTCTTCTAATTGACGTTTGTACGTATCCCCTTGAACGATTTGAACAATTCCTAATCGTAAAATTAAAACGGAGAATAATATAAAAATAATAAAGAATAGAATATTTAAACGTAGCGGAATGATGGCGCGTTTTTTCTTAGTGGAATCTTTTTTCTTTTTTCTAAAATTTAGTTTCACGCAAGTTACCTCACTTTTCAATAATACCTTTTCCTATTGTAGCTGAAAAAGCATTATTTTTCCACTGTAAGTTCATTAGAAATTCATTAGAAATAAAAAAGACCCACCTAAGTGAGCCTTTCGATAATTATTTTGCTGCGTCAAAGCGTTTATTTGCTTCATCCCAGTTAATTACATTCCAAAATGTGTCAATGTATTCAGGACGACGGTTTTGGAATTTAAGATAATAAGCATGTTCCCAAACATCTAAGCCAAGAACTGGAGTTTTACCTTCGCTAAGTGGAGAATCTTGGTTAGCAGTGGAAACAATTTCTAGTTTACCATTGTTCACTACTAGCCATGCCCATCCTGAACCAAAACGAGCCGCAGCTGCCGCATTGAATTTTTCTTTGAATTCATCAAATGTGCCGAATTCGCTTTCGATTGCTGCTTTTAAGTTACCAGTTGGAGCACCACCACCATTTGGGCTAAGAATAGACCAGAATAAAGTATGGTTAGCATGTCCACCACCGTGGTTACGTACTGCGCCACGAATTTCTTCAGGAACGCTATCTAGATTAGCAACTAATTCTTCCACAGGTTTACTTGCAAGTTCTGCGTGTCCTGAGACTGCTTCATTTAGTTTTGTTACATAAGTATTGTGGTGCTTTGTATAGTGAATTTCCATTGTTTCTTTATCAAAATTCGGCTCCAAAGCATCATAAGTATAAGGTAATTTTGGTAATTCGTAAGTCATTAAAAATTCCTCCTCGGATTGTTTATTATTTATGTGAAAAGAAATTACATTGTAAGGCGAAAGGTATAGACCCTATTTCCATAGAACTATGTAACACCTTAAATAACGTTTCTCTTTACACCATTTAGCCTACCACGACCCAGAAATGCTTGCAATTTTTCTGCTCAGTAATGTTTCAATATTGATTTTGCCATCATTTCAAGCTATGATTAAAGTTAAGTGGAAAAAGTACGTTCTTTTGCACATACATGTATTTTTTCCCGGAAATTGAAAAGTTAAACCATTAGGCGAGGTGTTGAAAGAAGAATGAATATTTTTAAACGCTTCTGGAAAAGTTTATATTCCCCTGCGGATATTGCATCGTTTCGAAATGATAAAATCAGAAAAAGTATCGTTTATATCATCGTTTTATCATTTGTTGCTTTCCTTCCATTAGCATACTTTACGAGTGTTACAACAAAAAATGCGCTGAAAGTTGGCGAAGAAACCATCACGAATGAAATTCCAAATTTCAAAGTGACAGACGGAAAACTTGTTTTAACAGACGACGCTGTCAAAAACTTGCCCATCTCTATCGATCAAGATCAATTACATATTTATTTTGATGCTTCTGGAACGCTTGATAAAGATGATGTCGATAATAAAATAGCTTCGTATGATAGTGCAGTTGCCTTTCTTTCGGATGGTATTTATATTACAGCGGCTGGTGTTTCGCAATCATTCAGTTATGAAACGGCCGGTATTAGCGATAAAGCCGATTTAGTTAATTTATATACCTCTATTGAATCGTTAGCGAAATATTTTATCCCGATTGCGTTACTTGTATTATTCATCTTTACACTTGGATCGGTTTTCTTCCGAGTTGCTCTATATGCACTTTTTGGCTTTATTTTATCTGGCTTTGGACGAACTGGTATTGCTTTCCGTCAAAACTGGATGATGGCTTCTTACAGTATCACTTTAGCGGCGGTCTTCACCATGGTTATGGAAGCTTTACAGATAATTGTTCCATTTGGAATGGAAATCAATATGGTTGTAAGTATGATTTTTGTTTTCCTTGCAATCCGCTCTATTCCACCAGCCGAACCAACTATCGAACAATAACTACTAACCACTTGTTTTTTTACAAGTGGTTTTTTCATGAGTAAATAGACGTGATTTTGCACTTAGAAAATGATATGATGAAAAAATCAGTGCGGAAAATAGAGCAATTGTTTCTCATTTTTTTTGAAGGGGACGATTTTTTTGGATAAAGAAGTGGAGTTAAGTTTTTATGATGGTGTAAAAGCTTGTATACCAACTGTGCTTGGTTATGCTGGGATTGGAATAGCTGCTGGTGTGGTCGGGAAAGCGTCGCATTTAAGCGTGCTCGAAGTGACTTTGTTGGCAGTTATTGTTTATACAGGAGCTGCCCAGTTCATCATATCTGGTTTACTATTATTACAAAGTCCGATTTCTGCCATTATTTTTACTACTTTTTTAATTAATTCGAGGCATTTTTTAATGGGGATGGCAGAAGCACCCCACTTCAAGAAATATTCACTTTGGAATAATATTGGTATTGGTGCGCTTTTAACAGATGAGACTTTCGGAGTTTCGATGAATCAAATTAGCAATAAAAAACCGGTTAGCGCCAAATGGATGCACGGGATAAATGTCACAGCTTATCTTGCTTGGATTTTGGCATGTATTACTGGCGCATTTATTGGAAACTGGTTACCAGACCCAGAAAAATTTGGACTAGATTTTGCTTTATCAGCGATGTTTATTGGCTTGCTTTATTTACAAGTAATTAGTGATAAAAGTAAAAAAATCGCTACTAGTTTGTTTGTAATGTTAATGGTTGCGCTATTTTTAGTTGTTTTCATGCGCTTTACTACACCAGAGATTGCTATTTTGATAGCAACATTGCTTGGTTGTTTGATTGGAGTGGTAGTAGAAAAATGGCAATAACCACGTATACTTTACTCGTTATTATTGGTTGTGGGATTGTCACTTTTATTCCACGAGTGCTACCATTTATTTTCGTTCGGAAGTTAGCCTTACCCGATGTTGTTATTCGCTTTCTATCTTATGTTCCGCTAGCAATCCTAACAGCATTGTTTGTGCAAAGTTTGCTTATTACTAGAACAAATAACTTCCCTATAATTAACCTAGAAAATCTGCTTGCTTCCTTACCAACTATCATTACGGCTATTTTAACAAAAAATTTGATGTGGATTGTAATTGTTGGTATCATTTCCATGGCAGCGATTCGCTTAATACTTTAGAAAAACCCTTTACTGGCGTGTGTTTTTGACGGGAATCAAAGCCAGTAAAGGGTTTTTATTTATGGGTGAATCAGAGTTAAGCTTAATTAGAGGTTGTTGTACTTGTAGATGTATAATCTGAAAATGCATCTTTTAAGTCACTATCTTTAATATCAATGTTAGCTGCTTTTAGTTCTTTTTTCAGAGCGGCAGTCATATTTTCAGAAGTTAGTTGTGATTCAATATAGGAAGCTTTCACCGCTGCTTTATCTTTTGCATAAGTAGTTTTATCGGTTTTTTCCACTAATTGAATTAGGTGATAACCATAGCTGGATTTTACAATTCCGCTAACATCATCTGTATTTTTGAGGGCATAAGCTGCTTTTTCAAATGCTTCATCCATCTCACCAGTGCCAAACGGATCAAGTAATCCCCCATTTGTACTTGTTGCAGTGTCAGTCGAATATTCTTTAGCTAAATCAGTGAATTTTTCACCATTTTTAAGCTTGGTTTGAATTTCTTTTGCTGTATCTTCATCATCTACTAGTATATGGCGAACGGTAATATCTGGTTGCCATGTTTTATAATATTTTTTCAGTTTACTTTCACTAGCATTCATATTAGCTTCCGTTGCTTTTTGGACTAATAAGTTATATTCAATATTTTCTTTAAAAGAAGTTTTAGTCAGGTTACTTGAAGCAAGTGTTGATTCAAAAGAGTCACCATATTGTTCCTCATATTTTTTGTACTCAGTATTAACTTCTTTTTCCGTAACAGTGTATTTATCTTCTAAGATTTTTTTGAAAGTAAGTTGTTGCACGACCTCATTACCATACGTCGTTTTCATCGCTTCATAAAGGTCATCTTGTGTGACACTTCCTGCATCTGTTTTCACGACAGCACTGCTACCACACCCTGCAAGAATGAGTAATGTTGCTGTTATGAGGGAAATCATCACTTTTTTTAATTTTGTCAAACTATTCCTCTCCTTCTTCTTTCGGCTACTTCTTACTTTAACCAAAAAAAGTGTCCAGAATGAGAAGTAAATATGAAATAACTATGAACATTATCTCGAAAATAAAAATGGTACGAGTTTTGAATCAACTCGTACCATTTGCTATTAAGAAGCCTGCAAACACTCTGGGCATTCGCCGTATACTTCAAATTTATGACCATCAATTTGGTAGCCAGGCAATGCTTCGGTTAAAAAGTCCATTGGGCACATCATAATTTCTTTCGTTTTACCACATTTCATACAAATAAAGTGATGATGGTGATGTTCATGAGTACAAGCGAGACGGAAATTCCGTTCACCAGAAAGATCTGTTTCCTCAAAAATTCCTAGTTCCACAAATAAAGACAGGTTTCGGTAAATTGTATCAAAACTTATTCCTGGGAAATCTTCTTTCATATTTTCCAAGACATCTTTTGCTGTTAAATAACTATTTTTTCGAGCGAGTAAATTAATTAGAAATTCACGTTTATCTGTATGCTTATAGCCTTTTTCCTTCATTTTCATTAGTGCTTCAGTTGCTGTAAGTCCCATTTTCCTCACCTCGATTTGAAATTACGATTTTTTGTCGGATTTTTTGATATAGCATCGTGATGATCAAAATCAACACGGAAATGATAACGATTGCTCCACCTGGTGCTAGATTTAAATAATAAGCGGTAAATAAGCCACCGATAACGGCGATTTCACCAAATAAAATGGATAATAGAATTGTTTGTTTAAAGCCTTTAGCAAGTCGAATCGCTGCTGCAACTGGTAAAGTCATCAATGAAGAGACAAGCAAAATTCCGACGATTCTCATAGACGATGCGATAACAAGTGCGACTAAAACCATAAAAATGATATCAAATACTTTTGCTTTTAAACCAGAAACTTTCGCGTATTCTTCATCAAATGATAACAAAAATAATTCTTTATATAAAGCTAAAATAACGATGAACACGATGATAGCTGTGACCACAATAGTAATCATATCTGTTCGGCTGACTGCACTCACACTTCCAAATAAATAACTAAATAAATCTGTATTAAAACCATTTGCCAACGAAATGAAAATAACAGAAAAACCCATACCTGCTGACATAATTATTGGAATCGCTAGTTCTTCAAAGTGCTTATAAACTGTACGTAATTTTTCCATTAATAATGAACCGACAACGGAAAATCCGAAACCAAGGTAAAGTGGATTAAGTGTCGCAAGTGGTAAATAGGTTTTGCTTAAGAACAAACTAACCGCAATTCCGCCTAGCGTGACATGGCTCAGCGCATCTGCCATTAGGGAAAGCTTTCTAACTACAATAAAACTTCCTAATAATGGTGCAATAACACCTATTACTAAACCCACAATAAACGTATTTCGGATAAAATCATACTGGAGAAGTGTCGCAATCAATGCAATCATCCTCCTTTCGACGTTGTTCTGCTAATATTTCAAGTTCTCGGTCTGCTAAATAATGCTGATATTCATGCGCAGAACCATCAAAAATAATTCGCTTATTTATACTAATAACATGATTAACGTAA